>NZ_JBAKFW010000011.1:0-152559 GCF_036888815.1 Agrobacterium sp. CCNWLW155
AAAAACTATACGCCGTCTGTTCGGTTCACCGGCAAAAAGGCAATGGTGATGCGTTCGTGTACGACACATGTGCACGGCGACGCGCCCGGTAACCGTAAGGGGGTAAAATCCGGCACGGTGGAAAGCATCTGCGAACCCATCGGGCACGCTGATCAGGTGCTTGCTGAAGGCTCGCATGTCATTCGCCACCTCGATCGTTTTTATATGAACAGCAGGAATACCCAGGGTGAGGCGATCTTCGTCCGCAGCACGCAGACCTATGATCCTCCCAAGGATGATGATCCGGTGCGGGGGTCGCTTAGATGGCAGGACGGGTCGGACGAAGGCCGGGTTATGAGCGATGCGTCGCCCGAGCCGTTTAAAGCGGGTGAGAAATACGCTTATGCGGGATCGGCTGCCGCAGCGACGACTGGGGCAGCTCAAAACTCTGCGCAAGCACTTCGCGGAGGAATGCCGGCGACAAGGCCGACTGTCCCCCAGACTGTTCCTCGTGGTCCGGGAAGGGTGATAACCCCGGGACCCGCCCGAGCGCCTCAGTGGTATCGTACCCCGCCTCACAGGGTTGTGAGCGATCTTGCAAAAGTTGGCCGTCTCGCGAGGGTGGGCATTTGGGCCCGCCGCCTAAATGTCATCGGGATATTATCAAGCGTCCTTATCCCCGATAATGGTGCAAATCTGTCTGACGTCGTCCCACGGGACGATCAGGAGCGGCGGATCAAAGAAATGTTCGACGAGGGTGTCGACGCCGGACATGACAGCTGGGAGATGCGGGATTGGGCGATGGAGGAGCTCCGTCGACATCGGCAGCGAGTGCGTGAGGAACCAGAAAGCCGGCCACAGGCATTACCCCAGAGCGAAACCGTACGTGTCTCCGATCGGGACGAATACCGCAAGAAGTGTCAGGTCGACCGTTACGCCAAGATGAAGAGCGTCTGCGGTCAGTACGGCATGCAGGCTCACCATATAGTTCCGGACTGGACGCTTCGTTATGGCGCGAGAGAGGATGCCGATAAGCGCATTCCGAATATGCCCAGCCTTAATGATGGTATGGCTATATGTGTTATTGGGAATGCCCGGGTAGAGCAAACCGAGCACTGGGGTGGTCATCTGGCGGACAAGGCGATCGAAAATGCGGGTAGAAATTCAACGCCACCTTTTACGGCACCCTTACATAAAGTAGTTCAGGCGTCAGCCCAGGCTATGATAAGCGTGAGGCCCGATTGTGCAAAAGAGATTATGGCAGCCCTGACGACCCAATATGCTGGAAAAAATCCGTTCCAGCTTTTACGAGCTAAACAATATCCTCCCCTTCCTGAAGAAACCATATCGGCTTTGAAGTCTGGAGCTGTTGAAGGAGCGACCAGAAAACCATGAAAACCAAGCTGCCTATCGATTTCACGAGAGCATATGCGAGGTCGGGCAAAACGCTCGCCGTTGTCGCAACGAGAGACAATGCTGAACCTTTCGATCCTGATGGCCGATTTTATCGGTATGATCGTGACGACGTGCCGCCGCAGGACTGGACGTATTCCGACTTCGGTTTCCATATTCAAAGCATGACTGTGTATCATAGCGCTGAGCACGCTACGCCAGATGGTTATTTCGTTTTGCTGTCGTCGGAGGGTGACGTTTATCACACCTACTGGAAGGAGAATTTTCAAGAGAAAATTCAGGGAGCCGGTAGTTGGAGTGACGATTCGAAAGGCTACGGGCGTCTCACTCGCATCCGCGAGATCGGGCAACACCTATATGCCTGCGGAGAGGGGGGGCAAATCTATGTTCGCAAGGGGAACAATGATTGGCGTCTCCTGACCGATAAATTGTTGCTGAACCCAAATGCGCAGGAGGAAGCAAAGCCTGAAAAAGAGCCGGAATTTCTTTCTCCGGAATGGCAGGAATGGGTCACTCGGTCGGCCCTCAATCCAGCCTCCCGCGATATACTGTTCTTTGACATAAACGGTTTGTCGGAAGAAGCCATCTATCTTTGCGGGGAGGAGGGGCCTGGTACCAAACCGGTCCTTTGTTTCTGGGATGGTCATGAGTTGCACGAACTGAAAATTCCAATTCCGGTGGCCGCTTTGACCGGAATTTACATCGAGAATCCTGACAGTGTCTGGGTATGTGGGAGAGAAGGTGTTCTCATACACGGAAGTCACACACGGGGATTTTCGCCTGTCGCATTACGGCAGCAGCATAATCTCTTTCACATGATCACTCCGTATCGGGAAAAACTCGTCATGGCGGCGAGCGTTCGTCCCGGCGGTCTTTATGAGTATGATCCCAAGACAGGACGTTTTGGCAGATTTGATCCTCCTCTTCCGCGCTTGAGCAATCGTGATGATAACGAATCTATCGACAATGGTCCGTTTTTTGCGCAGGTGATCGAAAACGTGCTTTGGGTCGTCGCATCGAAAGATGTTTTCCGCTTCGATGGTGCGGCTTGGGAGCGGATAGAACACCCAGATCTCTGAGTTGCGAGCTTCCGAAGGCTTCGAATGTTATTGATGCGGCTGGGTCTGCCTGAGGCCTTCTAAAATCGCAGCAACGTGGACCGGGAGGGAAATGGCATGAGCCTCCCCCCGACAACTACAGCGGCGAACCACAATGCCGAGACACATGGGCCGCCACCGGGACGCTGCAATACGGCTGCATGTCCTTGATGAGGCACGTATCATCTCTTTGGCGCTTGATGTATCCCTGACCCAGGTTGGCTCATCGGTGATGTCTATTCCGGCGCTGGGGAAGTTTTACTTGGGAGCGCATCGGAGCTTACCACCAAGCCTTGTTTGGATTTTTGAGAGCTATGGATTTGGTGCGATGTTTGGGACTCGCCTGGCCCGAAAGAAACGCACCGACATCCTCTTCCCGAAGCGGCGGCGCATAGATGTAGCCCTGCACCAGCGTGGCGCCGAGGCCTTCGAGTGCGGTTAGCTCGGCTGGTGTTTCCACCCCTTCCACCACGCATTCCAGTCCCATGTCGCGACTGAGGGTGAGGAGGGATTTCACGATTTTGTAGCTGGCCGGTTTTTCGTGCAGGTCCGTGACGAAGCTGCGGTCGATCTTGATCTTGGTCAGCGGCAATGCATGCAGTCGCGTCAGGCTGGAATAGCCGGTGCCGAAATCGTCCAGCGATATGCCGCAGCCGAGGCGGCGCAGCATTTCGACCGATTGCCTCACCTGTTCGAAATCATGGGCAAAAGCCGTCTCGGTAATTTCAAGGTCCAGCCGTCGTGCATCGAAGCTGCTGTTTTCGATGATGCCGAGCAGGGAAAGCACGCCCTCATGGGAATTGAGGTCCTGGGCCGAAAGGTTGAACGACAGGCGCAGGGAGGGTTCCCATGTGGCGGCGGAGGCGAGCGCCATTTTGAGAAGCGGCCGCGTCAGCGAACCGACGATGCCGGCCCGTTCCGCGATGGGGAAGAACTGGCAAGGCGGCACATGCCCGAGAACCGGGCTGTGCCAGCGCGCCAGCGCTTCAAACCCTGCCGTCCTTCCGTCGCGTATATCGACGATCGGCTGGAACACGACCGAAAGCTCGTTTTCCATATCCCGCTGTTTGAGCAGGTGCTCGACGCGGGCTTCAATATTGATCTGCTTTTCGTGCTCCGCATCGAACAGAACGGCATCGCCACGCCGGGTTTTCTTGGCATGGTAGAGGGCATAGTCAGCCCTGTCGAAAAGCTGCTCGAGCGTGGAGGCGAGGTGTGGAAAGACCGCTATTCCCATGGATGCGGAAACATGCACCGTTCCCTCAGGCATATGGTAAGGCGCCCTCAGCTGCTCGGAGATCGCATTGGCATTTGCCACGAGTTGCGCATCATCAGGTATGATAGGCGCGACAATGGCAAATTCGTCGCCGCCCAGTCGAAACGCCTTGCTGGCCTTCAGATTGGCGGTGAGGCGCTTGCTGACATTGATCAACAGCCTGTCTCCCACGGAGTGTCCATAAAGGTCGTTGACCGGCTTGAACCCGTCCAGATCGATGACGCCCAGCGCCAGCCGGGTTCCGTTGGTCCTCGCCTTTTCGAGCTCGGCTTCAAGGTGGGCGAAGAAGGCGCGGCGGTTGGGCAGTTCCGTCAGGCTGTCAATATTGGCAAGCAGCAGGTTTTCATTGCTGAGCGCTTCCGTGCGCTGCTGTGAAATGACCATGCGCTCAAAATTGCGGTAGTTGGTCAGCAGGATGGACATCATGCCGGTGCAGACCAGCAGCACGTTGATGGCGATGGCGACAAATGTCGGTTGCCGCGACGCCAGAAAGAAGGCGATGAAGGCGCCATTGACGATGACCGTCACCATGAAAGCGGCCGAGCGAACATACATCAGACAGAAAATGCAGGAAATGACGGTAATCGCCATATAGAAGGCGACGTGGGATCGCGTATAGGCATCCCCATAGGGCACCAGCAAAAAAGACCAGAGCGTGAATGCCATGGCGATGCCGGCAGCCAGACGATTGGTACGCTGAAGGGCTGCATGTGCCACCTTGGGTGCGGGATCTATACCACGCGTCCTCCACCAGAAGGTGACTCTCAGCGTGCAGCCGAGGGTGAAGAGACCGGGAATTCCAATGGTGAGCCAGAGCGGCGCCACCTGCATATGCGTTACGGCAAGCGCCCATGTACTTGAGAGCAGAATGAAATACATCATCGGCATCTGTCGGGTGAAAGCACGGTACTGCGCTTTCAGCAGATCAGGATTGTCGGACCGAACGGACACGAAGTCCTGCAATTTTTGTGTGGCGGTCAGTAATTTCATTTATGGCTCTTCAAGTACAGAGCGGCATTTGTAACTTAATTCCCGTTACATCGTTGGAAATGCACAGGGTTAACCGACATAAAACTGTATCAACCGCAAGATGCAGGCGCTGCATTTCGCAACATTTCATTATTTTCGTTATTAAGCGTTTCCTGGATTGGTATGTCCGATGGGTGAGAAAACCCTTCGCTTCTTGCCATGCGCCGTGGAAAATCTATTGATCTGGTAGAATGAGGCTTCTCTCCCTCGATATTCATGAGTTCCCTTTTAGATTCTCTTGAAAAGCTTGAGCGCGCGTGCATTATGAACGCGTGTTCAAAATTCGAGGAATGGTTCTTGCACATGGATTTAATCCACTATCCCGACACCTTGGCGGCGCGAGCCGAACTGTGCCGCAGCGTTATCCTGTCCGCCGGGGAGCTGGTGCTGAAAGGTTTTGAGGGCGAGGCCACGCGCAGTTTTTCGATGAAGGGGCCGCAGGATTTTCTGACGGTGACGGATGCGGCTTCCGAAGCGCATATTCGCGGCGCGATCTCGGCTGCTTTCCCGGATGACAGTTTTTTCGGCGAAGAAGGCGGCGGCGAGATCGGAGAGCGCGTCTGGGTGGTGGATCCTATTGACGGCACCGCCAATTTTGCCCGTGGCATTCCGCATTTCTGCATCTCTATCGCATATGTCGAAAACGGACGGACAGAAATCGGAGCGATCTATAACCCCGCCCTCGGCGAGCTTTATCTCGCCCGCCGCGGCGAAGGTGCGACACGTAACGGGGAGCCGATCCGGACGGCGGAAACGGAGCGTTTCGATGCGGCTTCGATCGAGATGGGCTGGTCCACCCGGGTCGCGAACGCCACCTATCTCGATGTGGTCACGAAGCTGCTCGATATGGGCGCGAATGTCCGCCGCGCCGGCTCCGGTGCTCTGGCGCTCGCCTATGTGGCCGATGGCCGTTCCGACGGCTATCTCGAATTGCATATGAATTCATGGGATTGTCTTGCGGGCCTGCTACTCGTCAGCGAAGCTGGCGGCGACGTGTGCCCATTTCTGGAAATCGGCAGCTTGCGGGATGGCGGGCCGGTGCTGGCCGCAGCCGCCGGTGTTGCCAAAGGCGTCAGCCAGGCGTCGAACATAGTCCTTGCCGCGCGGTAGCTGCGGCGGGATGATTTATGACGGAGACCCTTTAAAGGGGGCTCCGTGCATGTGGAGGAATGAAATGGATGGACCCGTTTATGCCCGGCCAGCAATCAGCCTGATTGCGGAAGGGCTGGGCCCGCACAATGCTGCGCTTTACATTGGCGGCAGCGATGGTGCGGGTGATCTCGGGCTCCTGCGCCGGCATGGCATCACCATCGTCGTCAATTGCGCCGTCAATCTGGATATCAATCTCGTGCAGGCCACGGCAGAAGAGGGCGACAGGCGCGCGGTAGGTTATGGCGACATTCGTTATTACAAGCTCGGCCTTATTGATGGCGAGGGTAGCCCCGACACCATGATGCTGGGCGCCTATTACATTCTCGACGGCGCGCTTCGCCAGACCATGCCGAAGCGGGAAACCTATCCCTTTGCCGATGGCGGCAATGTGCTCGTCAATTGCCGCGGCGGCCGCAGCCGCTCCGTTTCGCTGGTGGCGCTTTTCCTGCACAAGCAGCGGCCGGATCTCTATCCCACCCTCGACGATGCACTGGCCGTGATCCGCACGAGACGGGAATTGCGGCCGGATGAATGGTTCGAGACACCGAAACCGATGCTTTATGCCGCCGCTCGCCGTGCTTCCGAATGGATCGACATGGTCGAGGGCAGAAAGACTGCTCACTCATGCTGACACGCACGCTTCCCTCGGTTGCCGTCATCGCCGACGTGCATTTTCATGACACGGCAGCCGATTTCGGGTTTCCCGGCATCGAGATTGATGGCCAGCGCATCACCATGCGCAGTTGGTCCGATACACGCGAATCCACCCGGGTTTTCAACGAAAGCACCGATGCGCTGCATGCGGCGCTCGAAGACGTGCGCCAGCGCGGCATTCGCCATGTGGTGCTGCTTGGCGATTATACCGATGACGGCCAGCGGGAAACGACGGAGACGCTGAAGGGCATTCTGCAGCGCCACAGCCATGCCCACGGCACTGCCTTTTACGCACTGCCCGGAAATCACGATATTTTCGGCCCGCTTGGCCGGCACCACACCAAGGAATTTCTGACGGAGAATGGCAGGTGCCTTTCCGTTTCAAGCGATGTACGGCGGGCCGGCGAGCGCGTCATTATCAGCGATCGCATGTATTGCGAGGGTTATCCGGCGGGTCTTGGCCCGATGGCGGCCTTCGGTTATTTCCGTCAGCCGGATTATCTGCATTGGGAAACCCCCTTCGGTCTTTCCGATGCGGCGGAAGACCGGATGTACGAGGTGCGCTCACCCGATGGTCGCAATGTCTATCGCCTGATGGATGCTTCCTATCTGGTCGAGCCCGAGCCGGGCCTGTGGCTCCTGATGATCGACGCCAATATTTTCGAACCACTCGATGGTGAGTTTGAAAGGGGTGAGGACGCGGCTTTTACGGACAGCACCTCCGGCGGCTGGAACGCGCTTTTGCGCTGCAAGCCTTTCATCATTGACTGGATCGCCGATGTGCGCCGCAGGGCGCAGGCGCTCGGCAAGACATTGCTTGGCTTTTCCCACTATCCGGCGCTCGATCCTTTCGATGGCGCAAGCGGTGCGGAAAGCGCCCTGTTCGGAAAAACCAATGTCGTGCGCCGCACGCCGCGCAGGGCGGTGGAGGATGCGCTGCGGCAGGCCGGGCTTGCCGTCCATTTCAGCGGGCACCTGCACGTGGAAGGCGTGACCCGTCGCGGGGAAGGCGAAAACTCGCTCACCAATATCGCCGTGCCGTCGCTCGTCGCCTTTCCGCCCGCCTTCAAGGTCGTCCACCCGTCGCGGCAGGAAATCCTTGTCGAGACGGTGGAGATGGCTGCCCTGCCGGTCAATGGCCGCATTTGCAGCGGTTACGCGCAGGAAACAGCACTGGCGGGTGAGGAAGACGACCGGGCTTTCGCGGCGGGCAATTACGGTGATTTTCTGCTGGGTCACAACAGGGCGCTGATCAGGCATCGCTATTTCGCCAAGGAATGGCCGGCCGCTGTCGTCAGGGCAATCGCCGACAAAAGCGTTCGGGACGTTCTCGACCTACTTGAAGGCGAAGACCGATCCTCGCCTGATGATGCTATCCTGTCCTCAGACCTGCCGATGTTCGAGCTGATTGCCGATTGGTATTGCCTACGCCAGGGCGCAGGTCTTTCGCTGCCGCATATCGCGCCGCAACGGCTTTCCCTTTATCGAACGCTGGCGGAACGCTTTGGTCGTAAGCCGGATCATCACGATGGCTCGGTGGAGAGCTTTCTCGAAATCTTCTTCGGAGCACTCGGCCTGTTTCTTGAGCGTGCCGAAGGCAGCCCGCGCGATCTGGAGCTTCGGCTTGCGCCGCACCATGAACGCGTTGCGGTTTGAACTGAAGAGTTTTGCCCGGAAGGAGATTTGGTCTAGCGCGCGGTGATGCGCTCGACCATGGAAACGGGCACGACCTGAAGCCGGGTTTCCGGCTCATCGCTATCGAGCGCGGTCAAGACCTTCTCGGTCAGCGCGTCGAAGGACTGGGCAATGGTTGTCAGCTGGTAGCTTTTCCAGCCGGCCTGCGGAATGTCGTCGAAACCGACAATCGAGATATCTTCCGGCACCCGGCGGCCCATTTCCAGCCGGGCGGCATCCATGAAACCAAGTGCCAGCAGATCGGTCACGCAGAAGGCGCCGTCTATTGTCTTGTCCGTGAGCAACTCGCGGCCGGCCTGATAACCGCTGTCATAGCTCGTCGGCCCGCCGGACCATGGCACGACCTCGACGCCTTCGATGCTCATGCGCTGGGTGAAGGCGCCGGCACGGCGCAACTGTGCCGGCGTCTGGCTGCCGCTGGAAATGACCGCGACCTTTTTGCATTTCGCTTCGACAAGCCGCATGGCGGCAAGATCGGCGCCGCGGGAATCGTCGCTCAGCACCATGTTCGTGTCGGTGCGATCAAGACGCTGATTGATGAGGATGAGGCGCACGCCGTTGGCGATGCATTCATCGACAATCGACGCCGGCGGTTCACCGGAGAGAACGACGATGGCCTGGGCGCGAAACTCGAAGAGACGCTCGATCAGCGGCGCAATGTCCTTGCGGGCATCCGCCGCATTCAGCAACAGGCATTGCAGCCCACGGCGCAGAAGCCCGATGCTGAGCAGATCGAGCTGCTTTGAAATGAAGGGAGAACTGAGATTGGCGCCGACGACACCGATGAGATTGGAGCGGTCATTGTTGAGACCCTGCGCCAGACGGTTGACGCGGTAGCCGAGTTCCTGTGCGGCTTTGAGCACCTTGCGCCGCACGGCCTTCGATACGCTGCCGCCGGGTGTGAAGGTGCGCGAGACGGCGGAACGCGAGACCCCGGCCTTTTTCGCCACCTCTTCGGCTGTCACGAACCCTCTCGCCATTCAACTCCCCCGTTGCGAACCATGGTCTGATATCACAGGCTATATGGCGTCGCCTATTCCATTCGAAACATTTGGACGGGAGGCGCTCCTGCCGGCCGCCTCCCGCGCCCGGATCATCCATCGGAGAGGGTGGTGTTCCACGCCCGGATCTTTTCGATGTTTCTGTCGGAGCACGAGACGATCTCGAACTCGAACCCGTCGCCCGCAATATGTTCGCCGACTTCGGGAAGGCGATTGAGACGCCAGAGGATGTAGCCCGCGATTGTGGAGTAGCGGTCGGCCTCGTCCACCAGATTGATATCCAGGAGATAGGATACCCTTCTGACGTCCACAGCGCCATCCAGCAGCCAGGAACCATCCTCCGCCCGTTCGGAAATCTGCGCTTCCTCGCCCTCATCCGGAAACTCGCCCGCAATCGCCTCGAGAATATCCGTCGGCGTTGCTATGCCCTGCAACGTGCCATATTCATCGATGATGACGGCCATCTGCAGGGGCGATTTTCGCAGCTGTTCCATGACCTGCAGCGCCGTGGCGCTTTCATGCACCACGAGGGGCTCACGCAGCGAGCGCTCAAGGTTCAGTTTTCCGTCGTGCAGAAGATCACGCAGCAGATCCCTTGTCGCGGCGACGCCGAGGAATGAATCCAGCTTGCCCTGCGCCAGCATCAATCGGGAATGGTCGAGTTCCAGCAGGCGGTGTCTCAGCGTGTCGTGGTCGGCGTCGACATCGAGCCAGTCGATCTCCGTTCGTGGCGTCATGATTGAGACGACGGGACGCTCGGCCAGCGTGAGCACCCCGCGGATCATGTCCTTTTCCTCGGATTTGAACAGATCGCTTTGCGCTGCCTGCGCGGCGATGACGTCGGCAGTCTCACCGAGGGATGGTTGTTCGCCAACCCGGCCGCCCAGAAGCCGCAGAATGGCGTCGGAGGTGCGCTCACGCATATCGCCGGCGGTGATGCGCTTTTCACGGTTGCGCCTGCCAAGCTGGTTCGCCGCCTCGATAAGCACGGAAAAGCCGATGGCGGCGTAAAGATAACCCTTGGGCAGATGGAAGCCGAAACCCTCGACAATCAGGCTGAAGCCGATCATCAGGAGAAAACCGAGGCAGAGAATGACCACGGTCGGATGTTTCGACACGAAAGCCATCAGCGGCCTGGATGCTGCCATCATCACGGCCATGGCCACGCAGACAGCGGTAATCATCACCCAGAGATTATTGACCATGCCGACAGCGGTGATGACGCTGTCAAGCGAGAACACGGCATCGAGCACGACGATCTGCACGATGACCTGCCAGAAGACCGCATGCACTACCTTGCCCTGTTTCGGCTTCTGATCACCTTCCAGCCGTTCGTGCAGCTCCATGGTTCCCTTGGCGAGCAGGAAGGCGCCGCCGAGAATGAGGATGAGATCGCGCCCCGAGAAGGAAAAATCGGCGACGGTGAAAAGCGGCCGTGTCAGCGTGACGATCCAGGAGATGGAAAACAGCAGCAGGAGGCGCATGATGAGCGCCAGCGACAGGCCGACGATCCGGGCCCTGTGGCGCTGGTGCGGCGGCAGCTTGTCGGCAAGGATCGCGATGAAAACGAGATTGTCGATGCCGAGGACGACTTCGAGAACGATAAGGGTGACGAGGCCGATCCAGATGTTCGGATCTGCGAGGAATTCCATGTTCAGGAGCCTTTATGGGAATGGGTGCAAACGCGCAAAGCCCCGGATTGCACATCCGAGGCTGGAAGTCGTCGCGTTGATGAAAACAAGAAGATCCGAGGCTGGCTTCGCGTTACGCGAGCCAGCCTCGTTCGGTGTCGACTACCGTCTGTACTGTCGCCTTCGTCAGGCATCGGGTTGATTTATCCCACTATCAGTAAATTCTTGTGCCGGTCGACCTAACAAATTTTCGGCCGCTGGAAAAGCGATTTTCGGTTTTTTGATGCCATGACGATGCGTTTGAGCAATCTTTGCGCGCAAATAAGCGGTTATTTCCCGAGAAATACGCGCGATGCGCAATCTGGGCGGTTGCCTGATTGTTTGACGATAAAAAGCCGTTATTGCTTTTTCCCGCCGATATCAGAGGTCGTCCGCTGGTCGATGGCCTTGCCGTCGAGAATGCTTTTCAGGACGTCGAGGCGCTCGTTGATCAGCCATCCATAATAGTTTTCGACCGGCAGCAGTTTTTTTGCCCCTGCATCCACGGCAGCCCGCAGACGTTCGGCGCGACGCCTTGGCTGGCCGACATTGTAAAGCGTGGCAGTGATGCCGGGATTGCCGGAAATGTCGAAGCCTTTTTCCCTGTAGGCATCGATGGAATCCCTGAGGATGGCGGCGATGTAGATGATGCTGCGGTCGGGATCCATAACGTCACGGTAGATATCTTTCGGCCTGTCCGCCGACAGTTTCGGCAGGCCGCTCGTCCTGTTGACGAGATCGGTCACCTGCAGGGCCGTCAACGGGCTGATCTGGCCAAGGCCGAAGGTCTGCCCGGCATAAAAGGGCTGGAAGAAAGCGCGCTGGAAGGAGATGGCCTCATAGCTCACACCATCCACCACCTTGCCGCGGAAACTCTCGTCCCAGACGGTATCACGGCAACTCCATTGTTCCGACGTGGTGGCAAGCGTTTCACAGGGCCGGAATTCCGGCCGCTGCAGAAATGTCTTCAGGGAAACACCGTCATAGCTGAACTTTATATCGAGTTCGGCGTAGGAAATGGCCTTGATGTAGTAGGTCTGCAGGCGATCCACGGCCGAGACGTTGAACGTATGTTCCCCGACGATGGCGCCGACGATATGGATGGGGTCAATCCCGTAGGCCGCTGCGGCCTTCTTGATCTTGCCGAGAAGGGCGGGCTCGCTGTTTAAAAGATCGACCGTCTTCCGAAACTTTTCGTCGTAGGTCGTGTACGAGGCCCTGGTGCGGATCGCCGAGGCTCTGGGGATTTCCGGCTGCTCGGCGGAGCTGTTCCCGGGGGGAACGACGGTCACCTGCTGCGCCAGCGCATAGGAAGGAAGGGAGGCCAGCGCCAGGATGACGGCGGCTGCGCGGGAAGTCTTCGCAAACAGGCTCATGCAGCGTTCTCTGTAACGTGGATTGTTATCGCGGCGAGGGCTCCTTCATAGGCAGGCTGGCCATAGCTGACAAGTTCGCATCGCTCACTTTACCGTTGGGGGCCGTTTGATGCGCGTTCTGATCGATGTCATTTGCGCGCTCGTCTCCAGCACGATCGAGACCGAAATTCCCGGTTCGTTAAAAATCGAGCTTTTTGT
Organism: Agrobacterium sp. CCNWLW155; assembly: GCF_036888815.1. Lineage (NCBI taxonomy): Bacteria > Pseudomonadati > Pseudomonadota > Alphaproteobacteria > Hyphomicrobiales > Rhizobiaceae > Agrobacterium > Agrobacterium sp. CCNWLW155. The sequence continues at coordinate 12,541 of NZ_JBAKFW010000011.1, forward strand.
TTCATGTGAACGCAAATCGCCGCCGATAGGTCTGTCGTCAGGAGACGACCATGACCCTTCCCATCAAATTGCTGCAAGCCTGTTGCATTCTGATTGCGACCTGCCTGGCTGCGCCGGTTCAGGCGTCTCCTTTCATGCAGACTGGCAAGATCACGTCGCAGCCTGTCGGCCACTATGACTTCTGCCAGCGGCATTCGGTTGAATGTCAGCCGGTGACGGCCACGCCGCCCCTCACCCTCACCCCCGATGCCTGGGCAACGATTGTTTCGGTGAACAATGCCGTTAACGTCGAGATCGACCAGCGCACCGACATGGAGGTTTGGGGTTATGAGGATTATTGGGAATATCCCTACAAGGGTGCGGGCGACTGCGAAGACCTTGCGCTGGAGAAGCGCAGGCGCCTGATGCAGTCCGGTTTTGCTGTTTCAAATCTCCTGATAACAGTGGTGCGGGACGAACGGGGAGAGGGCCACGCCATCCTGACAGTCAGAACCGATCGGGGAGATTTCATTCTCGACAATATGAAGGCGAAGGTTTTGCGCTGGGACGAAACGGCCTATACCTATCTGAAACGCCAATCCACCGATCATGCCGGTCGCTGGGTGGATATAGAAGGGCCCGCTGCGCCGGCAATCGCCTCCCGCGAGGCTGGTCGGGCTACCGCCACCTCCGCGACAGCGCGCCGTAGCTTGTTCGATATCTTCAAATCGCGCTGAAACCACTCACAGCAAGAGCAGGACCGGGTAAGAACAGGTTTGGCGCCCCCGGCAAGGACAGCGGGCCGTCATGCGGCCCGCGAGCATAGCCCTTCTACGGATATGGATTATTGTCTCGCAAGGCCAATGCCCGTTGCCTCGTCGAAGAGGTGCATATCGGCCGGGTTGATATCGAGGCCAATGATCTCGCCAGCCTTGACTGCGCTGCGTCCCTGTACCGCGATGACCAGTTCGGTGGATGTTCCTGTTGTGAGGAAGGTGGCCGAACCGGTTGTTTCCACGGCTGAAACCGGCAATGCCAATGCCGCCCCCTCTGCCGCTGCCGGCCGGATATGTTCCGGCCGGATGCCGACGATCACATGTTTGCCGGGCGGCAGGGTGGCTGGCGCCCTTATGGATTGCTGCGGCTCACCTTCGCCGAACTGCAGTAGAAGCGAAGCGCCGTCCGGACTGACTGTCGCCGGAATGAAATTCATGGCCGGTGAGCCGATGAAACCCGCAACGAAACGATTGACCGGGCGGTCGTAAAGTTCCAGCGGCGTGCCCTGCTGTTCGATGACGCCGTCACGCATGACGACGACATGATCAGCCATGGTCATTGCCTCGATCTGGTCGTGGGTGACGTAGACTGAAGTTGCATGCAGGCGGTCGTGAAGGGCGCGGATTTCCTTGCGCATATGGACGCGCAGGGCCGCATCGAGGTTGGAGAGCGGCTCATCGAACAGGAAGGCCTGCGGATTGCGGATGATCGCCCGGCTCATGGCCACACGCTGGCGCTGGCCGCCGGAGAGTTCGCGGGGATAACGCTTCATCAGCTTGGAGAGTCCGGTCGTGGCCGCAACCTCTTCCGCCGCCCTGCGGGCCTCGGCCTTGGCCACGCCACGCATGCGTAGCGAATAGGTGAGGTTTTCTTCGACAGTCATATGCGGGTAGAGCGCATAGGACTGAAACACCATGGCCACATCGCGCTTGCGTGGCGGCACGCCGTTCATGAGGGTGCCGGCAATACGCATGTCGCCGGCCGATATGGTCTCCAGGCCCGCGAGTGAGCGCAGAAGGGTAGACTTGCCGCAGCCGGATGGGCCGACAAGTGCCACGAAGGTGCCCTTCTTGATGGAAAGGTTGATGTTCTTCAGCGCATGGAAGGCGCCGTAATATTTGTTGACGCCTGATAGTTCGATCTGAAGGGTCATTTGAGCGCTCCCGAGGTCAGGCCGGATACGATGCGGCGCTGCAAGAGAATGAAGAGGGCGAGAATGGGCGTCACATACATGGTCGCATAGGCCATGATGTTGTTCCATTCGCTGGTGTTGGGGCCCATGAAGGAGTTGAGGCCGACGCTGGCGGGCTGCAATTCGGCCGCCTGGATGATGGATTTCGAATAGACGAATTCGCCGAAGGCCTGCATGAAGATGAGGATGGCGCTGACGAGGATACCGTTCCTGGCAAGCGGCAGCACGATGTTGAAGAAGGCCCCGACCCGGGAATTGCCATCCACCAGCGCCGCCTCTTCCAGCTCCTGCGGCACGGCCATGAAGGTGGCGCGCACCAGGACGACAAAGAAGGGCATGCTTTTTGCCGCAATGGCGAGGATGACCGATAGCCGCGGATAATCCAGCAATCCGAATTGCGAGAAACCGACGAAGATTGGCGTGATCATCAGCGATGCCGGCAGAACCTGCAGCATGAGGATGAGGAACAGGCCGATATCCACCCAGACATTGCGATACCGCGCCAGAACATAGGCGCAGCCGACGCCGAGAACGGTGATCAGCAGCACTGCGCTGGAAGCGATCAGCACCGAATTCCACAGGTAGCGCCCCATGTTGCGGCTGTTCCAGACATAGGCATAGGTTTGCCATTGCGGATCGCTGGGCCAGAAGGAGGGCGGATTGGCGAACATTTCCGAGCCGCTTTTGAGCGAGGTCAGATACATCCAGTAAAGCGGGAAGAGGTAGATGATGGCGAGAATGATGGCGATTACCAGCATCAGCCGATCGCGGTTGGTGATGCTCATCCGCGCACCTCATGCCGTGTGGAGCGCACATAAACGATGGAGGCCAGCATGACGAAAACGATCATGATGACGGATATCGTCGCACCCTTGCCGAAATCATATTGCCGGAAGGACAGGTCCCAGGCCCAATATTGCGCCACGTTGGAACTGTTGTTCGGTCCGCCATCGGTAATGGCGGCGAAAAGATCGAATTGCTGCAGCGTGAAGATCAGGCCGAGCGAGACGATCGCGCCGATGGTGGAGCGCATCATTGGCAGGGTGATGGTGTAGAAGCGCTGCCAGGCATTGGCTCCATCCAGTTCCGCGGCTTCGTAGAGGTCGCCGGGAATGGAGGCGAGGCCGACTGACAGCAGGATCATGTTGAAGGAGGTGCCGAGCCAGATATTGGCGATGACGACGGCCCAGAGCGAAAAATTCGCATCCGAGCGCCAGAAGATATTGCCCGATACCAGGCCGCTTTCCCGCAGGAAGAAATTCAAGACGCCGAAATCGCCCGAGAGAATCCAGTTCCAGATGGCGCCGACGACGAGGCCGGGCATGACCCAGGAGACGAGGAACAGGCCGCGCAGCCAGGTGGCGCCGGGAAAATTGACCCAGAAGAACAGCGCCAGGCCAAAGCCGATCGCGAACTGCCCGGCAATCGAGGCCACGACGAAGGTGACCGTGTTGAAAAGGATCGGCAATGTTTCCGGCTGCCGGAACAGGTCGACATAGTTCTTGAAGCCGACGAAGGGGCGCACGAAGGTGCCCAGACTGAACATGTCGACTTCCTGAAAGCTCATGACAATATTGTAGATGAGCGGCAGCCCGGCCATGACGAACAGGAAGCCCAAAGGAAAGGCGACAAGGACGATGTCGAAACCGCGACCGTCACTGACGCTGGAAAACAGTTTTTTCATGAAACATCCTCAAAAGCTCCAGTCGGGGCCGCCGCCGCTTGTCGCGACAGGCAGCCCCACCGGGAGGAACCCTTGGGTGGAGGCCGGGGAAACCGGCCCGCCCGCCCAGATAGATCAGCCTTCGACCAGCTTTATCTTTTCAGCGGCCTGATCAAGCGCAGCCTTCGGCGTCATCTGACCCGACAGGGCGCCCTGAATGGCGTCCTGTATCGCCTTGGAAATCTTCGGCCATTCGGGTGAGGGGCCACGCGGCTGCGCATATTTCAGCTGTTCCACGAAGGTTTTTAGCGCTTCATCCTTCAACGCATTGCCGGTTGGCGGAACCGGAATATCCGAACGCGCCGGCAATTGGCCGAAGTTTTTGAACATATCCTTGTCCTTCGAGGCGAAGAATTCGATTGCCTTGAAGGCCTCTTCCGGATGTTTGGTCTTGGAGAAGATCGCCCAGTTATAGTCGCCCATGGCCGAAGATCGGGGCGCATCGGGTGTGGGCACCGGCAGCAGGGCCACGCCCCAGTCGAACTTGGCGTCCTTCAGCATGCGGTCGATTTCCCATGGGCCAGAAATGACCATGGCGGCATTGCCGGCGTTGAAGGTGGCGGTGGAATCCCACTGGCTGCGCGTCAGTGTATCGGGAGATGCCAGCTTTTCGTCCAGCATCAGCTTCCATGTTTCGAGCGCTTTGACGGCGCCCTCGGTATTGATGTTCTTGTACGTCGCGCCCGCCATCTGCGCCCAGGGCAGGAACTGGAAGGTGCCTTCCTCATTCGCCTTGGCGCTGAAACTGATGCCATAGACGTTCTTTGCGGGATTGGTCAGCTTGCGGGCCGCGCCCACCAGCTCATCCCAGGTCTGCGGCGGTTTTGCCGCGTCGAGCCCTGCGGCCTTGAACAGGTCCTTGTTATAATAAAGCGCAATCGTATTCGTCGCCTTCGGCACGCCGAAATATTTGCCGTCCCACATCACCGATTTCAGCGGCCCCGGAAAATAATTCTCCGTCTTGATGACTTCAGAGTTGGCGATCATGTCGGTCACATCGAGAAAGGCCCCGCGTGCGGCGAACATGGCGTGGTTGGGGTTGTCGATGGCGATGATGTCGGGCGCATTGCCGGTCGAATAAGCGCGCATGGATTCGCTCACCACATCATCGAACTGCAATTGCCGGTATTCGATCTTGATGCCGTTATTGAGCGCATTGAACTCTTTGATAAGGTTCGGCGCCGGCTGGATATCTCGATCCAGCGACCAGAGGGTCAACGTCACATCCTCGGCCTGCGCGGTGATTGCGCCGGCTGATACGCTCGCCAGCAAAATTGCGCCGGCCATCATGCATTTCGCGATACCCATAATCTCCTCCTCTTGGTTATCGTCTCTCTGCAATTTTCGGAAACCTTCTCCCAAAAGGTTGCCGTTATGTCGGGTCGACGACGAAATCGCCGCCGCGGCATTTTTTCAGATAGTTCAGGCCATGCACCTGGCCCGTCATTTCCAGCGCATCGCGATAGACCGGATCATGCCAGCCTTCGATGTCGATGGAGCCGGACCAGCCGGCGAGGCGCAGTTCGGAAACAATGTCCGTCCAGTTGCTGTCGCCGAAGCCCGGCGTGCGCATGAAGACGAATTTTTCCTTGCCGAAAATGCCGTGCTCGCGAATGACGTCCCAGCGGATTGTCGCGTCCTTGCCGTGTACGTGGAAAATCTTGTCCGCCCATTTTCGGATTTGCGGCAGCGGGTCGATCAGATAGACCATCTGATGGCAGGGTTCCCATTCGATGCCGATATGGTCATCCGGCGTTTCGTTGAACATCAGTTCCCAGGCATCAGGGTTGTGCGCGATGTTCCAGTCGCCGGTCTGCCAGTTGCCATCCATGGCGCAGTTTTCAAAGGCGATCTTCACGCCCTTGTCGGCGGCGCGTTTTGCAAGCTCGCTCCAGATTTCCTTATATCGGGGAAGGCTTTCCGGCAGCGGTTTGCCGCGAAGCCGGCCGGTGAAACCCGCAACGCAGGTCGCGCCGAAATGGTGGGCATTGTCGATGCAGTCTTTCCAGCCCTGCAATGTCTCAAGGTCGATCTCGGTTTCTTCCAGCGGATTGCCGAACATGCCGAGCGTGCTGATGGTGATGTCGCGCTCGCCGATCGCGTCAAGGCAGCGCTTGCCGAGCTCGGCAAGGTCCTGACCGTTGGTGGTCTGCCAGAAGAACGGCTCGAAGCTTTCAAAGCCGAGATCGGCGATCTGGCCGATACGTTCGGCCGCCTGGCCCTTGGTGGCGCTGACCATGGTGCCGATGCGGATGGATGTTGCCGGATTGCTCACGTCTTTCAGTCCTTATGCTGCAATTGAAACACGCTGGCCGAGGCGGGCGCTTTCAATCGCGCCGATCACCATGGCAAGGCTGTTGATGTTGTCGAAGGAGGCTGTCTCCGGCATCTGGCCGGTGCGGATGGATTCGAGGAACGAGAGAATGACGCTGGCATGGCCGCGCGTGTCCTTCTCGGAAACGGCTTCGGAAACGTTTACGGTCTTAAAGCCACGCAGAAGCCCCTGTTCGTCGCCGGCCACCGAGGCGGAGAAATTGTCTTCCCCGTCCCACAGGATCATGCCCTTGGAGCCGATCAGCCGCCAGCGCGCTTCCCAGCTGGTCCGCTCGCCTTCGGCGCACCACGAGCCGCGATAGGTGAAGACGACATCGTTGGAAAACTCGAAAATGGCGTTGGCGCTTGCCCCATGGGCATACCAGGAACCGGCCGGGTTCTTCTCCACGCAAAAGACGGAGAGGGGTTTTTCATTGGCGACGAAACGGGCTGCATCGAAGGTGTGGATCGCCATGTCGAGAAGCAGGACGTTCTTCATTTCCTCGCGGAAGCCGCCAAAATGCGGCCCAAGGAAGAAATCGCAATGGATGGCCGTCAGATCGCCGATAACGCCGTCTTCCAGCGCGCGGCGCAGCCGCCGGATACCGGCCACAAACCGCCGGTTTTGCACCACAGCATGAATTTTGCCTGATTTCTTCGCCAGTTCCACCAGCGTTGCGGCTTCCTCCATCGAGGCGGCAAGCGGCTTTTCGCTGAGCACATGGCACCCGGCCTCTAGACCGGCCTCAACCACGGCGAAACGCGCCTGCGGGATGACGATATCAAAAAGGATGTCGGCCTTGGTTTCAGCGAGAACCCTGCGGAGATCCGTGCCGATGACCGCGTCGGTGAGGGCGAATTCTTCGGCCAGCGCGCGGGCCGTGTTCTCGTTCAGATCCACCAGACCGGCGATCTTGATCGCACTGGCGATTTCCGGCGTTGATTGAATGGCGCGCAACCAGCCTTTGGCCATGGCTCCGCACCCGCATAAAACGGCACTAAAAGTCATCTCATCTCCCCGGGCTCTTGGCAAACTCCTCTTTGCGCAGAGCGTCGTAAACGTTTACGAGACTATGCCAATGATGTTAGATATGTCAAGACCGTTAAGGGGCGCGTCGATTGCGCGCCGGGCCTGGGAGGGGAGTGCATGAAAGGAATTCGTCAGCTTGCCGATTATCTCGAGATATCGATAGGCACTGTTTCCCGTGCCCTGAACGGCAAGCCGGATGTGAACGAAGAGACGCGGCGGCGTGTTCTCGAAGCGGCGGAAAAGCTGGGTTATGTCGCCAACCAGTCCGGCCGCAGCCTGCGGCAGGGAACCACCAATGTCATCGGCCTGATGACCGGCAGCGACGCGCAGACTGTTGAAAACTCCGACAACTTCTTTCTGGGTGTGACGGATGGTCTGCAAAGCGTGTTTTCCGAGCATAATCTCGATCTCATCGTTCTCCCTTGCCCGGGGGACGAGGATCCGGATGAATATTTGAAGCGCATGGTGGCGCGCCGCATGGTGGATGCGATGATCATTTCCGCGACCCGGCGGACCGACAAGCGTGTGGATTTCCTGAAGCAGACCCGCCTGCCTTTCGTATCGCTCGGACGGACCGCTTCCAGCGACAGTCACGCCTGGATCGACCTCGATTTCGAAGGGGTCGCGAAAAGCGCCGTGGACCGTCTCGCCGCTGCCGGGCATCGCTCGATCGCGGTTGCCGTGCCCGACAGCGACATCAATCTCGGTTACATTTTTCTGGAGGGATACAGGCGCGCGTTGGAAGGCAATGGCATCGCCTATGATTCCTCTCTGGTCATCCGGGCGAAATCGAGCGAGCAGGGGGGGTATCACGCCGCCAGCGAATGGCTGCAGATGCGGCCCCGGCCAACGGCGATCGTGCTGATTTACGAGCTGATGGCGGTCGGTCTTTATCGCCGGCTGGCGGAAGCGGGCCTGAAACCGGGGGGCGATCTTGCCGTCATCGGCTTTCGCGATGGCCCGCGCGGCCAGTTTCTGGAGCCTCGCCTCACCAGTTTCCGCATGTCCCTGCATGATCTCGGCGTGACGGTCGCCCAGACGCTATTATCGACCATGCCGGCCTACGCGCCCTTTTATCCCGGTCAGGCCCGCCATTGCGTATGGCCCATGCTTCTGGTGGCCGGCGAGAGCGATCCCGCCCCCGCCGCATAGGCCGCTGCGCAGGGGCGTTAAAGCTTGTAGCCGCCAATGCTGGCGACGCCGAAAGGATTGAATTTATACTGGTCTTCCTTATATCTTTCGTCGTCGGCGAGGGTGGCGCTATGGCCCTTCACGGCTGCTTCAACGCCTTCACGCGCCATTTGCTCGGCGACATCATCCATCAACGCGGCGATCTTTAAGGCGCAATAGCGAGGTGGCATTTTTAAAGCTGCTGGCCTTGCTCCCCAGCAATAAAATGTATTGCCATCATTGATATGGCCTTCAGCTTCTGGTCTGCGTCCGAGCCCCCAAATGCCAGGTCAAGCGTGTCTACGGCATTCTGGAAGCGGTCCAGTTCGCGGTCAAAAACATCCGCCTGCGTGGCCTCGCCATAATGCAGATCGGCAAACTCCTGGGCTGCCACCGCAAGAATGAAATAGCCAGCAGCCCGCTCGGGATCCGCCAGCGCGGCCTTCCGGGCCACGGTTGCGGCGCTGTGATAAGCCCGAGAGCCGTTACCTTTTTCCCGGATGATATCGGCAATCATTTTAAACATGGGTTTCTTCGCCTTTTCTTTTTCCCGAGGGGAGGGCTCCCTCGAAGGTAATGCAACCGGGTTGACCAGAAACTGATAGAGGATGTCCGTCGCGACGTCGAAGTCCTCCATTGTCATCGCTTCTTGCGGATTATGAGATCCGTTGCGATTGCGGATAAAGATCATACCGGATGGAATTCCCGCTTCCGAGAACACCGCCGCATCATGGCCGCCGCCTGATGCAAGCAGGCAAACGGGTGAACCTGTCGCCCTCGTGGCCTCCTCCAGATGAGCGATGAGTTTCTCATCGCAGATCGCCGGGCTCGTCCATAAAGCTTCACCGGTGTCGAAACGAACCGCGCGCTCGCGCTCGATTCGAGCGATCTGGGCAAGAACAAACGAATGCATGCTGTTAAGCATCCCGCTATCCTGGCTGCGAATATCCAGACTGAACTCTATAAAATCGGGGATCCGGGTCAATGCATGTTTCTGTTGATCTGTCGAAACCATGCCACTGGTTATGACGAGATCACGGCCGGCGGCGACAAATTCATGCCAGGCGGCATCAAGAACGTTGAGGAGTTCCGCCATGGCGAGCACCGCGTCATGTCTATAGGCGAGGGGAACCGCCCCGGAATGACCCGCCTCGCCATAACAGGCGATTTTTCTGTAACGAAAATTACCGCGTATACCCGACACGATCCCGGTCGGCAGATTGCGCTCTACCAAAACAGGACCCTGCTCGATGTGGACCTCGAGATAGGCGCTCACACGTTTCGCGTCGATAATCGGTCTGCCGGCGCGGATCGGCTCCATGTCGATGCCTGCGGCTTCCATATGGTTGGAAAGCGTCCGTCCGTCACCTCGATGTCTTGCGGCAAGTTCCTCCGGTGAAAGTACGCCAAGAAGAGCTTTGGACCCCACGTAGCAGGGACCAAACCATGCGCTTTCCTCGCCGCGCATGGCAATGACCTTTACCGGCTGGGAGAAGCTGTTGCCCTCTCGCCTGGCACGAACCAGGCACATGATACCTGACAGAACCCCGGCCAGTCCGTCGAAATTCCCTCCGCGAGGAACGCTGTCGACATGTGAACCACATAATATAAAGCGATCGGCCGTCTGATGTTCGGGTAGCGAGAATACGACGTTGCGACCTTGATCCCACACAGCGGCCAGCCCTTCAGCACGGGCAAAATCCATCAGGAACTGCAGCGTACCAGTTTCGACATCGGAGAACGCGGGTCGACTGACGCCTTCGAGATCAGCGGATTGTTTGGCGACCTGCCTGAACAGATGGACGGCTGTGCTGGACAGGTCGTTGATTTCGTCCGTGTTCGCAAGGCTTGCAGACATCAGGGATACTCCGCAAGAGCGATTGTTTCTCTGGCAAGTTTTGCAGTGCCGATTAATGCATCCACACTGGCGAGGCCGCGGGCAATGAGCGCAGTTTCGAGCTCACGGACAAGACGCGGCATGGTATTGGGGCTGATGAAAGTGGCGGTGCCCACCTGCACGGCACGTGCGCCGGCCATCAGATATTCGATGACGTCATCAACCGTAGAGATGCCCCCGCAACCGATTACAGGGATGGAAACCGCGTTAGCGCACTGATACGTCATGCGCAGCGTGATTGGTTTTATGGCCGGGCCGGACAGGCCGCCCATAACATTCCCAAGCCGGATCTCGCCGGTGCGGCTGTCAATGGCCATGGCTAGCATGGTATTGGCCGCGACGAGTGCGTTGGCACCTGCCGCTTCGGCCGCCTGCGCCACCTCCACCACTTCACCTGTATTGGGCGACAGCTTTGCCCAGAGAGGCAGATCCGTTGCGTCACGGATTTTCCGAATCACGTTTTCGGTCGAACCGGGACGCATGGCGAAGGCCTTGCCGTGATCTTCAATATTGGGACAGGAAATATTGACCTCGATCGCGTCAACACCTGGAATGCTGATCTCCTCGGAGAACCGGGCAAAATCGTCGGCCGTTCCCGCGGATATGCTGACGACAAGAGGCGCCTCATACTGCGTGTAGAAAGGAATTGTGTTCCTGACAAACCACTCCGCGCCCTTGCTTGGTATCCCGATCGAGTTCAGCATTGCACCACGGATCTCACAGACACGCGGCACAGGGTTGCCTGAACGCCTTTCTCGGGTGATGGTCTTGGTCACATGCGCACCAATGCAGTCAAGGTCGAAAACATCCGCCAATTCTTCGGAGAATGTACCGGACGCCGGCATGATCGGGTTCTTTAGCGACAGAGTTCCGATCCGCGTGGAAAGATCCGTCATCACAGCACCTCATCGAGGTCAAAGACAGGACCTTCACGGCAGACCCTGAGATTGACTGCCTCTGCCGAGCGCTTGAAGGGTCGTACACAGGCCTGGCACATGCCAATGCCGCACGCCATGTGCTGCTCCAGTGCAACCTGACCCCCAATAGCATGCCTGGTAGCGATGTCCTGCACCATGCGCATCAGGCGGGCCGACCCGCAGGTGAAGAGAGAATCGACCTGGTGGCTTTCGACCAGCTTATCGATTAGCGGTGTCAGGCTCTCCACGCCTGAATTGCTTTCCAGATCGGTAACGGTGATGACTTCCGCGCCATAAGCGCGAAAAAGATCTGTAGACATAAGAAGCTCGGGAGAGCGCGCGCTGCAAATCGCGGTCAGTCGCCGCCCCGTGTACGCACATTCCCTGGCAAGCGGCGCAAGGGTCGCCAGCCCTACACCCCGCGCTAGAAGAAGAGGCCGTTGCCATTCAGCCTTTAATTCGAAACCCTGGCCAATTGGGCCGACGATATCGAGCGTGTCGCCTGCCTTTAGTTCAGACAGCGCACGGGTGCCGGCACCAGCCACCTTATAGAGGAAGGCAAGCTCTCCTTCTTCCAGGTCATACGAGTAGATGCTCATCGGTCGACGGAAAAATGGCTGGAATCGATCCGTCTGAGGGCAAAGAATGTGAAAGAACTGGCCCGGCCGGCAATCGAGGACTGAATCCGGGGCCGAGAGCACCACCAGGCGGTACTGGCCGTTTACCGGCTCGTGTCGTTTTATGATCGTCTCGACCTCATGAATGGATCGACGGGGTGGAAGAGGAGCAGAAGCTGGAAAAGCACAAAGACTGGCTGACATGTCGTGAATCCGGGGAAAAAAGGGCTATCCTCCAGGGGCCAAGTCCGCTGTTGAGGCAAGCATAGACGGAGAGGAAAGTACGCAGACGGAAAACACCGTCATCGTGCGACCAAAACCCAGATCAGCGTCGGGCGATAAGGCAACAAAGTGTCATGTGCACTCCTGCGTTCAAAAACAAAACATGTCCCTCAACGCATAAAAAGTCAACAAGATTCTCAAAATTGAGATTTATCGCATTAATAATCAGGCTGCGGCGGGTTTACCGGCGACTTCGGTACAAATCTGTCGAGCGGGGACGCGCTGTGAGCCGCCGACGCCGGAATTACTTCGGTCAAAAACACGTTATTGGTATAAGTCTCATCTTTGAGAACTTGGCTTGCTTTGTGAAACTTTTTGTGAAACCTTTCTATTCACGCGACTAAAACTGACAGACAGGGAAGGCAGTCGGGCGACGCCGGTTTCTTGTTCGGGATACGGAGAAATGAGGGTGACGCAATCCGGGCCGATGATCGATATCGCAGGCATCCATAAGACGTTTGTCGCTGACCACGGGACGGTGACTGCGCTGGAGCCGTTAACCATTGACGTCAGGCCAGGCGAATTCATCGCGATCGTTGGGCCTTCAGGCTGCGGGAAATCGACGCTCCTCCGCCTGATTTCCGGTCTTGACCACCCAAGCGGCGGCACCATAAGGCTCGACACTGCCGGCCATAAGCGTCCGGTAGGTTTCGTTTTTCAGGAGCCGGTTCTTCTTCCCTGGAAAACGACCCTCGAAAACGTCCGGTTTCCCCTCGACACCGCCGGGGTTTCTCGCGCTGCGGCGGACAGGATTGCACTCGATTTGATCAAAATGGTAGGCCTTTTCGGCTTCGAGGGCGCTTTGCCGCGCGAACTGTCAGGTGGAATGCGCCAGCGCGCGGCAATCGCCCGTTCGTTATCGGATGATCCACCGATCCTGTTGATGGACGAGCCGTTCTCCGCGGTCGATCTACTGACACGAGACACGCTGAACGACGAACTGCTGCGGATCTGGCAGGCCACCGGAAAAACGATCCTGCTGGTTACCCACAGCGTCGAAGAAGCCGTCTATCTCGCTGACCGGGTCATGGTGATGACCGCGCGCCCGGGCAAACTGAAATCTATCCATGAGGTCAATCTCGCGCGACCACGCGGCGAAGAAACCAAACTCGACCCCGCCTACCACTCACTCGTCGCCCGGCTTCGCCGCGATTTACGTACGCCTGGCGAAACCCGTGACGGGAAGCCGCAATAATGGCGAGGCACTTCAGCGCCTGTATCGACTATATCCTGTCACTGGCAGCGCTGCTTGCACTCTGGTGGCTTGCTACTGGTCCGATGGCAATGCCTGCCTATCTTCTGCCCTCTCCGGCGCGCACCTGGGGTGCACTGGTCGCCATTGCGAGCAACGGTGATCTCTGGCTGCATCTCGGCTTCACCATCCAGAACATCGTGCTCGGGCTCTTCCTGGGCCTGATCGCCGGCATCGCTCTGGCCTACGCGATGACGCGTTTTCCGACACTCTCGGTCTGGCTGGACGGCCCGCTCGTTATCCTTCAGACAGCACCTAAAATTGCGCTCGCGCCCCTCTTCATCGTGTGGTTCGGCTTTGGGGTTCTGTCCAAAATCATCCTTGTCTTCTCGCTTGTGTTCTTCCCGGTCTTTATTGGTGCCCTGTCAGGGTTCCGAACGCTCGATCCAAAAATGAGGGACCTAGCGACACTTCTGGGTCTCGGCAAAATCCAGCGATTTGTGCAGATCGAATTTCCGTCGGCACTGCCGGAGATCTTCGTCGGCCTGAAGATCGGCGCGGTCCAGGCGCTGGTTGGTGCGGTGCTGGCCGAGTGGATGTCGGGAAAGCTCGGACTTGGATACCTGATGACCTATGCCGCCGCTACCTACAAGACGCCGCTGCTCTTTGCTGCCGTTCTGCTGACCGTCGCACTCGGTCTTGTGATGCATGTCGTCTTGTCCTCGCTGGAAAACCGGCTTCTCTCGTGGAAGGGGACGAGGAAATGACAAGCGCCGCCTTTCCCTGGAACAACGGCAGGCCGCCGCATCTGCCCTGCGGGCCTGGCGACATTGCAGAAAATGTTCTAACGCCTGGCGATCCGGACCGTGTCCATTTGCTCGCCGACATGATGGAGGACGTGACCGATTTCGGTCGCAAGCGGGAGTTTGCAGTCATAACCGGCACCTACGAGGGCCGGAGACTGACCATATGCTCCACCGGCATTGGCGGTCCCTCGACTGAAATCGCCCTGGTGGAACTTGCCATGCTCGGCGCCAGGAAGGTAGTGCGCATCGGGGGCATGTCGGCGCTGGCGGCGCAATATGCGCCCGGCTCTTTCGTCGCAGTAAACCAGGCTGTAGGCGATACCGGCTCTGCGTGCACCTACCGCATGGCTGGCGGCAAGGCCAAGGCGTCCTCGCGTATCGTCACCGGCCTGGTCGATGCGGCCTCCGAACTTGGCATCACCTGTCGCACCGGCATGGTCGCGTCGACCGACAGCTATTATCTGGGCCAGGACCGCCGCTACCGGCCTGTCGACGACGGTCGGGACGTGTGTGGAAATTTCGTCGGCCACTTCCAGGCTCTGGGTGCGATTGGCGTCGAAATGGAAAGCGAGATCCTTTTGACAGTCGGAAATGCAATCGGACTTGAAACCGGTTGCCTCCTCGGAATTCACGGAAATCGCGCCACAGATGAATGGCTCGACGATTACGAGCCCACCCAGCGAAATCTTCTGCGCATTGCGGGACGCGCTTTCTCCAGACCGTAAACAACCGAGGGGTCAAACGATGTTCAAAATTTCCAGCGCGGCCGCGGCCGGTCTTATTGCTGTTTCAATTTCGCCACTTGTTGCCATGACGGCGAGCGCTGCAGACAAGGTGATACTTCAGATCGACGGTGCTGCCGCACCGTTTTACGCCCCCCTTTACGCAGGCGTGGAGAAAGGGATTTTCGAAAAAAACGGAATCAAGGTTGAATTCATTTACGCCGCTGCGGCTGACATTCTCACCAACATTGCTGCCGGGAATGTCGATTTTGGCTTTCCGAATGGTGATGCGGTCGTTGCCGCTGTGGCTAACGGTCTACCGGTCAAGGTGATCCACACCACATATCAGCGCGGCATCGGCGCGCTGTTGGCGAAGGAAGAGAGCGGAATCAGATCTTACGCGGACCTGAAAGGCAAGAGGGTCGCCGTCACCAGCCTTGCCAGCCCGAACTACCTCCAGCTTCAGGTTGGTTTGCAACGCGCCAGCCTGACACTTGACGACGTTTCCGTCGAAGTCGTGGCGACAGGAGCGATCGTCCAGTCGCTGCAGGCTGATCAGGTCGATGCCATAGTCTTTTCCGAACTGCGAAAATACAATCTGGAAGCCGAAAGTACCAAGGTCACCATGATTCTGTCCAACGACTTCCTGCCCTCCTTTGGCAATGTGGTTGTTACCAGCGACAGCAAACTTTCGGAAAACGCCGATCTTGCCAGGCGCTTCACCACTGCAATCACCCAGTCGTACCAATGGGTAATAGACGGCCACGTGTCTGAGGCACTTGATATCGCGCTTGAAAAATACGCGCCAACCTGGCCCAGGGATCAAAAGCCCATGTTGACCACGGCGTTTGAACAGACATTCGTGCCCTCCGTCTGGCAGAGCACCCTTACCAGGAAAATGGGTCTTGGCGCGGCCGACATGGCGGGCTGGCAGAAGAATGCCGACATCCTGGCGCAATACAAGGTGATCGACACTCCTCCCAAGGCCGCCGATTTCGTTATCGACCCCTATTCGATCGGCCAATAAGGATGCTTCTGCGTGGCGTGGCGGGTCTGACCGCAACCTTCTTTCTGTGGACGGCAATCATCTATCTCTTCGACGTGCCGGCGTTTCTTTTGCCGGGGCCCGTCGAAGTATTCCACAGGTTCGGTTTCCTGTACAAAAACGCCAGCCTCGGCCGGCATATGTGGGTGACGCTGTCTGAAATTGTCGCGGGGTTCATGCTCGGCACGCTTGCCGGCGTCTTCGCCGGCGCAGTCTTTGTCCGGCTGCCCCCGGTCGAACGTTTTGCCACGCCGCTCGTTCTGCTCCTGCAGACAGCTCCAAAGATTGCAATCGCCCCGCTTTTGCTTTTGTGGCTGGGTATCGGGCCGGCTCCGAAGATCGTTCTGATCGCGATCGTCACGTTCTTTCCGGTCATGTCCGGCATGATGACCGGCCTGCGCTATGGGGAAAGCAGCTTCCGTGATCTCGCAACGGTGCTCAGGTTAAGCCCATGGCAGCGGTTCCGCCACATTGAATTGCCAACTGCATTACCGTCGGTCCTCGCAGGCATGGCAGTCGCCACAACGCTTGCCATAACGGCAGCTGTCATCGGCGAACTGATGGGCGCAAATGAAGGGATCGGCTATCTTCTGTCGTCGGGTCAGGAAAACAGTGACACATCCGTTGTCATCGGCATGGTCATGCTTCTGTCACTGATCGGCTGGGCCTTTTATGAGGCTGTCGAATTGATGAGACGCCGCCTGGTTGGCAGGTTCCAGTCATCCTGAAGCACACGGTGTTCTGCCGTCTTCCTTCGCGGATTCTGACTGCCGGGATATACGAAGGGTCGGCGAAACGATAACCACCGACGATGTGCACCCATGCGTGGGCGGGTGAACTGATAGCGGACAAGACCAGCCGGCTCCAATCACCAGACACGGTCCGTTGCTGCGGACTCTCACATCCGCGTTTGTCCCGCCATTTGCAAGTTCAGTCAGAAGCCGCCTGAAACAGCAGTCTGGCGCCGTGGTCCGGTCGACTGCGACGCTGGCGTCCGATGGTGATGACATTTTTATGGACCGTTGGTGCTGATCGCATACCGATGCAGCATCCGGCGTGCCGGCTTGTGGCTATAACGCCTTTTCCCCGATCGTCGCGTTTCTGTTGCCAGTCATACGTTCTGGACGAGGAATTCCCGTACCGAACGCGTGCCGGTGTTGAAAAGCAGCCGCCGGAATTCGAACTCCAGGACCGTTTGCGGGTCGTGGAAAGGTTCTCGCATGAATTCCTCCTGCGTCAGGCGCAGAGCTTCTTCAGCCGAGTAGAAAATATCGCCGCTGGCGTTTAGGAGCGCTGTATTCGCCTCATAGATTTTGGTCATCAATTCACAGGCTGCAAGCACTGCTGCCTTCCTGTCGGATATTGCACTGCCTGCGGAGCCGTACCAGGCGATAACTTCCTGACCCAGGGGACGCAACGGTTCTGGCAGGCGCTTGAGGTTTTGCATGACCCATTTGGGCTTGGCGTTGGTGCTCCCGGCGAGATGGCAAAGTCCGGCCGCCTGATCCATCAAAAACATGGTACAGACGAGGAAGCTGGTATCGAAGTCGCCGGAACCCCATGTCCCCATCAAATCCTTGAATTCGGGATAGCCACCGGTCCGATTACGGTATTGGACGAAGGAGAGTTTTTCCCAGAAGTCTGTCGGAAACAGTTGCACAAATTCGCTGTTGCCCGTGACCGTGATGCCGACCTGCATCTTGTGCAGCGCATCTTCGGACGAAAGGGGAAGCTTTTTGCGCAAGGTCTTTGTTCCCCGACGCGCCAGCTGGTAAAGCGCCAGAACATCATCCTTCATCGCCTCGACCTCGGCTCGGGTATAATATTCGACGTCAAAAGCCACGCCATCTTCACGAATGTAGTCGACGAAAGTGCGCAATCCGCCGTTCTGCTCAATGAAGAAACTGTGATCGCCAGTGTGCCTGACCGGCGGAAGCTCGTCGCATATGACGTAGACGTCGATGTCAGAGTGCTTGTTCCCGATACCCTCCACCAGCGTCCCCGACAAAACGACGATATCGCCCTCAGCTGGTCGGCAGCGGGCCAGTATTTCATCGCGATCAATCCGCAGGTGGCCGTTTAAAAACGAGAATGTCGATGGCGTGGCCGGCATAAGATTCATTTGACACCTGCTAGGGCTACGATTGCGAATAACGTATCATTATTTATACTTTTCTCATTGTCAACCATCCGCCACAACCGTGGGATGGGCGCGCAAGAGGTTCAAAGTAACGTCGGAACATGCCGTAAAATGCAATATTGTAGTAATTTTCCGTCAAAACGCCGTATCTTCGACGTATCGAGGGAAGCCGCGGCGCGAGGCTGCCGAAGTTTCAAAATATATATTGCGTGATCAATCTCCATAATATATCAATTTTGAGACTTTTTCAGAATATGAGGAGGCGCGCGCCTTTGATTTCCCGATATTTTACGGCGATAACGCTTGCTGGCGTCACCCGAGGCCTCTGGGTGATTACCCTCGGATGGTCATCGGCACTGATCGGGGGATCGGTAGCTCTCGTGGGCATAGCTTTTCTGGTTGGTCATCTCATGAACGTAATCCTGGCACCAAGTGTCGGAGCCTTGATCGACCGGCGCAGCAGAAAACGGTTGGCGATATTCGGACAGACGTTGTTCGGATGCGCGATGGCAACGCCCTGGTTTGCACATTTGCTCGGTTACGCGCCGTCCTATGGGATGCTTCTTCTCATCGCCGCCTGCATTGCCGCAGCGGCGCTTGTCCAGGGCGGAGCCCTCGACGCTATTCAGAAGTCCATCGTCGACAAGGGCGACATTAAGCGTACAAATGCAATTGCCAACGGTCTGCGGCAGGGATCGATGATTGCAGGGGCGGGCCTTGGAGGGGTCGTTCTGATGTGGCTGCCGATCCATGCGGGTTTCATCGTCGGTTCCGCTCTATGCGCTCTCGTCGTAGTCTGCCTGCTCGGCCTGCCGGACGCAAATCCACCGGTCAGTGCGCGGAAAAGCTATGTAGCGCAGATGGGGGAAGGCTATCGGTTCTTCCTGCGCAAGCCGGAACTTGGCCGGCTGGCTCTTCTGATTGGCTTAAGCACTTCTGTCGGTCAGTTGTCGAATGTTATGCTCCCGCTTCTGGTGCAAAACGAACTTGACGGCGGCAGCGAGCTATATGGGCTGATTGATGCACTTTGGTCAGTCGGCGGCATCGCCGCCGCGGCCTGCGTCGCGCGTTTGTTGAGACGGTCCGGCCTGGGTGGCTTCGAGTATCTTTCCATCGTCGCCCTGGGGCTTTTCACCGCCACCGTATCGTTTTCACTGAACTCCATGTCGGTCGCGGGTCTGTATCTTCTGATGGGCTTTGCATTCTCGTTCTCGAAGATCCTGTGCGACGGGCGAATGATCGAGCTGGCTGACATGGAAACGATCGGCAGGGTTCGCACATATACCCAGGCGGTCACCAGCGCCTTTGGACTGATAGTATTTTCAATGCCGGCGCTGACGGGGGTGGAAAGCGTACGAACCCATTATGTCTTCTGGGGCCTGGGTGTCGTCGTAATTGCAGCAGCAATTTATCTCACCACCAATTTTGCCGGCGCAGCCGTCGGGCAAGCAACCACGGAAAGAGACGCGCATGACTAAAACTCATTCCTTCACCTGGGCGCAAACACGCTGGCCTGGAAGGTTAATCGCAGTCGAGGGCTTCGACGGCGCAGGCAAAACGACACAGATCGAACTTCTGCACAGACGGCTCGCTGAACTCGGCCATAATGTCGTCCTGACCCGACAGCCATCGGACTGGTATCGCCAGAGCGAACTTGTCCAGCAGTTCCTGAACAGTGGCGGCACGCCGGAAACCGTCCGCGCACTCGCATTGTTTGCGGCAGCAGACAGGGTGCGGCACTGCAGCAACGTCATAATACCTGCACTTGCGCGTGGCCAGACAGTCATCAGCGACCGCTATGTATTCTCTTCTGTCGCCTTTTTTCGGAGCAGGGGGATCGACCCGGAGTTCATCCGGACGATCAATCAGGGGATTCCCCGGCCAGACTGTGCGATCTATCTCGACGTCAAAGCAGAGATTGTCAGGGAACGGCTGCTGGCGCGCGATGGCGACAAGCTGAAGCACGAAGAAAATTCAATCGAGACCATCAACCGCGTTATGGATAACTTCAGGAGCCTGGCACCCGAGCTGAACATAGTGGCGGCCCAAGCGGAAAGGGAAGAGGTGTTCCGTGAGATATGGCAGCTGGTTGCGCCCGCTTCAGACGTGACGACAAGACGCCCCGCGCCTGCCGGCGCCACCGGTTTGCGCATTTGAAGCACTTCCCGGAAAACGCCTCTCGCTCCCAACGTTCGTCATACACAACCGCGGCGTCCTGCCCGCATTTTCTGTAGACAAACGTACCTGAGACGCAGCGACCCCGTCTGGAGGAGCGGCCTGAAAGTCGAGAGGCATGATATCCATGCCTTCGCGCGCCTGGTCTCCCGCCCTGGCGGCATGGTTCTCCCGCCGCCCTCGTGCGGGACAGTACGCTTCCCAACCGTCAGAAATCACGGCAAGCGCCAGACTGCACTGCAACGCCCCGCATACAGCACACAAGGCTTGAAAAATCTCTCTCAGAGACCGGGAACCGGTACCATTTCCGGCGGCGCGACTGAACGGAGATCCGCCATTTCATCGATGATCAGGCGGCTCAGTCGCTTGATGCCTTCCCGCGCGCGCTCCGGTGGGCAGGAGGTGAAGCAGAGGCGAAGCGTATTCCGGCCCGAACCATCGGGGTGGAAGGGGCGACCAGGAACAAAAGCGACGCCTTCGAGAGCAATAGCCTTGGCAAGCAGAGCATTGGCGTCGAGACCGTCCGGCAGCGTCAGCCAGACGAACATCCCGCCCTCCGGTTTCTGCCAGCAGACCTTGTCGGGCATGTATTGCTCGAGCGCACTGATCAGATTGTCGCGTCTCTGCCGATAGGCCTGCCGCGAGGCAAGCACACGCTCGTCAAACATTTCAGCTGCAACGCGGTGCATTACCATCTGGTTGATCGTTGAACTGTTGAGGTCGCTGGACTGCTTCAGCAACACCAGCTTCTGGATAAGGGGGGTTGCAGCACATATCCAGCCGATCCGCATGCCGGGAGTCATTGTCTTGGAGAAACTGCCGCAATAGACAACAAGAGAGTTTTCGATCGAGCCACATTCCTCGATATCGAGCTGCATGATTGAAGGAAGCGTGCTTCCTTCGTATCGTAACGCGCTGTAGGCCGCGTCCTCGACCAGGGGGATGTCATTATCGCGTGCAAGGGCAAGCAGCCGACGCCGCGCGCATGTTCCCATCGTTTCACCCGTCGGGTTCGAGAAGTCCGGATTGGCATAGATGAGCTTCAATGGACTGGCGTCGTCGGTGTCTGGGCTCGGGCGCCCTGCAGCTTTCCCTTTCGCGTCGAAAAAGCGGTAGTCGGGTTCATAAGCGTCGAAGATTTGCAGCGCACCGAGGTAGCTCGGCTTTGAGATCGCAACAGAGCTGCCTTTTTCGAGAAAGAGACGAGAAAGAAATTCGATGGCCTGCTGCGCTCCCGACGTAATCAGGATGTTGTCTGAACTGCAGATGACGCCCTGTCGGTGCATGAAACCGGCGATCCAGCGTCGTAGCGGCAGATAGCCTTCACTGGCGCAGTATTGCAGGGAGACCTGCGGGCAATCCCGAAGGTATTTCTGATAGCCGTCAAGAAACTGCGGAGAGGCAAAAAGATCAGCGTCAGGAAATCCACCCGCGAAGGAAATGATATCGGGATTTCCCAGCAAAGCAAACAGATCCCGAATTTCCGATGCATGCATGTTCCTGGCTCGGTCCGCGAACCGCTTTTCCCAGGTTTGTGTTTGAGGGGATATCGATTTTTCGTTCGTCATAAATTTCTCCCGGTTCAGGATGCGCTGGCCACGGGTACTGCGGTCACGTGACGGACAATTTCATGAATGACGTCCTCGCAAGACGACGGTTTCCGCACGATCCCGCAAAACGGCGAATGGATTTCGCTATAGGAAGGAACGTCCGGTCTGGTGGGTTGCGCGTTGATCAGGCACCGGACGAACTGGTCGTCAAAGGTCTGCCTGACCGAGCCGCAATCGAGGTTCGCGCCATAAGGAAAGAGGAACCACCCGAACATGTCTTGGGCGCCCCGGCCGAGGACAACGTTTGCAGTTTCGCCAATCGCGCAACGCAAATCCGCGTGGTGGAGATTGACTCCGGTCTTTAACTCGAAGGCTTCGGCGATATAGGCGCCGCCGATGCGCCCTGCGAATTCCAGAAAATGTGGTTGACCATTGCCGTCAACAATCATTTCGAGATGAAACCCGCCGTCGGAATAGTTGAGCAGGCGGGAAAGCTCCGTTACAGCCGTGCTCGCCCATTCGGGATTTTCGATTTGCGTTGAGCCGAGGGCTGAGCCAGCCGCATAGGAAAAACACGTATTGACGTATTTCGACGCTTGCAGGATGTCCAGCTTTCCCCCCTGCAAAAGCCCGTCAAGATGAAGGATGTCGCCGGGGATATATTCTTCGACGAGCCAGTCTGTCTCACGAAGGGTTTCGACGCGGGCATCAAGTTCATTTCGTGAACCGATCCAGATACCGTTGCTGGCTGCATCCAGTCGCGGCTTGAGCACCAGTGTCTGATGGAGCGGTATCCGGCCACTCGCGCGCTTGTATTGTGCAAGCGACCAGAATGCGGGCTGCCTGACGGTTGATCCACGGACTGACATTCGCATTGTCAGTTTGTCGCGGATCGGGAGCACCTTTGCGACCGTGTCGCCGGGAATATTGAACCGTTCACGGATTTGGGCGGCGAGAATGAGGTCACGCTCACCGCGTGCAACCAGGCAGTCGCAATTCGCGCATGCCTCTTCTATCAGCGCCGGTAGCGCATCCGGATCAAGGTCGGACAGTTTGGCGGTGATGATCCGTGCTCGCGCAGGCGACACCCCGTCGAGGAACTGACCGATATAGGTCACCTCATGCATATCGTGGTCGATTACCTGATTGTACCGGACGCGCTCCGGATCAACCCGGTTGAGTATTACAATTCTTGCCAATGCCCGCTCCTGTTCTTTGCTCAAACACCGATCCGAATGTTTTCGGACGCCTGCTTCCAAAGGGCTGCTCTTCGATCTCCCTGATCCACGGGGCGGAATGGCGAAAGAGCCGCACTTCCTCCGCAGCCGTCGCTCGATGGCGAACTTGATCGTGATGTTTTCTGACATTAGTACATTTATTGAGACAAGCAAGATGCTAAATATAGCGTTGACGGCGCCAAAAATGCCGTCAGGCGGAAAATAAAACTTTCAATAATATCTATATTTAACATTTACTTAGATATAAAGCCCGCAAGCACCATCCGGTGTTCGGATTTAAAAACAACAATTTTGGCTTGAGTTTTTTATGAACATAATCTCATTATTAAGACGAAATGACGAAAAAGGGTATTCATGTCATCCGCCAACTTTTCCTCGCGCTTTATGCGAACCGCTCAAAAGGTGTCACCACTCTGCGTCGGGTTCGACCCGTCAACCACGGTTCTTCAATCGTGGGGGCTTGCGCCCGATGCACAGGGAGCGGCACAGCTCTGTCGCGTGCTTCTTGACGCCCTTGACGGGCTGGCCGGCATCGTTAAGCCGCAAGTGGCTTTCTTTGAATCCTTTGGGCCCGAAGGCATGCAATTGCTTGCTCGTTTCATAAGCGAGGCGAAGTCGCGGGACCTGCTGGTTATCGCTGATGCAAAGCGCGGCGATATTGGTTCGAGCATGGAAGCTTATGCGAGCGCATGGCTTGGGCCCGAAAGCGCCTTCGGTGCCGACGCAGTCACCGCCAGTCCTTATCTGGGACCCTCGGCGCTATCGCCCCTGTTTCGGCGAGCGGCTTCGACGGAGACGGCGGTATTTGTGGTGGTCCGCTCGTCCAATCCAGAGGGCGCATCCGTTCAATCCGCCATGACGCAGGGGCGCAGCGTCGCTCTTGATGTCGCAACATCCATCACGGCCTGGAACGACGCCCTGGAAAATGAGGGCGATATCGGGCCGGTTGGCGCAGTCGTCGGCGCTACGGGCGGAGCCGAAAGCGCAACACTTCTGGATGCGATGCCCCGATCCCTCTTCCTTTCTCCGGGTATCGGCGCACAGGGGGCAACGATGCAGGACGCGCATAAAATGTTCGGGTCAAGTGCATCGCGTGTAATCCCAACAGTCTCCCGGTCAATCCTTTCGGCAGGACCTGACAGAGACCGGCTTCGCGAGACAATCGCGGGCTTTGCCCGTTCAGCTCGCTTGCTGCAAGAGCAGGGGCGCTGATGCCTACACTTTTATCCTTCCCGGAACCCACGGATATTGCTGAACTCTTTGTGGCCCGCTCACGGCTGGGCATCGATATCAATACAACCAATTTTGCCGTTGAAGGACTTGTTCTGAACGATGAAGGGCAAGTGGTTCTCATCAAGAGGGGACCGATGTGCCGCGACAATATTGGCCTCCTTGAGGGGATTGGGGGGCAATGCCACGACTCAGAGCGATTTCGGGACGCATTGCACCGGGAAATTGCAGAAGAAGTCGGAACAGCGGCCATAATTGAAATCGAGCGGTTTTCTCACATGCGCCTCCAGCATGAACGGGAAGGAGCGTCGGGAGCATCTGCGAAGTGGATTGTCGTGTCTTATATCTGCCGCTGGCGCTCCGGTCCCCTGACCGTTACCGAACCGGCAAAAAATAGTGGCTTCCATCTGGTTGATCCGCACGCATTCAGCGCCGCGGATCTCGCACCTTCCGCAAGATTCTCGCTGAACATTTACCGCGCGTCCGCCAGGCAAGTTTCGCCTGATGACGCGACAAGAGATTTACTCACATTGAGGGAGTGACATGGTAAGGCTTGCAACATCGGGTGTTTGTCAATTTTTTCTGTCAAACGGGGAGGAAATCCTCTTCAGGGAGGGCAGCGGTGCGCTCGTTACAGATACCAAGGGCCGCAATTATTACGACTTCATCCTGGGTTTTGGGCCGGTTGTGCTGGGTCATGCGCGGCCTGATTTCACAAGTATTTTCCGGCAGAAAGCGGCTGGCGCAATACACTTCCCGGGTTATGCCGGACAACACGTCGATTTTCTCGAAGCCTTTCTGCCTGAGGCCTATCAAAATCACAGCGTCGGCTACTTCAAGCACTCCTCTGACGCCATGACTGCAGCCGCTCGGCTGGCGTGCAAGAAAACCGGCCGTAAAGGTCTGATCCGATGCGGCTATATAGGCTGGCACGACGCACAGATCGGCAACAGTCCACGATGGCACGAGCGGCTTTCATCGCCGCACCGCAGTGAAATCCGCCCCAATTCTTTCACTCGCGGGATGAGCGAGAGCGAACCCGTGGTCAACTGGATTGATCTGCGGATTGACAGCCTGAGACAGATTCTTGACGATGCGCCCGATACCTATGCCGCGTTGTTATTTGACGCCTATCAGTTGTCATTGATGTCGCCGGCGGATCTCTCCGAAGCGATTGCACTCTGCCGCGATCGTGGTGTTCAGGTCGTGGCGGATGAAACAAAAACCGCAGGACGGGTCTCACCTATGGGAGCGCTCGCCGCAGTCGGTCTTGACGCGGACTACGTCGTGCTTGGCAAGGCAATCGGAAACGGCGCCCCGGTCTCTTTGCTTGTCGGCCCGCCATCCATGTCCAGTGATTACCTCGAGGCGAAGATAAGCGGAACCTATTGCAAGGAGCTTTTGGGCGTTTTCGCCGCCTCGGCGACGCATCAGCTCATGGAAGAGCTGCATGGATATTCGATGTTTGGAGAAATTTCCGAGCGCTTCGTCAATGTATTCACCAACGCTGCAGCAAACGTCGGCCTTGGAGACCAGATCTATGTCGAGCTGATACTCGGGGGATCGCTGTTTGAATTACGCTTCAGCGAAGACATAGAAAACAATCTCGGTCTGCGGGCGAAGATACCCCGCATCTTTGCCGATCACGGCATATTGCTCCTTCAGGGGCACCCATCCTTCTTCTGTCTTTCCCACGCGGAGATTGACTGGTCCGACCTGTCCGCACGCATCGAGCGGGCTCTGAGGGCATCTTTGCCATTATTCGCCTGATCCAAGAACCGCTTGCAGACCGCTAGTCGGTCATCTGCCTCGTAGGAGTTGCGAATGCCTTTTCCAGACCACATCCATTTTCTCAATCAGGGCGATGAGCCGGGCGACCGGGTGTTCATCAATATCACGACGCGGGGCTGCGGTAGCGGTTGTTCCTATTGCTATATCATCTCCCCGGCGGGACCCCAGGTGTTCGTCGATGATGCCGCACTTTCCAACAGCGCCGAAGCCTTGCTTCAGTCCCCCTATTTCCGGCCGGGTCGCAACGGCACGATTGTCTCGCTCTGCCCGGATTCCGAACCCTTCAAGAACGAACGATCGACAGAGAAGGTTCTCTGTGTGCTGCGCGCAGTGCTCTCGCTTGGCAATCCGGTGCAGATTCCGACGAAGGAAAAGGTTCCGGAGGCTGCGCTGGAGGTGATCAGCACCCATGCCTACCCTAATCAGGTCGTGCTCTTCACCTCTTTCTCGTCACTCGCCAAGGCCGGCAAAATCGAGCCACGGGCTGCCCCTGTCGCCGATCGAATTCGTAATTTCGCCTTGGCGCGCAAGCACGGTGTGTTCGTCTGCATGTATCTGAAGCCATTCCTGCCTGCCACGCTGAAGGACCTGGATCATGTCCTCCAGGTTCTGGAAGCGGAACGACCCGATGCGATCTGTGTCGGGATGCTCTACACAACGACGCAGCAGCAGGATTCGGCCTATACTCATCCTGTGCACGCCAGTCTCACTGCGCGCCCGCTGGATGACGATTTCAATACCTTCGTCGCCGCCGTAAAGGCACAGGGCCTCGTGCCGCTTTTCCATTCATCCGTGTGCGTCACCGCTTGGGCGCTGGATCGCATCCCTATGCCGCACATATGGAAGGAATATCCGGCGCTGTGCGTCAACTGCCGCAACTGTGAGCGTGATCTACAGGACCGTTTTTCACAGTCAGCTGTTCCCTCCTTCACCTCTCCACAGCCGGTGTATCATGTCAGTCTACCTTAACAATGCCACCACAGGATATCCAAAGGCCATCTCTGCGGTAGAGGCCTATTCCGCGGCGCTGCAATCGATACCATCGGATGTGCGTCACAGCGCTGAGCCGCAAATCGAACTGGTGCGGGGGCGCATAGCCTCGCTGCTGGGCGTGGACCACACGCATCTCTTCTTCCTTTCGGATGCGACGCTGGCGCTTAATGCCGTAATCCGGGGATATGTCGGTCTGGGAGACCATTGCGTCACCGACAACCGGTCGCACAACGCGGTTCTGAGAACACTCAACGGAATACCGGGCGTCAGTTGGCAGGTTGCTCGGGTTCATGATCTTCACGAGGAACCCGACTTTTCCTTCCTCGACGTCATTGACGAGCCAAAACTGGTTTGCCTGACCCACACCAGTAACGTCACCGGTTCTGTTTATGATGTGACGACGCTCATCAGGCGCATCCGCTCGCGATTTCCGAAAGCGGCTGTGCTCGTGGATGCGTCACAATCGGTCGGCTTTTGCCCCATTGACGATCTGGATGACGCTGACTTCATCGTATTTCCGGCTCACAAGCATCTGCATTCAATGCCTGGTGCGGCCGTGCTTGTAGCGCGCCGCAGGCTTGTTCCGTTTATTCTTGGCGGTACCGGCAGCAATTCAGCTGAACTCGCGCTCGGCGATACTGGCGGGAATTTCGTCGAGGTTGGCACACCGAATTTACCGGCGATACTTGCACTGGGCGCCGCACTTGAAGAGCAGAATGACGGTGCTCACGACATTCGCCGTCGGATCGAAAACCTCACCGAGATGCTCTGGAGCGGACTTCAGTCGGTTCCCGGCATCCAGCCTCTCGGGCGGCGACCCTATCAGAAGCGTTCAGGCGTTGTCGCCTGCAAGCTGCCGGGCTCACCGGAAGCTGACTGGATTCCCTTTCTGCGCAGCCAGGACATAATCGCTAGGGGAGGGCTTCACTGCGCCCCGACAATTCACGAAGAACTAGGTCTGGGAAACGTCGGCACCCTCCGCTTCAGCATCAGCCGGTTCACTCGTGAAGACGAGATCCGTAGCGCTGTAGAGGCTGTGCAGATATTTGCGGACTTTGTCGCAGAGGAGACGGGTCGGCCATGACGCTATATCGATCCGATCGCCTTGTAATCGAAGAACCACGCCCCTGCGCAGAGGAGCCCGACCGTGTCCACCTGGTAGGCCATCTAAGGTCGACGACACTCGACGAGATCGCCACGCTGCTGCTTGAGGACCGCTGGCGAACCTTGCGACTGAGGCAGCCCGCCGCACTGGTGGCGCACGGCCCGGACGGAGAATTGCTCACGCTGAACGCGGAATGCGAATTCTCGCTCTCGCGGCTGATCGACGCGCAATCCGGCCTTGCATTTTTTCACGATCTGATCACGAGAATGGAGTTGCAACAATGAGCAAGTTTCTGGGAGAAAAACGCACCGGTCTTATATTCGCGGCGGATTTGCCCTCTTTCGATGAGAATGCCCGGGTACTCGATGTCATCAGTGAATATGTCGATGTTATCAAGGTCTGTAACCCTCTGGTAATGCGGGAGGGCGCTGCAACGATCCGCAAACTGGCAGACCGTTACGGGAAGCCTGTCTTTGCTGACCTCAAGGTCGCCGACGTTCCGCATACGAGTGCCCAGATCGTGAAAATCGTGGCGGACAACGGCGGTTCAGCCGTAATGGTGCACGGCTTTGTCGGTCCCGACGGGATTTCGGAATGCATGGAGGCCGCCGGCGATAACGTGGGCATCATTGTCCAGTTGGAACTGACGAATCCGGGTGGGAAATTATTTACCGCTCCAATTGCCAACGACATGGCCCGGCTTGCAGCTGACATGGGGGTCTACGGCACCCAGGCACCTGGCAACAGACCCAACAGGATCGCAGAAATCAGAGACATTATTGGTCCCGACCCGGTCATCGTTTGCTGCGGCGTCGGAGCCCAGGGCGGCAAGCACAACGAGGTTATGCAAGCCGGGGGCACCTATTCCATCGTCGGGCGCGCGATCTATAACGCCGAGGATCCCGTCCAGGCGGTCACGGCTGTGCTGAACTGACCCTGGAGGCCGTCTCCATTTGGGGACGGCTTCTCCCGTTAACTGCGCGCTCCGGCAGTTACCGGATCTGTCCACAGACCATCAGCCGCCGGAGAACTACAGTGGCTGATGTCAGTCAAAATGGCTGATGCAAACTACTCCGCGACAGTAAGCCGCGCGGGACGCGGCGTCGTCGAAAGACCGGAGGTTCCACTCGACCCTACCGGTCGTCGTCCACACCGTATTTGGCTATCAGATTATCAATGAAGTCCGCCGCTTCGGTCGCCTTCAGCGCCTGCTCCCACATTTGACGTGAAATGTCCTCATGCAGTCGCACGCCGTCC
This sequence comes from Agrobacterium sp. CCNWLW155, assembly GCF_036888815.1. Classification (NCBI taxonomy): domain Bacteria; kingdom Pseudomonadati; phylum Pseudomonadota; class Alphaproteobacteria; order Hyphomicrobiales; family Rhizobiaceae; genus Agrobacterium; species Agrobacterium sp. CCNWLW155. The sequence goes on from NZ_JBAKFW010000011.1 coordinate 41,682, forward strand.
TGGGAGGTGGTTATCAGACCGACCCCGACGCGAATATTTGGCTGCTCTCCCAAACGGAACGGACTGATAGCCAACACCGAGTGATCGGCCTGACGAAAAATCTGGAAGCTGGTAGAGGGGACGGATTGCGGAAGAATCCCCAGTTGCACCCCCAGGGGCTGCTTTCGAAACAGGCTGCTGATGTGGCGCACTTCCCGGCATGCCATGACACGGCGGCGCCTCTGAACTTCTTCCGGCAAATCCTGGCGACCAATCAGGCCATGGAGAAGGAAACGCTCAAGATCTGAGGAGGCGATCAGGCTAACGAGCAAAGGCCGGCGCAATCGGTAGTTTTTCTTTCGTCCCTTCAACGTATCGATCAACCGGCGGATTGCGTCTTTGGTCGCGTCATCCATGGGAGCTGTATCGAGGAAGACCTCCTGAAGCATCTCATCGTAGACTTCGGAGGTCAGCAGATAAGAGATCGGGCCAAAAAAACCAATGATCTGCTCGCTCTTCTCCTCGAGCTGACGCATGCGCTCAAAGAAGGAGCCGGCGGTGTCAATATATTCGATGTCAACGCCAAGGAGGCTCTGGATAGAAACGCCCAACACCTTGGTGATGCTGACGAGCAGCTCTATCTTGAGAATCTCCCCTTTCTCCGCGCGATAAAGGGCGGCACGGGAAATGCCGAGACGTTTCGCCATTTCCTCCGGCGAAAGACCGTGACCGATACGATAGGCCTGCAATCGCGCACCAATCTCGTCGATCCGAATTACATCATCATATGCAGTTTCGTCAGTCATCCTGATGCCGCCGCCAACTTTCAAAGACTAATACATGAGCGATACCGTTCGCATACCGGAAGGATCGGGGCAACATGCCACAATGCCTGCATGGTATTTATACAAATCTAAACTTCTAGACCCCCCCCGATAAAATACCGCCAAGCAATCGCTCGATGGGACGACCGTTGAACCTTGCAGTGACGGGCAGGCGGAAATTATGCTGCGAAAAATCAATGCATCTTCCTGTTGCGCCGAAAACGCCGCATGGGCGGCATCATTTCAACATTTCGCTCCGCTTGCCAGTCGGGTTCACCCTGCCGAGTTCTGCGGCAGGGTGTCGAATTTGCAGCCGTTGATGCTCGCTCAATCGTCAGGAAAGCTCACGTCCGCGCCGTTCCGGGATCAGGAGCCACATGGCGACCATGTCGAGAATATACAACGTCGCCAACAGCGCGATAGCCAGTTCAAATCCGTAGAACGAAGCAATAGTGCCAACCACGACGGGACCAAATCCACCGACACCGCGTCCGACATTAAAGAGGACATTTTGTGCGGTAGCGCGGGCCGCGGTCGGAAAAAGCTCGCTGATAAGGGCGCCGTAACCGCCAAGCATTCCGTTGACGAAGAATCCCATAACTGCACCTGCCACCAGCAATTCGTATGGGTCGGTCAGTTGCGAGTAGATCACGACCATAACAGCGGCCATGAACATGTACCCGAAGAAGGCAGGACGACGACCGATCCGGTCTGCAATGTGACCAAACATAAAAATGCCCAGTGCCATCCCCGCAATCGTCACGGTCGTCCAGATCGCCGATTGTGTCAGTGCAAAGCCAAACCGGGTAGCAAGATAATTCGGGAGCCAGATCATCACGCCGTAATAGCCGAAATTCTGAACCGAGCAGAGAATAGCCATCCCGATACTGAGTTTTGTGGTGTCCCAGTCTTTTACAAGAAGTCGCAGCGAGGATTTGGTAGATTTTCCGGCTTTGTTTGCGACAAAAACCTCGGGCTCGTGCAAGGAGTTTCGAATGAAGTAGGCAACGACAGCCGGGAAAATCCCGATCGCGAACATCCCCCGCCACCCGATCACAGGCAAGAGCATTGGCGTCACAATCGCCGCTGCCAGGACACCAAGTTGCCACCCCAGACCGACATAGGATGACGCTCTGGCGCGTTTGTTTGCCGGCCAGGCCTCGGCCACCAAGGCCATCCCGATGCCGAACTCACCGCCAAGGCCGAGGCCGGCCATCGTCCGGTAGAAAAGAAGGTCCCAATAGCCCTGTGCAAGGGCGCAAAGTCCAGTGAAGACGGCAAAAAGTACGATGGTCCAGGTCAGAACTTTGACACGGCCCAGTCTGTCGGAGAGCATGCCAAACAGAACGCCCCCGATGACGGCGCCAATGAGCGTCGCGGTAACGAGCGATGCCGCCTGACCCGGGCTCAGGGAGAGGTCGCTCGAAATTGCTTTCAACATAAACCCGAGGATCAGCAGATCGAACCCGTCCATCGCATAACCGATAGCGGCGCCCAGCATCGCCTTCTTGGCCTTTCCATCCACTTCACTCGGACTCGATGAAGTCACTTCCTCACGATACGCAGTGTCAATGGTCATTTTGTTCCCCTTTTTGACCTGACGACGAAAAGAAGAATAGACCACATCAATGTCTCAATCGTCAATATTTATCTCAGTATTTAGACAGTCGCTTGAAAACGTCTTGGGCGAGACGCGCATGACCAATATTCAATGTCGCACGAGGCAACAAATGCGCCCTCGAATGTCCGGGGAACGGTAGAGAATTCCCGTTCGTAACAAAGGCTGCAGCATGAACTCCGGAAAACCAATGAGTCCAATCCTGACCAGATCGTCCTACATGCACGCGGGGATGGACGAAGCGGGTTATGTCCCGTCCCCGTCGGCTCGACAAAGTTCCCGAAGCCCTGAAAACGGGGCGTTGGTCAGTCCATGCGCCAACGTTCCAGCTCGGCAAGTGTGAAGCGCGGCGTTATATGCTGGGGGCAGTTCCAGTCGAATGCCTCCACGGCGATGAGGACAAGACGTTCCACCCGGGCAGGATAGTCTGGCATGGTCAACCTCTTTGCCAGCAATGGATCATCTGCTGCGTCGATGATCCGCATACGGGCGAAAATCTTCAGGCGGCGCTGATGCGCGTAATCCATCAGAAACAGCGAGACGCGATCGTTCACCTGCACATTGCCTGTCGTGATATATTGCCGGTTACCGCGAAAGTCGGCAAAGCCGAGCAGTGTCGGGTCGAGTGTGGTGAGGAAGCCGGCCGGCCCGCCCCGGTACTGGACGTAAGGCCAGCCCGTTTCTGAAACACTGGCGAGATAAAAACCGTCGCGTTCCCGAATGAAGGCTGCTTCTGCGGGGCCGAGGCGCTGGCTTCCGGGCGTCTCATCGGCGCCGCCGCGCGCGGCAATGCGCGCCCATCGCTCGGCACTTCCATAGTGATCCTGTGCGGCCGCCACGGAGGACGTTGTTGCAATATCAAGATATTTTCTCATTTTCCATCTGCCTCTCCAGGCGGCCGAAACCGGCCTCAGTCTTGCAAAGCCCAATCCGCAACCTGCCAACGGATTTGTCCACGGTCGGCAACGACATGGCCTAACCCCGGAAACGGCATGTGCGTGGCGGCAATCAGTGCGCCTTCCGACGCGGCGCGAGGGAAAAAGCGATCACGCATTGCCTTGGCGGCTGCCTGGTCCTGCTCGAACAGAAAGAACACGTCGGTCGCTCCTGGATGTACGACCGGGAAGATCATGTCTGAGACCATGATAAGGCTCTTTCCCTCATCTTCCACCCGAACGCCGATATGGCCGGGCGTGTGGCCGGTCAGGTCGACAATCGTTACGCCGGGTACAATTTCACGCTCTCCATCGATCGCCTGAAGTCTGGGGTAGAGGCGCACCACTTCTTCCGCCATCTGGAAGCTCGTCTGGAGGAATTCGGGTGCGCCGCTGCGCTTGGCGGGGTCGGTCCAATGCCTGACGTCGCGCCGATCGATATAGACCTCCGCATTCGGGTAATTGTTCTTGCCGCCGGCGATCAGGCCGCCCATGTGGTCCTGATGCATGTGCGTCACGATGACCGCATCGATCTGATCAAGCTGCAGACCAAGCCTGGCGAGGGCTTGCGGCAGATTGCCGGTTTGCCCGATGGAGCCCGCTGCGCCTGCATCAATCAGGATGCGACGTTGGCCATCGTCGACAAGATACTGGTTGAACAGAAACCGCACGCCGCTTGGCCTGGCGGTGAACTGGGCGACTGCCTGCCGTTCCACCTCGGCCGGGTCACGGCCGGGAAAAAAGGTGTAGGGCATATCTGCATGGCCGTCCGTCAGCGCGGTCACCGTAAAGCGGCCGACGCGGATCTGCGCCAGCGGCGTTACGCTGGCCAGCGTCGTAACCGGTTCCGGTGTTGCGGCAAGGGCCTGCGCGCCATGGATCAGTCCGCCCCCGAGGAGGCCAAAAGGAAGAGCGCTGGCAAAGGCACGACGCGAAAGATTGGGCATGACGTCTTTCTCCTTATTCTGGCAATGAGGGAAGGCCCCTCGACATCATGAAAACTAGGATATCCAAAACCGATACGGTATCCTACGATTCCGGGAGATTCCCTCTCATTTTACGGAAGGATAGAATGGATCGGTTCGAAGCGATGTCAGTCCTGCTCGCGGTGGTCGACGCCGGCAGCCTCTCGGCGGGGGCACGGCGTTTGCAGGCCCCGCTCGCCACCGTCAGCCGCAAGGTCGCCGACCTCGAAAAGCACCTTGGCGCCCGTCTGATGCTGCGGACGCGCCGCGGCCTGACCTTGACGGATGAAGGACGAAATTACGTCGCCGCGTCACGGCGTATTTTGGAGGAACTGGAGGCGGCAGAGCGGCAGGCCAGCGGCGACTACGGCGCGCTGCGCGGAGGGCTGCATGTAACCGCGCCAATTACTTTCGGCGAGCGTCACGTTTTGCCACTTGCACTGGAATTCCTCAAGGAGCAACCCGAAATCGATATGCGGCTGACGCTGACGGACCGCCAGATAAGTCTGTCGGATGAACATGTTGATGTCGCCCTTCGCATTGGACATCTCACCGATAGCGCGCTGATCGTAACACGTGTTGGCGCAGTCCGCCGGGTCGTGTGCGCCAGCCCTGACTATCTCACCCGGCGGGGCGTTCCGCTTGACCCCGACGACCTCGTCCGGCACGACGGTATAAGCTTTCAGGGCTTCGCGACCGCGCCTGAAGTGCGTTACCGCCGCGACGGGGTGACCTTCAATGTCGAACCCCGCCCAAGGCTTGCGGTCAACACGACAGAGGCCGCAATTCAGGCGGCCGTATCGGGTATCGGCATCATCCGCGTGCTCTCCTACCAGATTGCAGACCAGTTACGTTCTGGCGCCCTGCAGGAAGTACTTGTGGAATTTGCGCCGGAACCGCTACCCGTGAATGTCGTCTACGGACCAGCCGATCCATTGCCAACGAAGGTTCGATGCTTCCTGGATTGGATTACGCCCCGCTTGCGCGATCGACTGGCCCATTAAATTCCCATCAGGACCCACCACCGATTGACTCTATTTCATGAAACCAACCGTGTACGGGGCTGTCTGCCTCATTTCGTCTGAGGCGTCCTTGCAGTCAGTTTATTTCCGTCGGGGTCGCGAAGATATGCAACGAACACCCCGTTCGGACGTGCCGTGGGCGGGCTCTCGATTGCCGTTCCGCCGTGTGCGACACCTGCGGCATGCCACGCCAGGACATGGTCGGGGGTCGTGGCCGCGATACCGATTGTTCCACCGTTGGCAGCGGTCGCCGGTTTGCCGTCAATGGGTGTCGTGATCATCAGTCGTCCTCCTTCATGGGCGTAGATCAGTCGGCCTCTGGCGTCCATCTCGCCAGGCTTGCCGCCCAGAGCGACGAAGGTGGCATCGTAGAAATCTCTCGCGCGCTCCAGGTCGTTGCTGCCGATCATGACGTGGGTGAACATGCTTTATCTCCTCTGGACTGCCCGTCCGTTTTCGTGACTTTTAGCGGTCGAAGTTTCTTAGATATCTTGATGTTGACGTTCCGAGAGCCTTCTTGAACATGGTAATGAACGCCGACACCGATTCATATCCGAGGTCGCCCGAAACGTCCTTTACTGTCGCCCCTGCTGCCAAGGCTTCGGATTGCGACGATTAATTGCAACTGTTGGCGCCAACGGCCAAAGGTAAGGCCGGTCTCCCGCTGAAAGAGACGTGCGAGCGAATTCTTGCTCATTGCCACTCGCGTTGCCCACTGCGCCATCGTACTGCGATCGGACGGATTATTCACCAGTTCCGACGCAATCTGTATAAGCCGCGATTCATCCGTCAGCGGCAGATGAAGAAATCGCTGCAATAGGCATCACCCAGACCGCGCGGATCGAGAGTGCAGAACGAAAACTACGACAGGAAGAGCGGACCTCCAAAAGGCTCGGCATGCGGCAACCTGACACCGAGATAAGTCTCGCCGTTCCTGATTTCGCCCTTGCGCGCCCAAACGGAGTGGTAAGATGCCGTGTCTATCGCGTGTGTGGCTGATTCCGCCGCAAGCACATAACACACCAGTGCCTCGTTCCATCCCACAATCGGCAGGTTCTTCGCCCAGCCGAACCGGGGGCTCCAATGCTAGAAAAGGGGCCCAGGCTTTCCCTACGTAAACCAGTCCCACACCACCGCCTCCACGATGTCGTTAACGGACCGGCGCAGATCGATTTCGCCTGATGATTGCTCACCAAAGAACTCGCGGGCGCAGATCAGCGCCTGAACCAGAAGCGCAGTCTCGACGAGATCGCCGCCGTCGTCGAACTTTGCAAATGGGATTGTCTTGCCGCCAGACGTATGGACAAAATGCGGAAAGGCACCGTGAAATAGTTTCACCGCGCCGAGAGATCGCAGCATGCGGTTTGCCCGGTCGACCGCCGCCTGCCTTGTGATCCAGGAACGGTAAACGCCGACGATCAGTGTAAGAAATCCGAAGCCAACACCCGATATGGACGTGATGTCGTGGATCGGCCGACCCTCCGATCCCATGCTGTCCCTCGGAAGGCCGCTCTCAGGATGGCTGCCGGACCAGAAATAATCGAAGGTACTGTGATGCAGGCCATCAAGTTGAGCAGGAAATTCGTCCGTCACTTCCAACCTCGGATGATCCGCAGCAAAACCAGAAGCAGACCCGCAAACAGGCTTATCCGGCTCGCAGGCGCAGCGGATTGGCTGCGGATGCCGGCGCTCCCGCACGCTGCTACGGGCCGTTCATCCGCCAGATCTGCGGAGCAGCGTCATGCGCCGTATTGCTCATCCGTCACATGCTCCATCCAGCCTACCGCCTTGCCGTCCTTGACCTCCTGAAGCGCAATATGGGTCATCGCCACATCAGGTGCGGCGCCGTGCCAGTGTCGTTCACCCGGTTCAAACCAGACGATATCACCGGGGCGAATCTCCTCCACCGGCCCGCCCTCACGCTGCGCGCGGCCAAGGCCGGATACTACGATCAGGGTCTGGCCGAGGGGATGGGTGTGCCAGGCGGTGCGGGCGCCGGGTTCGAAAGTCACCTGAGCACCCTGTACCCGTTCGGCATCGAAGGGGTTAAAGAGCGGATCGATACGGACCGAACCGGTGAACCAGGCATCCGGGCCTTTACCGGACGCTCGTGTTCCCGCGCGCAGTATTTCCATGGTTGTTCTCCTGACTGGTCTCGAGCGGCGATTTGATGTGGGAATTCCCCGCTTGTCCACAGCCGAGTGAAAATCTGCCCGATCGGAAACGGTTATATGCCTCTCGAAAACCCGATGACACGACCGTTCTCGCGTGGTTATCCCGCTCTTCCATATGGGTTTTCGAACGCTTCCAACCGTCATTTTCCTTCTTTCTGCACGCCGCAACAAAAATCATTCTCGGGATTGACTCAGTTATGAAACCGGTTACATTCACCGATGTAAACGGTTTCATCAGTTGAAAACCGAGCTTGGAGGAGCAAATTTCATGTTTAGACATTTGATGGCTGCCGCCGCTTTGGTGCTGGCGGCCGGCACGTCCGCGCACGCCCAGGAGCAGAGCTTCAAGATCGGTCTTTCCAATTCCTTCGTCGGCAGCGAATGGCGCACGCAGATGATCGAAGAGGCTCAGGCTGCCGCAAAAGCGTGGGGCGAAAAGGGCGTCAAGGTCGAAGTCGTCGTTCAGAGCGGCAATGTCGATGTGCAGGGGCAGATCGGTCACATCCGCAACTTCATGAACCAGGGCGTTGATGCGATCCTCATCAATCCCGGCAGCCCGACGGCCTTCGACCCGATCTTTGCGCAGGCCAAGGCGCGCAACATTCTCGTCATCGCCACCGATGCGGAAGTGTCTTCCAAGGATGCGATCTATGTCGGCATCGACCAGAAGGCATGGGCGGCCCAGTCCGCACAATGGCTTGCTGATGCGTTGAAGGGCAAGGGAAGTGTCGTCGCCATCAACGGCATCGCCGGCAACCCCGCCAACGAAGCCCGCGTCGCCGGTTACCGCGAAGTGTTCAAGAAATACCCTGACATCAAGGTGCTGAACGAAGCCAATGCGAGCTGGGATCAGGCGCAGGGCCAGCAGGCCATGCAGAACCTGCTTGCAACCTATCCCGATATTAGCGGCGTCTGGGTTCAGGACGGCATGGCAGACGGCGCATGGCGCGCCATCGAAGCCGCCGGCAAGACCAAGGACATTGCCGCAACCGGTGAGATCCGCAAGGACTTCATGACCCGTTGGGAAAAGGAAAAGTTCAATTCCGGCGCTTCGGTCAATCCTCCCGGCGTCATGGCCAGCGCGCTCAACGTTGCTGTCCTGAAGCTGCAGGGCAAGGAATTCAAGGACGGCATTTTTGGCGGCACCTATGGCAACGCCATCTACATTCCGATCCCCTTCGTCAGCAACGACAATCTTGCCGACAACATCAAGACTGCAGAAGGCAAACCCGGCTACTGGTCCGTTACGGCAACCGTGACGCCGGAACAGGCGGGCGAGTTCTTCAAGTAATATCCGTCTCGGGCCGGCGGCGAACGCCGGCCCGAACCAGAAATTCGAGCGCGGACCGGGCCTTGGCCATCCGCCTGCGACAGACACAATTCGGGGACATGCGATGGCGAACGCTTTGGAAGCGGCCGGCATAACGAAGAATTTTGGCGCCGTGCGTGCGCTTTCGGACGGCAGGCTGACCGTGGGCCGCGGTGAAATTCACGCGCTCCTGGGCGCCAATGGCTGCGGCAAGAGCACGCTCTGCAAGATCGTTGCGGGCGCGGTCGCGCCGACCAGCGGCACCATCAGGTTCAACGGTGAGGACGTGCGCTTCAAAAGCCCGCGGGACGCCGAAAATGCCGGTGTCGCGCTGTTTTATCAGGAACTGAGCCTCATTCCGCAGCTTTCCGTCGCTGATAATATTTTCCTAGGGCGTGAGCCGAAACGCGGCGTCTTTGTCGACAGCAAGGCGCTGAAGGCCGAAGCGGGCAGACTGATCGCGCTGTTTGAAGGCGTGGCTGGCGAAGGGCTGGAGCCGGATGCGATCGTCGGCACGCTGCCGCCGGATCAGCGCCAGCTAGTCGAAATCCTCAAGGTATTCGCCCAGAATGCCAGCCTGATGATCATGGACGAGGCGACGGCGGCGCTCGATGGCCGCCAGTCGCAGCGCTTTTTTGAGATACTTCGGGCCAAGAAGGCCGACGGCGTCTCCACCATCATGATTTCCCACCGTCTCGATGAGGTCTTTGCCGTCTGCGACCGCATCACCGTGATGCGCAATGGCGCGACGATTTCCGAACTGGATACGGCCACCACCAGCCGCGAGGCCGTCGTGCACGATATGGTCGGCGATGTCCGCGCAGCACCGGCTCGCCAGCAGGGGCGTGCCGCCGCAGTCCCCAGCCTCAAGGTAACGGATGTTGCGGGCGAGGGCGTGCGTGGCGTCAGTCTTGAAGCCTATCCGGGCGAAATCGTCGGTCTGGCCGGTCTGCAGGGGCAGGGACAATCGGCCTTGCTGAAGGGCTTGTTTGGCGCCAGCCCGTTTGCAACGGGGCAAATCCGGTTCGAGGGCAGTGACATCACCATCGGCAAGCCTTCTCAGGCCGTTCATAGTGGTTTTGCCTATGTCTCGGGTGACCGCGGGCGTGACGCGTCGCTTCAGGGCCGGTCGATCTTTGAAAATCTCGTCGCGGCCCTCATGGTGCGCGAAAAGATGCGGCTGGTCCGGCCCGCGACGCTGAAGCCGCGCGTGCAGAAGGTCGCGGATGACATGAAGACGAAGTTCGCCGGCCTGGATATGCCGATCGGCACGCTGTCCGGCGGCAACCAGCAGAAGATCTTCATTTCCCGCTGGCTTGCCACCGCACCAAAACTGCTGCTGCTCGATGATCCGACCAAGGGCATCGATCTCGGCGCGAAGGCCGATCTCTTCGCGCTGATGCGGCAGCAGGCCGATGCCGGCGCGACCATTCTTCTCTATTCCTCGGAAGATGCGGAAATCCTCGAATATGCCGACCGCATTCTCGTCTTCAATGGCGGGCGCATCTCCGCGGAACTGACCGGAGCCGACATGACATCCGTAAACATGACCCGCGCCGCTTATGGAGACGCCGCATGAGCTCTTCCGGTTTTCTGCGCAGGCAACCCTGGATCATCACCCTCGTGGTTCTGGCCGTTCTCGTTGCCGTCAACACGTTTCTGCAGCCGTCTTTCGTTCAGCCCTCCGTGCTGCAGTCGAACCTGACCACATTTCTGCCCCTGATCCTGGTGGCCATCGGCCAGACCTATGTCATTCTGGCGGGAGATATCGATTTGTCGGTCGGCAGCATCGTGGCGCTCGCCAATGTCGTCACCGTCAGTGTCATCGCGGCGCTGGGTGGTACGACGGGCGCCGTCTTTGCCGGCATGGCGGCGGGTGCGGCTGTCGGGCTGCTCTGTGGACTGGTCAATGGCCTCTTCATCTCCGGCCTGCGTTTCCAGCCGATTGTCACGACTTTTGCGACAGGCATCATCTTCGCCGGGACGGCGATCTGGGTGCTGCCGCAGGCGGGTCTTCCGGTGCCGGAAGCCTTTTGGCAGACCTATTCCGGCAGCTTCATCGGCGTGCCCTTCGTGCTGTGGGTGCTCGTGGCCGGCATCGCCTTCACGCTGATCGTATCGCGCATTCCGTTTAACACGCATCTCCTGGCGGTCGGCGGCAATCGCACCGGAGCCTTCCAGACGGGCCTGCGCCTCTCCGGCATCCGCATTGGCGCCTACATGATCTCCGGGCTGTTTTCGGCGCTGGCAGCGCTCTGCCTCACCGGCGAGACGGCCTCGGGCGATCCGCTTCTGGGCGCAAGTCTCGCGCTCTCTTCCATCTCGGCGGTGGTCTTGGGCGGCACCGCACTTTCCGGCGGCTTCGGCAGTTCGACCGGGTCGATTGCCGGCGCGCTGGTGCTCGGCATGATCGGTAATGTGATTTTCTTTGCGGGCTTGCCCTTTGAGTACCAGACACTGGTGCAGGGGTTGATCGTGCTGACGGCTCTTGCCGGCGGTGTTCTGGTGACGAGGCGTTGATATGACCAATCCCGGCTTGCAACTCAAAACCCTTCTCACCGATCCTCTGACCATTGCCATTGGCGCGTCCGCCTTCCTTTTGCTGGTCGGGGAATTGCTCTCGCCCGGTTTTGCACAGGGCTCGCAGATCGTGCGGTTGCTGACGATCGCCGCCATTCTCGGCATCGTCGCGGCGGGGCAGAACCTCGTCATCCTCGGCGGACGCGAAGGCATCGATCTTTCCGTTGGTGCGATGATCTCGCTCGGCGCGGTCCTTGCCGGCAACATGATGAACGGCCAGAATGCCGGCATTCCGCTTGCCATTCTCGTTGCGGGCGGCATTCCTTTCCTGATCGGCCTCATCAACGGCCTCGGCATCACCTTCGTGCGTATTCCGCCGCTGGTGATGACGCTCGGCATGACGGCGGTCATTCAGGGCGGTCTGGTGGTTTATTCGCAGGGCGTTCCATCAGGTGCGGCGGCACCGCTGCTGGCGGGCTTCATCAACCGCCCGCTCGTCTTCGGCATTCCCGGCGTGCTCTTCGTCTGGCTGGGCATCGCCGCGATCATGCTGTTCGTGCTGCGCCGCACGGCCTTCGGTTTCGCCATCTATGCCATCGGCTCGAATGAGAGAGCGGCGACGCTCACCGGATTGCCCGTCTCCCTGATCCGCACGCTACTTTATGGCCTTTCCGGCCTGTTTGCCGGGCTGACCGGGGTCTGCGTCATCGGTTACACAGGCACGTCCTTCATCTCCGTCGGTGACCAATATGTGCTTCCGTCGATCATCGCTGTTGTCATCGGAGGCACCTCGCTTGCGGGCGGTGCGGGCGGATATGTCGGAACCATGGCCGGGGCAGTTGCGCTCACCATTCTGCAAAGCGTACTGATAACGCTCAACCTCGATGTATGGGCACGGCAGATCATATTCGGTGTCACGTTGCTAGCGCTGATGCTGCTTTATGGCCGCCAAAAGCAGTTGCGTGTGTGACAGATGAGCAAAGACCAAGGTTCGAATATCAGGGAAGTTGCAGCTCTCGCGGGCGTTTCGATCGCGACCGTATCGCGGGCGCTGCAGCAACCCGACAAGGTTCGCCCGGAAACCCGGAAGAAGGTTTTCGACGCCGTCCGGCAGGCGAACTTCGTTCCCAATGCGCAGGCGGCGAGCTTCCGGCGTCAATCCAACAACACCGTCATCCTTCTCGTTCGCGATATCGGTAACCCGTTTTATCTCGAAATCTACAAGGGCGTTGAGGAAGCGGCCGGCGAAGCGGGTTTCAAGGTGCTGATGGGTGACGCCCGCAACGACGAGCACCGTGTGGCGACCCATATCGACATGGTGCGGCAGAAACATGCCGACGGCCTGATCCTGATGACTGGCCAGTTCCCGTCCGAGCTTCTCGATCAGGGCGATGCGCTGCCGCCCATCGTCATCGCGTCGGAAACGGTGCCCGGCCTCGCGCTGCCGACCGTCAAGGTCGATAACCGCGCCGCCTCCATCAACGCCATGCGCCACCTCATAGAGGCCGGACACAAAAGGATAGTGCATCTGGCCGGTCCCGTGCCGGAAAGTCTGGCGCAGGAACGTTTCGACGGTTACCGTGATGCACTTGCCGAGGCCGATATTGCTTATGCCGACGAACTTGTTGTGACGGGCGATTACAGCATCGAGGCCGGCCGTCAGGCTATTGCAGGTCTTCTTGAAAATGGCATTGCCTTCACCGCGATCTTTGCATCGAGCGACCAGATGGCGATCGGCGCGATCAGCGAGTTGCGGGGCAGGGACCTGTCGGTTCCGTCCGATGTCTCCGTCATCGGCTTCGACGACATCATCTTCGCCAATGCCTTCGAACCGCCGCTGACGACGGTGCGCCAGCCCCGGCAGGAGATGGGCCGTAAGGCCATGGCGCTGATGGTGGACCGGCTGAACGGCAAACGCACGGCCGAAACCATCGTGCTGGATACGGAACTGGTGGTGCGCGGCTCGGTCGCGCCCTGCCACCCGCCGCACCGGTAGCGGCCAGTCGGAATTGTGAATGCAAGGAGTGTAAGGACATGAAGACGATCAGAGGCCCGGCGATTTTCCTCGCGCAATTTGTCGGGGATAAAGCTCCCTTCGACACGCTCGACAATCTCGGCCAATGGGCGGCTTCCCTCGGTTACAAGGGCATTCAGGTGCCGACCGATCCCAAGCTCTTCGATCTCGAGAAAGCCGCCGCCTCCAAGGGCTATTGCGACGATATCAAGGGCCGTCTGGCCGAGATTGGCGTCGAAATCACGGAGCTTTCGACCCATATTCAGGGTCAGCTTGTGACCGTTCACCCGGCCTATGATGAAATGTTCGACGGTTTTGCACCGGCCGAACTGCGCGGCAAACCGCAGGCGCGGCGGGAATGGGCGGTCAACCAGCTGAAGTGTGCGGCGAAGGCGTCGCAGCATCTTGGCCTCAAAAGCCATGCGACTTTCTCCGGTGCGCTCGCATGGCCGTTCGTTTATCCGTGGCCGCAGCGTCCGGCTGGTCTTGTCGAAATGGCCTTTGCTGAACTCGGCAAGCGCTGGACACCCATTCTCGATGCTTTCGAGGAGAATGGTGTCGATCTCTGCTATGAACTGCATCCGGGTGAGGATCTGCACGACGGCGTCACCTTCGAGCGTTTTCTTGACGCCACCGGCAATCATGCACGCGCCAACATCCTCTACGATCCCTCGCATTTCGTGCTGCAGGCAATGGATTATCTCGATTTCATCGACATCTATCACGAGCGTATCCGCGCCTTTCACGTCAAGGATGCCGAGTTCAATCCGACGGGCCGCTCGGGCGTCTATGGCGGTTATCAGAGCTGGGTCGACCGGCCGGGGCGTTTCCGTTCGCTGGGCGACGGGCACGTGGATTTCGGCGCAGTCTTTTCCAAGCTCACCCAATATGACTTCGACGGCTGGGCGGTGCTGGAATGGGAATGCGCGCTGAAGCACCCGGAAGACGGCGCGCGTGAGGGCGTAGCCTTCATTGAAAACCACATCATCCGCGTGACCGAGCGGGCTTTCGACGATTTCGCCAAAAGCGGCGTCGATGATGCCGCCAATCGCCGCCTTCTCGGACTTTGAAAGGGATAGCCATGTCCTCCGTTACAAAAAAATTCGATGGCCGCCGCATCCGTCTCGGAATGGTCGGCGGCGGTCAGGGCGCTTTCATCGGCGCAGTGCACCGCATCGCCGCCCGGCTGGATGACCGTTACGAACTCGTGGCCGGCGCACTTTCCTCCGATGCGACGCGTGCTGCCGCTTCGGCAACGCTGCTCGGCATCGCGCCGGAGCGCTCCTATGCCTCGTTCGAGGAGATGGCGGCGGTTGAGGCCGGTCGTGAAGACGGAATCGAGGCGGTCGCCATCGTGACCCCCAACCACCTTCATTTCGCCCCGTCCAAGGCCTTTCTCGAGGCCGGGATCCACGTCATCTGCGACAAGCCGGTGACCGCGACACTGGAGGAGGCGAAGGAACTGGCCAAAATCGTCGGGGCATCCGACAGGCTGTTCATTCTGACGCATAATTACACCGGCTATGCCATGCTGCGGCAGATGCGGGAGATGATTGCCAGTGGCGATATCGGCAAGCTGCGTCACGTCCAGGCCGAATATGCGCAGGACTGGCTGACCGAAGCGGTTGAAAAGACCGGGGCGAAGGGCGCGGAATGGCGCACGGACCCCAGCCGCTCCGGCGCGGGCGGGGCAATCGGCGATATCGGCACGCACGCTTTCAACGCTGCCGCCTTCGTCACGGGCGAAATCCCCAGCAGCCTTTATGCGGATCTGACCTCCTTCGTGCCGGGCCGGCAGCTGGATGACAGCGCCAATATTCTCTTGCGTTATGAAAGCGGCGCCAAGGGCATGCTCTGGGCAAGCCAGATCGCGGTCGGTAATGAAAACGCCCTGTCGCTCCGGGTCTATGGCAATAAAGGCGGGCTTGAATGGCACCACCGGGTGCCGGATGAGCTGTGGTTCACGCCTTATGGGGAGCCGAAGCGGCTGATCACCCGCAACGGTGCGGGCGCGGGAGCTGCCGCCAACCGCGTCAGCCGCGTGCCGTCAGGGCACCCGGAAGGATATCTCGAGGGTTTTGCGACGATCTACCGCGAAGCCGCAGATGCAATCATCGCCAAAAGGGAGGGAAAAACAGCCGCCGGGGAGGTGATTTACCCCGGCATGGAGGACGGCCTTGCGGGTCTCGCATTCATCGATGCCGCCGTTCGCTCCAGCCAGACCTCGACCTGGGTCAAAATCGACATCTAGGTCGCAGCCTATCGGAGGAGACGACGCAGGGCACCGGAGGCTGTGCCCGGCACCTGCCCGGTCAAGGAGACAGGGAAGGGTGGGCGTGTCGTCACATTGATCAAACGGAAAGGGAGTTACGCGTTTGAAAACGTTCAAGTCAAAACTTGCAGGCATGGCATTCGTCGTCGGACTGGCGGCCGGTTTCGCAAATCCGGTTTTTGCCGATGACAGCAAGACGCTGCCGATCGCCGCGCAGATGTATACCCTGCGCAATTCCGGAACGCTGGAAGAGCAGCTTGCCATCCTCAACCGCGCAGGCGTTTCCGCCGTGGAAACGGTGGACATGCAGAAGGTCAGCGCCAGCGAACTGAACACGCTTCTCGAAAAGCACAAGATCAAGGTCATTTCTTCGCACGTGCCGATCGACAAGCTGCGCGGCAATCTCGACGAGGTCATCACGGAGCAGAAGGCCGTCGGCAATCCGGTCGTGACCGTGCCTTTCCTGAAGCCGGAAGACCGTCCGAAGGACGCCGCAGGCTGGACCGCCTTGGGCAAGGAGCTCGGCGGATATGCGGACAAACTGTCTGCGGCAGGCCTCTCCATGGCCTACCACAATCACGACTTTGAAATGGTCAAGTTCGACGGCAAGACGGCGCTTGAACTGCTGCTCGATGCGGCAGGCCCGAAACTGCAGGCCGAAGTCGACGTCGCCTGGGTGGCGCGCAGCCGCAATGATCCGGCAGAGTTCCTCGGCACATTGAAGGGCAAGGTTTTTGCCATCCATGCCAAGGACAATGCGCCTGCGGGAACGGCGGAAAACGAGCGCGGCTTCGCCACACTCGGCACCGGCACTCTCGACTGGAAGACGATCCTGCCGGCGGCAAAACAGGCCGGCGCAAAATGGTTCATCCTTGAGCACGACCTTCCGCTCGATGCCGAAGCCGTCGTGACCAAGGGCAATGCGTTCCTGAGCGAACGCCTGCCGACCATTCAGTAAACACTGCCAGTAAAACCAGAACCGCTCCCCGGCGGCCGGTTCGCCGGGGCGCATGAGGTTCGACAGACACATAACCAGTTTCCGCCGCGTCGCGACGGGAAGCGTTTTGTCCTGTCGTTTTTTCCAAGCTCACATCGGAGGAGTTATCATGGCAAACAATCATTATGATGCGATTGTTGTCGGCTCGGGCATCAGTGGAGGCTGGGCCGCAAAGGAACTCACGCAAAAGGGCCTGAAGGTCCTGATGCTGGAGCGCGGCCGCAACATCGAGCACATCACCGACTATCAGAATGCCGACAAGGAAGCCTGGGATTACCCCCATCGCAACCGCGCCACGCAGGAAATGAAGGCGAAATATCCCGTTCTCAGCCGCGATTATCTGCTGGAAGAGGCAACGCTCGGCATGTGGGCCGATGAGCAGGAAACGCCCTATGTCGAGGAAAAGCGGTTCGACTGGTTCCGCGGTTATCATGTCGGCGGCCGCTCGCTGCTCTGGGGCCGTCAGACCTATCGCTGGTCGCAGACCGATTTCGAGGCCAATGCGAAAGAAGGCATCGCCGTCGACTGGCCGATCCGTTATGAAGACGTCTCCCCCTGGTATGATTATGTCGAGCGCTTCGCCGGCATTTCCGGCAGCCGCGAGGGGCTGGACATTCTCCCTGACGGCGAATTCCTGCCGCCCATTCCGCTCAATTTCGTGGAGCAGGATGTGGCCAGCCGGCTGAAGAAGGCGTTCAAGGGCACGCGCCACCTCATCAATTCGCGCTGCGCCAACATTACCCAGGAACTTCCCGATCAGGAGCGCACGCGCTGTCAGTTCCGCAACAAGTGCCGGCTGGGCTGTCCCTTCGGCGGCTATTTCAGCACGCAGGCATCCACCCTGCCTGCGGCGGTCGCCACCGGCAATCTCACTTTGCGGCCTTTCTCCATCGTCAAGGAAATCCTCTACGACAAGGACAGGAAGAAGGCGCGCGGCGTCGAGATCATCGATGCAGAAACCAACCTGACCTATGAATACACCGCCGACATCATTTTCCTGAACGCCTCGACGCTGAACTCGACCTGGGTGCTGATGAATTCGGCCACCGATGTCTGGGAAGGCGGGCTTGGCAGCAGCTCAGGCGAACTCGGCCACAACGTGATGGACCACCATTTCCGCATGGGCGCGACAGGCCAGGTGGAAGGTTTCGAGGACTTCTACTTCAAGGGCCGCCGTCCCGCGGGTTTCTACATTCCGCGTTTCCGCAATACCGGCGACGACAAGCGCAAATATCTGCGTGGTTTCGGGTATCAGGGCTCGGCCAGCCGTTCGCGCTGGGAACGGGAAATCGCCGAGCTCAATATCGGAGCCGATTACAAGGAAGCGCTGACCGAGCCGGGCGGCTGGACCATCGGCATGACCGCTTTCGGCGAAATGCTGCCCTACCATGAGAACCGCGTGAAGCTCGATCATGAGAAGAAGGACAAATGGGGCCTTCCGGTCCTCTCCATGAATGTCGAGATGAAGCAGAACGAACTCGACATGCGCGAAGACATGGTCAATGACGCCGTCGAGATGTTCGAGGCGGTCGGCATCAAGAACGTCAAACCCTCCAGGGGCAGCTATGCACCCGGCATGGGCATTCACGAAATGGGAACGGCCCGCATGGGGCGCGACCCGAAAACCTCCGTCCTCAACGGCAACAACCAGGTCTGGGATGCACAGAACGTCTTCGTGACTGATGGTGCCTGCATGACCTCGGCTTCCTGCGTCAACCCGTCTTTGACCTACATGGCGCTGACGGCGCGTGCCGCCGAATTTGCCGTTTCCGAACGCAAGAAGGGGAACCTATGATGAACAGACGCGAACTGCTGAAACTGATAGCCATTGCCACCGGCCTTCCGCTGATCGGCGCGGATGTCCTGACGGCCGCGGAAAATGCTGCCAAGCCTGCCGGCGCTGGCCATGTCTTTACACCGGAGGAAATCCACTTTCTGGACGAAGTGGCGGAGACCATCATTCCCCGCACTTCCACGCCCGGTGCGAAGGATGCCGAAGTGGGTGCATTCATGGCCGTCTATGCAGCCGATTGCTACACCGACGAGCAGCGGGCGCTCTTCCTTTCGGCAATTTCGGACATCGAGAAGCGCAGCCAGACCGAACACAAGAAGGCCTTTCTGGAGCTGACGGCGGGAGAGCGACAGGCGCTGCTTTCGGCGCTGGACAAGCAGGCCAAGGCTGAACAGACACCGGCGAAACCGCACGCCTTCACGCTGGTCAAGCAACTGACGCTGCTCGGCTTCTTCACCTCGAAGATCGGGGCCACGGAAGTTCTCGTCTACGACGAGGTTCCCGGTGGTTTCGAAGACCGCATTTCCTACAAGAGGGGCACGCCTGCCTGGGGCACGACCTGAAGAGAGAGCTGTTGGCCCGTCCGCATTTGCGGGCGGGCCGCATTCATACGGCAAGACAAGGATGACATGATGCGCAAGACACTCATCATCGCGGCGGCTATGCTGACCGCAAGCACCGTTCCCGCTCTTTCGGAGGGCGATGTTGCCAAGGGGGAGGCGGTCTTCAAGCGCTGTTCCGCCTGTCACGCCATAGGCGGGGGCGCGAAAAACAGGGTCGGCCCACAGCTTAACGGCATCATTGGCCGTGCGGCGGGCGGCGTGCCTGACTATACTTATTCGAGTGCGATGAAAAAAGCGGGCGAGGACGGTCTCGTCTGGACGCCGGAGGAATTGCGGGATTTCCTGAGCGCGCCAAAAAAGAAAATACCCGGAAACAAGATGGCGCTGGCCGGCATCAGCAAGCCGGAAGATCTGGACAATCTCATCGCCTATATTGAAAGCGCGGCCTCAAAGCCGGTTGAGTGAGAGCCGGGGGCTACCCGGTCGAGGCCCGCCCTTGGCGAAGGCCAAGCACATGGAGGCAGGCGCCTCCACTCTACACCTGGCTGGCTTCGCCTTCCGCCAGCTGGGCAAGGCCCGGCAGATTGCAGACCAGAAGCTTCTGCCGCCCGCCCTGCACCAGCCCCTTGGTCTCCCAGCTGCTGAGAATGCGCGAAACGGTGTGCAGCGTCGTGCCGGTCATTTCGGCGATATCCTGACGCGAAATCGGGAAGTCGATGCGGATGCCGTCCAGCTCCTTGCGGCCCGCCTGCTGCGAAAGGCGCAGCACGGCATGGGCCACCCGGCGCTCCACTTCCTGCGTCGACATTTCGCGGATGCGCGTATGGGCTTCCTCGAGACGCTGGCCGATTGTCTGCATGGCTGAGACGGCAAGATGCGGGTTCTGCTCGACGAATTGCGGCCAGAGATCGGTTTGCCAGGACAGGATCACGCTTTCGGCAGCCGTCGTTGCGGTACCGGGATAATCGGCCCGCTGCAGCGCCCTTGCGAAACCGAAGAGATCGCCGGGATGCACCACGCGCACGATGATCTGCTGACCGTCATGGGTCACCTGCGTTACCTTCAGGCGGCCGTGGATGAGCAGGAAGAAATGCGTGGCCGGCCGGCCCTGCTCGAAAATGGCTTCGCCCGCCGGCACTAGCCGGGATGTGGCGTGGGTCAGCAGTCCGTCCAGCTCATCGTCGGCCATCTTGGCAAACAAGGCCAGCGACCGGATGACGCTTCGGTCAATCTTCACTTGCACCCTCTCCGGTGGTCGGCCGCCGCCACGGTTCCCGCAATGGGCAATCGGGTATCGGCCTTTTCTGTATCTTCACAATACAGCACTATCACCGGTGGAAGAAGATCAAATGATATAAATCAACTAATTGTTTTAATTGACGATTATCAAGAAATGAGAGCGGCTGCGCGAAGCTTTTCGAGAAGCGGTGCATACCAGCGCGTATCCTTCACGAGCCGGAAACCGAGATTATCAGGCGGCACGCCGACCGCGCAGCCGCCGCTTTTCGGGTTTTTGACGAAGGCGCTCATCGCCGCACGGTGTTTTCCCGAAGCGACGGGAATACCGCAGGAGGCGACGGTATCCAGCATTTCGCCATCCTTGCCAAGCGTCACACGCCGGCTGCAGCTCGAGGTCCATTCCCAGACATTGCCGCCGAAATCGGCAAGGCCATATTCGTTTTCGCCGAAGCTGCCATAGGATTGCGGAACGGGATTGCCCGAGGCCTTGCGGCTGGTCTGCCGCTCATAATCCGCCAGCCAGCGCAAGGCCGGGTTTTCACTATCGGCAGCTACGCCAAGCGTCTCGTCCGGAAAAAGCGAGCCGGCGGCAAAGGCCAGTTCAGTATCACTCGGCAGGCGCCAGGTGGTGCCCGTCCGCTCGCTCAGCCATGCGGCATAGGCATGGGCATCATCCTGGCTGATGCCGGTTGCCGGTATCTCGCCGCCGACCGCAGCGGCAAAGCCGGGTTCCGGCTGCTGGCAGCCGCCTTCGGCGACGCAGCGCGCATAATCCGCGCTCGACACCTGATATTTCATGATCGTCAGATTTTGCCGCATCGTTACGTCGACCATCGGCCCATCGACGGCATAACCATTGCGGAAATATTCGCCTTCCGCCCGGTAGGTGAAACTGCCAGCAGGCACGGTAACGACCTGCGGCGGCGCCATGGCTGCGCGCGGATCAGTGCCGCTGCGGATGATCCCCGACTGGAAACCGATCGCCGTTGCCAGCAGCGTGGCAAGCGAGAGCGGCAAAAGGAGCGAGACGGCATTTGGAAAATGGCTGTTGCCGGGAATGCCCATGGGAACCTGCCTGCGTTTTGGGAACGCCAAAGTTCGGGCCTGCCTTCAGGCCGTAGAGAGCAGAAAGGAAGCGCGCCGCACTCTGTTGGCGGCGGCGCGCTTCCGGGCGCGTTAGATGCTCGACGGAGCGAGCACCGCTTGCATCAGGCTATTGTTCCACTCACCCGTCACCTTGAAGTGGGCCGCCGCGCCCAGCTCGAAGGCTTCAATGAGGTTGTGGTTGACATAGGCATAGATGCCGGGCTGCTCGAAGGTATAGAAGGCCGCGCCCGCCGTGCCGCCGGGGATGAACCAGGTTTCCTGGTCGAGATCCGGCGGGTTGCGGAATTTGCCCGTCGCCCAGACATAATCGCCATGGCCGCCGATGAGGTGCGGGCGGGTATCGCGGTTCGCCTGCGAATGCACGATCAGCACCTTTTCGCCCACGGCGGCCTGAAGGGCGTGTTCCCCCGTCAGGGCGCCGACTGCGCCGTTAAAGACGATGTGGCTTGGCGTCAGCTTGCGCATGACTTCCAGCGTATCGGCCATGGCGTCGCCGGCGCTTTCATATTTCTTGAAACTGCCGTTCTCGTCGCGGGGGATGTAGAAGTCCTGTTCGCCGACATAATAGACCTTGTCATAAACAAGCTCCTTGCCGTGGCCGTCCGTCAGGCCCTCGCGCGGCAGCACCATGATCGCGCCATTCATGCCCGAGGTAACGTGCCACGGCACCATGCCGGGAGGTGCGCAGTGATAGACGAAGACGCCGGCCTTGGTGGCCTTGAACCGCAGGATCGCCTTTTCACCGGGGTTGACGATGGTGAGCCCGCCGCCGCCGAGCGCGCCGGTGGCCGAGTGGAAATCGATATTGTGCTGCAGCTCATTGGTATCGGGGTTGATGAGGGTCAGTTCGACATAGTCGTCCTGATGCACCACCATCAAGGGGCCGGGAACCGAGCCGTTGAACGTCATGGCGTGGACCTCGGTGCCCTTGTCGTCGAGGACCATTTTCTGTTCCTTGATCGTCAAGGTGAACTCGACGATCTTCGGTCCGCCTTCGGCTTTCTGCGTATGGGCGTGCACGAAGGGCGGCTTGACGAGATCAACCTTTACGCGAGGAAGCGCTGCAATCTCCGCGCTCGTCAATGGCTTGGCTGCGGCCTTCTTTTCCTCTGCCGCGCTCGCCGCCGATGGTATGACCATGGGGGCTACAGCCCCTGCAAATGCTGCGCCTGCGAGAATATTACGCCGTGTGATGTGGAAGGTTTCCGTCATCATATTTCTCCTGTCCCTCTTAGGGCAGAGCATGTTTCGCTCTGTCACAGCATTTGTAGCGGAGGGGCGGAAATACAATTTGAGATGGAGCAAACTGCGCGTCGGGCCACCTGCGACATTTTGGCAGGCGGTTACGGCTTCATGCGGAGGCGTCACACCTCCTCTTTGCCTGTTCGCAAAGAAGCGAGACGGGCTTGCGTCTAGACATATGTCAAGACCAAACGAGGAGCATTATAATGAGTGGTAGCCAAACCGTTCTCACCGAAGGGCGCAGCCGGCCAAAGGGCGGCATTCCAAGGGGGCTGGCACGCACCGGCCCGGTTATCTTTTCTTACGGCTTCCGGCCATTTTTCCTCGGCGGCGCCATCTGGGCCATCGTGGCGATGGTGTTGTGGATCGCAGCCCTTTCCGGCCTTGTCGACATCGGCGGAGATTACGGTGCGCCGAACTGGCATGCCCATGAGATGCTGTTTGGTTTCGCTTCGGCGGTGCTGGCCGGCTTTCTACTGACGGCTGTGCCGAACTGGACGGGGCGGCTGCCGGTGTCGGGCAAACCGCTGGTCTGGCTGTTTGCGCTCTGGTGCGCGGGCCGGATTTTCCTGCTCGTGCCGGACACGGTGGGCGTGGTCACCGCCGCAGCCGTTGACGGACTTTTCCTGCCGGCACTTCTCACGATCTGCGCGCGCGAGGTCATTGCCGGGCGCAAGTGGAAGGACCTCAAAGTGCTGGGCGGGCTATTGGCGCTTTCCGTCGCCAATATCATTTTCCATGTGGCGGCGATCGAAGGCGACCTGAGCCAGATGGCGACCCGCCTTGCCGTTTCGGCCTACACCGTGCTCGTCATTATCGTCGGCGGCCGGATCGTGCCGAGTTTTACCCGCAACTGGCTGAACCGTTTCGGCCGCACGGATTTCCCCGTGCCCTATAATGGCTTCGACACCGCCGCCATCCTCACCGGCATCGCGGCGCTGGCCGTCTGGACGGTAGAGCCCGAGAGCATGGTGGCCGTGCCCACGGCACTTCTGGCAGCTTTCATGCACGCCGTGCGTCTCATCCGCTGGCGCGGCTGGACAACCTGGCCTGAGCAGGTGCTAGTAGTGCTGCATGTGGCCTATGCCTTCATCCCCGCCGGTTTCATCGCCATTGCGCTGGCGGCTCTCGATGTCATGGACACGCGGTCCGTCCTGCACATCTTCACTGTCGGCGTCATCGGCTGCATGATGCTTGCGGTCATGACGAGAGCAAGCCTTGGCCACACCGGACGCAAGCTTGCGGCCAGCAGGGTCACTATTGCCGCTTATGTGGCGCTGATCACCTGCGCGCTGCTGAGACCTACAGCCGAGTTCTTCCCCGGCGCCATGATGCATCTTTACGCCTGCTCGGCGCTTCTCTGGATCGTGGGTTTCGGTCTCTTCTGCGTTGAATACGGGCCGATACTGATGCGTGAGCGCAAACCGCTGAAAGCGTAGTCGGGTTCGTTGCTAAACCGCCAAAACGAAACGCCCCGGAAGCAATTTCCGGGGCGTTTCGCTATCGAGGATACCCGATGGTTTAATGTGCACCGGCCCCGGCGCGGATGAAGATGCGAAACGCCGTGCGCGCCTCGTCGAAATTACCGGCCCATTGATGGCCCCGGGCCAGAAGCTCCGGGTAGAGGAAGGTCGGTTCCTGCGGCATCAGCACGAAGATCACGGCACCCGGGGGAAGACGGTCAAGTGCGGCAAGCGTACGGCTCGTCTGACCCTCGGTCGCCTCGTCGCTGAGATCGAGATAGGTGACCGGGTCGGGCCATATCTGCGGCTCCTCTGCGTTGCCCGCAAGCGCCGGTGAAACGGAAATCTGCTCGGCTTCACTGGATTGCGGCGTAAACAGCACTTCCCAGTCGCCGCCGCCGATTTCCCGGACCTGATGGTTAAAACCGCGCTCGGCCATCACCTTGAACAGCGGAACGGGCCGGAAGGTGGCCAATAATCGCAGCGCCTCACCCGGCGCAAGCCCGGCCACGGCTTCCATGATTGCCGGAAAGGGCTCGCCGCCGCTCTGCAAAAGCGGCCGGACATCGAGTTCCCTGATCATTTCCGTCATTGCTTCACCTCGTTAGTCGGCTGGCGGCGGCACGAGCCGTCCGCCAGAGGTCTTTTCACCATGCCGCAGGCGCTGGGGTCAATGCTCGGATCCGCAGCAGCATTCGCAACCGGACATATCGTCCTCGGAGCCTTCGGCCTGTTCTTCCAGCCGGCTGATATCGAGACGCCAGACTTCCGGACCCTGTTCGAGATATTCCCAGCCGAATTCACCGGGGAAATTGGTGGCAAGCTGGTAAAGCAGCGGACGGGGATCGTGATCGCTGGTGATCTGCAGCGATTGCCCTTGAGCCAATGCGCTAAGCGCGCCGAAAATGCGCGGATGGCGTTCGCGGTGCGGAATGATGCGCACATCGATATTGGTTGCAGTTTGGGCTTCGGACATAGGCTGGCTCCACGGCCGCGGATGAAACTATGTCCGGCGGTGCGGCCGGCCGGCGGACTGGAAAAACCTATCCGCCGTGCGGTTGGGGGACATTGTCGCCGCGCAAATAAACCTGAGATTCGTCAGGTCTGTTTGCGCGACACGCTTCAGCCGGCAAGGCTGCGATAGATTGCCGGCAGCGCCGATGGCAGCTTCGCTATCCTGCTGACGATGGCATAACCGTTCTGGCCGAACATGGCCGGAATATAGGATTGCGCCTTGCTGTCGACAGTCACCCCGAAGACGCTGACGCCCGAGCGCCTTGCCTCGGAAACGGCGCGGCGGCTGTCCTCGATGGCGAAGCGACCTTCATAATGATCGACATCATTCGGCTTGCCATCCGTCAGCAACAGAAGCAGCTTGCGGCGCTCCGGTCTTTCATGCAGCTTGGCGCTGGCGTGGCGGATGGCGGGACCGATGCGGGTGTAGAAGCCGGGCTTCAGCGCCGCGATGCGACGCTCGATAGTGTGGCCCATCGGTTCATCGAAATCCTTCACTGTCTCCACTCGCACCCAGGAGCGGCGGCGTGAGGTGAAGGTCAGGATCGAGTGACTGTCGCCGCAGGCGGAAAGCCCGTGGGCAAGCACCAGCAGCGCTTCCTTTTCCACGTCCAGCACTCGGCGATTGTCGAACCAGGCGTCGGTCGACAGCGATACGTCGACGAGGATCGTCACGGCAAGATCATGCGCCTGCGGGCGGCTTGCCATATGAATGCGGTCGCTGCCCTGTCCGCCGGCGGCGATGTCGCTTCTGGCGCGCACCACCGCGTCAAGATCGAGATCGTTGCCGTCAAGCTGGGCTCGCAGCATCTCGTGACTTGGCCTCAGCACCTCGAACTGCCGCCTGACCCGGCGGATAAGGCTCTTGGTGTCCGGGTCGGGTTCCGACGCCGTCTCGGCACCCTTCGCAGGGGAGGCGATGACCCGGCAATGGTCGGCGAGGTAGGTGCCACTGCGATAATCCCATTCGGGATAGGTCAGTTCCGCCGTCAGCGGCGTATGATCCAGCGCTTCGGGCGGCAGGTCGAGATCGAAGCGGAAGCGGGCGGAAGGCCGTCCCTTTCTTTCTCCCAGCGTCATGTCGTCCAACTCGTCGGCCGCACTGCCGTCGGCATCGTCGCTGTCGTCACCGGGACGGTCGACATTGACCATCTCGGCCATGGCAAGGATTTTTTCGAAACGGTTGAGGATGAAGGGGCTTCGCTCGGTCTGCCGGTTCTCCGCCTTTTCACGCACGGCGATATGGCGGGCCGCTTCCGCCCCCTGCGGCGCGGCGCTCGCCGCCGGCTGGTCTTCGCCCTGCCGCGCCTCGGAGGTTTCGCGCAGCAGCGTGTCCGGCCAGAGCGGAACCGGCAGGATGGGCAGGTAGCGCGGCGGCGCCTTGGCCGGGAAGCCGGCGGGTGGTGTGTGGCCCTCGATCCCCGCCGCTTCCGCCAGCATGGAGAGCACCCGTTGTTCCACCTGCTGCTCGGCCTGCGGCAGCGGCCGCTTCTGGCGCACCGCGAGCAGGGCAGCGCAAAGCCGGCGATAACGGGTCTTCATTCCGGGGAAGGCATGGATGACGGCTTCCGCCAGTTCTGCGGCGCGGTCGAGCCGGACAAGATCGTTGCGCAGCGGGTCGGCGGCCACGACCGGTTGAATCGGCATCAGCGCCATGGCGGCAGCGAGCCAGAGATAAAGATCGCGGTTGAGGCGGCGGTCGGGAAACAGATCGAGCACCGGCGGCAGCATCAGCGTGGCATGATCACGGCCGGGCTGGGCCAATTTTTCTTCGCCAAGGCCCATGCGTTGGCGAAGCCTCAGCCGGTGCGTGGAGGTGCGGGCGCGGGCCGGGGCGATCTGCACCGCATGTTCACCGCCAAAACCGCGGAAACAGATGGCCAGCACGGCCTGCATATCCTCCAGCTTCACGGCATGATCCGGAAAGCGCAGCCATGTGCCGGTTTCGCCGATCAGCCTGTGCCAGGCGCGGCCGACGGTTTCTTCCAGTTCCAGAAAGTCCAGCATGGTTTATCCTCATGGCATCGAGCCGGAATGCGCGGGCCTCGCCGCGCATTCCGAGATGGATATAAATGCGCCCTATCGGATGATCGCATCCGCGACTTCATGCAGCGCGGCCTTTACGTCAGGCTCGTCGGTCAGCGGCTCGATCATCGCCGCGCGCACGGCCTGGCGGGCGGGAAGGCCGGTATCGATGAGGCTGGCGCAATAAACGAGCAGGCGGGTGGAGACGCCCTCTTCCAGATCGTGGCCTTTCAAGCCGCGCAGCCGGTGGGCGAGATCGACGAGCGGCTCGACATCGCGCGCATCCAGCCCGCTTTCATGCGAAACGACGGCAATCTCCTGCTCCTTCGGCAGGAAATCGAATTCGATGGCGACGAAACGCTGGCGGGTGCTGGGCTTCAGGCTTTTCAGAAGGTTCTGGTAGCCGGGATTGTAGGACACGACGAGCATGAAGCCGGAGGGCGCTTCCAGAACCTCGCCGGTGCGCTCCAGCGGCAGGATGCGGCGGTCGTCGGTAAGCGGATGCAGCACTACGGCCACATCCTTGCGCGCCTCGACGATCTCGTCGAGGTAACATATGCCGCCCTGGCGCACCGAGCGTGTCAGCGGGCCGTCCATCCACACGGTTTCACCGCCTTTCAGCAGGTAACGGCCGGTCAGGTCGGCGGCGGCAAGGTCGTCGTGGCATGAAACTGTCGAAAGCGGCAGGCCGAGTTTCGCCGCCATATGGCTGACGAAACGGGTTTTGCCGCAGCCTGTCGGGCCTTTCAGCAGAAGCGGTAATTGCCGCACCCAGGCGCTTTCGAACAGCACGCATTCATTGCCGAGCGGCGTGTAGAAGGGGGCATCCGGCAGGGGCGGCGGTGTCGGGCGGAAGAGGGTATTCATGGTCATCTCCATGTTTGATGGTAAGGAACCGGCTCTCCGGGGGAAAAGGAGAGCCGGTCCGTTTTCTCATTCGGCGGGCTGCACGAGGCGGGCAACGTCACCCTGTTTTTCTTTGCCCGGGACCAGGATTGCCCAGATGAACATGGCCGCCGAAATGAGAACCGCGAAACCCGAGCCGAGGCGGATCCAGTAGAAGATCGCCAGATGGTCCTGCACATCCATGAAGCTTTCGCCCATGACGCGCTGTAGCTGGATCTGCACCACGCCGGCAAAGGTCAGCGCGAAGGTCATCACCGACATGGCCGTGCACATCACCCAGAAGCTCGTCATCGAAAGCCACTGATTGTAAGGCGCGCGCTTTCGCATTTCCGGCACGGCATAGGCCATCATGGCGAGGTTCAGCATCACATAGGCGCCGAAGAAGGCGAGGTGTCCGTGGGCTGCGGTGAGCTGCGTGCCGTGGCTATAGTAATTCACCGACGACAGCGTATGCAGGAAGCCCCAGACGCCGGCACCGAAGAAGGCCATGACCGAGCAGCCGATCGACCAGAGCAGTGCCGCGCGGTTCTCATGCTTGCGGCCGGCCTTCCAGGTCATGACGAAGGTGAAGATGACCATGGTGAAGAAGGGGGCCACTTCGAGCGTCGAGAAGAGCGAGCCGATCCACTGCCAGTAACCCGGCGCGCCGATCCAGTAATAGTGGTGTCCGGTGCCGAGAATGCCCGAGAAGAGGGCAAGGCCGACGATGACATAGAGCCATTTTTCCACCACTTCGCGGTCGATGCCGTTGAGCTTGATCATCAGGAAGGCGAGGATCGAGGCCATGATCAGTTCCCACACGCCTTCCACCCACAGATGGATGACGTACCACCAGTACATCTTGTCGAGCGCCAGGTTCATGGGGTTGTAGAAGGCGAAGAGGAAGAAGATAGCCAGACCCCAGAGACCGAAGAGCAGGATGTTGATAACAGTGGTCTTGCGGCCCTTCAGCGCCGTCATGGTGATGTTGAACAGGAACATCAGAACGACGAGGACGATGCCGACCTTGATGGCGAAGGGCTGCTCGAGGAATTCGCGGCCTTCGTGGATGCGGAACATATATCCGACCACCGCAACGGCTGCGGCCACCAGAAAGATCCAGAACTGCGCGATGGCGAGTTTCGGGCTGTAAAGCTCCGTTTCCGTCTCTTCCGGCAGCAGGTAGAAGGTCGAGCCCATGAAGCCCATCAGCAGCCACACCACAAGGGCGTTGGTGTGGATCATGCGCACGATATTGAAGGGCAGAAGCTCTGAAAGCGTGTTGGGCAGTACGTAGATCGTGGCGGCGACGACGCCGAACAGGATCTGCGCCACGAACAGCCCGATTGCGCCGTAAAAATACAGCATGGCGACTTTTTGTGTCTGGTATTTCATCTCGTCATCTCCTTGCCGTCCACCTCAACCCGCCTCGTTCGGCGGCCAGTTCTGCGTCTTGATCCGGCTCGTCCATTCGAGGAAGTCGACGAGATCATCGAGCTCCTGTTCGGTGAGATTGAACTGCGGCATCTGGCGTCGGCCCTCGATGCCGGTCGGCTGGGCGGCCATCCAGCCCTTGATGGAATCGCGCGCCGCTTGCTTGTCTTCCACGCCGCCATAGCGCTTCCAGACGTTGCCGAGTTCAGGCGCGAAATAGGCGCCTTCGCCGAGCAGCGTGTGACAGTTGATGCAGGAATTTTTCTCCCACACGTGTTTGCCGCGTGCGACGCTTTCCGTCAGCGTGCTTTCATCCGTCGAGGTGGTGCGCATGTAATAATGGCTATGGGCGGTCAGCCCGACGAATATGACAAAGAAGAAGATGGAGCCGCCGTAAAAGACGTTTCGCGCTCCTGTTTTGGTCAGGCGTTCTGCCATGCCAATGGTCCTTTCCATCCGGAAGACCGCTTATGCGGACTGGCTTGATCGAACCCTCATGCCGGGATTTGCCAGCTGGCTGGCGGAATGCGGTGGGGCCTGAACCCTTTCTAGCCGTTGGCCGCGGGCGTTCTTTGCCTTTTGGCAAACAATGGGAGAGGTGGTGCCGCCGGGCTTTTCAGAGTGACAAAATGCCCTGGAGAAACGCCCGCAAAAGCGCGGCGGCGGCGAAGATGGCGGGCCATGCCAGAAGGGCGGCGCGCAGCGGGCCGCGCTCTTTCCGAAAGCCCAGAAAGTCGTCGATGACGCGTCTGGATTTCAAGAGCGCGAAAAGCAGCACCAGGCAGGCGGCTGCGACCGGCGGCAGAAACGCCGCCTTCCACGATATGACGACGGCCGTGCCGGCGAGAACGAGAATGGCGAGTGCTGCGAAGCTTCTTGCAAGCTGGCGGGAGGTGCGATGGATCATGATGTCAAACCAGATAAACGACGGGAAAGATGACGATCCAGACCAGATCGATGACATGCCACAGCGTCGTCACCAGCGTGATGTTCTCGTTTTTCGGCCAGCAGGCCACGATGAACAGCAGGATTGCGACGAAGATGACATGCAGCAGATGGAAGCCGGTGAGCAGGAAATAAAGCTCAAAGAATGCGCCATAGGCGGGATCGGAGGCGAAGGCGATTTCGGTGGAATATTCATAGAGCTTCACACCAACGAAAGCGAAGCCCAGCAGGCCGGCAAGGACAAGCGCCCGCCTTTTGCCCGGCAGCGCGGTGTAGCGGCTGGCCGCAACGGCCGCCTGCCAGCCGCTTGCCAGCAATATCAGCGTATTGAGACCGGCAAGCTGCGGCTGCAGATGCTGGCGTGCGGCGGCAAATCCCTCGGGATTGAGAGCGAAGGCGATGATGAACGCCCCGATCAGCGCGCCGAAGGCGGCAAGTTCGCTCCAGACCAGAATCCACAGGAGCAGATTTCCGCTTTCCTCTTCCGTATTGATCGCCATGGCCTTGTCCGTAATTGTAAAACAGCAAGCCACGCTTAGGCGTCCTCAAACCCCGCTTCTTTGCGGTCGGTCAAAGAAGGGAGCGCGCAAAGCCCTATTGTCCTGACAAAGCGCAACTCTGGAAAATGGAGCTTCCCATGAACGACGCACAGGTCGGGCTGATTGTCGCAACCCCTGTTATCATTGGCTTTGCGGTACTGTTGTACCGTATGGGAGTATTACAGCGCATGGGCGCGGTTTCCGCCGTTCTTGCCTCCGTGGCGATTGCGTCGGTGCTGTTCCTGAACCAATGAGAAGGCAGTCGGATGCTTGAACTTGTCGCCGCTCTTTCGCTTTTCGTGGCGCTGCATTCCATTCCCGCCGTGCCGGCCGTGCGCGGCCGGCTGATTGCGGCCATCGGCGGGCCCGCTTATTTCGGCGCTTATTCGGTCGTCTCGCTTCTGACGCTGGCCTGGGTTTTTTACGCCGCGCTGTCCGTCGATTACATTCCGCTCTGGGATGTCGCGCCCTGGCAGGCGCACGTCACGTTTCTCGCTGCTCCGACTGGTCTGTTTTTCGTGCTGGCAGGCCTCTTCAGCGTCAATCCGCTCTCCATTTCCGTGCGGCAGGGGCAGGAGCCGGGGGCAATCGTGCGCATCACGCGGCACCCGGTGCTTGTCGGTTTTCTGTTCTGGTCGCTTGGCCATGTCGTGCCGAATGGCGACCTGCGCTCGGTCATCCTGTTCGGCGGTTTTGCGTTGTTTTCGTTCGGTGGAATGGCCATGACCGAAAAACGCGCCCGGAAAAGACTGGGCGATGCGTGGGGCGCGACGGCTGCCGGCAGCGCAACGGTTCCCTTCGCAGCAATCCTCTCCGGCAAAACGCGCCTCGCCGTGGACGGGCCGATGCTGCTTGCTGCGGCGCTGACGGCGTTGACGATCTGGTGGCTGCTGGCAGGTGGCCATGCTGCGCTCTTCGGCGCGGACCCTATGGCCTATCTCTGATCGCTCAGGGCGCTTTCACAACATGTGGCTGCCATATAGTAGCCTGCGGCGCGGAAGCGATACCGAGCTGATCAATGGCGCGAGCGGCCATCTGGTCGACAATATCGGCGATGCTTTGCGGTCTGTTGTAAAAGGCCGGAACCGGCGGCATGACGGTGGCGCCCGCTTCCGTCACAGCGCACATGTTGCGCAGATGGATGAGATGCAGCGGCGTCTCGCGTGTCATCAGGATCAGCTTCCGGCGCTCCTTCAGATGCACATCGGCGGCGCGGGTGAGAAGATTGTCCGAAAACCCGGTTGCAATGGCCGCAAGTGTGCGCATGGAGCAGGGTGCAACGATCATGCCGGCTGTCGGGAAAGAGCCGCTGGCAATTGCCGCGCCGATGTCATCGACGGCGTGATTGACACTGGCGAGCGACAACATCCGCCCCATGGCTTGCGCACCTTCCTCATGCAGCACGGTGCGTCTGGCCGATTGCGACAGGACAAGATGGATTTCGACGCTTTTCATCCCGGCGAGGCGTTCAACGATGCGCAGGGCTATGCCGGCACCCGATGCGCCACTGACGCCCACCACCACACGACACGGGGTCATGGCCGTTCTCCAAGGCCGAGATCACGCCACATCACATCGACTTTCGCGATCACGTCAGGTGTCATTGATAGCACGCGGCCCCATTCACGCTCCGTCTCCGGCGGCAGCTTGCGGGTGGCATCCAGCCCCATCTTGCCGCCGAGCCCGGCTTTCGGCGAGGCGAAGTCGAGATAATCAATCGGCGTGTCGTCGATGATCGTTGTATCGCGCGAGGCGTCGAAACGGGTGGAGAGCGCCCAGACCACATCCGCCCAGTTGCGCACATCAATATCGGGATCGACCAGAATGATGAGTTTTACATAGCTGAACTGCGGCAGCATCGACCAAAGGCCCATCATCACCCGTTTTGCCTGCCCCGGATATCGTTTGTCGATCGAAGCGACCATCACGCGATAGGAACAGGCCTCCGGCGGCATCCACAGATCAACGATTTCCGCAAATTGTCTTTTGACGAGCGGCAGGAAAATCTCGAGCATGGCTTCGCCGAGAACCGAGGGTTCATCCGGCGGCCGGCCGGTATAGGTGGAAAGATAGATCGGATTGCGGCGCATGGTGATTGCCGATAGCGTCATGACCGGAAAGGCTTCGACGGAATTATAATAGCCGGTATGGTCGCCGTAAGGGCCTTCCAGCGCCGTTTCCTTTACTGAGACGGTGCCTTCCAGCACGATCTCGGCATTGGCGGGCACCGGCATCGGCACGGTCAAGGCTCTGGCGATGCGGCTTTTCATGCCGCGCAGCAGGCCGGAAAAGCCAAGCTCGCTGATATGTTCGGGAAGCGGCATGACGGCGGCGAGAATGGTGGCGGGATCAGTGCCGATGGCGATGGTGATGGGCATATCCAGCCCGCGCGCCTGCCACAGCCGGTGGTGATGTGCCCCGCCACGATGAGCCAGCCAGCGCATGATCACCCTGTCCGGCCCAAGCGTCTGCATGCGGTAGATGCCGACATTGATATCGTCGGGATCATCAGGCGAACGGGTGATGACCAGCGGCCAGGTGATGAGCGGGGCCGGTTCGCCCGGCCAGCACCATTGCACCGGCAGGTGGGCAAGGTCGACTGCATCTCCCGTCAGCACCCTTTCCTGCACCGGCGCGCGGGAGACGTTGCGTGGCCGCATGGAAAGTGCTGCCCGGAGCAAAGGCAGCTTGCTCCAGGCCTCTGCCATGGTTTTCGGCGGCCGCGGCTCGCGCAATTCTGCCAGCTTCGCGCCAAGCGTGGGCAGGCCGCCCGTTTCCAGCCCGAGCCCCCATTCGATGCGTTGACGCGTGCCGAACAGATTGGCAAGCAGCGGCATCTCCCGCACCTTGCCCTCGTGGTCGACGGGTTGCTCGAACAGCAGCGCCGGCCCGCCCTCGGCGAGCACGCGGTGGTGGATTTCGGTGATCTCGTGCACCAGCGAGACCGGCTGGCGGATTCGCCGCAGCTGCCCACGCTCTTCCAGCAGCCGGACGAAACCGCGCAGATCGGCAGCGCGGGCGGGTTTCTCTTCTGTCTTTGTGTCTGTCGGTTCGTCTCTCATGCCGCTTGTTTGCCGGTGGCAGTGGGGCATGTCCTTGCGCTGCCGCAAATGCGGGTTCAGTGCGAACGAAGATAGTCGGCGAGAACGAGGGCGTGGTTGTGTTCGGTATCGTGGGCGGCATAAAGCAGTGTGACCCGGCCTTTCGCCATCAGCTCCTTCATCTGGGCCACGGCATCGGGGTTGGCCGCCAGTTCCTCATGATAGTGCCGGGTGAATTCGGCAAAGCGCGATGGCATATGGGAGAAGTTCTTTCGCAATTCGTTGCTGGGCGCGATCGCCTTCAGCCATAGCGACAGTTTTGCATCTTCCTTACGCATGCCGCGCGGCCAGAGCCGGTCCACCAGAACGCGCGTGCCGTCATCGTCGCTGGCGGGTTCGTAAACCCGTTTGACCCTTATATCGGACATGGGCGACCTCCTTCGCTTGGCAAGTCCGTGATCTATAGCGCTTTTCACGGTTTCACGCCGGAAAATTACCCTGTCTTTGCGTTCGCTCAAACCGCCATCCGTGCGCCACGGTTAGGTTGCCGCCCGCAACAGAGCCGACAGGACCCTTCATGAGACCTTTTCCCGCCGCCATCGCCACCCCCTTGAATTTTCTGCCGATTGCCGTGGTGCAGCGAGCGACGGCGGCGATGCTGGCGCAGATCATGAAGCGGCATCCTAATATGTTCGTCCGGCTCGGCGAACATCGCAACAAGCGCTACGCTTTTCTGCCTGTCGATCTCCCCTTCGCCTTCATGGTCGAACCCGCAAGTCCTGCCATCACCGTCAGCCGAAAGGGCCGCCTGCCCAAGACGGACGCGGCGGTCGAGGGACCGCTTTTCATGCTGCTTGCGCTGATGGAGGGGCGGCAGGATGCCGATGCGCTGTTCTTTTCGCGTGATCTGAGCGTCACCGGCGACATGGAGGCGATGCTGGCGCTGCGCAATGCGCTTGATGACAGCGGTATCGATCTGCCGCGTGACCTCGGTGCATTTGCCGGGCCTTTCGCGCCCGTGGTAACGCGTGTCGCGAACCGTCTGCGCGGCCACGTTCTGTCCGAAACGCGGGGAGAGCAGGCATGGAACTGATCTGTCCTGCGGGAACGCCCGCCGCCTTTCGTGAGGCCGTGGATGCCGGGGCGGACGCCGTCTATTGCGGCTTTCGTGATGAAACCAACGCCCGCAATTTTCCCGGCCTCAATTTTTCCCGCGAAGAGCTGGCCGACGCCATCACTTACGCGAAGAAACGCGGTGTCCAGACCTTTGTGGCGCTCAACACCTTCATGCGCGCCGGTAATGAGGATATCTGGTATCGCGGCGCGGCCGATGCCGTGAAGGCGGGGGCTGACGCGCTTATCCTCGCCGATTTCGGCCTGATGGCGCATGTGGCGGAAAACCATCCGCAGCAGCGCATCCACGTCTCGGTACAGGCCTCCGCCTCCAATGCCGATGCGGTCAATTTTCTCGTCGATGCCTTCGGCGCGAAACGGGTGGTGCTGCCGCGCACCCTGACGATTTCCGACATCGCCCGGCTGGCGCGGCAAATCCGCTGCGAAATCGAAATCTTCGTGTTCGGCGGTCTCTGCGTCATGGCAGAAGGGCGGTGCTCGCTGTCCTCCTATGCCACAGGCAAATCACCCAACATGAACGGCGTCTGCTCGCCGGCAAGCCATGTGCATTACCGGCAGGATGGGCAGGAGCTGGTGTCGGAACTCGGTGATTACACCATCAACCGCTTTCCGGCGGGGGAGGCGGCGGGTTACCCGACGCTGTGCAAGGGCCGTTTCGAGATTGCCGATGACAAGTCCTATGCCTTCGAGGATCCGGTATCGCTTGACGTGATGGACCAGATCGATGCGCTGCGCGAGGCGGGGGTCAGCGCGCTGAAGATCGAGGGTCGCCAGCGCGGCAAGGCCTATGTGGCGGAAGTGGTTTCCACCCTGCACCGGGCGCTTTCCGCCGGTGCCGAAGAGCGCGGCAGGCTGCTCTCACGCCTGCGGCTCTTAAGTGAAGGCCAGCGCACCACCGTTGGCGCTTATGAGAAACGCTGGAGATGAAGGCGATGGTAAAACCCGCAAAGGCCACTCTGGCGCTCGGCCCGGTCCTTTATCTCTGGCAGGGCGAGAAATGGCGAGATTTCTATTTCCGCATCGCCGATGAGGCGCCCGTCAGCCATGTCTATCTCGGCGAGACCGTCTGTTCCAAACGGTTTCATTTCACCGAGCCGCATCTGGCAGAGGTGATCGAGCGGCTGGAGAACGCCGGAAAACAGGTGGTCCTCTCGACGCTTTCACTGGTGACGCTGGAACGGGAAAGCCGCCAGCTGCGCGGCCTGATCGCCGATAGTCCCTATCCCGTCGAGGCGAATGACCTTTCCGCCCTTGGCATGCTGCATGGCGCGCCGCACGTCGTCGGGCCGATGGTGAATGTCTATAATGCCGCGACCGCGCGGCTGCTCTCCTCGCGCGGGGCAAGCGCCATCTGCCTGCCGCCGGAACTGCCGATGATCTCGGTGGAGCGCATCGTGGCGGAGACGCCTGATGTGGACTTCGAAATCTTCGCCTTCGGCCGCCTGCCGCTCGCCATTTCGGCGCGCTGCGCCCATGCCCGCGCCAGGGGCAATATCAAGGATAATTGCCAGTTCGTCTGCGGCGACGATCCGGATGGATTGCCGGTCCGCACGCTTGACCGGCAATCATTTCTGGCGCTGAACGGAGTGCAGACAGTGTCGCACACCTGCCAGTCGCTGCTTGGCGAATTGCAGGATCTGGCCGCTGCCGGCATCGCCCGCTTCCGCCTCTCGCCGCAGGATTGCGACATGGTGGCGGTGGCGCAGATCCATGACGACGTTCTGACCGGCAGGCGGGGTGCGGAAGATGGTCTTGCCCGTCTCAGCCAAATCTATCCGGACGTGCCTTTTTCCAATGGTTTTCACCACGGGCAGGAAGGGGCGGCCTGGATCGCCCGCGCCCGCAACACGGCGCATGGGGTGAATGCATGACGACGAACGGAAAAAACGCGCAACCACAGTCTGCGGCAGCGCCGGGCGGGGCGGATATCGCGGCGGCGATCCATCTCGTGCGTAACGTGGTTTTGCAAAGCGCGCTCGATTGCGACTGCCGTGACAAGGTGCACGAGGCGCTGCGCGAGCTTGAGGATTTCGAGCGCCAGCGCAATGTCGTCAAGCTCCTTGCCGCCGCCCGCGAGGAGCGGCGCAAGATCGGGCTTCTAGCCGATATGCTGTCGGATTTTGCCGAGGACGATACGGTCGATGAAGGCGTCGTCGAAACGGCGAGCCTGATGTTTCTCGATATCGCCGCCGCCGCGCAGGAGGGTTCGCGCATTCTGCGAGAGGCCCGGTCTCTTAAAACATGCAAATAGCCCCTTGCTTCCGGTGCTGTTTGATCCTGCGCAAAGAGCACCCGCTTGCAAAATGTCATTTCCGGGTTGGTGACGCTCCGGGCCGCAAGGCTGGTTGTGCGGCATCGGGGCGCTTCCGGCGCGAACAAGGATCAGGACCATGGCCCATCATCTCACCCGTCGTCAGGCTCTTTCGGCCCTTTCCGGTTTCACGGTGGCGACGCTTGCCGCACCGCATATTCTGAAAGCCGAGACACCGCTCACCTTTTACGGGCCTCCCGCCGCGCCGTCCGCCGTGCTGGCCCATGCCGTAAAAGGCGGGTTCCTGAAGGACGTTGCGCCTGAAGCCGTCTTCAAGGCCTGGAAAACGCCGGATGAAATGCGCGCGGCCGTTGCCTCCGGCTCCATGGGGGCGGTGGTGATGCCGAGTTATGGCGCCGCCAATCTCCATAATCGCGGCCTCGGCCTCGGGCTGCTCAACGTGCTGACCACGGGTCTGCTCTATATCGTTTCGAAAGACGAGACGCTGAACTCCCTGAAAAGCCTTTCCGGCAAGACGCTCGCTTTGCCGTTCAAGAATGATATGCCCGATTTCGTGCTGCATCGCCTTGTTGCCGAAAACGGCTTGAAGTCCGGCGACATCAAGCTGGAATATGCCGCCTCGCCGCCGGAAGCTGTGCAATTGCTGCTGACGGGCAGGGTGGATGCGGCGCTGCTCAGCGAACCGGCCGCAACCGCTGTGCTGATCAAGGCGAAGTCGTTTTTCATGACCGTCCACCGCACCATCGATATCCAGCAGGAATGGGCGAAGGTGGCCGGCAAGGCCGA
This sequence comes from Agrobacterium sp. CCNWLW155, assembly GCF_036888815.1. NCBI lineage: Bacteria > Pseudomonadati > Pseudomonadota > Alphaproteobacteria > Hyphomicrobiales > Rhizobiaceae > Agrobacterium > Agrobacterium sp. CCNWLW155. Next base: position 79,792 of record NZ_JBAKFW010000011.1, read on the forward strand.
AATCCCGCAGGCCGGTCTCGCCTTGACGTCGCAGGTTCAGCAAAAGCTCGGCAAGTCCGGCATAGAGGCTCTACAGGCCGCCATGGAGGCGGCGCTCGCCAGCGCCATCGCCGACCCGAAGACGGCGGCCGATGCCGTCGCCGAAGCCCTGGGCTTTCCGCCTGACATCATCGCTGCCTCCTTCCCGACTAGCCATCTATGTGCGCTGAAGGCGAGTGCTGCGCGTACCGATCTTGAGGCGTTTTACGATGAACTCGCCAAGGCCGGCCCCGCGATCATCGGCGGTCGGCGGCCGGATGACGGTTTTTATCTGGTGTAGCAGGCATGAACCGCATTCTCGAAAGTCTTGGCTGGATGGGCCGCTATCTCTGGGCGGGCTGGGCGGGGCTTTCGGGTATTTTCTGCTTTCTCGCCGCCTGGCAGGCCGGGCATGAAATTTATGGCTCCTTCATCCTGCCTTCGCCGGGTGAGACCTTCGCGGCTATCGGAGTGCTTGCGGCGAGGCCGGATTTCTTCGCGATCCTGTCGCAGAGCGCGGTCAGGGCCCTGACCGGTTTCACCATTGCGGCGGGCATCGGCACCGTCGCCGGCGTGATGGCGGGTTACTCCTTCGCGGCCATGCGGCTGATGAAGCCTGTTGTCACCGTCCTGCTCGGCGTTCCGCCCATAGGCTGGATCGTGCTGGCGCTGATCTGGTTCGGTTCCTCCGGCGGCACTGCCGTCATGACCGTTGTCATCGCATCGGCTCCCGTTTCCTTTGCCGGTGCATTGGAAGGTGTCGCCAAGCGGGATCGTCAGCTGGAGGTGATGGCGCAGGCCTTCGGTGCTCCATGGTTTTACCGGTTGCGCACCGTCACCATGCCGCATGTGCTTTCCTATCTCTTTCCCGCCTGGACCACGACGGCCGGCAGTGCGTGGAAAGTCACTGTCATGGCCGAGCTTCTGTCGAATTCCGGCGGCATTGGCGGCGAACTGGCCACCGCACGCGCGCTGTTCGATATCGCGCAGGTCAGCGCCTGGCTCACCATCACCGTCGCGCTGGCGCTGCTCACCGATTACGGCCTGCTGCATCTGCTGCGCGAAGCGCTGGAACGCTGGCGCGCCGCCGGGCTGCCATGGGGTGTCAAACGATGAGCGATCATTCCAACCTGCGTTTTGAACATGTCGGCCACGCCTTTTTAGGTCGCAGCCTGTTCGAGAATTTCGACCTGAGCATAGCGCTGGGGGAAACCGTGGCGCTGCTTGGCCCTTCCGGCAGCGGCAAGACGACGATCCTGCAGATCGCGGCTGGCATCATCGATCCCGTTCGCGGCCGCGTGCATCGTCGATATCGCCGGCAGGGTCTGGTCTTTCAGGAACCGCGGCTGCTGCCATGGATGACGCTGATCGACAATATAGCCTACGGCCTTGCGGCCACCGGCATGCCGAAACGGGAACGCCGTGAAAGGGCTGGGTGTTTTGCGCTCGAAGTTGGGCTGGAAGAAGCGGATTTCGGCAAATATCCGGTCGAGCTTTCCGGCGGCATGCGCCAGCGCGCCGGTGTGGCGCGGGCGCTGGCGGTGGAGCCGGACATGCTGTTTCTGGACGAACCTTTCAGCGCCGTCGATGTCGGCCTGCGACGCCATTTGCAGGAGCTTCTGGTGGGTACCGCCCGCAGGCGCGGTTTCTCCACCCTTCTTGTCACCCATGATCTTCATGAAGCGCTGATGGTGGCCGACAGGCTGATCGTGCTTTCAGGCATGGACGGCCGCGTGGTTGCCGCTCACAAGCCTTCCGGCTCGCCGGGCGGGCGCATGGCGCGGGCGGTGTTCGATGAAGCGGAACGCCTGGCCGAGAGCCCGGCCTTTGCCGAACTGTTTTCGGCGAGGGAGCGGGTCAGATGAGGCCGCCGCCGATCCTTTCCGAAGCCCTGCGGCTGTTTTTTCCTCTGGCCGCCACGCATGGCGCGGTCTGGCCGTTTTTGTGGGTGGTTATCGGCGGTTATGGCCTGCCTTTCGCCGATGCCGTGCCTGCCTCGCAATGGCACGCCCATGAGATGATTTTTGGCACCTATGGCATGGCGCTTGCGGGTTTCCTCGGGTCGGCGGCGCCGGAATGGACGGATACGAAACCGGCGCAGGGGAGAGCGCTGGTCCATCTTGCCTGCCTCTGGCTGCCGGGCCGCATCATCGGTGTCTTGGGGGCTGATGCGTGGAGCCTGCTGGCCGGCTTTTTTGATATGGCTTTTCTGCTGGCGCTCTCTGCCCTCATCGGCAGGGCAATGCTGGCGCGGCGCACGGTGAAGCACCTGACATTTCTCATCTGGCTTCTTCTTTTCGCGGCGACGGAAGCGGGTGTGCGTTATGGCTGGTGGGCCGGCGATCTCGCATTCGCATCCCGCTGCCTGGAAGTGGCGCTGTGCATCTTCATCGTGCTGTTTTCGCTCTCGGCAGCCCGCATCAATGTGGTCGTCATCGATCTGGCGCTCGATCCAAGCGGAGAGACCACGCCTTACCGGCCGCATCCCGGCCGCCAGCACATGGCGGGCGCCATGGTGACGATTTATATGGCGGCGAGGCTCGCCTTTCCGCAAAGCGATGTCTGCGCCTGGCTAGCGCTTGCGGCCGGTGCGGCGTTTTTCGACCGGCTGGCCGAATGGTTCATCGGGCGTGCGGTCTTCAGGACCGAGGTGCTGCTGCTCGGCCTTGGCAACGCCTTTGCCGGCGCGGGATTTCTGGCGCTCGGGGCGACACGGCTCGGTTTTTCCGTCACGCCCGCCGCAGGGCTGCATCTCCTGTCTGTCGGGGCGCTTGGATGCGCTGTCATGGCGGTTTTCATCATCGCCGGGCTTCGGCACACGGGCCGCAATCTGGCGTCTCTGCCTTGGCAGGCCCATGCGGCGGCGGCCCTGATGGTGGCGGCCGGGCTGATCCGCATCCTGTCTGAGTTCGATTTCGCCGCGATCCTGTCACCCTATCATCATGGTCTCAGTGCAATGCTCTGGGCGGCGAGTTTCGGCATCTGGCTGCAGGGTTTTCTGCCCTTCATGCGCGCGCCGGGAATGGACGATACGGGAGCCTGCGGATGAGAGCGAGATTCCCGCAGCAGGCGCATTCAACCGTTTTTACGTCGACTGTTTATTTTTTCAGCAAAAGCACAATGCGAAATCAGTGACTTAGGTGAGCCGTCTTGATGAATGTTAGTTTTGATAAATAATCAATAAAATCAAGTGGTTGAATATTTCCGTCTTTTAGCCGATGATGACTCGAAACGAATAGGAAACGCGAATATGCCTAAAATAGTCGCGCCTCAACACACAGATGAAAAGCCTGGCCGGACGAGGGAACTTGTGACCTTCGCCGTTCTGGCCTTTGGAATTTGGCCCGTTCTGGCGGTCGGATTTGTCGGGGCTTATGGCTTTATCGTCTGGATGTTCCAGATCATTTACGGCCCTCCGGGGCCGCCCGGTCATTGAGGGCGCCATGATGATGGAAGCCTCCCTCAGCCGGCGCGATTTGCTGCGCGGCGGGCAAAAACATAGACCACGCATCTGTCCCCCCGGGGTCGCGTTGAGCGACCTCACCGCTTGTAGCGGTTGCGCAAAATGTGTCGAAGCCTGTCCCACCGGCATCATTGCCATGGTGGGCGGTTTGCCTTCGGTGGATTTTTCCGTCGGGGAATGCACCTTTTGCGGCAAATGCGCCGAAGCCTGTCCGGAACCGGTGTTTGCCGTCCCTGCTGCCCAACGCTTCGATCATGTCATGGCGATCGGTAAAGGCTGTCTCGCCTTCGGCAATATTGATTGCCAGGCCTGCCGCGATGCCTGCCCGACCGAGGCCATCCGGTTTCGCCCGCGCCGCGGCGGTCCCTTCGTGCCTGAACTTATCGAACAAGCCTGCACCGGCTGCGGGGCCTGCGTGTCCGTCTGCCCGGCCGGTGTGATCGAGATCAAGGAAACAGCCACGGAGATGCAATATGCCTGAAAATACAGGGCGGTATCATGTTTCAAGCGCCGTGGTGGCGGTGATGCCGCAGATGCGCGACGCCGTGCTCGCAACGCTTTTAACGCTCGATAATGTCGAGGTTCATGGCGAGGGCAACGGCAAGATCGTCATCGTCATCGATGGCACGAGCACCGGCATGCTGGGCGATACGCTCACTTATATTTCGACACTCGACGGTGTGATTGCCGCCAACATGGTTTTCGAACACGTCGATACAGAGGAGACAGGCGGCGATGAGCAGCGAACTGACGCGGCGTGATCTATTGAAGGCGCATGCCGCCGGCATTGCGGCGGCAACGGCGGGCATTGCGCTTCCGGCGGCCGCACAGCCGGTGCCGGGCGGCGTTTCCGCCTTGCAGATCAAATGGTCGAAGGCGCCCTGTCGTTTCTGCGGCACGGGCTGCGGCGTCATGGTCGGCGTCAAGGAAGGCAAGGTCGTCGCCACCCATGGCGACATGCAGGCGGAGGTCAATCGTGGCCTCAACTGCATCAAGGGCTATTTCCTGTCCAAGATCATGTATGGCAAGGACCGCCTGCAGACCCCGTTGCTGCGCAAGAAGAACGGCGTCTACGCCAAGGATGGCGAGTTCGAGCCGGTAAGCTGGGACGAGGCCTTCGACGTGATGGCCGCGCAGTGCAAGCGGGTGCTGAAGGAAAAGGGACCGACGGCGGTGGGCATGTTCGGTTCCGGCCAGTGGACGATCTTCGAGGGTTATGCCGCGACCAAGCTGATGCGCGCCGGCTTCCGCTCCAACAATCTCGATCCCAATGCCCGTCACTGCATGGCGTCTGCTGCCTATGCCTTCATGCGCACCTTCGGCATGGATGAGCCGATGGGCTGTTACGACGATTTCGAACATGCCGATGCCTTTGTGCTCTGGGGTTCGAACATGGCGGAAATGCACCCCATTTTGTGGACGCGTATCGCCGACCGGCGCCTGGGGTTCGACCATGTGAAGGTGGCGGTGCTTTCGACCTTCACCCATCGCAGCATGGACCTTGCCGATATCCCGATGGTCTTCAAGCCGGGTACGGATCTCGTCATCCTCAATTATATCGCCAACCACATTATCAAGACCGGACGCGTCAACGAGGATTTCGTGAAGAACCACACGAAATTCGTGCGCGGCGTCACCGATATCGGTTACGGCCTGCGGCCGGACAACCCGGTGGAGGTGAATGCCGCCAATTCCGCTGATCCGACCAAGACGGAAGCGATCGATTTCGAGACCTTCAAGGAGTTCGTCTCCGAATACACGCTGGAAAAAACCGCCGCCATGACCGGCGTGGAAGCCGGTTTTCTGGAAGAACTGGCCGAGCTTTATGCCGACCCGAAACGCAAGGTCATGTCGCTCTGGACCATGGGGTTCAACCAGCATGTTCGCGGCGTCTGGGCCAACCAGATGGTCTATAACATTCATCTGCTGACGGGAAAGATTTCCGAGCCGGGCAACAGCCCGTTCTCGCTCACCGGCCAGCCCTCGGCCTGCGGCACGGCGCGTGAGGTCGGAACCTTCGCCCATCGCCTGCCGGCCGACATGACGGTGACCAACCCCGAACACCGCAAACATGCGGAAGAAATCTGGCGCATCCCGCACGGCATTATCCCGGAAAAGCCGGGTTATCACGCCGTGCAGCAGGACCGCATGCTGCACGACGGCAAGCTGAATTTTTACTGGGTGCAGGTCAATAACAACGTACAGGCAGGTCCCAACACCAAGAACGAGACCTATCAGGGCTATCGAAATCCCGAAAACTTCATCGTGGTCTCGGATGCCTATCCGACCATCACGGCCATGAGCGCCGACCTCATTCTGCCCGCCGCCATGTGGGTGGAAAAGGAAGGGGCCTATGGCAATGCCGAGCGGCGCACCCATGTCTGGCACCAGCTGGTCGAGGCCTCGGGTGAGGCGCGTTCCGATCTCTGGCAGCTGGTGGAATTTTCCAAGCGCTTCACCACCGATGAAGTGTGGCCGGCGGAGATACTCGACGCCAATCCCGCCTATCGCGGCAAGACGCTTTATGAGGTTCTCTTCAAGGACAGCGATGTCGGCAAGTTCCCGCTGAGCGAGATCAACGCGGATTACCAGAACCAGGAATCCAAGGATTTCGGTTTCTATCTGCAGAAGGGCCTCTTCGAGGAATATGCCGCCTTCGGGCGCGGCCACGGCCATGATCTTGCGCCTTACGATGCCTATCACGAGGTGCGCGGCATGCGCTGGCCTGTGGTGGACGGCAAGGAAACGCTGTGGCGTTACCGCGAGGGTTACGACCCCTATGTCAAACCCGGCGAGGGCGTGAAATTCTACGGCAACAAGGACGGCAAGGCGGTCATCATCGCCGTGCCCTATGAGCCGCCGGCCGAATCCCCCGACGACGAATTCGATACCTGGCTGGTGACGGGCCGCGTGCTGGAGCACTGGCATTCCGGTTCCATGACCATGCGCGTGCCGGAACTCTACAAGGCTTTCCCCGGCGCCCGCTGTTTCATGAATGCCGATGATGCGCGCAAGCGCGGGCTCAATCAGGGAGCGGAAATCCGCATCGTCTCGCGCCGCGGCGAAATCCGCTCCCGCGTGGAAACGCGCGGACGCAACCGCATGCCGCCCGGTGTCATCTTCGTTCCCTGGTTCGATGCCAGCCAGCTCATCAACAAGGTGACGCTCGACGCAACCGATCCCATCTCCAAGCAGACGGATTTCAAGAAATGCGCAGTCAAGATAGAGCCAGTCGCATGATCAGGAAACACGGATGGATGGTCGCCACGCTTCTGGTGGTCGCGGTGGCGACGGGTGCCGCTGCGCAGATGGTGCCGGAATTGTCCGGCCCGCGCGGTGACGCCATGCGCACCGAGCCCGCCAAACCTCTGCCGAAATGGGTGATCGACGACTTCAGGCGCATGCGCGCCTATCCGGAACAGCCGCCGGTCATTCCCCATTCCATCGACGGCTACCAGCTTTCGGTCAATGCCAACCGTTGCCTGTCCTGTCATAAGCGCGAATTCACGCAGGATTCCGGCGCGCCGATGATCAGCGTGACGCATTACATGACGCGCGAAGGCCAGATGCTGGCGGATGTTTCGCCGCGCCGTTATTTCTGCACAGCCTGCCATGTGCCGCAGGCTGATACGCGACCGCTCGTGCCCAACACGTTTCAGGACATGAGCGAAATGGGCGTCAAACCGGCGGGTAGCGAATGATGATCGCCCGAGTGAAAAAACTTCTCGCCTGGCTCTGGGCTATTCTGACGACGCCGGCCGGTACGCTCAGCCTTGCCTTCCTGACGCTTGGCGGCTTCGTCGGCGGGGTGATGTTCTGGGGCGCCTTCAACACCGCGCTTGAGATGACCAACAAGGAAGCCTTCTGCATTTCCTGTCATGAGATGCGCGCGAATGTTTATGAGGAACTGACGCGGACGGTGCATTTCTCCAACCGTTCCGGCGTGCGCGCCTCCTGTCCGGATTGCCATGTGCCGCATGAATGGACGGACAAGATCGCCCGCAAGATGCAGGCCTCCAAGGAGGTCTGGGGCAAGATTTTCGGCACCATCGATACGCGCAAGAAGTTCCTCGACAAGCGGCTGGAGCTTGCCCAGCACGAATGGTCGCGCCTGAAGGCCAATGACAGCCTGGAATGCCGCAACTGCCATTCTTCCGCCGCCATGGATTTTACCAAACAGACGCAGCGCGCCGCCGATATCCATTCCAGATATCTGCTGACGGGCAAGGCCACCTGCATCGATTGCCACAAGGGCATCGCCCATGAATTGCCGAATATGGAAGGCATCGACCCCGGCTGGAAAATGCCGCCGGCACTAGACGACCAACCGGGCCCGACGGCCTCTGCTGTGGACGACCTGAGGCGCGCGATGACGGATGTGCATCGGAACGTTTTCTGATCTGTCTGGCAAAACAAAACGCCGTGCAGCCTTCCGGATGCACGGCGTTTCCATTTATTAAACCGGACCGGGGGTTAGCCGCGGCCGGGTTTGCTTCAGCCATGCGTCAGCCGATCTTCACATTGTCGTCGCGCTTGATGGCGATGAGGGCCGAGCGTGGCAGCTTGCCTTCCCCATCCGGGAAGGGGGCGTCGGGGTGCTGGATGCCGACGAAGTGGGTGCGCTTGTCGCCGGACCAGGTCTGGCCGGTGACTTCGGAACCCTTCGGGGCAGTCAGGAAGCGCTCGATGCGGCCGGTGGCCGGGTCGCCCGCCAGCATCTGGTTGTTGCCCTGGCCGGCGAAGTTGCCTTCATTGCTATCCTCGCCGTCGGTCTGGATCCAGAGCAGACCAGTGCTATCGAACATCATGCCGTCAGGCGAGTTGAACATGTTGCCTTCGTTGATGTTCGAAGAACCCGCATAGGCGTCCTTGTGGACGGTGGGGTTGCCGGCCATGCAGAACAGGTCCCACTTGAACTTGCCGTCCGCATGGTCGTCATTTTCCGGATACCAGCGCACGATCTGGCCGTATTCGTTCTTCTCGCGCGGGTTGGCGGCATTGGTCGCCATGGCATCGCCGCCGGCATTGGCGCGCAGCTTGCCGTCCTTCATTTCGCCGCGGCGGCTGTTGTTGGTCAGCGCGCAATAGGCTTCGATGGCGACCGGGTTGATGGCGACCCATTCCGGGCGGTCCATCGTCGTTGCACCGACCTTGGAAGCGGCCTGTCGGGTGAAGACGCAGATTTCGTCGATCTTCATGCCCGTGGTTTCAGGGGTCAGGGCCAGCCACTCGCCGGCGCCGTCATCGGAGAACTTGGCGACGTAAAGCGTGCCTTCGTCAAGCAGCTTGGAGGTGTCGCCGCCCGGCACGTAGATGCCGTTGGAGACGAATTTATAGAGGAATTCGCCACGCTCGTCGTCACCCATGTAAACAACGACACGGCCGTCACGGGCAATCACCACGGCGGCGTTTTCATGCTTGATGCGGCCAAGCGCGGTGCGCTTGATCGGGGTGGACTTGGCGTCCGAAGGATCGATCTCGACCACATAACCGGCGCGGCGCGGTTCGTTGGGGTTCTTGGCGACGTCGAAACGCTCGTCAAACTTCTCATAGGCATAACGCGTCTCGGCCACGATGCCATAACGCTTGTAATCATCAGGCAGCTTGAAGGTGGCGTCGGTGGTGCCGAAATAGCCGTTGAAGTTCTCTTCGCAGGTGAGGTAGGTGCCCCACGGTGTGCGGCCGGCGCCGCAATTGTTGAAGGTCCCGAGACAGTCGATACCATCAGGGTCGGCGGCGGTCTTGACGAGATCGGAGCCTGCAGCCGGGCCGGAAAGCTTCATTGGTGTGTTGTGGTGGATACGGCGGTTGAAGGGGCTGTCGAGAACGATCTTCCAGCCGTCCTTGTCTTCCGCAACTTCCATGACGGTGACGCCCTGCATGTTCTGCAGGATCTTCACATCGTCGGCCGTCTTCGGGTTGCCTTTTTCAGCGTGCGGCAGGTTGGTTTCCGGGTTCACATATTCGTGGTTGACGGCGATCAGCTGATGGCTGCCGACCACGAAAAGTTCCATACCGTCGGTGTTTTCGCCGAAGACCTTGTCGGAATTTTCAACGCTGACGCCCTTGGCGGGGTCGAGATCGGGAACGTTGGAGAACAGCGGCTGGCCCCATTTCGCCAGCGGCTTCCAGTTATAGCCTTCCGGGACATGGATGGTGTGGTCGGTTGCGGCGGCAACCGGCTTGAACGGGAAACGGCCGGCGACGGCTTCCTGCGCCTCCGCCGAAGTGCTGCTCAACAGGTTGCCGAGCGTGCCCATGGCGGCCGCGGCCGAACCGAAGGCCAGCACGCCGCCGAGAAAGCCGCGGCGGGAAATCGCGGTTTCAACCACGCGGTCGAAATCGGTTTCGGCCGGCGGCGGGTTCTGCAGTTCGTCCCACTCGTCCCAGGACAATTTGCTCGTATCGATGTCGGTCATAGTCTGTCTCCACCGTTCAATGTTTGGAATCATTCCAACAGGCTGCGTACCTTCCGAGTGTTTCACTCGGATGACGGGAAGACGGGTTTAAAATATGATCTTCTCAGTTATGAATCTACTATTTTTCCCTCAATGCGGGAGAAGGATGCGAGTGAGCAGCAGGCCTTCGAAGCGGCAGAAGCGGAAGGGAACCTCCGTTCCGCGGCGCCAGTCTTCGCCGAGGTCGGCCGTCAGGCGCAATGATGCGGAGCCGTTTGCGTCAAAGCCGGATAATTCGGCCGCCTCGAAAAAGAACAGCCGTTTCACTGTCGGATAAAGCGCCTTGAACAGGCTTTCCTTGGCCGAAAAAATCAACCCGGTCATGAAGGGATCGATATCGTTGCCGAGGTTGTGGCGCTCATTCGCGGTCAAGGCCTGCGGGGCGATATCGCGGGCCTCCTCTTCGGTCAGCAGCCTTTCGATATCGATGCCGATGCCGCGAAATCGCTGGGAAGAGCCGGCGAGCGCAATCGCCCGCCCATGGCTGTGGGAAATCGCACCGATGATGCCCTCGGGCCAGATCGGGGCGCGATCCTCACCCATACCGGGAAAGACGGCGTAGCCGGTGAGGCGGCGCGTGGCTTCCGCCGCGCATCTGCGGCCGGCGATGAATTCCGCCTTGCGTCTCTGCGCGGCGTTTAAAAGCTGCGGCGGCAAGGGAGGGACATCGCCGCCGCCGCCTTCTTCGGCGCTGTAACGAAGGGTGAGGCAATGGCAATCGCCGCTGTCGTCCGGCCAAGGCCAGATGGCCTCCGGTGGATCGCCGGAGACGGCTTCGCGATGAAACGCCGTTGCGACGGCCATATTCTTCACCTTCAATCCAACGGCGCGAATTTAAGCCGCAAGCGTGGCGCCGCCATCAACCACGATCTGCTGCATCGTCACATGCCCGGCCTGATCGGAGGCGAGAAACAGCACCGTATCGGCGATATCATCAGGCCTTGCGATCTTGCCGAGCGGAATGCCGAGCTTGAACTGCTCGGGCAGGCCGGCGACCAGCCGTTCCTTGCCGGCGGGATCGCTCAACATGCCGGCAAGCATCGGCGTATCGGTGGAGCCCGGTGAAACGACGTTGCAGCGCACGCCATAGGGTGCAAGCTCAAGGGCGGCGCAATGGCTGAGGCTGACCAGCGCCGCCTTGGAGGCGCAATAGGCCATCATGCCGATGCGCGGCACGACGGCGGCATTGGAGCCGACATTGACGATCGCACCGCGCCGCTGCCGTTTGAAGATGCTGCTCCATTGCCGCAGCATATAAAACGGTCCCGCTGCATTGACGTCCATGCAGGCTTTCCAGTCCGCAGGCGTCAGGCTTTCGCTGTCGCCGAGCCGCAAGATGCCGGCGGCGTTGACCAGGATATCGAGCCCGCCCCATTCGCTTTCGATTGCCTTGCAGGCCTTCTCCACCGCCCTCGCGTCGGTGATGTCGAGTGCGATCTGGCGGAAGGGCGCTTCCGTCGTTCTTGCCAGAAGGTCGAGGCCGATGACCTCGGCCCCTTCCTCGATGAAACGTTCGGCGATGCGGCGGCCGATGCCCTGGGCCGTGCCCGTCACCAGCACACGCCGCCCGGTAAATCTCTGTTGCGTCATCTTTTTCGTCCGCTCAGGCTGCGAGCCGCTTTTCTTCGATCAGCGCCCACCAGGCGGAAAGTGTGGGTACACGCGCAAGCTCGTCAAAACCGACGGTGACACCGCGTTCCTTCAGCTCGCCGGCAAGCTTCATCACCTGCAGCGAATCCAGCCCGTAGAAGATCAGGTTCTCGTCGGGGTCGATATCGCTTTCATCCTCCACCATTTGCAGGACGCGGGCTTTCAGCCATTCGCTGATATCGGTGGCTTCTCCCGCGCCGACAAGGCTTGCGGTGTCGATCACCACGCCGCAGCGTGTCGCCACATATTGCAGCGCCATGCGGTGTTCGGCTTCCGAGAAATCGGCAACGCCGTCACCGATCATGAAGGGCTGAATATCCTTCATGAAGGCTTCCACCGCCGTCATCATGCAGCCGATATGGGCGTAAACGCCACCGACGATGATCTGGTCGCGGCCCCAGCCCTTCATGCGCTCAGTAAGGTCGGAACGCTGGAAGGCGCTGTAGCGCCATTTGGTCAGCACCACGTCGTCAGGCGTCGGGGCGAGCTTATCCACGACCTTCTGCAGTTCGGGGTCGACGACGGTGAGGCCCGGTCCCCACATATCATTGAGGAGCGCACGGTCGCCAGGCGGCTGGTCATGCGGCTGGGCGGTATAGATAACAGGTACGCCGTTCTGAACCGCCCAAGCCTTCACCTTTGCGAGATTGTCGATGAGGGTGGTCATCAGCTTGCCTTCGGCCTCATAAAACCGCAGGAAATAACGCTGCATGTCGTGGATGAGAAGTACGGCGCGTTTCGCATCGGGCTGCCATTTTGTCTTGTTGGCCGGAAAGCTTGCGGCGACCGGCATCGGATAGTCGGAAATGCTGGGGATTGTCATGATGACCTCGGTGGTTTGCTGCGCCAGGGGCGCTTAATCTCGGGTTTCGGGACGCTCTTTTTGAGCGTCCCCCTTTGTTTGTGCCGCGTGTCAGGCGCTGATGGCGGCGGGTGTCACAAGCAGGTCGCGCAGACGTTTCTTGTCGATCTTGCCAACGGCGGTGAGCGGCATGGCCTCGATGAAACGGACGCGATCCGGCAACTTGTAATCGGCGACGCCGAGACCGGCGAGATGCTGGCGGATGGCCGGCGCCTTGAGCGCGGGATTGCGTGAAACGACGAAGACGCAGCTTTTCTCACCTAGAAGCTCGTCGTGCATCGCCACGAGTGCTGCATGGGTGACGTCCGGATGCCGCAGGATAAGGTTTTCGACCTCCTCCGAAGCGACCTTTTCGCCACCGCGATTGATCTGGTCCTTCACCCGGCCGACGACCCGGAGATAACCTTCGGGCGTGCGCTGCACGACATCGCCGGAATAATAGAACCCATCCCTGTCGAAGACCCGGGCGCTATGTTCGGGCGCGCGGTAATAGCCCCGGAACGTATAGGGGCCACGGGTCGCCAGCATGCCGGCTTCGCCCTCGGGCACGTCGTTGCCGTCCTCGTCGACGATGCGGATCTCGTCATCCGGGCTGATCGGCCTCCCTTGCGTGGTGAAAACGATATGGTCGGGATCACCGGCGCGGGTGTAGTTCACCAGCCCTTCCGCCATGCCGAATACCTGCTGCAGGTCGCAGCCCAGCACTTCTGGCACCTGGCGGGCCAGGGCTTCGGCAAAGCTTGCGCCGCCGACCTGCAGGAGCTTGAGGGATTTCAGCCGTTCACGATGGGCGGGTGCAGCCTGCAGCCACAGCGCCACGGCCGGCGGCACCAGCGGCACCATGTCGATCTCGTGTTTTTCGATGAGATCGAAGCAGGCAAGCGGCTCCGGATTGGTGGCCATGACCACGGTGCCGCCGGCGTGGAAAACGCCGAGCGCGCCGGGCGAGCTCATCGGGTAATTATGCGCCACCGGAATGGCGCAAAGGAAACGGGTCTCAGGCGAGAGTTCGCAAATCTCCGCGCTGGCCCGGGCGCTGTAATCATAGTCGTTGTGCGTCCTCGGGATCAGTTTCGGGGTTCCGGTGCTGCCGCCGGAAAGCTGGAACAACGCCACCTCGTCTGACGCCGAAGGGGCGTAGGCGGGCGGGTTTTCGGCGGAATTGGCAAGCATCCGCTCAAGGCTGCGCTGCGGATCCGCTTCGCCGAGCAGCAGGGTCACCGCAAGCTTCGGGGAGACTGCTTTCAGCGTCTCCACAAATGCGTCATCGGCGAAAAGCTCGTGGCTGCGCGAGGCAATCACCAGCTTCGGTGCAATCTGCTCCGCATAGGAGGTCATTTCCAGCCGGCGATGGCTGAAAAGTGCGTTGACGGGGGCTGCGCCGATTTTCATCAGCGCGAAAAAGACGAGATAAAACTCGGCGATGTTAGGCAATTGCACTAGCGCAGTGTCACCTTTGCCAACGCCCGCGGCGGAGAGATGTCCGGCAAGATTGGAGGATTGCCGGTCGAGATCGGCATAGCTGAAGCGGCGGTCGCCGCAGATCAGCGCCGTCGCATCCGGCCGGCGCTCCACCTGTTCGGTGAGGATGCCGCTCAGCGGCCGGTCGGTCCAGTAGCCGCGTTCGCGGTATCGGCGAACGAAATCCTCGGGCCAGCGTTCAAATTCGATTGTCATGGTTCGTTCCTGGGAAAATTAGGCAGAAAGACCGCAGGCGTTCAGCATGGTCTTGAGTTTGGTCTGCACCTCGGCCCATTCGGATTCGGGCTCCGAGGCCTCCACGATGCCGGCGCCGGCGAAGAGCCGCACTGTTTCCCGCTGCACGGTGCCGCAACGGATGGTCACCACCCATTCGCCATTGCCTTCAGAATCCGTCCAGCCGACCATGCCGGTGAAGAGCCCGCGCTCGAAAGGCTCGACGAAGCGGATGAGGCGATGGGCGCGCTCGGTGGGGAAGCCGCAGACGGCCGGTGTGGGGTGCAGCAGGCAAGCAAGCTGCAGCGCATTGGTCTCGGGATCGGCAAGGCGGCCTTCGATACGCGTTGAAAGATGCCAGAGTGCAGCGGTGTTGATGAGGGAGGGTTTTTCAGGAACATCGAGTTCGACGCAGACCGGTGAAAGCAGCGAGCGGATATCCTCGATCACCAGGCTGTGCTCGTAATGGTCCTTTTCGGATGCCGAGAGCCGATCCGCATTGGCTTTGTCCGCCGCCGGATCAACCATGCGTTTTGCGGATCCCGCCAGCGGGTTCGAGATGATTTTCTCGCCCTGCTTGCGGATCAGGAGTTCCGGGCTGACGCCGATCAGGTCGCCGCCATCGGGAAGCGGAATGCGGAACTGGTAACCTTCGCGGTTCTGCTTGGCGAGGCTCGCCAGCAATCTTTCGACATCCACCTCGGAGGCGAAAGTCAGTTCGCGCATGACCGAAAGCACCGCCTTGCGGACTTCGGAATGACGGAAATTGACGATGGCATGCTCGACGGCACGCTTGAAACCGGTCTCGTCCGGCAGGCTGTTCTGACCGATAAGCGCCGGCATGGCCGAATCGGCGACGATCGGCGCGGCATCCCTTGAATTCCATTCATGGTTGTATGGAATATACAGGCATGAAGGTTCACTGACATCGAAGGGGATTGCGCCGATGGCGATGGGGTTCTGCTCGCCGTCCCGGCGCGCACGCTCGAAGGCGCCGGCCAGTGCCTGCTGCAGCGGGCTCGATATGTCTTCGCCGCCACGGGCGGGAATCGCGATCCTTTCGCGAATGCCCCTGGCGCGTAATTGCCCGCTGCCGGAAGTAAACAGAAATTCTCTATTAAATTCAGTAATTTCGTCGGATTCGACGTCATTCGTCCTGAGTGCTCCCGTTTTCATGGGATGCCTCCTGTGCGAGTGGTTGACGATGGCTTATACTTGAGTATGCTAATCATGTTTTGTCAACCGGTTCAAACTCACATGCTAAATTTAACCCCGATGCAGGTGGCCTATTGGGTCGGCCGCGAGGCGGATGGAATACTCGGGAAAGTTACGCCCCATCTTTACCTCGAATTCGAGGGGCAGGCGGTGGATGCGGAAAAACTGGCCGTTGCCGTCGAAAGTCTCTGCCGGCGTCATCCCATGCTGAGCCTCCGTATCGACGCGGAAGGGCGTCAGTCCGTCGATCCTGTCGGCCGGCCGCTCCGCCTTGATGTGGAGGACATGACCGCGCTTGATTCGGAGGCGCTTGCGCGCCGTCTTGAGACGAAACGCGAGAAGTGGAGCCATCGCGGGGCTGATCTTCGTGCTGCCGCACCGGCGGCGATTTCGCTCAGCCTGTTGCCGGAAGGGCGTTGCCGTCTGCATGTGGACACCGATATGCTGGCCATCGATCCGGCCAGCGTGCGGATCGTGATGGAAGACCTTGCCCGCTTCTACGAGACGGCGGCAGGCGTAGACAAAACACAGACGTTCGAATCAGTCCCCCCGTCGTTTTTCGACTGGGCGGAACGGCTTGCGTCCGATCCTGACTTGAGGGGCCGGCGCGAAAGGAACCGTTTATGGTGGCGGCAACGGCTTGCCGATGTTCCGGACGCTCCGCCGCTGCCGTTTCTGCCCGATGACCCCTCGCGCGCCGTTCACACGGACCGGCTCGCCACGCTGCTTTCAGCGGCTGAGCGCGGCAGTCTGGAGCGGACGGCGCGGCGCTGCTCCGTGACGCCATCGACCCTTCTGCTCGGCGTTTTCGCGGTGGCTCTGTCGCAGGCGGCGGGGGCGGAGAAATTCCGGCTTTCCGTGCCGGGTTTCTGGCGCGCGCCGTTGGTGGAAGGGGTCGATGAGATCGTCGGCGAATTTTCCAACGTGCTCGTGCTCGGCGTGGAAATCAGGCCTGAAGAAAGCGTCGAGGCGCTGCTCGGCCGGCTGTTCGATGAAATGAACGGCCTTCTCGCGCACCAGTCCTATCCGGGCGTCAGCGTCATGCGCGATCTTTCCCGCCAGCGCGGTGATTTGCAGACCTCGCCGGTAGTCTTTACCGCCGGAGTCGATCTTCCGGGCGGAGAGCTGTTTTCGGAACGCGTCGGGCGGTTGTTCGGCCCGATGGTCCACACCGTCTCGCAGGGGCCGGGCGTCGCGCTGGATGCGCAGGTGGCGGCTGTGGATGGCGGCCTGCTGATCAACTGGGACGTGCGGCTCGATGCGCTGCCGGAGAGCTGGCTGCGCGCTTTGTTCGAAACCTACGTCGCTCTTCTCCGCCGGCTCGCGGAAAGCCCCGATCTTACTTCTGCAAGGGTGAAGCGATTGGTCGCACGGCAGCCGGAAGCGGCAGCCGAGGCAAAAGGAAAACCCATGGAACGTCCACTCTCACCCCTGCAACAGGCCTATCTGCTCGGGCGCGGCACCCATCTGCCGCTCAGCGGTGTGGCGATGCAGGAGTTCCGCGAATATCGCGGCAATATCGACCCGGAACTGTTGCAGTCGCGCCTTGCCGCAATGGTCGGGAGACATGAAAGCCTGCGTACCCGCATCGATGAGCGGCGTCTGGTGCAGATCGTCTCCGACGAGCCGAAGATCAATCTCGATCGTGTCGATCTTTCGGCCCTGTCTGTTCCGGAAGCCGAGGCAAGGATCGAGGCGGCGCAACGGGATTTTTCCCATGCACATTTCGATCTCGCAGCCTCGCCATGGCAGGTCACGATCTTCCATATGCCGGATACCGGGACGGCGGGGCATAAAGTTGTCGTCTTCCTGCGTTTCGACGCGCTTATCCTTGATGGGCGGGCCATTGCCAGCCTTGCGGCGGAACTCTTCGATGGCGTCCTGCCGCCAGAAACCGCCGCCACGATCGGAACGCCGAAGGAGGACATCGCGGCGGCCCGCGCCGGGGACGCTGCCTATTGGGCGGACAAGCTGAAAGATGCCGAGGTGCCCTCGCAACTGCCGTGGAAAGCACCGCTCGAAACCATTCCCGCATCGCGTTACAGCCGCCAGAGCCTGCTCGTCGAAAAGCAGCGCTTCATCGCCTTTTCGCGGATCGGCGCGAAAGAGCGGCTGTTCAAGAATTCGGCGCTGACGGCGGTGATCCTCGATGTGCTCTCACTCTGGCTCAATGAGGGCGCTCTTGTCGTCGGCATTCCCGTTGCGCCGCAGGTGGAAGGGGCCTTCGCCAACCGCTCGAGCTTCATCGCCGTCCAATGGGATGCAGCCAAGGGCAGCTTTGCGGAGCGGGCGGCAGGCCTGCAGACGGATGTGCTTGATGGGCTGAACCATCTGGCTTTTTCGGGCATCGATCTCAATCGCGTGCTTCTGAATGCCAATCCGGGCGGGCTTGCTTTGCCCGTCGTGATTACCAACGGCCTTACCTGGCCGACGCTCTCACCCGAATCGGAGATGCGATGGGTGGGTGGGCTTACGCAGACGCCGCAGGTGGCGATGGATTTCCGCTTTTCGCAGAATCCGCAGGGCGATCTTGTCCTCGATATAGACTATGCGGAGCAGGCGATCGATGCGGCGATGGTGGCGGATATTCTCGCAGCCATCGAGCGTGCGATTGCCGGGATCGCGGATAGCGGCGCTTTCTCCTTCAATAGACGCGATATTGTCGACCTGTCCCATTACAGGCTGAATGGTGACGAGCGCAGCTTCGTCTGCCCGCCATTTCTGGAGCGGATTGCCGGCCATCTTTTCGAGGGTGACCCAGCACGCACGGCACTTGTCAGCGGGAAACGGCGCATCGCTTATGGCGAACTCGGTCAGATGGTGGCAGGGGCGATGGCGGGCCTCAAGGCGCGCGGCATCGGCCGGGGCGATGTCGTGGCCGTATGCCTGCCGCGCAGTCCCGAACATACGGCCATCACGCTCGCCGCAGCATTTATGGGAGCGGTCTGGGCGCCGGTCGATGCCGGCTCGCCGGAAGATCGCCTGCGCTACCTGCTGACCAATTGCCGCCCGGCCGTCATCGTCGCCCGCAGCGTCCCGCAAGGTTTCGACGCTGTCGATCCGGCGGAGCTTCTGTCCGTGCCCGCACCGGCTGGTGCGCCAGTTACCATGGCTGACGTAGCAGCACTCTCCGGAAGCGAGGAGCCTGCCTATTATCTCTACACGTCGGGCACGACAGGCAAACCGAAATGCGTCGTGCTTTCCAACCGCGCCACGGCCAATGTCATCGGCAGCACGCTTGCGGAATGGGCGGTGACGGAGGGTGACGTGTTCATGTCAGTCACCCCGCTGCATCACGACATGTCCGTCTTCGATGTTTTCGGCGCGCTTGTCGCCGGGGCGACGCTGGTGCTGCCGGAACCCGGCGAGGAAAAGGATGCGGTGCGCTGGAATGAGTTGGTGGCTGAACATGGCGTCACGCTCTGGTGCTCGGTGCCGGCCATCCTCGAAATGCTTCTCTCCTGCCGCCGTGGTGACCAGCTCTCTTCGCTCCGGCTCGTGGCGCAGGGCGGCGATTACATCAAGCCCGTGATTATCGAAGAGCTTCGCAGGCTGAAGTCCGATCTGCGGCTGATATCGCTCGGCGGGCCGACGGAAACGACGATCTGGAGCATCTGGCACGAGATCGTTGCGGAAGATATCGCGGCCGTGCCCTATGGCCACCCGCTGCCCGCCAATCGATATTTCGTCCTTAACGATCAGGGCGAGCATTGCCCGGCCGGTGTCGTTGGCCGCATCCACACGGCGGGCGTGAATGTGGCGATCGGCTATCTCGAAGATGGCGCGATTACCCAGACGGATTTCGTGACGGTCAACGATCCCGAGGGAAAGCCGGTGCGCGCCTTCCGCACCGGAGACCGTGGCCGCTACCGGCCGGATGGCAAGATCATGTTTGCAAGCCGCGTCAATGGCTACGTCAAGGTGCGCGGCGTGCGCGTTTCGCTGCCGGATGTGGAAAACGAGCTGATCCGCCATCCTTCCATCCAGCGCGTTCTGGTGGTGGATTACGGTGTCGAGCAAAAGGGCGAGGCGGCCATCGGTGTGCTCTACGTCGTTTCGTCCGGCCTCGAGCTCTCCACCGCCGATCTGCGCAATTTTGCCCGGGGCCATCTGCCGGAATCGCATGTGCCCGGCCGGTTTCTCAAGGTCGACGATCTGCCGCTCTCGGCCAATGGCAAGCCGGATCGCCGTCGCGCCCGCGAATTGCTGACCGGCGCGACGGGTGGTGTGGAACCGGCAAAAATCTCCGCCCCTGTGGCTCCCGCCGCCGATCAGGGCGACCGCCGGGTGCTGGATATCTATCTTGGCGTGCTGGGTAAAAAACCGGCGAATGTGGATGCGAACAGCGACCTGCTGGCGCTCGGTCTTTTGCCTTCGCATCTGAAGATCGTTTCGGCTGAAATCCGCACTGCCTTCGGCGTGGAACTGACGCCGCAGCAGCTTCTGCGGTGCCGCAATGCCAGACAGGTGACCTCGCTTTTGGCCGCCCGGGCGGCGTGAACCCAAATCATTTCGGGCGGGATTTCGCGCCCGATAACAGGAATTGTTCAAGGAAAAACAGATGGCGCATATCGATCCTGCCGGCGACTGGCTTCCACTGACGCAGCCGCAACTCGATTTCTGGGAGGAGTTTTCCTTCCATCCCGACGAGCCGGTTTCCACCGTCGCCCATTACATCGATCTTTCCGGTGCGGTGAACGAAAGCGCGCTCCTTCAGGCAATTACACGCACCGTGCGCGAGTCCGAAGTCCTGTCGATCCGTTTTCGTATCGGCGACGATGGCGAGACACCGCAGCAATGCTGCGATCCAAGCCATGCCCCGGTGGTGGAACTAATCGACCTGCGCACCAGTCCCGCTCCCCTGGAAGAGGCGCTGCGGCGCATGAACGCGGATGTGGAAGCAAGGCTCGATCTCAGAACCGACAGGCTCTCTGCGCAGCTGCTCTATCGCATCGCGGATGACCGCTATCTCTGGTACATCCGCGCCCATCATATCGTCGTGGATGGTTATGGCCTGACGCTGGTCGAGCAGCGCTGCGGACAGCTTTACGGGCACTATTGCGGCAAGGGCGAAGCGGGTCCGGATTTCCACCCCTTCGGTGATTTCCTTGCCGAAGAGGATGCCTATAAGCAAAGCCGGCGTTTCGAGAAGGACCGTGATTTCTGGGCGGCCTATCTCGCCGCACCCGCCGATCTGCCGGTGCTGGACAAGGATTGCGAGGACTATGGCGGCGGCGGCCTGCATGCCGATGCGGCCTTGCCGCAGGGGTTCAGCACGCGGTTGCAGCAGGTGGCGGGTGCAATGGAGATCGGCTGGCCGGATCTTCTGGTGCTGCTCTCAGGCCTTTATCTCCACCGTGTCCTGCCGCGTCTGGATCGCAATGTGCTGACCTTGTGGCTGCCTTTCATGAGCCGCTGGGGCAGCGTCGGCGCGCATATGCCGGCGATGCTTGTCAATATCCTCCCCTTCCATCTCACCATCGAGTCGGGCGAGAGCCTCGGTGCATTTCTGAGGCGCAACGCCACCAATCTGCGCAAGCAGCGTCTGCATGGCCGCTACCGCATCGAGCAGATCGCCGCCGATCGGGAAATCCCTAAGGGCCGGCGCTTCTTCTTCTCGCCGCTCATCAATGTCCTTCCCTTCAGCGCACCGGTCTTTGCCGGGCTCGTCGTTATCAGGCACATTCTTGCCAATGGTCCCGGCGACGGGTTCAATCTTACCTTCCGCGGCGAAGATGACGGCAGCGAACTGAACCTGCATATCGATGCGGATTCGGCGCTGACGCAAGAGGAGGATTTCGCCCGCTACCGTGAGGAACTGCCATTGTTCCTCGATGCCATGCTGCGCGAGGAGGCGCTGACGCTTGCGGCGGCGGAGGCGTCCACGGCATTCCGTCTGGCGGTCTGAGGGGGGACTGTGGGCGGATGCCAGGCCGGCTTCGGGGTGTGAGGCTGGACATGCGTTATCGATAATGACGAAAAATCCGTGTTCCGTCATGCCGGACTAGATCCGGCATCCAGCCACGGCGCGTCTGCGCCGTGAAAGGACTTTTTGGCGATCAGGACTTGATCGCACTGGACCCCGGACCACGCCCGGGGTAACGGCGTGCGGATGCAGGGCGCGCGCCAATACATTCTCAGCAGCACTCATAGGTAAAAATAACCCGGCTCCGCCAGGCGAAGCCGGATTTTCCTTGCCCAAGTCCGGTTCAGGCGAGTGTCGTCAGCACGCGGCTCGAAGCGCCGGCTTCGGCAAAACGGCTGAAGACACCGCTGGTGGTGTTGCGCAGCCGCTCGACATCGTCAGGGCCGTAACGATCGGAGCGATAGCTCATCAGCACGCGAATGGAGCGCTCGCCGCCTATCGTCTCTTCCATCACCTCGAATTGCAGTCCCAGCATGGATTCGTGCTTGTCAGGGTCGATCTGGCGGAACTCCACCGGCTTGCCATCCGGCCCGGCGAGGGTGCCGTTCAGCTTGTTCTTGGCGTGGATCTGGATGAAGACCTCGAACAGATGATCACGGCCCGGCGTCATGCCCAGCGCTTCCTCGACGAGATCGATCGGGATTTCGCTGTGTTCCAGCGAACCGTTGATGGTGTTCTTCACCGAAGAAATCAGTTCGCCGATGGTCATGGTCTCGCCGAAACGCACACGATGGGCGACGACAGTGGTGAAATAACCGATCGTATCGAAATAACCGCTGTCCGTGCGGCCCGAAGCCGAGGTGCCGACCACAAGATCGCTCAATCCGCCGAGATGGCGCAGCGATGCGGCAATTGCGGCATAGACCACGTTGAACAGCGAGGCGCTGTTCTGCCTGGCAATGGCGTAAAGCCCGTCGCTGACATGTTTTTCCAGCTTGAACTCGATCCAGCCGCCTGCCGGGGCTTCATCCTGCGACGCCTCGTGCGGCGTGCCATCCTGTCCGTTGAGGGTAAGGCCTTTCGGCGCATCCCGCAGCATGTCCGTCCAGTAGGCAAGATGGCCGGCATTCACACCTGACGCGACCTGTTTTCTCGCAAATTCATGGAAGGGCGCCGGCCTGGTCGCAAAGACCGGGGCCTTGCCCGCAGCCCTTGCCCTGTAGGCCTCGGTCAGCTCGTCCATCATCAGGTTCACCGACCATTCGTCCAGCACGATGTGATGGAAGAGGAAGGAAAGCACCTGGCGGCCGGTCTGCGCATCCCGCAGGAAGCGTAGGCGCATCGGCAGTTCACGCGCAAGATCGAATCGCCAGCCGGCCTCCGCGTGCCGGTCGACACCTTGGCTTTCCTCGCTGGTCCAGAACCATTTGTAACCGGGCAGATCATGCATCGGCACGATCTTCTGCAGAACCGTATCGTTTTCGACGTAGAAATGGGTCCGCAGGCCGGGATGGCGCTCGATGATATCGAGGAAGGCACATTCGAAGGCATTCTCATCCACGGGATCGCGGAAATCGAGCGCGAAGGGAATGTTGAAGATTTCGCCGAAACCGAAGGCGGCATAGGCCTTCCAGAGCGACATCTGCGCCAGCGAGAGCGGCGCAGTCAGAGAGCCGTTCGCCGTAGCCTCGGCCTGCGCAGGTGCGGCGGTTTCAAGCCGGGTCGCCTGTTTTGCGAGCGAGGCGGCGGTCGGGTAGCTGAAGAGATCGTTGAAGCGCAGCTCGATGCCGTGATTGGCGAGAAGACGCCCGATGATACGGGTGGCGATCAGCGAATGGCCGCCGAAATCGAAGAAATCGTCATCCGGTCCCATGTCGGGCGAGACGAGCGCTTCACGGAATTCGGTAAGGATTGTCGCGGCGGTGTCGTCGTTCTGACCGGAAGCGGCGGGCGAAAGGGCTGCCTGTTCCGATGCTGCCGCGGCGTTTTGAGGGACGATGCCGGAAAAATCCGCGCCGCCTTCAAGATGGCTGACGAAGCGCTCCAGCAGGAAGGCCGTCGCATGTGGCGATGTCTCCTTGCCACCCGTCAGTTCTAGGCGGATATCGCCAGTTGAGGTCGGACCGGTAGCAAGGGTCAGGCCGAGACCGGATTGCAGGGAGGGCAGGGGCAGGTGCTCAAACTGGAGGCCATGCTCCGATATGGCCTGAACGGGTGTCGCAAGCGCCTGCAGCGTGAAGGTGGCCGTTCCACCTTCATTGTCGTTTCGCTGTTCCAGCCCCGCCAGCACGGCCTTTTCAGCCTGTTCGGGCGATTGGCCGCGGGAGATCGCTACCCGTGCTGCGGCTTCAGCTGAAATCGGCATGGCAACGCCGGGCTGCAGGCGCAGGGTTACGGTCTCTGGACCACCGTTTTTTGTGAGGAAAAGGGCGAAACGCGAGCCGGCGCGGGCGAGAAGCGCATTCCCCGCCGTGGAACTGTTGAGGCCGAGCAGGGGTGCGGGAAGATCGACACCGTGGCTGTGGCTCGCCGGCCTGTCGATCCCGTTTTGCCGCAGCGCCACGACGGTCGAGCCGGAGGCCGGCCGTTGCAGCCAGCTGAGCGGAAGTGGGTCGACGCTGCCGTTTTCGACCGCGCGCGGCGAAAGCGGCTTTGGCGTCTCACCGGCATAGGCCGCCGTGATACCTTCCAGCAGGATCTGTGGCGAGAGGACTTCGCGGAGCAAGCCGTGGACCAGAAATGCCAGCAGGATTTCTCCTTCGCTCAAAAGCACGACGGCCTGAAACGGCGGGTCGGTTTCGGCATCGAAGGGTCTTGCCTGGAGGGCGTGCAGCAAGG
Source organism: Agrobacterium sp. CCNWLW155 (assembly GCF_036888815.1). NCBI lineage: Bacteria > Pseudomonadati > Pseudomonadota > Alphaproteobacteria > Hyphomicrobiales > Rhizobiaceae > Agrobacterium > Agrobacterium sp. CCNWLW155. Next base: position 103,857 of record NZ_JBAKFW010000011.1, read on the forward strand.
TGAGGGCCTCGTCTGCCGAGGGAACATGCAGCAATTGCACGATGGATGCGGACGGGGCTTCGATGCTCTTGGCAAGAGTGCCGTCCTCGCCGAAGGCAAAGCGCGCACGCAGCTCGGGCCAGACCTCGCAAACCGTCTTCAGCGCCGAGGTCAGGCGCAGCAGATCGCATTCTTCACCGATGCGATAGGCGAGAAGCTGCCGGAAGACCTGATCAGGATCCTGAAACTGCTCGAACCAGACCCGTTCTTCGTATTGGCTCGGCGGGGCTGCGTTTCCCTTGTCGAAGGTTTCTTCGATGCGACGTGCGAGCACACGTGTATTGTCTGCTGCCATGGTCCTCTCCTTGGAAATATTCGGCGGCCGCCCTGGGAAAGCGGCTGATCTTTCTCGCGGGATCAATGTCCCGCGCGCGACCGTTCGATGAGCGCCTGCCAGGCGGCAAGCGTGGGCTGCCGGGCCAGATCGTCATAATCGAGCCGCGTCCCGGCAAGCTGTGAAAGCGGCGGCATCAGGCGCATGAGGGCAAGCGAATGAAGCCCGCGGCCGAACAGGTTGTCCCCCGGTTCGATATCGCGCACCTCATCATCCAGAACCCTGGCGAGAAGGGCCTTGAGTTCCGTCATCATCGTTTTCGCTTCCAGCATGGCACCCGCCGCGATTACCGGTTCATTCATCGAAATGATCGTGAACGCCGCTGGCGCCGCGACGCCAGTAACCGGAAGCGCGAGTCCATTTGGGGTTGGCGCCGAACTCCTCGACCAGAAGGGCGCGAACCTCCTTTGCGGTCCTCGATTCGCAGGCGACCCAGCTGAAGAAGTCGCCCTTCGGCAGCTCCAGCTTGCGCAGCGCGCCCGCCAATGCATCGTGATCGGTTCCGTTTTCCGTCTTTTGCGTTACCCAGACAATCGAGGCGTCCGCCTTCGTCGTAAGTTCCAGCCGATCCGCATCCGTCTCGACCTCGATCAGCGCCACGACACGGGTACCCTCGGGCATTTCCTCCAGCCGCCGCGCCAGCGCGGGAAGGCCGGTATCGTCGGTAATCAGCAGATGCCAGTCATAGGTGAAGGGAACGGTGAAGGAGCCGCGTGGACCGGCGATCCATGCCTTGTCACCCACCTTTGCGGCTTTCGCCCAGTTGCTGGCGGGGCCGTCATGATGGGTGGCGAAATCGATGGCGAGTTCGCCTTTTTCGGCATCGAAGCTGCGCGGCGTGTAGTCGCGCGCCAGCGGGCGCGGCGCGCCTTCCGGGAATTCAATGCCGTTCGGGCCGATCACCGGCAGGCTCGGTTCGGTTTCGCCGGGCTGGGGGAAGAACATCTTGACGTGGTCGTCAAAACCGAGGCTCGCAAAGCCCTCCAGTTCCGGTCCGGTCAGGACGATGCGGACCATGGACCGGCTGAGCTTTTCGACGCGCGCGACATTGAGCGCGCGCAGCGCGACGGCGTGGCGATGGCGTTTGGGAGTGCGATCCGGTGTTGCGGAACCTATCGTTTCTGGCATGCTCATGCTGTTGTCTTTCCTGGGATATTGCCGATGGGGTCGGCGGTGTCGCAGTCCCGGATCGGCGGGCCGGACAATCGCGCGTCGGGATTTTTCCGGCACGCGATCCGGCGTCGTTGCGTCAAGATGCGCGAACCATAACAGGCGGTTTCCGCTGTCGCAATATAACTTTCTTCAAAAACTCAAGTTTATATCGCTGCGGATTCAAACTGCATTGCCGCCGACTGATCAGCGGCGACCGGCCCAGCTTTCGACCTCGTCCAACGTGTGCAAGGCGCTCGGAATGGAAGGCGTCGTGACCCTGGTGGAATCGAGGAAGACGATCCTTTTCTCGCGCGCCGGTTTTACGAAACGCTCCCAGCCGGGAATGATCTTTTCAAGTGCAGCGCGCGTTCCTGCCTCGCCGCGGACGGGGCTGGTATAGCTGTTCATCACGACAAGCAGATCGGGATTGAGCTTGCCGAAGGCATCGGCGCTGAGCGGCATCACCAGGGTCGAGCCCATTCCGCCCGAAGAGGCGGCGCTGTCGATTTTCAGCCGGGCATATCCCAGATCCTCCAGCGCCTGCACCGCGCCGGACATGTCGCCCACCGCATTGATCTGGTCGGTCAGCAGGATCGCCAGATAGGTCTTGCCTTTCGCCTCTTCGCCCAGCGCCTTTTTGACCGCGGCAAGCCTGGTGTCATAGGTCTTATGGCGCTCGGCGTAGACGTCGCTTCGCCCGACCAGAGCGGCAAGATCCTCCTCCACGCTGAAGCCATAGGCTTTGCCGGCGCTTGCCTTTTGCAGATAGACGGGTGCGACGGTGGAAAGCTGCGCGGCCTTGCCACTGTCCATTTCGGTGGCAACGATCAGGTCCGGTTGCAGCGCCCGCAGCTTTTCAAGGTCGATCTGGCCGACGGCGCCGAAACCTTTCGGTTTTGCGTGGCCTTCACCCAGAACCGTATCGATGAAATCGACGGCGGTTGCGAATTTGCCGTCGCTGTTGCGGCCATAGGCGCCGACCACATTGGCGCCGAGATCCATCAGCGGCACTCCCAAGAGCGGCTCGTGCATGACGACGATGCGTCGCGGCTTTTCCGGAACGGAGACGCTGCGGCCGGCGGCATCGGTTACACTGCGCTCGGCGGCGAGGCTTGTTCCGGCGGCCAGAATGGCGGCGATGAGGATGGCAATTCGCATGGCATTCCCTTTATTCGATATCTTCAGTGGCTGTTGGTTCTGCGCAGCGCCTGCAGGCGCAGCGTGAGGATGAAAAGCGGCACGCCGATCAGCGTCAGCGCAAGGCCGATCGGCATCGGCGTATCGGCCACCAGCCCGCGCGACAGCGTATCGGCGGTTACCACCAGAATACCGCCGGTGAGACCCGAGAGGAAAAGTCTGGCGCGGCCGACTGCCGGCGAAACGAAGGTGGCGAGATGTGGGGCGATGACGCCGAGAAAAGTCAAAGGACCGACAGCCGTGACGGAAGCGGCGCTGAGGATCACCGCAAAAACAATGACGAGCGGGCGCGAATGCCTGACCGTTTCGCCAAGCGCCATGGCCATTTCATTGCCGAGATCGAAAACGGCGAGCGCCCGGCCGATGAGAAAAATACCCAAAAGACTTGCACCGAAGAGGGGCGCGAAAACGAGGATGGTCGGCCAGCTTGCCTGAAACAGCGAACCCGCCATCCAGTCCGCCAGGGCCAGCGAGGTTTCGGCCGGCGTATAGAGCAGAAGCACCGATGAGACGGAGGAAAGCGCTGATTCGATTGCGATCCCCATCAGCAATATGGCTAGACCGCTCGAGCGTTCGCGCCCGACGAGCGCGATGAGAAGAAAGGCCACGGCAAGACCGCCGCCGATAGCCGCAAGCGCCACCAGGGTCTTGGCGGCGGCCGGCACCAGCACCAGAAGCAGCATGATGGTGGTCATTGACCCCTGGCTCAGTCCGAAGAGCCCGGGATCGGCCAGCGGATTGCGGGCGACGGATTGCAGCATCGCGCCTGCCAGCGCCACGCTCCAGCCGGCCATGAAACCGAGCAGGATGCGCGGCAGCCGCACCGTCCACAGCGCATAGGCCTGATCGTCGCTGAGATGCCCGCCGGCGAGGCCGCGGAGTAGATCGATGAGGCCGGTTTCGGTATTGCCGAGGCTGGCGGACAGGGCGGCGAGCACCAGCACCAGCGCAATCAAGACAAGGCCGGCTTTCAGATTGCCGATGCCGATCTGCAGGCCGCTTGGCAGCCGCAGCACCGCTTTGCCGTCGGTGGCGAAATGCCGCTTCATGAAAGCCCCCTTGCCGAGGGCGAAAGATAGAAGCGTTTGACGATGACGATGAAAACGAGGCCTCCAAGCAGGTCCATGAACAGCCCGGTATTGACCACATAGGGCGCAAACAGGGTTTGCGCGCCAAGATCGGCCAGCACGCAGAGGCCTGCCCCGACAAGGGCGGACGCCGGCAAGGCGAACGTGAAATTCACACCCACCAGCGGCCTGATCATATGCGGCACGATGAGGCCGACGAAACCGATCGGGCCGCAGATCGCCACCGCCGAGCCTGAGGCCAGCATGGTGGCAAAAAGCGCGATCCGGGAAATGCGCGTGACATTCACACCGGCGGAAGCGGCCTTTTCCGCGCCCAGCAGAACAAGCGTCAGCGGCCGGGCGACCGCCCACAATATCACCAGCGCAATGGCGCCGATCCACCAGAAATCGAACAGGCGCTCGGCATAGACGTGGTTGATATTGCCACCCACCCAGCTCAGGAATTCGGCGCGCCGCGTGGGGTTGGAGAGAAGCAGGGCATTCGTCACGCCGATCAGCAGCATCGAAACCAGCGCGCCGGAAAGGATGAGCGACAGGCCGCGCGGATCGTTTGATCGTCCGGCGAGGCGCGCGACGAAAAAGCAGGCGGCAAAGCCGAAACCGGCGCCCGCGAGCGCCACAAGCCCCTGCACCTCGGGAGAGAAATCGAACACCAGTGCGCCGGCGATCACAAAAAGCGTCGCCCCGGCATTCAGCCCCAGCGTGGAGGGCGAGGCGAGGGGATTGCGGACAAGCCCCTGCAGCACGCAGCCGCTGACGGCGGTGGTGGCGCCCACATAAATCGCAATCAGCGACCGCGGGATTTGCTGATAGAGAAGCACCGACTGCTGATAGGTATCGGCCTCGCCACGCCAGAGCGTCGCCGCGATTTCGGCAAGCGGCATCTCGGCAGCCATCACCACCAGATTGAAGATGAGGATGGCGGCCAGCAGCAGCGCGGCGGCAAAAATCAGCGTTATTTTAGAGGTCATGCCGGAATGGCCTGTTCCTGCCGCTCCAGCCGGGGCACGCAGATGAGCCGTCCCTGACGGGAGAAGATATCGGCTTCGAGATCGAAGACCTCGGCGACATTGGCTGATGTGACCGTACTCGTCACCGGCCCGGACGCCAGAACCCGCCCGGCCTTCAGCATGATGACATCATCGGCGAAAGTGGCGGCGAGGTTGAGATCGTGCAGCACGACGATAACCGTCTTGCCGTGCCTGTCGCTCAGTTCGCGCACGAGGCCGAGAACGGCATATTGGTACTTCATGTCGAGATGGTTGACCGGCTCGTCCATCAGGATCACGTCCGTGTCCTGCGCCAGCACCATGGCGATGAAGGCGCGCTGGCGCTGGCCGCCGGACAGCGTGTTGACCTGTGCTTTCGCCTTGTCTTCCAGCCCGACGGTCTTCAGCGCCTCGGCAAAAAGCGCCCGGTCGCGTTCGGTCGGGCCGCCTGCAAGACCGTAACGGGCGTAACCGGCAAGCTCGATCAGCTCGCCAAGCGTCATATAGTCAGGGCAATGGCATTCCTGCGGCAGATAGGCGATGCGGCGGGCGAGGTCCCGGCGTCCGATCTCGCCGATCAAACGCTCGCCCAGGCTTATCCTGCCTGATGACAAAGGCAGGAAACCCATGATGGTCTTCAACAGCGTCGACTTGCCGCAGCCATTGGGGCCGACCAGCGCGGTAACGCGACCGGCTCGGAAGCGGGCGGACAGTCCTCTCAAGACGGGAACATGGCCATAACTGGCGTGAAGGTCCGTGGCGTCAAGCACCGGATACAACTCCTGTTATTCATGCGGCCATGCGTCGAGACGCCGCGCGGCCGTTATAACTATTTGAATTTAAACATCGAACTAGCAGAAAACGTGTTTCTTTCCGGCAAGGGCGATGGTGTGGTCTTGAAGCGACACTAAACTATAGTAAAACTCTCCACAAATCGAAATTTGCCGATTCAGGGCGTGAATTTCTTACCGGTTATTTCAGTCGAGGTGCATCATGTCAGTCGCGACCAAGCTTCATGTCGGCATGTCGCTGGCCCCAACCTGGCTCAGCGGCGAGGCGTGGCGGCGTGCCGACAGCGGTATAAACGGGGTGTTTTCCAGCGATTATTTCGTCGATCTGGCGCAGCGTGCGGAGGCCGCGCATGTGGATTTCGTGTTCAGGCCGGATACGCTTTTCCTGCGCACCGAGGGGCTGGAAACCGGCGGCGGATTTGCCAGCATGGACCCAACCATGCTTCTTTCCGCCATCGCCCGGGAAACCAGCCATGTCGGCCTGTTATCCACCGTATCGACCACGTTTCTGCCGCCCTATGTGGTCGCCCGCCAGATACAGTCGCTGAACTGGCTGAGCAGCGGCAGGGCGGGGTGGAACATCGTTACGGCGCTGGAGGGGCACGAAAATTTCGGCCTGAGAGAGATGCCTTCACCGCAGGAGCGCTATGAGCGCGCCGCCGAATTCACGCAGGTCGTACAGCAGCTCTGGGCGAGTTTTCCAAACGAAGCTCTTAAACTCGACAGGGAAAGCGGGCGGTTCGCCGATTCCTCGCTGGTGCATCCGGTCGCGCATGAGGGCAGGCATTTCAGTGTCAAAGGCCCGCTCAACCTGCCGGCCCATGCCAGCCGTATTCCGCTGGTGCAGGCGGGCGCTTCGCCCGAAGGCCGTGATTTCGCCTCGTCGGTGGCGGACGCCGTCTTTGCCTCAACGCCGGATATGCAGGCTGCCATCGAGCTCCGGGCGGATTTGCGGCGGCGTGCTGAGGGCCATGGCCGCAACCCCGACGGTGTGAAGCTGATGCCGGGCCTCAGCCTTTATCTGGCGGATAGCGGCAAGGAGGCGCTGGAGCTCTTTGCGGAAACCCATGCCCGCGCCAACCGCGGCCGCGCCGTTGCCTCCATCCGCGATATGACCGGCCTCGATCTTTCGGACTGGCCATTGCAGCGGGTCGTGACTGCATCTGACCTGCCGCCGCCACCGGAGACACCGAGAAGCCGTACCCACGCAAATCTGCTGCGCCGGCTGATCGAACGGGAGACGCTGAGCGTCGCCGATTTGCTGCGACGGCCAGAGGTGATGGGTTCCGGCCATTGGCAGATCATCGGCACGGTTGACGATGCTTTCGAGACCATCCGCGAATGGGCGGCGGCCGGCGCCTGTGACGGTTTTGTCGCGGTGCCCGGCGGTTCGGTGGCATCCATGCGGCTGGTGCTGGAGCGGTTGCTGCCGAAACTCGCCGATGCCGGGCTGTTCCGCACGGCCTATTCCGGCTGCACCTTCGCGGAACATCTGGCCGAATAGGCTTATGCGCCGCCGGATTCGGCCGTCGCCTGTCTGGCCGCCTCGATCAGTCGGGAAAAATGCTGTTCGGCCTCGGCGTTGGCCACGAAGGATACGGTGGTGACGACGCAACAGAGTTCGCCCTGGGCGTCAAAGACCGGCGCGGCCTTGCCCGTCAGGGCGGAGAACAGATGTTCATTGAGTTCCGCACCACCCACCTCGCGAATGGTTTCCAGAACTCTGGCATCCGGGCGGGAGCCACGAAAGGCCGCCGGTTGCAGCTTGCGCACCGCGGCTATCCTCTCCGGCGGCAGGTAAGACTGGAAGACCAGCCCGCAGGCGCTGTTATCCAGCGGCAGAACATCGCCGAGCGCCACGGTGCTGATGGAAAAACTGGCGCTTCTTGCCCATCGCACCACGGTCGGGCCGCGTTCGGTCCAGATCGCCACGCCGCAACTGGCGCCGATTTGGGCGGCGAGCGCTTTCATCTGGCGACCGGCGGTTTCGACCGGATTGATTCGCCGGAGCGCACTGATGCCGATCCCCAGCGCCGCCGGTCCAAGATCGTAACTGCCGCTTGCGGGGTCCTGCGTCACCAGTCCCTCCCGCACCAGGCTCTGCATATAACGATGGGCGGTGGAACGGCCGGTGCCGGCGCGTTTGGCCAGTTCGCCAAGCGCAAGCGCCGTATCCGATCTGGCGAGAAGGTTGAGAAAACGCGCCGCGATCGATACGGATTGAATAAGCGCCGAGCGCTTTTCGCCCTCGTTTTCGGGCGCTTCGTCCGCTTCGTCATCCATGGCGTTCAAGCTTGTTCCCCCGTGTATCGAGAAATGCCTAACGCATCCGGGTGAAAATCGGAATCGATTTCTGCGGACTTTTCAGTGGCTTTCATTCGCAACGCCGTGATTGCCGACGAGGCGCTGATTAAACTTTGTTGTAAATATGGCACATCCCGTTACGGAAGCCTTTTTGTCCGCAATACAGAACGCATTCTCTATTGCGAAACGGATAACGCTTCCGTTACTTGAATATGACTTTAATACTCATGTTTTTTAGGGGTGTGTGATGGGGTTTAGCTCTAGCGGTCGTTTGATGAGCGGGGTCAGCGCTCTGACGCTGGCGACGATGTTTGTGACGCCGGTTCTCGGTCAGGATCAGCAGGCTGAGGCGGCGGGCACGACCGTGTTGAAACCGATCGTCGTGACCGGTGAAAAAGTGGCGCGCGACATGAAGAACACGGCTTCGTCCGTTTCGGTCAAAACCGCCGAGGAAATCAGGAAGGAAAAGACCGGCGACCCGACCGTGTCGGAAGCGATCAAGGATATCCCGAACATCGTTTATACCGATAATGTCAGCGCTCCCATCATCCGCGGACAGGATACACAGGGACCGAATACCGGCTCCATCGCCTTCTTCACCGGCACGGTGCCGCGCGCCACGATCAATGTCGACGGCCATTATCTCGGTTATAACGAGTTCATCTATGGCGCGAGCTCCATCTGGGATGTCGACAGCATCGAGGTCTTCCGCGGCCCGCAGACCACCTCGCAGGGCGCCAACGCCATCGCCGGCGCGATCCTCGTCAACACCAAGGACCCGACCTTTACGCCTGAGGCTTCCTATCAGGCCGAAATAGGCAATTATCACCAGAAGCGGGCGTCATTTGCCTTTTCCGGACCGTTGATCGAGGATGAGCTGGCGGCGCGCATGGCGATCGATTATTCCGGCCGCGATACCTTCATCGATTATATCAATTCCGCATTTGCCCATGACGGCACCGATCAGGATTTCAAGGAATTCAACGGCCGCTTCAAGCTGCTGTGGGAGCCGTCGGAAATCCCCGGCCTTTCGACGAAGCTGACCTATTCCTATAATGCTTCGAACCGGCCGAGCCAGGAGGCGGCGTCGCGTCCCTTCGAGGATCTCAACCACATCACCACCACGATGCCGAATTTCAGGCAGTACACCAATACCGGCATTCTCGATATCAATTACGATTTCGAGAACGGCGTGAAACTGTTCAACCAGACGCAGTTTTCCGCCTCCACCGCCAAACGCCGGGTTGGTATTGCAAATAACGGCGATGCGGATGTCGATCTCAAGAACACCTCGCACGAAACGCGCGTCACCTTTGGCGATCAAGAGGATGTGCTGAGCGGTGTCGCGGGCATTTATTACGCGCATACGAAAGCCGACGAGGTGCTTTATCTGCGCGGAACATCGCGCTTCAACGACACCAAAGATAATCTCGGCCTCTTCAGCGAGTTGAGCTATCGCCTGACCGACCAGTGGACCCTGACGGGCGGCCTGCGCTACCAGCAGGACCAGATCCAGCGCGCCGGTTACCGGACGCTGAGCGCCACCAGCAGAAGCTCGGTCAATTATGACGAAACCTTCTCGGAAATCCTGCCCAAGGCGTCGCTGGCCTATGCCATCAACGACGACTGGACAGTCGGCGGCCTCGTCAGCCGTGGTTATAACCCCGGCGGCGTCGCATTCGACCTGACCACCAGCAAATGGCGGAGCTTCGACAAGGAAACAATCTGGAACTACGAGCTCTTCACCCGCGCCAGCCTGCTGGACGATACGCTGACGGTGAACGGCAACCTGTTCTACATGGACATGAAGAACGCCCAGTTTAACGTGCCGGTCGTCGTCTCCACGGGTATCAGCGAATCCTACACCGTCAATGCCGAAGAGGCTCATGCTTACGGTCTGGAAATCGGGGCTGATTACCGGGTTCTCGACAATCTGACGCTGAAGGCCAGCGCCGGTCTGCTGAAGACGAAAATCGACGAGATTTCCAGCAACGCCGCCTATGTCGGCAAGGAATTCGCCAAGTCGCCGGGTTACAGCTTCACCATCGGCGCAAGCTGGGATGTGACGGACAAGTTCACCGTTTCAGGCCAGGTGCGCCATCTCGACGGTTATTATTCCGACACGGACAACAAGGCCGTTTATGCGATCGATCCCTATACGATCGCGGATGTGCGGGCGAGCTACAAGTTCCAGGACGAGCTTGAGTTCTACGCCTACGTCAAGAACGTCTTCGATGAGCGCGCCCCGACGCTGATGAAGGAAAACCGCGGCATTGGCGGCATCGAGGCCAGCATGACCGAACCGCGCATGTTCGGCATCGGCGTGCGCGGCACGTTCTGAGCCGTCACCTGAGTTGAAAAGCAAAAGGCCTTCGAAGCGATCTTCGAAGGCCTTTTTTTGATGCAGAATCCTTCACACTCGCCGTCATCCTCGGGCTTGTCCCGAGGATCCAACCACGTAGCGTTAGATCAATCGGTTGCAGATGCTCGGGACAGGCCCGAGCATGACGAAGGAGAGGTTTCAGGCCTCTGTAAAACCTAACTCCTCGACGCCGAGAAAGCCTCAGAAAAACGCCTGAATGCCCGTCTGCGCCCGGCCGAGGATAAGCGCGTGGACGTCGTGCGTGCCCTCATAGGTATTGACCGTTTCGAGGTTCTGGGCGTGGCGCATCACATGGTATTCGATCTGGATGCCGTTACCGCCATGCATGTCGCGGGCCTGGCGGGCGATATCCAGCGCCTTGCCGCAATTGTTGCGCTTGATGATGGAGATCATTTCCGGCGCCATTTTATGCTCGTCCATCAGCCGGCCGACGCGCAAGGAAGCCTGAAGGCCGAGAGCGATCTCGGTCTGCATGTCGGCGAGCTTCTTCTGGTAAAGCTGCATGCCGGCCAGCGGCTTGCCGAACTGCTTGCGGTCGAGACCATATTGCAGGGCGCGGAACCAGCAATCTTCGGCAGCACCCATCACACCCCAGGAAATGCCGTAACGGGCGCGGTTGAGGCAGCCGAACGGGCCTTTCAGGCCTGAAACATTGGGCAACAGCGCGTCTTCGCCCACTTCCACACCATCCATGACGATTTCGCCAGTAATGGAGGCGCGCAGCGAAAGCTTGCCGCCGATCTTCGGGGCGGAAAGACCCTTCATGCCCTTTTCCAGCACGAAGCCCCTGATCTGGTTGTCATGGGCTTCCGATTTCGCCCAGACGACGAAGACATCGGCGATCGGCGCGTTGGAAATCCACATCTTCGAACCGCGCAGGCGATAGCCGCCGGCGATCTTTTCAGCACGGGTCTTCATGCCGCCGGGATCGGAGCCGGCATCCGGCTCGGTCAGGCCGAAACAGCCGATCAATTCGCCGGAAACGAGGCCGGGCAGGTATTTCTTCTTCTGCTCGTCCGAGCCATAAGCGAAGATCGGGTGGATGACGAGCGAGGACTGCACGCTCATCATCGAGCGGTAACCGCTGTCGATCCGCTCCACCTCGCGGGCGACGAGGCCATAGGCGACGTAGCTCGCATTGGCCGCGCCATATTCTTCCGGAAGCGTAATGCCGAGAAGGCCGGTCCGGCCCATCAGGCGGAACAGTTCCGGTTCGGTGGTCTCAGAAAGATAGGCCTCGGAGACACGCGGCAAAAGTTCCGACTTGCCGAAGGCGGCGGCGGCGTCGCGGATCATCCGCTCGTCATCGGTCAGTTGGTCTTCGAGCAGAAAAGGGTCCTGCCAATTGAATGCTGCGTGTTCGCTCACTTTATGCCTCCGGATTTGCTGGCCGGATTATTCGTATCGAAGCCCGCCCGCACAAGCCATGTTTACTCATTTTTGCATTACATATAGTAATGGCTCATGACGTCTCTCAGCCGCAAACTCCTGCCGTCCACCAGTGCGCTTGCCGCCTTTGATTCCGTTGCCCGGCTCGGCAGCTTTTCCGCTGCCGCGGAGGAGCTCGCCCTCACGCAAGGGGCGATCAGCCGGCAGGTTATGTCACTGGAAGAACAGCTTGGCGTGCGCCTGTTCGAACGCGGCGCGCGCGGCGTGGCGTTGACGACCGAGGGGCGCGCTTATGCGAAATCGATTGCCTCCGCCCTCGGCGAGATACGGTCTGCATCGCTGCAGATCATGACCAAAACGCATGGCAATACGCTGAACCTTGCCATGCTGCCCACCTTCGGCACCCGCTGGCTTTTGCCGCGTATCCCGGATTTCGTCGCAAACCACCCCGAAATCACCATCAATTTCGCCACCCGCATCGGGCAATTCGATTTCGAGCGCGAGCAGCTGGATATGGCGATCCATATCGGCCAGGCGGACTGGCCGGGGGCGGAATGCACCTTTCTGATGCATGAAATGGTTGCGCCGGTGTGCAGCCCGCAATTCCTCAGCGCTCATCCCGTCGAAAAGGGAGAGGACATCGCCGCCCTGCCGTTGCTGCACATGGCCTCGCGGCCGGGAGCGTGGGGCCATTGGTTCGAAAGCCTCGGCCTGTCGCTTGCCTTGCCGCAAGGCATGCGCTTCGAGCAGTTTTCCAGCGTGGCGCAGGCCTGTATAGCCGGCCTCGGCGTGGCGCTGATGCCGCTTTTCCTGATCGATAACGAGCTGAAATCGAAGCAACTGGTAAAAGCCTTCGATCATCAGGCCAAAAGTCCAAGCTCCTATTATGCGGTAGCGCCGCTCTCGCGCGCCAATCACGTTCCGGTCGTGCTGTTTCGCGACTGGCTGGTGCGGCAGGTTGAGGCCTATCGTGCGGCGAGCATGACAGCCTCATAAAAATAATCGCACTTTTTTTCGGGCATTTAGACTTTATGCCCAGGTTTTCGCCGTGTTTTGCCGTCTTGCGGACTCGACAGGAGAGCTTAGCTGGACTATCGTGATTAAACGTTTAATCAGCCCCTTCGGACCATCATGGCGTCTTCACGGCCTGCCACCAATCTGAGCGCGATAGCAGCGGCACTCGGCGTGTCGGTGGCAACCGTGTCCAATGCGCTCTCCGGCAAGGGTCGTGTTTCGCCTGAACTGGTGGAGCGCATCCGCAAGACCGCAAGCGAACTTGGTTATGTGCCGAGTTCGGCGGGCAGGGCGCTGCGCACCGGCAAAAGCGGTGTTCTCGGGCTGGTTCTGCCCGATATCGCCAATCCTCTCTTCCCGCAGATCGCGCAGGCCATCGAAAAGGCGGCCGTTAATGCCGGTTACGGCGTGCTGATTGCCGACTCGCGCGGTGAGATCGCCATGCAGACGGATGCCATCAACCGGCTGATCGAGCGTGGGGTGGACGGCATGGTCATCGTTCCTCGCCGTGGCACGCGCATCGCCGATGTCGATTGCCCTGTCGCGGTGATCGACAGCCCCTCGACGCCTGGCAACACGGTCGCCGCCGACCATTGGGATGGCGGCCGGCAGGTTGGCGAATATCTGGCGGGTCTTGGCCATCGCAAGGTGGCGCTGGTGGGCAAGAACCGGGATTCCAATGTGCAGAACGACCGCCTCGGCGGTATCCGCGACGGTCTCGGCAAGGCCTGCATGACACAGACGCTCTGGATAGACGGCATCGAAAAGACCGGCGGCGCGGGCTGCCGGCTCGGGCTTGCCGAAAAAGTTGCCGAGGGTTTTACCGCCTTTGCCGCCGTTTCCGACCTGCATGCGTTGCGCGCGCTCACCGAATTGCAGCGCGAGGGCATCGATGTGCCGGAGGAGGCCAGTGTCACCGGCTTCGACGATCTCATTTTTTCGGCCGTGGTCACCCCGCCTTTGACGACGATGCGGATGGATATGGGCCGTATCGCCGATCTTGCCGTCGGGGCGTTGCTGCGGGCGATTGACGGTGCCGGCGAAGGCGGCGTCGCCGTCGATGTCACCGCGGATATAACGAAAGTACCGATGGCGCTGATCATGCGCGGCTCCACCGGCGAAAAAAAGCATGATGCGATTGAAGCCAAAAACACGACAGCAGGAGAACTCACACCATGAAAAAAATCATTCTTGCATCGGGCACCGCCCTGATGCTGACGATGGGCGCCGCGCAGGCGCAGGACAAGACGCTGACGATCTCGGTCTACGCCTTCGCGCAGGACGAATTCAAGGAATTGGTCTATACGCCGTTCGAGAAGCAATGCGGCTGCAAGCTGGTCGTCGAGACCGGCAACAGTGTCGAGCGGCTGGCCAAGATGGAGGCCAACAAGGCCAATCCGGTGGTCGATCTCGCCATCGTCTCCATGGCGGATGCGCTCTCCGCCACCCGCAAGGACCTGATCCAGAAGATCGATGCCGCCAAGGTGCCGAATATCGGCAAGCTCTATGACATCGCCAAGGATCCGAATGGCGACGGCATGAGCGTCGGCGTCAATTTCTACGCCACGTCAATCGTTTACCGCACAGACAAGATGAAGATCGATAGCTGGGCCGATCTTTTGAAGGACGGTATCGTTGACCACGTCGCTTTCCCGAATGTCACTACCAATCAGGGCCCGCCGGCGCTTTACATGCTGGGCAAGGCCATCGGCAAGGATACGCCTGATCTCTCCGGCGCTATCGAAGCCGTGGGCGAAAAGAAGGACGATCTCGTCACGTTCTACGTGAAATCGTCGCAGCTGGTGCAGCTCATGCAGCAGGAAGAAATCTGGGCCGCCCCCATCGGCCGCTTCTCCTGGGCGCCCTTTACCAAGCTCGATCTGCCGCTTGCCTGGGCAACCCCCAAGGAAGGCCAGACCGGCGGCATGAACGTGCTCGTGGTGCCGAAGGGCACGAAGAACGAAGATCTGGCGCTGCAGTTCATGGATTTCTGGCTCTCGACCGACGTTCAGAAGGCGCTGGCCGAAAAGCTCGTGGACAGCCCGACCAACAAGGAAGTCAAGGTGTCCGACGAGGTGGCGAACAACATCACCTATGGCGACGAAACCGCAAAAAGCCTGCAGCTCATTCCTTCCGCCGTGACGCTCGACAACCGTGACAAGTGGCTGTCGGAGTGGAACGCCAAGGTCGGCCAGTAAGTCCTTATCAAGGTTTGGAATGGGGCATTTAAAACGTCCGAAAGGGCGGCTCCATTCCCGGAAAAGCGGTTTGGTCGTCCCCTGACCGCTTTTCCACCTCTCAATTCCGCAAGCTGGCCATGACCGCTTGCAGTAACAATCGGCCGCGGGCCGTTCGGGGAATAAAGCGATGTTTCAGAACCGGGCCGAAGCGCTGGCGCTTGCATTGCCCGCCGCTATTTTCGCGGCGGCGGTCTTTCTTGTGCCGGTCTTCATGCTCCTGTCGGAAGGCTTTCACACCACTGACGGCTGGACATTGTCCGCTTACGCCGATTTCTTCTCCGATCCGCTGAACAGGGCGGTTTTCCTGCGCACCCTGAAGCTTGGCGCGCTCGTCACCATTGTATCTGCGGTGGTGGGTTATGCGGCGGCTTTCGCCATCGTCAATCTGTCGCAGGGCGCGAAAGGACATGTCGTCAATCTGGTCGTCTTGCCGCTGATGATCTCGCCGGTTGCCCGCACCTATGCCTGGATCGTCATTCTCGGCAGAACCGGCATCGTCAACCAGGCGCTTCAGGCGGTAGGACTGAGCGATGCGCCGATCCGTATACTGTTTTCCGAAACGGCTGTTTTCATCGGCCTTCTGCAATTGTTCCTGCCATTGATGATCATTTCCCTCATCAGTGCGCTGGAGAATATGCCCAAGGATACGATCGCAGCCGCCCGCGTTCTCGGCGCAAACTGGCTGCAGGTGTTCTGGAAGGTCATCCTGCCGCTCACCAAGGAGGGGCTTGTTGTCGGCGGCACGCTGGTCTTCACCGGTTCGCTCACGGCCTATATCACGCCGGCCATTCTCGGCGGCTCCAAGGTGCTGATGCTGGAAACCCTGCTCTATCAGCAGGTGACGGTCTCCAACAATTTCGTCGCCGCCAGCGTCATCGCCTTCATCCTGATCGTCATGAGCTTTGCCGCCAATATCCTGCTGAAGCGCATCGCCACCGCAAGGAACAAGAAATGACCCGGCAGCTCTTCATTCCGCTCACGCTCCTGCTCGTTGTCGGCTTTCTGATCGGGCCGTTCCTCATCATCGTTGCGGCCTCGTTTTCGGCCGGCGACACGCTCGCCTTTCCGCCGCAGGGCTTTTCACTGAAATGGATCGCGAAGGTCTTCACCGTCGAAAGTTTCCGTGAAAGCTTCGCGATGTCGATGTTCCTCGCCATTGGCGGCACATTCACGGCGCTCGTCCTCGGTATTCCCGCTTCCTACGCCATGTCGCGCTACAAGCTGCCCTTTGCGGAAACCGTGCGCACGATCGTTTCGGCGCCGATCATCGTGCCGGGTATCATCGTCGGTCTGGCGCTGCTGCGCTATTTCGTCGTTCCCTTCGGCATCGGCATCACGCTTGCCCTGTTTCTCGCGCACACGGCGCTCATCCTGCCCTATGCGGTACGGGTGGTTTCGGCCAGCCTCAACAATCTGCGTTCGGATATCGAGGAGGCGGCGGTGCTGCTCGGCTCGTCGCGGTTTGGCGCATTTTTCCGTGTGGTGCTGCCCAATATTCGCGGCGGCATCCTGTCGGCCTTCATCCTCGGTTTCGTGACGAGTTTCAATCAGGTGCCCGTGTCGCTGTTCCTGTCGGGTCCGGGCGTGCGCACGCTGCCCATCGACATGCTGGGCTACATGGAAATCGTCTTCGATCCGTCTGTCGCTGCACTCTCATCGCTGCTCGCCTTCCTTTCCATCGGCATCGTCTTCCTGGCCGAACGTTTTCTGGGGTTCTCCCGTTATGTCTGACGCAAATTACCTTTCGCTCCAAAAAGTCTCGCTCGCCTACGGCAACAGCATCGCCGTCAAGGATCTCGACCTCGATATCCGCAAGGGTGAACTTCTCGCGCTGCTCGGTCCTTCCGGCTGTGGCAAGACCACCACGATGCGCGCCATTGCCGGGCTGATGCCGGTGGCGGGCGGGCGCATCGATCTCGACGGCGCCGATATCACCCGCGTCGCCGCCAACAAGCGCGCCGTCGGGCTGGTGTTTCAGTCCTATGCGCTGTTTCCTCACCTGACGGTTTACGAAAACGTCGCATTCGGCCTGAAACTCAAGGGCATGAACGGCAAGGCGCTTGATGACAAGGTCGCCTCCGGTCTGAAGTCCGTGGGATTGTCGAACTTCGCATCGCGCAAGCCGGCCGAGCTTTCCGGCGGCCAGCAGCAGCGCGTGGCGCTGGCGCGCTCCATGGTCATGGAGCCGAAGGTGCTGCTGCTCGATGAGCCGCTCTCCAACCTTGATGCGCGCCTCAGGCTTGAAATGCGCACCGAATTGCAGCGCGTGCAGAAGGAAACCGGTGTGACGATGATCTTCGTCACCCATGACCAGATCGAGGCGCTCGCACTGGCCGACCGTATTGTCGTCATGAAGGGCGGCAAGATTGAGCAGATCGGTACACCGGAAGAGATCTATAATGCGCCGGTTTCCGCCTTCGTGGCGGATTTCGTCGGCTTTGAAAACATCTTCGCGCTGGAAGGCGGCGCGTTGAAAACCGAAAACGGCACAACACCGCTTACCGGACCAGTCCCTTCAGCATCTGGACTGGCCTGGCGGCCGCGCATGGTCACCCTTGGTTCAGGTCCTTTCCAGGGAACCGTGCGCGGCACATCCTTTGCCGGAAATACCCGTGAGTACCTGCTGGATACGCTGCTTGGTCCCATCAAGGCGGAGACCGATGCTGCGCTGACCGCCCATACGATCGGTGATACGCTCGCCTTCGACCTTCCGGTCGAAAAGGCGGCAAGCCTCAAGGTGTTTGGCTGATCATGGGTGTGTGGATCGATACCGATATGGGCTTTGACGATATCGCCGCCATCATGGTGGTGCAATCGGCAGGCCTTGCCATAGACGGCATTTCGCTGGTCTTCGGCAATGCGACGCTGGATGTTGTCTGCAGCAACGCCGCAGGCGCGGTCGCCGCCTTCGGCTGGTCCATGCCCCTCCATCAGGGCCGTGCCAAACCCGTCCTTGGCGCGCTCGAAACCGCACAATGCATTCTGGGTAACAGCGGCATTCCGACCGTCGGCCGTAGCCTGCCGGATGCGCCCGCTCTGCCGCAAAGCGACGCTTTCACTGCGCTGTGCGGCTGGCTTGAGGGGGCAGGCGAAAAGCGTATCCTCGCGCTCGGCCCGCTTACCAATATCGCCGCCCTTTGCCTTGCCCGGCCCGATCTTGCCGCGAAAATTTCCGATCTGACCTGGATGGGTGGCGGCGTGACGAGCGGCAACCACACCGCATCTGCCGAATTCAACGCCTTTGCCGATCCGGAAGCGCTGGCCATCGTGCTTTCTCACGGCCTGCCGCTGCGCATGGTCGATCTGGACGCCTGCCGCAAGGTCACCGCCTCGCCAGCCGATGTGCTGCCGATCCGAAATGCTGGCGGCAAAAACGCCGGCCTGATTGCCGACCTGCTGGAAGGTTTCATCGGCATCGCCACGAGACGCGGCAGACCGGCCATGGCGCTTTACGATCCCGTTGCCGCTGTCGGCTTCACCTCCGAGCTGCTTGGCTGGCGCTATACGCGGATCGATGTCGAGCTTCACGCGGCGCTAACGCGCGGGCGAACGGTGGTTGAGCCGCGCGCCGACAAGGTTGCCGCCTTCAACGCGCATTTCGCCGACACCGTGAATGCCGAAGCGGCAAAGGCTGCGGTTCTCGAGGCGTTGCGCCGCGAGGCTGCCCGATGAGTGCACAATCCCCGATACGCGAGCCGGTCGATCTCAACGACGATGCGCTGCGCGCCCGCGCGGTTGCCGCTGCGCGCGGCGATGCGGCTTTCGATGTTCTCATTACCGGCGGAACGCTGGTGGATGTGGTGACGGGGGAGCTTCGCGCCGCTGATATCGGCATTGTCGGTCCGCTAATTGCCAGCGTTCACGAACCGGCAAGCCGCAGCGATGCTGCGCAGCTCGTCGACGCGTTGGGCGCCTTTGTCTCGCCCGGCCTGATCGACACGCATATGCACATCGAAAGCTCGATGATAACGCCCGCTGCCTATGCGGCAGCCGTGGTTGCCCGCGGCGTCACCACTATCGTCTGGGACCCGCATGAATTCGGCAATGTCCATGGTGTCGAAGGGGTGCGCTGGGCGGCGAAATCCATCGAAAACCTGCCGCTGCGCGCCATTCTGCTTGCACCCTCTTCAGTGCCATCAGCACCGGGGCTGGAGCGCGGCGGCGCTGATTTCGATGCCGGAATTCTCGCTGATATCCTGTCATGGCCGCAGATTGGCGGGGTTGCGGAAATCATGAACATGCGCGGCGTCATCGACCGCGATCCGCGCATGAGCGGCATCGTACAGGCCGGTCTCGTCTCGGAAAAGCTGATCTGTGGCCATGCGCGCGGCCTGAAGGACGCCGATCTCAACGCCTTCATGGTGGCCGGTGTTTCTTCCGATCACGAGCTGGTCTCGGCTGAAGACCTGATGGCGAAGCTTCGGGCGGGGTTGACCATCGAGCTGCGCGGCTCGCACGATCATCTGCTGCCGGAATTTGTGGAGGCGCTGAATGCGCTCGGCCACCTGCCGCAGACGCTGACGCTCTGCACTGACGATGTTTTCCCGGACGATCTGTTGCGGGGCGGCGGGCTGGATGATGTGGTGCGCCGCCTTGTCCGTTATGGCCTGAAACCGGAATGGGCGCTGCGCGCCGCAACACTGAATGCTGCGCAAAGGCTTGGCCGTGCCGATCTCGGCCTCATCGCCGCCGGTCGCCGCGCCGATATCGTCGTCTTCGAGGATTTGAGTGGTTTTTCAACCCGTCATGTCTTGGCCGGTGGCAGGGCGGTTGCGGAAGCCGGGCATATGCTCGTCGACATTCCAGCCTGCGATGCGACGGCGCTCGAAGGCTCGATGAAGCTGCCGCTGCGCGCAGCCCATGATTTCAGGGTTGCCTGCGAGGGCGCAAGGGTGCGCCTTGCCACCATCGACCGCCCACGCTTCACGCAATGGGGCGAGGCGGAAGCCGAGGTGAAGGATGGTTTTGTCGTTCCCCCCGAAGGCGCCACGATGATTTCCGTCACCCACCGCCACGGCAAGGCCGAGCCAATTACCAGGACCGGCTTCCTTACCGGCTGGGGACGCTGGAACGGCGCCTTCGCCACCACCGTCTCGCATGACAGCCACAACCTCACTGTCGTCGGCGGTAATGCCGAAGACATGGCGCTGGCCGCCAATGCGGTGATTGCGACAGGCGGCGGCATGGCTGTCGCCTCTGAGGGTAAGGTGACCGCGCTTCTACCCCTGGCGCTCTCCGGCCTCGTTTCCGATGCGCCGCTTGAAGACGTAGCACAGGCTTTCGAGGAATTGCGCGCCGCTGTCGGCAAGGTGGTCGAATGGCAACCGCCCTATCTCGTTTTCAAGGCCTGTTTCGGTGCCACGCTCGCCTGCAATATCGGTCCTCACCAGACGGATATGGGCATTGCCGATGTGCTTACGGGACGGGTGATGGAAAGCCCGGTGCTTGCGGTTCTCGAATAGCGGCGGTTCGCATCTGCGGGCTGCGATTTATTCCACCTTGGGCCCGTCAGGCGTCTGTGTTTCACGCGCGGCAATGCGCGCTGCCATCACGAAATTCTTCACCACGGGCGATGTCGTTCCGCGCCGATAGGCGAGCGATATGGAAAGCTGTGGCGGCGGACCGCTGGAGGGCAGCAGGACGATGTTGTGCATTTTGACTTGTGCGACGGATTCCGGAACGAGGGAAACCCCGAGTTCGGCCGCGACCAGCGACAATATCGAGACGATTTGCGGTGCAGCCGGCCCGAGACGCGGCGTGAATCCAGCCTCCTCGCAGGCTTTTATCGATGCATCGTGAAGGCTGGTGCCGATGCTGCGTGGCGTCAGAATGAAAGGGTCGTCGCGCAGTTCCATCAGGTCTATGGCGGTTCCGCGCCGCGCGAGTGGATGGGATGCCGGCAGGGCGACCAGAAGCGGTTCGTCAGTGAGCACTTCCTCGAGCAACGTATCAGGGTCGGATTGTGAGGGGCGCAGCAGCGCCACGTCCAGCCGATCTTCAAGTAGGGCCGGCGTCAGTGCGAGAGCAGCTGCCTCCATCACCTGAAGTTCTACGTCAGGGTATTTGCGTCTGTAAGTGCGGATGCAGGCCGGAACCAGAGGGTTGAGCGCCGCCGTGCCGGTAACGCCTATTCTCAGGATACCGGTTTCACCGGCCGCCGCCCTGCGTGCAAGCCGGATACCTTCGCTCACCTGATGCGGAATATGGGTCACCGCGATGCGAAACGCATGACCCGCCGGCGTTAGTTCCGCGCCATGCGCGAGACGCCGGAATAGCCGCACGCCGATTTCCTGTTCCAGAACCTTTATCTGCTGGCTGAGCGGCGGCTGCGCGATTCCCAGATGTTCTGCCGCCCGCGTAAAACTGCCTTCATTGGCGATGGCCAGAAAATAGCGGATGTGCCTGAGTTCCATGATATTAGATCCAGATATGACAGGAACGCATTCCATATATTAGAATGAAAGACGGAGCTGCGCTATAGCTGGGAGCGAAAAGGACAAACCCGATGCGCCAGCTCAAAAAACAGGATTTCGCCCCGCCGATCGTCATGACGGAGGAGCCGCCGGATGTGCTCTGGATCCGGCAGGGAAGCCGCCAGTTTCGCCGGGCGAGTTGGGCGCTCTTTCTGGCCGGCTTCGCCAGCTTTTCGCTGATTTATTGCGTGCAGCCGCTGCTGCCGGAATTTCCGGCGGAATTCGGCATAAACCCCGCAACCGCATCGCTCGCCCTGTCGCTGACGACGGGAACGCTGGCCTTCGCCATTCTTCTCAGCGGTGCTTTTGCCCAGCTCTTCACCCGCCGAAATCTGATGTTCGTTTCGATGATGCTGGCCGCTATCGCCAATATCATTGCAGCAAGCACGGAAGGTTGGGCATGGCTGCTTGCCGCCCGCGCGCTGGAAGGGTTCGTGCTCGGCGGCGTTCCCGCCGTCGCCATGGCTTATCTTGCCGAGGAGATCGAACCTTCCAGTCTCGGCAAGGCGATGGGGCTTTATGTCGGCGGCACGGCCTTCGGCTCCATGGCCGGGCGTGTCGGCATGGGGCTGGTGTCCGCCTATACGTCCTGGCAGGTCGCAATGTATGCGCTGGGGGCGGTCTGCATCCTTGCGGCCATCGGCTTCCTGCTGCTTCTTCCGCCCTCGCGGAATTTCCGGCCGCAGCACATGCCGCTGAAAAATCATCTGAGAATATGGGCGCAACATCTTGGAAATCCTGAACTTCGGCGGTTCTATTTCCTTGGCGCGATGCTGACGAGCGTGTTCACCACCGTTTTCAACTATTGCGCCTTTCGCCTCGTCGCGCCGCCTTACGAATTGGGCCGCACCGCCGTCAGCATGATCTTCCTGACCTTTGCCCTGGGTATCGTCGCTTCCTCCTATGGCGGTGCTCTTGTCGACCGGTTCAGCCGGCGGATCATGCTGGTGGTTGCCTTTTCCACCATCCTTGCCGGTATCCTGCTGACCTTCGCCTCAAGCATCATCCTCATCGTGGCGGGGATTGCGGCGATAACCGTCGGATTTTTCATTGGGCATTCGGCTGCCAGCAGTGGTGTGGGTGCCAATGCGGGAGGCGCCAAAAGCCATGCTTCCGCGCTTTATCTGCTGTTTTATTATTGCGGAGCGAGCATCACCGGTTGGATCGGTGGCTGGTTCTGGATCCATGCCGGCTGGCCCGGCATCATGGCGATCACCGCCGGCTGCGCGCTTGCCGGAATTTTCGCCAGCCTTGCCGGTCCGAGCGCGCGGCGCGTCTGAGCGGCCATCGCCGATGCATCCGGCCGTTTTTACTCCGCCGCCAGTTCCTGCTCCACCAGTGTTGCCCAGAAAGCGACGCCGGGAACGATTGCCGCGTCGTTGAAGTCGTAGGAGGTGTTGTGGTGCAGCGCGCCATCCACCGCGGGGCCGTTGCCGAGCCAGACGTAGCAGCCGGGGGCCTCGCCCGCGAAAAAGGCGAAGTCGTCGCCGGCGGTCGAGGGCGGGAAGGCGGTGCGGGATTTGTTGCCGAAGACGGTCTTGGCGGCTCGGAGCGCCCGTTTCGTCGCATCGGCATCGTTGATGACGGGCGGAATGCGGCGGATGAATTCATAGCTTGCCTCGATGCCGAACATCGCCGCCGTACCCTTGGCGAGCCTGCCGATTTCCGTTTCAAGCTGGCTGCGCACCTCAGGCGCGTAGGCGCGTGCGGTGCCGCCGATTTCGACGAGATCGGGAATGACGTTGAGCGCCTTGGGGTCACCCGCCTGCACCGAGCAGGCGCTGACGACGGCAGGTTGCAGCGGATCGACGACGCGGCCGACGATGGTTTGCAGCGAAGCGAGGAAGGTGCCCGCCGCCGTTACCGGATCGCGGCCGAGATGCGGCTTGGCGCCATGGGTGCCGATGCCCTTGAAGGTGACGCGCCAGCTGTCGGACGAGGCCAGCTGTGGGCCTTCCACCACGGCCATCTCGTCGAGCCCAAGCCCCGGCATATTGTGCAGGCCATAGACCGCATCGCATGGGAACAGCGTGAAAAGCCCGTCCTCCACCATTTTCTTCGCGCCGCCTCGGCCTTCTTCGGCCGGCTGGAAGATGAAATGCACGGTGCCTGAGAAGTCGCGGGTCTTTGCGAGGTAACGCGCGGCGCCAAGCAGCATGGCGGTGTGGCCGTCATGTCCGCAGGCATGCATCTTGCCGGGAAATTTCGATTTATAGGGCCGGTCGGGCACCTCAGGCATGGCAAGCGCATCCATATCGGCGCGCAGGCCAATGCTGCGGGTGCCATTACCCACCTGCAGCGTGCCGACCACACCGGTGCCGCCAAGACCGCGATGTACCTTCAGCCCGGCGCGCTCGAGAAGATCGGCGACGATGGCGCTGGTTCTCTCCTCTTCGAAACCCAGTTCCGGATGCGCGTGCAGATCATGACGAAGCTCCGTCAGGAATGGCAGATCCTCGCCGATGCGATCCAGCAGTCTCATGGGAAGCTTGTCCTTGAATATGGGAAAAACCCGCGTCATAGGTGGGTTTGTCCGAATGCCTGTTGCTTTGTTTCCGTTCTAGCGGAAAAAGCCAATGAAATGAACCCGCCGCGTATTCGCGGTTGTTGAAATGCCTGATGCGCCGAACGGGATCGGCGCGGCCGAAAACCGCGTCCGCCTTGCGCGATCCCGATCCTGAAAGGAAAACCGATGCCGCCATCCGCATCGCCCGCCGCCCATTCTCCCGCCGCGCCGCATGAGTTCTGGCAGGATATTCTTCCGCCGGCCACCTTCGGTACGGCGGGTCCGCATTCCAGCTTTTTTCCGGCGGAACTGGATGACGGAAGGCAGATCTGCCTGCCCGTCCGGCCGCTTGCGGATGGGGAGCACGCGCTGGCATCGCTCATCGTCAATCAGGCGTCGTTCGCGGTGCTGGAGGCGCTGGCCGCCGATCTCGCCGCCAAGCTCGCGCCCTTCAATCCGGATGTCGTTATCGGCCTGCCGACGCTGGGCTTGACGCTCGCCGCCGCCGTTGCCCGGCATCTCGGCCATTCCCGTTACGTGCCGCTCGGCACCTCGCGCAAATTCTGGTATCTGGAGGAACTGTCGGTGCCGATGTCCTCCATCACCACCCGGCAGGAAAAACGGCTCTATATCGATCCCCGCATGCTGCCGCTCATCGAAAACAGGCGGGTGGCGCTGGTGGATGATGTGATCTCCAGCGGCAGCTCCATCGTATCAGGTCTTGCGCTTCTCGCCGCCTCCGGCATCCGGCCCGCTGTCATCGGTGCGGCCATGCTGCAATCGGATCGCTGGCGGGAAAAAATCGCCGCTTTCGGGCCGGAATGGCCGGAGCGGGTGAGGGGCGTTTTCGCCACGCCGCTGCTCACCAAAGCGGAAGACGGCTGGCGCGCCTGACGAAGCGCAAATTCCGGCAAAAGGCAAGTGGTGATAATTTCACCGCTGCCTAATTTGTGTCTTGCGAAGCTCGAAGAGATCGTCCTAAGATCACTTCCGACAGACAATAGCGGTCGGCGAACAATGCGCCGGTTTGCTTTCGCGCGGTGTCATCCCGGCGTCTGCCCGCCCCCGTTTTGTTCTTTCCGATGACTGGAATTTCTTCCCATGCATGCAGTGTTCGACGGTCATAATGATGTGCTGCTTCGGTTGTGGCGCAACAGCAAGGCCGGTGCCGATCCGGTGGCCGAATTTAAAAGCGGCACACGTGAGGGTCATATCGATGGCCCCCGGGCAAGGGCAGGCGGCCTCGGCGGCGGCATCTGCGCCATCTATATTCCTTCCGGCGACCTTATTCTGCAGGAACCGGATGAAAGCGGCCACTACAACACGCCGCTCGCCGCTCCGCTGGAGCGGCTGCCTTCGCTGGATATCGCCATGGAGAAGGCGGCGATTGCGCTGAGGCTCGATCGTGCCGGCGCCTGGCGGCTGTGCCGCTCCACGGCCGATATTCGCAAGGCCTTTGCCGAGGATATTTTCGCCGCGGTGCTGCATATGGAAGGCTGCGAGGCGATCGGCGCCGATCTCGACGCGCTGGAGGTGTTTTACGCCGCCGGCCTGCGGTCGCTCGGCCCGGTCTGGAGCCGGCACAATATTTTCGGCCACGGCGTTCCTTTCTCTTACCCCATGTCGCCAGATACGGCGCCCGGCCTCACCGATGCCGGTTTTGCGCTGGTGAAGGAGTGCAACCGGCTCGGCATTCTCATCGATCTCGCGCATATCACCGAAAAGGGCTTCTGGGATGTGGCCAAGACCACCAACCAGCCTTTGATCGCCAGCCATTCCAATGCGCATGCGCTCACCCCCGTCGCCCGCAATCTCACCGACAGGCAGATGGATGCCATCAAGGAAAGCCGTGGTCTGGTGGGTCTCAACTATGCCGTGACCATGCTCAGGGCAGATGCGCGCGACATTGCCGATACGCCGCTTTCCGACATGGTGCGCCATATCGACTACATGGTGGAGCGCATGGGCATCGATTGCGTGGCGCTGGGATCGGATTTCGACGGTGCGACGGTACCCGTTGGCGTTGCCGATGCCAGCGGCAACCACAATCTGGTTGCGGCGCTGAAATCGGCGGGCTACGGTGATGGAGAACTTGCTAAAATATGCCGGGAAAACTGGCTGCGCGTCCTATCCCAGGCCTGGCACGAGCCGGCCTGAAGGCAAATAAAAGCGAACTAAATCAATCTCATAACAAAAGGGGAGATCCTATGATCAAATCGCTCAACAAGTTGCGTATCCTCAGCACCAGCGCTGCTCTGTCGCTGATGATGCTGTCTGCGCCGCACGCTTTTGCCGCCACGCCGGCCGATACGCTGGTTGAAGGTTTCGCCATCGACGACATCATCACGCTCGATCCGGGTGAGGCTTTCGAACTCTCCGCCGCCGAAGTCACCGGCAACACCTATAGCAAGCTGGTTTCCATCGATCTCAACGACACGTCCAAGGTTATCGGCGATCTCGCCGAAAGCTGGACGACCTCCGAGGACGGCCTGACCTATACGTTCAAGCTGAAATCCGGCCTGAAATTCGCCTCCGGCAATCCGGTCACCGCTGACGACGTCGCCTTCTCCTTTGAACGCGCCGTGAAGCTCGACAAGTCGCCCGCATTCCTGCTGACGCAGTTCGGCCTCAAGAGCGATAACGTCACCGAAAAGGCGAAGGCTGCGGATGCGAACACCTTCGTGCTGACGGTCGACAAACCCTATGCGCCGAGCTTCGTGCTGAACGTGCTGACCGCGACCGTCGCTTCGGTGGTCGACAAGAAGCTCATCACCGAAAAGGCGAAGTCGGTAACGCCGAGCGCCGATTACAAATACGACACGGATTTCGGCAACGAGTTCCTGAAGACGGGTTATGCGGGTTCCGGCCCCTACAAGATCCTCGGCTGGAAGGCCAACGAAGCGGTCATTCTGGAAGCCAACCCGAATTATTACGGTGAGAAGCCGAAGCTGAAGCGTGTGGTCTATCGCCACATGAAGGAAAGCTCCGGCCAGCGTCTGGCGCTTGAAAATGGCGATATCGATGTTGCCCGCAACCTTGAGCCCGGTGACATGGAAGCCGTTTCCAAGAAGGAAGGCCTCGCCGTCACGTCTGCGCCCAAGGGCACCGTCTATTACTTCAGCCTCAACCAGAAGAACGAGAACCTGAAGAAGCCCGAGGTCATCGAAGCCTTCAAATATCTCGTCGATTATGACGCGATCGGTGAGACGATCATCAAGGGCATCGGCGAAGTTCACCAGACCTTCCTGCCGAAGGGCCAGCTCGGCGCGCTTGATGAGAACCCCTACAAGCTCGACGTCGCCAAGGCGAAAGAGCTTCTCGCCAAGGCCGGCCTGAAGGACGGCTTCACCGTGACCATGGATGTGCGCAACACGCAGCCGGTAACCGGCATTGCCGAAAGCGTACAGCAGACGCTGGCGCAGGCTGGCATCAAGCTCGAAATCATCCCGGGCGACGGCAAGCAGACGCTGACCAAATACCGCGCCCGCACCCATGATATCTATATCGGCCAGTGGGGTTCGGACTATTTCGACCCGAACTCGAATGCGGAAACCTTCACCATCAACTACGACAATTCCGATGAGGGCAAGAACAAGACGCTCGCCTGGCGCAATGCCTGGGACGTTCCTGATCTGACCAAGGAAACCCAGTCGGCGCTTTTGGAGAAGGATAGCGCCAAGCGCGCCGCCATCTATGAAAACCTGCAGAAGGAAGTTCTGGCGAAGGGTCCCTTCGTCATCATCTTCCAGCAGACCGAAGTGGCCGGTTACTCGAACAAGCTCAAGGGCCTGAAGCTCGGACCGAGCTTCGACACCAACTACGTCTATACGATCTCCAAGGAATGATCCGGAAGGATCGGTCTCTTGAGCATCGTTGAAGCAAACAGCCGGGCGAGGCAGGGCAAACGCCGTGCCAACGCCCGCGCGAAGGCCATTCTCGGCTTCGCCGTCACCGTCATCACCACCTTTCTGGGGCTGATGGCGGTCACATTTTTCATTGGCCGCGTTGTGCCGATCGATCCCGCACTGGCGATTGTCGGCGACCGCGCTCCTGCGCATGTGGTCGAGCGCGTGCGTGAGCAGCTCGGCCTCAACCTGCCGCTCTGGCAGCAGTTCTTCATCTATCTGAAGCAGGCGCTGTCGGGTGATTTCGGC
This sequence comes from Agrobacterium sp. CCNWLW155, assembly GCF_036888815.1. Taxonomy (NCBI): domain Bacteria; kingdom Pseudomonadati; phylum Pseudomonadota; class Alphaproteobacteria; order Hyphomicrobiales; family Rhizobiaceae; genus Agrobacterium; species Agrobacterium sp. CCNWLW155. Next base: position 131,910 of record NZ_JBAKFW010000011.1, read on the forward strand.
ATCTCAGTCCTCACCACCAACCCGGTGATGGAGGATATCAAGCGGGTTTTCCCGGCAACCATAGAGCTTGCCACGCTTGGCACCATCATCGGCGCCGTTTTTGGCATTCCGCTCGGCGTGCTTGCCGCGGTCAAGCGCGGCAGCTTTGCCGACCAGGTCGTGCGCGTCATCGGCCTTATCGGCTATTCCGTGCCGATTTTCTGGCTTGGCCTCCTGGCGCTGCTGGTGTTTTACGCCAGGTTGCAATGGGTCGCCTATCCCGGCCGAATGGATATCGTCTACGAATTCACCTTTACGCCGGTCACGGGTTTCTTCCTGATCGACGCGATCTGGCAACGGCAATGGGACGTATTGTGGGATCTGTTCCGCCACATCATCCTGCCCGCCTCGCTGCTCGGCTATTTTTCGCTGGCCTATATCAGCCGCATGACGCGTTCGTTCATGCTGAATGAGCTCGCCCAGGAATATATCGTTGCGGCGCGCGCCAAGGGGCTTTCGGAAACGCGCATCATCTGGTTTCACGCTCTGCGCAACGCCGCCGTGCCGCTGGTGACCGTGATTGCGCTATCTTACGCCGGTCTGCTGGAAGGTTCGGTGCTGACCGAAACCATCTTCGCGTGGCCGGGGCTCGGCCTCTACATCACCAATTCCCTGCAGAATGCGGATATGAATGCCGTTCTTGGCGGCACGATCGTGATCGGCGCCATCTTCGTCGGCATCAATCTCTTCTCCGATCTGCTTTACCGGACGCTCGACCCAAGGACGCGCAGCCGATGACGATTTCGACCGATACACTCAAACCCTACAGCCGCGAATGGCTGCTCTCCGACCGGCCTGCCTCGCGCAAGCAGGCGCGTCTTGGCCGTGCTTATGTCATCTGGCGGCGGTTTTCGGAAAACCGGCTGGCGTTGCTCGGCCTCGGCATCATTGTTGCGCTGCTGTTCGTCGCGCTGTTTGCCAATGTGCTGGCGCCGCATAATCCGGTGCAGGGCGATCTGCGCAATGCCCGGCTTCTGCCGCCCGGTACGGCGGGATACTTGCTCGGCACCGACGATCAGGGGCGCGATATTCTCTCGCGCCTCATCCACGGTTCGCGGCTGACCCTGTTCGTGGTGCTGCTGGTGGCCATCATCGCGGCGCCCATCGGGCTCATCGTCGGCACCGTCTCGGGTTATGCCGGCGGCTGGGTGGATGCCGTTCTGATGCGCATCACCGATATCTTTCTGGCCTTTCCGAAGCTGGTTCTGGCGCTGGCGCTGGTGGCCGCACTGGGGCCGGGCATTGAAAACGCGGTGCTCGCCATCGCGGTGACGTCATGGCCGCCCTATGCGCGTATCGCGCGCGCTGAAACCATGACCTTCCGCAATTCCGATTTCATCGCGGCGGTGAAGCTCATGGGGGCCTCGCCCTTCCGCATCGTCCTGAAACACGTCATGCCGCTTTGCATGTCGTCGCTCATCGTGCGCGTCACGCTCGATATGGCGGGCATCATCCTCACCGCCGCAGGTCTCGGCTTCCTAGGCCTTGGCGCGCAGCCGCCGTTGCCGGAATGGGGCGCGATGATCGCTTCGGGGCGTCGTTTCATCCTCGACCAATGGTGGGTTGCGGCCATGCCCGGCGTGGCGATCCTCATCGTCAGCCTCGGTTTCAACCTGCTGGGCGATGGGTTGCGCGATGCGCTTGATCCCAAGGAGGCGGGCCAATGAGTGCGCCGCTTCTGACCGTTCAGAATCTTCGCGTTTCTTTCCCCACCCGCACCGGGCTGGTGGAGGCGGTGCGCGGTGTGTCCTTCACGCTTGGGCGCGAACGCCTCGGCATCGTCGGCGAATCCGGCTCCGGCAAGTCGCAGACGGGCCGCGCCATCATGGGGCTGACGCCGAAAAGCGCGCGCATCGAGGCCGATGCGCTCCGTTTCGGCGATATCGACCTGCTCAAGGCGTCCGCAAAGGAGCGGCGGATCATGCGCGGCAAGCGCATGGCCATGATCCTGCAGGACCCGAAATATTCGCTGAACCCGGTCATGACCATCGGCCGTCAGATCATGGAAACCTTGCGCACCCATGAAAAGATCGGCGGCAGCGAGGCGCGCCAGCGCACGCTTGCCATGCTCGAAGCGGTGCAGATCCGCGATCCCGAGCGCGTCTTCGATCTCTATCCGCATGAGGTCTCCGGCGGCATGGGCCAGCGCGTCATGATTGCCATGATGCTGGTCTGCGGCCCGGAACTGTTGATCGCCGACGAACCCACCTCGGCGCTCGACGTCACGGTGCAACTGGAAGTACTCGACATTCTCGACAAGCTGGTGCGCGACCGCGGCATGGGGCTGATCTTCGTCAGTCATGATCTGAGGCTCGTCTCCTCCTTCTGTGACCGCGTTCTCGTCATGTATGCGGGCAAGGTGGTGGAAGAGCTTTCTTCCGCCAATCTGAAGGAAGCGAAACACCCCTATACGCAGGGGCTTTTGAACTGCCTGCCGGAAATTGGCGGCCACCGGCATCCGCTGCCGGTTCTGGAACGCAAGCCGGAGTGGCGCGCATGAGCACAGTTCTTTCTATCAGAGACATGGTGGTCGATTTCGACGGTTACATCGCGCTCGACAGCGTCAGCATCGATGTGGCCGAGGGTGAATCCTTCGGCATCGTCGGCGAGTCCGGTTCCGGCAAGTCGACCCTGCTGCGCGCCATTGCCGGCCTCAACCATTTCGACGAAGGTTCGTTGATGGTGGCGGGGCGCTCCTATTCCAGCAAGCACCGCGACAAGAGCTTCTACAGCGACGTGCAGATGGTGTTTCAGGACCCTTATGGCTCCCTTCACCCGCGCCAGACGGTGGATGCGCTGCTGCTTGAACCGCTGGTCATCCACGGTCTCGACAATCGCGAGCAGCGTATTGCCCGCGCATTGGATGAAGTCGGCCTCGGTTCAGGCTTCCGTTTCCGGTATTCGCACCAGCTTTCCGGCGGCCAGCGGCAGCGCATTGCCATTGCCCGTGCGCTGATCGTCGAGCCTAAAATCCTGCTGCTGGATGAGCCGACTTCGGCGCTCGATGCCTCCATTCAGGCGGAAATCCTCAACCTTCTGGAACAGGCCCGCAAGGATCGTAACCTTACCTTCGTCATGGTCAGCCACGATCTCGGCGTCATCAGCCATATGTGCGATCGCCTGGCGGTGATGAAGAGCGGCAAGGTGGTGGAAATGCTGGAGGCGGAAGCGCTGGAAAGCCGGGAATTCAGCGCGGATTATACCCGCCAGCTGTTGGTGGCGAGCGAGGGTTTCAAGCGCGTTTGATTTGCGAGACGGTGCGCCCGTTCCTTCTCCCCACCTGGGAGAAGAAACAGGCGGCGCGCGTTCGTTCCACAGGTGATCTTCCCGGGCGAAGTATTCTCTCATCGCGCTGCGATGATATGGTGAACCGCCACACCGGCATTTCCGCAACAGGTACCCACCCCATGCAATTGCGCGCCTTGATGTATTTCGACGAACTCGTCCGCACAAATTCCATGCGCGCCGCTGCGGAAAACCTGAATGTCGCGCCGACGGCGGTGAGCCGGCAGATTGAAAACCTCGAATATTATTTCGGTTCGCCGCTTGTGGAGCGCTCCAGCCGGGGCGTGAAGCTGACGGCAGCGGGGGAGCTGCTCGCCGCCCGCGCCGGCAAGACGCTGCGCGAACTCGACCATGTGCACCAGCTGATAGACGATCTCAAAGGCCTGCAGCGCGGCCGGGTCACGGTCTATGCCAATGGCGCCACGGTGGCGAACCTTCTGGCGCCGGTGCTGGCGCAGTTCAGCCTGAAATATCCAAAACTGCGTTTCGAGGTGCATATTACCAGCGCCCGGCAGGCGATGGAGGCGCTGGGTGCGGCGGAAGCGGACCTTGTCGTCAGCCTGTTTGCGCCAAAACTATCAGGCGTCAAGGTGCGTTCGCGCACCCGCATCAGTTATGATGTCATCTTCCCCGCTGGCCACGCGCTCGCCGCCCAGCCGGAAGTCTCGCTGAAGGAACTGGCGGGCCTGCCGCTTGCGCTGCCGGACAAGAGTTTTGCTGCGCGTCAGGCCTTCGATACGCTGTTTGCCGATGCGGGCATCGAACTTGACCCTGTCTTCATCACCAGCTCGCTGGAAATGCTGAAGGAACTGGTGCTGGGCCACGCCGCCGCCACGCTGTTGCCGGCGCTTTCGGTGGCGCGTGAAATTCGCAGTGGCCAGATGGTCGCCGTTCCGCTCTCCGGCAAGAAGGGCATCCACACCCAGATCGATCTCTGTGTTGCTCCCGACCGGCAATTGTCCTTCGCCGCCTCCAAGCTTGCCGATTTCATCGAGCGCTTCATGCGCGAGGCGACGGCGGGATAAGCGAGACGGTTTGGCCTTTCCGCCCGGAAGGTTGATTTCCATCCGCATTTCCGTGTAGCCATTTCAGCTACACGGAGCACACAAAAATCGAGATTGTGTGTGCGCCTGCAACATGACACTCTTTTTGCAACGGGTGGTCTTTGGAAGGGCAAAAATGCCCCGGCCGCCAGACAGGGGACAATGATGCCACGCATTTATCTTTCGCAGGCGGCAACGCTTTCGCGCCGCGCCGCGCTGAGCCTCGCACTGGGCACGGCGCTTTGGCTGCCGCTTTCGATAACGGCGGCGGATGCCGCGCCGAAAACCGCGCTGACGCTTGGCATGGCCGTCGAGCCCGCCGGGCTCGATCCGACCATTGCCGCCCCCGTCGCCATCGGCCAGGTCACCTGGCAGAATATCTTCGAAGGTCTGGTGACGATCGACCGCGAAGGCAAGGTTAGGCCGCAGCTTGCCGAAAGCTGGGAAATTTCCCCTGATGGCAAGACCTATACATTCAAGCTGCGCAAGGGCGTCACCTTCCATGACGGCGAGGCCTTCGATTCCTCCGTTGCGAAATTTTCGCTGGATCGGGCGCGCGGCGAAAGCTCGGTCAATCCGCAGAAGCGCTTCTTCGCCGCCATCGACAGTATCGAGACCCCGGATGCCGCAACGCTGGTGCTGAAGCTGAAGCAGCCGGCCGGCAGCCTTCTCTATTGGCTCGGCTGGCCGGCATCCGTGATGGTGGCGCCGAAAAGCGCTGAGAATAACCGCACCACGCCCGTCGGCACCGGCCCGTTCAAATTCGTGAACTGGGCCAAGGGCGACAGGGTCGAGCTGCAGAAGAACGACGGCTATTGGGACAAGGCCGTGGCGGTCAAGCTGGACAAGGCGACCTTCCGTTTCGTCGCCGACCCGCAGGCGCAGGCGGCGGCGCTGAAGTCAGGCGATATCGATGCCTTTCCGGAATTCGGCGCGCCGGAGCTGATGACCTCCTTTGAGGGCGACAAACGCCTTGGCACCTTCGTCGGCAATACCGAACTGAAGGTCGTGGCCGGCATGAACAACGCCCGCAAGCCCTTTGATGACAAGCGCGTGCGCCAGGCGCTGATGATGGCGGTGGATCGCGGCACCGTCATCGAAGGCGCATGGTCCGGCTTCGGCACGGCCATCGGCAGCCATTACACCCCGAATGACCGCGGTTACATCGATACGACAGGAGTGCACCCCTACGATGTCGATAAGGCGAGGGCGCTGCTTGCCGAAGCGGGTTATCCTGACGGGTTCAGCTTCACCATCAAGGCGCCGCAGATGGCCTATGCCCAGCGGACCTCGCAAATCCTGCAGGCGATGTTTGCCGAAATCGGCGTGACGATGACCATCGAGACGACCGAATTTCCGGCGAAATGGGTGGCGGATGTCTTGAAGGGCGCGGATTACGACATGACCATCGTTGCCCATGCGGAGCCGATGGATATCGATATCTATGCGCGCGATCCCTATTATTTCAATTACAGGAACCCGGCCTTCAACGAGGTCGTCGGCAACGTTGAAAAGACGGCGGATGCGGCCCAGCAGGAAGCGCTTTACGGCGACGCCCAGAAAATCCTCGCAGAAGATGTGCCGGCACTTTACCTTTTCGTCATGCCGAAGCTCGGCGTGTGGGACAAGAAGGTGAAGGGGCTTTGGGAAAACGAACCCATTCCCTCGAATGTGCTGACGGATGTGCATTGGGAAGAGTGACGTTTGTCGATACCGGTTTCTTCCGTCATGCCGGACTTGATCCGGCATCCAGCCAGCCCAAGTCCTTCGGCTGAAAGGGCTCTCTCCGCCGCGCAGACGCGCGCCGGCTGGATTCCGGCTCGGGGCCGGAATGACGGGAGAGAGGTGACTGGACGCTCGACCGCAGGTGAAACAAAGCAAGGAGAAGATGCCAGATGTTAGCCGTCCTCATCCGGCGTCTCGTCAGCCTCGTCATCACGCTGTTTGCCGTTTCCCTCATCATCTATGTCGTCATGGGCCTGCTGCCGGGCGATCCCGCGGCGATCATGCTTGGAACCTCGGCGAGCCCTGATACGCTCGCCGCGCTGCAGAAGCAGATGGGTCTCGATCAGCCGCTGCCGCTGCGTTATCTCCACTGGCTTGCGGGCGTATTCCGGGGTGATTTCGGGCAATCCTATACCTATGGCGTGCCGGTGGCGGGGCTGATCCTCGAGCGGCTGGCCGTCACCCTGCCGCTTGCGCTGCTGGCAGTCTGCCTGTCTGTCGCCATCGCCATTCCACTCGGCGTGGCGGCGGCGCGGAACCGTAACGGGGCGCTGGATTTTGTGGCCGGGCTGTTTTCCCATGTGGGCATCGCCGTGCCCGGTTTCTGGGTCGGGCTGCTGCTCATCATCGTCTTTTCCACCACGCTCGGCTGGATGCCGGCGGGCGGATTTCCCGGCTGGACGCCGAGTTTTTCAGCGGGTCTTATGGCGCTCATCCTTCCGGCGGTCGCGCTGGCGCTGTCGCAGGCCGGCGTTCTCACCCGCGTCTGCCGCTCCGCCGTGCTTGAGGTGATGAACGAGGATTTCGTGCGCACCGCCCGCGCCAAGGGTTTGAGCGAGCGGGTGGCACTGTGGCGGCACGCGGTGCCGAACGCGATGATCCCTGTTGTCACCATGATCGGCCTGCAATTCACCTTCCTTATCGCAGGCGCGGTGCTTGTCGAGAATGTCTTCAATCTTCCGGGCCTCGGGCGGCTTGCCTATCAGGCGCTGACCCAGCGCGATATCGTCGTCATGCAATCCGTCGTGCTGTTCTTTTCGGCGCTCGTGATCATCATGAATTTCGTGGTCGATATCGCCTATCTCCTCATCGACCCCAGACTGCGGGCAGGTGCGCGATGATGCGATTGATCCGCCGCCGCCCTGCCTTTGCCGTCGGCATCGCCGTTACGATCTTTCTGGTCGCAGTCGCCCTGCTGTCGCTGGTCTGGACACCGGTGTCCCCCACAAAGATGCAGATCGTCCAGAAGCTGAAATCGCCATTCGTCTATGGCGGCCTCGGTACGGATCATTTCGGCCGCGACGTGTTGTCCATGCTGATGGCGGGTGCGTGGAACTCGCTGTCCACCTCCATCGCTGCCGTCGCCATCGGCGCATCTATCGGCACGGCCATCGGCGTTGCGGTTGCGGCGCTGCGCGGTTTCACCGAAACCGTGGTCATGCGCGTCTGCGATATCATCTTTGCGGTGCCGCCGATCCTGTCGGCTATGATGCTCGGCGCCTTCATCGGCACGGGGCGCTTTACCGCCATCATCGCCATCGCCACCTTCATGGTGCCTGTCTTCGCCCGGCTGACGCTGGGGGCGGCGCTGCAGATATGGTCGCGGGAATATGTCACCGCCGCTACAAGCATCGGCCAGAACCGCGCCCGGATCACGCTTTTCCATATCGTGCCGAATATTTCCAACCAGATCATCGTGCAGGTGACGATCCAGCTCGGCCTTGCGATATTGACGGAAGCAGGCCTTTCCTTCCTCGGTCTCGGCATGCCGCCGCCCGCCGCCACCTGGGGGCGAATGCTCGCGGACGCCCAGACCTATCTTGGCGTGGCGCCCTGGCTTGCCATCATGCCCGGCCTTGCGATTGCACTTGCCGTCTTTGGTCTCAACCTTCTCGGCGACGGCCTGCGCGACCTGCTGGACCCGCGCGATACAAGCTGACCGCTCTGGAAAGCTGTCGCCCATATTTCCTGTTTTTCTGACGAGACGATGCCATGACCGATCTCATAGACCTCAACACGCTCGAAATCCTGTCGCTTTACCGGGGTAAGAGGCTTTCGCCATCGGAATATTGGCAGGCGGTGGAGGCGCGTATCGATGCATTCGAGCCGGTCGTGAACGCGCTTTACGCCTATGATCCGGAGGATGCACGCCGGCAGGCGCTGGCCTCGACGGAGCGCTGGCAAAAGGGTGAAACGCTCGGGCCCCTTGATGGAATTCCCGTCTCGCTCAAGGAATTGATCGCCACGAAAGGCCATCCCGTTCCGCTTGGCACCAAAGCGGTAGAACTGGTGCCTGCGGTTGAAGATGCGCCGGTGGCGGCCCGCTGCCGCGAGGATGGCGCGATCCTTTACGCCAAGACGACCTGCCCGGATTACGGCATGCTCTCCTCAGGCCTTTCCAGTTTTCACAAGCTCAGCCGCAATCCTTGGGACCCGACACAGAACCCCGGCGGCTCCAGCGCCGGTGCGGCCTCGGCCGGGGCCGCTGGTTATGGCACGCTGCATATCGGCACGGATATTGGCGGCTCGGTGCGGCTGCCGGCGGGGTGGACGGGATTGTTCGGTTTCAAGCCGAGCCAGGGCCGCATCCCGGTCGATCCCTATTATACCGGCCGCTGCGCCGGGCCGATGACCCGCACCGTTATCGATACGGCCTATGCGATGGCCACGCTTTCACGGCCCGACTGGCGCGACGGCACATCGCTGCCGCCGAATGACATCGACTGGATGGACCTCGATATCGACGTGAAGGGCCTGAAGATCGGCCTGATGCTGGATGCCGGCTGCGGCCTGCCGTTGGAGGATGAGGTGCGCGACGCCGTGCTTTCCGCCGCGAAACTGTTCGAGGCGGCGGGCGCCATTGTCATCCCTGTCGAGCCGGTGCTGACGCGGGAGATGCTGGATGGGCTGGACGACTTCTGGCGCGCGAAATTCTGGGGCGACATGGCGGCGCTGAGCGCAGACCGCCGCGCCGCGATCCTTCCATATATTCATGAATGGGCACAGAAGGGGGCGGATATTTCCGGCGCACGCGCCGTTTTCGGTTTCAACCAGACCATGGAAATGCGTAAGCTTTGCGGCCGGTTGATGCAGTCCGTTGATGCGGTGATTTCACCCGTCAATCCCATCGTGTCCTATCCGGCCGACTGGGCCTCGCCCACCAATGATCCCGCACGGCCCTTCGAACATATCGCCTTCACCGTGCCGTGGAACATGTCGGAACAGCCCGCATCCTCGATCAATTGCGGTTTTTCGAAATCGGGTATGCCCATCGGCTTGCAGATCGTCGGCCCGCGTTACGAGGATCTGTTCGTGCTGAAGCTTTCCAGAGCCTTTGAGACCTGGGGCGGCGGTGTGCGTCGCTGGCCGGAGCCGCCGCGGGGCCGGTGATGCCGCCTTTATCGGCCTTGTAGTATAGCCATAATACCCGTGCTTCGGCCCACACTGCTAGAGTGCCCAAAGGCATTCGAAAACGGGAGGAGCAAACATGCCGAAGAAGATTTTGATGATCGCCGGCGATTTCGCCGAGGATTACGAGACCATGGTGCCGTTCCAGACGTTGCTCGCTGTCGGCCACACGGTCCATGCCGTCTGCCCCGGCAAGAAAGCGGGCCAGACCATCGCTACGGCCATCCATGATTTCGAGGGCGACCAGACCTATTCGGAAAAACGCGGCCATAATTTCGCGCTCAACGCCACCTTCGCCGATATCAAGGTTGCGGATTATGATGCGCTGGTCATTCCGGGCGGCCGTGCGCCGGAATATCTGCGCCTTAATGCCGATGTGCTGGCGGCGGTGAAACATTTTTTCGAGGCTGACAAGCCGGTGGCGGCCGTCTGCCACGGTGCGCAACTGCTCGCGGCTGCTGGTGTTTTGAAGGGCCGCACCTGCTCGGCCTATCCGGCCTGCCGTCCCGAGGTCGAGCTTGCCGGCGGCACCTATGCCGATATCGCCATCGATGCGGCGGTTACCGATGGCAAGCTGGTGACCGCCCCTGCATGGCCGGCACATCCGGCATGGCTTTCGCAATTCATGGCGGTGCTCGGCAAATAAGACCTGCGAAAGGGGGCTTTTTTCGGCCCCGTTTTCCGCCTATCTTTCAGACGTGGTGAGGGAGGAAACCATGTGCAAGCTTTTCATCAAGGCAGACCCGGCGCTTTGGGAAAGCCATACGCGGTCGCTCAGGATCGATGGCATGGTCACCAGCGTCCGGCTCGAGAATTTCTTCTGGACGACGCTGGACGAGATCGCGCGGCGGGATGGCATGAACAGCGTGCAGCTTATCGCCAAGCTTTATAATGAATCGATCGATGCCGGGCATGATCTCGGAAATTTCACCTCGTTCCTGCGGGTCTGCTGCGGGCGTTATCTTGCGCTTCAGCTTTCCGGCGATATTCCCGCGCGCAGCGATATTCCGATTGCCGCGCTGGATGCCGACAGCATCCTTGATGCGGAAAAGGTGAATTATCACTAGTCGGCAGCCTTACTCGACGTCATCCTCGGGCTTGACCCGAGGATGACGGTGGAGAGGTTGTTGTGACGCAGAGAACGCGTCTCCTCAACTCTTCAGCGCCCGTGGGTCGAGCGCATCGCGCACGGCATCACCAATGTAATTGACGCTCAGAACCGTCAGCGAGATAGCCAGTCCCGGCCACAGCACACGCGAGGGCGTCAGCTGCAGGAAGTTGGCGCCATCGAACAGCAGCCGTCCCCAGGTGGGGAAGTCGGACGGGAAACCGAGGCCGAGGAAGGACAGCGCCGATTCCGTGATGATGGCCGAGGCGATGCCGAGCGTGGCCGAGACCATGATCGAACTCAGCACATTCGGCAGGATATGGCGCAGGATGATGCGATACTCACGCATGCCGCTCGATTTCGCCGCCATGATGAATTCCTGGCTTTTGATCGTCAGCACATCGCCGCGCACAATGCGCGCGGTATGCATCCAGCTGGTGATCCCGATCACGAAGACAATCAGGATGAAGATGCCGGTTTCCGGCCCGAAGGCGGCGCGTAGCGTATCGCGAAACAGCATCAGGATGACGAGCAGCAGCGGCAAAAGCGGCAGCGCCAGAAACAGGTCCGTCAACCGCATCAGCGGCCCGTCCAGATTCCGGAAATAACCTGAAAGCACACCCACCAGCGTGCCGAGAAACAGGGCCAAAAGCATGGCAGTGATGCCGACGGCAAGCGAGATGCGCCCACCGGCCAGAACCTGCGCCAGCATGTCCTTGCCGAGATTATCGGTGCCGAAGGGATGCGCCAGCGACGGCCACTGGTTACGTGCCTTCACGTTTATGGCGTTGGGCGCAACGGTGTGGATATAGGGGCCGACATAGACCGCAAGCAGGATGAAGATGAAGACAAAAAGCCCGGCCACCCCGCCCTTGTGGACGCGGAACTGTTTCCAGATATCGGCAAGGGCGGATTGTGTTGGGGTGGCCGCAACCGTCGGCGCTGCAATGGTGGCGTCAGTCATAGCGGATCCTCGGGTCGAGAATGCCGTAAAGCACGTCGGCAATCAGGTTGAAGAGCACGATAAGCACCGCAAAAATGAAGGTCAGCGTCTGCACCAGCGGAATATCCGCGCCCTGAACGGCGGTTATCAGCAATTGGCCAAGCCCGTTCACGCGGAATATCTGCTCGGTGATGATGGCGCCGGAAAAGATCGTCGGCACGCCGAGTGCAATCACCGTCACGACCGGGATCAGGCTGTTGCGCAGCACGTGGACGAGCAGAACGGATTTTTCCTTCACGCCCTTGGCGCGGGCGGTGCGCACATAGTCCTGATGCAGATTGTCGAGCATTGAGGCGCGCACGAAGCGGCTGATCTGCGAGACATTGTAGAGGGTCAATACCAGCACCGGCAGGAACATCTGTTTGATCTGCGCCACAAAGCTTCCCCAGTCCGTCACCTGCAGATTGGTGTCATAGACGGAAGGGAACCATTGCAGGTAAGAGCTGAAGATGACGACCAGCAGCACGCCGGTGAAGAAGGTCGGCACCGAATAACCGACCATCGAGACGAAAGTGCCGATCTGGTCGAAGATCGAATATTGCTTGTAGGCGGAAATGACGCCGATCGGGATCGCCAGAAGCGCGCCGAAAAGATAGGCAAGGCCCACTACCCAAAGCGTCTGCGGCATGCGCTGGATGACAAGATCGACCACCGGGCTGCGCGTTGCCCAGGAGAGCACGCGCATGCGGCTGCCATCGCCGATCTGCCAGCCGGTCAGCTTTTCGAAGAGGTTCAGCGGCTCGTTGATGAAGAATTGCTGCAGCCACATCAGGTAACGGATGAAGAAAGGCTGGTCGAGGCCGAGGGAGGCGCGGATCTGCTCGCGCACTTCGGGCGGAATGGTCAGCGGCAGGTCGCCGGTCGGATCGTTCGGCGCGAGATCGAGCAGGGCGAAGATGACGAAGCTGATGACGAGCAACGTCGGTACGGCAAAGGCAAGCCGCCGGAGCGTAAAGGTAAACATCGGAAAGTCTCCAGACCGTCAGGGTCTCGCAAAACGAGCGCGGCCGCCCTTTCAGGGGCGACCGCGCATTTGCGTGTTACTTTTTGCGGGACCAGTCCGCGACGTTCCAGAGTTCCGAATCCCAGGCATTCATGCGAACGCCTTCGAGTGTCAGCGAATGCGAGGAGACGTTGCCACGGTGGATCAGCGGAATATGTGCGCCTTCTTCCGTCAGCATGTCGTTCAGCTGTTTTGCGATTTCCCCACGCTTGGCGAAATCGGTCGTCTTGGAAAGGACGCCCACCAGCTTGTCGAATTCCGGGTTGCAATAACGCGGAATATTCTGACCCTGCCAGCCGTTTGCGGGGGCGGGGATCTTGTCGCACAGCCATTCCGCCAGGTATTTTTCCGGGTCGGTGCCGTCGAAATTGTTGGTGTACATTTCAACGTCGGCATAAAATTTCTGGAAGGTATCCGGGCTTGCCGGATCGCCGCCGAAGAACACCGAGGCGCTGACATTGCGCAGTTCGGACGCAACGCCGATCTGCGACCACATGTCCTTCACCAGTTCCTGCGCTGCCTGGCGAACGGAGTTGGTGGAGGTCTGGTAGAGGAAGGAAAGCTTCACGCCGTTTTTGGCGCGGATGCCATCGGCGCCCTTCACCCAGCCCGCATCATCAAGCAGCTTATTTGCGCCTTCCAAATCCTGCTTCAGGCACCAGCTGTCGTTTTTCGTCGAAGCGACAGCCGCCGGGGCCGGCACGATGTTGCAGGTCGGCTTGCCCGCCTCGCCATACCCCGTCTCATCGATAATGTCGCGATCGATGGCGAGCGAGAGCGCACGGCGCACGGCCGGGTCGGAAAGGGCCGGATGGGGACCGCCCTCCTTGGTGGAGCGCTTGTCACCCAGCGCAGGATCGGCATTGTACCAGTTGAGATTGATACGCTCGACCTGCGTGCCGAAGGCGGTTTCCAGCTTGCCCTTGCCGGCGGCCACCATGGTCGCCAGAATTTCCGGCTCCACCTGCATGTTCCAGGCGTAGTCGAATTCACCCGTTTCAAGCACGGCACGCGCAGCGGATGCCGCGTCACCGCCGCCCTTCAGGGTCGCCGTGGCGAAAGCGGGCTTGGCCGGATCACGATAATTGGGGTTGGCGACATAGCTGATGACGTCGTTCGGCTTGAACTCCTTGACCACAAAGGGGCCGGTGCCGATGGGGCCGAAATTGGCGGATGTGCAGCCGGGAGCCGCGGCGCCGACGCATTTTTCGAACTGCTTCTTCTGGATGACGGGCGATTGCGCGCCGACAAATGCCGAGTAGGGGTAGGGCTTGGGTTCAGTGAAGCTGATCTTGACGGTATGGGCGTCGATAGCCTCAACGTTTTTCACGCCTTCATATTGTGCCGCCTGCGCGCAGCCGCCGTCGGGTGCGGTGCAATATTTCCACGTGAAGATGACGTCGTCAGCGGTAAGCGGCGTGCCGTCGGACCATTTGACGTCACTTTTCAGCTTCCACGTCATGCTGAGCAGATCCTTCGCGACGCCGCCATTGTCGACCGTCGGGATCTCGCTCACCAGCATCGGCACCAGCTCGCCCTTTTCGTCGTAGCGGGCCAGAGGCTCAATCACCATGGACGAGCTGTAGATCTCTTTGGTGCCGCCGGAAAGATAAGGGTTGAGTGTCGATACAGCCTGCCAGAACAGGATTTTCAGTTCACCGTCACTGCCGCGTTCGGCATGGGCGGCAGATCCTGCCAAGGCCATCGCCGCCACCGTGCTGGCAAAGAGAATGCTGCGCTTCTTCATTATGTTTTCCCCTTTTTTGGATTTTATCTATTTGAATGTTTGACGCTTTTCCTGTCGTCATGCGCAAGGTATTTTATTGTAAGTATTTGACTTTGCTGAATAATATCCATTCGTTCCAGATGATGCTATTGTCAGTGTTTTTGAAAAGCAAGCCCCAAAGTCTTATTGATGAACAAAATTTGAGCCATTCGCCTTCCGGCCTATTTTTCGCTCATTCAGCAAATTTCACACTTGCAAAAGGAGAAATTCCAAACGCAATATGTTTTCCGACAACCCGGCGGGGAACAAAAAAGGGAATAAAGAGAATGCCGATATTGAACCGTGTGGCTGAAATGCAGGAAGACGTTGCCGGCTGGAGACGCCATCTGCATGAGCACCCGGAACTGCTCTATGATGTCTTCGAAACATCGAAATTCGTGGCCGAAAAACTGAAGTCCTTCGGCTGCGATATCGTCGAGACCGGCATCGGCAAGACCGGCGTGGTCGGCATCATCAAGGGGCGGCACGGGGATGGTCCGACCATCGGTTTCCGCTCCGACATGGACGCGCTGCCGATTCTTGAGACCAGCGGCAAGCCCTGGGCCTCGAAGACGCCCGGCAAGGCCCATTCCTGCGGCCATGACGGGCACACGGCCATGCTTCTGGGGGCGGCGCAGTATCTGGCCGAGACCCGCAATTTCAAAGGCTCCGTCGCGGTCATCTTCCAGCCGGCGGAAGAGGGCGGGGCAGGCGCGCTCGCCATGCTGAACGACGGCATGATGGAGAAATTCGGCATTTCGCAGGTCTATGGCATGCATAACGAGCCAGGCATTCCGGTCGGCCAATTCGCCATCCGCAAGGGTTCCACCATGGCGGCGGCGGATAGTTTCGAGATTGTCATCACCGGCAAGGGCAGCCACGCGGCCGCGCCGCATCTTTCCATCGATCCGGTGCTGACCTCGGCGCATATCATCATCGCGCTGCAATCCATCGTCTCGCGCGAGACGGACCCGTTGAAATCGCTGGTCGTCACCGTCGCCACCACCCATGGCGGCACGGCGGTCAATGTCATTCCGGGTTCGGTGACGCTGACCGGCACGGTGAGGACGCTGCTGCCGGAAACCCGCGATTTTGCCGAAAAGCGGCTGAAGGAAGTGGCCACCGCCACGGCAATGGCGCATGGCGCCAGCGTGGAGGTGAAATACCATCGCGGATATCCCGTCACCTTCAACCACAGTGACGAAACCGAATTCGCGACCGGTGTGGCGATGGGCGTGGCCGGTGCGAACGCCGTCAACACCAATCCCAACCCGCATATGGGTGCGGAAGATTTTTCCTACATGCTGGAAGCCCGCCCCGGCGCCTTCATCTTCATCGGCAACGGCGATACCGCCGGGCTGCACAACGCCGCTTACGATTTCAACGACGAAGCCCTGCCTTACGGCATCAGCTACTGGGTTTCGATGGCCGAAACCGCACTTGCTGCATAAGACACCCGGCGGCCTTCATGGCCGCCTTCTGCTTTTCAGGAGATCGGCATGCTTTTGGCGGCGACATCAATGGAACAGACCGGCGGTTCGGTAAGCCCGGTTCTTTCGGTTCAGAATCTCACCACCTCCTTCCGCGTCGATGACGGCTGGAAATCCGTGGTGCGCAATATGAGTTTCGAGATTGCACCGCGCGAAACGGTGGCGATCGTCGGCGAAAGCGGCTCGGGCAAGAGCGTGACGTCGCTGTCGATCATGCGGCTTCTCGATAAAAAGACGAGTCGCATCGAGGGCAAGGTCATGCTCGGCGGCCGCGACCTGCTGGCGCTGCCGGAAGAGGAGATGCGCAAGGTTCGCGGCAAGGACATCTCTATGATCTTCCAGGAGCCGATGACGAGCCTCAACCCGATCTTCCCGATCGGCAAGCAGATCGCCGAAGCACTCACCGTACATCAGGATATTTCCTCCTCCGCTGCAAAAGCCGAAGTTATCCGCCTGCTCGAAAAGGTCCGCATTCCCAATGCGAAGAACCGGTTCGACGATTATCCGCACCAGTTTTCCGGCGGCATGCGCCAGCGCGTTATGATCGCCATGGCACTTGCCTCGAAACCAAAGCTCCTGATTGCAGACGAGCCGACGACGGCGCTCGACGTGACCATTCAGGGCCAGATTCTCGACCTTATCAAGCAATTGCAGGAAGAGGAGGGCATGTCGGTCCTGTTCATCACCCATGATATGGGCGTGGTGGCGGAAGTGGCTGACCGCACCATCGTCATGTTCCGCGGCGACGTGGTGGAAACCGGCACGACGGACGATATCTTCCATCGCGGAAACCATCCCTATACGCGCGCCCTGCTTTCGGCGGTGCCGAAGCTCGGTTCGATGAAAGAGCGGGTGCTGCCCGCCCGCTTTCCGATCATCGATATCAAGACCGGAGAAAGCCAACCGGTCGAAGAGGTCAGGAACACGGTTTCCGGTGGTCGCACGCCCATTCTTTCGGTCCGGGACCTGACGACCCGCTTCGATATCCGCTCCGGTCTTCTTGGTCGCAAGTCCGGTGCCGTGCATGCGGTGGAGAAGGTCTCCTTCGATCTGGCTGAGGGCGAGACACTATCGCTGGTCGGTGAATCCGGCTGCGGCAAGTCCACCACGGGGCGGTCGATCACCCGGCTGATCGAACCGACCTCCGGTAACGTGACTCTCGACGGTTACGAGGTGATGAAACTCGACAAGACGACGTTGCGCACCATGCGCCGCAGCGTGCAGATGATCTTTCAGGACCCCTTCGCCAGTCTCGATCCGCGCATGAGCATCGGCACGGCGATCATGGAGCCCTTCATCGAACACCGGCTTGGACCGAAGGCGCAGGCGCGTGAAAAGGCGGCGGACCTGATGGAGAAGGTTGGCCTCAGCCCGGATATGATGCGGCGCTTCCCGCATGAGTTTTCCGGCGGCCAGCGCCAGCGCATCGCCATTGCCCGTTCGCTGATGCTTGACCCCAAGGTCATCGTTGCCGATGAAGCGGTGTCGGCGCTTGATGTCTCCATCAAGGCGCAGGTCTGTAACCTGCTGCTCGATCTGCAACAGAGCCTCAACCTCGCCTTCCTGTTCATTTCCCACGATATGGCTGTGGTGGAGCGTGTCAGTCATCGTGTCGCGGTGATGTATCTCGGCGAGATCGTCGAAATCGGCCCACGCGCCGCCGTCTTCGATAATCCGCAGCACCCCTATACGAAAAAGCTCATGTCCGCCGTTCCGGTGCCGGATCCGGCCCGGCGCCAGATCAGGCGCAACATGGCAACGGACGAGATCAAAAGCCCGATCCGTCCTGTGAACTATGTTCCGCCGCAACGCCATTACCGCGAGGTTTCGGCAGGGCATCTGGTGCAGGAAGCGGCTTGATATAGAGGAAACTGCGCAGGGATAGGTGCCTCTGTGTTCACGACGTCATCCTCGGTCTTGTGCCGAGGATCTGCCAATGTCTCGTAAATCGGTGCATTGCAGATGCTCGGGACAGGCCCGAGCATGACGGAGGAAATGTTTTGCATCTTCTTTAGAGGTGCCCGGTGCCGCCAAACGCTTCGCTCAGTCGCTGCGCCGTTTGACAGGCGGCCTGAAAAAATGCCAGCAAATGCTCGAGCATAATTCTTAGAGGGCGGCGGCATGGCCAGACGGAACGACGCACATGGACGGCTTGATGATGCGGCGCGTGCTGGCTGGCTTTATTATGTCGCGGGCCGCACGCAGGACGAGATCGCCGCTGCCATGGGCATATCCCGGCAATCGGCGCAGCGGCTGGTATCGCTGGCCGTCGCCGAGCGGTTGATCAAGGTCCGGCTCGATCATCCCATCGCCGCCTGTCTCGAAAAGGCGGAGCGGCTGAAGCAGAAATTCGACCTTAGATATATCGAGGTGGTGCCGAGCGATCCCGCTGGCGTTTCCTCCACGGTCGGCATTGCCGAGGCCGGTGCGGCGGAAATCGAGCGCTGGCTGAAAAATGCCGATCCCATCGTGCTTGCCATCGGCACCGGCCGTACGCTGAAGGCGGCTGTGGACCAGTTGCCGCCGATGGAATGTCCGCAGCACCGCATCGTGTCACTGACAGGCAATATCGGCCCGGATGGCTCGGCTGCCTATTACAACGTCATCTTCAGCATGGCCGATGCCATCAAGGCGCGGCATTTTCCCATGCCGCTGCCAGTCCTGTGCTCCTCGGCGGAAGAACGTGAATTGCTGCATGACCAGTCCATGGTGCGCTCGACGCTGGCGCTGGGTTCTGCGGCCAATGTCACCTTCGTCGGTGTCGGCGAACTCGGTGAAAACGCACCGCTCTGCGTTGATGGTTTCCTCGGTGTCGACGAGATGAAGGCCCTGATGGCAAGCGGTGCGGTCGGCGAGATCTGTGGCTGGATGTATGATGCCAATGGCCACATTCTCGACCATTCCGTCAACGAGCGCGTCGCCTCCGTTCCCATCCCATCACGAGAGACCTGCACGGTCATCGGAATGGCGCAGGGCACGCGCAAAAATGCCTCGATTCTGGCGGCGTTGAGGGGTGGTCTGTTGAACGGCCTCATTACCGACGAAGTGACAAGCGAATATTTGCTCACTCACTGAGCGAAAATTAATTCATTAAAATCAAAGACTTGATTTTCCCATGTGCGCCGCAGCACAGGATGTCGCTTGACATTTTTGCTCTGCGGGTGAGTAAATGCCCTAGAGCAAAGCGAATGCTCATCATTTTTCTTCTGGGAGGAAGATATGACATTGAAGACCATTTTGCTGGGCGCATGCTCGGCACTCGCCTTTTCGACCCTTGCCTCCGCCGAAACGCTGACCATCGCCACCGTTAATAACGGCGATATGATCCGCATGCAGGGGCTGACCTCCGACTTCACCACCAAGAACCCCGACATCAAGGTGGAATGGGTCACGCTTGAAGAAAACGTCCTGCGCGAGCGCGTGACGACCGATATCGCCACCAATGGCGGTCAGTACGACATCATGACCATCGGCAACTATGAAGTGCCGATCTGGGCCAAGCAGGGCTGGCTGCTGCCGCTCGAAAAGCTTGGCGACAAATACGACGTGGATGATATTCTGCCGGCGATCCGTGGTGGTCTTTCCAGCGAAGGCAAGCTTTATGCGGCGCCGTTCTACGGCGAATCCGCCATGATCATGTATCGCAAGGACCTGTTTGAAAAAGCCGGCCTGAAGATGCCTGAAAACCCGACCTGGGAATTCATCGGTGACGCTGCCCGCAAGATTACCGATCGCAAGGCGGATATCAACGGCATGTGCCTGCGCGGCAAAGCTGGCTGGGGCGAGAACATGGCCTTCATCAGTGCGCTCACCAACTCCTTTGGCGGCCGCTGGTTCGATGAGAACTGGAAACCGCAGTTCGATCAGCCGGAATGGAAGAGTGCTCTTCAGTTCTACGTCGATCTGATGAAGGATGCCGGTCCGTCGGGTGCTTCCTCCAACGGCTTCAACGAAAACCTGACGCTGTTCCAGCAGGGCAAATGCGGCATGTGGATCGACGCCACGGTGGCTGCTTCCTTCGTTTCAAACCCGAAGGATTCGACCGTTGCCGACAAGGTCGGTTATGCGCTCTTCCCGACGCATGGCGAACTGAAGAACCACGGCAACTGGTTGTGGTCATGGAACCTTGCTATCCCGAAGAGCTCGCAGAAGGCGGATGCCGCCGAGAAGTTCATCTCCTGGGCAACCAGCAAGGAATATACCCAACTCGTCGCTGCCAAGGAAGGCTGGGCAAACGTGCCTCCGGGTACCCGCACCTCGCTTTACAAAAATGCTGACTATGAAAAAGCAGCCGCCTTCGCCAAGCCGACGCTTGCTGCGATGGATGCCGCCGACATCACCAAGCCGACCGTAAAGCCCGTGCCTTACACCGGCGGTCAGTTCGTGGCGATCCCTGAGTTCCAGGCGCTCGGCACCACGGTCGGTCAGCTGTTCTCGGCGGTCGTTGCCGGCCAGTCCAGTGTCGACGATGCGCTTGCCAGCGCCCAGTCGACAGCGACGCGTGAAATGACCCGCGCCGGTTACATCAAGTAATCCTCCTGAAGATCGCTGTCCGGCGCCAATGCCGGGCAGCGAACCTTGGGGGCGCAAGCCGCGAGCTGCGCGGTGGCCTTTAAGCCTTTCAAATCAAAACTGGAATGAGCCGGTTCTTCCGGATATGCCGGGGGCATTTCGTGATGCCCGAGCCCATGGGGAGGTTAGTGCAATGGCAACACGGAACACGAGCGGTCTGGCGCGGGTTATGCTTGCGCCTTCGGTGCTGCTTTTGCTGGTGTGGATGA
>NZ_JBAKFW010000012.1:0-125290 GCF_036888815.1 Agrobacterium sp. CCNWLW155
GCGGGGTGGAGCAGCCCGGTAGCTCGTCAGGCTCATAACCTGAAGGCCGCAGGTTCAAATCCTGCCCCCGCAACCAAATTAGCCCGCTTCATGCGGGCTCTTTTGTTGTCAACGGAAGATTTACGCCACGCTATCCAACAATAGCCGAGGACTATCATCCGGCGCGCCGCAATAACACATTGGCGGTGGCTCCTCCGACTCGGAGGACTTCAGGCTTCGACAGGTTCGCTGACATCATCCAGGAGAAAGTGCACGATCACATAGCGCGTCGTGTATTTCTGACCGCTATCGGAGACGCTCTCGACGCTGCCGCCGTCGGAGGGATGCCATTTCTGATAGTGGGGGTTGTTGGTAATCAGCGTGATCGCCTTGCCCGAGAAGCTGCCATTCAGCCGATAGCGGGCCTCTGCCAGGCTCCAGATCTTCTCAAAATCCTCCTGGCTGATCCGGACTTTCAAGGCTTTTCTGGAGGTGGCTTTTCCAGGCGAGCCATCGTCGCTTGCCGCCGGTGGAACATGCAGGTCAACCTCTTCCGCACCATCAAGCAGAAAGGCAAATTCGTCTGGCCACATCCGTCTCACGTATCGCTCCTCCCAAAGCTTACCGCCCCACAGCACAATCATGATAGCGCGTCCGCCGCGAGAGGCAATGGCGGAAATGTACCTGCGTTTCGAATGCCCGGAACTTGAAATTGGCCGGGAGATCGTGCTTGTTCACGATCAGCAGGGCGTGTTTGCGTCCACCGTCAGTTGAGAACTGCATCGAGGAGTAAGGCATGAAGAAGCTCATCAACGATCCAGCCACCGTTGTGCGGGACATGCTTGAAGGGGTGGTGGCGCTTAGCCCTGCGACGGTCCTGCTAGCAGATGAGAATGTTGTGATCCGGTCTGGTCTTCCGGAAACGGAAAAGCGGAAGGTGGCGGTCCTGTCGGGTGGAGGCAGTGGACACGAGCCAGCCCATGCCGGCTATGTCGGTGCGGGCATGCTGACCGTGGCGGTGGCAGGCGATGTCTTCACTTCGCCCAGCACCGATGCGGTTCTTGCCGGTATCAAGGCTGCAGCCGGCCCCGCCGGCGCTCTGGTTATCGTCAAGAATTATACGGGCGACCGGCTGAATTTCGGATTGGCGGCCGAGCTGGCAAGGGCTGAAGGAATTCCGGTCGAGATCGTGGTCGTTGCCGATGACGTCGCGTTGAAGGACACGGTTCCGGCCGATCGCCGCCGGGGTATTGCAGGTACGGTACTGGTTCACAAGGTCGCAGGCGCTGCCGCGGAGCAGGGACTTCCCCTTCAGGCGGTGGCCCGGATCGCGCGGGAAGCCGCCGAAAAATTGTCCTCCATGGGAGTATCGCTGGGTTCCTGCACCCTCCCTGCTGTCGGCAGGCCGGGCTTCGTCCTTGGCGAAGCTGAAATCGAGGTCGGGCTCGGAATCCATGGCGAGCAGGGCGTGCGGCGGATGCCTGTCGCATCGGCGGACGAACTGGTGAAGCTGGTCCTCGAAACGATCGAAGCCGATGGCAGGCTGAAGAGCGGAGACCGGGTGACGCTTCTGGTCAACGGACTGGGATCAACGCCGCCGATGGAGCTTGCGATCGTGGCGCGATCAGCGGTCGCACGCCTGGAGGCGAAGGGCGTCGTGGTCGAGCGGGCCTGGGCAGGCACCTTCCTCTCCGCTCTCGACATGCCGGGCTTTTCCCTGTCCGTCATGCATGTGGACGATGCAACGCTGAGCCTCATGGATGCGCCAACCGATGCCGGTGCATGGCCGCGCGGCGGTGCGGTGAACCGCACGCGGGTCCTGCCTTGGGCAGGCGTCGAGAAGAGCGCGACTGCGGAAAACACGATAACGGCAGCCGGTGAGCGATTGCGTGCCGCCGCAGAATTGGTTGCCGGAGCCCTGATCGCCGCGGAGCCCAAGTTGACGCAGCTGGACAGTGTTACGGGCGACGGTGACCTCGGAACAAGCATGGTGCGGGGCGCCGAAGCAATCCTGGCGCTGCCCATGGAGAGCTTCGCAGATGTCTCCGGAGGATTGATGGCGATGGCAAACGCGATGCGCAAGGCAATCGGCGGAAGCTCTGGCCCCTTTTACGCCACGGGCCTGATGCGCGCCTCGCGCCATCTTGCCGGCATCGAAAAGCCGACGGCCCAGCAGATGGCGGAAGCATTCGTTGCAGCCGTTGCCGCGGTGTCTGAACTCGGTGGTGCGAGGCCGGGGGACCGCACGATGATAGATGCGCTTCATCCGGCGGCAGAAACCTTCCGGGATAAACTCGCAGGTGGAGCTTCGGCCGCGGAAGCCTGGCGATCCGCGGTGGCGGCAGGCGTTGCCGGCGCCGAGGCGACGGCCTCCATGAAGCCGAGGCTCGGGCGCGCGAGCTATCTTGGCGAGCGGGCTGTCGGACATCTCGATGCGGGAGCGGTCGCCGTCAGTATCTGGCTTGAAGCAATCAGGAACAATGAGCGCTGACGAGAGTGGGCCGGAACAGCCATGCCGTCGGCCGGACGCCCGTGAATATCTTGCGCCGGCTCCGCCGGCCTTGAAGCTCAGATACGCCGCGCCTTGATCGTGTTCATGACGAAGCTGGTCTCGATGGTGTCGACGCATTTCAGCTTTGCAATCTTGTCCTTGATGAAGCGCTCGTAATCCTCCAGCCCACCGCACATGACCTTGAGCATGTAATCCCTCGGACCCGTGACGAGATGACATTCGAGAACCTCGTCCCAGTCAAGAACGGCCGCCTCGAACATGCGGATTTCGTCATCGTGCTGACGGCTGAGGCGGATGGAGGCAAGGGCAGTCATCGTCCACCCCTCGATTGCCGGATCGATGATGGCGGAATATCCTTTGATCGCGCCTATCTCTTCCAGGCGTCGAAGCCGTCGCAGGCACGCCGATGCCGAAAGTCCGACTCGCTCGGCAAGTTCGTTGTTCGTGATCCGCGCATCGGCAGACAGTTCCTTGAGTATCCTGCTGTCGATCGGGTCTGCAATTTTCTGCGACATAAATGACCATTCTCCGCAATATATTGCTTAATGAGATAGTCCGACGCTTCAGAATGCAAGATATTTTGGTTTCACTGCGTGTAATCTGCAGGTAATTCAACGCCAGCTGAGGGATCATCGGAAATGACCGCGCCGCATCCATCCAAAACCCATATCGGCAACCACGCTCTCCATCCTGAAACCCAGATGCTCAATTATGGGTATGATCCAGAATTGTCGGAGGGCGCCGTAAAGCCTCCCGTGTTCCTGACATCGACCTTCGTCTTCAAATCGGCAGAAGACGGGCGCGACTTCTTCGACTACGTCTCCGGGCGCAAGGAGCCGCCGGAGGGCAGGGGCGCAGGCCTCGTCTATTCGCGTTTCAACCATCCGAACAGCGAGATTGTCGAGGATCGTCTTGCCGTTTACGAACGGACGGAGAGCTGCGCTCTCTTCTCCTCGGGCATGTCCGCCATTTCGACGACGCTTTTCGCCTTCGTCCGGCCGGGTGACACCGTGCTCCACTCCCAGCCCCTGTATGGCGGCACGGAGACGCTGCTGGCGAAGACCTTCCATAATTTCGGCGTCTCGGCAGTGGGTTTCGCCGACGGTGTCAGCGAGACCTCGGTGATATCAGCTGCAGAGGAGGCGATGGCGAAAGGCAGGGTGTCTGTCATCCTCATCGAGACCCCGGCCAATCCGACAAACAGCATTGTCGACGTCGCGATGATAGGCCGGGTTGCCGATGTTATCGGCGAAAAGCAGGGGCACAGGCCGATCATCGCCTGCGACAATACGCTTCTTGGGCCCGTATTCCAGCGACCCATCGAGCATGGCGCCGATATCTCGCTCTATTCACTAACGAAGTACGTTGGCGGGCATTCCGACCTCATAGCCGGGGCGGCGCTCGGCCGGAAGGATGTCATGAAGCAGGTGAAGGCGTTGCGTGGGGCAATCGGCACGCAGCTCGATCCGCATTCATGCTGGATGCTCGGACGCTCCCTTGAGACGCTGCAAATCCGGATGGAGCGGGCGAACAGCAACGCCAAGGTCGTGGCGGAATTCCTGAACGCGCATCCCAAGGTCGAAAAAATCCATTACCTGCCGTTCAGCGATCCGGCATCCGCGGTTGGCAAGGTGTTTGCCGCACAATGCTCCGGTGCGGGATCGACCTTCTCGTTCGACATCGTCGGCGGGCAGGCTGCCTCTTTCAAATTCCTGAATGCGCTCAACATATTCAAACTCGCGGTAAGTCTCGGCGGTACGGAGTCTCTTGCTTCTCACCCCGCGACGATGACGCATTCGGGAGTTCCTGCCGATGTCCGCCAGCGCATCGGTGTGCTGGATTCCACGATCCGGCTGTCAATCGGCATCGAACATCCCGATGATCTTGTCGCCGACCTGACCCTTGCCCTGGATCAGGCCTGACGACAGGTAGCCGACAATCTGTAACCGAGCGCGCCAGCGGCTATAAAGGTTGTCCTGTGCAGGTGGATCGATGTATCTGGGGGGAACTTCACTTGAACCTGCAGGCACATGGAAACGTCGCTTTATCTGCCCATCAAGGGCTTTCTCGAAAAGGCGGGCTACGCCGTCAAGGGCGAGGTTGGCGGTTGCGACCTCGTCGGCTTGAGCGATGACGATCCGCCTGTTGTCGTGATTTGCGAGCTGAAACTGAGCTTCAATCTGGAACTCATCTTGCAGGCTGTCGATCGCGCAGCCATTGCGGACGAGGTCTGGATCGCGGCTCGGGTTTCAGCCAGGGGCAAAGGCCGCGAGGCCGACAGACGTTACCGCGATCTTTGCCGCAGGCTCGGTATCGGTATGCTCGGCATTTCCGATACCGGTGAGGTCAGCGTGATCGTTGGTTCCATATCACCGATGCCGCGAACCAATCCGAAACGGCGGTCGCGGCTGATGCGCGAACACCAGAGGCGACGCGGCGATCCGACGGCAGGTGGCAGCACGCGCGCGCCGATCATGACCGCGTACCGCCAGCAGGCGCTCGGCTGTGCCCTGGCGCTGGCATCAGGGCCGATGCGGGTGCGTGAAGTCAGATCCAGCGTACCGGATGCCGGAAAGATCCTGCTTTCGAATGTTTACGGCTGGTTCGAACGGCAGGACCGAGGAGTCTATGGTTTGACCCAGCCCGGCCGTGAAGCACTACAGCGATGGCCGCAGCAGGATACGCCGGCAACTGACACTGTTACCGGCTGATTTTTTTCAGCAATGGAGGCTCGCGCCGCCACAAGATGCGGCCGGCCACACGGCCGGCTCCACATCACTGCTTTGCTGCGATTGCTTCCTTTACCGCCAGCTCCGCCATGGCCAGTGCAGCATCGCGGGTTCTGGCCGCTGCGACAAACCGGCCGTTATGGCAAAAGGTCGCGCCTTCGACGCCGCAAACCGCTTCGAGATCTTTGTCGGTCAGGCCGGCCCAAGCTGCCGGCAGGTCGGCACGCAGCTCAAAGCCCTCATCCGCGCGGCGGATACCGGTCAGACACCAGTCGTTGTTGCGCGGGTGAACGACAAAGAGCAGATGGTCGGCGCCTGCCTTCATGATGGCGGGTCGAAACGGCATTCCCACCGGCAGTTCCAGAATATGTCCCTCACCGGCATCCACGATAGCCCTGTTCACAAGCGCTTCGGCCCGCAATTTTGCAGCGCTGTTGGCAATCTTTGCCTCCACGAAGCTGCGGGCAACGGCCAGCGCCGCGTGGAAACTGCGATTATCCGCTTCGGGATCGGTCTCGTCGAAAACAGGTTTCAGAGTTTCCAGCAGGACGGGCAAAGTCAGCCCAGCGAGCTGCCCGGCGATAGAAGGGCTCAGTGCGCCATTGTCGACCAGATCGACCGGCAGCACGAAGCTGGTATCGAAAGAGGTGTGAATGGCTTCGATATGGTCTTCAGGAACGCCGGAGGCGGCAAGATAGTCGCGGCCGAAATGCTTCCAGATCAGGCCGAACGAGCTATAGGGTTGACCGTCGTCCCGTAGTGGTGCGCCGCGCTGGTGGTGATCAAATATTCCCGCCGTTGGGTCATAAGCACCTCCGACGTCGTAGATGATGCGGTTCGCGCCGGGCGTAATCCATTCGGACGCCCTGCTGCGGATGAGGCGGGCCTGCGGGAAAAGCCGGGTGAGCACGACGCTGGATAGGAGTTCGTCGGCGTGGAAGCCACCGGAATGGGTGACGAGGAAGTCCGGGATCATGTCAGGATGCGCCTTGTTGCTTGCGGAATATCCGCCTGAGATTGAGGCACCTGATATCCTTTGCCGGACGCTATCTCAACCCGCCATTCGTCACAGGGATCAAAAGCAATGCCATGCCGGACGACGTCGGTGGATCGAACCAGCCGACGTTGTCAGCGCTGTCAGTCTCTGTGAGGATATCCCGGGCGCATCGTCCAATTATTCTGCGGCGATTGTTACTCTTTCAAACCGTGCTTTAACAAGCAAAGCAGCTTCTGCGATTGCCTGATTTACCCGCGCGCTTATGGCAGGCGAAAGCTCGCCTTCTATGAAGTCCCGGCCGGAGGTGTAGATTGCGGTGGGTGCCACGAAGGCTTCGAAAAATGCAAATAGCGGTCTGAGCTGATGCTCCACCACAAGTGAATGCCGGTCTCCGCCGCCTGTCGCCGTCAGGATGATCGGCTTGCCTCTGAGGTCGGCGGGGTCGAGAAGATCGATGACGTGTTTAAAGAGGCCGGTATAGCTGCCCTTGTAGGTCGGTGAGCCGATCACCAGAGCTTCGGCATCGATGATCGTTTGAACAATCCGCCGCACATCACCATCGAGATCCGCCACGGATCGTGCCGAGCTCAATGATGCCCCGAGATCCTCGATGTCGAAAACCTGATGCTGCAGGCCCAGTTGTCCGGCCAGCGCTTCGCTGACATTTTCGACAAAGCGCTTCGTGCTGGATGGGCGCGATGTGTTGCCGGAGAAACCGACGATCAGATTGTTGCTCATTGACGTTCTTTCGAGTGATCTTGGGGAAGGGCGGTTTGCGCCAACGCGTCTTAAGCCGTCTTCAGGATTGAAAGGCCGGCCGGATGTGTCGATCGGTCATTCTCGCCTGTTTTCCAGCGCTCAAAGGCGGCACGTCCGAGAATGGCGACGGACGTATCTTCCTGGGGTGCATGGACGAGAACCGACTGGATATCGCGGAAATGCCGCTCCAGACCAAGATCGGCGTTGAGGCCGGGATTGCCGATGCCACGAACAGCCAGTTGCACAGCTTCGCGGATCTGCCTGCCGGCGAGGAGCCGGGCCCTTATCAGGTGTTCGGCATCGCCAATATGGCCTGTGAGCGCGCCGAAGATGATCTGCCGGGCGCCGGAGACCAGAAGGTCGATCTCACCCGAAAGCGTGACAAAACGTTCTGTCCGCGCAATGGGATGGCCCAGATTGGCGGGCACACGTTCGTGCGCGAAGCGGATGAAGGCTTCCTGAGCCGCTTCGGCTGCGCCGAGATAGATTGCGGTCAGCGCAAGCGTCATTGCCGCATGGCTGCGATTATCCTGCTGGGCAACGGAGGGATCAACGAGTTCCAGCACATTTTCTGCCGGGATTTCAACCTCGGTATATTCGACATCGTGCGAACCTGTCGCCCGCATTCCGAGGCTCTTCCAGTTCTCGATAATCCTGATGCCGGGCAGGCCGTTAGGCACGACAAACGTGCCGACCCGCGCCTGAGCCTCGTCGGTGTGCGCCCAGACGAGAAAATGGGTGAGGCCGTGCGCGCCCGTCACGAAGCGCTTGCGGCCCGTGATCGACCAGCCATTTGCCGTCCGGCGCGCACGCGTGGCCGGCAATCCGCCGCGCGCCGGCGAGCCCAGTTCCGGCTCCACACGGGCGGCGTTCAGCAGCAGTGGCCGATCTTTGGCTTTGGAAAGAAGGTCCCTGTAAAGACCGTCGGGCCAATGATCCTTCGTCGCCTGTCCCAGGTGGGTGAAGATCGTCATTGCGCTGATGAGCGCCACCGAGGGATCGCCGCGTCCAAGGGCCGCCAGAATATGGGCCGCGGTGCTCAAGGTTCCTCCCGGGCCGCCGTAACGCGTGGCCACGGTGCTCTCCAGAAGTCCGGCTTGATGAACGGCGCGAATGCCGGTCCAGGGAAACTGACCGGTCTGATCCGCCTCCGGTGCGGCTTCGGAAAGGGCGTACACAGCGGCGTCAAGTGCGGTGGGATCGTAAGACATGCGGATAACGGCTTTCTGGAAGGTCGAGAGGCGGGATCATCCGTTGCGGGCATGGATGATCCCGGTCTTGGAGGAAGAGGTGGGCAGGTCCGACGGCCTGGCCGGACTGCCGTGATCAGGCGGCTGCCTTCTTCTTTGCCTCTTCACGTTCGCGAATGCCCTCGCGGACGAGAGGCAGGATGTATCGTCCGTAGTCGACGGCATCATTGTAATTGTCATATCCACGGATCGAAATCAGATCGGCGCCGAGATCAATATAGTCGAGAATGGAGTCGGCGATTGTGCGCGGCGATCCGACCAGAGCGGTTGTTGCGCCGCTTGCATTGGTCGCGGTGACGGTCGGATACCAGAGCGCGCGGTCATGGACATCGCCGCGTTTGGCGATATCGAGCAGGCGCTGGGAGCCGATATTGGCGGGGGGTGTTGCGTTGACCGGCGCGCGCGAAAGGCCCCTCTGACGGTTCTCGTTCAGACGGTCGAGAACCCTGTGCGCCTTATCCCAGGCCAGTTCGTCTGTTTCAGCCACGATTGGCCGGAAGGTAACCCAGATGCGCGGGCGATCGGTTCGGCCTGCTTTTGCGGCTTCGGCATAGATGCGGTCAATCTGCTGCTTGGTTTCAGCCAGCGGCTCGCCCCAGAGCCCGAAAATGTCGCACAGCGAGCCACCGATACGATAGGCGGCATCCGACGAACCGCCGAGCGAAATCGGGATAAGACCGTTGGTGGGACGCACGGCGCTGCGAAACTGCTTGAACTGGTAATATTTGCCGTCGAAATCGAAGGGCTCGGTTGAACTCCAGGCAAGGCGGAGAATGCGGATATATTCTTCCTGGCGTTCGTAACGCTCTTCCTTGTTGAGGAAATCTCCTTCGCGCGCCTGCTCCTCGTCGCTTCCGCCTGCGATGAAGTGGACGACGACGCGACCGCCGCTCAATTGGTCGAGCGTGGCGAGGGACTTGGCCGCAACCGTCGGATAAACGGTGTTGGGCCGGAGCGCGACGATGATCTTGATGTTCTTCGTATGCGCAAGCACGGTGGCGCCCAGCGTGAAGGGATCGAACGAAGAGGAGGAATAGGGAATGAGCGTGTAGTTGAACCCGTAGTCGTCCAGTGCACGCGCATAACGTTCCAGGAACAGCGGATCAACCGGAGCATCAGGGATGGGGTTCAGATCATTGGACTCGTTGGGAAAGCTGACGCTGATGAATTCCGCAGCCATGGGAGCTCCTTGGTGTTTCTGAGTGTCGGGTAAAAGCTAAAGCCGGTGTGGCATATGAGGAAGACAGGTCTTTCTATTTCTATGGAATATGTAGAAAATATTGCCTGACTATCCTGATGGTCTAGAACCTTAGATTGCCGCCCGTTCCGGCCCTTCGTGATCGGGAGCAGGTTTCCACCCCAGAGATGGAGCAACCGTCGTCGCAAGATCGGTGAGCAGTCGTATGTTTTCGGACAGTCCGAAAGCGGGAGGCAGAAAAAGAACGAGCTCATCTGCGGCCGCCAGTCCCGGATCACCCAACACCGCCTCTATGACTTCTTCCGGTGTACCTTGAAAGACCGGGGAAATCTGCGCGCCAACAGGCGGGCCGGCAGGGGCCAGCGCACCCTTCGGGCGTGAGGCGGCAATTCCCACCGTGCGACGCTCAAGGTCGTAAGCCGCGTATTTCTCACGCAGCTCCGGGGTGGTGCCAACGAGAATGGAAGCGGCAACAGCGACCGGGGGTGGCGTCGTCTTCCAGATGCGGAGCCAGTGGGTGCGATAGGCATCAATGATCCGCGCCTGATATTGACCGAAAGTCTCGCCTTCTGCCTGATCGTGAAGGACGGTCCCGGAAATCAGGCCAATCCCAAGTTCGGCGGCCTGTATTGCTGAATCGAGGCTGGCGGAGCCTTGTCGGATACGGCTGCGCAAGGTTGGGCTATGAGGGGTCACCCGCAACTCGGCTCCCGGAGGTGCACCAATGTCCCGCTCGGTAACAGTGTGCAAAACATCACCGGCAATGGCGGCGAGGAAACGCGACTGGCGTCGCTTTGCCTCTGTGCGGGCATCGGTATCGACGGTTCCGAAAACGGCATCGAACGCGCCGTTGGTCCCGGTCGAAATGGCAAGTTCAAGCCGACCGTCGATCAAGAGGTCGGTTGTTCCCGCCGCCTCAGCCAGGAGGATGGGGTCCTGATAACGCATCGGGATGACGGCGGAGCCAAGCGTGATGTGCCGCGTATGCTGGCCGACTGCCGCAAAGAAGGGTAACGGGGAAGAAAGATAGTGGTCGAAGTGACGCTGATAGGCCCAGCCTGACTGATAACCCAGCCTTTCCGCCTGCCTGAACAGCTCTATGCCCTGTCGCAGCCCCTGTGCCGGACCGTCATCGTCGTTGAACGACACGCGCGTATTGAAACCCAGCCGCTGTTTCGGTCGAAACAACGCGGGAAGGTCGCGGGAAGCTGCTGCAATATTCATGCGAGTTGCTCCTTCCGCAGAGCGCGCTGGACAGCGGGAGCGCGAACCGTTCCGGCAATGCCCGACGGGATGGAGTTCAGCAGCGACGCGGTATATTCGTGTCTCGGATTGGCGAATATCTCGGTGACGGCTCCATGTTCGACAATGCGTCCCCGCTGCATCACCGAAACGCTGTGCGCAAGTTGCCGGACGAGGGCGAGGTCGTGCGAAACGAAAACATAGGTCAGGCCGAGCTTCGCCTGTAGCGACAGCAGAACCTCGACGATATCCGCCTGAACGCTGACATCGAGTGCGGATGTGGGTTCGTCCAGCACGATCACATCAGGCTTGAGGACCAGCGAACGGGCGATTGCCACACGCTGACGCTGCCCGCCGGACAGGGCCGACGGTTTACGCTCCAGGAGGTGCTCGCTCAAGCCGACATTCG
This sequence comes from Agrobacterium sp. CCNWLW155, assembly GCF_036888815.1. Taxonomy (NCBI): domain Bacteria; kingdom Pseudomonadati; phylum Pseudomonadota; class Alphaproteobacteria; order Hyphomicrobiales; family Rhizobiaceae; genus Agrobacterium; species Agrobacterium sp. CCNWLW155. The sequence continues at coordinate 11,076 of NZ_JBAKFW010000012.1, forward strand.
CGAGAGCTTCCTGTACGCGTTCGGATCGCTCTTTCGGCGTCCCGATCTCGAAGCGGTCGAGTGGTTCACGAACAAGCTGCCCCACCTTCCACGTCGGGTCGAGGGACGTAAACGGGTTCTGGTAAACCAGTTGAAGATGCCGCCATACGGACCGCAGCGAAGCGCGGTTTTTGTTCGTGACGGTCTCGTCGGCAACCGTAATCGTGCCGCTTTCCGGCTCTTCGAGCCCCAGCAGCAGGCGGATCGTCGTCGTCTTGCCGGAGCCGGATTCGCCGACGAGGGCATGAGTCGTGCCCGCCGGAACCGTAAACGAAATATCGTCCACCGCAGTCAGGGTTTTGCCATCGACAATGAAGCGTTTGGTGACGCCGCTGACGGCGATCTTTGGCGACTTGTCGCCATCAAGGAGGCTGAACCCCGGATCGCGGAATTTGGCATAGCGCTCCGGGTTGAGCGCGGGGACGTCGCCATGGAGTTTTTTGGCATAGGGTGAGGAAGGGGAGGAAAAAACCGCGGACGTCCTGCCTTTCTCCTGCATGACGCCGTTCTTCAGCACGACGAGATTATCCGCCCTTTCGGCCGCTATTGCGAGATCGTGGGTAATAAGAAGGAGGCTGATGTTCAGCTCATCCCGAAGACGGGAGAGGAGATCGAGGATGCGCTTCTGGATCGTTACGTCGAGTGCCGAGGTCGGTTCGTCCGCCACCAGCAGTGCAGGGCGTGGCAATATTGCCAGAGCGATCAGCACGCGCTGCAGCATCCCTCCGGACAACTGGTGCGGATAGGAATCGTAAACCCGTTGCGGATTGTCGAGACCCACCTTGGCGAAGGTTTCGAGAATAAGTGTCCTGCGGATCGCTGGATTGGTCTCTTCCATCAGCGCTGCCGCTTCCAGCGCCTGGGAGCCGATTGTTCTCACAGGATTGAGAGAGTTGCCGGGATCCTGCGGCACGAAGCCGATTTCACGGCCGCGAAACGGCCTGAAGCGGCGTTCTGGCAATGCGAGAATGTTCTGCCTGTCGAAAATAACCTGCCCTGTGGCGTTTGCGCCGGTGGGGAGAAGCCTCAGCACGGCTTTCGCGATGGTCGATTTTCCAGAACCGGATTCTCCGATGAGGGCGAGGCTTTCGCCACGTCCGATTTCGAAGCCGACATTATGGACGACCTCCTGCCGTCCGTAGGACACGGCAAGATTTTCGACCTTGAGAAGGGGTATCGCGTGTTGTGGAGACGCAGCCACGAACTCGGGAAGGATTGGCGCTGTTTTCAGTGCGATTTGCGAAGCCATCGGCTGATCCTGTTGACAGAGAGGACGGTCACGATCGTAACGAACGCGGGCGCATAAACGAGCCAGGGCCATTTGAGGTAGTCCTTGCCGATTGAAATCAGCAGGCCCCAGTCGGAAGAAGGTGGAGGGTCGCCGTAGCCGAGGAAGGCGAGGCTGGCGATCACCAGAATGGACTCGCCGAATTGCAGCACGGCAAGCGGCAGCATTGAGCGGGACGCATTTGGAAGGACGTGTCTGAGAACGATGTAGCCGCGCGAACCACCCGAGAGAAAAGATGCTTCCACAAAGGTCGCCTGACGTGTCTTGATGACCTCAGAGCGCGCCACGCGGGCGAAGAAGGCAATGGCTGATATGCCTGTCGCAATCGCCGCATTGATCGTTTCGAAGCCGATGGCCGTGACGATGATGACCGCGAGCAGGAACTTCGGGATGGAGAGCAGCACGTCGACAAAACGCGCAAAGACGATATCCACCCAGCCGCCGAAAAATCCGGCGAGCAAACCGATCACACCACCGATGAAGACACCGATGACGACAGCGACCAAAGCGCTCGATACGGATGAGGCTGTGCCATAAACGACCCTTGTATAGAGATCACGCCCGAGATGATCGGTGCCGAACCAGTGCGCAAAACTGGGCGCAAGAAGCTTGTCGGCCGGGACACCGTTGATCGGGCTCTGGCTGGTGAACAGTTGCGGCGCAATCGACCAGGCGACGACGATTGCGATGACGAGGAGGGAAAGGGCAACCGTTGGAGTAAGGTTGAGAGCTCTCAGCTTCTCGAACGGATTGCTGCCGGAAACCGGGCTGGAGACAAGGCTCATGGTTTGGCCCCCGTTTCAAGGCCAAGTGACGTGTCGTCGATGGTCGCCAGGCGGCGTTTTCGGCCAACGATAATTTTCACCCGTGGATCGAGCAGCGGATAGAGAAGATCGGCGATGAGGTTGACGACGACGAACACCACGGCTCCAAGCGAGACGATGGCCTGCAGGACGGGCAGGTCCTGCGTGCTGACGGAGCGCTGGACGAGACTGCCGATACCGGTACGGCCGAACACGGTTTCCGTGATCAGCGAGTTGCCCAGAAGCTCGCCCACGGTAAGGGCGATAACGGTCACCACCGGTAGCGAAGCGGGCTTGAGCAGATGTGTAGTGAAAAGCCGTTTCGGCCCGATGCCGCGGCTGCGGGCAACCGCCGCGTAATCCTGTTCCGCTTCATGATCGAGATTGGCGATCAGCACTTCCGCGATCTGCGCGGAAAACGGTATGCCGATGGTGATCGCCGCAAACAGCGTCGCCCAGAAGCTGTCGGGCTCGATGACCCGGAACAGCCGGAGCTGAAACCCGAAAAGGTGGATCAGAAACAGGCCGATGACGAAATTGGGCGTCGACAGGAACAGCGAAGGGAATGCCCGCAGCAGCCCCTGCCCATATCGTTTCGGCACGACCTGTGTGCCATAGGCAACGGCGAAGGCGAGGATCAACGCAACCGTGAGCCCGGCGGAGGCCAGTACCAGCGTCGATGGCAGCACCTCGGCGATCAGGGTCGAGACGGGTCGATTGGAGCGCATGGAGATGCCGAGATCGCCCGTCAGGAATGCCGACAGGGAGTGCCAGAGCTGCACGATGATCGGCCTGTCCAGCCCCTGTGCAGCAATGATTTCGGCGATTTCCTGCTCGGTGAAACCGTTCTGCGGGTTGCGCAGAACGCTGGTGATCGGGTCGCCAGGCAGGACGCTGACGACCACGAACGTGAAGACATAGGCCAGAAGGATGACGACGATCGCCTGGCCGAGCCGCTTTGCGGCGTAGGTTAGGTAGGCATTGCTCATGCCGTCACCTCCTTGACGTTACTTGGTGGGCGCTGGCCTCATTCGGCAATGAACGCTGTGTAGTAGCTGGCGTAAGCGACGCCGTTATAGACTTCGCCCTTCAGCTTCGGCGATTGCACGTAAATGCGCTGGACGATTTGGGTGCGTGGTATGAAATAGCCCTGTTCCAGCACGTATTTTTGCAGGCCGTCCAGAAGAGGCTTTCGTTCCTCGACGGAACCCGCGCCGGCGATTTTGTCACGCAGGTCGTTGAGCTTTGCATCACGCTCATCCAGCGCAAACCAGTTCTCGCCATTGTTGGCGTTGGTCAGGATGCTGGCGACCGTGCCGGCATCGATGAAGCTGCGCGTGACTTCATATGCGGGAACTGCGGCGCCACCGAATTTGACCTTCTCGCCATAGGTCACGACATCATAAGCCCTGATGTTGACCTTCCATCCGAGCCTGCCAAGCTGCTGGGCAATCAGTTCATCGACGGATTTCGAAGTTGCCAGATAGGGATTGGAATGGATCGTCAATTCCAGCGGCTTGCCGTCTTTCACACGAACGCCGTCCGCGCCCTTGGCCCATCCGGCTTCGTCCAGAAGCTTCTCCGCCCTGTCCGGATTGTAGGCGAGGAGATCGCTATGATCGGTCGCGCCGGGGACGTTGCTCTGGATGAACGACGTCGCAAGCTTCCAGTCCTGCGTATAGACGGTGTCGATGATTTCCTGGCGATTGATGCCTGCCTGGAGTGCCTGACGCACCTTCGCATCATCATAGGGTTGAAGCTTGGTGTTGACCGCCCAGCCGTTGACGAAGCCGAGATAACGCGGCGTCGCGACGGTAAAGCCTTCTTCCTTTAGCGATTTCAGTTCCTGGGGCGAGGCGTTATAGGCGACGTCCGCCTGACCGGACTGAACCGAAGCGACGCGAAGGGATGGTTCCGACACCAGCTTGTAGGTGATGGTATCGAGATAGGCGGGTCCGGTATGGCCGACTGCGGCGGGCCCCCAATTATAGTCCTTGCGCTTGACGAGAGTGACATGGTCGCCCTCTTTCCAGGACTCCACCACATAAGGTCCGCTACCGGCGGTCTTGCTGAGGTCTGCCTGCTGGCTTGCAGGCTGGGCGATGCTTTTGGGAGAGATCAGGATGGAACCGTGATAGCCAAGGGTCGGAATGAAACCGAGCGTCGGCTTCTTGAAGAAAACCTTGACCGTCGTGGCATCGACCGCTTCCGCGTGATCATAGGTCTTGGGGAAAAGGCCGATCGGGTTGATCCCCTCCTTCTTGCGGCCGGCATACCAGATGTCGAGATTGGCGACGACGGCCTTCGCATCAAGCGGTTCGCCGTCGGAGAAAGTCACGCCGCTTTTGAGGTGCAGGGTGAATTCCGTTGCGGTGTCGTTCTGCTCCCAGCGTTCGGCAAGCCAGGGGCTGACCTTGCCTTCGGCATCGACGTAAAGCAGCTTATCCGTAACATGACCCCAGATGTGGCCCTGGAAACTGGAGATGGCGCTGTTGTTGGGGATCCACGTGTCGCCCAGTGAATCGATCAGAAACGTGATGTCACCGCCATCGCGCGGCGTATCTGCCGCCAGTGCGCTCAGAGGTGCCAATGTCGATAAAAACAGCGAGGCCGAGACCGCCAAGGAGGCTGTGAAAAGCAGCCGGCGACGCGACAGGGAGAATGAGAAAGAACGTTTTGTCATGGTATGATCCTGATAAATTCAAAGTTTTTTTCGTTGCAATTTCTGCATCTCCTGCGGACGGACTGCTGCTGCCATCGGCACAACGCACGTCAAACCGTTGCCGCACCGGCTTTTCAGCCGGGCGGGAGAATGCTGGAGTTCATTGATGATCGGGTTGGGCGTCGCGGGGTTAGCGAGCGGCTTCTGGAAGCCTGCTTGGCTGAGGAGCGCGCCCGCTTCTACATATTCCAGTCATGACGCGGTCCCTCGTTGCGGTGTTCATCTTGCCCATAACCTAGCAGTCAGGCGTGAGGGAGAAAGACTGGTTGTTCTTTTTCTATCGATTTAGTGAATTATTTTATCGCCATTTTGCCGACAGTTTGGATTGGTGTTTCAGACGCCCTTAAATTGCCGTCTCACGCCGGTGATTGAGGATGGCCCGGCGCCGAAGATGCCGTGTCACGCAGGGCAAATGTCATGGCTTCGAAAATCCTGACCGGCGGCAAATCACCGGTAAAAAGCTCAATCTCCACCCTGGCGATCTGGCCGGTCGAACCCTGAGACAGTTTCGAAGTGCCGATGTCGCGGGTCAGGATATTGGGGTTGCCATGGATGCAGATGGCATTGTCGTCAGCGGAATCCTGCGGCTCGAACCATGCGCCGGTGGCAAGCTGCATCACCCCCGGCATGACGTCCTCACTGACGATGGCGCCAGCGAGGCAGCTGCCGCGCGCATTAAAAAGCCTGACGACGTCGCCGTCAGATATTCCGCGGGCCGCGGCATCGGCCGGATGGATGCGGACAGGCTCCCGATCCCTGATCTTGGTCGAACGGCTGAAATCGCCATAGTCCAGCTGGCTGTGCAGACGTTGATATGGCTGATTGCAGACGAGGTACAGGGGATGCAGGCGGGCGTCATCGGGCGTCTCCATTCTTGGGGGATACCAGCGCGGATGACCTTTGCAGTCCTCATAACCGAAACCCTCGACCGTTTCGGAATAGATCTCGATTTTTCCTGAGGGTGTCGGCAGCGGCTTCGTCCCGGGACCCTCAAGGAAAGCGCGCGCCGGGCCACCATCGTCGGGTTTAACCGGAAGAAGCAGTTCCCCCCGCTCCCAGAAGGTTTCAAAATCGGGCGCGTCGTGGCCGCCCGCCGCAAGCGCCTGACGGGTCGTTTCGTACAGGAAGGCGAGCCATTCTCTGCTGTTGCGGTTTTCGGTAAAGGCATCGAACCTGCCAAGTTTCCGCGCAATCCCGGCGAATATCTCATAATCGTCGCGTGCTTCGCCGACAGGGGCGATCAGGCGCTTCATGGCGATCATCAGGGGATCGCGATCGGCGGCGCCGATGTCGTCACGCTCAAGCGTGGTCGTGGCGGGCAGCACGATATCGGCATGTCGCGCGGTCGAGGTCCAGGCGGACTCGTGGACGATGATCGTTTCGGGACGCCGGAAAGCGGCCCGCAACCGGTTGATATCCTGATGATGGTGAAACGGATTGCCACCCGCCCAATAGACAAGCCGGATATCAGGATAGCGGAGTGCGTTTCCATTGTAATGAAACTCGGTGCCGGGATTGAGCAGCATATCGGCGATGCGCGCACAGGGAATATAGTCCGGCACGGGATTTTTGAATTGCTGCAGCGTTGGCAAGGGAACGGCGAGCAGGCTCTTGCCGATATTGCCCAACGCGCCGATGGAATAGGAAAATCCGCCGCCGTCCAGTCCGATCTGGCCGAGCATGGCGGCAAGGACAATGCCCATCCACACCGGCTGTTCGCCATAATCGGCCCGTTGCAGTGAATGGCTGACCGTGATCAGGGTTCTGGAACCGGCCATCTTCCGCGCCAGCTTGCGGATCGTCTCCGGGTCAATGTTGCAGATCGCGGCCGCCCATTCGGGGCTTTTATGCTGGCCGTCCTCCCTGCCAAGAAGATAGTTCTCGAACCGGTCATATCCAGCCGTATAACGCTCCAGAAACGCCCGGTCGTGCAGTCCTTCCGTGACGAGGACATGAGCAAGCCCGAGCATCATCGCCACGTCCGTACCGGGAATAATGGGAAGCCACTCGGCATTCAAATCACCCGGAAAATCGTCTGCCAACGGGCTGATGAATATGAAATGCGCACCGCGAGCGCTCGCGCCGGCCAGTTTCTGCCGTACGGAATGCGTGCTGATCCCTCCACCGTGGACATCGGCGTTCTTGATCGCCATTCCACCGAAGGCGAGCACCAGCTCGCTGCTGCGTTCGATCGCGTCCCAGGTCACGCTCTTGCGGTCGAAGCTGTCATACGGTCCAAGCACATGGGGGATTATGACCATGGCAGCGCCGGAACTATACGTGTTGACGGACCGGACATATCCGCCAAGGACGTTCAAAAAGCGGTGAATCTGGCTTTGTGCGTGATGAAACCGGCCGGCACTCGACCAGCCATAGGAGCCGCCGAACACTGCGCTCGGGCCATGACCGTCATAGACCCTTTTCAGCTCATCCGCGACCAGCTTCGTCGCTTCGGCCCAGCTGACCTCGACGTAATCGTCAGCGCCGCGTCGCTGCGCGTGGCCGGTCTCGCGTTCAAGCCAGCCCCGCCGGACGGCAGGCCGTTTGATGCGAACGGGGCTGTCGGCAATCGCTGGAAGATTGCCCAGAAGCGGTGATGGATGCGGGTCACCGGGGTGGGGCTCTATCTCCAGTCGCCCATTTGCAAAGCGTCCGGAGAATGCACCCCAGTGGGAACTGTGAGTCTTGAAGGAATTCATCGCGTGGCCTCACGATCATGGATTGCAACGTGGCAATTCTATTTCGGCAGGATTTTCCCCGGATTCATGATGCCGGCAGGGTCGACCGCATGTTTGATGAGCGCCATCAGATCAACCGCGTCGCCATGTTCCTCGCGCAGATAAGCGATTTTCCCGGTGCCGACGCCGTGTTCGCCGGTCGAGGTGCCGCCGATGGAGAGGGCATATTGCACCATCTTCTTGTTGATGGCCGCCACTTCGCCGAGCTCTTCCGCATTGTCGGGATCGACCGCAAAGACAACATGATAATTGCCGTCGCCGACATGGCCGAGGATAGCCGCCGGCACGCTGCAATCCTTCAGAAGTTCGCGGGTCTTTAATATGCAATTGCTGAGCTGTGAGACCGGGACACAGACATCCGATGACCAGCCTTTGGCGTTTGGCCTCTGCGATACGACGGCGTAAAACGCGTTATGTCTCGCTTTCCAGAGACGATTGCGTTCTTCGGGTGCATTGGCCCACTCGAAATCCTTGCCGCCATGTTCCTCCACGATGGCGGATACCATGTCGACCTGTTCCTGAACGCCGGCGGGTGAGCCATGAAACTCGAAAGCCAACGTGTCCTCGATCTTCAGGTCCAGCCCGGAATAGGCGTTGACGGCCCTGATCAGGCCACGGTCCATAAGCTCCATGCGGGCGACCGGGATGCCCAGCTGCACGACCTGAATGGCTGATGCCACCGCCTGTTCGACGCTCTCGAAAGAGCAGAGCGCCGCCGAGATGGTTTCCGGTATTCCGTAGAGACGAAGCGTTATTTCGGTGATGATCCCCAGCGTTCCTTCCGAGCCTACAAATAACCGCGTCAGATCATATCCGGCGGAAGATTTTCTGGCGCGACCGCCGGTTCTGATGATCTGACCGGTCGGCAGCACCACGGTCAGCCCGAGCACATTTTCCCGCATCGTTCCGTAGCGGACGGCATTGGTGCCCGAAGCGCGGGTTGCGGCCATGCCGCCAATCGAGGCGTTTGCGCCAGGGTCGATGGGAAAGAATAATCCCATGTCTCGCAGATATGTGTTCAACTGCTCCCGCGTGACGCCGGCCTCAACCGTGCAATCCAGATCTTCACTGCTGATACGGGTTATCGTCGACATGCGCGAAAGGTCGATCGAGACCCCGCCATTGACAGCCGTCAAATGCCCCTCGAGCGAAGTGCCGGCGCCGAAAGCGATGACGGGCACCCCTTCCGCTGCGCATAGCCGCACGATCTCGGATACTTCGGAGGTGGTTTCAGCGAAAGCGACCGCATCGGGAAACACGGCTGCATGATGCGCTTCACCGCGCCCATGCTGCTCGCGCAATGTCAGGGACGTTGAAAGACGCTCCCCGAGGAGGTCCCCCAGGGATTGGATGAGAGAAGAGGACAGGTCAGGCATAAGAAGATTCCGTGGGAGCCTGGCAGCGGAATGCCACGGCAGACTTACAAACGTTGAAGGCGAAGCGCGCGCCCGGCGGAACGCCAGACTGTCTCCGCCATCTGGCGGTGATATCAGGCGGCGAGCTTTTCGCCCCTGAGATGACACTCTAGGAATGGAAGGCTATCCTGCCCCCAGTAGAGTTCATCCTGATAGCGATAGGTTGGCACGCCGAACACGCCGGCTGTCCTGGCGGCTTCGAAGCTGGCCTTTTGCAATGCCGCAACCGCATCGCTTTGGCCGTGGTTGTCGAGCGCTGCAGCATCAAAGCCTGCGGCTGTCGCAATGGCCCCTCGGACATCTGCGTTGCCGATGTCTTCACCACGAACCCAGAAGGCCTCCTGAAGCGCAGCTGCCAGCTTGAGCCAGTCATCGCCTGTCTCGATCGCCGCCGCGACTATCAGGCCGGCGGGTGCGGGATCCGAGAGAGCGGCGCGATTGTCGAAATTGAGCACTTTTCCGCGCAATGCCGCCCAGCGCTTCAGATCCCTGATCCAGTAGGCGCGTCTGGCCTCCGGGCGGTTTCGTGAATAAATGCCGCCGTTCTCCTCGATCAGCGGAATGACATGAGGGCGGATCGTGGCACCCTGTTCTTTCGCCAGCACAGCAAACGGTTCAAGACCGATGAAGGCCCAGGGGGAGCCGATGCTGAAAAAATAATCGATCGTCTTTGTCATTGTCTGCTGCTTTCAGTTGGGTTGATTGGTGGAGGCGGCGGCCGTGTCGAAGACGGAGAGAGCACAGTCTCGCGCAATCAGCACTGCTTTGGGATCGCGTCTGACGGCGACGGTTGCCAGTGCCCCTTCGTAGAGAAGCGACAGATGGGCAGAGGCAATCTCCACCGTGCTGCCGGCTCTTGCCAGGACAGCGGCAAACACGTCCCTGACCTTCGCCTTATGGGCACGCGCAACGACCACGACGCGTTCGGACTCGCCATGTTCCGCAACCGCAAGAGCGAAGGCGCAGCCGCGAAAATCCGGGCTATCGGCCTTTTCGTGGAGTTGCTCGAAGATCAACCGGATTTGCTCCTTCGGAGTCATGTCGGCATCCAGCACTTTATGGAGCGAATGGATTACCCGCTCGTGACGCGCCTCCAGATAGGCTGCAACGAGATGATCCTTCGACGGGAAATGCCGATAGAGCGTCGCCTTCGCCACATTCGCTTCTTCGATGATACGATCTATGCCGACAGCCCGGATGCCCTCGCGATAGAAGAGTGTGCCAGCGGCGGTGAGGATATGGTCTGATATGGCTTCTCGCATTATCGTTTCACACTGTCGTTTCAAAAGTCGCGCTGATACGGATTGCCGGTCATGAAGTGACGGCAGGACTGGCATGCGCCGCCCGGTCCGGGGCGGCGATGAGAGACGTGATCGCATCGAGCGGCAGCGGCTTTGAAAACCCGCCCTGATGTGCCAGCTTTCCGGCAAGCGTTTGCACGGCTTCGTTATAGGGCGTCGGAACGCCGTGAATCCGGCCCAGCAGAACGATTTCGCCATTGAGGAAATCCACTTCGCTCGAGGCTCCGCGCCTGAAGCTCTGCCAGGTCGATTGCTGGCCCGGATGAATCCCGCTGTTCGGCGCAACCCGCCAGTTCGAGATGTCGAGGCTTCGCTCGGAGGGCGAGGCAAGGGTGTAGCCTGCCGCTTCCAGCACATGTCGCGCCTCATCCACCAGCGCCGCGCTGATCCTGTCGTTCAGATCGGCCGGACCGTCGAACAGTTCCAGGGCATTGCGAACGTTGTGAAGGAGCTTTGCTGCTTTCCATCGGCGGATATCGTCGCTTGGCTCGGCAAGATATCCCGCCCTGTTCAGGTCTGCCGTGACCTGCGCGGTCACGTCATCCTGTCCGAGCGGAAAGCGCCCGACTGTCACGATGCCCAATTGCGGCTCGCCGCCAACCACCACCTTGCCGGTTTCGGTGAACCGCGCCGGGGTCAGAATGCTTGCGCCATAGACCCTGGAAAATGTTCTCAGGGCATTTGCTTCGGTCGCCAGTCCATTTTGAAAAGTTACGATCGGAAGATTTGCCGCCGCCGGTGTCGTTGTGTTCGAGATGCTTTGCCAGGACCAGAAGGCGAGCGCGCTGACGGCATCCTGCGCTTTCACGGTGAGCAGGAGGACATCATCCGGCGTCAATTCCGGAATATCTGTCAGGTCGAAAACCCTCAAATCGATCTGCCGCGTCTCCGAGGGGCGCTGAAAGGTGAGGCCATGCTGCCTGATATGGCTGATCTGGGCGCCCCGTCCGAAAAGCGCATAGTCAATGCCTGAGAGTGCGAACTGCGCTGCAAGGCTCGCGCCCACCGCACCGGCGCCGATGATAACGTAACGTGGCATCTGTCGTTTCTCGTCTTGTCTTTTTCGCGCTCCGGATTTCCCGGAGAGCTTGGCTGCTGATAGGTTCGGCGCTCTGTGCGGATAGCAATTGAGGATCGCGGTAACACACGGTTCAAAAGCACTCTGGGACAGATCGTAAAGCCTGCGAGCAGTTTGAAGGAAGACCGGTCATTCTATATCTACTAATTTTGTAGAAAATCAGTTCCCGAAATCGGCGATTTCGGGAGAGATTGCGCTGCCCCTGGCAGGCGGTCCGTTATCGCCGAGCCAGGCGCGCGTCTGCGTTCGATGCGGGCAGCTGCAACACAGTTTATTTGATGCCGAAACCGAGACGGCGCAATGTCTGGCTCAGTTCCGCGCGGCCTTTGAGCGCGGCGGCGTTCTCGACACGCTGGGAAATGGGTGCTGTCCAGCCGTTTTGCGGCAGGCCCTGTTTTTCCTGAAACGTCTTCAAGACCGCGTCATAGGAATCAAGATCATCCCGTGCGGCCTCCGAATAGGTTTCATGAAACAAGATGGATGACTGGGGCAGGCGCGGTTTGACGTCGGTTTTCACGGCCGGGTCTGGATAACCCACGGTGAGGCCAAAGACGGCAATCGTTTCGGGAGGCAGGTTCAGTTCGCGGGATACGTCTTCCGGCCTGTTGCGAATGCCGCCAACGTAGCAGGAGCCGAGACCGAGTGAATCGATTGCGGCAACGGCGTTCTGCGCGGCCAGCGCCGCATCGATGGCGCCGATCAGGAAGCTTTCCAGATAATCCAGCCCTTCTCCGCTGTTGCCGTGGTTGGAAGCGACCGTTCGCAGCCGCTTCAGGTCGATAAGCCAGATGAGGAAAACAGGTGCATCCTTTATATGGGCGTTGCCGCCCGTGAAGCCCGCCAGACGTGCCTTGCGCTCCTTGTCCTGCACCGCCACCACGCTCCACGCCTGAAGATTGGAGGATGTGGGCGCAGATTGTGCGGCTGCGACCAGAAGTTCCAGGCTGCCCTCCGGCAGAGCTTTCGGCAGATAGGCGCGGGCGGTGCGATGGTTCAGCAAGGCGTCGATCGTGTCATTCCAGAAAGGCGGAGAAAAATCGGCCTGTGTTCCGTAGCGGGCCTCAACACGCTGCTGCGGGATTTCCAGTTTGGTGATCGGACTGGAGAGGGTCATCGTGTGTAGCTCCGTAATGTTGGGAGTGGGGGCAGGCCCGGATGAAGGTCGGAAAGGTTGAGATGCCTTCCACTTGATATGCTTTGCCGGTGCCTGTGCCGAGCAATGTCTTACTCATTGGCGATTTTTCAGGGAAACAACATTTCCATAAGACGTCCGGGAGTCGTGCTGTCGAGATTTCCTTTTATCTCGCCATGTTGGGAAGAAACGCAACGGCGGTCCAAGGTAGCGCAATTATTCAGCACAAATTTTGGTGCCTGGCTGCATACGTATTGGAATAAAATTCTGCAAGAAATGTTTTCTTTGATGGTCGAGAAGAATTTTCTTCTTAAGAACATGCCACTTTGCCCCGATGCTTTCACTATCGAAACGACGTTTTCAAACGGGGATTTTCATGACGATAGGACGCCGCCAGTTCAACAAGATGCTTCTTCTGGCAACGGCAGGAACGGCCCTGCCGGGTTCGGTATTCGCCGCAAGTGACGATGCGAGCCGGCCCGTCTCCGGCGGCACGCTCAAGCTGCTCTATCGTGTCGATCCCGGCAACGCACTTTTCGCCATCAACACATCGTCAGGCACGGGGCAGGCGATCGGCCCGAAGATCGTTGAAGGTCTTCTGACATTCGATTTCGACCTCAATCCGCGGCCCTTGCTGGCAACGGAATGGTCCGTTTCGGATGATCACCTGCGCTATACGTTCAAACTCCGGCCGAATGTGAAATGGCATGACGGTGAGGATTTTACCTCGGAAGACGTTGCCTTTTCGATTTTCCGTCTGAAGGAAGCCCATCCGCGCGGCCGCATTACCTACCAGAACGTCGAGGCGGTGGAGACGCCGGATCCCCTGACCGCCATTATCGTGCTGTCCAAACCGGCGCCGTTTCTGATTGCCGCGCAATCGAGTTCGGAATCGCCGATCGTGCCGAAGCATATTTTCGAAAAGCTGAAACCGGCCGATGGTCAGACATTGCAGACCGCGATTGGCACCGGTCCTTTCAGGCTGACGGAGTGGACGCCGGGCAGTCATCTGATCTTCGATAGAAACCCCGACTATTGGGATGCCGGCAAACCTTATCTCGATCGCATCATTCTGCGCATCATCACCGACCCGGCCGCGCGGGCGGTGGCGCTGGAGACGGGGGAAGTCGATATTGGCGACAACCCGGTGCCGCTGGCAGACCTTGAGCGATTGAAGCAGAACCCTGATCTCGTCCTGGACACGAACACCTATGCTTATGCGGGGCCGCAGCAGCAGCTGTTCTTCAACTACGATAATGAAATCTTCCGCAAGAAAGATGTCCGCCTGGCCATTGCGAAGGCGATCAACCTCGATGAAATCGTCAATGTGGCGCTCTTCGGTTATGCGCAGATATCGCCGAGCCCCGTCAGCACCGCCCTGCCGAACTGGTATGACGCATCCGTCAAGGCCCATGCCTATGATCCCAGGGAAGCGGAAAAATTGCTCGATGCGGCGGGATATCCCCGCAAGGAAGACGGCAAACGTTTTCCCGTGCGGTTGACCTACAATTCCTATCTGACGCCCGGCTTTGCCGACGTCCTTCGCAGCCAGCTTGAAAAGATCGGCATTGCCGTCGAAATCCGCAAATACGACCTGCCGACCTATCTGAAGACGGTCTACACGGACCGCGCCTTTGATCTGGTTGTGGAATCCCTTTCCAACACGTTCGATCCGTCGCTCGGCATCCAGCGGGCCTATTGGAGCAAGAATTTCAAGATCGGACTACCCTTTTCCAACGCGGCCAACTACGCCAATCCGGAGGCGGATGCGCTTCTGGAGGCGGCGGCCATCGAGCCCGATGCGAAGAAGCGCTGGGTGACCTGGAGCAGGTTCCAGCATCTCATCCATGACGACGTCGCCTCCGTCGATCTTGTGGCGGCGGGAAGCCAGATCGTGGCGCACAGGCGCGTCAGGAACTACGTCACCGGCGCGCAGGGGCTGAACTGGAGTTTCGGCGACCTATGGCTCGATCCGACCGCTTGAAACCCGATGTGGAAACCAGAATTTGTCAGGAGAATATGCAATGTCCGTAAATGCTGTAACCAAAGACCGCCTCATCGAGTGGCTGACAGATGGCAAGGAACTTGCCGTTCTCGACATTCGCCCCACAGAAGAGGTGGGATATGCTTCCCCATTGTTTGCGACCAACCTTCCGGCTGAAAGGCTGGATGCGGAAATCGACCGTTTCATTCCGCGCCCTGTCGTGCGAACCGTTCTGGTGGATGATGGCAAGGGAAGCGCAGAGCAGGGGGCGGAGCGGCTTGCCGCCAGGGGCTGGAGCGATATTCACTTTCTGCGCGGCGGAATTCCGGCATGGATCGAGGGCGGCCTTGACGCCTTGCCGACATTCGATATTCCCGGCGTTCCTTTCGTCCAGAAGGTGAGAAGCGAAAAGAACACGCCAGTGGTTTTCGCCCGTGAACTGAAGGCGTGGCAGGAAGCCGGCGAGGATGTTGTCGTCATCGACACCCGCACAATAGCGGAATATGAAAAGGCGCATGTGCCGGGCGCCATCGGCGTACCCGGTGCCGAACTTCTGCTGCGTTTTTCCGACCTCGTGCCGTCACCCGACAAAAGGGTTGTCGTCTCCTGCGCGGGCCTTCCCCGCGCAATCCTCGGGGCGCAGACATTGATCGACGCCGGTGTTGAAAACGATGTCAGCTATTTGCACGATGGCACGCGCGGCTGGACGGATGACGGGTTTGAGCTGGAAACGGGGCGTTCGCAAACATATCCGCCCGCCAGCGATGATGCGAAAAATATCGCGAAGGCGCGTCTGGAGACCTTCTCCCGGCAAGACGACCTGCAGTTCATCGATCGCGCCACGGCCGAGACATGGCTGCGGGACACGGCGCGAACGACCTATTTTCTCGATGTGAGAACACCGGAAGAATTCGCAGCCTCCCACCTTAAAGGTTCGATTTCCTCGGAAGGCGGCCAGCTTCTCGGCGTTGCCTATCGCACCATTGCCGTGCGCGGAGCACGGGTCATTCTGGTGGATGATCTGCTGGGCGCCCGCGCGCGTGTTGTTGCCCATTGGCTGAAACGCCGGGGCTTTGAAATCTCCCTTCATCTGCACGACTTCGAACAGGGTGTCGAGGCGGCGGCCGCATAGGTTTCCCAGACGGTAGATGTCACTCGATTGCCGCCGCGCCTCTCCCGTTTCATGAGGAGCCGATTTGAGCCTTCGGCAGGCGCGGCGATGAGATTGCCAGGGGCAGCGCTGTCACAACGACAGGCATGATCAGTGCGGACCATGCCGCCTCATAGCCGAAATGATCGACCAGAAGACCGAATATGTAGGGGCCGATTGCCATGACCCCCAAACAGATGGTGGAAGCGAAGGCAATTGTCGATGCTATCGAACCTTTCGGCGCACTTTCGGCGATTTGCAGAAGGTAAAGCGGAAACCACCCGATCCCGAATATTCCGAGCACGGCGAGCACGAAGAGGACAATGGTTGGCGCAGTGCCGATGGGGAGAGCCGCGAGGATTGCGGCAGCGCCTGCGGCAATAACGGATACCAGGCCGAACGATTGGGTGCGCAGTCCGGGTCGGAAGCGGTCACTGAGCCATGGCAGCAGAATCCGGCCGGGAATGCCGGCAAGCTGTGTTGCGGCAAACATGGACGATGCGGCAAAGAGGCCAAGCCCCAGCCCATCCGCCATGAAGCCGATGATGTGTGCGGTGAGGGTGAATTGAAATGCCGACATGGCGATACCAAGCCGCAATACGGGCCAGAAGCTCGAATTCCGCCCGACCTCGTGGATAAGTTTTCCCAGGGGAAGCGGGCGCTCGGTTTTAGCGGCGACATCGCCTCCTTCGCGATAGAGGCCCCAGAAGAGTACGGCGCCCAGGACGGAAACACCGGCGCAGAGCCATGCCGCCGCGTGCCAGCCGTAACGGACCGCCATGAATGGCAGGAGGGCGGCTGCGATCATGGTTCCGAAAGGAACCGCGGCCTGCCGAAACCCTGTCGCTATGCCACGTTTGGCGGGGGGGAACCAGCGCATGATCGCCCGCGTGCCGCCCGGTTGGACCGCAGCATAGGTGCCGCCGAGAAATGCGATGCACAAAAGCAGCGCGGGCAGGCTGTTTGCGAATGCCGCCGCGCAAGCCATCGCGAGCGCCATGCCGAGCATGGCAATGCCGACGATGCGGCGCTCGCCGTGAATGTCGATGGCGCGGCCGAGCGTGAACATCGTCACGATCTGAACACCGTTCATGACGGTCACGGCCAGTGATGCGGATGCGAGGGAAATACCGAATGCTTCCCGCCAGAAGGGCACGAGAATGTAAATTCCCTGCGATACGAACGAGCCCGCGGTTTGCGTCGCGACTGCCACGGCAAGGACTGCCCAGATCCGGCTGTCGGTGGCGGGCGTGGGCGAGGAAATCTGTGACGACACGAAAAGCTCCTATCATGGGTTTTCGTGCAATAGCGCTCGCGACTATCAGATAGAATTAGGGGCTTGCACATTTCAGCGATAACAGCTTGTTATGCGAAACATGCGCTCATTGGATCCCGAGGCCGTCGAGGCTTTTCTTCTTGTTGCCGAACTGCAGTCGTTCACACGGGTTGCAGGGGTGATGAACACATCACAGGCCGCTATATCCCTGCGCCTGCGCCGGCTTGAGGACATGCTGGGGCATCGCCTCGTCGAACGGACGCCGCGCCGGGTGCGTTTGACGACGGCCGGCGAACGCTTTCTGGAGCCCGCGCGTGCTTATGTCGCGGCCGGCCGCCGTGCGCTTGATGTCTTTGGGCAGGAGCCGACCCGTCTCGCGATCGGTTTCACGCATCATTTGATTGGAGCCGACCTGCCTCGGATACTCCGGGTGATCAGCGAGCGCGAGACGAGCGTTACGCTTCATCTGCGCACGGCCGGCACCCGGACCCTGCTTGAACTCTACGATGCCGGCGAGCTCGACGCGATCGTCGTGTTGCGGCATGATGATATCCGCCGGGATGGCGAGCTGCTGTTTCAGGAAAGCTTCGGCTGGTATTGCAGCGCGGATTTTGATCTGCCTTCGAACGCGCCGGTGCCGCTGGTGCTGCAACCCGAACCCTGCAATTTGCGGGCCATGGCCCTTCGGGCGCTGGAGGCGGCGGACATCGCATGGCGGGAGGTATTCGTTGGAACTGGGGCAACGGCGGTAGGGGCGGCTGCCGAAGCCGGGATCGGCGTCGCACTGCTGGCGCGAAGTGTTGCGCCTGCCGGTCTGCGTGAGGTGAGGGACGGCCTGCTCCCACAGCTCTCAAAGCTGAATGTGGTAATGATTTCCGCGGTCACGGGCGATCACGCGAACGCGGTGCTGCGACGGATCACGCGGGCATTTCAGTCGCCTCGAACCTGAAATGCTATTTTCGAATTTCGAACGAGACCACAATAAGGCGGCCTGAGATCACGGCGCCTGTATCCAATCGTGACCCGGGTGAAGGCGGTTAAGGCAGTCTTTGAGCCATTGTCGTTCCGAAAGAGGTAACCCTGGCTGGGCTCTTGCGAAGTCTTCCTCATCCTTGGTGCGTCTGTGCTTCGCCTTGAACAGAAGCACGGCGGAGGGATTAAGGTGAGGAATGCCGTCAGCGCTCAGCGACACCATTTCGATACGGGGCCGCGTCATTTCCGGATTTCTCTTGTAAACCCAGGTGTCATTCGTTCCCGGCTCGATCATCATATCGGCGCGCCAGCATCCGGCAGCGCGATCGAAGCACCAGATCTGGAAAATCTCGGGAGCCGGATCCCGATCCGCCGGTAACGGCTCGATAACGCCATCGTTGACGGTGTAGAACGCCATGTAACCCAGCTTCCGGCGAAAGATGCCCAAATCTTCACGCAGGACCGTGAACTCAAGATCATCATGCTCGCGTGTCTTGCTGCCCAGCCACAGGTCGAGAGCCCAACCGCCAACAACGCACCATGGCCTCGATACACCGTCCAGTCGCCGTGACAACTGGGCAGGGCTCCACGCGTTCCAGGCATCCTGGTCCGGTATAGGCGGGTGATCATTCATAATATACGGTCACTTTCATTCAAATCTCGTGCTGTTGCTTGTTTCCTGATGGCGTCAAGCCCCGCGTTTCAGTAGTCCGGCCAGAAGCTTCAGCGCTTCCGTGAGATCGTCGAAGGACGGGCCGCCGAGGCAAAGGCGAATGCCGCTCGCCTGATCATCGGGATTAACAAGCATGGCTTCCGGAGGGGTCAACTTGATGCGCATTGCCGCAGCGGCGAATGCGAAGCGATTGGCGGCGTCGTGTTCCATTGGCAGCCAGACGTTGTATGCATCGGGATGCGCGCCAAGCTGGTTCGTGCCGAGCAGGGAAACGGCCAGGCTGGAGCGCCGTTGGGCCTCGTGGCGCAAATCGCGCTGGATCGAAGAGATGATGCCGGAGGTCAGCCAGTCCTCAACCACCGCGCAGGAGAGCGCGGATGGGGCCATCGGCATGTCCTGCAGAAGGTCTTCGGCGGTTTCGTGCAGACCGGCTGGTAAAGCAAGGACGCCGATCTGCAAGCCGGGGCCAAGGGACTTGGAGAGCCCGTTCACATGAAACGAGATTTCAGGAGCCAATGACGTCAGCGGCGGCAAGGCTTCCGCGGATGCCGCATAAACACCGTCCTCGATGATCCATACCCCCGCCCGGCGGCAAATATCCGCAATGACCTGCCGCCGCGCCGCCCCCATGGTAACGGTTGTCGGATTATGCAGGGTCGGCGTCAGATAGATTGCTGTGCAGTCACTCGATGGGGTGCCATCCAGCGCCGCCGCCAACGCTTCCGGCACCATGCCTTCGGCATCGATTTCGACGCCCTGCATCCGGTAACCTTTCCGCCGGGCCAGCGCGATGGCGCCGGGATAGGTGATCCGTTCGGTCAGGAGCAGGCCCTTGGGGCCGCAGGCTAGATCGAAGGCCAGGGCCAGCGCCTGACGGGCGCCGCTCGTCAGCACTAGATGTGAGGGATCGATGGTGAGACCCTGCGTTTCGAGCCAGCGGGTCAGAAGGCGGCGGTGTTCCAGATGCCCCGCGGGCGGGGCATAAAGATTGATATGATCCGCATCGATCCTGCGCGCGATCCCCGTCAGCGTCTTTGCGAGAATGCGGGCGTTGAGCGTGGCCGGCGGTGCGTTGGACGAGAGGTCAATCTGCCGGTCGTTATGCGCCTCCCGGATCGCCACGAATGTTCCCCGGCCCTTGACGCTGCGTGTCAGCCCGCGCCGTTCCAGAACGGAATAGGCTTTTGTCACCGTGCCAAGGCCCACCCCCAGTTTCCACGCGAGATCGCGATGGGCGGGCAGGCGGTCACCGCCCGCCAGCCGCCCCTCGATGATGTCATCGGCGAGGGCAAGCACCAGCCGTTCTGCGGCATTCGCCTCAATGTCTGCAAGACGGGGAGTCCAGGGGGATTGCAGCAGCACGTTCATACCTTCGATAAAAGTGTCACGTTACACTATTTCAATAAACAGCAAGTGTAACATAGGCTATGACGAGGCTGATTGATATCCACACTTTACGGCGGCCGGCCTGCCATCCTGCCGGCGCGCTTAGAGGATCAAATGTTCAGCCATGTAACCGTCGGAACGCGTGATCTTGAGCGGGCGGAACGCTTTTATGACGCCGTGCTTGCCCCGCTCGGTCTGAAGCGGCGAACCGTGACCCCTGATGGCGGGCCTGCGGCGCTTTGCTGGGTGAGGGCGCAATCCCCGTTGCCCCGTTTTTATGTCTATCAGCCCTTCAATGGCGAACCGGCAACGGTTGGCAACGGCGGCATGGTTGCCTTTCTGGCGCCGTCGACAGAGGCGGTGACTGTGGCCCATGCCGACGGCCTTGCGCATGGCGGCACGGACGAAGGAGGTCCGGGGCCGCGTCCGCATTATGGAGAGGGTTATTTCGGCGCCTATCTACGTGATCCTGACGGCAACAAGGTCCACATCGTGCATCGCGGAGATCTCCAGCAATAGTGCTTGGGGAGGCCTGTCCTGTTTCCGGAGAAAGTCAGAATGATCGCCAGCCAGATCGCCCTCGTTTACGGCACCTATATCGTCGCCACCGCCAGCCCGGGCCCGAGCAACATGGCGATCATGGGAACGGCGATGCGTGACGGCCGTCTGCCCGCCCTTGCTTTGACGGCTGGCGTCATCACCGGCTCGCTGTTCTGGGCGATCCTGGCGGCGACGGGCATGTCGGCCGCGCTGGCCGCCTATACCCAGGCGCTTTTCGTCATCAAGATATTCGGCGGCGTTTACCTGCTGTATCTGGCTTTTCGAGCGGGCAGGTCGGCCATGAAGCCGGTCTCCGACTTTGTGAGTGTGGATACCGGGCGCGCGACGCCGCGCTATCGGGCGCTCTACCGGCAGGGTCTTCTCATGCATATCGGAAACCCGAAGGCCATCATGGCCTGGATAGCGATCATGTCGCTGGGGTTTCGCGAGGACGCGCCTGCGGGCATGTTGCCGGCGATCATTGGCGGCTGCGCCATTCTCGGCGTTATCGTGTTCGGCAGCTATGCACTTCTCTTTTCCACCGCCTCGATGATTGCGCTCTATACCAGATTGCGGCGCTGGATCGAATCCGTGCTTTCCGTGGTATTTGCCGCCGCCGGGCTGAAACTGCTTCTCTGGCAGAACTGACAGTCCCACCATCCGCGTTGCCGATTAATCCCAACTGAAAGAGCCATGTCATGAGTTTTGCTATCCATATGATCGATGTATTCGGCTCCGGGCCGCTTTCCGGCAATCCGCTGGCGGTCGTCATCGGTGCTGATGCCTTATCGACGGATGAAATGCAGCTGATGACGCGGTGGTTCAACCTTTCCGAAACCACCTTCCTGCTACGGCCCACCCATCCGCAGGCTGATTACCGGGTCAGGATATTCTCGCTGGACAGGGAGTTGCCCTTTGCCGGGCATCCCACACTGGGCAGCTGCCATGCCTGGCTCTCCGCCAATGGCATGCCCGGGCAAGAAACGGCGATTGTTCAGGAATGCGGCGCCGGGCTGGTCACGATCCGGCGCTCGCATGGACGGCTTTCTTTTGCAGCTCCGCCGCTTATCCGTTCCGGCGCGCCGACGCCCGCCGAGCTGGAAGATGCGCGGCAGTTTTTGGGGATCGAGGCTTGCGACATCATCGATGCGGCATGGATCGACAATGGTCCGGGCTGGCTGGGGATCAGGCTGGCGTCGGCCGAAAAGGTGCTTGGCATCACCCCGGCCCGCAGCTGGACCCATCACATCGATATCGGTGTGGTTGGCCCTCATGCGAAAGGCGGCGAGACCGCTTTTGAGGTTCGCGCTTTCTTCAGCGATCATCTGGGCGCCATCGTTGAAGACCCCGTCACCGGAAGCCTCAACGCCTCATTGGCGCAATGGCTGTTCGCAACGGGCGTGGTTGGCGAAGACTATGTCGCGGCGCAGGGAACGCGCCTTGGCCGCCATGGCCGTATCTACCTTACCCGCGATGATGCCGGCCAGATATGGGTCGGCGGCGAAACGCGCACGCATGTCGAAGGCCGTTTACTCGGCCTTTGAAAGACAGATGAAAACGAGGTGACTTTGATGAATAGCAGTGTTTACCGCCCTATTTCCGAGCGCGTATTGGCCGATGATTGGGGGCGGCTGACCAAGTATGAATATGAACTCCAGCTGAGGGACGGAAGCTGGCAACGGCAGACCCGGGAGGCATATGATCGCGGCAACGGGGCGACATGCCTGTTGTACAATCCTGCCAGCGACAATGTCCTGCTGACCCGTCAGTTCCGGTTGCCGGTTCTCCTGAATGGCGGTCTGGAATCGCTGATCGAGACACCGGCGGGGTTGCTGGAAGGCGCAGACCCGGCGACGCGAATGCGTGCGGAGTTGATCGAGGAAACCGGTTATGAGGTTTCCGAACTTACGCATCTGTTCGATATCTATATGAGCCCCGGATCGGTCACGGAATATCTCGCCTTTTTCTATGGCGAATATGCCGAGAAACATAAGGTCGGGGCAGGCGGCGGTTCAGCGGACGAGGGCGAAGACATCGATGTGCTGGAAATCGCCTTGCCTGAGGCTATGCGCATGATCACCCGCGGCGATATTCGCGATGCCAAGACGATCATTCTGCTCCAGCATCTCGCTATCCGGCTTCTGCAGGAAAAGGCCACGGCACGCTGATCCTCGCCTCCGGATTTATCGATCCGGGACAGGTGCCGATCATCCTCTCATCGTTGGCCGGCAACAATGCTTCTGATCCGGCGCGACAGCGCCGGATCAACCCGATCATCGTTTTTGAAGTTCAAAAATACGAAGGAGTTTCAGCATGGATATTGCGCCGCTCAGCCCCGTTCACGCATCCACCGCATCGGCAATAGATACCTTGAAAATGCTGGTACGCTACAAAGCCTGGGCGAACGGGTTGACGTTCAGAAGCGTGATGGACCTGCCGGAAGGTGAAGCCCTTCGGCAGCGGCCGACGCGGTTCGGAAACATGGTGCATACGCTGAACCACGTTTATGTGGTGGACGATATTTTCAGGCATCATCTACAAGGAAAGAAACACAGCTACACCGCCCGCAACACCGACCATACGCCCGCAATTGGCGAATTATGGGAAGCCGTTCAGGAAATGGACCGCTGGTATGTCGATATGGTCGATACCTGGTCAGACGGGGATCTCGCGAAAGCCGTTCATTTCGAATTTGTCGGAGGAGGAGAAGGCGTCATGACCCGCGAGCAGATCGTGCTGCATATCGTCAATCATGGCACCTATCACCGCGGCTTTGTCGGCGACATGATGTATCAGGTGCCTTTTACGCCGCCGTCAAACGATCTTCCCGTCTTCATCAGGGATCACTATCGCGGCGCTTACTGAGCGCTTGCGCATCGTTTTATGCCCTTTGCCGTTGGTGCTATCACCGGGTGAAAAGATTGGCGGCCATATAGTCTACAAATGCTCTGACTTTTGGAGAAAGATATCGATTGGTCGGCCAGAGGACGCGGAAGGTCCCTGTGTCGGCCATATAGTCGTCCAGCAGCGATACCAGTTTCCCGTCAGCGACTTCGGACGTCACGGCGAATGACGGCAGGCATGTTATGCCGAATGAACGTTCCGCAAGGTAGATCAGGGGTTCCAGCGTGCTCGCAACGGTGGCGACCGGCAGATCGATCCTGATCTCGCGGCCTTCGCGAACCAGGGGCCACGGCTCAAGCTTTCCGGAATTGGCGAAGCGATGGTGAAGACAGCGGTGCCGGACAAGATCTTCCGGAATCTCCGGACGGCCATGCGCCTCCAGGTAGCCGGGCGCCGCCACGATGCTGTGCCTGAACGTGCCGAGCTTGCGGCTCATCAGCCGTGTGTCCCTGATCTCGCCGGTTCGGATGACGGCGTCGAATCCCTCTTCGATGACGTCAACCAGACGGTCTGTAAAATCAAGGTCGAGGCTGATTTCGGGATATGCCTCCATGAAGGCGGATATCGTCGGCATCAGCAACATGCCTGCCAGCGGAAGGCTGACACGCAGTTGCCCGCGCGGAACGGCCTGCGATCTCGATAATTGCGCCTGCACGGTCTCATATTCCGACTGGATGCGCCGGCAGGTATCGAGGAAGAAACTCCCGTCCTCCGTCAGTGCCATGCTGCGTGTCGAGCGATTGAACAGTCTTACGCCCAGCTCCTCCTCCAGACGTGCAATGGCTTTTCCGACGGCGGATCCGGAGATGCCGAGACGATGCCCGGCGGCCACGAAGCTTCCCGCTTCCGCCACCTGAATGAATATGCCGAGGGTTCCGAGCTTGTCCATGATGTCGTGATTAAGGAATTTTTGTCCGGTATGTTGAGAATAGCAGCTCGTTTATCCGCTATTTTCCTTCCGATATCCAGATGTCGTCGCGGCTGAAATGGCCCGAAGCTTCAAATGGAGATAATTCATGGAAACGAAACCTATCGCAGCTTTTGCGGACTCGCCCGCTCCCACGACCTTTGTTGTCAACGTCATTCATGCCCATCCGGGAAAGCAGGACGAAGCCTTCGCCATCATTCAGGATGTCGTTCACTATGTTGCCGAACGAAAGGAAGGGTTCCTCTGGAGCAGCCTTGCGAAAAGCACCGACGGAGAGACGGTCGTTAATGTCGAGGCCATTCAGGGAACCGGCAATGTCGACGAGTTCTTTTCCGATCCGCAATTCGTCGAAAAATTCCGGAAACTGGATACCGTCTCCAAAAGCGAGTTCCACACATATACGGTCGGCGATCTGGTCCTGCCAAAGCCCGTGGCCGTGTGACAGACGTACGGCTCTGAAAAATGTGCCGGTCAGGCAGCTGCCGGGGGGCTTCCCCCGGCATTGGAGAGGGACGCCGCCGCCGGGCCGTGATCGAAGCATTCGATCAGCATTTCAGTGAGAACCCGGATTTTTCTGACGGGATGTTGCCCCGGCGGTCTGACGACATATATCCCGGCCGGCGGCGGCGGATGACGTTTCATCACCTGCACAAGCTCGCCTGAGGCCAGATAATTTTTGACGAGATCGTAAGGCAGCACGGCGACCCCCAATCCGGCTGCTGCGGCGACGGCAAGAGCGACCCCGTTATCGGCCTTGAACCGTCCCTGCGGGCGAAGAGTTATCACCTTGTCGCCATCCATCACCTGCCAGGTTTCCGTTCCCTGCATGAGAGCCTGATGGGTCACGAGTTCCTCCGGTGTCTCCGGAGAGCCGTGGACCTCGATATAGTCCGGGCTGGCGACGAAAATGCCGTAGAGGGGGCCGACGCGTCTGGCGACGAGGTTGGAGTCTGGAAGGGTGCCGACCCGGATCGCACAATCGTATCCTTCTGCAATCAGGTCCACGAAACGATCGGTGTAACAGGTCTGTATCTGGAGTTGAGGATGACGGCGCGCCATCTGCGCAATCACCAGCGCGAAATGCGTTGGGCCGAAGGAAAGCGGCGCAGCAATCCGCAGGCGGCCACGGAGCTCACCAGCCGGAAGGATTGTCTCTCTGGCGACGTCGATTTCGGCTGAAATCCTCGCCGCATAGTCGCGGAAGGTTGCGCCCTCCTCCGTCAGGGAAGCACCGCGTGTGGATCGGGCCAGAAGCTGGACACCAAGCTCCGCTTCAAGCCGCACCAGCCGCCGGCTGACCATCGATTTGGAGATACCGAGCCGCAGCGCGGCCGCTGTGACGCCTCCCGCATCCGCAACTTCGACGAATGTCCTGATATCTTCGATATCCATTCAAGCGTTCCCCATTCTGCGACACAGCTTAGCACGGACAAGGACTACCGCATCAGAAACGGGAATGACAAGTTTCGTCCCGCGGCAACGCCCAAGGGGGTGCATGCCTTTTGCGCAAGCGCGCTTCAATAAACCACCAATATAGGATGAACCCATGACCTTTCGTAACGGCCTTGATTCGCTTCTCCGTCCTGAAGACTCGGTCCTCGTTCTGATCGATCACCAGCCCTATCAGTTAGCAAACCTGAACAGCCATGATCCGCAAGCTGTGGTCAACCTCACGACCGCGCTGGCAAAGCTGGCTAAAGCTTTCAATGTTCCGACCGTTCTCACCAGCGTGATCGCGGCGCGCGGTGGCCTTCTCTTCAAGCAGATCACCGACGTGTTCCCCGGCCAGGAGGTCATCGACCGCACCTGGGTGAACACCTGGCAGGACGAGAATGTGGTGAACGTCGTCAAGGCGACCGGCCGCAAGCAACTGATCATCGCGGGCCTTTGGACCGAGGTCTGCGTCGCAATGCCCGTCATCCAGGCGGCCGGCGAAGGCTGGGACGTGACCGTGATCACCGACGCGTCGGGCGGGATTTCGAAGGAGTCTCACGAAGTTGCCATCCAGCGAATGATCGCTGCCGGCGCGAACGTGATGACCGTGATGGCGCTTGCTGGCGAATGGCAGCGCGATTGGGCGCGCACCGAGCATGTCGAGGAACTGACCGAGATTCTCATTCAGCACTTCGGCGGCAGCGGCATCGCTTATCTCTGGGAGCAGCAGCTTCTCAACACGCCGGCGCCGACCACAAAGGGCGGACACTAGAACCGGCAGGGATGGCGGGCGTCTGTCGGCCCGCATCCCGTCCTCTCCGAATATGCGGATTGACCCCTTCTGAATTGAGCAAGGCGTGCGGCCGCGACGGTTCCACTGTTGCCTCGACGCGGAAGGGGCTCTCCATTCGCAGCTGCATGGCACCGCCGGCGCGACCCCAATGAGAAAGGGAGGCGCCGGCGTTGATCCCTTGCTTATCGGCGCGCGCATCGGACATACTGGCTCCTGAACCAAAAAGGCCAAGGGCAAGACGAAGCCAGAGACGCAGAGCTGGATCGCGGAGCCATGCGAGGAGATGGACCCCATGAACACGCGATTCCTCGAAACTTTCCTCTGGGCAGCACGATTGAGCAGCTTTTCGGCGGCTGCGGAACGTTTGCACACGACGCAGGCGTCGGTCTCCAACCGGATTGCCGCGCTGGAGCGTGAGCTCGGTGTCGTGCTGTTCACGCGCGATGTGCGCTGCGTCAACCTGACACCCGCCGGTCGTCTGGCGTTGCAGCATGCCGAAAAGATCGTCAACCTCACCGGCGAGTTCCGCCAGATCGTCAGTAACCGGGAGGCGTTGAGGGGCACCGTGCGCATCGGTGCTGCGGATACGATCGTGTACGCCTGGCTGCCGCTGCTTATCCGCCGGATGAACGAACAATATCCCGGTGTCAGCCTCGATCTGACCATCGATACCAGCCTGAAACTTTCCCAGCGCATCCAGAACGGCGAGGTGGATGTCGGTTTTATCATGGGGCCGATCATGGCGGCGGATATCTACAACTCACCGCTCTGTACCTTCGAATCCTGCTGGGTCGGCGCTGTCGAGCTGCCGCTGCCGGAAACGGGTGTCACGCTCGAAGATATCGCGCATTTTCCGCTGCTTACCTTCTCGACCGGGTCGCAGCCGCACCAGGCATTGCGCGCGCTCCTCGATTCCCATGGATTGTCCGACAGCCGCATCTATAATTCCAATTCTCTGTCGATCATGACCCGGCTGGTGGCGACCGCCGTTGGCGTGGGCGCGCTGCCGCGCGTGCTGGTGGACGGCATCATCAAATCGGGCGAAGCGCGTATTCTCGACATCACGCCGCCGGTGCCGCCCCTTACCTTTCACACGGTTTACCAGGAGCGCGGCGACAATGCGCTCGCCCGAGCCATCGCCGACATGGCGACGGAAATCGTTAGTGAAACCACCACGCAATGGATGATCGCTGCGGCTTAAATTTTATGCTGCGGCGCAAAATGATTAATCCATAAGCTTATCTTATGGGTTTCGATAGAGTTTTTCCGTTTGTCAGGAAAACAGTTCCCGTTCTTAATTCTCCTCGCAACATGAGAGGAGAGCAACGTGAAAGTCTCACTTGTTCAAATGAATACCCAGAATGACAAGGCAGAAAATCTTAAGGTTGCTGCCGATTTGATTGAGAAGGCGGTCAAGGCGGATAATCCAGACCTTGTTGTTCTTCCTGAGTACTTTGCATTTCTTGGAGATAATCCTCAGGAGATGCATGAAAGCGGCGAGGAATTTCCCGGTGGTGAAATCTATACGCTGCTTTCGGGGCTAGCAAAGAAGCACGCGATCACGCTGCACGCCGGCTCCATCGTCGAGAAGGAAGGCAACCGCTTCTATAATTCGACACTCGTTTTCGGTCCTGATGGCAAGCAGATTGCCCGGTACCGCAAGATTCACCTGTTCGACGTCGATACGCCGAACGGCATCAGCTATCGCGAATCCGATTCCGTGGCCCGTGGCGAAGAGGTCGTGACCTATAAGGTCGGTGACAAGACGGTTGGTTGCGGAATTTGCTACGATATCCGCTTCCCGGAACTGTTCCGCGCCCTGCGGGACAAGGGCGCCGATGTCATCGTTCTGCCAGCCGCCTTCACGCTGATGACAGGCAAGGACCATTGGGAGGTGCTGGCTCGTGCCCGCGCCGTCGAAACCCAGACTTATTTCCTCGCTGTCGGCCAGATAGGCGCTCACGCGGGTGGCAAGAAGGCCTGCTGGGGTCATTCCATGGTCATCGATCCCTGGGGCCATATCGTCGCCCAGTGCTCTGACACTGTCGGAACAGCGGGGGCTGCCCTCGATTTCGACTATTCGACCAAGGTGCGCGCCAACGTGCCGGTGGCAAACCACCATGTGCTCTGATCGGAGAAAGACCTGATGTTTATCGTCAACCCCATGCCGGAACAGATCAGCGGCGACATTATCGAGCTTCTTGAGAAGGTCGAAGTCGCAACGATTGGTCATGTGCTTCACTCCGGCTTTGTCGATCCTGAAATCCGGGCCGTTCTTCCGGGCAAGCGCGTGGCGGGCACCGCCGTCACCCTGCGTATCCCGAACGCGGATTCGACCATGCTCCACTACCTGACGCAACTCGTGCGTCCGGGCGATATCGTCCTCATCGACCGTTGCGGTGATACCCGCCACGCCTGCTGGGGCGGTGTCATCACCAACACGATGAAGATGGCTGGCGTCAAAGCCGGCGTCGTTGATGGCCCGGCGACTGACTTCTCTGAGTTCACCAAGGTCGACATGCCCATGTGGTGCCGCGGCCCGTCGCCGATCACCACCAAGATTCTTGGTCTGGAAGGTGCGATCAACATTCCGATCAGTGTCGGCGGCCAGGTGATCAATCCGGGCGATGCGATCCTGTGCGATGAAAGCGGCGTCGTCGCCCTTCATCCGAGCCAGGCGCGCGCCATGGCGGAGCGCGCCATCGGCATGCAGGAAGCTGAACTCGTGCTTCTGGAACGCCTGCGCAACGGCGAGAAGCTGCCTGATATTTCCGGGGCCAACAAATTCGTCCAGGCCAAGCTCAGCGCCTGACACAATCTTACGGGTGGCGGATCAGTTCGCCACTCCCAATAACAATAGAGGAGAACAGGACAATGAAGAAAACGATACTTCTGAGTGGGATTCTCATGCTTGGCGCGGCCGCCCTGCCGGCGCACGCCCAGCAGACCGTAACGTTCCTCGGTTATAGCGGCCTTTTCCAGGAGCGTTACACCAAGGCCGTCATCGAGCCTTTCATGGCCGCCAACCCTGACATCAAGGTCGATTATTTCCCGCAGCAGGGTTCTGCCGCCATGCTCGGCTCGCTGCGCGCCCAGAAGGCTGCGCCGCAGGCCGATATTGCGCTGATGGATGTTTCTGTCGCCAAGACCGGCACGGATGAAGGCCTGTTCGACAAGATCGATGAAAGCGTTACGAAGAATGTCGCCGACCTCTATCCGAACGCCCGCTTCGAGGGCGTCGCCGGCGTTGGCGTGACCTTCGACAACCTCGTTCTCATCTACAACACCGATGCGATCAAGACCGCACCGGACAGCTGGAATGCCCTGAAAGACAGCGCCTTCAAGGGCAAGGTCGCCATGCTCAGCGCCCCTGACATCGTCGGTATCGGCACGACCATCATCATGGACCACATGAATGGTGGCACCGATTTCATCAATAATATCGACGCCGGCATCAATGCCATGGCGGAAGTGGCGCCGAACATCCAGACATGGGAACCGAAGCCGGAAGTCTATCCGAATGTCGTCAATGGCCAGGTGTCGCTGGGCGTGGGCTGGAACGCCCGTAGCCAGGTGAATGCCGATGGTTCCAAGGGCAAGATGAAGGTGGTTCTGCCGAAAGAAGGCACGATCCTGCAGATCAACACGCTCAACCTCGTCAAGGGCGGCCCATCGTCCGAGGCGGCCCGCAAGTTCGTTGACTATGCGCTGAGCCCGGAAGCCCAGGCCGCCTTTACCGCCGCCATGTATTATGCGCCGACCAACGCCAAGGCCACGGTCGCTGCCGATGTGAGTGATCGCACGGTCGTCAAGGCGATGGACAAGGTTATCCCGGTTGACTGGATCGGCCTCTCGAAGGTTCGCGACCAGATCACGCAGGACTGGCGCCGCAAGGTCATCCCGCTCAGCCGCTAAGGCTTTCGCGCCCGGCGTGAAAAATGGCAAGACTTCCGCATCCCTCCGGGCTGGTGCGGAAACGGTATGGGCCTCGGCTCATTTCCTCCGTCGGTGTTGGGGTCGATGGAGGAGTGAGGTGGCTCGAGGGCCTGCGTTAGGGAAAGCACCGCGCACAGCGCAGGTGAATTTCCGCCGTGATTGCATAGATCAAGGGACAGGACATGTCCGAGACCCCGCCGGGGTGGGACATGTTCTGGAGAAAGGCAAAAAGCCAGAATGGGAACTTCAGACATCATGCAGCCAGGATTTCTCTCGATTCGTTCACTGACCAAGCGCTACGAGACTATGGTCGCCGTGGATAATCTCAACCTCGAGATACCCAAGGGCGAGCTGGTTGCCTTCCTCGGTCCGTCGGGTTGCGGCAAGTCGACGTCGCTGCGCATGATTGCCGGTCTTGCACCCGTGACGTCAGGTTCAATCCTGATCAACGGCAAGGACGTGACGCAGCTTGCACCCTATAAGCGCGACATTGGCCTTGTTTTCCAGAGCTATGCGCTCTTCCCGCATATGACGGTCCTCAGGAACGTCATGTTCGGACTTGAAATGCGCAAGGTGCCGGCCGCCGAAGCGGAACGGCGTGCCCGCGAGGCGATTGCCATGGTCCACCTGGAAGGGCGCGAGGACCGCCGTCCCGCCCAGCTTTCCGGTGGCCAGCAGCAGCGCGTCGCACTGGCGCGTGCGCTTGTCATCCAGCCCTCCATCCTTCTGTTCGATGAGCCTCTTTCCAATCTCGATGCCAAGTTGCGCGACGAGATGCGCTCGGAAATCCGCCGCATCCAGAAGCAGCTCGGCATTACCTCCATCTTCGTCACGCATGATCAGGTCGAGGCGCTCAGCATGTGCGACAAGGTCGCCGTCCTCAATGGCGGGCGTCTGGAACAGCTCGGCACCCCGCATGATCTTTACGAGCGTCCGGCAACGGCTTTCGTCGCCTCCTTCGTCGGCCGCACCAACAGACTGGTCGGAAACGCGGTCGGCGATCACATCACGGTCGGCGATGCGGTATTGCGGGCACCCGGTTCGCACAATGGCAAGATCGACCTTATGGTGCGGCCGCACCGCATGGTTATGACGGTTGCTGATGACGCCGTGCCAGATTTCGATGGCGCGCCGGTCAACCGCATCACCGGCGAGGTTCGTGACGTCTATTATGCCGGTGATATCCTCCACTACGAGATCTCAGCAGGCGGACAGACATTGTCGGTGGAGCGCGCCACCTCCGGCGGCGAAACGCCGGTTGCGGCCGGCAGTGCGGTCAGCCTCATCTGGCGCGTGGAGGACACGCTGGTCTTCGGAGCAGACCAATGACGGCGGCGGTCATGATCACGGCTCCCGGCAGCCGCACATCCTCCATGGTGTTTCTCGCAACGCTTCTTCTCGGGCCGATCATCGCGGTCAATGGCCTTGCCTTCGTGATGCCCGTCTTCAACCTGCTTTTGCTTTCCTTCCGTGAAAGCCTCGGCGGCGGCGGTCTCGGGGAAGCCCACACGCTCGACAACTGGTCGTCCACGCTGACCGATGGTTTTTATATCGAACTGATCGGCCAGAGCATCCTGACCAGTCTCCTGATCACCATTCTCACGCTCATCGCCTCCTATCCCATCGCCCTTTACCTTCACCGGGCGCAGGGCCGTTGGAAAACCCTGCTGCTGGTGCTGGTCATTTCGCCGCTTTTGACCTCGGCCGTGGTGCGCACCTATGGCTGGATCGCGATCCTTGCTGATGACGGCCTCATCAACAACATCCTCTTCGCACTCGGCGCCGAAAGCGGCGTGCGGTTGCTGTTCAACAAGGTTGGCGTCGTCATCGGCCTCACGGAAATCCTGATGCCCTATATGATCCTGGCGCTGCTTGCCGGTTTCGGCAGGCTTGATCCACGTGTCGAGGAAGCGGCCGAAACACTCGGCGCGTCGCCCTGGAAGGTGTTCTGGCGGATCATCGTGCCGCTCACCATGCCCGGCGTCGCGCTCGGTTGCCTGCTCTCCTTCGTTCTGGCGGTCAGTTCGTTCATCACCCCCAAGCTGCTCGGCGGTGGGCGCGTCTTCCTTCTGGCGACGGAAATCTACGATCAGGCCATCGTGACGCTCAACTGGCCACTCGCTGCGACGCTTTCGATGATCATCCTCGTGATCTTCGGTGCGGCGCTGGTGCTTTATTCCCGGCTTCTGCGGGCCATTCTTTAAAGGAGATCGAAGATGGAAGAACGTCCCGCTCCGCTGGCGCTGAAAATCGTCGCCTTCATCATGTTCCTTTTCCTGCTGGCGCCCGTGGTTCTCGTCGTGCCGATCTCGTTTTCGGCCGACAGCTACATGGCCTTTCCGCCCTCCGGCTGGAGCCTGCGCTGGTATGTGGAACTCATGCATAATTCCAAGATGATGGCGGCGCTCGGCACCAGCACCCTTCTCGCCGTCATCGTCACCGTGCTGTCCATGCTGATCGCGCTGCCTGCCTCCTATGCCATCGTGCGCATGCGGGTGATCGGCGCGGATGCGCTTCTCGCCTTCTTCACGGCTCCGCTGCTCCTGCCCACCATCGTGCTCGGCCTCGCGATCCTGATCGTCTTCGCTGGCGCCGGCCTGCTCGCCACCTTCACTGGTCTGGTGATCGCGCATCTCATCATCGTGCTGCCCTATGCGCTGCGCGTCCTCACCACCTCGCTTGCGGGCCTGCCGCTGATCTTCGAGGAGGCTGCTTCGACACTCGGGGCATCGCCGCTCACGGTCTTCCGACGCGTGACCATGCCGATGATCGCGCCGGGCGTCGTGGCGACGGCCGCACTTTCCTTTCTCGTGTCGTTCGATGAAGCGGTGATTTCGCTGTTCCTCACCGGCCCGCGCATCACCACGCTTCCCGTCGCCATGTATCAGCATGTGGAAACGCAAGCGGATCCGCTTGTTGCGGCCATTTCCGTTCTTTTGATCGTGCTCACCCTTGCCGTCGTTCTCATCGTCGACCGCACTGCGGGCCTGACCAAGACTTTCGTGAAGTAAAGTCGGCGGGGCCACCGGCTGGTGCTGGCTGCCCCTACTGGCACAGGCGCGAATTTCACTCTCGTTTATGAACGCCGCTGCTGCATCGGTGCGATCCGTCGCGCCTGTTGATTTCGCTTTGAAGGACGAAGGCAAAGGGAAGCCCATGGCTCAGACCCCCTCCACGGAATTCGACGTTGCCGTCATTGGCGCCGGTGTGGTCGGTTGCGCGGTCGCCCGCCGTTTCGCGCTGGCCGGTGCGAAGGTGGTGGTCATCGAAAAAGGCCCCGATATCCTCTCCGGCGCCTCCAAGGCCAACAGCGCCATCCTCCATACCGGCTTCGATGCGCCGGAAGGCAGTCTGGAACTGGAACTGGTGAAGGCAGGCCGGGCGGAATATCTTTCCATTCATGGGCAGATGGGCCTTAGCCTCGTTGAAACCGGCGCGCTCGTCTGCGCCTGGAACCCGGACGAGGCGGAAAAACTGCAGGCAATCGCCGATCAGGGGCGGCGCAACGGCATTGCCGGACTTGAGCTCGTCACGGCCGGACAGGCCCGTGAAACCATGCCGGGCCTGTCCGAGCGCCTTGTCGCCGCGCTCGACGTTCCGGGCGAACATATCATTGATCCGTGGTCCGCCCCGCTTGGCTATCTCACGCAGGCGGTGGCGCTGGGCGCGCGGCTGGTGCGAAACGCGGAGGTTCTGTCCGGTGTGTTCGACCGTGCGTGGCGGATCGAGACGATGGCGGGCGCTATCCTTGCCACGAGCGTCGTCAATACCGCCGGTCTGTTCGGCGATATCGTCGATGCGCGTCTGGGGCTTCCGCCCGAATTCACCATCAAGCCCCGCAAGGGGCAGTTCGTCGTGCTTGACAAGGCTGCCCGTCGGCATGTGCCGCGCATCGTTCTGCCTGTTCCCACCGAAATCACCAAGGGCATCGTGGTGTGCCCCACCGCCTTCGGCAATGTTCTCGTCGGGCCGACGGCGGAAGAGCAGGACGACCGCGAGCGTGCGACTGTCGAAACGGCGACGCTGGAAGCGTTGCTGGAGCGCGGCGCGGAGATCGTTCCGGCGCTGGCCTCTGTTTCTGTAACCGCCGTTTATGCCGGTCTGCGGCCGGCCTCCGAAAAGAAACATTACCGGATTTCCGCGCGGCCCGAGCGGCGCGCCATCACGCTCGGCGGGGTGCGTTCCACGGGTCTCAGCGCAGCACTCGGGCTGGCGCAGCATGCTTTGACGCTCCACGAGGGTTTCGGTAGGAGGTTTGCCCCGCCGCCATCAGTCCCCGAAGTGACGATGCCCAACCTGACCGAAACCTGTGAGCGGGACTGGCAGCGCGCCGATCACGGCGAAATCGTCTGTCATTGCGAACTCGTCACCCGCCGCGAGATCGAGGCGACATTTTTAAGCCCGGTGCCGCCCGGTGATTTCGGCGGGCTGCGGCGACGCACGCGGGCCGGCATGGGCCGCTGCCAGGGCTTTTATTGCAACGCCCGGCTGGCAGCGATGACGGGCGACCGTCTGGCAACCCCGCTTGCCGTTCGGGAGGGAGACGACCGATGAGCGCCGTGGAGTCCTTTCAACGAGAGCATCCAAACGCTGAGAATGCAGATGCAATCGTGGTTGGCGGCGGCCCGGCGGGCGTGGCTGCGGCGCTGGAACTGAAAGCGCGCGGTATCGCCCGTGTGATGATCCTCGACCGCGAGCCGGCCCTTGGCGGCGCGACCCGGCATTGCCTGCATTCGCCCTTCGGCATGCGCGAATTCGGACGGGTCTATTTCGGCCCCGCCTATGCACAACACCTGCAGCGGCAAGCACAGGAGGCGGGTATCGATATCCGCACCGGTCATTCCGTGGTGGAACTCGGGCAGGATGGCGCGCTGCTGGTGACATCGGCGCGTGGCGTCGAGACGCTGAAGGCTAGACGCATCGTGCTGGCGACCGGCGCACGGGAAAAACCACGCTCCGTGCGGCTTCTGCCCGGCGACCGTCCGGTGGGCGTGGTCACTACTGGCACGCTGCAATCCTATGTCGCCTTTCACGGTATCATGCCCTTTCGCCGGCCGTTGATCATCGGTTCGGAGCTGGTTTCCTTTTCCGCACTTCTGACCTGCCTCACCCATCGCGCCCGACCGGTCGCGATGATCGAGCCGGAGCCTCATCCGCTGGCGCGGTCGCCTTTTCATTGGTTTCCGCGACTGGTCGGGGTGCCCTTTCATTGTGGTGCGACACTCACGGATATTCGCGGGCGTGACCGTGTCGAGGAGGCCGATATCCGTCTGGCGGATGGCCGCATCCTGACCGTTCAATGCGACGGTGTTCTGCTCACCGGGCGATTCACACCTGAGGCAGCGCTTCTCAATGCATCCCCCGTGGATGTTGCGGCAGGCAGTGCCGGGCCGCTGATCGATCAGGACGGACGGATGGCCAATCCGATTTTCTTCGCCAGCGGGAATGTCTTGCGAGCCGTGGAAACGGGCGGCTGGGCGTTTCGCGAAGGCCGCCGCGTTGGCGCGTCGGTGGCTGACGATCTCGCCCGGGAACCCTGCAACGCGCCGGGGGTTCCCGTTGCCTTCGCCGATCCGCTCAAACTGGCGGTTCCAGCCATGTTCCGGCCGGGTGGACTCGATAGACCGGCATTTCGCGATTTTCAGCTTCGTTTCACCAGACGCGTTCAAGGCCGGCTTTCGCTTCGTCTCGACGGAACGGAAGTGTGGAGCAAGACCGGCCGGTGGCGCCCTGAACGCCGTGTGCTGGTGCCCATTCCCGGCGCTGCGTTTGAAGCGAGCCAGATTGCCTTTCACTTTCGGGAGACCAATTGATGCGCATTGCGGCGATCGATCAGGGGACGACATCGACCCGGTGCCTTGTGGTGAGCGATAGCGGCACGGCGGAGGTCGTGGCCAGCCGGCGTCACGCGCAATTTTACCCGGCCGCCGGCCATGTGGAACATGATCCGGAAGAACTGCTGCGCAATATTCGCGCGGTGCTGGCTGCCGCCGGACCGGTGGAGGCCATCGCCGTCGCCAATCAGGGCGAGAGTTGTCTGGCGTGGGATGCCGTGAGCGGTGAGGCGTTGTCGCCGGTCATCGTCTGGCAAGATGCCCGGACCACCGAAGCGCTGGCCGCCCTGCCGCCCTCGGCGACAAATCGTTCGAAAGAGATTTGCGGGCTGCCGCTCGATCCCTATTTTTCGGCCAGCAAACTGGCCTGGCTGGTCAGGCACAATCCGGCAGTGGCGCAGGCAAGGGCCGCAGGGCGTTTGCGGCTGGGCACCACCGATGCGTTCTTTCTGGACCGGCTGACGGGCGCTTACCGCACGGACCTTGCGACGGCGTCGCGCACGGGGCTGCTCGATCTTTCAACCGGAGACTGGAGCCCTGAACTCTGCGCGCTTCACGGCGTGCCGATGGATTGCCTGCCCCTGATCGGTCCTGTCGATCGCGGTTTTGGCGCGGTTGAGGCAACGCCCATCCGCGTTTCCATTGTCGATCAGCAGGCCGCGCTTTATGGGCATGGCTGCCGCAAGGCCGGCGATTGCAAGATAACCTTCGGAACCGGGGCCTTTCTGCTGGCCGTTGCCGGTAACGTGCGTCCGTTGGCGGGCGAGCTTCTGCCGACCATCGGCTGGAAGATGCAGGGCGCGCGCACCGTCTTCGCCATCGAAGGCGGCGTCTACGATGCCGGCGCGGCACTTGAATGGGCAAAAAAGATCGGCCTATACGCGGATAGTGCCGAGCTCGATGGTTTCGAGGGACCGTCGGCCATTCGCCGCGGCCTTGTATTCGTGCCCGCCCTTTCCGGCCTTGCCGCGCCCTATTGGGACAGGCAGGCCGTGCCGCTTTTCATCGGCATGGACCACGCCACCGGACGAAGTGACATGGTGCGCGCCGTGCTGGAGGGCATTGCCCTGCTGACGGCTCGGCTGATCGAGGCGGCATCGGTTGTTGCTCCCATAGGCGATACGATCTCCATCGATGGTGGCTTGTCGAACAGTCGCTATTTCGCCCGTTTTCTGGCCGCAGCCAGCGGCCGAACCATCTGCGTTACTGCCATGCGCGAGCTGACGGCGCTCGGCTTGGCGGAACTGTGCGGTATCGATGTTGCCGCCATGCGAAACGATGCCGAGATATTCACGCCTGACGGATCGGTCGGGGCAGCTGACCACGCCCGCTTTGCGCGCGCCATAGACAATGCACGGGGCTGGCGGGGCGGGTGACGCCCCCCTGTTTGTCGCCTTCACGCCGAGCGCTTCCCTGACGAATGAAAGGGCGGCGTCGGTATAGGGGATCGAAGGAGGGCTTCTTCCGGTGTGACGAATACTCGTGTCGAATCAGCCTGTGAGCATTTCTTTCAGGCAGAGTGTAATAAGATTGTGGTCTTCAACGTCAGGCAGTCCGCTGACACCCACCGAGCCAATCAGTGTGCCGCCGCGGATAATAAGGGGGAATCCACCGCCGCTGGCAACGAAATCGCTGACCGGCAGGCCGAACTTTGCGTTGAAGTCGTATCCCTTCAGTTCGGCTTCGAGCCTGACCTGAAGCGAACTGCGGTGAAAACGATGAACGACCGCGCATTTGCGGCGTGTCCATCCAAAATTGTCGATAGTCGCACCCGGCAGCAGGCTGGCGAACACCACGTCGGCGCCGTGCCTTATCTCGATTGCGACGGGAAGCGCCTGTGCCGCTGCCCGCAGTCTTATCAGGCTGCCCAGCTTCCAGGCGAAGTCGTAGTTGAAGGTGTTGAGCTGAAGGGCTGCTAGCTCTGCCCGCAGAGCGTCAAGCGAAGGCGTTTCGGTGGTCATTCATTGCTCCGGAATAAGGGTTGATCGTTTACCGATCGTAGGCGTTGGCCGGTAAACTACGATCCATTAGGGCTGAAGGGCAAGCGTCGCTGTTCCGGCTTGGGCGGTACTGCCGACCTTCGCATTCGCCGACATTGCAAACCCGATCCACGTCGCTCCTGCTGAGAAGGAATGACAGCGTAATTTGGAACGTTCCATTTTTCAAGAGTGATTGAGCCAAAACTTCACAGAGTTTTTTGAAAATCATAAAACCGAAAAACAATCATAAGATCATTGAAATTAAAGCGTTATTGGAGATTCTAGGCGACGCCTTCCACAGTTTTCGCTCTTGTCATGGTGATGTCACTTGACAAAATTGGAACGTTCCAATTAATTATCCCTCGATCTTGATGAGCGGCATGGGAGGGTTCAATGACTGGCGGACGGGTGACCGTTATAGATATCGCGCAGGCCGCAGGCGTGTCGAAATCGACCGTCTCGCTGGTGCTGCGGGGGTCTCCGCTCGTCAATGAGGGGACGCGGGCCAAGGTTAATGCGGCGATGCGCGAACTTGGTTATGTCTATAACCGCGGCGCCGCGAACCTGCGCCAGACCAGCGCGAAATCGAAAATCATCGGTGTCGTCGTCAACGATCTGACGAACAGCTTCTTTGCGGAGCTAGCCGTCGGCGTTGATACGGTCGTGCAATCGGCCGGCTATGTCCAATTTCTTGCCAATACCAGCGAAAGCATCGACCGGCAGCGCGAGGTGATTGCCTCGATGCGGGAGCACGGCATCTCCGGGCTGATCGTATCGCCAGCCCGTGCGACCGATCCGCTCGACTTCAAGCCGCTGATTGCCGCCGGCATTCCCGTCGTGGTCGTTGTCCGCAGCCTGCCCGGTGCGAAAGTATCGTCCGTCGCATCGGACAATCAGTCCGGCATGGCGCAGGCGGTTGCCCATCTTGCCTCGCTCGGCCATGGCCGCATCGCATTCATGGGCGGTTTTCCCGATACGGCGGTGTTTCATGAGAGGGTCAGCGGCTTTCGGGACGCCTTGGCTGTCGCCGGTCTGCCTTTTCAGGAGACGGCCGTTGTTCCCTGCGCGCCTTCGCGTGCCGGCGGTGTCGAGGCGATCGGGCGCGTGCTCGAAGCAAGCGATCCGGTCACGGCCGCCGTCTGCTTCAACGATGCCGTGGCTTTTGGCGTTTGCGACGGGCTGCGCGCCCGGCAAATGGAGGCGGGGCGGGATTTCGCGGTCGTCGGCTTTGACGATGTCATCGAAGCCAAGACGACGGTGCCGGCTCTGACGACCATCGCCGTCGATCCCCAAGGGATTGGCAGGCGAGCGGCGCAACTGCTTCTCAAACAGATCAATTCGGAGAAAGCCGATGCGGAGGCCGTGACAACGGCGGTTCGGCTCGTTGTGCGGGAGAGTTGCGGAGCGCAACGAAATGAAGTCGGGAGGACATTGGCATGACGGTGCGTTGGGGATTGATCGGCGCAAGTACGATCGCGCGCGAATGGGTGATCGACGCGATCAGAAAAACCGGCGGTGAGGTTGTTTCCGTTTTGAGTTCCAACCCTGTTCGCGGGGCGGAATATGCGGCGGCAAACGGCATCCCGAACGTCGCGTCCGATCTGGCGTCGCTCCTTGCCGATCCGGCCATCGATGCGGTTTATATTTCAACGACGAATGATCTGCATTGCGAGCAGGCGCTTGCCGCTGCCCGGGCGGGAAAACACATTCTCTGCGAAAAGCCTCTGGCCCTGTCGCTTGAAGAGGCTCATGCGATGGCGAACGCGGCCCGCGAGGCAAGCGTCGTTCTGGCGACAAATCATCATCTCCGGAATGCGCCCACTCACCGTGCGATGCGCGATGCAATCGCCGCCGGCAGGATCGGAACGCCGCTGAGTGCGCGCGTCTTTCATGCGGTTTACCTGCCGCCGCATCTGCAGGGCTGGCGGCTGGACAAACCGTCTGCGGGCGGCGGTGTCATCCTCGACATTACCGTGCACGACGTCGACACACTCCGCTTTGTGCTCGGTGCCGATCCGGTCGAGGTCATCGCGTTTTCTCAGGCCGGCGGCATGAGCCGGGAGGGACTTGAAGACGCTGTCATGGGTGTCATCCGTTTTGAAAACGGTGTTATCGCGCAGTTCCACGATGGCTTCACGACCAGATATGCCGAGACCGGTTTTGAGGTTCATGGCACCGAAGGCTCCCTGATCGCCAGAAATGTGATGACCCAGAAGTCGGTCGGCACTGTCGTGCTGCGCACCGAGGCTGGCGAGGAAGACATCAAAACGGGCTCCGACAATCTTTATGAGGTCGCGCTTGAAGCCTTTCACGCGGCCATTTCAGGCGGCAAACCTTCCGCGACTGCTGAAGACGGCATCTGGTCGCTGGCGACCGGGCTTGCCGTCGTCGAAGCGTCGAAAAGCGGATCCGCTGTTCGGGTCAAAACAGGGATCGAGAGCCGGTCATGAAAAAACATATCACTCCAGCGCAGGCAGCGGATCTTATTCCAGACGGCGCGATCGTTTCCGTTTCGTCGTCCAGCGGTCTGGGCTGCCCCGATCTGATGTTGAAGGCGATCGGTGACCGCTTCGATGCAACCGGACATCCGAAGAACATCACGACGCTTCATCCGATTGCCGCCGGTGATATGAGCGGTATCAAGGGCGTCGATCACATTGCTAAGAAGGGCCTGCTGAAGCGGATCATCGGCGGTTCATATCCGTCCGGTCCATCCAGCGCCGAGCCGCCGCTGATCTGGCAGATGATCACCGCCGATGAAATTCCGGCCTATAATATCCCATCCGGCATCATGTTCGACATGCATCGCGAGGCGGCGGCAAAGCGTCCGGGTGTCCTTACGAAGATCGGCCTCGATACCTTTGTCGATCCGGCCCGCCAGGGCTGCGCGATGAATGCTTCGGCAGCGGCCGAGCCGGTCGTCAAGCGCGTCACTTTCGAGGGTGAGGACTGGCTCTATTTTCCGTCGATCATTCCGCAGGTGACGATCATTCGCGCGACGACTGCCGATGAGCGCGGCAATCTCTCCTACGAACATGAGGGCGCTTATCTCGGAGGCCTCGATCAGGCGCTGGCCGCCCGAAACAATGGCGGCATCATTATTGCGCAAGTGAAACGCATCACCAAGCAAGGCTCGCTCAAACCGCACGATGTGCGGGTGCCCGGCATGCTGGTGGATTACGTCGTGGTCGATCCCGATCAAAAGCAGACGACACAGACGGCCTATGATCCGGCGATTTCGGGAGAGGTCTTCCATCCGCTCGATTCATTCGAGGTGCCGGAATTCAATATCCAGAAAGTGATTGCCCGTCGCGTGGCTCAGGAGCTTGAGGCTGGCAGCTGCGTCAATCTCGGTTTCGGCATTTCCGCGAATGTGCCGAGAATTCTGCTGGAAGAAGGTCTGCATGGCTCGGTGACCTGGGTAATCGAGCAGGGGGCGGTCGGCGGCGTTCCCCTGCTGGATTTCGCATTCGGCTGCGCCTCGAACGCCGACGCCTATATGCCGTCGCCCTATCAGTTCACCTATTTTCAGGGCGCGGGCTTTGATGCATCGTTGTTGTCATTTCTCGAAATAGGCAAAGACGGTTCCGTCAACGTCTCGAAGCTTTCCTTCCGTCCGCATGTGACCGCCGGTGCTGGGGGCTTCGTCGATATCACGGCCCGGGCGAGGAAAATCGTCTTTTCCGGCATGTTCAATGCGGGGGCAAAGCTGTCGATCAATGACGGCAAGCTGGTTGTCGAAAAAGAAGGAAAGCTGAAGAAGCTCGTCAATGAGGTCGAGCACGTGACCTTCTCGGGCCGCAGGGCGATCGAACAGGGCCAGGACATCACCTATGTCACCGAGCGTTGTGTCATGAGGCTGACGCCGGAAGGCGTGGTGTTGAGCGAGATCGCGCCGGGCATCGATTTGCAGACGCAAATCCTGGATCAGTCCGAGTTCGAACTCATTGTTGCCGATGATCTCAAGGTGATGGACGCTTCGCTTTTTGCCGAAGCCAATATCGGCCTTGCGCTTCCGACAAAAAGCGCCCGCGTGCTGGAGGGAACCTTCCATGGCTAATGGCACGGTTCGCGTCGAGATCGACGGCCACATCGCGATCATGACGGTATCGCGGCCGGAAAAACGCAATGCTCTCGATCTTGATATGCTCGGCGCGCTGATGGCGTCCGCCGATGAGGTGGAGGCAAACAATGCGGTCCGTGTGGCGATTTTGACAGGCGAAGGGCAGGGCTTTTCGGCTGGCGGCGACATCAAGGCATGGGGCGGTATGCAGCCCCAGGAATTTGGCCACGGCTGGGTTCGTCACGGCCACCGGGTTTTCGAACGTCTTGCGACCTTGCGGGTGCCGTTGATTGC
The DNA here is from genome assembly GCF_036888815.1 of Agrobacterium sp. CCNWLW155. Classification (NCBI taxonomy): domain Bacteria; kingdom Pseudomonadati; phylum Pseudomonadota; class Alphaproteobacteria; order Hyphomicrobiales; family Rhizobiaceae; genus Agrobacterium; species Agrobacterium sp. CCNWLW155. The sequence goes on from NZ_JBAKFW010000012.1 coordinate 53,738, forward strand.
CGCGCTGAACGGCCATGCGCTTGGTGGCGGCCTTGAACTGGCGGGTATCGCCGACATTCGCATTGCCGAGGAGCAGATCAAGATCGGTCTGCCGGAAACCAGCCTCGGAATGGTGCCCGGCTGGTCGGGCACGCAGCGGCTGGTCAAGCGGTTCGGCGCCCAGCCCGTGCGCCGGATGGCGCTTGGGGGAGAGGTGTTCAGCGCGCAGGAGGCGCTGGCGCTTGGGATTGTGGATGCCGTCACCACAACTGGCAACGCTCTGATCGCTGCGAAGGACTATGCGGCGCGTGTTGCCGCGCGTGGCCCGGCCGCGTCCGAGATCGTCAAACTGATGATCGCCTCGGCAAGCGGTGAAGACAACGGCACGGCGGTTGAAGCATTGGGCTCCATCCTGGCTGCCAAGACCGGCGACCTGAAAGAAGGCGTGGCGGCATTTGGCGCAAAGCGCCCGGCAATATTTAACGGAGAATGGTGATGACGGTTCTGATCAATCCGAAAATGCTGAGTGACCGGACGGCCAGAGATTTCAAGATGCTCATTGACGGCCACTGGGTCGAAGGCAATGTCGATCCCATCGAGCGGATAGCACCCGGCCATGGCTCCGTCGTCAGTCGTTTTCAATCAGGAACCAAGGCCGATGCGGAACGGGCGATAGCTGCGGCACGCGCGGCTTTCGATACCGGACCATGGCCTCGCATGACCGCGTCCGAACGCTCGGCTATTCTGTTGAAGGCTGCGGACCTCATCGCCGCGCGATCCGAAGAACTTGCCTATCTGGACGCCGTCGAGGCCGGAAAGCCGATTACGCAGGTGCGCGGTGAAATCGCCGGTTCCGTCGATATCTGGCGTTATGCCGCCGCCCTCGCCAGAGATTTGCATGGCGAGAGCTACAACACACTCGGTGACGGCACGCTCGGCGTTGTCCTGCGCGAAGCGATCGGGGTCGTATCGATCATCACACCGTGGAATTTCCCTTTCCTGATCGTCGGTCAGAAACTGCCTTTTGCGCTGGCGGCGGGCTGCACCACGGTTGTCAAGCCCTCGGAACTCAGTTCCGGCTCGACGCTTGTTCTCGGTGAAATCCTGCAGGAAGCGGGTGTCCCGAAGGGTGTCGTCAACATCGTGACGGGAACCGGGGCGGAGGTGGGTTCGATCATGACCTCGCATCCCTCAGTTGATATGGTTTCTTTCACCGGCTCCACGGGCGTCGGCAAGCTAACCATGGTCAATGCCGCGCAGACGCTGAAGAAGGTCTCGCTCGAACTGGGTGGCAAGAACCCACAGATCGTATTTCCGGACGCCGATCTCGATGCATTCATCGACGCGGCTGTCTTCGGGGCCTATTTTAATGCCGGCGAGTGCTGCAATGCCGGTTCACGTCTCATTCTTCACAAAAGCATCGCGGCGGATGTGGTCAAACGCGTCGGCGAACTTGCCAGAAATGTCAAGGTGGGCGATCCTCTGGATCCGACGACACAGGTCGGCGCGATCATTACGCCTCAGCATCTTGAAAAAATCTCCGGTTACGTTTCAGATGCGAAAAACAGCGGCGCACAGATCGCTCATGGGGGAGAAAAACTGGACTTGGGAATGGGGCAGTTCATGTCGCCTACCATTCTTTCCGACGTCACGCCTGGAATGGCGGTTGCGCGTGAAGAGGTTTTCGGACCGGTCCTTTCGGTTCTGACCTTTGAGACAACCGCAGAAGCCATCGAGATTGCCAACTCTGTCGATTACGGCCTGTCCGCAGGCGTCTGGAGCTGCGATTTCGATACGTGCCTGACGATCGGACGCCGCGTGCGGGCCGGTACGGTGTGGATGAACACTTTCATGGATGGCGCGAGCGAGTTGCCGTTCGGAGGTTACAAGCAGTCCGGCCTCGGCCGGGAACTCGGCCGCCATGCGGTCGAGGACTATACGGAAACAAAGACCCTGAACATGCATATCGGCGGCCGAACCAGCTGGTGGATGCCGCGGACTGAAAAACCGGCGTAGATCATAGAATTAGAGCGGGATTTCAGGCGAAAACCGCACACACTTTTCGCCATCCCGCTCTAGCCGGTTAGACTGACTGCGTCCGAGGAGGACGGGTGACGGGGCGGGGTATTCCTCGCTTTAATTTGCGACAATGGGAGGAACATATGCGCAAATTTCTGACAGGCACTGCATTGGCAGTGTCCATGATGGCCGGCGCCGCACAGGCGGCGGAGAGTGTTGAAGTCCTGCATTGGTGGACGTCCGGCGGCGAGGCTGCCGCGCTCGACGTCCTCAAGAAGGACCTAGAGGCGAAGAATATTTCCTGGACCGATATGCCTGTCGCCGGCGGCGGCGGCACCGAAGCGATGACGGTGCTGCGCGCCCGCGTTACCGCCGGCAACGCGCCGACCGCAGTCCAGATGCTGGGTTTCGACATTCAGGACTGGGCGAAAGAAGGCGCTCTCGGCAATCTCGATGAACTGGCGGCCAAGGATGGCTGGGACAAGGTCATTCCGAAAGCCCTGCAGCGCTTCTCGAAATACGACGGCCACTGGATTGCCGCACCCGTGAATGTGCATTCGACCAACTGGATGTGGATCAACAAGGCGGCGCTCGACAAGGCCGGCGGCAAGGAGCCCAAGAACTGGGACGAACTGATCGCCATGCTCGACAACTTCAAGGCGCAGGGCATCACGCCTATCGCCGCCGGTGGACAGCCATGGCAGGACGCAACGATCTTCGACGCGGTCGTGCTGTCGCTCGGCACGGATTTCTACAAGCAGGCGTTCATCGACCTCGACCCGGCAGCACTTGGCGGCGAGAAGATGAAGACCGCTTTCGAGCGCATGACGAAGCTTCGCTCCTACGTGGATGACAACTTCTCCGGTCGCGACTGGAACCTTGCTTCCGCCATGGTCATCGAAGGCAAGGCCGGCGTTCAGTTCATGGGCGACTGGGCGAAGGGTGAATTCGTCAAGGCGAAGAAGGTGCCGGGCACGGACTTTGTCTGCGTCCGTTATCCTGAAACGCAGGGTGCGGTGACCTTCAACTCCGACCAGTTCGCCATGTTCAAGGTCGCTGCCGACAAGGTGCCAGCGCAGATGGAAATGGCGGCGGCAATCGAAAGCCCGACCTTCCAGTCGGCATTCAATGTCGTCAAGGGTTCGGCTCCGGCCCGGTCCGACGTGTCGAATGAGGCCTTTGACGCCTGCGGCAAGAAGGCGATTGCCGACCTTGCCGAGGCTGACAAGAGCGGCAAGCTCTTCGGCTCGATGGCCCACGGTCACGCCAACCCGGCCGCCGTCAAGAACGCGATCTATGACGTCGTTACCCGTGAGTTCAACGGCGAACTGACGCCGGATGAAGCAATCGTCGAACTGCCGGCTGCCGTCGCAGCCGCAAAGTAAACGTGGAAAAATGCGGTGGGGGCATCCCCCCACCGCACCAATGCTCGCATGAAATCGCAGTCGAACCGGTCCGGGCGCCTTGCAGGCAGCCTGTCGTCTTCGGCTACCCAACTGACGGAAACGGCAAGCATCGGGCGCTGTTTCAAGGATCAAGGATATCTGCGCGATGACTGGTCGTAGTCGACTTCAGGAGCTGTTACCGAAGCTTGTTCTGGCTCCAAGCTTCGTCGTCATTATCATTTTCGTATACGGCTTCATCGCCTATACGGGCTTCCTGTCGTTGACGGACAGTAAGATGCTGCCCTCCTACAATTTCGTCGGGCTTCTGAATTACCAGCGGCTCTGGGCGCTTCCACACTGGTGGCGGGCGATCAGCAACCTTGCGATCTTCGCGTCGCTTTACATCATCATCTGCTCGGTTCTCGGCCTGTTTCTGGCGATCCTACTGGACCAGAAAATCCGTGGCGAAGGTTTCCTGCGGCCGATCTATCTTTATCCCATGGCGCTGTCTTTCATCGTCACGGGCACGGCGTGGAAATGGTTTCTCGACCCCGGCATCGGTCTGCAGAACACCATGCATCTGTGGGGATGGGAAAGCTTCCAGTTTGCGTGGATCAAGGATCGCAACTACGCCATCTACTGCGTGGTGATCGCAGCGGTCTGGCAGTCCTCGGGCTTTGTCATGGCGATGTTTCTGGCCGGCCTTCGCGGTGTCGACAATGAAATCATCAAGGCGGCCCAGATCGACGGCGCTTCGACCGTCATGACCTACCGCCGCATCATTATTCCCCTGATGCGCCCGGTCTTCCTGTCCGCATTCGTCGTTCTCGCTCACCTCGCAATCAAAGCCTATGACCTTGTGGTCGCGTTGACCGGCGGCGGGCCGGGGCAGGCGACCGAGCTGCCGGCGACATTCATGTATTCCTACACATTCACGCGCAATTCCATGGGCATTGGCGCCTCCTCGGCGATCATCATGCTCATCATGATCTTCTCGATCATCGTGCCCTATCTCTATTCGGAAATTCGCGGAGGAAAACGCTGATGAGCGGCGCTCCAAACCAACAAAATGCAATCAGCCATGGCCATCTGACGCGCGGACTGATCTATCTGGCGCTGATATTCTTTGCCATCTACTACATGCTGCCGCTCTACGTAATGGTGGTCAATTCGCTGAAACCACTGGACGAAATCCGGCAGGGCGGCATGTTGAACCTGCCGCAGGTGTGGACCGTCGAGCCGTGGCTCTCCGCCTGGTCCACGGCGCAGATCGGCGTTCAGCCGACAGGTCTCAAGCCGTTCTTCATCAATTCGATCCTGATGGTCGTTCCGGCTGTAGCGATCTCCACCATCGTTGGCGCACTGAACGGTTACGTTCTGACCAAGTGGAGCTTTCGCGGTTCGAACGTCTTCTTCGGTCTGCTGCTGCTTTCATGCTTCATCCCGTTCCAGATCGTACTGATCCCCATGGCGCGCATCCTCGGCACGCTGGGTCTGGCCGGTTCGATCTGGGGCCTGATCATGGTGCACGTGATCTATGGCCTCGGCTTCACCACGCTTTATTTCCGCAACTACTATGAAGCCTTCCCGACGGAACTCGTTCGGGCGGCCCAGATCGACGGCGCGAGTTTCTTCCAGATTTTCCGCCGCATCCTGCTGCCGTCATCGGGACCGATCATCGTGGTCTCGGTCATCTGGCAGTTCACCAATATCTGGAACGACTTCCTGTTCGGCGCCTCGTTTTCGGGTGCGTCTTCGACCCCGATGACGGTGGCGCTCAACAATCTCGTGTCCTCGTCCACGGGGGTCAAGGAATACAACGTCCATTTCGCGGGCGCGATCCTCGCCGCCCTCCCAACCCTCATCGTTTACATCGTCTCCGGCCGCTATTTCGTACGGGGTCTCATGTCCGGCGCTGTGAAAGGATAAACCATGTCGTTTCTCGAAATCTCTCATCTGCGCAAGTCCTATGGCGCGCTGGAAATTCTAAAGGACATCAATATCGACATCGAGGAGGGCGGTTTTCTGGTGCTTGTCGGGCCTTCCGGCTGCGGCAAATCCACCCTGCTCAACACGATTGCCGGGCTGGAACCCATCACATCAGGCACGATCTCGATCAACGGGCGCAACGTAGCCGGCCTGCCGCCGTCGCAGCGCGATATCGCCATGGTGTTTCAGTCCTACGCGCTCTATCCCAACATGACCGTTGCCGGGAACATCGCTTTCGGTATGGAGATCCGCAAGGTTCCGAAGGAAGAGCGCGAAAAAGCGATCAGGCAGGTCGCCGATATTCTCCAGATCGGCCATCTCCTCGACCGTAAGCCGAGCCAATTGTCGGGCGGTCAACGGCAGCGCGTCGCCATGGGGCGTGCGCTGGTGCGCAATCCGCAGGTCTTTCTTTTCGATGAGCCGCTATCCAACCTCGACGCCAAGCTGCGCGTCGATATGCGCACCGAGATCAAGCGGCTTCACCAGCGCATGAAGACCACGATCGTCTATGTGACCCACGACCAGATCGAGGCGATGACGCTGGCGACGAAGATCGCGGTACTGAAGGACGGCGTTCTGCAACAATTCGGCTCGCCCGCCGAGATTTACAACAATCCGGCAAACATGTTCGTCGCCGATTTCATGGGCTCGCCCGCCATGAACCTTTTAACCGGCACCATCGAGCAGGATGCGTCCGGACTATCCGTTTCCCTTGCGAGACCCGATGGCGAGCCGATGCGTCTTCCCGTCGCGGCCGGCAAGGAGGCGCTGGCGTCCCATGCGGGCCGGCAGGTCATTTTCGGCATTCGACCCGAGGCTTTGACAGACCCGGAAGGGGCGGACCGGAACGCCAGAACGCTTGCCGAGGGAGAATGCCACATCGAGGTCGTGGAACCGGCCGGATCGGACACATTCGCCGTGACCAAGCTCGGCGGCAAGGAGGTCGTTGCCCGCCTGCGCGCCGATGCCCGCATTCACGCCGGCCAGAACGCCCGTCTTGCCTTCAATCTCGACAAGGCCGTGTTCTTCGATCCGACGAGCCAGGCGCGTATTGCCTGAGTATTTGGTGGATCGGCATGATGAACAGTCCAGACATTGTCATTATCGGCTCCGGTATCGGCGGCGCGACGATTGCCGCCGGGCTTGCGGCGACAGGCGCTGACATCCTGATCCTTGAAGCCGGCGATTATATCGCCGACAGCCCGATCAATCGCGACCAGCGCGCCATCTTTCAGAAGGGCCATTTTCGCCCCAAGGAGAGTTGGTACGAGGCCAATGGCGCTGCGTTTAATCCCGGCAATTATTACAACGTCGGCGGAAATTCGAAATTCTACGGCGCGGTGCTGTCCCGTTATCGCAAGGAGGACTTCAGCGAGATCAGGCACAGGGAAGGCGTGTCTCCCGCATGGCCGTTTCCTTACGAGGAGCTGGAGCCATGGTACAGCAAGGCGGAGGCGATGTATCAGGTTCGCGGCGAGCTGGGCGCGGACCCGACCGAACCTGAACATTCCGCAGCATATTCATTTTCCCCCGTTGCGGACGAGCCGCCGGTGGCGGATGTCCGGGCACGCCTGAAGGCGAAAGGCCTGCATCCCTTCTCCCTGCCGCTTGCCATCGATATCGAAAAATGGCTCTCGAAAGGCCGGACACCGTGGGATGCCCATCCAAATTCTCGCGATGGCAAGATGGATGCGGAGACTGCGGCGCTCCTAAAAGCTCTCGAATATCCGAACGTCAAAATCGAAACCTCCGCTAAGTTAACCAGACTTGAGGCGGGACAGAGCGGCAACATCGAGCGCGTCCATTATGAAAAGCACGGCGAGGCCCGCTCGGTTACGGCAAAACTGGTGATCCTGTCTGCGGGAGCCGTGCAGTCGGCCGTGCTGCTGCTCCGCTCGGCGGATGAACGATATCCGAAGGGTCTTGCGAATTCCTCCGATCAGGTCGGGCGAAACTTCATGAACCACAATTCGTCGGCTGTAATTGCCGTGTCGCCAAGCTTCCGCAACACGGCCGTCTATCAAAAGACATTCGGCTTCAATGACTTCTATCTGTCCGACGGTGAGGGCGGGCCGCCTCTTGGCAACGTCCAACTGCTCGGCAAGATTTCTCCGGCGATCTTGAAGGGGGCAATGCCCCGCGTGCCGGAATGGTTGCTCCGGCAACTGACCGGACACGCGATCGATTTCTACGCCATGAGCGAAGACATTCCTCATCCCGACAGCCGGATAATGGTTGACGGAAACCGCATCGTTCTCCACTGGCGGCGAACCAACTGGGACGCTCATCTGGCGCTGGTTGCGAAACTCAAAGGCATCCTCAAATCGGTCGGTTTCCCGATCGTCTTGTCGAAACCTTTCGATAAACGCACGCCGTCGCATCAGTGCGGCACGATCCGCATGGGCAACGACCCGGCGGCTGCACCGCTCGACCCCTTCTGCCGTTCCCATGACCACCGCAATCTTTTCGTTGTCGATGCCAGCTTTCTGCCGACGTCGGCAGCCGTCAATCCGGCGCTCACCATTGCGAGCCAGGCGCTGAGGGTTGCCCATCATATCTCGACGGAGGACCTCGCCCCATGAGGCTGACGACCCCGCATTTCATGGCCGCGATGCCGCTTTATGCCGATGGCGGCCATCAGATTACTCAAGTGTAACAGGATAGTTCGATGCGTTTCGACTATATTATCACCGGTGCCGGCCCCGCAGGATGTGTGCTTGCAAACCGTTTGAGCGAAGACCCCGATGTCAACGTCCTGCTGCTCGAAGCCGGTGGAGGGGACTGGAATCCGCTTTTCCACATGCCGGCCGGTTTTGCCAAAATGACCAAAGGCGTGGCGAGCTGGGGTTGGGAGACGGTGCCGCAAAAGCACATGAAGGGCAGGGTGTTGCGGTACACCCAGGCCAAGGTGCTGGGCGGCGGCTCATCGATCAATGCCCAGCTTTATACGCGCGGCAATGCGGCCGATTACGACACATGGGTCTCCGAGGATGGCTGTGAAGGCTGGAGCTATCGCGACATCCTGCCCTATTATAAACGCGCCGAAGACAATCAGCGTTTCGCCGACGACTATCATTCCTATGGCGGACCGCTTGGCGTCTCGATGCCGGTTTCGGCCCTGCCCATCTGCGATGCTTACATTCGAGCAGGCCAGGAACTCGGCATGCCCTATAATCACGATTTCAACGGCCGGCAGCAGGCCGGCGTCGGCTTCTATCAGCTCACGCAGCGCAACCGGCGCCGGTCGTCCGCATCACTCGCCTATCTCAACCCGATCCGGCATCGCAAGAACCTGACGATCAAACTCGGCGCACGCGTCTCCCGCATCGTTCTGGAAGGAAAACGCGCCATAGGGGTCGAGGTTGTCGGAAAATCCGGCTCGGAAATCATCCGCGCCGAACGGGAAGTCCTCGTCTCTTCCGGCGCGATCGGCTCCCCCAAGCTCCTGCAGCAATCGGGTATCGGCCCGGCGGACCATCTGAAATCCGTGGGCGTGAAGGTGCTGCATGACCTGCCCGGCGTCGGTTCGAACCTGCAGGATCATCTCGATCTTTTCGTGATTGCCGAATGCACCGGCGACCATACCTATGACGGCGTCGCCAAACTTCACCGGACGATATGGGCGGGGCTTGAATATATTCTGTTCCGCACCGGCCCGGTTGCCTCCTCGCTGTTTGAAACGGGCGGTTTCTGGTATGCGGACCCGGACGCGCGCTCGCCGGATATCCAGTTCCATCTGGGATTGGGGTCGGGTATCGAGGCGGGCGTGGAGCGGCTGAAAAACGCCGGGGTCACGCTGAATTCCGCCTATCTTCATCCCAGATCGCGCGGAACCGTGCGGCTGTCATCCTCCGATCCGGCCGCCGCGCCGTTGATCGATCCCAATTACTGGTCCGATCCCCATGACCGGAAGATGTCACTGGAAGGTCTCAAGATCGCCCGCGAGATATTCCAGCAGGCGGCGTTGAAGCCATACATCATGGCGGAACGTCTGCCCGGCCCCAAGGTCATGACGGATGATGAGCTTTTCGAATACGGCTGCGCGAATGCCAAGACCGATCACCATCCCGTCGGCACCTGCAAGATGGGCAACGGGCCGGAATCAGTCGTCGGCCTTGATCTCAAGGTACACGGTCTTGAAGGACTGCGCGTCTGCGATTCCTCCGTCATGCCGCGCGTTCCCTCGTGCAACACCAATGCGCCGACGATCATGGTCGGAGAGAAGGGCGCGGACCTGATAAGAGGACTTGCCCCCCTTGCACCGGCGATTTTCTCGCACGAACGCAATGAAACGCGTCCAAGGGCGCGCGCGCAGGTTCGATAGTCATTCCGCGATCAGGCGGTCTTGATGCGAACCCGAGACGAAGCCTGCAAGGCAATTTACGAGGAGTACAACGCTCATGGACGCGACCGTCCCGCAGCATATTCTTGACGCGCTCACGGATGTGAACATGCCGCGTTTGCCGAAAGCGCCCGGTCCCAAGGAGATGATCGTGCTCGGTGGCATCGATGTCCCGGTTCATCGCGCCGGCTGCGTCGTGGTCGGCTCCGGTGCCGCCGGGCTGCGGACTGCGGTGGAAATGAAGCGGCGCGGCGATGACGTCGTCATCCTCAGCCAGAGCGCGTGGGGTGGGACATCCGCCTGTTCCGGATCCGACAAACAAACGCTCCACACCGCGAACACGGCCGATCAGGGCGACAACTTCAAGGCAATGGCGCGCGCCATCCGCAGCGGCGGCGCCATGGATGAGGATACCGCCTATGTCGAGGCGGTGGGATCGGCGCGCATGATGGCCTCCCTGCAATTCCTCGGGCTGCCCCTGCCGCAGGACCCGCTGGGCGGGACGCTGCGATATCAGACCGACCACGACGAAGTCGGCCGGGCGACCAGTTGCGGCCCCCGCACATCGCGGCTGATGGTCAAGGTGCTTGCGGATGAAGCGATCCGTCTGGATATCCCGTTTCACAATCATACCACCGTCGTCAAAATACTGACCGAAGGTTTGAATGACGAAAGACGGGTCGTCGGCGTCCTCGCCATGCAGCCCCATGAGCGCAGCGATACCAACCCGTTCGGGATTGCTCTCTTCGTGTGTCCGGTGATTGTGCTTGCAGCCGGCGGACCGGGCGAGCTTTATCGCGACAGCGTTTATCCCAATGGCTGTTTTGGTTCTCTGGGGCTGGCGCTGGAGGCGGGGATAGACCTCGTCAACCTCACGGAAAGCCAGTTCGGTATAGGCACCCGACGGGAGGGATTTCCCTGGAACCTGTCGGGAACCTATGTTCAGGCCATCCCGCATATTTATTCGCTGGATGCCGGGGGCAAAGAGCATCATTTTCTGGCGGACTACTATCGCAATACGCAGGAAATGGCCTCCAACATTTTCCGAAAGGGCTATCAATGGCCCTTCCATTCGACCCGTATGCTCGATTTCGGTTCAAGTCTGGTCGACCTTGCGATCTTCCGCGAGTCGGCGGCCGGGCGGCGGGTCTTTATGGACTTCAATCGCAATCCGCTGGCGGTGCCCGGCGATCTTCCGTTCAGCCTTGACCGTCTCGACGCAGACGTCAGCAGCTACATCGAAAACGCCGGCGCGATGAAGGAACGGCCGATCGACCGGTTGAAGCATATGAACCCGCTCGCGATCGAACTCTACCGGCGCTACAAGATCGACATCGCCAGCGAGCCGCTGGAATTTGCGGTGAACAACCAGCACATGAACGGCGGCATCATGGTCGATACCTGGGGGCGGACCAACCTGACGGGCTGCTATTCTGTCGGCGAGGCCGCAGGTACGCATGGTGTGACACGTCCGGGTGGTGCGGCGCTGAATGCCGGGCAGGTATTCGGCACACGCGCGGCCGAACATATCGGCGCAAGTCGCCGCGCGAAATCCCCGTCATCGGCAAATATTGAGGCGGCGGCATTAGCGGGCATCAATGACCTTCTCGCCATTCTGAAGGAGGATAGTCGCCTGTCCGCCAAGAACATCCGCACCGAAATCCAGTCCCGCATGAGCGATAAGGCGGGGATGATATGCGATGCCGAAAGCGTTTCGCAGGCGCTTGCCGGGGCGCGTTCGCTCAATGCGACGATCCGCTCGAACGGGATTGCTTACGGACGGGCTGCCGAGGCGGTTCGCGCCGTTCAGTGGCAACAGATGGCGATTGCGTCCGAGGCCGTGCTCACGGCGTTGGATTACTTCATTCGCGATGGCGGCGGCAGCCGAGGCGCACGCGCGATCTGCGATGCTGACGGTGAACTGGTTCCGAACGTCAATGCGGGACCCTTGCATCAATTCCGCTTTCGCAGGGAGAAAGACGACCATCGAAGCGAGCAGATCGTCGTCAGGCTCGAAGGTGAGGATATGGCGACATCGACGCGTCCCAACCGCGTCTTCGATGAAAGCAAGAAATCCTTCTTTGAACGGGACTGGCCCGCCTGGCTCACCGGACGCATCTATGATCTCGGTGAAAGAGAAGGATGCGCCGAAGACTGAATTCGTTTTGAATTATGCTCGGACGGGCCCCATTCACGCCTTTGATACGGCCGATCAGCATTCTGTCCTCGCGCTCGCAAGCTAGGCGCCTTTCAAGAAAAAAAATGAAGAAGCGGATCAGCCTCTGCCGGTGGAGGTGTTTTCCTCCATGGCTGGCCAGCTTGCCGGTGCGAGGAGCCCCCCGGCGGGATTGTCTTCGGAGGACCGGCGTTGCCCCCGGTCGCGCTGACGACGAGCATCTAATTTCTCTAATTTAAAGAACAGGCGACAAAGGCGCCCGGATTTGATAAATTACAATTTAGCCGGTTGCGGTTTGACGCGCGGATAAAGTCTCCAGGCGTTTCCACGCCGCCAGCCGGATCATGGCGCAGGAGGAGAAGTGCTATGACGGCATTCCATGTCATGGCCGGTGCGACCGGTGAATTTACTCGCCCCGAAGTCCGCAAGATTGGTTTCGCGGATATTGTCGATGCATTGAAGTTGGGACTTGATGACTTCAAAGAGAAGCCGTCCCATTATGTCTTTCTCTGTCTTATGTATCCGATTGCGGGTGTTTTTCTGGTCATGTGGAGTTCCGGCGCCAATCTGCTGCCGCTGATTTATCCCTTGATGTCAGGTTTTGCGCTGATCGGTCCGATCGCCGCCATCGGTCTTTATGAAATCAGCCGACGACGTGAGCAGGGGTTGGATAGCTCCTGGCGTCATGCGCTGGAGGTTCGACACTCTCCGGCCCTGCCGTCGATTATCGCGGTCGCCGTCATGCTGTTCGTGCTTTTCGCCCTCTGGCTGATTGTGGCGCAGCACCTCTACACCACGACGTTCGATGCGGCCGGTCCGGCTTCACTCTCAACCTTTCTGTCAGACGTGCTGACCACCCCGGAGGGACTTTCCCTGATAATCTGGGGGAATCTTGCCGGTTTCGTTTTCGCGGTCATTGTGCTGGCGACAACGGTGGTGGCGTTCCCGCTGATGCTTGACCGGGATGTCGGCGCAGTCGCGGCGGTGGATGCGAGCATACGCGCCACGCTCGCCAATCCGGTTCCAGTTGCGCTTTGGGGGTTGATCGTCGCGGCGCTGCTCGTCGTCGGCACAATCCCGGTTTTCGTCGGCCTTGCAGTCATCATGCCCATCCTCGGACATGCAACCTGGCACCTCTATCGGAAATTGATCGTCCCCGTTTATCCAAACCGTATGCCTTGAACCCATAACGGAAATCTAGCTGTCGATCATCCTTCCCGCTGTTGCGGCTCTCCTAAGGGAGCCGTTGCGGCCGGGATTGCGATGGAGCGCGTGAGGATGCCATGTCGTATCGTTTTCTTGCCATCTGTCTGCTTTTCGCCACGACCCTTCCGCTTGATGCGCACGCACAGGAGGGGGACCCTGCCGCCGGCGCCACCGTTTTCAAAAAATGCGGCATTTGTCATGTCGCCGAAACCGACCAGAACAAGGTCGGACCTTCACTGAACGGCCTGTTCGGCAGAGCCGCCGGCACCCATCCGAATTTCGCCTATTCGCAGGCGATGCAGGATGCGGGCAAGGCCGGGCTGGTATGGGACGAGACATCATTTCGCGATTATCTGCACGACCCCAAGGCGAAGGTGAAGGGCACAAAAATGGCCTTTGTCGGGGTGAAGGACGACACCGACATCACCAATCTCATCGCCTATCTGAAGCAATACTCCAAGTAGCGAAATGATGCGAGCTGAAGAGCTGTTTCTCGCCGGGGTGGATCGGCAGGATAGGGCCGAATGAGGGGCGAACTGCTGCTGTTGCCGCAATTGCTCGCCCGAACTGTTCATGAGATAATGCTAATACGTTTCGCGATAGGATTGTAGAAATAGTCGCGGCCGTGTCAGGGGAGGAGACGATGGCTGTCGTTGTGGTTCTCGTTCTGCTGGTGGTGGGATCGATCGTATTCCACCTGCTGAGCCCTTGGTGGTGGACGCCGATTGCCTCCAACTGGAGCTATATCGACAATACGATCATCATCACCTTCTGGATCACCGGTTTCGTTTTTTCGGCCATCGTGTTGTTCGTCGCCTATTGCGTGTTCCGTTTCAGGCATCGCACGGGAAACCGGGCGGCATACCAGCCTGAAAACAAGCGCCTGGAGGGGTGGCTTGCTGGAGGAACCGGGGTCGGGGTGGCTGCCATGCTCCTGCCGGGCCTCTTCGTGTGGAACCAGTTCGTGACCGTGCCTGATGGCGCCAGCGAGGTGGAAGTCGTCGGTCAGCAATGGCAATGGAGTTTCCGGCTGCCCGGCGCGGACGGCCGGCTCGGACGGGCCGACACGCGCGCCATTGCGCCGGACAATCCGCTCGGTTTGAACAGAAACGACCCCGCCGGAATGGACGATGTCATCGTTGAAGGCGGCGAGTTGCATTTACCCGCCGGCAGGCCGGTGAAGATGCTGCTGCGCGCGGTTGACGTGGTGCATGATTTCTACGTGCCGGAGTTCCGGGCCAAGATGGACATGATCCCCGGTTCGGTCACCTACTACTGGTTCACCCCGACGCGGACAGGAACCTTCGAGGTTCTCTGCGCGGAATTGTGCGGCGTCGGCCATCCGCAGATGCGCGGCACCGTCGTCGTCGATACCGAGGCTGACTATCAGGCCTGGCTACAGCAGCAACCGACTTTCTCGAAATCGCTCGCTTTGGCGGAAAAGTCGGCAGCCAGATGAGCGCCATGCGTCGTTGAACGGAAAAGCCGCGTCGGAGGAAACAGGGAGGACGGAAGATGGTCGAGATTGGATCCGGCGCGGGGCAGGTCATCCAGCCCGCTGAGGTCGAGGATGTCGAGCTTTATCACCCGAAAAGCTGGTGGACGAAATATGTCTTCAGCCAGGATGCCAAGATCATCGCCATTCAATATTTCCTGACCGCGACGGCAATCGGCATGGTGGCGCTGGTGCTATCCTGGTTGATGCGCCTGCAACTCGGCTTTCCCGGTTATTTCTCTTTCATCGACGCGGAACATTATTATCAGTTCATCACCATGCACGGCATGATCATGGTGATTTACCTGCTTACCGCGCTGTTTCTCGGCGGTTTCGGCAATTATCTGATCCCGCTGATGCTCGGCGCGCGCGACATGGTGTTTCCCTATGCGAACATGCTGAGCTACTGGCTCTACCTGCTCGCGGTCCTCGTGCTGGTCGCCGGTTTCTTCGCGCCTGGCGGGCCGACGGGCGCTGGCTGGACGCTCTATCCGCCGCAGGCGCTTTTATCGGGAACGCCGGGCGGGCGCGACTGGGGCATCATCCTGATGTTGTCCTCGCTGATCCTGTTCATCATCGGCTTTACCCTGGGCGGGCTGAATTACGTCGTCACGGTGCTACAAGGGCGCACGCGCGGCATGACGTTGATGCGCATGCCCCTGACGATATGGGGCATATTCACGGCAACCGCCATGGCGCTGCTCGCCTTCCCGGCGCTTCTCGTTGCCGCCGTCATGATGTTGTTCGACCGGCTGCTCGGCACGAGCTTCTTCATGCCCGCCATCGTCGAGATGGGCGAACAGCTGAAACAGGAGGGCGGCAGTCCCATCCTCTTCCAGCATCTGTTCTGGTTCTTCGGCCATCCGGAAGTCTATATCGTGGCACTTCCGGCCTTCGGCATCGTCTCGGATCTCATCAGCACCCATGCACGCAAGAACATCTTCGGTTACCGGATGATGGTCTGGGCGATCGTCATCATCGCGGCGCTGAGCTTCGTCGTCTGGGCGCATCATATGTATGTCAGCGGCATGAACCCGAATTTCGGCTTCTTTTTCGCGACCACGACGCTGATCATCGCCGTGCCGACGGCGATCAAGGTCTATAACTGGGTGCTGACGCTCTGGCGCGGCGATATCCATCTGAACTTGCCGATGCTGTTTGCGCTCGCCTTCATCGTCACATTCATCAATGGCGGATTGACCGGTCTTTTCCTCGGCAATGTCGTCGTAGACGTTCCGCTTTCGGATACGATGTTCGTCGTCGCGCATTTCCATATGGTGATGGGGGTCGCGCCGATCATGGTGATTTTCGGCGCGATCCACCATTGGTATCCCAAAGTCACGGGCCGCATGCTGAACGTGGCGATAGGGCATATCCACTTCTGGATCACCTTTCTCGGCGCTTACGCCATCTTCTTCCCGATGCATTATCTCGGCCTGATGGGCGTGCCGCGCCGTTATTACGAACTGGGCGAGGCCGCTTTCATTCCGCCCTCGGCACACACGCTGAACATGTTCATCTCCGTTGCAGCACTGGTTGTTGGCGCCGCACAACTGCTGTTCCTGTTCAATCTCGCCTGGAGCCTTCGCTGGGGCAAACAGGCGGGCGGCAATCCGTGGCGGGCGACGACACTGGAATGGCAAACGCCGCAGACCCCGCCCGTTCATGGAAACTGGGGCAAGGAGCTGCCGGTCGTCTATCGCTGGCCTTATGACTACAGCGTGCCCGGCGCGGATGAGGACTTCCTGCCGCAAAACCAGCCGGCTGCGGCCGGGCCGTCGGAGAGGGCCCTGTCATGATCGCCATTCTCATCTTCATGGCGGGTATTGCCGGCATCATCGCCTGGTGGATGGCGGGGCAGCGGCTCACTTCAAAACCATGGCTGGAAGTGGGGGTGGCAGGCGATGCACCGCAGATGCAGGGATCGTCGGCGACAATAGCGAAACTTGGGCTCGGCATTTTTCTGGGTGTCGTGGGCGCGCTGTTCACGCTGCTCATCAGCGCCTATCTCGGCCGCATGGGCGGCGCGGACTGGTGGGGCATCCCCATTCCCGGGCTGTTATGGGCCAATACTGCGACGCTTGCCGCTAGTAGTCTGGCGCTGCAATGGGCGAAAACCGAAGCCGGCGCCGGTCGCCGCGACAGGCTGAATATGGCTCTCGCGGCAGCCTTTGCGACGGCCGTTCTCTTCGTTGCCGGGCAGTTTCTGGCGTGGTGGCAACTCACCTCCGCAGGCTATGTGCTGGCGGATAACCCATCGAACAGCTTCTTTTACATGATCACCGGGCTGCACGGCCTGCATATAGTGGGCGGGCTCTGTGTGCTTGGACGCACCGCAATCCGCGCCCGCAGCGAGCCCTTGTTGGCAAGGATGCTCCTGAGCGTGGAGCTGTGCGCCATCTACTGGCATTTCATGCTGGTGGTGTGGCTGATCCTTTTTGCGCTCTTCGCCGGCTGGGCGAATAGTTTTGTCGATCTATGCCGTCAATTGGTCAGCTAGAGCGGCGGGAGATGAACCGGAGCAGGTCCCGCCGCTCTAAGTTTTATCTAAGCATCAGATTTTCCGGACGCTACGTACTTTTACTGGAAATCCTCTAAGGAGTGTCGATCATGACCGCATCCATGGAAAGGCCAGCAAGCGATCCGCATCTGCGCCCCACGGGAATGCGCGGCGTTGCCGCCGATCTGTCATCGGACCAGCGGGCGTTCAAGAACGTCTCCTGGGGCAAGGCGATGATGTGGATCTTCATCCTCAGCGACATCTTCATTTTCGGCTGTTTCCTCCTGGCCTATATGGCCGCGCGCATGTCGACCACCGTCGCCTGGCCCAATCCGAGCGAGGTTTTTGCGCTGACGATTGGCGGCAAGGATATCCCGCTGATCCTGATTGCCATCATGACCTTCGTCCTCATCAGCAGCAGCGGCACGATGGCCATGGCCGTCAACTTCGGATACCGCCGTGACCGTCGCAAAACCGCGGCGCTGATGGTGGTAACGGCCCTCCTTGGCGCGACATTCGTCGGAATGCAGGCATTCGAATGGACGAAACTGATCGAGGAAGGCGTGCGTCCCTGGGAAAACCCATGGGGTGCGGCGCAATTCGGTTCGACGTTCTTCATGATCACGGGCTTTCACGGCACCCATGTCTCGATAGGCGTGCTGTTCCTCCTCATCATCGCGCGCAAGGTATGGCGGGGAGATTTCGATCAGGAAAGGCGGGGATTTTTCACCAGCCGCAAGGGGCACTACGAGGTCGTCGAGATCATGGGGCTTTATTGGCACTTCGTCGATCTGGTGTGGGTCTTCATCTTTGCATTCTTCTATCTGTGGTGAGTGAGGATGGCATCATGGCACAGGAACAATCACAGCAGCATCCGATAAGACTTTATATGGTGGCCTGGGGACTGCTTTTTGTTCTCAGCACGTTCTCCTATATGGTCGATTATCTCGGCATTCAGGGCTATCCCCGATGGTCTTTGATCATCGTATTCATGCTGCTGAAGGCGGGGCTGATCATCGCGATTTTCATGCATCTGGCCTGGGAACGGCTCGTCTTGATCTACGTCATCCTGCTCCCACCGGTCCTCGTGCTTGTCTTCGCCGCCCTGATGGTGTCGGAATCCAATTATACGGCTTTCACCCGGCTGACCTTTATGACTGCGGGTTCCTAGGCCGCGGCAACATATTTCAGGCTTGCGGAAGCAGCACGCCGACGGCGAATTCCTCGTCAGTCGCTGTGTGGCCGGCCTGCGTCTTGCGATATTCGCTGGGCGTGAAACCGCGCTCGGTTCGCAGCGTGCGAGAAAGATGCGGCGCGTCGCAGAAACCGGTGGCGAGCGCAATCTGGGTGATCGGGTCATGCGTGGTGCGCAGGAGGGAGAGCGCACGGTCCAGCCGAAGCTCGAGATAGACCTTGGACGGCGTCGCGTTCAGGTCGGTGAGGAAACGCCGTTCGAGGCTGCGGCGGCCAAGGCCAAGGTCGTTCGCCAGTTCCAGCACTGTTTTCGGAACCTCGATATTCTGCTGCATCCGCAGGATCGCTTTTTTGACCAGAGGATCATTGGCCTTTCGCGCGCTCTGCTGGCCGGGCTGGGGTTTTTCGCCGCTCAGCGCGCTGTCGATCATCATGATGTTGAGGCTTTTGATGGCGGCGGACTGGCCGACATGGCGCTCGACGAGGAAAGCCGCCAGATGGGCTGCGCCGTGACCACCGGAACAGGTCAGCCGGTCACGGTCGATGACGAAAATCTGGTCGGAGATCATCTGGACGGTATCGAAACGGTCGAGAAAATCCTGATGGTGGAACCAGCTCACGCAGCAGCGATAACCATCAAGCAGGCCCGCTTCATGCAGAATGAAGACACCGGTGCAGAGCCCGACGATGGGAATGCCCGCCGCCGCCCGGTCTTTCAGGAACCGCAGCGCTTCCTGCGGCAGGGCGCTGTGATCGCTGATCAAGCCGCCGACAACGACGATATAGTCGTAATGCCCGGCGTCCATCAGCCGTGTATCCGGCTGCACCTTCACGCCGCAGCTCGATTGCACGCTGCCCAGCGTTGCCGAGAGCACCGACCACTCACACAGGATAGGTCGGGAACGGTCCGCCTCGTCGGCGGCAAGACGCAGCACATCAACGAAATTCGCAAAGGCTGACAGCGTGAAGCGGTCGGCAAGCAGGAAGGCGACGCTGAGGCGTTTTCTGGCGCGGTGTGAGGTCATGACGCAAATATTCATGCAAACAGACGCGATTGTCCAGCCGGGGCGCGGCAAATGCTCATAGCGTTTACGACACGAGATTTTCCAACCATCGGGTCCGCTCATGACGCGTTTTAATGCTTTCAATCTTTTGCGGAATGCCCTGACCGGCCACAAGAACTGGGACGAGCAGTGGCCGGACAGCCAGCCGAAAGCCGAATATGACGTGGTCATCGTCGGCGCCGGCGGCCATGGTTTGGGTGCCGCCTATTATCTGGCCAGCCAGCACGGCATCACCAATGTCGCCGTCATCGACAAGGGTTGGCTCGGCGGCGGTAATACCGGCCGCAACACGACGATCATCCGCTCGAACTATCTCTATGACGAGAGCGCCCGTCTTTACGATCACGCCGTCGATCTGTGGGAGAACTTGAGCCAGGAGCTGAACTACAACGTCATGTATTCAAGGCGCGGCGTGCTGATGCTGGCGCATAATGTGCACGATGTGCAGAGCTTCAAGCGTCATATCCATTCCAACCGTTTGAACGGTGTGGACAATCGCTGGCTCACCCCGGAAGAATGCAAGGAATATTGCCCGCCGCTCAGCATTGTGCCGAATGCGCGTTATCCTGTCATGGGCGGTGCGCTTCAGGAACGTGCCGGCACTGCGCGCCACGACGCCGTCGCCTGGGGGTATGCGCGCGGCGCTGCCGCCCGTGGGGTCGATATCATCCAGAACTGCCCGGTCACCGCCATTCGTCGCAATGCCGATGGCTCCGTCGCTGGTGTCGAGACGGCGAGGGGCTTCATCAAGGCGAAGAAGGTCGCGGTTTCCGCCGCCGGCCACACCTCAGTTGTTATGGACACGGCCGGCGTGCGCCTGCCGCTCGAAAGCTATCCTTTGCAGGCGCTGGTGTCGGAGCCGATCAAGCCGATCTTCCCCTGCGTTGTCATGTCGAATGCGGTCCACGCCTATATCAGCCAGTCCGACAAGGGCGAGCTGGTTATCGGTTCGGGTACGGACCAATATACATCCTATTCGCAGCGCGGCGGCCTGCCGCTGATCGAGCATACGATTGCGGCCATCGTCGAAATCTTCCCGATCTTCAATCGCATGCGGATGCTGCGCAAATGGGGCGGTATCGTCGATGTGACGCCGGATCGCTCGGCCATTCTCGGCAAGACGCCGGTTGACGGGCTTTACGTCAATTGCGGCTGGGGTACGGGCGGTTTCAAGGCCACGCCGGGCGCTGCGCACACCTTCGCCTGGACCATTGCCAAAAACGAACCGCACCCGATCAACGCGCCGTTCACGCTGGAACGCTTCCGCACCGGCCGCCTGATCGACGAGGCCGCCGCCGCCGCGGTGGCGCATTGAGGAGCCGACCCCATGCTTTTGATCCGCTGCCCCTATTGCAATGAAACGCTGCCCGAAGCCGAATTCACCTATGCCGGGCAGGCCCATATTACCCGCGCCGCCGATCCTTCGTCGCAGACCGATGAGCAATGGGAAGAATTCCTGTTCATCCGCGAAAACGTGAAAGGCCCGCATTTCGAGCGCTGGCGGCATCTGCATGGTTGCGGCCGCTTCTTCAACGCCGTGCGTGACACGGTGAGCGACCGCTTCCTCACGACCTATCGTGCGGGTGAACCGCGTCCAGAACTTTCTTCCCTGACCCGTGCACCAGCCAGTTCCGAGGTGTCGAAATGAACTCCTATCGCGTTTCCGGCCGTGGCCGTGTGGATGCCACCCGCTCGGTCAGCTTTACCTTCGATGGCAGGACCTATCGCGGCGTGAAGGGCGATACGGTCGCCTCGGCACTTCTCGCCAATGGCGTGCATCTCATGGGCCGCTCGTTCAAATACCACCGCCCGCGCGGCCCGGTGGCGGCGGGTTCCGAAGAGCCGAATGCGCTGATCGGCACCCGCCGCAGCGCAGGACGTTTTGAGCCGAACACCCGCGCCACGGTGCAGGAAATCTGGAACGGGCTGGAAACCACCTCCCAGAACAAATATCCGAGCCTGAAATTTGATATCGGCGCTGTCAACGACATGGCCTATATGCTGTTTTCAGCAGGTTTCTATTACAAGACCTTCATGTGGCCGAAGAGTTTCTGGAACAAGGTCTATGAGCCCTTCATTCGCGCGGCCGCGGGTCTCGGCGTTTCCCCCACCGAGGAAGACCCGGATATCTATGCCTCGCGCAACCTGCATTGCGATGTGCTGATCGTCGGCGCTGGTCCGGCTGGTCTGGCGGCGGCGCGTGCGGCGGCGGTCGATGGTCTCAAGGTCGTGCTGGTCGATGAAAATGCCGAAGCCGGCGGCACGCTGCTGTCGGAGCCGCAGGCGAAGATCGATGGCAAGCCCGTATGGAACTGGCTGGCGGATGAATTGACGGCACTGAAGGAGCGCGGCGTCAAGGTAATGACCCGCACGACGGCCATCGCCTATTACCACCAGAACATGATCGGCCTTTGCGAAAAGTTGACCGACCATTTAGAGGCCGTGCCGAAGGATACGCCGCGCGAACGCCTGTGGCGCGTTCGGGCGCGTCACGTCGTATTGGCGCAGGGTGCACTGGAAAAGCCGCTGGTTTTCCACGGCAACGACCGGCCGGGCGTGATGCTCGCGGGTGCCGCCCAGACCTATCTCAACCGCTATGGCGTCAAGGTCGGCAACCGGCCGGTGGTGGTGACGAGCCATGACAGCGCCTGGTACGCGGCGTTTGATCTTCACGGCGCGGGCGCACGCGTTCAGGCAATTGTCGATACCCGCGCCAAGGTGCGGGAAGAACTGGTGAACGAGGCGCGTGCGCTCGGCATTCCGGTCAAGCTGTCGCATACGGTCACGGCGACGTCGGGGCGGCTGCGCGTCAAGTCAGTCCGGGTCAATCCGGTTAGTGGCGCGTCGGTCGGTGCGGGACAGGAAATCGCCTGCGATGCGGTGCTGATGTCCGGCGGCTGGACGCCGTCGCTGCATCTCTTTTCCCATACGCAGGGCAAGATCGCCTGGGATGATGAGCGGACTACCTTCCTTCCTGCCGCCACCAACGAGGATTGCGTGATTGCCGGGGCCGGACGCGGGCTGTGGGGCATCGAAGCGGCGCTGAAGGACGGTGCTGAACGGGGTCGCGAAGTTGCAGCAGTGCTCGGCAAGGCCGCCAACCCTTCCGCTCTTGTGGTGGAACATGACCGCACCGGCAGCGGCGTCTCGCACACGGAACTGCCGAGCGACCGTGATGCCGGCAAGGCCAAGGCTTTCGTGGATTACCAGAACGATGTGACCGCCAAGGATCTGAGGCTCGCCGTGCGTGAGGGCATGCGTTCCATAGAGCACGTCAAGCGCTACACCACCAACGGCATGGCGACCGATCAGGGCAAGATGTCCAACATCAACGGCCTCAACATCGCGGCGGAAGCACTCGGCAAACGCCAGCCGCAGGTCGGCCTCACCACCTTCCGCCCGCCCTATACGCCGACGACCTTCGGAGCCTTCGCCGGTTATCACCGCGGCGCGCATTTCGAGGTAACGCGCAAGACGCAGATCGACGGGTGGGCTGAGGCGCATGGCGCGGTCTACGAGCCGGTCGGACAATGGCGTCGCGCCTGGTATTTCCCTAAACCGGGCGAAGACATGGATGCGGCTGTCGGCCGTGAATGCCGGGCGGTGCGCCAGAGTGTGGGCATTTTCGACGCCTCGACGCTCGGCAAGATCGAGGTTGTCGGGCCTGATGCGGTCGAGTTCATGAACCGCATGTATACCAATCCCTGGACGAAGCTCGCCGCCGGCCGTTGCCGTTATGGCCTGCTGCTCGGCGATGACGGCTTCATTCGCGACGATGGCGTCATCGGCCGCATGACCGAAGACCGTTTCCACGTCACCACCACGACAGGCGGCGCCGCCCGGGTGCTGAACATGATGGAGGATTACCTCCAGACGGAGTGGCCGGATCTCAATGTCTGGCTGACCTCGACGACCGAACAATGGTCCACCATTGCGCTGAACGGCCCGAACGCGGCAAAGCTGCTCGCGCCGCTGGTGGAAGGCGTCGAACTGACGGAAGAGGCCTTCCCGCATATGTCCTGCGTGGAGTGCACGGTGGCCGGCATGCCGGCGCGGCTGTTCCGCGTCAGCTTCACCGGCGAGATCGGCTTCGAGGTCAATGTCCCTGCACCGCTCGGCCGCAAGCTCTGGGAAATCCTGTGGGAGGCCGGCCAGCAATATGGCATCACGCCTTACGGCACCGAGACCATGCATGTGCTGCGTGCCGAAAAGGGTTACATCATCGTCGGTCAGGATACCGATGGTACCGTCACGCCCTATGACGCCGCGATGGGCTGGGCCGTGGGCAAGAACAAGCCGGATTTCGTCGGCAAGCGTGGCCTTGCCCGCCCCGATCTCGTCGCCAAGGATCGCCGTCATCTCGTCGGCCTTCTGACCGAAGACCGCTCGAAGCTGGAAGAGGGCGCGCAGATCGTCTTTGATCCGAAACAGCCGATCCCGATGAAAATGGTCGGCCACGTCACCTCGTCCTATCACTCGGATGCCGCCGGCCAGCCCATCGCGCTGGCTCTGGTGGAGGGTGGCCATGAGCGGATGGGCGAGACCGTCTACATCCCCATGCTGGACCGCACCATTGCCGCGAAAATCACCGGGATGGTCTTTGTCGATCCCGAAAATACCCGCCTGAAAATCTGACCCGGAGATGACAATGAACATGCGCGTTTCCTCCCTCGTTTCCGGCACTTTGGCCGAGAGCAAAGCGGCCCGGGTCAGCATCCTGCCGGTGCAGACGCGGCTGTCGCTACGCGCCCGGGGTGATCTCACCCCGCTCAGCGCCGCCCTTGGCCTTGCCTTGC
Organism: Agrobacterium sp. CCNWLW155; assembly: GCF_036888815.1. Classification (NCBI taxonomy): domain Bacteria; kingdom Pseudomonadati; phylum Pseudomonadota; class Alphaproteobacteria; order Hyphomicrobiales; family Rhizobiaceae; genus Agrobacterium; species Agrobacterium sp. CCNWLW155. Next base: position 77,883 of record NZ_JBAKFW010000012.1, read on the forward strand.
CCGACCGGATCGGCACCCGCTCCGCCGCAGGCGAAATCGAGGCCGTGCGCCTCGGTCCCGACGAATGGACGATCCTTGCTCCGACAGGGGAAGCCGACAGGCTGATTGCGGCCTGCGGCGCTGTCTATGCCAGCCACCCACACAGCCTCGTCGATATTTCCGGCCGGGAAGTGACGCTCTCGATCGAGGGGCCACAGGCTGGCGAACTGCTGACGCTGGGCTGCGCCCGCGATATCGACACCATTGCTATTGGTGAGGCGCGCCGAACGATTTTCGACGGCGTGACCGTGGTGCTCTGGCGCGATGCGGAAAACCGTTTCCGCATGGATATCTGGAACAGCTTCGTGTCGCATCTTGGCCATTTGCTTGAAACCGGCTGCAAGGAACTTGCGGCTGATATCGCTTGATCTGGGAGGAAAAAACAATGCTCAACCGCCTGTCACATAATACCGTTTCGGACACGGTGATCGCTGACGCCATCGCCGAGGAACTCGACCGCCAGAAAACGCAGATCGAGCTCATCGCTTCGGAAAACATCGTTTCCGCCGATGTTCTGGCGGCTCAAGGCTCGGTGCTGACCAACAAATATGCCGAGGGCTATCCCGGCAAGCGTTATTACGGCGGCTGCGAATTTGTCGACAAGGTCGAACAGGTCGCCATCGACCGGTTGAAGCAGCTCTTCGGTGCAGAATTCGCCAATGTGCAGCCGCATTCCGGCGCGCAGGCCAATCAGGCGGTGTTTCTGGCGCTGCTGCAGCCGGGCGACCGGATCATGGGCATGTCACTTGCCCATGGCGGCCACCTGACCCACGGTTCGTCGGTGACGATGTCCGGCAAGTGGTTCGATGTCGTCTCCTATGAGGTCGATGCCGATACACATCTGATCGATATGGAGAAGGTGCGGGCGCGGGCGCTGGAGACCAAGCCGAAGCTGATCGTGGCGGGCGCATCGGCCTATCCGCGCCAGATCGATTTTGCCGGCTTCCGCAGAATAGCCGACGAAGTCGGCGCTTATCTGATGGTCGACATGGCCCATTATGCCGGTCTGATCGCCGGCGGCAAATATCCGAACCCGGTGCCGCACGCCCATGTCGTCACCTCCACCACCCACAAGACCCTGCGCGGCCCCCGCGGCGGCGTGATCCTTACCAATGACGCCGATCTGGCGAAGAAGCTGAACTCGGCCGTCTTCCCCGGCAATCAGGGCGGCCCCCTGATGCACGTCATCGCCGCCAAGGCCGTGGCTTTCGGCGAGGCCTTGCGTCCGGAATTTTCCGACTATGCCGGCCAGGTCATCGCCAATGCGCAGGCGCTGGCAAAGGTGCTGACGAAGGGTGGTCTGGGCATCGTCTCGGGTGGAACCGACAGCCACATGGTGCTGGTCGATCTGCGGCCGAAAGGCGTGACCGGCAAGGTTGCCGAAATCGCTCTGGAGCGGGCGGGGCTTACCTGCAACAAGAACGCCATTCCCAACGACCCGGAAAAGCCCTTCGTCACTTCGGGCGTCAGGCTTGGAAGCTCGGCGGGTACCACCCGCGGTTTCGGCGTGGCCGAATTCGAACAGATCGGCGCGCTGATCTTACGTGTCATCGACGCGCTGGCGGCGAATGCCGAAGGGGATGCCGCGGTCGAAGCCGAGGTGCGGGGAGAGGTTGCTGCACTTTGCGAGGCCTTCCCGATCTACGGTTCGTAAGCGGCCCTGCCGGGCTTCGATTAGTCTCAATCGCCGTCCTGACCACGGCCGGCGGTTGATAGGCAATCTGCGCGAAAGCGCGGGCGATCCGTCCGCGCGGCAAAGACCCAGGGGAGCAGGATTTGAGCACCTATATAATGACAGTCGCGTGCCCGGCGCGCAGCGGCATCGTCGCCGCCGTATCCGGTTATCTCGCCCGGTCCGGATGCAATATCAACGACAGTTCGCAATTCACCGACCAGGAGACTGGCCGCTTTTTCATGCGGTTGAGCTTCGTTTCCGAACAGGGATCGGGACGCGATGCGCTGCTCGACGGCTTTGGTCCCGTCGCGGCCGATTTCGATATGGACTATGATATTCATGACCTTTCGCGAAAGACGAAGGTCGTGATCATGGTCTCGCGCTTCGGTCATTGTCTCAACGATCTGCTGTATCGCTCCCGCATCGGCGCGCTGCCGGTCGAGATCGTCGCGGTGATTTCCAATCACCTCGATTACCAGAAGCAGGTGGTGAACGAGGATATTCCCTTTCACCACATTCGCGTCACGCCGGAAACGAAGCCCGAGGCGGAAGCCGCGATCCTGCAGGTGGTGCGGGATACCGGAGCGGAGCTTGTGGTGCTTGCGCGCTACATGCAGGTCCTGTCGGACCGGCTGTGTCAGGAAATGTCTGGCCGCATCATCAACATCCATCATTCTTTCCTGCCATCTTTCAAGGGCGCCAACCCTTATAAACAGGCCTATGAACGCGGGGTGAGGCTGATCGGCGCGACCGCCCATTACGTCACCGCCGATCTCGATGAAGGGCCGATCATCGAGCAGGATACGATCCGCGTAACCCATGCCCAAAGCGCGATGGACTATGTCAGCCTGGGTCGGGATGTGGAAAGCCAGGTTCTTGCGCGGGCCATCCACGCCCATATTCATCACCGGGTCTTCCTAAATGGAAACAGGACGGTTGTCTTTCCCGCGTCTCCCGGAGAACACGTGTCCGAGCGCATGGGTTGAATGCGGGGTCGCGCGGAGCCGTGATTTGTGTCCTTCGTCAGTGGTTCGTCGTCATGTCGTCCCGCCAGTAGCAGGCGTTGAGATAACGTTTTTTGGACAGGACGGATAATTTGTCCCGAAAGCCCTGCCATTGGGAGAATGCATTGGCGAGCCACAGGAAATAATCATTGGTGGAAGCGGCTGTCTCCATTGCCGCATCGCAAACGCATTCAACAAATTTTGCGGAAGACACGGCCGAGCGCGGCAGCCAGTATATTTTTATTCCCGAAGGTGCGGCGATGTCATATCGGCAATTCTCGGCCCGGAGGAAGATATGGCCCACGGCATTTTCGCGCAGGTTCTCGCAGATGCGGGCGGCAAGGCCGCTTCATCTCCGGCCAGCAGATAGTGTCGAACGATGCAGCAGTCGGTGCCGAATTCGAGAATATGCGAAGCGACGGCGTCGATAAGCAGGATCGCCCCGCAGGCATGATATCATCGGCCATCAATGTTGCCGGTATCATGCTTGCGGGGCGACAGCAAAGTAAAACAATCGCTGTACTATAGATTGGTCTGTGACCTTTCCTGCGCAAATATCAATTACCGCGATGAATGAGGCAGACTACGAGTAAAGGTTGTTATTCGGCGGGCTGCGCCACGGCCTCTATGCCGGATCTTTCGCGATCTCCGGAGAGGCTGCGCTGACCGAGCGTGATGATGGCAACGGTCGAAAGGCTTGCGGCGACTGACACCCAGAAACCGTTATCCGGGCCGAAATTATCGATGACCCAGCCGGAGAGAAATGCCCCGAGCGCCATGCCGATACCGATGCCGGTCATCACCCAGGTCACGCCTTCCGTCAGCATCGATTCAGGCACACGGCGCTCGATCAGGCCGAATGAGGTGATGAAGATCGGAGAGATTGCAACGCCGCTGAGGAAAACGGCAAAAGCCAGAAGGGCGACAGAAGTGCTGGCGACAAGCAGCGGCAGAGCGGTGAGTGCAAGCACGCTGACGGCGATCAGCAGTTGGCGTTGCAGCGGCATTTTGGGATTGAGCGCGCCGAGAATGAGGCCGACCACGAAGGACCCGATGGCATAGACGCCGATGACGAGGCTGGCGGCTTCCGGTTGGCCAAGTTCCTTGGTGATTGCGACGGCACTTACCTCGGCAGTGGCGAAAGTGGAGCCGACAAAGATCAGCGCAAGCGTGATGATCTGGACCGGACGCAGGGAGATGGCCGAACGCTGCCGGCGACCGCTTTCAACCGGGCGTACCTTGGGCTCGGTCGAACGTTGCAGAAGGAAAGCGAAGGTGCCGAGCGCCAGGAAGGTGGTGCTGATCATCATGCCCGCTTCCGGAAAGAGCGAGACTGCCAGGCCGACGGAAAGCGAGGCGCCTGAAATGTAGACGAGTTCGTCGGCGGCGGATTCAAAGGCGAATGCGGTGTTCAGTTCCGGCCGGTCGCGGAAGATTTCCGTCCAGCGGGCGCGCATCATGGCCGGAATGCTCGGCATGGCAGCGGCGAGGAAGGCGGAAAGGAACAGCGTCCAGGCCGGCCATTTCTGGTTTGTCGCGATAATCAGCGCCGCAAAGGCGATGACCGAGACGATGGTGGCGGGGATGAGGACCTTGCTCTGCCCCTTGCGATCCACCAGCCGGGAGATTTGTGGGGAGACGGCGGCATTGGTCAGCGCAAAGGTTGCGGAGACGGCGCCGGCCAGCCAATATTCGCCATGGGTTTGCGAAAGCATGGCGACGATGCCGATCGGGGCCATGGCAATGGGAAGGCGGGCGAAGAAACCGGCGGCGGAAAAGCCTTTTGCGCCTGGAGCCCGGAAAATTTCTCTGTATGGATTAGCCATCGGGATGCACCTTGTTCAGAGGGTGTCCACCACATACATACGTGGCGTATGTGAATGAGATAATTGCATACGGCGCGTATGTCAACTAATATACGCGTCGTATGTGGAAAATGGAGAAAAAATGCGCAAACCTCGCAGTGAAATGATTGCCGAGACGCGGACGAAGCTTCTGGCTGCCGGCCGCAAGGCCTTTGGCAGCATCGGTTATGCGGAAGCGTCGATGGATGACTTCACCGCCGAGGCCGGTCTCACCCGCGGCGCGCTCTATCACCATTTTGGCGACAAAAAAGGCCTGCTGTTGGCGGTGGTGGCCGAAATCGATGCGGAAATGACGAAGAGGCTCTGTGACATCTCCTCGAGGGCCGAGTCCCGGTGGGAAGGTTTTGTCGAGGAGAATCTCGGCTATGTGCGCATGGCTCTCGAACCGGAAATCCAGCGGATCATGTTTCGTGACGGGCCGGCGGTGCTCGGCGATCCGTCGCGCTGGCCAAATGCAAACGGCTGCATCTCGGCAGTCGCGCGAAGCCTCGATGCCCTGAAGGAAGAAGGCACCATCGGCGATATCGATGCGGAGGCATGCGCCCGCTTCATCAACGCGGCAAGCAGCGCCGCCGCTCAGTGGATCGCCAATTCCGACGACCCCGAAATGACCTCGAAACGGGCCGTGGGCAGCTTCCGGGCCTTTCTGGAGGGATTGCGGATCAGGAAAGACTGAACCGGGCTTTACACGGTTGCCCATGCGCGCCGGGCAGCCCGATCATTCGGCCCCGCAGCATCTCTGCATACGCCCGACAATTTCGTCGAGGCTCGATATCCGCTGGCCCCCTCGGAGAGAAACGCATCATAGAGGGTTGCCGCGCCGCGCGGCGACCGGAGGAGGACGGCGTGCTGAAACCGTCCCCCGCGAATTTCCCATGAGCCCGGATATGCTGCCTGCAAGTCATGCAACTGTCATATCGCGGGTCTAGGAGAAAGTGTGGTTTTCACACGTTTCGCGAGGGGAATATGCGCAAAATCGTTGCTGCTTTGGTCGCCACGACCTTTCTTGCCGGCGCCGTCCAGGCTGCCGAGGTTTATCCGCTTGATCGTGCTACGATCCTGACCGGTTCGCCGTTCGATTTCAAAGTCGAGTTCGCTTCCGTCGTAAAGCCGGAAGACGTCAAGATCACCGTCAACGGCCAGGATTACAAGGCCGCTCTCGGCAAGGATGCCGAGTTCGTCGCCGAAGAAAAGAACAAGGACAAGGTCCTTGGATCGGCCGTCATCCTGCGTGGGGTCACGCTCGCCAGCGCCGGTGACTACAAGGTCGAAGTTTCTGCCGGTTCCGAAACCAAGGCGATCACCTGGACCGTTTATGGCACGCCGGCCCAGGCAAAAGCCAAGAACGTCATCTTCCTGATCGCCGACGGCCTGTCCGTCGCTCACCGCACTGCTGCCCGCATCATGTCCAAGGGCATGACCGAGGGTAAGGCCAATGGCCGCCTCAACATGGATGATGTGCCGCCGGTCGCCTTCATCGGCACCTCCGCCACCGACGCCGTCGCCACCGACAGCGCCAACACCATGTCAGCCTACATGACCGGTCACAAGACCGCCGTGAACGCCATTGGCGTTTATGCCGACCGCACCCCGGCCTCGCTCGACGATCCGAAGGTCGAAACGATCGCGGAAGCCCTGCGCCGCCAGACCAAGAAGTCGATCGGCATCATCTCAACCGCCGAACTGCAGGACGCCACGCCGGCTGCCGTCGTTGCCCACACCCGCAAGCGCGGCGACAAGGCCGACATCAACGGCATGCTGTTCGACGTGAAGCCGGATGTCCTCCTCGGCGGCGGCTCCGCTTATTTCCTGCCGCAGGCGACGGCGGGTTCCAAGCGCAAGGATGACAAGGACTATATCGCTTTGTTCAAGGAAGCTGGCTACACGCTGGCGACCAGCAAGGCGGAACTCGCCACGGCCGCCGGCACCAACACCGGCAAGATCCTCGGCCTGTTCCACACCGGCAACATGGACACAGCGCTCGACCGCGAGTTCCTCAAGAAGGGCACCACGGCGAAGTTCCCGGATCAGCCGGGCCTCGTTGAAATGACCAAGGTTGCGCTCGGCGAACTGTCGAAGAACCCGGACGGCTTCTTCCTGATGGTCGAAGCTGCCAACGTCGACAAGATGTCCCATCCGCTTGACTGGGATCGCGCTGTCGTCGACACGATCGAATTCGACAAGGCCGTCGGTGTCGCCCGTGAATTCGCCGCGAAGAACCCCGATACGCTGATCGTCGTCACCGGCGACCATACGCATGGCGTTTCCATCATCGGCACCGTCGATGATGACAAGCCGGGTACCGAAATGCGCGAAAAGGTCGGCACCTATGCCGAGGCCGGCTTCCCGAACTATGAAGACAAGGACGGTGACGGTTATCCTGATAAGGTCGACGTTTCCCGTCGTCTGTTCCTGAACGCCAATAACGGTCCTGACCATTACGAGACCTTCCGTCCGAAGCTTGATGGCCCGTTCACACCGGCCGTCCAGAACGAAAAGAAGGAATATGTCGCCAACGAGCAGTACAAGGACGTTCCCGGTGCTGTGTTCGTACCCGGCATCATTCCGAAAAGCTCGGATAGCGGCGTCCACGCGGTGGATGATGTCGTTCTGCAGGCTGAAGGCCCCGGCGCCGAAGGCTTCCGTGGCTACATGGAACAGAGCGACGTCTACAAGGGTCTCGCCGAAGCTTTCGCACTTGGCGCCAAGCAGACCAACTAAGATATGAATGTTGTGAGGGCACGCCGCTATCGCGTGCCCTCACAATAGTTTCAGGTCTTTCATCGTCCATTCTGACGAGGGACGATGGCAGACCTTTTCAAGAAGGAGAATGGTCATGAGCAAGGCTGATCGGGCGCACTTCAACCGTCGTCAGACCCTGGGTCTCATTGCCGGTCTGCCGCTGCTGGCCGCCGGCACGCGCGCGCAGGCGAACAGCGACATCACCTTCGACGAACTCTATGGCAAGGTTAGCGTCCTCGGGCTGGAGTTTTCCGAAAAGGTCAAGCAGTTGAACGGCAAGGAGATCGCCATGCGTGGTTTCATGGCGCCGCCGCTGAAGGCCGAAGCGCAGTTTTTCGTGCTGACCGAAATCCCCATGTCGATCTGCCCCTTCTGCTCCACGGATGCAGATTGGCCGGACAACATCGTCGTCGTTTATCTCGGCGAAAAACAGACTTTTACCCAGCCGAGCCAGACAATCGAAGTGCGCGGCACGCTGGAAACGGGTTCCTGGACCGATCCGGATACCGGCTTTGTCAGCCTGCTGCGCATCCGCCAGGCAGAATACGCGACGGTTTGAGACCATGCTGTCCCTGAAGATAGATGATCTTGCCGTATCCTTTCCCGGTTTGTCAGCGCCGGTTCTCGTTCTCGACGGTCTGGAAATCGCTGCCGGTAGCCGCGTTGCGCTGACGGGTGGTTCCGGCTCGGGCAAAAGCACCCTCATCAACATCATCGCCGGCCTTGAGCGTGTTCAGGCCGGCCGCGTTGTCTGGGGGGAAGAGAACATTGCGGATTTGCCCGAGGGCCGTCGCGACCGCTGGCGGGCCGCCAATATCGGCCTCGTCATGCAGGAGTTTCATCTTTTTCCCGGCTTGTCCGCGCTGGATAATATCCTGCTGCCCGCCCGCCTGTCGCGTGCGGCAAATGCGGACCTCATGAAGCGCGCGGAATCCCTGTTTGCGACTGTCGGCCTCAAACGCCCGGGGCAGCACGTTGAGACCATGTCGCGCGGTGAAATGCAGCGTGTCGCTATCGCCCGTGCGCTGCTGCGCAGTCCCGGCGTTATCATTGCCGACGAACCGACCGCAAGCCTCGATCTCGAAAGCGGCGAGGCTGTCGGTGATCTCCTGCTTTCCGTTGCGGCCAGCACCGGCAGCACGCTTATCGTCGCCAGCCATGACCAGCATCTTATCGGCCGCCTCGACCGGCGTCTCACCCTCAGCGGCGGCCGTATCGTCGCCGATACCGAGCGGAAGGAGATTGCGGCATGATCGGTTTCATCCTTGCCGACCTGCGCCGTCTTTGGCTGGGTGGCATCGTCGTGGTTCTCCTGGTTGCGCTTGCCACCGCGCTTGGCGTTGCGGTCACGCTGCAGGAGCGTTCGCTGCGTCTCGGCAGCGCCCGTGCCGCCGATAAATTCGATCTCGTTATCGGCGCGGCCGGCAGCGAAACCCAGTTGATCCTTTCCTCCATTTTTCTGCAGGCCGCACCGCTGCCGCTTGTGGACGGCGCTGTTCTGACGAAGCTCGCCGCCGATCCGCGCGTTGCCTGGGCGGCACCTGTCGGGTTTGGCGATTCCTTTGCCGGATACCCGATAGTCGGCACGACGATGAGCCTCGTCAGCAACACGACATCAGGTTTTGCCGAGGGCAGGATGTTCGCGCTGGAAGGCGAAGCCATACTCGGGGCTGCCGTCGATCTGTCTCTCGCTGCTGAGATCAAGCCGATGCACGGCACCGCCGAGACCGGCGGCCACACCCATACCGAGATCGCCTATAAAGTCGTTGGCAAATTGCAGCCCACCGGCACGCCCTGGGATCGCGCCATTCTCGTGCCGATACAGGCCGTGTGGCACGTCCATGGTCTCGGTCATGATCATGGCCATGATGAAGGGCATGAGGATGGCCATGCGGGCGCGCATGATGAAGAACATCACCACGGGGACGGTCACGATCACGCCCATGAAGGCGAAGAACATCACGAAGATGGTGATACGCATGCCGAAGGCGAGGCGGATCATGCCGAAGCCGCTGTTCAGCTGGTGGTCTCGCAGCGACAAAAGCATGCTTTGGCCCTCGGCCCAGCCACTTCGGCGCATGTGGAGTCTGACCATCAAGGCGGCATCGATGCGGATGCGCCAATCGTGGAGACTTTCGGCGAGGGCACGCCCGGCCTGCCGGCCATTCTCGTCAAGCCCAAAACGATCGCCGACGCCTATCGCCTGCGGCAGGAATACCGGACCGGTAATACGCTTGGCGTTTTCCCGGGCGAAGTTCTGACGGGTCTCTATGCGACGCTCGGCGATGCCAAGATGGTGCTGAGCGCGGTTGCCGCCGGTTCGCAGGGGTTGGTGGCGGCGGCGCTGGTGCTGGTGACGGTGATCCATGTCGGGCAACGACGCAGGCAGATCGGCGCATTGCGGGCATTCGGCGCGCCGCGCGGCTCGGTATTCGCCATCGTCTGGCTGGAGCTTTTTTTACTGGTGGTGCTCGGTGTCGGCATCGGTTTTCTGGTCGGATTGGGCGCTGCCCATATCGGCGCACAACTCTTTACCGCAAAAAGCGGCGTCATCCTGCCGGTTGGCTTCACCCGCGAAGATTTGCGTCTTGCACTGTTCCTGCTGGGCTTTGCCGCGGTTCTTTCGGCGATACCGGCTTTGCTCGCCTATCGTCAGTCTCCAGCCGCCGCCCTCCGCGCCTAGGCCTCGGGCAGGGTGCCGCAGCCTGCGCTTTTTTTGGATTGATCGAATGGCGTGCAAGTCCGGGCGATTGGCACGGTCTAGTTCGTCAGCGTTTTGATAGCCACGCCGACACATCGACGCTTCGGCCTCAAATATGCTCTCCAAGGCGTAAAGCATGAGCACGCACATAAAATATAGTTTTTTTACTGTGGCCGCTTTTTATGGCAGGCTTGCATCGAGGCTTGGGAAAAAAAAGCAGGAGCCGCGTAATACCGGGAGGGAACCGAGATGGTCGAAAAGAAGCCGGGTAAATCTGCCGAAATCGCGCAAACCGAGCCGTACGCTGCTGCGCCGACACTTCTTTCGGGCGGCAATCCGCAGATTGCCAAGGGATATGGCGACGGCCCGGTGCAGGCCTATATTGCCGCCATGCCGGGTTGGAAAAGTCCGGTCGGAGCACGTATCGATGCGCTGATCGAAAGCCTCGTGCCCGGTGTGCGTAAGGCCGTGAAGTGGAATTCGCCCTTTTACGGCATGGAAGACGATGTCTGGTTTCTCAGCCTTCACTGTTTTACGAAATATATCAAAGTGACCTTTCTCAACGGCGTATCTTTACAACCCTTGCCACCCGGCACCTCCAAACATCCGAAGGTTCGTTACCTCGATATCCATGAGGGTGCGTTTGATGAAACGCAGTTTGCCGACTGGGTGCGGCAGGCGAGCGCCTTGCCCGGCGAAAAAATGTGAGCGATTTGGTTCGCCGGCTCGGCAGGCTTGGGAGCGGGTGAAGATCGCGGAATGCGGCGGCGAATCATGCCGTCTTTCCTCACCTTCAAAGGCCGCGCCGCACTGGGGATGATGAGAAATTGCAGGCTCCTCGATACAGTTTTTCCGTCGCGAAGAAAAACCGGCCGATCCGGCCGATTTCTGTTTACTTTTGCCGATGTTGCACGCCATCACGCTTGCTGAACTCGCTGCCAGGCGTATCGCAAACCACGGAGGATGAGATGAAGGCACTGGTGCTGGAAGAAAAAGGCAAGCTCTCGCTCAGGGATTTTGATATTCCCGGTGGAGCAGGATCCGGTGAACTCGGGCCGAAGGATGTGCTTATCCGCACCCATACGGTCGGCATCTGCGGCTCTGATGTCCATTATTATACCCATGGCAAGATCGGTCATTTCGTCGTCAATGCGCCCATGGTGCTCGGGCACGAAGCGTCTGGAACGGTGATCGAAACCGGTGCCGAGGTAACACACCTGAAGGCTGGTGATCGCGTCTGCATGGAGCCCGGCATTCCCGATCCGACATCGCGCGCCGCAAAGCTCGGCATCTATAATGTCGATCCGGCTGTCCGCTTCTGGGCGACGCCGCCGATCCATGGCTGCCTGACGCCTGAGGTCATTCATCCTGCCGCCTTCACCTACAAGCTGCCCGAAAACGTGTCCTTTGCCGAAGGCGCCATGGTCGAACCCTTCGCCATCGGCATGCAGGCGGCGCTGCGGGCGCGTATCCAGCCGGGCGATATCGCCGTGGTAACGGGTGCAGGTCCGATCGGCATGATGGTGGCGCTCGCAGCACTTGCCGGCGGTTGCGCGAAGGTCATCGTTGCCGATCTTGCCCAGCCGAAGCTCGATATCATCGGCTCCTATGATGGCATCGAAACCGTCAACATTCGCGAACGCAATCTCGCAGAGGCCGTTTCGGCTGCGACCGACGGCTGGGGTTGCGATGTCGTCTTCGAATGCTCGGGCGCCGCACCCGCCGTGCTTGGCATGGCGAAGCTGGCGCGGCCGGGCGGTGCGATCGTGCTGGTCGGCATGCCCGTCGATCCGGTTCCGGTCGATATTGTCGGCCTGCAGGCCAAGGAACTTCGGGTGGAGACGGTTTTCCGCTATGCCAACGTCTATGACCGCGCCGTGGCGCTCATCGCGTCCGGCAAGGTGGACCTGAAGCCGCTGATTTCCGCGACCATCCCCTTCGAAGATAGCATCGCCGGTTTCGACCGTGCGGTGGAAGCGCGGGAAACGGATGTGAAACTGCAGATCGTGATGCCGCAGTAACGAACGAAGCCAGCCGCTGATGATTGAGCGGCAGAGACGTTGCGGAAAAGTATGAGTGTAGCTTGCCGGCATCCGGCAGGCTACACGTCAAAATTTCAACGAAAATCGCTTCCGGTTGCGCATTGTTTGAGCGCATCACGCCAAATTGAGCGGAAAAATCGGCCCCATCGCCGCGTTTATGGTCAGCCCTTTCGGGCGACTCTTCAATTTTCGACAAAAAAGAGTCAAAAAAGTATCGGTAATTTCTTCGGCGTGATGTGGATGTACCGCAGCCGCCCGCCATATGCTCCTCATCAACGCCTGGGACGAGCCATAAAGAGGAAATGGCTCCTGTCCGCAAATACGGCGGACGCGACTGATGGGAGGAACCATGATGCAGCCCGATCTGGAACTGGTGCACATCCGCAAGGGCGAATCCTTCGCCGCCTGGCGGCATGGCTATCCGTTCCGCACCGTGCGCTGGCATTATCATCCCGAATACGAAATCCACCTCGTCGTCGCCACATCGGGCACGTTTTATATCGGTGATTTCGTCGGCCGCTTCGGCCCCGGTCAGCTCATCATGACCGGTCCCAATCTCCCCCAGAACTGGATCAGCGAGATCGAGCCGGACGAAATCGTGCCGACACGTTCCCTCGTGATCCAGTTTCCGGAGAGCTTTATCGAGGATGCCTGCACTTCCATGTCGGAAATGGACGTGGTGCGCGGCCTCCTGGATCGCAGCCGCCGCGGCATTCTTTTCGATGATGAGACGAGCGACCGCGTCCGCCCGCTGATCCTCCGGTTGATCGAAGCGCAGGGACTGACGCGTCTGGCGCTTTTCTGGGAAATTCTCGATCTCCTGGTCAATGCCCCGACATCGGAGGTGCTGGCGAGCCTTAGCTACGAGTTGGATCTGACCGGCATCGGCGACAGCGGCATCAACCGTGCTCTGTCGCATCTGCGCCAGCATCTGACCGAGCAGGTTGAGGAAATCGATCTCGCCGACATGGTGGGTCAGAGCCCGAGCGCCTTTTCCCGCGCCTTCAAGCGCCACACGGGAACGACGCTGGTGCGGTATCGCAATCAGTTACGCATCGATCTTGCCTGCCAGATGCTCCTGGCGGATCAGGATGTGAAGGTGGCGGAGGTCTGCTACGATGTGGGCTTTTCCAACCTTTCGAATTTCAACCGGCATTTCCTGAAACTGAAGGGAATGTCGCCGTCGAGGTTCCGAACCATATTCGCAGCCCAGAAGGCAGCGGTCATGGCGGAGTAAACCAGCGACACATCGCCGATTTTTACCAATTCGGGCAGAGGGCTGTCCGGAACCGGGCACCTGTTGCCCCAACTTTCCAAACGGGAGGAAAAGTGAGATGAAAATGAAATCCAAGTTTCTGATGGCGACAGCCGCAATTGCAATGATGGCCGCTCCGGCGCTGGCGCAGGAAAAGCTGAAGATCGGCATGACCTTCCAGGAACTGAACAACCCCTATTTCGTATCGATGCAGGAAGCCCTGAAGGAAGCCGCCGCAAGCATTGGCGCAGATGTCGTCGTCACCGATGCCGGCCACGATGTGGCAAAGCAGATTTCCGATGTTGAAGACATGCTTCAGCAGAAGATCGACATCCTGCTCCTGAACCCGACCGATAGCGCCGGCATCGAAGCCGCCGTTCACGCTGCCAAGGCTGCCGGCGTGACTGTCGTCGCCGTCGACGCCAACGCCAATGGCCCGGTCGACACCTTCGTCGGCTCGAAGAACCGCGACGCGGGTTACCAGTCGTGCAAATATCTCGGTGAAGCCCTCGGTGGTAAGGGTGAGGTTGCTATCCTCGACGGCATTCCGGTCGTGCCGATCCTGCAGCGCGTCGAAGGTTGCAAGGCGGCTCTTGCAGAATTCGCAGACATCAAGCTGGTCGACACGCAGAACGGCCGTCAGGACCGCTCCGTTGCTCTCGGCGTCGTCGAAAACATGATTCAGTCGCGTCCGAACCTCGCCGGTATCTTCTCGGTCAACGATGGCGGTGCGATGGGTGCACTCGCTGCGATCCAGGGTTCCGGCAAGGACATCAAGCTGACCTCGGTAGACGGTGCGCCGGAAGCGGTGAAGGCAATTGCCGACGGTGGCCCTTTCATCGAAACCACCGCGCAGTTCCCGCGTGACCAGGTTCGTGTCGGTCTTGCCATGGCGCTCGCCCAGAAGTGGGGCGCACGCGTCGTGCCGAAGGAAGTGCCGATCGACGTCATGGTTGTTGACAGCAAAAACGCCGGCGAGTTCAGCTGGTAAGAACTCCTCCCAGGTCCCGTCCCCGCTTCGTGCGGGGGCGGGGCAGTCCCGACCATCGAGGAGGGTGAAATGCTGGAACTGAATGGAATAAGAAAAAGCTTTGGCAAGATCGAAGTCCTGCGTGGCGTCGACCTTCAGGCGCGCGCCGGTGAGGTGCATGCGCTTCTAGGCGAAAACGGCGCCGGCAAGTCGACTTTGATGAAGATCCTGTGCGGCATTCTGCAGCCCTCGGAGGGGACGATCCGCATCGACGGCAAGGATCGCCGCTTCGCCAATTATGATGAGGCGATTGCCGCCGGCGTCGGCATCGTGTTTCAGGAATTCAGCCTGATCCCCTATCTCAATGCCGTGGAAAACATGTTCCTCGCCCGCGAAATCCGCGGGCCGCTGCGCCTTCTCAACAAGGGCGCGATGCGCAAGCGCGCGGCCGAGATCATGAGCCGGCTGGCCGTGGATGTGCCGCTCGACGTGCCGGTGCATCGTCTTTCCGTTGCCCAGCAGCAATTTGTCGAAATCGCCAAGGCGCTGTCGCTGGATGCCCGCATCCTTGTTCTTGACGAGCCGACCGCGACGCTCACCCCGTCTGAGACCGAGCACCTGTTCAAGGTCATGCGCGAGTTGCGTCGTCAGGGTGTGGCGATCATCTTCATTTCGCACCACCTTGAGGAAATATTCGAGATCTGCGACCGCATCACCGTTCTGCGCGATGGCGAACTGATCGGCTCCTGCCTGACGTCGGAGGTCGATAATGACCGTCTCGTCGAGATGATGGTCGGCCGACGCATCGAAGCCAATTTCCCGCCGAAGCCGCAGCTCGATCCTTCCGCCGAAAGCGTGATTGAAGTGGAAGAGCTGCAATTGAAGAAGGGCGGCCCCGTCTCGCGCTTTGCGCTGCGCAAGGGTGAAATCCTCGGCTTTGCCGGGCTTGTCGGTTCAGGCCGCACCGAAACGGTGCTGGCCATGCTCGGCGCGCATTCCGCATCGCGCCGCAAGATCAAGGTCGATGGCGTGGACACGCGTTTTTCCGGCCCCGACGAAGCGTTGATGCGCGGCATCGGCCTCTTGCCGGAAAGCCGCAAGGAAGAGGGGCTGATCACCAGCTTCTCCATCCTGCAGAATATTTCGCTGAACAATTACCGCAAATACCGCAAGGCGCACTGGTTCCTCGATCTCAAAAAGGAACTGGAGCACACGACGAAGGCCATGGCGCAGGTGCAGGTGAAGGCGCAGGGGCCTTTTGCCCGCGTCGACACGCTGTCCGGCGGCAACCAGCAGAAGATCGTCATCGCGCGCTGGCTGAACCATGACATGCGCGTGTTGATCTTCGACGAGCCGACACGCGGCATCGATGTCGGCGCGAAGGCGGAAATCTATTCGCTCATGCGTGAATTCGCCGCCAAGGGCCATTCGATCATCATGATCTCCTCGGAGCTGCCGGAAGTGATCGGCATGTCCGACAGGGTCTGCGTCTTCCGTTCCGGCGGCATCGTCGCCACGGTCGAGGGCGAAGACATCAATTCAGAAACAATAATGACAAACGCCACCACCGGGAGAGTTGAACATGTCGCTTGATGCAAACACCGGCACAGCCGCGAAAACGGGCGGTTTCAGTCTCGGCGCCATGTTGCGTTCGCCACTTGCTCTGCCTCTGGCAGGTCTCATCGTCGTATCGATCCTGATGGGGCTTGCGAGCGACAATTTCTTCAGCGTCAACAACATCATGAACGTGCTGCGGCAGGTTTCCGTCGTCGGCATTCTCGCCGTGGGCATGACCTTCGTCATCCTCACCGGCGGCATCGACCTATCGGTCGGTGCGGTCATGGCGCTTGTCGGCACGCTGTCGGCCGGCCTGATGGTGAATACCGGCCTGTCGCCCGCGGTTGCTTTGCCAGCTGGCCTGTTCATCGGTCTCGGCATCGGCATCTTCAACGGGGCGCTTGTCGCCTGGGGCAAGATGCCCGCCATTATCGTGACGCTTGCCACCATGGGCATGGCGCGCGGTCTCGGCCTCATCTATTCCGGCGGTTACCCGGTCAGCGGTATTCCGAGCTGGATTTCCTGGTTCGGCGTCGGCCGTATCGGCGTCGTTCCGGTGCCTGTCGTGATCATGGTGGTTATTTATGCCATCGCCTGGGTGCTGTTGCAGCGCACGGCTTTCGGCCGTCATGTCTATGCACTTGGCGGAAACGAGCTGGCGGCCCGTCTTTCGGGCGTGAAGACCCAGCGCGTCAAGCTTGCGGTCTATGGCATCTCGGGCGTCACGGCAGCTTTTGCCGCGCTCATCCTCACCGGCCGCTTGATGAGCGGTCAGCCCAATGCCGGTGTCGGCTTCGAACTGGACGCCATTGCGGCGGTCGTTCTCGGCGGCACGGCGATTGCAGGCGGCAGGGGTCTCATTCTCGGCACGCTCATCGGCGCGGTGCTGCTCGGTATCCTTAATAACGGCCTCAATCTGATGGGCATCAACCCCTATCTGCAGGATGTCATCAAGGGCGGCATCATCCTACTGGCCATCTATATCGGGCGCGAGTGGCGCTGAGCCGGCCCGGAAACATCTTCATAAACGCAGGAGAACTAAATGTCTGAATCGCTGCAAGGCAAGATCGCGGTCATCACCGGCGCCGCATCCGGCATCGGGCTTGCCACCACGGAAGCCCTCTTGGAACAGGGCGCGACCGTGGTCATGGTCGACTGGAACGAGAAAGCCTTGAATGATCTGGTGGCCAAGCTTGGCGACCGCGCCATCCCGCAGGTCACGAACCTGCTCGATGCCGACAGCTGCAACGCCATGATCCCGGAAATACTTGCGAAGGTCGATCATATCGACATTCTCTATTGCAACGCAGGCACCTATATCGGCGGCGATCTCACGGAGACGACGCCCGAAGCCATCGACAAGATGCTGAACCTCAACGTCAACGCCGTCATGAAGAACGTTCATGCCGTCGTGCCGCATATGTCCGAGCGCAAGACCGGCGATATCATTGTCACCTGCTCCATCGCCGGCCATTTCCCGACCTATTGGGAGCCGGTCTATTCGGGCTCGAAATGGGCGATCACCAGCTTCGTGCAGGGCATGCGCCGCCAGATGATCCCGCACGGCGTGCGAGTCGCGCAGGTTTCTCCCGGCCCGGTCGTTTCCGCACTTCTGGCCGATTGGCCGGAGGAAAACCTCCGCAAGGCCAAGGAATCGGGCAGCCTGATCGATGCGAGCGAAGTGGCCGATGCCGTCATCTACATGCTGACGCGCAAGCGCACCGTCACCATCCGCGACATGCTGGTCTTGCCGACCAACTTCGACCGCGTTTAAAAACTCCTGGAGCGGCGGGAAAACCGGAAACGGCCCCCGCCGCTTAAAATCTGTTCAAGCACCGGATGATCCGCTCCGAGGAGTATCGTAAATGGCTTCCTATCTTGTTGGCGTCGATGTCGGGACCGGCTCGGCGCGGGCCGGTGTCTTTGATGTCGCGGGCAAGCTTCTCGCCACCGCCAAGCGCCCGATCACCATGCACCGCGAAGATGGGGGCATTGCCGAACAATCGAGTGGTGAGGTGTGGCAGGCCGTTTGTGATAGTGTGCGGGAAAGCGTGTCACGCGCCGGTATCGATCCGGCAGAGGTTGCCGGCATCGGTTTCGACGCGACCTGTTCGCTTGTCGTGCGTGGTGCTGATGACGAGACTTTGCCGGTCGGCGCTGCCGATCATCCCGAACGCGATATCATCGTCTGGATGGATCACCGCGCCGTGGAACAGGCGGAGCGCATCAACGCCGGCGAACACGCCGTCCTGAAATATGTCGGCGGCCGTATTTCCCCGGAAATGCAGACGCCGAAGCTGCTGTGGCTCAACGAAAACCGGCCGGATATCTATGCTCGTGCCGAGCACTTCTTCGACCTGACGGATTTTCTGACCTGGAAGGCTTCCGGCGCGCTCGATCGCTCCGCCTGCACGGTCACCTGCAAATGGACCTATCTCGCCCATGAGAACCGTTGGGATGCGGACTATTTCACCCGCATCGGGCTTGGTGATCTTGCGGAGCAGGGCTTCCGCCGCATCGGTGAAAGCGTCGTTCACCCCGGCACGGCGCTGGGCAAGGGTCTCACCGAAGACGCTGCAAAAGCTATGGGGCTGGTTGCAGGCATCGCCGTTGCCGCAGGCCTGATTGACGCCCATGCCGGCGGCGTTGGCACGGTGGCAGCGGGTGGCGACGCCTCGCGATGCCTCGGTTATGTCTTCGGCACTTCCTCCTGCACCATGACCACCACAGCCGAACCCGCCTTTGTGCCTGGCGTCTGGGGTCCCTATTATTCCGCCATGGTTCCCGGCGCATGGCTCAATGAAGGCGGCCAGTCCGCCGCCGGCGCGGCCATCGATTATCTGGTGCAATTGCATCCGGCCTCTGCCGAGGCGAAGGCGCTTGCCGAGAAGGATGGCAAAGCCTTGCCGGTATGGCTTGCCGACCGTGCTCTCAGCCTTGCCGCTTCGGTTTCCGCCGCAGCTGAGATCGCCGAGGATTTTCATGTGGTGCCGGAATTTCTCGGTAACCGCGCGCCCTTCGCCGATCCCCATGCCCGCGCGGTCATTGCCGGTTACGGCATGGAGACGGGCGTGGATTCTCTCGTCGCGCTTTATGTGGCGGGGCTTCTCGGCCTCGGTTATGGGCTTCGCCAGATTATCGAGACGCAGGCCCGCAACGGCGCGCCTGTGGAAACGATCAGCGTCAGCGGTGGGGCGGGTGCTCATCCGCTTGCCCGGCAATTGCTGGCGGATGCGACCGGCCTTCCGGTTGAACTGACCGAATGCGAGGAGCCGGTGCTGCTCGGTTCGGCCATGCTGGGTGCCGTCGCCGCCGGAACCTATCCCGACCTCATCGCCGCCATGCCGGCGATGTCGCGTATCGCTAGCAGCGCAACGCCAGATCCTGATTTTCAAAAGGTTCATCAGGGGCGTTACGACGCGTTTCTGGCGCTGCAGAATGCGGCACGCGCCATTCGTTCCGCCAGCCATTCCTGAAACGGGTCACAAGCTTAGATCATCCGGCCGTATTGGCCGCAAAATAACGAGGATTCCATGCAGTTTTCCGGAAAATCCGTCATCATCACCGGCGCAGGAAAAGGTATCGGCCGCGCCTGTGCACAGCTGATGGCCGCGCGCGGTGCGGAAGTGGTGGCGATCAGCCGCACGCAGTCCGATCTCGACAGCCTGAAAAGCGAAATCGGCGGCCGTTCGATCCGTGTCGATCTTGCCGATGTCGCCGCCACCCGTGCCGCGATGGCGGAGGCTGGCCCCTGCGATTTCCTGATCAACAGCGCCGGCATCAACGTGCTGGAAAGCGTGCTCGACATGAGCGATGCGGGTTATGAAGCCGTGCTGGGCATCAACCTGCGTGCGGCCCTTATCACCTGCCAGGAATTTGCCCGCGCCCGCATCGCAAATGGCGGCGGTGGCGCCATCGTCAACATCACGTCTATCGCCGGCCATCGCGGTTTTCAGGATCACCTGTGTTATGCAGCGTCCAAGGCAGGGCTTGAAGGCGCAACACGCGTTCTCGCCAAGGAACTCGGCCCCCACGGTATCCGCGTCAACGCGGTTGCGCCGACCATCACGCTGACCGAACTCGCTGCCGAAGCCTGGAACGATCCCGCAAAGAGCCAGCCGATGATGGTTCGTCATCCGC
Organism: Agrobacterium sp. CCNWLW155; assembly: GCF_036888815.1. Taxonomy (NCBI): domain Bacteria; kingdom Pseudomonadati; phylum Pseudomonadota; class Alphaproteobacteria; order Hyphomicrobiales; family Rhizobiaceae; genus Agrobacterium; species Agrobacterium sp. CCNWLW155. The sequence continues at coordinate 97,873 of NZ_JBAKFW010000012.1, forward strand.
TCAACCGTTTTGCCGAAGCGGAAGAGGTGGCGCAGAGCATCGCGCTGCTGCTCTCGGACGACAGCAAGATGATTTCCGGCGCCGTCTTGCCCGTCGATGGCGGTTTCCTCGCCGTTTGAGACAGGCAACGGCGGATATCAAGGCGCATTGCTGAAAACCATCAAACCTGATGCGCGGGGTGCAAGATGCGCCGCCGCGCATTTTATTTTTTGACGCGCAGTTGTCAGTTCAGGTCCGGATGGCGGCCAACGAGTTCCTCGCGTTTCGCCTGGAGGGTTTTCTTCTGCTCCTCCAGCTTGACGAGTTCCTCGTCGATCTCCTCGACACTTTTTTCGATGTGGAGATATTGCTCGGCAAGAAGCGATTTTGCTTCCTTCCGGCTGGAGGCATTCGGCGTATCGCCATAGAGCGGCCGGTTGGCCGTTTCCTTCAGGAAGAAGGTCGTGACGATGCCGAAGACGGCTGCGACCATGAGATAATAGGCCGGCATGTAGATGTTTTCGGTCACTTCCACCAGCCAGGCGGTTACCGTTGGTGTCAGCCCCGCGACGATGATCGAGATATTAAAGGCGATTGCCAAAGCGCTGTAGCGGATGCGGGCCGGGAAGAGGGCGGGTAAGGTGGAGGCCATGATGCCGATCAGGCAATTGAGTGCGACTGCGAGAATGAGCAGCCCGAAGAAGATCTGCACCACCTGACCGCTGGCAATGAAATGAAAGGCCGGCAGCGAGAAAAAAAGGATCGCCGTGCTGCCGACGGCGAGAAACGGCCTGCGGCCGATCCGGTCGCTCAGCAAGCCGATCGCCGGCTGGACGAACAGCATGCCGACCATGACAGCGATGATGATGAGAACGCCGTGATCCTCACTGTAATTCAGCGTTTTCGACAGATAGGTCGGCATGTAGGTCAGCAGCATGTAATAGGTCACGTTGGTGACGAGAACCATGCCGATGCAGATTGCCAGGGATCGGGTATGCTCTCTGGCGATTTCCGCGATCGGCACCATCGGCCGCTCCTTGAGCGACTGGCGGTCCTCTTCTTCAGCGCGCTGCAGCCTTTCGGTGAAAGCCGGGGTTTCTTCCGCGGCGTGGCGGAGATAAAGGCCGATGAGCCCGAGCGGTGCGGCAAGGAAGAAGGGTATGCGCCAGCCCCAATCTAGGAACTTTGCTTCCCCCATGGCGCTACTGAGCAGCACGACGAAGCCCGCGCCAAGCACGAAGCCGGCATTTGAGCCGAAATCGAGCCAGCTGCCGAGGAAGCCGCGTTTGCGGTCCGGCGCATATTCCGCCACGAAGATCGCCGCGCCGGTATATTCGCCGCCGACGGAAAAGCCCTGGGCGAGTTTGCAGAGCAACAGCAGGACGGGCGCCCAGATGCCTATCGTCGCATATCCCGGAATGAGGCCGATGCAGAAGGTGCTGGCCGCCATGATGATGATGGTGAACGAAAGGACTTTCTGGCGTCCGAACTTGTCACCCATCGCGCCGAAAAAAATGCCACCGAGAGGACGAATGAGAAACGGCACCGAAAATGTCGCCAGTGCCGCCACGGTCTGAACGGCGGGAGCCGCCTCGGGAAAGAAGACCTTGCCGACGGCATAAGCGACAAAACCGTAAACGCCAAAATCGAACCACTCCATGGCGTTGCCAAGGGCTGCGGCCGTTACGGCCTTCTTGACTTTTTCGTCATCGATGACGGTCACGTCGTCAATGCTCAGCGGGCTGGCCTGAATCTGATTGTGCAATTGTCGTCCCCTTGAATGCCTTGCGCCCAATTATTGCGCGCCATGAAAATGCCTGACATGCGCAAGTGTTCCATTTGCCGGCGGAGGGGGAGCGGTGCAGGGAGCGGCCCATATAAACGAACGCCCGGCACATGGCCGGGCGCTTCTGAAGTCTGGTGGGACAGGCTTAGTGACGATGTTCGGGCATGTCCTTCAGCTGGTCCTTTGTCCACGAGGTAACGGCATGGACGTCGCCATCTTCATCGCGCATGAAATCAAGGTCGCTGATCGGCACTGCAACGGGCTTTGCGCCAATGCCGAGAAAACCGCCGACATCAATGATGGCTGTCGTGTTGGCGCCGACACCGTGGACATGGTCAACTTTACCGACCTTGTGATCATCCGCGCCATAAACGGTGGCGCCTTCCAGAACGGACGGCGTGAGTTCGGTTTCAGCCAGACGGACGTGAATGCTGTGGTCCATTGTTCTTCCTCCTGTCTTGGGTTTGCACAAAACAAACTCCCGCACCGCAAAACCGTTCCATCCAAAATGCCCAGTGCCAGCGGACGCGAACCGCTGCTGATTTCTCATCGGTACATTGTTGGGGTTTGCGTTGGGGTGCTTCCGAAAAGGTTGCGGAATGGTCACACCTTTTCTTTGGAAGACAAGTTTTCGCTAAATTGCAACCGCTAAAGTTGTTGCGATGACGTGTCGGGATGTTATCTCTGCGTCAGGTTGAATCATCGAGGGGATGAGGGATGAAAAAGTTGGGGGCGGTTTTGCTGGTGGCGCTTTTGAGCGCATGTGCAAAGCCATCTGACGGACCGACCGCAGGCAATATCCGATCTGCGACTTTCCCGCGAACCAACGAAAAAATCCCCGTCATCGAACTGGCGAATGCACCGGCGGCCACGGTTTCCGCCGGAAGCCTGCAGGGCGCCTCCGGGCCTGGCCTTACCGCGCTTCGCAACACCGGTTACAATGCCCAGAGATTGCGGCGCGGCGACGTGATCGACATCACCGTGCTGGATACGGGAGAAGACGGACTTTTCTCCCCGACGCAAAGCAAGACGCTCAATCTCGGTCGCTTTACCGTGGATCAGGGCGGATCGGTGAATATTCCCTTCGTCGGCAAACAGCGGGTGGTGGATTCGACGCCTGAGGGGCTGCAATCGCAGGTCGTCGCCGGGCTCAAGGGATCGGCCGTGAACCCGCAGGCCGTCGTTACCGTCGTAGATAAGCCGACGAGCGCCGTCATGCTCGGCGGTGCGGTGAAGAACCCCGGAAAAATAACGCTCACCGCCCGTCAGGAGCGGGTGCTTGATGCGCTCAATCAGGCCGGCGGCCCGACTGTCGCGCCGGGCGCGGCTACGGTCACCGTGGTTCGCGGCTCGCACAGGGCCAGTGCGCCGCTTGATCGCGTCATGCGGGAAGACCGCCAGAATATCCGACTTTCGCCGGATGATCAGATCATGATCGATGGCGATGCGGCGAGTTACACGGCGCTCGGCGCCTTCAAGAGCGCTGGCGAATTCCAGTTCGAAGCCGGGAAACTCACCCTGGCGCAGGCTGTCGGCCGCGCTGGCGGGTTGCTGGATGACCGTGCGGACGCACGCAATGTCTATGTCTTCCGCAATGAGATTATTCAGGTTCCCGCCGCAACGGCATCGGGCGCGAAAGGCCCGGTCGCGACAGCCACGACCATGCGGCCGGTAATCTATCACGTCAATATGCGCGACGCTTCCAGCATTGCCCTCATGCAGCTTTTCCAGATGCAGAAGGGTGATGTGCTTTATGCCAGCAACGCGCCGCTGGTGGATTCAGCCAAGCTCCTGACCGTGTTCCAGAAGAGCGTGCCGACGGCGGCGGCACCGCTTCCCGGCAGCGGCAACTGACGATCGGGCGCTACAGAAGCTGTAGCGCTTCCATCGCCGATTGCGGACGCAAAGCGGGATTGTCATAGCAACAGGCGTCCGCAAAATCCGCCAAGCTTTGCGTTGTTCGCGCCCCATCTGACCCAGCAAGCCGCCGGGCAAGCCGTCCCACTGAAAATATATCCTGATCCGGCTTTGCCGCTGCGTCCCGCATCCGTTCCGGTGACGCAAATTCGCGTGAGGCGGCGAAACTCATGCCCCGTTCCGCATGTTTTTGGCCGATTTTAAGCGCAATGCCGAAATCGCCAAGCCTGCCTGTTTCGAAATCGCCGTCCTCCAGCAAGATATTGGCTGGCGTGACATCGCAGTGGACATAACCCCGTGCATGCATGGCGCTTAGCCCTTCCAGCAGGCGGCGAAGGATTGTGATCGCCTGCGGCGCGGTAGTAGGCCGCTGCGACGCCAGTGACTGCGGGAGCCATGGTTGCAACAGACCCGGCCGGCCATCGGGCAATCTCAGCAGCGCCGATGTTTCCACCAGGCACGGATGACGCAGTGTCAGTCCGACCTGTGCCTCCTCCCGCAATCTTTGCAGCAGCGCCGCGTCGTTTCTCAACGTCGGTGGCACGGTCTTCAGCGCATGAAGGGAGCCGAGATCGCGGTGCCGCACTTGCAGCAGCAGCGTGTTTTCGCTTTCGTAGGCAATCCGTTCAAGGGAAAAACTGTCGGCAATCCAGTCGGGTTTTGCCTCGGAAAAATGCGAGACTTTCCGATCCAGCGCGTTCCTGATCTGGTCGATCAGATCCTTCCGGTCTTCGGCCGACCTCTCCTCAGTGCCATCGTGGCGGATGCTTTCCCACAGATCGGAAAAGCGCTCGGCGACCTGCGGATAGGCAGGCCCATCGCCCGGTTGTTTACCCTTGCTCAAGCCGGTTTCCAATCACGATGGCGCTGACATTCTCGCGTGCGTCTTCGATCAGCGCTTCCTGGATCAGGGCGCTGGCGCAGTCCTTGATCGGGGTGTTGCCGACAATCTCGGCAATGGCGCGCTCCTTCAGGATTTGCACCAGCGGATAGCTGCACAGGAGCAGCCTGTCCTGCGAACTCCACTCTTCCCCGACGATATCCGGCCGGAATTGCTGGGAAAGGCCGACACATTGCGCGAGCTGCTTTTTCATGCCGACAACGACGTGATCGCGCGAAAGCTGGTGCATGGTTCCGTTTTTCAGGAGATAGGCACGCGCGTCGCCAGACCACAACACGCTCAGCCTGCGGCCGAAAATGGAGGCTATGATAACGCTCGCCATCGGCCTGCCGTCGGCGCCCATGGCCTGTCGGGACAGAAGCAGGCTGTTGACCGTGCCGAGCTTCCCCCTGATCTGCTGCGCCATCACTTCGGGATTTTCGGCGTCCGGCGTCTCGGCAAGAATATTCGTGACCAGACGCGCCGCTTCCACGGCGCTGTGCGTGTCCCCCTGTCCATCCGCTATGGCGAAGAGGGCAGGCGTCTGGGAAACGAAGAGCGAATCCGCATTCAGGGAGAGCCGTGTTCCCGGGTGCGTGGCATAGCTGTAGATAACCGGCGTGGGCTGTTCGGTCGAGGGCGCGGGCGAAATAGTGGGTGGGGTTTTCTGTCTCGCACTCTCCGGCGCCTGCGCAGGTGCTGAACCTTCCTCATCGCCCTTGCCTGCCATGTCGCTGAAGAGGCGCAGGAAATCGGAAGCTTTGGGTTTGCCGTCAAATTTGAGGCCGCGTGCACGGCGGTTGACGGGATCGATGCGCCACCAGAGGCTCGTCGGTACACGGTTACGCACCATTTCCGGTGCATCATCCTCTTCCCGTGGCTTCGGCGGGCGCAGTTTTTTGACGGAGGCGTTGAACCGGGACATGTCGAAATCACCCGTCATGGATGTTTCGGCCAGCGCCTCGGCGGCCATGAACCAGGTGTCGTCGAGATAGAGCGTTCTCGGATGTTTCCGGAAGTTATTGAGCTGGGCAACGATGGCAAGCGGATATTTTCGCCCCACCCGGTCTGCACTGGGCACCAGCACGCCGGCATAGGCGGAGTTTCCCCATATGCCGCTTTCGATGATGAAACGTATGGGAGGCGATGACGCGAATATTTCGGACCATCGGCCCGCGAACGTGTCCGCGCAGGCGTGCAGGCCGGATCGCATCCAGTCGTCAAACGTCCCGATCAATTCCCGTTCAAGCCCGTCGGAGATGAAGTCGCCATGGCTGGGTACCTTGCCGAAGAAACCGATGCGGTCGCTTTCCGCTGCGGTTTCCGCGGGCCTCGATGCCTGATTGGCCATTAGTTGTTATTGACCGTGGTGCTTTTCGTCGTTGCTTTCATCATAGATCCCCTCCGGTAAAAAAAACGCTGCGCCGCCCCGCCGCTAAAACTGTGCGGGGCAGGCAAAGCCGGCGATGGCGTCCAGCCTGAATGGGTTGAGAACCGAACCGAACTGAATATCGAATTCGGCAGCCTGAGCGCCATTCGCAAATCGCACCCGCAGCAGATCACCCGAGTGGTTTTCGATGTCGGCGCCGTCAAACAGCCGGAATGGCGACCAGTCGCCGTTTTCGGTTTTCGCCTGCTGCCAGCCGCCCGGCTGGAAGGCGATGCGCGACAGGCTGGCCGTGTTTTCGCGCGACGGCCAGGTGATCGATTTCGCCTGAATGGGGCCGTGATAATAAACGACCCGCTCACCCTCGATTTCCAGCATGACGGCACTGGAGGCATCGGTGAGCGAAACGGGTTTGACATTGATCGACACCGCCGGCGTCTCGCTGCCATTCGGGAAGAAGGCGCGCGAAATCTTGTCGGCATTTTCGAACTGGGCAATGGCGCTGCTGGGAATGCCTGCGGCGCCGAAGGTGCCTTTCCAGCTCCAGGGGTTGGTTGTCCTGTCGACAAACGGCTCCAGTCGCTGTTTGAAGAAGCTCTGGAAAACACCCGTTGGCCCGAAGAGACGGGTGAAATCCGCGATGGCGACATCGCGGGAGGATGACCTGTCAAAAGGATAACGGCCCGTCACGATGGAAGAGCACAGGGATGCCGCATCGGCTGCCCAGAGTTCGGCAATGCGGCTGCGTGCGGATTTGACCGCAAGCGAACCGACATCCGCCGCCACGCCCGCCACCCACACATCCAGCGGCGCCGGCAAATCGCGGGCCTGCTGCAACAGATCCTGATTTGCTTTGGTAAGCTGGCTATCCACGTCGAACACTTTGGCGACTTCGTCGGAGGTGGTTGCCGAGCGGGCAAGCTGCTCGTTCAGCATCTTGAAATGCGCGAGCAACTGTTCCGATGGCGAACCCCCGGCCTTGCCGCCATTGGCCTGCTCGCCTGCTGCGGCCGCGCCTTTCGCCGCCAGCATGTCCCGCAGTCTCGCATAGGGATCGGCCGCGTTCACCGTGGCGGCCAGAACGGCTGCGGTTGTGTCGCCTTCCGCGGTGGAGGCGAGGGTGGCCGGGTTTGCTCCGGGACGTAGATCGGTCGCATCCGCGATCGATCTGGCAGCTTCCACCACGATATTGCGCTCATTGGCAAGTGCGCGGCTCGTTTCCACCGCGTCGCCAAGGGTCTGGGATGGCTTGACCCGAAGGTCGGCCAGCGTATCGGCCCATTTTTTCTCGAAACGGTCGAAATAGATTTGCAGTGCAGCCTGCGCCACCTGCTCGACCGTTGCGCCACGGAGTGCATCATCGGAACCGCGCACCCACCCTTCGGAAAGTGCGATGCGCGCCGCATGGGCCACCTGTGGAATGACGACGCTGCGATATCCTTCCGCCGTGAAAAGACCTTCGATGCCTTCCGCCATCGGCACCTTGCTGCGGCGCTCGAAGGCACGCTCGCCAAGCGGGCCGAAAGCCGTGGCGGGTGTCCATTCCATCAGTTCCCGCGCCTGCGGAAGACCGGCGAGAATATCATAGGCACGCGTGCCGACAGCCTGGTCGCGGATGGTTTCGCGGGCGGTGGCGATGAGCCGCGCATCGAGCTCGATCGGGGCGAGTACGCCATTCGCCAGCGCTTTCGCGTGCTGGTCGAGCGCTTCTCTCGCCGCCGCTCGTCCGTCGCCGGGGTAGAGGGATGCGAACATCTGATGCGTCTGCACGGTCAGGAAATCGGGGTCCAGCGCACCCATGCCGCCGAGCATTCCATAGAGCTTCAGCGAATTGAAGGTGCGCGTGACATCCTTTTCGTCCTTCAGCTGCTTCTGCAGCTGCACGATCATGCGTGGCAGGAGCAGGGCGTTGAGCGCGCGCTGATAGGCGTCGCGCTGCCGTCCGGCGATCTTGTCTTCCTGATCGAGGCCGAAGCTGACGTTCCACACTCTCTCGCGGGCAAAGCCGGAATTGACATCGCGCAGATTGTCGAGCGCCGGAAGGATGCGGAGAAAATCGGCGTCGGAAACATCGCGCACGGGAATGCCCTGAACGAGCTGTTCATAAGCGCCAAGTTTGCGATCGGCTTCCGCCAGCGCCTGCGTATTGGCGAAATAGGTGAAAATCCAGCCGGTGAAGACAATGGCGACTGCAATGGCGGATACGCCATAGGCGATGCGCCGCACCAGCAATTGCCGTCCGGAAAGGCGCTTGTCGCGCATCACCAGTGCGGCTTCTGGGAAGATGACGTCCTTGAACAGCCGCGACAGGAAATAGCTTCGGCGGGCTCTGGACGCTGCGGGCGATCTTTCCGTTTCCGGCTGCGTTCCCGAAGCGAGATAAACGCCACGCAAAAGTGGGGCTTCGATGAGGGGAGAACTTGCGCAAAGTTCGCTCAGCGCCTCATGGAGCCGGTCTTTCAGCCGCGCGAGTTCGGCGGGAAAGCGGAAGATGCGCCCGCGCGTTTCGGCATTCTGCTCCTGCTGCAGGCGCTCGATCAGCATCGCATCGACGCGCTGTTGCAGCAGTTCGAATTCTTCCGTCAGGCGTTGCGGCAGGTTCTCGGCGGAGTAGCTCTCATCCAGCTTGAAGGTGGTGCCCCATACCTGCTGGCGATCGGTCTTGTTGAAACCGTCGAAGAATTCCACGAAACCATGCAGCAGATCGGCCTTGGTAAGGACGATGTAGACCGGAACGCGGGCGTGAAGATATTCATCCAGTTCCGAAAGCCGCCGGCGAATGGAGCGCAGTTCCTGCCTTTGCTCCTCGGGGTCGCGGGTCAGAAGATCGGGGATCGACAATGTCACCAGCGCGCCATTGATCGGCTGCGAGCGGCGATAACGTCTCAGAAGGCCGAGGAATCCTTCCCAGCCAGCCTTCGATGAGCCATCAAGGTCGTCCTGCGTGGTGTAACGGCCGGCGGTGTCGATCAATATCGCCTCGTCGGCGAACCACCAGTTGCAGTTACGCGTGCCGCCGATGCCCTTTACCGCGTTTTCGCCAAGCGCATCGCCAAGCGGAAATTGCAGGCCGGAATTGGTGAGCGCTGTCGTCTTGCCGGAGCCCGGTGCGCCGAAGATCACGTACCAGGGCAGGTCGTAAATATAACCGAAGCGCTTTTTCGTGACCCGCCGCAGCAGCGCCAGCGCTTCCTTGAGGCGCGTCTGGATTTCGCCGACTTCGGCCTGGCGGTTGGCCAGGGCTTCGCGCTCGATACTGTCGACAAGTTCCTTGTCCTGCTTGCGACCGCGGTAAATCGTGACGACGATATAGACCAGCCATATGGCCAGAATGATGCCGATGGCGATGAGCCGGGCCTGCGTCGTTCCCAATGGCTTGAAATCGCCCAGCGCGACCAGATAGCCGTAAAACCAGATGACGATACAGAGCGCGACCGCCCATAACAGCGACAGGAAACGGCGGCCGATGAGAGCCGCATAGCTCTCGACATAGGATCGGATCGTATAAAAATAGCTCAATGGATTCATGGCTGGGCCTCTTGCGGCTGCTGTCCCGAACTGTTCTGGATGGTCGGCGAGAGAATGCCGGCGTCGCTCAGTTTTTCATCGGGATTGGTCAGGACCATGATTTCCGTTCTGCGGTTGATCTGGCGGCCTTCCTCCGTCTTGTTGTCGGCGATCGGGTCGCTGTCGGCCCGGCCTTCGGTCAGGATCGCTTCCGGGCCGGTGAATTGGGAAAGAATGTCCCCGACCGCCTTGGCGCGCGCTTCGGAAAGGTGCCAGTTCGATGGAAACTCCACCGTCTTGATCGGCACGGTGTCGGTATAACCGATGACAACGGCGCGGAATTTCTCAGCCGCAAGCGCGCCGCCGATGCGCTGGATGAGGTCGCGGAACTGCGGGCTGACATCGGCGCTGCCGGTGGAGAACAGGCCCGAATTGTTGATGCGGACGCGCAGCCGACCGTTCACATCCGCAAGCGTGACAAGCTTCTTTTCGACTTCCGGCTGAAGGAAGGCCATCAGCTTTTCAAGCCGGGATGGTTGCCGCGGCTCCGTCTTCGGCGGTTCCACGACCTTGGGCGTTTCGACCTGCGCCGGCGGTTGTGGCGGCGGGCTTGCGATCAGCACGCTCGGTGTTTCGTTCGGCGGCAGATGGGCGAGCCTCTCGAAGGTGACATCGGAGGCGTTGTTGAGCGACAGCGTGAAGAAGAGATAACCAAGCGCAAAGGCAAGCGCCATCAGGGACAGCAAGGTCCACAACGCTGCCATCGTGCGCAATGGCGTATGCCGTGCATCGACGCCTTTCCAGTGTGGCGAAAGCTCCCGCTCGAAAGTGCCGTATTGGCCGATCAGCGTCTTGTAGAGGCTGTCGCGGATGCGCGAGAGCTCCAGCGTACCCTTTGGCGAAACGCGGGTGCGTCCTTCGAAAGCCAGCGACAGGCACAGATAGATCAGCAGCAGCAGATCCTTGTTGGCGCCGGGCGACTGGTGGAAATGGTCGAGAATGTCGAAAACCCGGTCGCCGCCGGTGACATCATTGTGGAAGGTGGAGACGAGGCCGGAGCGCGCCCAGCCTGCCCGCACGCCCCAGGGCTTGCTCAGAACGACATCATCCACCGTGGCGCAGACGACATAATGCGCCGCCCTTGCCCGCTCGGGGCTGATGCGGGCGGAAGCGAGGTCGCGCTCGTAGCGGGTGATCGCTTCAACGCAGGCGCGGCGAAGCTGGTCGGAATCCGGCTCGGCATCGCTGAAGCGCAGGAGATGCGCGAGGTTGAGAAGGGGGGCGGCCGATTGCACGAGCGTCGGCACATCGCCGCCGCCGAAATGAAAACCGGAGAGCAGCTGATCGACCGGCATGGCGGCAGCGCTTCCCTTGGGTCGCCCGGCCGGCTCGTCGGCCTCGACAATGTCTTCCAGGATCGCCGCCATGTTGCGAGCGTTCTGGTTGCGTCGGCGGCTTTCTTCGGTGATTTCGACCACCGTCGGCAAATCCTGCCAGGAGGAGGGCTTTTCCTTGCTCATTCGCGTAACGCCCACATTTCCATCTCAAGCCCGGGAAACTCGCCTGCCAGATGCAGGGCGATAGCGCCTGATGTATCAAGCTGCTTCCAGAGTGGTGATTGCGTGTCGATCTCGAAATAGACAGTGCCGGATCGATAGGGCAATTGCCGCGGCAGAACCGGCAGGGAGCGCACGGGAATGCCCGGCAGCGCCACGTTGACCAGTTCGGAAATCCGCTCCACCGGCCCAACCTTGATCTGAGCCGGCAGACGGCGGCGAATGTCCTCGGCGGCTATGTCCGCGCGCACGGCAAGCACGAAACCGGCATCGCGCAGAAGCGTGCGGTCGTGGATGGTGCCGACGCGGACGCCGTGGCGGCGTTCCACCAGTTCGATTGCCACAGCCGCCTGTTCCAGAACCGCTGACAACGATGTGCGCAGATCATCAAAAACCGCACCGAAGGTGGCCTTCAAATCTTCGTGCCGATAGGGCGGGAAATCCGTCGCCCGTTTTTTGTCCGTGGTGAAGGTGGCGAGTTCGCCGGCAAGCTGGATGCAGTCTTCGTAAAAGCGGATGGGGTGAAAACGCGTGGCGTTGGCGCAGCGGTGCGCCAGCAGCGGATCGGCGCGGTTGAGGATCTGCAGCAGGAAATAATCGCCCACTTCCGCGGTTCCCCGGATCGTCGGGTCGCCGATGCGTTCGGCAATCGCCTGCGCACGGTGGCGCACGATCCCGAGAAGTTCCGTCAGCAATTCGTTGAGGCGGGGTGCCGCCGCGCAGCTGAGGCTCGGAGGAATGAAATCCGGGTCCAGAATGACCGCGCGGTCGGAGCGGACCTCGATGACCCGTGCCAGCCCGATGAGATCATAACCGGAAAGATCGTCGCCGGTCTTGAGGAATTTCAGGCTAAGACGGCCGACATCGATGGGGGCCACGAAATCCGTCTCGATATTGGTGTCGGAGACCTCATAGCTGGAAGCGGTGAAGCGCACATTATTCGCATCTTTGCGGCCGCTGGCGGACATGTCCGCCTTGCCCGGCTGCCGGGCCGGCAGGGCGAGATAGATGAAGGCGTTCTTCACGCTTTCGTCGAGATCGAGTGGCGGCGGCAAGTCGGAATCTTCAGGCGCTTCGAAGGGCGTTCCATCGGGAAGGACGCCACGCAGGTTCGACAGGGCGAATTGCCCTATCGACAATGCGCTGCGGTCCACGCCGATTTCGGCGATGCCCCAGGGGTAAGGCGAGAGGTTGCGCGTGGTGTTGCGCACAAGGCGTTCGGTCCAGCGGTCGGATTGCTGAAAATGCTGGACGCGAAGAAACATGCCCTCGCTCCAGGCAACACGGTTCTCATGTCTCATTGTGGTTGTTTACCCCCTTTGCATCGGCCGCAATCGCGTCAGGTTCCGGTGTAGGCGCGGTCTCACCGCGCGCTGCCCGCTGCAGGAACTGTCTGATCGGTAATGGACGGCCGTTTTCCTCAAATTGCTTTTTGTACGTGGACCAGTAATCGGTCTTCATGATCAGGCCCTGCCAGTCCCTGCGGCCGATTTTCGCCCGGAGATCGTTGCCGGCATCGACGGAGGTTTCGAAAAGCCTTGGCTCGAGCTTTTGCGTGCAGTTATGGATCAAGGTTTCAAGAGAGGCGGCGAGACGCCGCTGCTGGCGGATGAGCATTTCCACCCGCTCGGTCAGGGAGGCTGACGAACCGTGGCCGGCGCGCTCGCTTTCAATGTCGAGAATGGCCAGACAATCGGCGCTTTCCCGCTCCAGCGCGGTCAGAAGATCGCCGATCTCCTGGGCGGTCGAAACATCAGCAGTTGATGCTTTCTCCAGGGTCAGCTCTTCGCTTGCCTCCGGAAAAACACTGTCAAAATCTTCGCTACTTACGGCCGAAACCGGGCGTGAGATCATGACCGGCGTGTTCAGTGCGTCGGTATGTTCGTGCTCGCTGCTCGCAACCGGCTCCTCGTCCCAGTTGTCAGGCAGAACGGTGCCGATTCCGCGCGCCGAGGGCGGCTCGCTCCAGCCTATCTCGACATTTCGCGAAATGGATTTTGCCTTCCGGTTCGCGCCCTCGCGCCATGTTTCGGACCAGTCATCGGGCGAAGCGGTGTTGCCCATCACACCGCCGGCCGAACGGCCGTTCGGGGCGATGTCGGCAAGGATCGCCGAAATGGTCAGCGGCTCGTCACTCATACGCAGGGATGCGTCGGGATCGGAAAAATCCAGCTCGGCATCACCGCTGATGGCAACCTGAAAAATCTGCCCGCCAATATTGATTTGCGAACCGTCCCGGAGACGCGCGCTTTCACCTTCGAGCAGCAGGCGGCCATCGACCAGCGTGCCGTTCGCGCTCTGGTCAAGGATCGTAAAACCTTCACCATCGCGGCTGAGCGTGCAGTGCTGCTTGGAAACGCGCCGCTCATTGTCGTCGATCTGCCAGTCGCAATCGCCAGATCGGCCGATGACGCGGCGGCCGCGCTCAAAGCTCCATGGATTGGCTCTTGCGGCTCCGATATTTTGTGTGCCCCTGAGTGCAAGCTTCATATCCATGCCCTCACGCGGAAATCGCCGAGCCTTCCGGCTCGGTCACCACAGCATCGGCGCTGTCTTTTTGGGCGGGCGCCACACGAGCCCAGCTGTTCCAGCCGAGACGGGCGGGAGCATCGGACTGGCCGAGGCGGCAAAAGGGAATGTCCTCCTTTTTCAGGATCACCTGCACATCGAAATGCAATGCGCTTCCAACGAACAGGCGCGTCAGCGAAAATATCTCCGCAAGCCGCTTCGATCCGGGCGTCAGGGCCAGATAATCCGCATAGGCGACAGGACCGATCACGACCCGGAAACCGCCGCTCATATCTTCGACAGCGCTTCCCGCCGTCGCGTTCTGTCCGAGCCTCAGTCCGGATGCCTGCCCGAGCTGGCTTTGTTCATGAAGCGGCAAAGCCACCCACCGCCGGCGAAACTGTTCGACATTGACCGGAAGTCCCGTGAATTCGCAAAGCATTGATGTCAGGGCGGAAACGTTGCGATTGCGGCCGGCCAAAAGGCCGCTGAAACGCAGGAGCGCATCTTCGCTCACGCCTGCCTTCTCGACCAGACCTGCAGTGCGAAAACCGGTGAGCGCGAGCAGGGTTTTATGGAAACCATTCTCCCGCTGCTCGACCGACCAGCGCAGGCCCCTTGCGAGGCGGTATTTTTCCGTCGCGGATACGAATAATTCGCTGAACCTTGCCGCGAACAGATTGAAGAAGCTTGCCAGCGCGCCGGAGCGATTGCGTTCCTCCCGCTGCAGCAATTCGCCATAGGCCGGCGGCAGCGAACCGAGCGGCCCGACGATGGGCGCGAAAGCGGATTTCAGTTCGGCCTGGCCGCGTTTGTGGTTGAAACCGCTGATCGCCAGCGGGGTCGGTTGTGTTCCGCCATGGGCACCGATGACGATCCCGTCATCCGCGGAAACGAGTTGGGCGACGCGAAACGCAGTGGCGGGCTCAAAACGGCCGGGATCGTCGCTGAGAAGCGCCGCCTGCCGGTCTTTCATGGTTGGCGTTTGCTGTTCCATCCCGGTCTCCTAGAGCAGCGGCCGGTCGGCCGCACGGGCAGGCCAGCGGGCAATCGGTTTGGAGTGGCCGCGCATCGTCGCCGTCAGCCGCGTGAAACTGTTGATCGAGGTGTAGAGCCCGAAGAAATGGTTGAGGACATTGGCGAAAACAAATGCGGCGGGTCGCGCGATCAGCGCGGGGTCGAACTCCACGGTGATGTCCGTTCCCGGCACCATGGCCGAGCCGATCCGGGCATGGGAATTCTGCGCCTCGACATTGCTGATCGCCTCCACGAGCTGCCGGGTTTCCGGGCTGTCCCTGAAGGAATAAAGCGACAGAATGTCCTTCAGCGGTGCGCCGCCGCTGTCGGTGAGGGACAGATGGTTGAGGAGGAGATGCGAGATCAGCCGCCATTCACGCGCCGAACGCTCGTTGACACGGATCGCCGCTGTCGGCGGCATCAGCGCATGGATGGATTTTACAGCCTCGTTGCCGGTCGAAAGCTGCAGGAAGGGGTGTCCCCCGCCAAAGGGGAGCTGGCTTGGCAGCTCGCGATTGATGCACAGCGTGTCGATGCTCGCTACCATGTCGAGCGGTCCCAGCGGTCCGCGCTTCTGATCCACGAAGGCGATGTCCGTATCGGAAGAACCATCGTCATCGAACCGGCGCTGTATCTGCCAGAACACGTTGGCGCCGTTATTGCGCTGTGTGCGGCCGAAGAACGGGGAGGTCTTTTCGGTCTGCCCGGAGCGGCTGGTCAGCTGGACGTTTTCGACGGCGTAGATTTCGCGGGTCCGCTGCCGCCGTGCATCCGGCAGCAGGCGGTATTCCGTGCGCGTGCCATCGAGGCTGAGCGGTTCGCAGCTTTGTTTGAACAGGTTGATAACCGGCGAGGCGTTCAGCACAAAATCCCGGACCGACACCATGCGCTCAAGCTGCGTGTCCGCCGCATCCAGATAGATGTAAAGCTCGCAATCGCCGCCGCTCCATTTCTGCAGTCCGTCGATATCGAGAAAGAGAAACTTCTGCGGCAGCGCGAAGAATTCGGTGAGAAGCCGGTAGCCGTCAAAACTGTTGGCGGGATAGGGCAACATCGCCTGATCGCGCGTATAGCCGGATGGCCTGAGATTGCCGGCGGGCAGGAAAACGGCTTCCTTGTCCTCGGCGTGACGGGCAAGCGCCATGCCCACGCAATGATTGGTCAAAAGCTCGTAAAGCGCCGTGGCCTGCTGCCAGGCGGCGGACAGGAAAATCTGAAGCTTTGTCAGTCCCATTTCCGGGAAAGTGCCGCCGCGCGGCGCCGTGCTGCGCAGCGAAAGCCGCAGGCAGCTGGCGGCGCCGGCGAAGGAGGCCGAAAACGGCGCGTCGATCGGCTGGCCGGACAAGGTTGCGGCTGCGATTTGCAGCGGCGCGATCTCCACCGCCTGCGTGGTGCGAAAACGGCAGCTTTCACCGCCGACGGGTTCGGCGAGGATTTCACTGTGCCTTGGGAGCGTCTGCACGGTTGCGAGCGCCGTGCTCGGGGTGAACTGCACCACGCTCATGGACGGGATGGGCGCAAGATAGTGCGGATAGAGCGTTTCCAGCAGGCTGTCCGACAGTTCGGGAAATTCGTCGTCCAGTTTCTGGCGCACACGGGCGGCGGAGTAGGCGAAGCTCTGGATCAGCCGCTCGACATGCGGATCGTCGGCGACATCTCCCGTCATGCGCAGCCTGCCGGCGATTTTCGGGAACGCCGCCGCGAAACGCGATGCGCGTTTTCTCAGGGCAAAAAGTTCGTCATTGTATTTTTCGAGAAAGCCGTCAGCCATTCGTCGCCTCCACCAGGAAACGCTGCGTGGACGGATCGATCCGGGATTCGAAGCTGATCGGCGGCATACCTTCCTGAAGGCGGAAACTTGCCTGTATGCGCATGCGAAGCGCCCGGTCGCCATCCGTGCGGTTTTTCAGGATTGTCACATGCACGTCGGCAAGGCGGGTTTCGAACAGGGAAATCCGCCGTTCGATGCTGCGCGCGAGCCGCGCCTTGGAGGCATCCGTCACCAGATTGGCCGAGAGAATACCGTCCACGCCGTAGCTCACCAGCGCATCGGACAGTTCCTTCAGCGCCGCCGGCGGGCCGGCGGGGTTACGGCGGGTATTGAGCAATGCCTCGAGATCGCGGCGGATCACCTCACGCATTTCGCGCGCCTGATCCTTCAGGCTGACGAGCGCGTCCGTTTCGGCATCCGGCGCGTCATCGAGCAGCCGGTCCAGAACGGAGCGTGACAGCGTTCTCTGTCGTGCGCGATATTGCTCGAGCGGATCAACCACGGGCGATCTGCCTTTCATCGTCGGATGCGGCGGAAAGAGAACCGATCTCGTGGAACGGCACGACATCGTCGCCAATCAGCAGGCAGCGCTGGCCTTGCCCGGTCGCCAGCGGCTGGTCCTCTTCGCTCCAGCGCGTTTCCCGGCCAAGGAGAAGGCCGACATCGTCCTTTGCGCCGTGATAGATGGCCGGAAGCAGCACGGATGCGACCGCGCCGTCGCGCAACGTCAGTTCGGCCCCGCGGAAAGCGAGGTCACGCGGGCGGCTCATGGGGTCGATGGTGAGGCTTTCGATGCGGCCATAATCGATCCACAGATAGCGGCCGCCATTGGTCAGCACTTCCAGCGCGTGCGGAATCCGGTCGTCCAGATCGCGGATATCGCCGGCGTTCTTGTCATTATGGCCGATCGCCACATTGCCACGTTTTTCGTCGAGTTCAGCCAGCGCGGTTCCGGCAGCATCCGCGTCACCGCTGCGTGCGGCGATATTCGCCCGGATGGCCAGCTGATCGAGTTCTGACGGACCGCCGGGGAAATCCGGCACCGCGCCGGTTTCGAACCATGCATTGCGTGCGGCCATAGCGCGCAGCTGGTGGCGGAAGAGGGAAAAACCAACGCTTTCCTGCGGCGAGAATGTTGCGGCCAGATTGCATTGCGCATCGGCCTTCTCATAGTCGCCGGCGAGGACCAGCAGGTCGATGTAGAAATGGCGACCATCCTTGTCGGTGGGCCTGGTTTTGACGTGTTCGCGCGCAAGCCCGATCGCCTCTTGCAGCCGGTCATCATCGAGAAGGCGGGAAATGTCGTCGCGCAGCGTCATGCGGATATCCTTTGCGGCTCGGCCGAAGATCGGGATGCGGCCGCCGGCGGCATCATGGTTTCGGCAATGAGGTGGAAGCTCGTGGAGACGTCATCGAGCTGGAAATGCGGCTGAAGGCGCACGGTGCAGGAGAATGTTCCGGGCTTGCCGGGAACCTCGAAGACGTTGATCCCGGCAGAGCGCAGCGGGTAGCGCGTGCGCAGCGTCGCTTCCGCATCGTCATTGCCGAGCGTGTAGGAGGAAAGCCAGCCTTCCAGCTTGCGTTCTATCGTCGAGGCATCGCTCAGCTGGCCGATATCGTCGCGCATGATGACCTTGAGGTAATGCGAGAACCGGGAGGCGCACAGCACATATTGCAGCATGGCCGCGAGGCGGGCGTTCTGTCTTGCCGCTTCGCTGGAATAGTGGCCGGGCGCATGCAGGGACTGGTTGGCGTTGAAGATCGCCATGCCGGAGAGATAGGTGGTGGAGACGGGCACGATGCCGAGATCGGAAAATTGCTGTTCCTGCCCGGTCGTCAGCTGTACCTCGACGGGCGGCTGCGCGGAAAGGCCGTTGCTCTCGATGCCGAGATCGAGCGGCGGCAATTGCCGGGAAGAAAGCATGCCGCCATCCACGGCGTCCTGCGTTACACCGCGCAAATCCGCAAACCAGCCGGAATCGACGAAATTGCGCACCACCACCGTGGCAAAAGCGAAGGCGGCGTTGCCCCAAAGCAGGGTCTCGCCGCTTTCCGCCACATGCTCGCGAAACGGAAATCCGTCATCGCGTCCGCGCGCATAGGGCCTGTAGGGCGAGCGCAGCAAAACCCGCGGCGCGACAAGGCCGACAAAGCGGGAATCGTCACGTGCACGAAGCGCGTTCCAGCGCAGTCTCGATTTCTCCTGTTTCAGCCAGGAAAAATCGTGGACCCGGCTGAGCTCCGAGAAGTCCTGCAGGCCGACGGCCGAAGGCGAGGCCGCCGCCACGAAGGGGCAGAAGGCGGCCGCAGCCACCATGCCGATCTGCGACAGCGTCGTGATGGAATCGGCACCCTCGAGATCGTCAGGGGAAAATTCGTAGTCGCCGATCAAAAGACCGACCGGTTCGCCACCCGGCATGCCGAATTCGCGGTTATAGACAACTTCGAAAAGATGGCTCTGGTCGAAATCGGTGGCGCGTTCCGTGTTGCGGGCAAGGTCGCGCCAACTGGCATTCAGCAGCTTCACCTTGACGTCAGTGCCGCGGCCAGCCTCGCGCACGACCATGGCAAGCCCACGCCATCTCGCTTCCATCGCCTGAAAATCAGGGTGATGGAGAATGGCGTTCACCTGGCCGGTCAGCGCATCGTCGATGAGGGCGATGAGCTGGTCGGCAAAAATACGGGCGTCCGGAAAGGACTGATGCGCCATGAGCGGGCTCCGGGTGAAGAACGGGGCCGGGGTGGCCGGACCACCCCGGTCCGGGTTCAGTTCTTGGACGGAATACGGGCAACCATGCGTAGCGACGTCGTCAGTTCTTCCATCTGCAACCAGGGCCGCATCCATGCGACCGCATTATAGGCGCCGGGTTTGCCCGGCACTTCCTGCACGGTCACCTTGGCATCGCGCAGCGGATATTTCGCCCGGCTTTCCTCGCCCGCTTCGTCATTGGCGTTGACGTAGTTGGCAATCCAGCGATTGAGCCAGACTTCGCAATCCGACGCTTCCATGAAAGAGCCGATCTTGTCGCGTCCCATCACTTTGAGATAATGCGCAAAACGCGACGTGGCCATGATGTAGGGCAGGCGGGCCGAAACGGCGGCGTTGGCCGTTGCTTCCGGCTTGTCGTAAAGCTTCGGCTTATGCGCGGTCTGGGCACCGAAGAACACCGCATAATCCGTGTTCTTGTAGTGGCAGAGCGGCAGGAAACCGAGCTTGCCGAGTTCGGCGTCGCGGCGGTCGGTAATGCCCACTTCCGTCGGGCATTTGAGGTCGAGATCGCCGTCATCGCTGGAGAAGACGTGCATGGGCAGATTTTCCACCCGGCCGCCATTTTCCGCGCCACGGATCGCCGTGCACCAGCCGCTTTTCGCAAAAGCGTCGGTCAGCTTGGTGCCCATGACATAGGCGGCGTTCATCCAGCAATATTCGTCATGCTGCAGGTCGCCATTCACCGCACCCTTGGTTTCGTCATAGGCGAAATCATCGATTGGGTTGGTTTTGGGGCCATAGGGCATGCGCGCCAGCACACGCGGCAAAGCGAGTGTCACGAAACGGGAATCGTCGCTCTCGCGGAAGCTGCGCCACTTGGCATATTCCACCGTATCGAAGATTTTCTCCAAATCGCGCGGACGGGCGAGATCGCGGTAATCCTCGAAGCCGAACATATGCGGGCTTGCCGCCGAGATGAACGGTGCGAAAGCCGCCGCCGCAATCGACGAGACGCCCTGCAGCAGCTGCACGTCATCGAAGGAGTTGTCGAATTCATAGTCGCCGATGATCGCGCCGAGCGGCTCGCCGCCGGGGGTGCCGAATTCGTCTTCGTAGATCGCCTTGAAGAGGCGCGACTGATCGAATTCCACGGCCTTTTCCAGATCGCGCGCGAGTTCCCGCTTGCCGGAATTCATGACGCGGATCTTGAGGTTGACGCTCGTCTCGGAATTCTTGACGAGATAGTTGAGCCCGCGCCAGGTGCCTTCGAGCTTCGCGAATTCCGGCGCCTGCATGATGGCGGCAAGCTGTTCGGAAATCGTCCGGTCCAATTCGGCAATGGCGTGGTTGAGGGTGACGGTGAGGTTGCGGTCGTATTTGACCGTTCCCTTCAGCGCCTGGTCGGTCAGCGTGCGCAGAAGATTTTGCGCGCGGTCCGGTTCGGTCTGGCGGGTTGCGGCAACCACCTTGGACAGCAGTCCATGATCTTCGGCGGTCGTTGCCTGTGCTTCATTTTTCAGCAGGCTTTCAGCGCTCATGTTTCAGTCCTTCCACATGCGGCTTTGAAAAATGCCGCTTGAACAGTTGAAGCCCCGCAATGGGGGCCGTTCGGGGAGGTTTTCCTCCGCACAGGCGATTATTTGCTCGCGCCGTTCTTTTCCTTGAGTTCGGAAACCAGCGTTGCGAGATCGGTCTTGTTCTGCAGAATATCTTCCAGCATGCGTTCCAGATCTTCAGAACGGTCAGCCTTGGAAAGCAGGTCGCGAAGCTCGTTGCGGGCGTCCAGAAGCGCCTTCAGGGCAGGAACCTGCTGCACGACGGCACCGGGTTCGAAATCGTCCATGCTTTCGAATTTCAGGTTGACCTGCATGTCCGTTCCGTCTTTCTGCAGCGTGTTGGCAACGGAAATGTTGAGGCCGGGGGTCATGCGGCGCATCACCTCATCGAAATTGTCGCGGTCGATCTGAACGAACTTGCGCTCGCCGAACGGCTTCAGCGGCTGGGTGGGATTGCCGGAGAAATCACCCAGCACGCCGACGACGAAGGGCAGTTCCTTGACCACCATCGCGCCTTCGGTTTCGACTTCGTATTTGATGTGAACGCGGGGCTTGCGAACCCGCTCCAGCTTTTCATGTACACTTGCCATTTCAACCTCCTTGATGCCCCTTGGCATGGCTGACTGTTAGGGGACGGCGTCTCCCGTCCCTTGCCCGTTATTTTCCGTTTTCTCCGCCGGGCTTGATCCCGGCGGCCGTCAGAACTGCGTTTCGGGCCTGCGTTTCGGGCAGAAGCTCTGCCAGCAGTTCCGAAAAATCCATGCGCCCCCTGCGAACCAGCGTTTCGATGGAGAGCGAGATCGGCGAGTGCGGCTCGGTCCGGCGAAAGTAACGCGCAACCGAAAGAAGAGTTTCAAAGGCCTCGTCGCGTGAAGATATGCCTTCCGGCGAGGCTGCGGATATCCGCACCGCCGGTTGCCCGCCCTCGTCAGTGTCCGCAACAGCGGTCGCCGCCTGCTCAACCGGGGCCGGCTCCTTTTCGCGCCCGCCCAGCGTGCGGATGGCGGCGGCGGCTTCGATGAGCGTGTTACGGATATTGGAACTGGGTGGCGCGAACTGGCCGCAGCGTTCGGAAAGAACCGCCATGATGGCGTCGAAGCTGGAGAGACAGGCGTTGACCTCGGCCAGATGGGAAGACATGGCGGCAACGCCCGCTTCTGATGCCAGCCGATACAGTTCTTCGCGCCGTTTGCTCTCGGTTGGCCGCTGCGCCAGCTGGAAATCCCAGAGGCTGTGCTCGCCAAATTTCCCTCCGGGGATCAGCGGTGCAAGCCGGAGCGGCTGAACAAGTGTTCCTTCAGTGCCGATGCCGTTCAATCCCGCAAAAGGTGCAAATTTTTCCTCATCATTATCGTCGCTGATCGAGCGCAATGAGTCCCAGTGGTTGTAAAAAAGATCATTACAAAGCTCATAGATTTCGCGCAGTCCAGGAAAGCCGCGCAACCGCAGGCTTGCTTCGGAAAGCCACGCCAATATTTCTATGTCCTTGCTTTCGGAATATATAATCTGCAATCCAAGATTGCTGACACTGTCCCAGCTACTGGAGATCTTTAAGTTATCCTGAGGGGAGGTGGCGCGCTCTTCTGTGCGTGCCTGGTTTCTTTCATCCTTAATTCTATAGTATAGTTCGCGCGTTCTTGAATCATTGCGGATATTATCTCCGCAATTCCCTAAAAGTTCTACATCTGTTTTAACATGCTTCGTATCCAAAGGTAGTCTATCCCCAGAAAATAGTAATGGATTTTTTGTAGTTACTTCCCTTACGTGAGGCTATTGATCAGACAGACTTATTCAAAATGTGTCTAAATTGTGGCGTCTAGTGTCTAATCTAACCCGATAAAAAATAAACTTCGGGGTGGACAACCCGGTTTCATCATCATAGTTATTCCACGTCACGTTGTGGAATGAACCCGGGCAGGAGGCTCATTGCATGTCGCATATCGATCTCAATCGCCTCGTTGAAGCGCTTGAGCCTGACCTGCGCGTCACCCTTGAAGCTGCGGCTTCTGTCGCGGTGCGTATGGGGCACAGGTACGTGGATATCCCGCATTGGCTGCTGGCGGTTGTAGATGCCGGCATCTATGCGAAAACATTCGAGGAATTAAAAATTCCACTTCCGGTGTTGCGGGCAGAAATCGGCCGCAGCCTGGAAGAGGCCGTGATTGGCGACGGCGAGGCCTTGTCGCTCTCCCAGAACATTCTGACGGCGGGCCGCGAGGCATGGGTTCTTGCTTCGCTGGAGGCCGGACGCGACCGCGTGACGCTCTGCGACCTGCTTCTGGCGATGGACGAGGAAACCTCGCTCCGCTCTTTCGTCCGCTCCGCTTTTCCGTCGCTGAAGACGATGGATCGCGCGGCTCTCGAGCGCCTTCGCAGTTACGTTGAAGAGACCGCCGGGAACGGCGTTCCTTCCACGACGGCGGGTACAGCGCCAGCCGCCGGCCAGAACGATTTTCTTCGCCTTTACACCCAGGACATGACCGCCGATGCCCGGAACGGTAAGGTCGATCCGGTGATTGGGCGCGACGATGAACTGCGCCAACTCGTTGATATTCTTACACGTCGTCGTCAGAACAATCCCATTCTCGTGGGCGAGGCCGGTGTCGGTAAAACGGCGGTTGCGGAAGCGCTGGCGCTGGAGATCGCTTCCGGGAACGTGCCGGAAAAATTGCGCAACGTCCGCCTGCTGAACCTCGATATTTCGCTGCTGCAGGCCGGCGCCGGTGTGAAGGGTGAGTTCGAGCGCCGTCTTCATGGTGTGATCGATGCCGTAAAGCGCTCGGCCGAACCGGTTATCCTGTTCATCGACGAGGCGCACGGCCTTGTCGGCGCAGGTGGTGCGGCTGGCCAGGGCGATGCGGCCAATATTCTCAAGCCAGCTTTGGCGCGGGGTGAAGTGCGCACCGTCGCGGCGACGACCTGGAGCGAATACAAGAAATATTTCGAAAAGGATGCGGCGCTGACGCGTCGTTTCCAGCCCGTGCATGTGCGCGAGCCTGATGAGACAACCGCGATACGCATGTTGCGCGGTGTCGCCGACAGCTTCGTCAGCCATCACAACGTTGTCGTTCGTGACGAGGCGATCGTGGCGGCGGTGCAATTATCCGCGCGTTACATGCCGGCGCGGCAATTGCCGGACAAGGCCGTCAGCCTTCTCGATACGGCCGCGGCTGCCGTTTCGCTGGCGCGGCAGACCCTGCCGGAACGGCTGCGCGCGATGGAAAGTGAGCGGCGTCTTCTGTCCGATGAGTTGAACTGGCTTCTGCGTGAACCGCAGGACGAAGAGATTGAGGGCCGTATCCAATCGATACGCGACGAAGTCGAAAAGCTCGAGAGAGGGATTGACGATCTGCGCAGCCGTTACGATGCGGAAATGGCTGAACTCAGCGAAGAACAGTCGGTTGAAACCGGTGCATCGAATGTGTCGCCCCTGCGGCGTGCGGCTGAGACCAGGCCGGCAAATGCTGAAAGACTTGTGCCGACGGTGGTTGATCGTGAAGCGATTGCGTCCGTCGTATCGCGGTGGACGGGAATTCCGCTCGGTAAACTTCTGGCCGACCAGATCGAAAGCGCCCGCACTCTGGATGCGCGCATGCGCCAGCGGGTCGTGGGGCAAGATGCCGCAATCGGCCGGATTGCCGATGCCATGCGAACCGCGCGCGCCGGATTGTCCGATCCTCGCCGCCCGCCGGCCGTGTTCTTTCTCGTCGGCATGTCGGGAACGGGCAAGACCGAGACGGCGCTGTCGCTGGCCGATCTGCTCTATGGCGGCAACAGCCATCTGACGACGATCAACATGTCGGAGTTCAAGGAGGAGCACAAGGTTTCGCTGCTTCTCGGCTCGCCGCCGGGCTATGTCGGTTTCGGTGAAGGCGGGGTGTTGACGGAAGCGGTGCGCCGCCGGCCGTTCGGCGTTCTCCTGCTCGACGAGATCGACAAGGCCCATCCCGGCGTTCAGGATATTTTCTACCAGGTGTTCGACAAGGGTGTGCTTCGCGATGGCGAAGGCCGCGATGTCGATTTCAAGAACACCACGATCTTCATGACGGCCAATACCGGATCGGAACTGCTGACCGCACTTTCGGCCGATCCGGATACGATGCCGGAAGGCGAGGCGCTGGAAGCGCTGCTGATGCCGGAGCTGACCAAACAGTTCAAGCCCGCTTTCCTCGGGCGCACGATCATCCTGCCGTTCATGCCGCTCGGTGCGGAAGAGCTTGCAAGGATCGTGGACATGCAGATCGGCAAGATCAGGGAGCGTGTTCTGGCAACATATGGCGCCGACCTGACCCTGTCCGATGCCGCGCGCGACGCGTTGGTGGCGCGCGCCGGTGCAAGTGAAATTGGCGCACGCGCCATCGAAATCATGATCGGCAAGGATCTCCTGCCGCCTCTTTCCAGCTTCTTCCTTGAGAAGGTGATCGCGGGAGAACGGGTGGGCAAGATCGTTGTCGATTTTGATGAAAATCGGTTCGGTATTCGTGCCGAAGTGGCTGGGGAGCCAGATGAATTCGCCGCAACCGAAGAGGGTGGGGTGGATAAAGTTGCCGCGTCGGAAGGGGCTACCCGACGCATGCGGCATTAAACGAAGGGTAACGCGGCCTCGAAGCAAGAGGTCATTTCAGCTACAGGAGCTTACAGCATGCCAATTTATCTGCAGATTGACGGTATCCAGGGCGACGCCACGCATGAGGAGCACCGCAAGTGGATGGACATCGAAGCCATTCACTGGAACGTGGCACGCAACATGAACACATCTGCTGGTTCTGCTGCAAACCGCGAAGCATCCGAACCGACTATTTCGGAAGTCATTCTGACCAAGGTCAGCGATTCTTCTTCCACCAAGCTTTTCCAGGAAGCCTGCGCCGGCCGCACTGGCAAGCTCGCAACCATCCATCTGGTGACCACGGGCAATCCGGGCAACACCTATATCGAGTACCTGCTGACGAACACACTCATCGCCAGCTACTCGGTGGATTCCAGCGGTGATCGTCCGGTGGAAACCATCAAGCTCAACTTCACCAAGATGGAAGTGAAGTACACGCCGTTCGACGACAACAACTCGCCGCAGTCTCCGATGATCGCCTCTTACGATCTGGCGACGACGAAGGCCGCTTGATAGCGACGCGACCCGGTGCCGGCCTCGGCCGGCACCGGAACGTTTTCATTGCAGTTTTGCAGCTCACGTCGTGATGTTTCTCATCCACGTTGGACGAGGCGGGTTAATCATGCGCTCCCTATATGCGTTTTTTGCTTCCGTGCCGGTTGTTCTGGCTCTGTCCGGTCTTTCACCGGCCGGTGCCGAGGAACGGACATGGATATTCTCCGGTACCGAACTCAAGCAGGCCATCGAGGGCAAACTTGCCCCTGAGGTGTCTGATCCGGAAATGCGGCGGCTGGTTTCCGTTGCAAAATCGAGCGCCTATATCGCCGGTGTGGCCGATCTGACAAGCGGATCGGACTGGTGTGGTGCGGGCGCCGTGGCGCCCCATGAACTCACCGACCGGATCTACACCTATCTCGGCGATCTTCCTGCGGAAAAACTGGATGAACAGGCAGCCACTCTCGTGCGGGAGGCGCTCAAGGTCTCCTTTCCCTGTGAGCAGAAAAGTAACTAGTGGGACGAACCATGCGTGTTAACTTTGACACTCTCTATAAGAACTATCCGAGCAGCGACCCGTCGCACCCGAACTATATCAGCCAGCGTGATCTGTTCACGGAAATCGGCTGGGATGATTTCATCGGCAATCCGAACTATCACAATACCTGCGCCATTCGCGTCAGCATCGCTTTCGTGAAGTCGGGCATCAACATCGTGCCTGCCTCGCACCGCATCCAGAAAGGCCCCTATGCCGGAAAGGGCATAGAGGTGAACATGCGCCGCCTCGCCAACCTGATGAAGCGGACGAGCTATCTCGGCGAGCCCGAGCCTTTCACGCCCGCGACGGCGCGTAACGGCATCGGCGCGCGCAATGGCGTCGTGGCGTTCAACAATATCCCCGGCTACACCGGCGGCGGTCATATCGATCTTGTGCGGGGCGGCTCGGAAGCCACCCAATGCGCATCTGCCTGCTACTACAATTCGGAAACGATCTGGTTCTGGCCCCTGCAGTCCAGCCGCGGGTCCTGATTAGGAGTGTCCCATGACCGACCAGCCTTCGTTTTCCGATTTCGTCCAGGCGAGCCGCGTTCTCAGGGTGAAGTCTCCGTTGGGCGAAGATCAGCTTCTGCCAGAGCGCCTGACGGTCGAGGAAGGCGTGTCGCAGCTCTTCGACATCCGCCTGACCGTGCGAGCCAAGAAAGAAGCGGTCAAGCCCGAGGAACTGATCGGTCGGCTGGTCGATATCTCGGTCGAGATCAGCCAGGGCGAGGGGGATGGCGGCGGTGTTCGCCGCCCGTTCAACGGCCTGGTGACGGAGCTGCATGAAGGCCCGCCGATCACACGCGGTTTGCGCTCTTACGCCGTGACCCTCCGCCCGCAAATGTGGCTTCTGTCGCGCCGCTCGGATTGCCGTATCTGGATGGACAGGACGGCGGTCGAGGTCGTCGAGACGCTGTTTTCCGAACACGGCATTCCCGCACCCGATACGTCGGGCATCATTTCTCCGCCACCCGCACAGCACTACAGCGTCCAGTTTAACGAGACGGACCTCGACTATCTTTTGCGCCGCTTTGAAGAGGACGGCCTGTTCTACTGGTTCAGCCATGAGGATGGTTCCCACAAGCTGCATGTGGCCGATAGCGCCAGTGGCTGGCTTGGGCCGTCGCCGGCCGCCCAGGGGGAGGGGACGGTGCGTCTGGCGCAGGGTTCGTCGGATCGCAACCACATCAACGACTGGGCACG
>NZ_JBAKFW010000013.1:0-99722 GCF_036888815.1 Agrobacterium sp. CCNWLW155
CACATCCGATCTACGGTATCGTTCCGGTTTCGTTCGACCTTAGCGTACGATTTCGGACTGCTCTTGTTCCGACCCCAGTTTGGCAACGCTGTTGCGAACAGATGGTCCCCAGCGTGTGGCGATGCGACCGTCTTTCACCCAGGCCTGTGCCCTGCCTTGAACGAGCAGTAGGACCTGTGCTGCCACATCGCGATCGAGATTGGCGAGCGGCCTGGCCCCTTGCGGTGAAGCAATACCGGCGCCCCGATTGTTCATGTCCGACAACGCCATTTCAAGGAACTGGCGCTGCAGTTTCGAAAGAGATTCTGCTGTTTTTGCACGCAACTCGTCGCGTCGCTTGGTGTCGAGTTCCTCGCGGAAAGCAACCAGGGCCGGTCGACGTGGTCGCTGCCCGGATTGCATGCGAGCCCAATAGCCTCGAGGTGGCTTTGGGACCTGCAGCTTGGTGCAGAGTTTGCCGATCGCCACGTCCGAAAGGCCAAGTTCCTTAGCGATCTCGCTGGTCGGTTTCTCCCATACGAGAGCAAAGAGTTCTTCTCTGGACAGTTTCCGCCGTGGCATCTTCAGGCATCTTTTTCATGCGAGCGCCTTCACCAAGGCGACACCTGTGGTTTGGAGCGGGACATTTCGGATAGGCCGCCGCGATCTCATTGGCGGCCGAGCCTAGCCGTTGGGCTTCGGCCTTGCCTTCCCCTTCATGCGCACCGTGACAATCTTCGGGCTGTCGCCACTTCTCTCCACGTCGATGATGCCGGAAGCCTCGACGAGGTCGGTGAGGCGGGCAAAGCCGTAGTTGCGTGCATCGAAGTCTGGCGATTGTTTCGCCAAATGGGCGCCGACCCGCGCCAGATTGGCACGGCCGTCTTCATCGGCCGACGCGGTCACAGCGTTTTCGAGCATCTTCAATGCGGCAGCGTCAAGCTTCGGTTTTGCCGGCGCCTTGGCGGGGGATGCCTTGGCCTCCTTCGCTTTCGATACAGCGGCCGGTTGCGGATCGTGGCGCGGCGCCTCCGGCTCGACCGAGTTGGCGTTAAGCACGTCGAAATAGACGAACTTGTCGCAAGCAGTAATGAAGGGGCGCGGGGTTTTGCGTTCGCCGAAGCCGTAGACGGTCACGCCCTGTTCGCGGATACGCGACGCTAGCCTTGCGAAATCGCTATCGCTGGAAACGATGCAAAATGCAGAAAAGCGGCCGGTATAGAGCAGATCCATCGCGTCGATGATCATCGCGCCGTCCGTGGCATTCTTTCCCGTCGTGTAGGCAAATTGCTGGACCGGTTGAATGGAGTGCTCCAGCAGGCACTCCTTCCAGCCGTTGAGGTTGGGCTTGGTCCAGTCTCCATAGATGCGCTTGACACTGGCGGTGCCATAGGTGGCGATCTCGGCCAGGAGCCCACTGACAATTTTCGGGGAGGCGTTGTCACCGTCGATGAGGAGAGCCAATGTGTCGGATGTGCCGGTCATCTGTCGCGCCTTTGTTCCAGACAATCTTTGTGCCTTAATCCAGCACACTACTCCAGCCGACTTGAGAACCGTTTTAGAGATTTTTTAGTCGGCAGATTGCCGTTCTTTTCGCATCGAAAACGGGAGTATCTCAATGAGCTTGAACACCATTGGTTGCTCGGTGGGCCAACAGTTCGATTCCCATCAAGGCGAAGATGTTATTTTTCGGTGGCCAATTCGCTGAAATTCTTGATGCTGACTGAGGCGTCGGGGAACTTTGCTGTGATCTCCAGCGTCCCGCCAAGAGCTTCGATGTAGCGTCGCAGGTTGCTGACATAAATATCGGCACGCTGCTCCAGCTTTGCGACAGCCGGCTGCTTCACGTGGAGTGCGCGTGCTACATCCTGCTGGGTCTTTTCACGCGCTTGACGTAGCTCATGCAACGCCATTTCCTCGAGAATTGCCTTGGTTGCTTCATCATTGCGGGCGCGACGTTCAGGCGCCATACTCTTGCGCAGGTCGTTAAAGGAGCGATGTCCAGTCATATCAACCCTTCCTTCCCGATCTCGATCAGGTAATTGTCATATAGGCGATCAGCGACCGGAATCATGATTTCGTAAAAGCGGTCGTCGCCGGTTTTATTTCCACCGACCAGCAAAATAGCGGTGCGACGCGGATCGAAAGCGTAGAATACCCGGTAGGGTTCACCGCCGCTCTGAATCCGCAATTCCCGCATATGTTCGTGCCTGGAGCCTTCGATGCCGGATGAGTACGGGAAGGGGAGTTGTGGTCCTTTGGCTTAGAGAAGCCCGACCACCCTTACAATATCGTCCTGAATGGCTTCGACCAACGTCGCGTACCACTCACCAAACTCATCGGTATATTCAACGCTCCAACTCATCGATACTCCAAATGTATTCCATCTGTGGAATATTTCAAGCGATATTCCGTAGATGGAATAACTCGACCGCTGTCCACTGGCAAGTGGCGACGATACCAGGGTGCAAGCGGCTGCGATCTCAATTGATTCCAGCGAGTTTGTTATCTGTACCCGCTTGGGAACTAGATGGATTCTCGATGCGGCTTCCACAAGTCGGCCGACTACCAGGCAAAAAAATAGGGCCACCGGAAAACCGAGGCCCTTGAAGTGTGAAGGTTAAAACCTCCAGAGGGGAACAGCTGATGCGATGGCACTGGGAGGAGGGCCGTCGCGTGCATCAGCTATGGGCTTTATGCCTAGAATATATGCGATGCGCAAACAAAAATTGCGCAATGCACCTATGCGCAAACCGACGGGACAATCGAGCGCCCGGAAGTTCGCGGTTTCACGTCTCATGGAACCCGTCTCCACCAGTCGTGTCGACCCCAAACTGATGTCCGGAGTGGAAGGAACCAAGCAGCGAAAACGTCGGGGGCAGCGAGGACCGCATCACCACGATCATTGTCGGTCGGAGGCGGGGCCCATAGGAGGCGTCCCATTCCCGCTCTTGATGGATGGCTTCCTGGTCCGGCCCCGGATCTCCGTCGATCAACCCGCTGACGGGGTCCGTGAGCCAAGCTGCGGCCGCTGCGGCTGCGCCTTCGCGGTGATCGCGACCGGTTCCGGACACTGACGGGAGCCATCGAGCGGGAATGGCCCGCTCCAAAGATGGAGCCCTCAGATGAACACCGATCTTTCCCTTGCGCAGAACCACGCCTTCCAGCTTTCCCGCACCCTGATGGTTCCAGTTACGCTCTTTCGGCGCGGCGACGAGTTCGGCGTTCTGCCGAGCGACGAACTCGATGACGAAGGCGATCTGGAGATCGTGCATGAATATGTTCCGGGTGGGTCTCATTGAGACCCTTTCCTGTCTCAGGTGCCGCTTGCGAGCGGCAGGCCGCAAGGGAAGCTTCGCCACGGCTGGCCTTTTGGCATCAGCGCCGAGCTGCAGTTCTGCATGTTGCCAGCCGCGCCCTTGCCTCCTTTGCTCTTCGCGGACAGCCGAATGCCGTCCCGCAAACTGCGGGAACACGAGAATCAAGGAGAAAGGCGGACGCAAGAGCGCCGGCAAAAGAATGGAAAAAAGAAGACTGGAAGATCTGCGAGACCGCGTCCCATGCGCTGTCCTCCTGGAGCAGGCGGGATTCGCAGTCGATGTGAAGGAGAGCACCCGCCGGGCGCTCAAATATCGGCGCAACACGGAGATCGTCATCGTCATTCATGAGGGTAGGGGTTGGTTCGATCCCCTGTCCGATATGAAGGGCGACGTGTTCAGCCTTGCGGAGCATTTGGAGGGCATATCCTTTGTCGAAGCCCTGGACCAGGTTGCGGCATTGGTCGGGATCGTCGCAGACGAACCCCGCTGGACCCGACCCGTCCGAAACCGCGCTCCCGCTGACGTTGCTCCGGAGCGCTGGGCAAAGCGCCGCATACCGTGGCGAGGGTCGATGACCTGGCGGTATCTTCGGGACCAGCGCTGCCTGCCTGAGTCTGTCATCCGCGCCGCTGTCCAGGCCGACCTGCTTCGGGAAGGTCCGCACGGCAGCATGTGGGCAGCGCATCTTGATGATCGTGGGCTCGTCACCGGTTGGGAAGAACGCGGCCCCGACTGGCGCGGGTTTTCGAAGGGAGGTTCGAAGGTCCTCTTTCGGCTCGGAGCCGCTGACGCCCTGCGTCTCTGCGTCACCGAGGCCGCGATCGATGCCATGAGCCTTGCCGCGTTCGAGGGTTTGCGGGAGGGCAGTGTCTATCTCAGCACCGGCGGAGGGTGGTCACCGACGACGGATGCCGCGATGCGCAGGCTGGCCGCCCGTCCCGGCGCTCATCTGGTCGCTGCGACGGATGCAAACGGCCAGGGCGAGGCCTTTGCCGGCCGACTGCGCGACATCGCCGATGAAGCCGGCTGCGACTGGTTGCGCCTGACACCGCCAGCCGACGACTGGAATGATGCGCTACGCGCCCGAGAAGCGGAAAAGAAGCAAAGGGAAAATGTGGGGACACGGGGCCTGCCGCATGCCCGCCGGTCGCGTCAAGGGTGAAGCTTCGCCCGGCTCCGCCGGCCCTTGACCCGCCCGGACGGAGAGGCGGCCTGAGGGGAGGGGTCAGGAAGGGCTGAAGAGAAGATGGCGACCACGAGGATCCGCCGCGCTCCAGTCCGGACGAGGCTGAAGGAGCCTGATCATGACCCTTTCCACCATCCGCAAAGTCTTCGAAGGTGTCGCCGATCGTCGGCAGATGTTCCGCATGTTCGACCGTCATGCGCAGCGCCCGAACCGATGGCAGGGCGACGACAGCGCCCCCTACTGCGGCGAATGGTTCGAAATCCATGAACGCGAGCACAACTACATGTCCGAGATCCTGCCACCGCTCTGGATGCGCGGCGACATGTTCGCCATGCGCGAATTTCTGACGGGATCGATCACCAGCATCTTTTTCACCCTGTCAGTCGACGGGCACGTCCGCCACTTCCATGGCTATTGCGACCTGGCTGACAAAGGCTCGTCCGAGCGCCTGCGCAGCGCCATCGTCGAGCGCGAAACCCGCCCCGTCCGGGCGATGACGCGCGGCGAGCGTCTTGAACATATCTGGTCGAGCACGGCGGATGACTATCGCGGCTATGCCGGAGAGCGCTGGCCTTTGAGCGATCGCGGCAAGCGCACGGTCCTGCTCTATGGCGGCAAGGAGGGCACGTTTCTGAAGCGGCTCGATCAGCTCACGGATGCCGAGATTTCCGCCAAACTGCCGGTGCATCTTCGCTATCTGCCCGACGCGATCGCAGCATGAGTGGAGGAGGCAATGTTCACCTTTTCCCTGACGGATGTCCGCATCGTCATGATGCGCGGACGGATCGACGCCTATCTCAACGGCGGTTTCCGCAATCCCCACTATGGGCTTTATCCCGGCCGCGATGAACAGCCAGGTGTCTGGCTGGTTGGCGACGCGGGCGTGTACATCATGTCCAATGGCAAGCTTGCCGAGGGACAGCGTCCATGCGTCGTCTATGCCGAGGAGTGCGATCCGAAGACCAACCCGGACTACTGGCACTACAAGCGCCGGCATTTCGGGGGCGATGACGGCGTGGAGTTCCTAGAAGGCGGCATGCTCGTGAAGCTGATCGCGACAAGTCCCGGCTGCACGCATCTGCAGATCGCCATGGGCGACACATCCATGTCCATCACGCCGATCCGCCACTGATACCGGCCTCACGGCCAAGCTTCCGTCCATGTTGCGATCATCGCTCTTGCCGGTATTCCCGGCGAGACGATGGCGCACGCTTCCTTTCAAGGAGAACAGTCCATGTCCAACGATCCCTTTACCCTCGACATGTTCGGCAGCAGCGCGCTGTCATCCGGGCTTGGTCTCGGTGTTACCGCCTTTGGCAGCTTTGCGCTGGAGCCTGCCAACGATGACGATCCTGATCCCACCCCGCCGGCGCCCGCACCGGCCTTAACTGCTTCCCGAAAGCCTGCTGCGCGCAAACAGGGCGACCGCACGAACTTCTATCTCGATGATGGCGAGGATCGCGGTCTTGCTGCCAGCTGGAAGGAGAGGGCGCAGATGAATGTCGCCGCCATTCTGACCGCCAACGAGATCGAGCGAAACAGGGTTCCCGCCACGCGCGAGCATCAGCAACGGTTGATCCGCTTTAGCGGATTTGGTGCATCGGAACTGGCGAACGGCATGTTCCGCCGACCGGGCGAGGTCGAATTTCGGGCGGGCTGGGACGATCTGGGTTCGGCACTCGAAAGCGCGGTGTCCGAGACTGATTATTCAAGCCTCGCGCGCTGCACCCAGTATGCGCACTTCACGCCCGAGTTCATCATCCGGGCCATCTGGTCGGGACTGAAGCGCATGGGCTGGCGCGGCGGACGTGTGCTGGAGCCGGGGATCGGTACGGGCCTGTTTCCCGCGCTGATGCCGGAAGTCTTTCGGGATAAGAGCTATGTCACCGGTGTCGAACTCGATCCGGTCACCGCGCGGATCGTCAGGCTCCTTCAGCCGAAGGCGCGGATCATCGAAGGCGATTTTGCCCGAACGGATCTTTCGGCGATTTACGATCTGGCCATAGGCAATCCGCCCTTCTCGGACCGCACCGTGCGCTCGGACCGGCAATACCGTTCGCTTGGGCTGCGCCTGCACGACTACTTTATTGCCCGCTCGATCGACCTCCTCAAGCCCGGCGCTCTTGCCGCCTTCGTCACCAGTTCCGGCACGATGGACAAGGCCGATACGTCGGCGCGCGAACATATGGCAAAGTCGGCCGACCTCATCGCTGCCATCCGTCTGCCCGAAGGCAGCTTCCGCCGGGACGCCGGCACGGACGTTGTCGTCGATCTGCTGTTTTTCCGCAAACGCAAGGCCGGCGAACCGGAGGGCGACCAGAGCTGGATCGATGTCGATGAGGTCCGTGCTGCAACGGCAGACGAAGGCGATATCCGCATCAATCGCTGGTTTGCACGTCATCCTGACTTCGTGCTTGGCGACCACGCGCTGACCTCCGGCCCCTTCGGCGAAACATACACATGCCGTCCCCGTTCTGACGTCGATCTCGAAACCGCGCTGAACGCCGCCATCTCCCTCTTCCCGGAAGATCTATTTGACGGCGTACCGACAGAAATCGACATCGATCTGGAAGACGAGCTTGGAGAGATGGTCGATCTGCCCCCAGAAGGTTCGAAGGTCCGCGAGGGCAGCTTCTTCATCGACACCAGACACGGCCTAATGCAGATGATCGATGGCGCGCCAGTCGAAATCAAGGTTCGCAAGGGACGATCAGGCGAAGGCCGACCAGCCGAACGGATGTCGGAAAAGCATGTCCGGATCATCAAGAAATTGATCCCGGTCCGCGACGCGGTGCGCGCGGTTCTGAAAGCACAGGAACAGGACCGGCCATGGCGCGACAGCCAGGTACGTTTGCGCATCGCCTGGTCGACCTTCGTGCGCGACTTCGGGCCGATCAACCACACGACGGTGTCGATATCGGAAGATGCCGGGACCGGCGAGGTGAGGGAAACACACCGCCGCCCGAACCTGCAGCCTTTTCTCGATGACCCTGATTGCTGGCTGGTTGCCTCGATCGAGGATTACGATCTAGAAACCGACACGGCCCGTCCCGGCCCGATCTTTTCGGAGCGGGTGATCTCGCCGCCGGCCGCACCTGTCATCACCAGTGCGGCGGATGCGCTGGCCGTTGTCCTCAACGAGC
This sequence comes from Agrobacterium sp. CCNWLW155, assembly GCF_036888815.1. Classification (NCBI taxonomy): domain Bacteria; kingdom Pseudomonadati; phylum Pseudomonadota; class Alphaproteobacteria; order Hyphomicrobiales; family Rhizobiaceae; genus Agrobacterium; species Agrobacterium sp. CCNWLW155. The sequence continues at coordinate 7,629 of NZ_JBAKFW010000013.1, forward strand.
GCGGCCGTGTCGATATCGATCATATCGCCGAACTGCTGCATCGTGACACGGACACCGTGATTACCGATCTCGGCGATGCCATCTTCCGCGATCCGATCGATGGCTCCTGGCAGACATCGGACGCCTATCTCTCCGGCCCGGTTCGCACCAGGCTCGCTGTGGCTGAGGCGGCCGCCGAACTCGATCCAGCGTTCCAGCGCAATGTCCGCGCGTTGCAGGAGGTACAGCCCGCCGATCTGCGTCCCTCGGATATCACCGCCCGCCTCGGTGCACCTTGGATCCCGGCTTCTGACGTCGTCGCCTTTGTTCGCGAGATGATGGGAACGGAGATCCGCATCCATCATCTGCCGGAACTGGGCTCCTGGACTGTCGAGGCACGGCAGCTCGGCTACAGTGGCGCGGGTACGTCCGAATGGGGCACCAGCCGCCGTCATGCCGGCGAACTGCTCTCCGACGCCCTGAACAGCCGCGTGCCGCAGATCTTCGACACAATCAGGGATGCCGATGGCGAGCGACGGGTGCTGAATGTCATTGATACCGAAGCTGCCCGCGACAAACTGCAGAAGATCAAGCAATCGTTCCAGGAGTGGGTCTGGACCGACCCGGATCGGGCCGACCGGCTGGCGCGCGATTACAACGACCGCTTCAACAATATCGCGCCACGAGCCTTCGACGGCTCTCATCTGCAACTTCCGGGCGCCTCAGGTGCCTTTACTTTGTACGGGCACCAGAAACGCGGGATCTGGCGGATTATCTCGGCGGGTTCGACCTATCTCGCCCATGCGGTCGGCGCCGGCAAGACCATGACGATGGCTGCGGCCATCATGGAGCAGAAGCGGCTTGGACTGATCGCCAAGGCGATGCTCGTCGTTCCCGGCCATTGCCTGGCGCAGGCGGCACGTGAGTTTCTCGCGCTCTATCCCGCCGCCAACATTCTCGTTGCCGACGAAACGAACTTCACCAAAGACAAACGCGCCCGTTTCCTCAGCCGCGCCGCCACCGCCACCTGGGATGCGATCATCATCACGCATTCGGCATTCAGGTTCATAGGCGTGCCCTCGGCCTTCGAGCAACAGATGATCCACGACGAGCTGCAGCTCTATGAGGATCTTGTGGCGAAGGTCGAAAGTGATGACCGGGTGTCGCGCAAGCGGCTTGAGCGGCTGAAGGAGGGATTGCAGGAACGGCTGGAAGCGCTTGCTACCCGCAAGGACGATCTCCTGACCATCTCGGAAATCGGGGTCGACCAGATCGTTATTGATGAGGCGCAGGAGTTCCGCAAGCTTTCCTTTGCCACCAACATGAGCACCTTGAAGGGCATCGATCCAAACGGGTCCCAGAAGGCGTGGGACCTTTATGTGAAGTCCCGCTATATCGAGACGAAGAATCCAGGTCGCGCGCTGGTTCTGGCCTCCGGCACGCCGATCACCAATACGCTCGGCGAGATGTTCTCGATCCAGCGGCTGCTGGGCCACGAGGCCCTGCGCGAGCGCGCTTTGCATGAGTTCGACGCCTGGGCCTCGAACTTCGGTGACGAGAAGACGGAGCTCGAACTTCAGCCGTCGGGCAAATACAAACCGGTCAGCCGCTTCTCGTCCTTCGTCAATGTGCCGGAACTGATCGCCATGTTTCGCGCCTTTGCCGATGTGGTGATGCCGGAGGATTTGAGGCAATACGTCAGGGTGCCTGAGATCGCGACGGGCAAGCGGCAGATACTCACCGCCGCGCCGACGCCGGCGTTCAAAACCTACCAGCGGATCCTTGAAACACGCATCAAGGCGATCGAGCAGCGCGAGGGGCCGGCGCAGCCCGGAGACGACATTCTGCTGTCGGTCATCACCGATGGCCGCCATGCGGCAATCGACCTTCGTCTGGTGATGCCCGCGATGGATGACGAGCCGGACAACAAGCTCAATATTCTCGTACGCAACGCCTACCGGATCTGGAAAGAGACGTCGCAGAACGAGTATGTTCGTCCCGATGGCAAGCCCTATGATCTGCCGGGTGCGGCACAGATGATCTTCTCGGATCTCGGCACGATCAATGTCGAGAAGAGCAGAGGGTTTTCCGCCTATCGATGGATCCGCGACGAGCTGATCCGCATGGGCGTTCCGGCTTCGGAAATCGCCTTTATGCAGGACTTCAAAAAGACGGAGGCCAAGCAGCGGCTATTTGGGGATGTTCGCGCCGGAAAGGTCCGTTTTCTGATCGGATCGTCGGAAACCATGGGCACCGGCGTCAATGCGCAGCTTCGCCTGAAAGCGCTCCACCATCTCGACGTGCCGTGGCTACCCTCGCAGATCGAGCAGCGGGAGGGGCGCATCGTCCGTCAGGGCAACCAGCACGACGAGGTCGAGATCTACGCCTATGCCACGCAAGGCTCGCTCGACGCCACCATGTGGCAGAACAACGAACGCAAGGCGCGGTTTATCGCGGCGGCGCTTTCAGGCGATACGTCGATCCGTCGGCTGGAGGACCTGAACGAAGGTCAGGCCAATCAGTTCGCCATGGCCAAGGCGATTGCCTCTGGTGATGAGCGCCTGATGCAGAAGGCGGGGCTGGAGGCTGACATTGCCCGGCTGGAACGGCTGCGTGCCGCCCATGACGACGATCTCTTCGCTGTGCGCCGGCAGATCCGCGACGCCGAGCGCGAGATCGAAACCGCCAGCCGGCGCCTTGGCGAGATCGCGTTGGATATCGAGCGGCTTGTGCCGACCGCAGGCGATGCCTTTGCGATCGACGTGACGGGCGAGACCTATACGGAGCGCAAAGATGCGGGGAGGGCGCTGATGAAGGAAATCCTCACCCTCGTCCAGCTGCAGAGCCAGGGGGAAACCGTCATCGCCACGATCGGTGGCTTCGATCTCGTCTACGATGGTGAGACATTCGGGCGCGGTGAGAATTACCAGTACCAGACGCTGCTTCAGCGCACCGGCGCCGACTACGAGATCGAGTTGCCAGTGACTGTCACGCCGCTTGGCGCTATCTCGCGGCTCGAGCACGCACTGGCAGGCTTCGACGAGGAGCGGGAGCGCTATCGCCAGCGGCTGGAGGAATATCGCCGCAGGTTGGCCTCGTACCAGTCACGGCAGGGAGGCACTTTTGCATTCACGGATGAACTGACAGAGAAGCGCCGGGCGTTGCGGGAGGTTGAGGAGGCGCTTGCGAAATCGGCCCGTGAAGATGCAGAGACGGGCGAGCTCGCCGGATAGCGGATCACTTCCGTGATGAAATGACGGCCCCCTGCGGCAAAAAACACTGCAATGAGACAAACCGGGACTACGACACGGTTTGTCGCCGGGATGGCTGTAGAAGCTTCCCAAATGCCACGTTTCCGCTAAAAAGCGTGTCATGATTAAATCCGAGCTTGTTGATCTCCTCGCCGCGAGAAACCCATACCTGCATCGTCGCGATGCGGAGAATGCCGTCGACGCCGTCCTCGATGAAATCACCGGTACTCTCGAAAGGGGAGAGCGCGTTGAGATCAGGGGTTTCGGCACCTTTGTCGTGCGGCATCGCCCTTCACGTTCGGGTCGAAATCCCCTCAACGGCAGGGCCGTATTCGTCGAGGAGAAATGGGTGCCGTTCTTTCGTGCCGGCAAGGAGATCAAGGATCGTCTGAACACGGCAGAAAAGCCGGGCGACAAGGAGTGAACTTTGATCGAATATTCGAAACACGTGTTCTGTGAAGCCCTTCCCGAGGACGTTCGTGAGACGGTCGAAATGATGGCGCTGGAATTTCTGCCCGAAACCTGGCCCGTCCGGTTTGTCGCGCTGCTGTCGATGCTGGAGGACATGGCAAGCAAGGTCGAAAAGGTGCACCGGCCCTATGTGGTCAACAACTGGGTGGCCATCGTCAGCGGTCTGCTCGAACACCTGCCACGTGATCTGGCGTCGCCGGAGTGCCTTGCCCTGATGCGTCACAGTGTGCTTGACCGTTTCCGACAAAGCGCCATTCGACAATCGCCGGACGTGGAGCGGCAGAACGAATTCCTGCTCCGCGAATACCCGCAATGGTCGATCGCCGAAGACCTGCTCCGCGATTATGAAATGTGGGCAGCGAAACAATCGCAGATAAAGCCCAACTAGCAGGGAGAAAGATATGCCGACAGGCAAGGTCAGGTGGTTCAATGCCACCAAACGGTTTGGCTTCATTGCGCCGGAAGATGGAGGTCCGGACATCTTTCTCCATCTGAGCAGCATCACCGACCCTGCGTGTCCCACGCTTCAGCCCGGATTGCGGCTTCATTACGTTATCGGGGAAAAGGGTGGCAAGGTCACGGCGAAAGACGTGCGCCCCGCGCCGGTTGAAAAGGCGGTGCACCATCCGCCCGTCACACCGCATCACGGCGAGGAGGCGTTCAGCGATGCGTTTGAGCGTGAGTGGGGCCTGCGGCGGGGATGACCCAGGTCTGAAGCGCACTCCGCCAGTCGCGAGTGATCTTCAAAAGTCCTGATTTGCAACGTTGCGCGAATGACTGGCATAAACGGGTTCAGTCGGGAATTGGGCATGGAGGTAGAGCGCGTGGGTGTCGAAATAGCAGTCAGAGACGCGACGCCAGATGATCGGGAAGCAATAATCTCGCTCCATGTTCGGGTCAGCCAACGGGCATATGCGGGCATGCTCCCGGCAGATTATCTGGCGGATATAATGCCTGATGAAAAAGCTCGCCTCTGGGAGAAGCGCCTTTCGGGGGGCGTAGACCCTGAGAGATTGCGTGTGACCCTGGCGCATTTTGACACGGAACTGGCGGGCTTTTCGTGCTTCCTGTTTGATCAGGAAACGCAGTTCGGAACATATCTCCATAATCTGTATGTCGATCATGCATATCAGGGAAAAGGCATCGCTCGCAGCCTGCTGGTGGCCGGTATTCAGCGGTTTTCACCGCAACAGAGAAACCGGCCCGTTCATCTGCTGACGCTGGCCGATAATCATACGGCGCGCCGGTTCTATGAGAAATTAAATGGCCGGATAATAGAGGAAAAACGGAGCGTGATGGCCAGCAACCCGGAGGTGCTTTTCGTCCGATACCAGTGGCGCAGTGCTCACGAGCTGGACGCCAGAAACTTCAATCCGGTGCGGTATTCCTGAAGTCCTGGCGATGCAAAAGTCAGCTCATAAAGTTCGAGCAAAGGCTTTACGACGGACCACGAAAGACAGGATCATGCGTTTATTCCAGTTTCGTTTGGCCCTGAGAAAGTCAGTCCACCGCGTCTATGGCTGCGCAGTTCGGAGGACCTGAAAATACTCTTTCAAACCCCTTCATCGCAAAAAGCGCTGAGGCCAGGACTGCCGTGAACAATGCGATTGCCAGCAGGTGTTTTCCTCGGGGAAATTTTGATGCAGGTCGCAGAACGTCCCTCCTCTACGCCAGGCAACCGAGCTGCTAGAAATCGTTTTTGGCTTCGCCATTGGCTTTGTCGAGCATCTGGTTCTGCATTTTTTGAGCGCCGAAAAGATCCATGGAGAGGTATCTGCTCCCTGCGCCGCACTTGGCTTCAATAGACACGGTTTCATCCAGCTTGCGCTCGCTAAAGCCGTTCTTCTTTTCTAGGGGCCGATCGATCCACTCACCAGCGTACTCAATACCTACCCCGTACTTTTGCTGAGCTGCGCTTTTGAATGCCGGGCAATCAGCCTGAGTGATGTTCGGACGGTAGAAAACTCTCGTAACCTTCTCACCGTCCGGCCACGCCGTAAACATGATGCTGATTTTGTCGGAGTCTCTGCGGTAGGTGATTTCCTTGACCGCGCCTTTTGCACTGCCGAAGTCAATTTTGTTGCGCCGGAGCGCGACCTGTTCATCGAATGTCGGTCCACGCAGCTCCTCATCTTTGGAGAAGCCTTTTTCCGTGAGAGCACGGGTAACAGCCTCTGGCCCATCTCCGACCCGAACTCCGAAGACATCAAATTTTATGACCTGAGCAGCAGCGGGGCCAGTCAGCGAAACCAGCACTGCACCACAAAGAAATCCTAGCTTCATCAGGCGATATCTCCTTAGTTTGTTAACCCAGTGTACCCAACCTCTACTAATCTGTGCAACCTTGCCGGCGTTTAGCACCTGTATTCTCCGCATAGGATCTGAATTGAAGCCGACCCGATCGGGATGCCGGGGGATGGCCTTGCCCGTTTCAAAGGAAAGTTGCTAGCGGGAATAACGGAAGAAGAAAGAAAAAAACCCTTCTCGCACACCGGCCGTCTCGCCGCCGCTGTCGCTCAACCGCTCCCTCCTCAACCCTGCCCCTCGTTCTCGCAAGGCTTCGCCCCGCTCGCCCTGACGGGCAGGGCCGCTCGGGCGCAGTTGCGTCGGTCCGTCCGATCCGCGGTCCGGAAGATGTCTTCGCAAATAAGTGAAGGCAGGAAGGGGCGCGATCCGCCCCGAAACCCGGAAGGAGCAAAACCCATGCAGATCCTCAAACTCGATCCCCGTGCACTGAAGAACAATCCCGACGACGCCCGTCGGTCGAAATCCTCGACCCAGGCCGACGCGCTGCTGCTGGCGACGGTCAAGGCCGTTGGCATTATCCAGCCGCCGATCGTCGCGCCAGAAACCGATGGCGGAAACGGTTACATCATTCAGGCAGGCCACCGCCGTGTCGCCCAGGCGATTGCTGCGGGCCTTGAGGAAATCGACATCATTATCGTCGATGCCGCAGACGACAATGGCGCCATGCGCTCGATGATCGAAAACGTGGCCCGCGAGCCCCTTAACCCCGTTGACCAGTGGCGGGGCATCGAACGGCTTGTCGCTCTCGGCTGGACCGAGGAAGCGATCGGCGTGGCGCTCACCCTGCCGGTCCGCCAGATCCGCAAACTCCGGCTTCTGGCCAACGTTCTGCCGGCCATGCTCGACCATATGGCGCTGGGCGACATGCCGAACGAACAGCAGCTCCGCACCATCGCGTCCGCCTCGCTGGACGAGCAGAAGCAGGTCTGGAAGGCCAACAAGCCGAAAAAGGCCGAGCGTGCCGACTGGTACGACATCTCGCGAGCGCTTTCGAAGACGCGGATGTTCGCCAGGGATGCGAGCTTCGGCGACGACCTCGCAGCCGCCTATGGCATCGAATGGGTCGAGGACCTGTTCGCGCCGGCCGATCAGGACAGCCGCTATACCACCAATGTCGAGGCTTTCCTCGGCGCCCAGCAGGAATGGATGACGAACAACCTTCCGAAGAAAGGCGCGATTGTCGAGGTCAACACCTGGGGTCAGCCGGAACTGCCGAAGAAGGCCGAGCGCATCTACGGCAAGCCGTCGAAGTCCGATCATGTCGCCATGTATCTCGACCGCGACGGCAAAGTGCAGTCCGTTGCCTTCCGCATGCCCGAAGACAAAAAGAAGGGCAAGAGTGGCGCTCCCGCCGGGAACGATGCGGCAGGATCAGTCGATGATTCGATCATCGACGCACCGAAGCTTCGCCCGGACGTCACCCTGAAGGGCCAGGACATGATCGGCGATTTCCGCACCGATGCCCTGCACGAGGCGCTCGGTCGCGCGCCGATCGAGGACGACATGCTGATGGCGCTGCTCGTCCTTGCCTTCGCGGGACAGAACGTCCGCGTCGATTCCGGAGCCAGCGACAGCGTTTACGGGCCGAAGCGCTTCCGGCGTCATGCCGCCCGGCTGCTCTCCGAAGATGGCAAGCTCGCCTTCGACATGGAGACGGTGCGTGTCGCTGCCCGCTCTATGCTGATCGACGTGCTGTCATGCCGGCGCGGCATGTCGAACAGCGGCTTGGTTTCGCGTATCGCCGGAGACGCCATCGGTGCCGACAGCTTCCTGCCAAACATGGGCTCGGAAGATTTTCTGTTGTGCCTGTCGCGGCAGGCGCTCGAGGCGGCTGCGAAGGAAGCGAACGTGCTACCCCGCCAGAAAGTACGGGAGACCCGTGCGGCTCTGGTCGAACACTTCAGCCAGGAACGCTTCATCCACGCTTCCGCGCTCTTTGCACCCGACCGGCAGGACGTCGTCGATCTGATCAAACACGGCGAGGCTGTGGACGATGAGGAAGAGGCCGAAACCGAGACGGCGGACGTCGAGGAGCAGCAGATGGAGGAAGAGGGTGCCGGTTCCTTCGAGGATGAGGACGATCTCCCCGGTACATTCGATGAAGAATCCGAAGCCGACGAGCCGGACGAGGAACAGGACGCTTACGGGATCGCGGCGGAATAGCCGATTCCATTTTTTCTCCGAATGAAGTCCCGCCGCCGATGGTCTCTATCGGCGGCGGTTTCGTTTCCAATACCCCTCAAAATTCAGGGAGAATTTGCATGTCCGCCCATCTCGCATTTCTGTCGCCGATCGGCTCTATCCTTAAATGGTCCGACGGCACACCTCGTCCGCCTGAACGGCATCGAAAAAAACTGTTCGTCTGGAAGGCCAGCAACAGCTCCGGCCGGCTGATCCGCAAGCAGGACGAGCGCGCTGCCGGCAACATCATTCTGCCAGCAAACATCACGCTGCATGAAGGTGACTATGGCGGCGGCGGTGTCATCACCATTCGCATCCACCGCACGTTCTCGCTGGAAACTGAATTGACGTTCAGCCTTGTCGAGCGTCCGGTTATCGGCAGTTGCCGTGTGTTCGACCGTGCCGGCGATCATGCCGAACTCGTGCATCTGGCGGCCAGTCGTGAGGCTGCCGACGATTGGTTGTCCGGACACGGTTACCCGTCCGCTGTCCTTGAGGAGGTGACGGCTGACGAGATTGCAGCCGAAGTCGTCGAAGGGAGGGTCGCAGCATGAAGGATCCCACTCCTGAAGCGATCGGTCCGTCCACCCCGCGGATCGTCAAAGTCGGGAAGACTAACAGCCAAAGATGGCGTCGATGGTGGAGGAAACGGTCAAGGCTCTTTCTGTCCTTTATTTGATCACTCGCCAGTAATGCGGTGTGGCATTCACCCAGCGGCGTCTGCCGAACGACCGCGAGAAAAGTCCAGTCAAAAACTTCTCTTTTGACTCAGGTATTTAGAGCCAAACCGATAAATGACCTGAATATATGCATTCACAAATTGTATAAACTGTGATTTTCTCGCTTCTGCGCGCAAAATGCCATTTCCAAGTGTATCGCCTGAGTTTGAAATCTCTCAACACGGAGAAATACTATGGTTCGCGTAAAGTTTATGCCGCTCACCCGTATTGCTTTTGCCTTAGCCACATCGCTGGCTTTCGCCACCCCGTCAGCAGCGCAGACGAATGGTTCCCCGAACCCCTTGATCGCTGACAAGTCGATCCAATGGGAAAAGAATCAGTTCCTTTCGACATTGGACGAGCAAAAAGAATACGCTTTCCTCGATGTGAATGACCAATTTCTCATCAAATCAGTCCCACAGGATAATATGACGACGGTGCGACTAGCGGTGCTAGATGGAACGCGCTCAGAATACGCCTCCTGCGGAACGATAGGGAAAAAATGGGAAGAGGGACTGCCAGGAACGTCATGGCTTATGATCTCATATTCCAAGCCGAATCCGACCGGCCACCGCGAGTTCACGGTTCAACGGACATTGGACCTCTACGGAACCCTTCGGACATATCGTTTTCAGACGGATGGAAAACGGGAGATCAGTCTCGATGAGGGGATAACCTTAAGCCTAAGCAACAACATTCTTACCTACACCCAGATCGGCGGTCCTATAGGTTTCTCCGGCGAAATATCAGCGCTGAGGGTAAAATACGGCCTGACTGACGACTATCGTGACCTGAATTTGACGACCGAGTTGGGCAAGAAAATGTGGCTCGTCGATACGCAAAATGATGGCGGCGTGATTTCCTATAGCGTCAACAACCTGAAACAACTGCCTCACGTGCCGGGAACTCAATTGGCAATACCGAGAGAGAAAATGATTGCGTCACCTTTGAAGGGACCCGGCATTTTGGGCACTTCGGGATCGTTGGTCCACAATGTGGCGGAGCGCTCAGATGATTCGTCTGACGTTGATGTTCAACGGGAAGACGAAGACATGCCGAGAGCGATGGCATTGTGCCCGCAAGGCCAACCCTGCCACTGGTCTATTAATTGTGGCATGACCGTCGATTGCTTTTGTGTTCCCAGTGGTGGGCCATATGGAAACGTTTGCTTGTTTTGAGTGCTGAATTGCAGGAGCGAACCGTGCAAGCTACCCGTCTTCTGCCGAAGGATCAGGCTCCGCCGCTAAGAGTAAGTGGCCCCGCAGCCATTCCGACAAAATTCGATCGATTGAGCTTCGTAGTTTTGTGGAATCTTGACTGCGGCGGATGCCTTCCTATCGTCCAGGAACTCGCTGAGATCGGTGCTGAACATAACGTGCCGTGTTATGGCGTAGCGGTGATGGTACGGGATTCGAAGGTTTGCGCTTTGGCTATCGAGCAAGGAGCGTCAAAGGCGATGCTCGCCTTGGAACAATCCGGCTCGCTGAATTCAGCACTATTCCGCGGGTCAGTCACGAGGATGTGGCTGGAGGCGAGTGGACAAGGCAGCCTGCCCGCGGGCTTTGTGATCGACAGCTCGAACTCGATTATCTGGATGGGAGACCCGAACGATCTAAAAGCGGATCTTCCATCCATCTTCGACGGACGTTGGAATGTCGATGCCGCGCGGGAACGATGGGCGTCACGGGTGGCGACCAGCGATGTCCGCAAGCTCCAGTTAGGCAGAGATGTGTTTGACAGACTTGCCTTCGGAGACTTTAACGAGGCGCTTGAAATCATCAAAATTGTGGAACGTGAGTTGCCATCAGTCTCGGATGAAACTGATTTTTGTATTTTCAAACTGACGGCATTGATCGGATTGGACCACGATACCGCAACAGAATTCTACGAGGATTGTTCGGCACAGCTTATCGGAAACGTCCAAGCTCAGGCCGGGTTGGCGAGTTGCATTTTCGCCCGGATGCCATTCAATAAAAAAGTTCTCTCCATTGCGATTTCGCGACTGAAGGCCACAGAGGCCATTTTGCAAAAAAACACCAATGGCCGTCTCGAAACGGATTATCTTCACATCACGCTCAGTTTGATGCTGGCAGACGCGCATAAACGGTATGGTTCGAATGAAGCGGAGGATTACTTCGACCGCGCGTTGGTTATGTCGCAGACTGAAAAGGTCCCGGAGCGCGTACGTCTGAGGATCGCGAATGAAATAGAGAGAATTCGGAATATCAATGTTTGATGTTTGGGCTTATTATCCGAACCAAAAGTCAAACTGTTTTTTGAGCACGTAAATTCGACGCGAAAACTTTATTCAAGCCGGTGGCGCGCGCAAGAAGATCCGCAACTACTTGCCGGACGCATGGGAGGCGATCTTCAGCCGGGTTCTCGCTCCCGGTGAATCGATGGAAAAGGATCGCCGGGCCTTCGAGCAGCAACATGCCAACGACTGGATCGTGATCTCCGCCCGTCGCTCGGACGATCACCCCGGTATGACTGAGGTCATCGCCACGCGTGTTGGCAGGCGCGATCCCAGTGTCCGGGAGCGCCGCTTTCTGGTGCTGCCCGTAGATTATCAGCCTGGCGTTCGGCTTCGTCATCGACGAGGCCCGGCATGCGGCTTACGAAGGCCCATCGAGCTTCGCGTCACGGACGGGGAGGGTTGCGGCATGACCTCGCTCGACCATCATGTGGCATTGCGGCGCATGGAAGATGCCTGCCGGCAGACGCGGCATCAGATCGACATGATCGAACGTCAGATCATCCGCAAGATGACCGCCCTGATACCGTCGCTCGGCCGGCGCAAGCCCGGGTATCGCCGCGGCAGGCCGCCTGAGCGGCACGCGTTCCTCAATCGCTATCGTACCAGTCTTGCTGCCATCACCGCCGAGCGCCAGCCGGAGATCGATGCACTTTCGCGAAAGCTCGCGCGGCACGAGGCGGCGATCGCGTCATTGCGTGCCCGAGCACCTCTGCCCGGCAGCGTTGGTCAAACGGGTGCGCCAGCCGACGGTGATGTCCGGCGCTTGTGATGAGTGGGCAAGCTGCGGCAAGGAAGGGTGGGGCGGTTGGGCCTGGCACAGGCATTTCCTGGTTTCCTCTCCTCTTCGGCATCCGGGATCTGTCCCCGTGGCCGTTCTGTCCTTCGGTTTCGTGGCGGTCTGCACCAGCGCCCGTTCGGTTCAAGGCCGCTGTCGCGCCGCGGGGCGGCCGGTCATGCCGCTCTCGACAAAGCAGGCACGCGGGCTTCGCAAGGGCTTGGGCAGCCCTGCTTGACCGCACGCCTGCTTCGCTCGATCTGGCCTGCCCGGACCCTGATCCGCCCGGATTGCGCCGGTTCCTTTCGACCGCACCGAAGGACAGAACGGCCAGGGGGCCGACGCTTCGGCGAAGCAAAAAGGGAGACCCATCATGGCAAAGTCCGCAACCCAGTCCCGTCAATCAACCCGCCCATCCGCCCGCGTCGTGCCGCTGCGCAAAGGCACCACCCTCGAAATGGTCCGCCTCACATGCCCCGACGAAACCCAGGCGCTCCGGATCGCCGAGAGCTTCGGGACCGCCATTCTTGACAGCGACGGCATCCGTGATATGCACGAGCGCCTGATCGTCGAGACCGCCACCGCTCTTTCCGAGGGGCTTGGCGAGCGGGCAATGCAGATCCATCTGCAGCGCATCGTCGGCGCCTATGTCGGATCGGCCCATGGCGCCGGCCAGTTCTACTCCCGCGCCGTCACCGAAGCGCGTGACGCCACCGCCAAGAGCGCTGCGGATGCCCGCGACGAGGATCTCGACGGTCCGGTCGGCTATGACAGCGCCGCGCAGCGCAAGCGCGAGTTCGCAGCCGACATGGGTATTCAGGCCCATGCGCTCAGAATGGCGGCCGTCGGCGCTGTCGCTGCCTATCAGCAAGTGGTCGGCGAAACCTGGAAGCCCTTCGACCGGCCGGTCGAGAATCCCGGCCAGACGCTCGACCGCAAGGCGGCCGCAGCCCAGATGTCGGCCTTCGAATAACAATCTCAGGGCGGGGCTTCGGCCCCGCCAATCCTTCACGTTGACGGGGTGTCCTGTTCTCGTCAGCACTGCATGCTTATATGCGAGGGGACCGATTTCGAAAGGACATCCATGGAGAACACCTCAGCCCCGAAAACCAGACCCTGGTCGAAGTCACAGGGACCCGTGCTGGCCAATGCCGTGGATCTCAGAAAGGCTGCAGCGATCAATGCGCTTCTTTCCGCGCCCGCGCCTGTTCTTCCTGTAAAAGAGGGCGATGCCATCCTTCCGTTCGTCATCGGCATATTCGAGACGTTCCGCGCCGCTTTGCAACAGGATGTCCCGGCCGTGCACCTGCGCCGGGCGATTGCCGCCTATGCGCGCTCGAAGAACTATCTGCTGGCAAGCGCTCAGCCGGACGCCATGCGTCATGATGCAACCGGTACGCCTGTCAGCCCGGTCGATGAAGCGGACCGCCTGTCGGCGCAGCTGCGCGTCGAGGAAATCCGCCGGGAGAGACAGGCGTCGGCAGAGCTTGCGCGGACCGAAGAGGTTGCAACCGGTCCAAGCCCCGACAAGTAGTTTCAAAGTCGGGGAAACTTTCCATTCGATCATGCGCATATCAGAATACGGTCTTGCAACGGATGTAGCCGGCGCGTCATTCTGCAACCCCCACAGGCGCAAGGAGGCAGATAATTGAGTGATGCAGGGAAAGCCCCGAACACGATCGACGTTGAAGTCGGCGCCCGTATCAGGCTGAAGCGGAAGCTTATAGGTATGTCCCAGCAGTCATTGGCGGGCAAGCTTGGCGTGACCTTCCAGCAGGTCCAGAAATACGAGAAGGGCGCCAATCGCGTTGGCGCCAGCCGCCTCAGCCAGATCGCGACAGCGCTGGATGTTCCGATGTCCTATTTCTTCGACGGAAACCAGGGTGAGCGGCAAGATGACGATAATCCCAATATCTCCCGCGAGACCGATGAGGTCGCGCTGTTCCTGTCTTCGACGGAAGGCTTCAATCTCAACCGTGCCTTCATGCAGATCCCTTCGGCTGCCGTGCGGCAGAAAATTGTCCTGCTCGTGAAGTCCGTCGCCCGCGCCGAAGAAGAGGCGCAACAATAGATCTCATCGCAGCCCGTCCCGCCTCCGGTCCTGCCGGGGTGAGGGTTTCGCGCAAGGGCTTCCGCCCTCCTTCACGTTCGTTGCGGCGCGTTCCGCGTGCGCTCATCCCTGATCTCCCCGGCTTTTGGACCGCCGTGACGGGGTCGCGATGGTCGCGACCTCCGAAAACGGAGGTTGAAGGATATGAAAAGAAAAGAGCCGGGTGAACGCGCCGATCTCTATGCGCGGATCACGGACAGGATTGTCGCTGACCTGGAAAAAGGCGTGCGTCCATGGATGAAGCCATGGTCGGCCGCAAACACGACCGGACGGATCAGCCGGCCGCTGCGCCACAATGGCGAAGCCTATAGCGGCCTCAACGTGCTGCTGTTGTGGTCGGAGAGCACGGCGAGGGGTTATGTCTCGCCGACATGGATGACGTTCAAGCAGGCCTTGCAGCTGAACGGCGCTGTTCGCAAAGGCGAGACCGGAACGACGGTTATCTATGCAAGTCGCTTCACCAAGTCGGAATCCGATGGCAATGGCGGCGAGGTGGAGCGCGATATTCCGTTTCTGAAATCGTACACGGTGTTCAACGTGGCGCAAATCGACGGCCTGCCTGACCACTATCATGGCGCACCCGAACCGGTCCTGAGCTCGTTCAAGCGCATCGGTCATGCCGACGCGTTCTTCCGCAATACCGGCGCGGTCATCCGGCATGGCGGTAATCAGGCCTTCTATTCGCCGGGCAGCGATATCATCCAGATGCCGCCGATCGAGAGCTTCAGTGATCCTGCGGCATACGTTGGAACCCTCAGTCACGAAAGTTGCCACTGGACGGCGCATCCCGCCCGGGTCAGTCGCGATCTCAGCCGATACGCGAAGGACAAAACCGAACGCGCCCGGGAAGAATTGGTCGCGGAGCTCGGCAGTTGCTTCTTGTGCGCCGATCTCGGGATCGTGCCCGAACTTGAGCCACGTCCTGAGCATGCAAGCTACCTTGCATCTTGGTTAGGTCTACTCGCCAACGACAAGCGGGCGATCTTCCAGGCAGCTGCGCATGCGCAGCGTGCTGTCAATTATCTGCACAGCTTGCAGCCGGTGGCAGCTGAACACAGGGAGGCAGCCTAGGGGACGCGAATTCTCCCTCCTGGTTGCTGATCCTCGCCTGCTCGGCCACGAAACGCGATGGCCTGATATACATGCCCAGCGTTACGATGGTCCGCCATGGCGGACCCTTCGTGCAGTCGATCCTCGAAGGAAGAAGGCGCATGTTGTCTTTCTCTCCGCCCATCTCGGTTTCCGGGCCGCAGACATGACGATCGAGAGGTAAGATGCCCGCATGACGGCAGCAATGGCAACCGCAATGCAGCGCGCCGATCTCGGAACACACTGGCTGCGACCGACGTCTCGTGCCCGCGTCATGCCCTTCGGCGAACATCCCGGACGGCACATCGCATCGCTCACCGAACCTCGAAAATTCGGCTTTTGCGATGTCGCGCTCGTCGGGGGGCAGCTCTATCTCGACGTCATGCGGTACTTTGCCGATTTGTTTCGCAAAGGAGCAATGTCGACGGTGCCCGGATCATGGAGATCAGTGGATCCGTCGGCTTCATCCGGCGCGACCTGCGCTGCCAAACGAAGTTGGCAACAGAACAAGGCGCCAATGGCGGTCTACTGGAAAGCCGTTGCTCTACGCCACTCCTATCGGCTTGCGCGGCTGACAGGAGCTTCGGTGGTCGGACGTGTCCCGTTCCGTGGCGGAGGTCGGCAATCGGGCCGCCGGACATTACACCCCCCGTTCTGATCGGAGGTAAAACGGTCAAGGCCGTCTTGTCCCTTCGGCGAGCTGCTGCCGGCAGAAATCCGGCGCAGGCGCTGGCACGGGACACGAATGGGGAGAGCGGACAGTGCGTCGGTGAAGTCCACCGGTCCAGTCGCTTCAAACGCCAGAGCGAGAGGAGGCGGGAAATCCGACGTCCCGGTAAAAAGCATCGCCAGGCGGAAGCGCCAGAATGCGGCCGATCCCGAAAGTCCGTGCCAACGACAGCGTCTGTTCGAAGCGGGGACCGCCAAGATCCAGCGCCCTGCAAGGTTCCTCCGCCCTGGACACCGCTGCACCCATGCAGACCTCGATGGGACTGGTGTGACCGTAAGACGCCTGCGGCTCGACCGGCTGACCGCAACGGCCGGCCCTGGCTATTTTCCGCCGCCCGGCAGGCCGGGCTTTGCATCGCGAAGCAAAATAGCCCGGGCCGGCCGCCCTCCACTGCGTTCCGGCCCCTGAATGGTGCGGTGCCGATCGCTCCCGGTCCTTACACCGTCATCGAGGCAGCGATGGGCGCAGCCCGATCACACGAAAGGAACAAAGTCATGGCAGTCATCGGCGAATTCTCCACCAACGGCAATTCCATCGTCGGCAACGTTCGCACTCTTACGGTCGCAATGAAGGCACGCCTCAATCCCATCGAGCGCGTGTCCCGCGACGCCCCGGACTTCCGCGTCACCTCCGGCGCTGCCGAAGTGGGAGCTGGCTGGAACTCGGTCTCGGCCAACGGCGAGCCCTACATCTCCCTCAAGCTCGACGATCCGAGTTTCAACGCCCCGATCAACGCCGCTCTGTGGCCGGCCGAAAAGGAAGGCGACTACGTCCTCGTCTGGTCCCGCCCGAACCGCGAGGCCGCATGACCGGGATCCCCGAATGGCCCCGCCTCAGGGCGGGGTTGTTCACCCAAAAACAACAAAGCCGGCCCCGGGCAGTGCGCACGGATCCGGCTTTGCCCTTGTCATGAGGATAGCTCAGGCGTTGAGTGCGTCCTTCACTGCCTTGCCCGGCGCAAACGTCAGCTTCTTCGCAGCCGCGATCTTGATCGTCGCGCCGGTCGCCGGGTTGCGGCCTTCGCGCTCCGGGGTTTCCTTGAGCTTGAATTTGCCAAAGCTTGGAATGGACGTTTCCGCGCCGGCAAGCGCCGCCTCGGTGATCTGCCGGAACACGCTCTCCACAATCGCCTTGGCCTGCGCCTTGCTCAGGTTCTGCTCGGATGCGATCTTGTCCGCGATTTCAATGGTCGTGGTCATAATATAGTAGCTCCTCGTGTTTACCCCATCCGTTATGAGGTTGAAGATGCGGCGACGATAGAGGCGATATACCGCATCCGCCCGAAAAGACGCGAAAACCACAGGAAATATGCGGTCTCCAGGCGTTTCTGACATCTAACGCGATCCCGCCATGCCCGGTGGTACAATGCCGGCGAACACGTCCGTCTCTCCCAATACGGTGAAGATGCAAGCGGGCATCGAACCCGCCTGCATCTTGCCGGTACCATACGGAAAGGTGGGGGGTCTGCTCAGATCGTCCCATTGTGCCGTTCGGAAATGACAGCCTCAAGGACTCATGGTTCCCCCAATTTTCAGCCCCGTCCCGCCGGGCCGGGTCAGAAAATCGGCTCCCCCACACGCCGGCTCCGCCGGTCGCTGCGCGATCCTTGACCCCGCCATCCCCTCACGCCGCTGGTCCTTGTCTTTCACAAACGTCAAGGAGACGACGATGACCTATGCCCTTGAAATCCAGGTTGCCGAACTGCGCGCCGAGCTTGTCAACGCAGTCGACCGCAGCGAGCGCCGCCAGATCCAGGCCGAGCTCGAACTCGCTCAGGCCGAACTGGCCGCCGCGCTTGCCGAACAGGATGGCAGCCATTCCTCGGAGCCTCCGTTCTGACGGAGGCTTTTGCCGCTGTTCCTGGCCAAGCCCGCCGGATCGACCGGCGGCCAAGGCCGAAGCTTCGCTTCGGCTGCGAGCACATCGATCGTCGCAGCCTGCTCTCGTCCGGAAGGATCCGGGAGGTTGTCGCGTCCTTCCTTTCGATCCCCTGTCATCGGCATCGGGGATGTTGCAGCCTCGTCGTCGCACCGCAACCTGCCGCCGTCGGCAGGTCCTTTGCATTCGCTACCGCCCTTTCGGGTGCAGCACTCCTTTCCGGGCCGCGGTCTATCCCCGCAAATACACGTTATCGAAAGGAGTAAACATCATGCGCCAACTCTCCCAATTCCTCACATTCACCGGGCGACGGCTCCGCGCACTCGGCAAAGTCGCCGGCCACCTCTTCCGCAAAGGAAAGCTCGGTCTCAAGGTCGCGATCAAGATCCCGTTTTTCGTCGAGATCGAGATCGCCTTCGAGACCGATTGGGGCTGGGGCCGATAAGACGCCTGTCGGGGTCCTCGCGAGCGGGCCTCGTTCCGCCTGCCGCGCAGCCGGGCGGTAGCCGCGTGTGCGCTTCTGGCGGACGAGATCGAGAAACAGCTGCACGGCTTCCTCTTCACGCAGGAAGATATGGGCCTTCGACTGGCCGTGCGCACCGATGCGTCCCCAGCGGCGGGTCAGCCGGGTTTCTCCAAACAAGGTCGCCGAAATATCCATGGCATAGTAACGCGCCATGTTCATCGAGGCGTCCTTGCGTTCGATATAAAGCTGATAGGGCTGCGTAATCATGCCGGGAGGATCGTCGATCACTGAACGCAGGTCCAACGAGAGATTTGAATCGGTCATGCCCGACCGATTCATTTGCGTGATGTGTTGGCAATCCCCGAACAGATGATCGGGCGAGCCGGCCTTGCCGGGCGGCTCTACTCGCGCCCTGGGGCGCTCACGGAGCCCGCAAGCGGTCTCCGCGCGGCCGCGTGACGATCCTCTCGCGGTGTGGCACCGCCGCGGCATCGCAACCGTTGCGGCGCGGAGATGGTGGAGGACCGGCTGGCCGCCGGAAATGGTCACGCCCGCTGCCGCGGGCGTGGTTCTCTCTATCTCTATGACGCCGCATTCTACGATCCCCTTCTCCCGCCTCAAGGACATCGCGGTTCCCCCAATTTTGTCGCCGGCCGCTGACGCGTCCGTCGACAAAATCGGCTCCCCCGCTCGCTCGCCGCCGCTGGCGGTCGCGATCCGCGATCCTTGACCCGGTCGGCGGCGCTCTGTGGCTCTCTTTCGTCATAGACACGAAAGGATACGATCATGACCAGAGTTTACAGCGGCTGCGTGGAGCCGGGTGGTTTCGACCTTGATGACGATCTCGAAATTATCGCATGCCCCGAATGCGCCGGGGAAGCATTTGAACGCTACTGGGAGGCCTGCGAAGCCGGTTCGATAAACCAGTATCATACGATCAGATGCACCGAATGCGGTCACGAAGAGGGTGATCTTCCCGACTATGGCGACGACCACGATTTCGACTTCGCCCTCGATGAGGAGCTTGACGAGATCATCGCTAATTTCGGCTATTGACCTCGCATCAAGGGCTTCCGCTCTCACCGGGCGGGAGCCCCTTTTTCATGGACGCTCGCCATGCCGCCCGCTCACGGTTCCCCGGAAAGCATGGCGTTGGTGGTGGACAGGAAAGGGCCGGCTGGTCGCCGGAAAACGAACGCGGCCCCTGATCGTGGCCGCGGGCTATCTTCTCTCTCTGACCTCCCATTGTGCACCCGACACTCCGGCGTCAAGGACAGCGCGGCCCCTCCAATTTTCTGGCACCGCCCTCAAGGGCGGTGCCAGAAAATCGGCTCCTCCGCTCGCCGCTGCGGGCGGTCGCGTGCCGCGATCCCTGACCCCTCGCGTCTACGGTGCGGTCACCTTCCGTCAGAAAACGAAAGGAGACTTCTCATGACACAGCGCAAGATCAGATACATCGACGGCGGAAGCCCGGAATACTGGCGGCAGCGGACCGAGGGGTTCAGTCTCATTCACGAAGCAGAACGAGCACTGGTCCGTGTCAAAAACGCCCCGCAATACATCGCCGGCAACTGGGACGAAGACTACGGCGACTACGAACCGCTCGAAAATCTCGGACCCTACGACGACATGGATGAGGCGATCCGAGCCATTGAGGCCAATGAGACGGCCGTCGACATTCTCGTTGCCCAGTGCCGGACCCATTTCGGCGACTGGCCTGTTGCAGCCGTGATCCGAGAACTGGGTGCCTGACTGAATTGCAGACGAGAGGCGTAGCCCGCCTCTCGTCTTTTCCGCATGGTCCGGACCGCTTGCCGGCATCGAGCCTGCGTGCGGTCTTGAGGGGAGAGACTTGCCGCCTCTCCCCTCAAACACCCCTCTCCTTGTGGTGCGGGGCAAGCCCCGCCCGGCCTCTCTGGCCGGTAGATGGACGCTGCCGCGACTTCCCCAAACAATACGGAGCGGATGATCGTCCTGCGCTGCGCCCTCCATGCTTCGGGCATCCGCTCCAGCCGATCATCCGCTCCTGCGGTGTGCTCGCCGCCCTGTCGTTCGCATGTCATCGATGCCCGCTTCCTGCGGCCGCGGGCATCCCGACTGCTCGCGACGGGCGGCTCGCTTCAGCATTTCTCACTACCATGTCCGACCCACGCGCTATTCCTCCTCCGCGGATCACGGGTGGTACACCTGTGATCGCTGTTGCATCGTCTGACGACTCGCAACAGCATTGGCGGGTCGGGCACGTGGGTCGGACATGGTAGTGAGAAATGGCAGGATAGGCTATTGGTATACCAATAGCCGTTTCGCCCGGGGGGCGATCGTCGCCAGAGCGACCGACGATCTCCGTGATCTTCAAATTTTTTGGGGAGCTGGGCACGGATAATTGCCGCGAGCGAGCGATGTCTATCCGGAAGGGGGAGGCGGTTGGGCTCGGTCTGAGGGTCTAGGAGCGCTTCCGTCCGGCGAGAGATACACCGGGATTTCAGTGGTCAGACGACTACGCTACTCGATTGAGCGGACCGGTGAACTGGCTAACGGGCATATCGGTGTCTAGGCGTACGCATGAACGCGTGGTGCTCCGATTGAATGTATCGGTGAATGAGTGGATCTGTTTTTGTACTATTGGGTGACACGGCGGATCAGCAAAGGTGCAGATCGGCGAATTTGCTCCACACCGACTAGGTGAAGCGGCGAATGGATGAATGGGTGAAGCAGTGGATGCGTGAACAGGCGAATGTGTGCATCTCCGATTGAGTGCATCGGTAGATCGGTGGATGAGTGTATCGGTGTTTACGCCATGCGGTAAATCTGCGGATCAGCAAACAAGCAACGCGGTGAAACGGTGCGTCACCGATTGGGTGAATAGATGCCTTCGCCAAAAGGGTTTTGTGTCACCGTGCAAACCCGCGAATTCGCTCGGTGACGGCAGGGCGAAGTAGTCCTGCACCTCAAGGAGGGTCTGCAGGTCCGGCTTTTCGCTCAACACGAAGCTCCGTGCGGCCGTCGGATAGCCGGCGGCTGAAGCGTTTCCCGACCTTGACTGTAAGATTAACCGGGATCTGGGTGGACTGCCCCCGACTATATGCCCGGGGTGCTGTCGCTATGTTTCCAAGGGACCCCAAGTTTGTTCAGAGCCTGGAGTGCAGCACCGTGAAACCCGTTTGAACTGGAGACCATGACACGCCCCGACAGACGTGACCGCACCGCCCTGGCATAGACACCATAGCCCAAGCGCATGAGAGCGCCATCCTTCACCAATGCTCTCAGAGCCCGAAGAACCTGATCGTCGCCGCTCAGGTCAGCAAAATCGCGGGGAACGAAGACGTCTGTCTTCTTGGTCCTGCTTATCCTTGTCCTGATCCGCTGCTTCAATGTTTGATCCATGATCGGCTTCCCGTCACAAAAACCCGGCGCTTGGCAACCTGTTCCCGTTACGCGATTGGCAGGCCACACCCCATCAATGCAGCGACGGCGCGGACGTTCCGGCGCCGTCGCCTTGCCATCCCAGCTTCAGACAATCCTACAATGTCTGCCCGCATGCAGAAAGTCAGCTTGCCACCCCAACTTCTATATCGGGGCACGAAGCGGTTCTTTCGACACGTACGCTGCTGGCTGAACAGGTCGGCGACCGAAGATGCCTCGATCGGATTGCTTTGGGTGTCGGTCCACAAACCTCACTTCCCATCTTGAGCGCTTCGCCTATGACTGCTACAAACTTGTATCGGAGTACAAGTCTGATCGCATAACCTCACAGCGTTATCGAGGACATTTTCTCTCTTGTTGCAAGGCGCAGGGTGTCGGTTCTGAGCTGATATCTGCAAGTCTTTCCAGCAAAATAGCAAGACGGGTTTCACACTGACAAGCCACCGATCTCTACTGACGAAGGAATGGTACCGGGTGCCGGTCAGCATAGACTGCCCGCACTGCGGTGCGGAGACGCGGACCGCAGGCATCGTGGCCGGCCCATCCAGCCTGGTGAGCATTGCAGGGTTATCGGCAGACAGTGATGTCAATCAAGCGTGGACGCGGTTTGGTGCGTTCGCATTCGTCGAGTCGCTTGGCGGTCGCACCGAAAATATCACACGCTTCCTCCTTGGTCGTTTCCACAACACGTTCTCCTTCAGGAACGATCAGTTGGTTCAAGTCTGCGAGCACTGCGAGGAATGTCTCGCGCCAAAAATTATCCGTTCGGGCGTCATGAACGGCTTTGTGCGCCTCGGACAACGGCGGTTCCTGGTCAACGAACGTTTGCTTCTGTTCTCGTCTGCGGTCACGCTCACGGAGTTTAATGGCGGAACCTCGATCGAGGAATGCGACCTTCCTCTTCCGGACTACGCGATGATGCTCACCTGCGACACGGAAACGCAAGCCGGCGAAACCGGTATCGTCGAATTGTGGCACAGCATTGCGCGCAACGACTATGCGATTATCGTCAAAAGCCATGATGGACGTGAGCTGTTTCGCGATGGCCTCAATGATGACCTCAAAGAGGTAACCACGACCATTGGAACACTCGGACTGGTCCTGACCCAACTGCATCTGGCGCAGCCTTCGTCACCCTATTGCGGGATCGCCCGGGACCTTTTTCTCGAAGCCCTCGAACATGCCGGATATAGGCAGCAAATCTAGGAGGTAAGCCGTGCGAATCATGAAAGCGCTGTTTTGGCCGTTCGCCTTGATATTTCCATTGGCCGCATGCGGGCAGCACGCCCAGTCGCCCCGGATGATGCCGCCAGCACCGTATGCCAATCTTGGTCTCTCCGCTTGCCGACACTATCCAGGCAATATCGTCGAGTGCCAACTGGATTATGGTACGCAGTTCGGGCGCCATCGTCTCGGGCCGGTGCAGCAGGTCTCACGTGAACTCGCGACGAACCTTGATGGCTCTCGCTATCAGATTTCCACTTGCTGGCCGGTATCGAGAATCCAACGGGAACTGCCGAATTTCACATGCCGAATCTATAACGGGGCCTCAGGAGCGGATGCAGGTTCAGTGCTGGTCAAAGGGGGAACCGCTGTTCGCTTGGCTCGAATCCTGGGTGATCGGGATCAGATCGTGTATCGCTGGAAGCCGGATCGCTGGTCGCGGTTACAGGATTGATTTCTTTAGATGTTTATTAACGGGCCAATGACCTTTGGGATAAAACTTGTACTCCAGTTATATTTTTCAGTTGATTTCTGGCACGGATTGCAGTCCATAACTTGTATTGAAGTGCAAGTAATGGACTGGTTCGAATGGATGACAGCCTGCTTTCTTCCGTGAATAGACCGCGACTCAGAGTGTCACGCAGTGCAGTCTGGCCTGCGGTGACGTCTGTGCTCCTGGCCACAAGTTTTTTCGCAACGTCCGCCGAGAGCGAGCCGCTTAAGATCGGCGAGAACCATGAGCGCACCGATTGGTCGTTCCACTTTGCGGCTAAAACCTCAGGACAGCCCGGTGCTCTGCCAGCACCCGCCGCGGAACACGACCAACAACCACCGCCAAGCATCGATCTCACCAGTTTCAACGAACGTTTTTCGGGGCAGGCCAATACCAACGCAATCCCGGAAAATCTTTCATTCATTGCGGAAGCAACGGTCGAATCGGAAGATAGAGTTCCAGAGCTACCGGGAGAAGCGGCCCGCAGAGCAAGTACACGGCGCGACCGCGCCGTGTTCTCGCCCATCAGTATCTTCTCGTTTGACGCGGGCACCGTCCATCGGTCTGCCAATCCAGCCGTCGAACCCCGCACTCCTGACGATCGGACAGTGGCGCAAGCCCGTCCTGATCTGCTTTCCGGCGTGCCCGAAGACTACGCGGCACTGGCAATGGAAATCGCGGCTGAGGAGGAGGTCGATCCGAACTGGGTGCTGTCGATCATGCGCGCGGAAAACGCTCGTTTCGACCCCGACCTGGTTAGTTCGGCCGGCGCCGTCGGTCTGATGCAGGTGATGCCGAAGATCGGTGAGGCCTTTGGCGCTCATGACCTCACCGACCCCGAGCTGAACATCCGTGCGGGCACTCGTTTCCTTCGTGCGCTCGTCGACAACTATAGCAACCCGGTGCTGATCGCCTCCGCATATAATGCCGGCGAACCCCGCGTCGATGCGCAGCAATCCCTGCCACTGATCCGTGAAACCGCGGATTATGTGACGCGTGTCGTCGGCTACTACACTGGCAAGCCGGCAAGCTCCCAGGCTCCGGCGCCTGGTCCGGCATCTGTCTCTCAATCCAATCAGCACCGCCGCTCAGGCCCGGCCGACCGGGCAAGGTCGCCGATGCTTGTCTTCTCAGCTGCAAGCCCGCCCGCGTTGGACAGCCGCCTTCTGCAGCCATTGGAAGCGGTGCAACTGGGCGGCCCAGTCAAAATCGTCAAGGAAGAGGTACTTCAATGAACATGATGGCCATGGCAATTCGTATTGGCAGCGTTACCTGCCGCTCCCTCGTCAAGCGTAAGTGGGTCGGCCATGCCACCATGGTGTTGCTTGCGGCCTCGGTCCTTCTTGTCAGTCAATACGAGCCGGCGGCAGCGCAAAGCCTCGATGCCCTGGAAAATGCCGCCGACAGGCTCGTACAGTTCTTTACCGGACCTTTTGGCCGTTCGGTTGGAGCGATCGCCTTCATCGGCATGTTCCTGGCTGCCGCCTTTGGCTTCTGGTCCTGGGGAGCGCTTCTGCGGGTCGGTGGGAGCCTCGCCGGCATGTTCGCCGCCGCTGAGCTTGTAGATTTCCTAGCTGGCGCCGGATCTTGATCATGACGAACTCCGCCAGCAACACTCGGGGTGGCGACGACTATATCGAATCCAATCCCGTCATCCTTGCCCTCACGCGCCCGCCGACAGTGATGGGGATCCCGTACACCTATTTCCTGGCGGAATGCTTCGTCTCGCTGATGGTGTTCATGGTGCTCGGGTCTATCCTTTGGTTTCCCGTGTCGTTCGTGATCCTGCATGGCATTCTCTATGTGCTCACGGTCAAGCTCGACCTCTGGTTCTTTGACATTCTCGGGTGCCTCAGCATGTGCGGCGTCAATCCCCTTGGCCGCAGGCTCGGCGGCGGTATCCGAACCTACGGAGCTTGACCGATGAGCACGATGGCAAGATCGTTGAAGGGAAGCCTGTCGAAAGGCTGGGAGATCTTTGCTGATCGCAGTATCTCGACCCATGTTCCCTTCTATGTTCCGATCGAAAACGGCATTATCCGGCTGAAGAACGATTGCCTGGTATCGACCCAGCGCCTCACAGGCTTCTCGTTTGAAACGGCAGATGTCGAAATGATCAACATGCTGCAGCGGCAGCGCAACTCGGCATTTCGCGCCATTTCCTCAATCGGCAATTTCGCGCTTTATACCCATGTTGTCAGGCGCAAGGTGGCACCGTCATTGCCAGCAACCTTTACCGACCCCTTCATCCGGCGTCTGGATGATGTCTATCAGGCAAGCATCTCAATGAACGAGATGTTCGTCAACGACACCTACATCTCGCTCGTCGTGCGTCCGCTGTTCAAACAAGGCTCCGCGCTTTCCCGCATCGTAGGCATCGGCGGCGATGTCCTGCGCAAGGAACAGTTTCGCTCAATGCGTGACAAACTGGTCGAGGCGACAAAAGCGCTCGAAAAATCGCTCATCGCCTACGGTCCCAAAGTCCTGCGCGACGTGCAGCGGGTCGAGGTTGACCTTGGCAACGGCAAGACGATCTATCGCGACTTCTCCGAAAGCATGGAGGTCGATGCGGGTACCCCAAGAATCTGGTTCTCGGAACAATGCGAATTCTTCTCTACACTGCTGAATGGCGGTCGTGTCCGGCCAATCCGGCTTGGCAAACTTCCCATCGATGCGATTCTGCCGGCACGTCGCACATCAATCGGCAACCGGACGATTCATCTTCAGGGCGATACGCAGGGCGATGACCGCTACGCCGCAATGGTGTCTTTGAAGGAATATCCGCCCGAGACGGGCGCCGGCATGCTCGACTACGTTCTCAAGCTCCCCTTCGAGATGGTACTCACCCAGTCCATGTCCTTCATTAACGACATGGCCGCGAGAAGTCGGATCGAACGACTCGACCGGCAACTGTCGAAGGCAGACGAGGGCGGCTCCAGCGTTCAGGCCAGTCTAGATATCGCGCGTGATGAACTTGCGAGGAAGCGCGTTGCCTTCGCCGAGCATCATCTCACCGTCATGCCGGTGGCAAGATCAGCGGCCCAGCTTGACGATGCGGTCGCCCTGATCGGCAACGAGCTTGGAGCACTCGGTGCTTCCTATGTCCGCGAGGATCTGAACGCGGAGCCGGCCTATTGGGCGCAACTTCCCGGAAATCAGGCTTATATTGCCCGTCGGGCCGTGATTTCCACTCTCAATTGTGCGGGCCTGAGCAGCTTTCACGCCTATCCCTATGGCAAGCCGGACGGCAATCATTGGGGGCCGGCGATCACCATTTTCGAGACGACGTCAGGAACGCCGTTCTTCTTCAATTTCCACCAGGGCGATGTCGGGCACACGACGGTGTTCGGACCGACGGGCTCCGGCAAAACCGTCATCATGGCATTCCTGATCCTGCAGGCTTACCGCGTCAGCCCGCGTCTGAAGACCATCGTTTTCGACAAGGATCGCGGTCTTGACATCATGGTTCGCGGGGCGGGCGGAACCTACATGACGCTCGAACCCGGCGAGCCATCCGGTTGGAACCCCCTGCTCCTCGACGACACCGAAGAGAACCGCGTTTTCCTCTATCGGCTCTTAAGCTTCATGCTGAGGCCGCCTCAGGAAGGCGAAAGCCTGTCGCCGCAGGAAGAGACTATCATTCGCACCGCGATCAAGTCGGTCCTCAAGACGAAGGACCGATCCTATCGCCGCCTGTCGTCACTTCGCGCCCTGCTTGCCGGAAGCGAGCGGACCGAGGGAAGCCTGATTGCACGGCTCGACAAGTGGGTTGATCACGGGCCGTACGCCTGGCTCTTCGATAATGCCGACGACAATCTCGATATTTCGCGGCCAATGATCGGGTTTGACATGACGTCGATCCTCGACGATCCGCCCGTGCGCACAGCAGCACTCCTCTACATGTTCCACCGGCTGGACGAGGTTTACGACGGCAAGGCACCAATCATCAACCTTATGGACGAAGCCTGGAAGCTGCTCGATGACGACGAGTTCAAGCGCACCATGAAGGACTATTTCAAGACCATCCGGAAACGGAACGGTCTCGTCATCTTCGGCACGCAGTCAGCCGACGACGTGGTGCAATCCAGTGTCAGCCGGACGATCATCGAGCAGACGTCGACCAACATCTTCTTCGCCAATCCGAAGGCCGACGAAAACTCTTACATGGACCATTTCGGCCTCTCGAAGGCCGAGTTCGACTGGGTCAAGAACGGTGATCCGGCCTCGCGCTTCATGCTGATCAAGCACGCGAAGAGCAGTGTGATCGCGCGTGTCGATATGTCCCACATGCCGGAGTTCATCAAGGTCCTGTCGGGCCGTGAGGAGACAGTCCGGGAGGTTGAGATGCTGCTCGACGAATATGGCGACGATCCAAAGAACTGGCTGTCAAAATTCTGCGACTGGGAGGGGGATGCGTCCGATGACCAACGCAAGACGTCCTGAACTGGCAACCGTCAGCGCCATCGTCATGTCCACCCTGTTCACGCCGGCGCCCGGCTTCGCGCAGGTGCCGGTGATCGACAACGCCCGCCGCAACATCCAGCAGGCGACGGAGAACTGGTACAAGACCTATCAGACGGATACGCGAGCGTTGAAAGGTGCGTCGGGCGGAACGACGGACAGCGTCGCGCCCGGACAAGGCTCCGGCGCACCGGCGGATTGCTCGGCCGAGGGCATGGCCGGTGACAGTTTGCCGGCCGGCCCGTCGAAGCGTACGCATAGCCAGCAGGAAGTGGCTCGTATGGTGGCGGACGAAGCAATCCGCCAGGGAGTCGATCCCAATTTTGCGCTGGCGGTCGCCGAGCAGGAGTCACGCTTCCGCCAATCGGCGCGCTCGCCCGTTGGCGCGACCGGCGTCATGCAACTGATGCCGGGGACTGCAGCGGGACTTGGTGTCAATCCTTACGACCTGCGCGACAACATCCGCGGCGGTGTCAGATACATCAAGCAACTGCAGGGAATGTTCGGCAATCGCTATGACCTGATCGCAGCAGGATACAATGCCGGGCCTTATCGCCAGTCGTTGCAGAACGGTCGGATACCCAACATTCCCGAGACCCAGGATTACGTCAAAAAGGTCTCGGCCTACTACAGCCGGAACAAGGCCGAGAACGGCGACCGGACCTCGTCGGGCGACGGCATCGAAACGGAAACCGTCAGTGACATCAGTGGATGCGGGGAGCAGCTGAAAAAGGCGGTCGACCGTAACACCGAGGCGCAGGTTGAACGCGGTTCAGTCTGGAACGAGCTCCTGGGAAAATCGCTGGCGGCAAACCAGCAGTATCTCCAGCGTCTGCAAGCCGGGCTGCAGTCTTCTTCGGCAGCCTTGCGCGGCTCAGGAGGCGGCAACGCCAGGGACCATGATGGTTCCCTCGTGATGGCTGAAGTCCAATGCCCCTCGACAATCATCGACACTGGCAGCACTCGATGCTTTGCCGTGCCGTCGACCGCCACCACAGATCAGATTCAGCGTTGGCTAGAGGACCTACAGGAGCAGGCACGCGCCAGTGGCGATGTCGCGACCTTCTCGGTGCTGGAGGATCCGGCGCTTGGGCTGGTGACAGTCGTCGACGCTCGACCGACCGCAAACTGAACAGGAAGAGAGAGGACAGGCAGATGAGAAAATTCGTTATGGCCGCAGCATTCTGCATCACCACCACATCGCACGCCTTTGCGCAGGTGCCGGTCAAGGACGCGGCCAATATCGCGATAAGCGAAAAGATCGAAGAGCTTTCGAAGCAGATCCAGGGCGACACGTCCATCGTCAAGGACAACACGATAAAGACGCTTCAGGCGATCACTGGCGACCGATCGCAGGATGCCAGCCAGTTTGCCAAGCTTGCGACCGGCAATGGTTTCAGCATGGGCCAGGCGCCGGATTTCAACAGCATCCTGTCCGGAAACGAAGCGTTGTTCGGCGGCATCAGCGGTGAATTCCAAAACGCCGCCGCCAAGCTGATCAATGGACTCAATCTGGTGAAAATGGTCGTTGATACCGTCAAGGGAGGCGAGCTGTCGGGCGCCAACCAGGCCTATTCGCAGGGCATCAATGCGCTGACGACATTGACGGCACTCACCGACGCAATGAACAGCGCCACCAAGGACCGGCAGAATGCCTTCATGCAGGCGACGGAGCAGGTCGGCACCGCGCAGGACCTGAAGGGCGCACTCGAACAGAACACGCAGATGGTGCTCCAGGGCAACCAGACAGCCAATGAGGCCGTCGGCTCGCTCAACAATCAGGTGATGTTGCTGAACCAGCAGTATAAGGCGGCCCTTGCCACCTCATCCCAGAACCTCAAGACCTTCGCAACACTTCCCGACAGCGTGATGCGCTCCGGTGCCAATGGCGAAGAGGGGGCATCGGTCCGGGATCAGCTGCAGGCATTCGAGGAGGAGAACTATTGAGGTTCGACCCGTTGCTGCTCCTGGCCGTCGCCACCTTGTCGGGATGCGGCGGCAAGTTCGAACAGCTGGCCAAATGCTCAGCTGACGAAAACCCCGTGCCGGCGCTCGGCTACGAGGCGCGGGAAGAACCGGCGCCGCCGCAACAGGCCCTTGCGGATTTCGTCAGAAGCGATTGCGGTCCGATGCGACCCGTCAATTTCTTCCAGGGGGAGTAATGGATCCGGTCAGCTACGCGGTTAATTTTTATGGCGACGCACTCGGATACTTCAACAAGATCAACGAGGCGTCCCTTGAGAAAGCGTGGGGTCTGTTCGCCGAAAATGGCAATCTGGTCTCATCCATCCTTGCGCTGTTTCTGATCCTCTATTTCCTCTGGGGTGCGCTCGGCCTGTCGAGCGTCTCATTGCAGGACATGGCGATCACGGCCTCGAAACTCGCGCTTGCCTATGCGCTGGTGATGTCCTGGGCCACCTTCTTCGACAATATCGGTCAATTCATTTTGACGTCACCTCAGGATCTTGGCGCGGCCATTTCGTCTGCCATGGGTGGGCAATCCGCTGGCTCAGATCTTGCCAGCCAAGTCGCCAGCATGTCGCGCAAGGTCTACGACTTCGCCATGCAGCTCTTCAATTCCTACGAATCTGGATGGCTACCGAACGTCACCGGTGCGGTGGTGGTCTTCATCGTACTGGTCTTCGGCCTGCTTCCGATGCTGCTGATCCTGACTGGCGTGACGCTGTTCGCGAAAATGATCACTGCCGTCATGCTTGCGATCGGTCCAATCGCCATTCTCTCCTATTTCTTCGGCATCACGCGTTTCGTGTTCGATGCGTGGGTGAGGGGCATCGCCTATGGCATGTTCATGCTGCTCTTCACTTATGTCATGGCCGGGCTGTCGTTCGGCTTTCTGATCGGGATGATGGACACGATCAGTGGCGACATGGCGACGAAAGAAAACGCGCTCGCGATCGTGCTGGCCATGGTGCTCTATCTGGCCCTGATCTCCTATTTCATTTTCCAGGTTCCTGATTTTGCAAGGACGTTCGCCTACGGCATCGCACCGTCAGTACCGGACGGCGGTGGTGTCAACACGACATATGAAGCGGCTCGCGCGCGCCTCTCCGCGAGCGGTTCGAGAAGCGGACAGGCCGCAGCGATGGCTCTTGGCATGCTCGCCGGGCCTAAAGGCGCGGTCACCGCGGCTGCGCTCGCCGGCCGCGGCGGGATGGCAGGCGCTGGCGCTCTCGGCCGGATGCTGACCATGCGCCGGCGCAGCGGCGAGTGAGGCAAAACATGCACTGGTCGAATTCAGAATTTCCATGCGCAAGCCGCTTCTGCCGATGACGCGGCTTAAAGAGATTAACGACGATTTTGTTTTGGGGATAGAACTTGGCATTGTTCAGAAGGCAATTGCAATCCGCGCCGGCCGATCAGGTTGCCGGTCCGCAGGACATTTACGACCAACACCTTTCCTGGGGTGAGAAGAATCGCTCCCTTCGCACCCTGATCGGTCTGATCCTGCTGGTGTTCGCCGTAGCCGGCTGGGCAGTCGCGGGTGTGCTTTCATTTTCAGTTGCTCAACTCTTTCCCTTGGTGCGCACCGAGGTTGTGCCGCTGATCGTGGACAGGAACACGGGCTACATGGAGACGGTAACCACGCTCGAAAAGGATCGCTCGAGCGTATCGGAAAACCAGGCTGTCCGAGCCGCCTTTGCAGGCAACTATGTGATCCGCCGCGAAACTTACGATCCCCGCTATCTGTCCGACAATTTCGACATGGTTGCCCTCTGGTCGGAACCGGGTTCGCAAGCCTTCAAGGACTACGAGGCCTGGATGAACCCCTCCAATCCGAGAGGGCCGGTCAAGATGCTCGGTGCAACCGGCGAAATCCGCCCGGAAATCCTCTCGGTCAATCCCCTCAATCCCTCGACCATGGCTGTTCGCTTCGAGACAAGAGAACGTCGCCGTGGTGGCGAAGTTGTCACCCGCTGGTCGGCGACCATACGCTACCGGCAGATCAACCTGCCCGCCAGCAACCGGGTCCGTCTCTACAATCCTCTCGGCTTTGTCGTGACCGAATATGCAAGGGTTCCCGAGACCATGCCGTCAGGGATCACGCCATGATGAGGCGGACGGTTGCAATGTCTCTGTTCATGCTGCTGGGCCCACTGGTCGCGCATGCCGAGCTCGTTGCCAGGCCGGGTCGGCTCGATCCGAGAATCCGGTCGCTTCCCTATTCGGCCGAGCAGGTCTTCCTCGTGACGGGCACCTACGGGCTGGTGACGACGATCCTCTTCGGTCCGGATGAGGATATAACGCAGGTCGTTGCCGGCGATACCGTCTCCTGGCAGATACTTACCTCGGCTGACCGCCGCTCGCTCACCCTGAAACCGATGGAGAAGGATGCGGCCACCAATCTGTCGGTGGTCACGACGAAGCGGACCTATTCCTTCGACCTGCGTGTCAACGATACCAAGGCGATGCAGAACCAGACCTTCAAATTGCGGTTCACCTATCCTGAGGACGCCGGACTGAAGGGAACGGCGGAGCTCTGGAAGCAGGCGCAGGATGCCCAGCGCAATCCCAACATCAAGAACATCCGTCGCGACAAGGTCAATTACGACTACGGCTTCAAGGGAAGCGACGGAGCCAAGCCGCTCTGGGTCTTTGACGATGGATTGAAGACCTTCATGAAATTCACCGGCGACGTTCCGGCGATCTTCATCGTTGACGGCAAGCGGCGCGAAAGCCTCGTAAACTACCGCCGCGAGGCCGACTACATCGTCATCGACAAGGTCTCGCGGCAGTGGACACTGCGCTTTGGTACTGAAGCCGAGACCTGCCTGTTCAATCTCCGGACTGCCCCTGCCGATATTCCTGCGCCGATCGAGGGCGTGGTATCGCCGAAGCGAATTGGCAGCGGAACATTCAGCCAGCAATCGCAATCAAGATAGGAGGGGCACCATGTCGGATCCCAATTACCAATCCATCGACACCGACACGTCCATTGGCGGACAGGTCAGGCGCGGTGGCATAGGCCTCATGCGCCCGTTTGCCGTCTTTGCCGGTATTGCCGGCCTTGGTGTGGTCCTCTATTTCCTTCTGGCGGGCGGGGAAGAAGAGCCACCGATTGACACGACACCCCGTGAGGAATTCCGGCCCGTCCAGACACCAAGAAATGAAGGCTTCAGAACACCGTCACCGCCGCCGCTGCCCACGGTCGAGGTCCCGGAAGCACCTCCGCCGCCTCCGCCACCACCGGCCCCGCGCGTGCCGGCTGCAGCCCCAATCGTGCCCCCTGCCGAGATCGATTGCTCCCGAGGCAAAAATCCCGACGACCCCAAATGCATCGAGCTGGAGCGGAAGGCCAAACTGCTCGAGCGTATCCGCTCATCTGCGATGGTCTTTGATCAATCTGACCAGACCAGGAGGGCTGCGGCGGCGTCCGGTGAACCAGCGGGCCTGTTCGGGGCGAACGGCAACGCTGGTGCATCAAACGCCGCCAACGGAGATGCCGGCGGTGCTGTCGATGGCGATCGTGCCTTCGTGAAGGCGATCGGCGGACAGGGTGTGGAGGTATCGGTCGCCACCGAGAACCGCCGTACCGATGCCTGGATTCCGCAGGGCACGATGATCCGAGGAACGCTGGAGACAGCCATCAATTCCGATCTCGCCGGCATGGCGAAGGGAATTGTGCGTGAGGATGTCTATTCCTTCGACGGCCGACGGATTCTCATTCCCGCCGGCTCCGCGCTGATTGGTGATTACAAGTCCGGGGTCCAGAGGGGGCAGGAACGGATCCTGATTGTCTGGACGCGGATGATCCGCGGCGACGGGGTCTCAGTGCAGCTCGGCTCTTATGGTACAGACCGTCTTGGGCGATCGGGTATGACCGGTGTCGTAGACAGAAAGAATTGGGAGCGGTTCGGGCCGCCGGCACTGATGACGCTGATCGGCGGCGCGACGCAGTACATCGCGCAACTCGGCAAGCGGGATGATCGCGACATTACCATCGTCAACGACAATGGCAGCGTCACACGCATTCCACAGGACAATGGCGAGACATCTCAGGACCGCGCCCGCGCGATTGCCGCGGAGACCATCGCCTCGGGCATCCAGCAAACAGCAGCGACGGCGTTTGAGGATTCCCGCAACATCCGCCCAACCATCCACATTCCCCAGGGCTCGGATATCACCGTCTTCGTGACACGCGACCTCGATTTTGCCGGCCTCTATCCCGACCCGGTACGCGAAGAGTTCGAGCGACTGCGCAAGGTGAGATACGGCAAATGAATGCGCGCCCCCAGATTTCCGCCGAACAACACTTTCTGACCGAGGCGCTCGAGCCGATCCGGCCGTTCCTCGACGATCCCACCGTGGTCGAAATCTCCTGCCAGCGCAGTAACGAAGTCTGGCTGGAAAAAATTGGTCATCTGCAGATGGTGCGCTACGAGATCGCCGGACTGGATCAGGATGTCATCCGCCACATGGCGTCTCGCGCTGCCTCCTTCACAAAGCAGACCATCAATGCCGAAAATCCACTTCTGTCAGCGACACTGACGGGTGGCGAGCGTGTTCAGTTTGTCTTGAGCCCGACCTCGGCAACCGGTCACGCCTTCTCGATCCGCAAGCAGTTCATCCGACGATTCGACCTCAACGACTACGAGAAGGCGGGCGCCTTCCGCTTCACCAAGGTAACCGGCGACGACTACATCGATGATGTCGATGTTGAACTCTCGCTACTGTTGCGGACAGGTAAGGCGCGGGCGTTCCTGGAACTGGCGGCGGCCAACCATCGCAGCATGCTGATATCGGGTGGTACATCCACCGGGAAAACAACATTCCTTAACACCATGCTGACGGCAATCCCGAACCACGAGCGCTTCATCCTCATGCAGGACACGGCCGAACTGGAGCCACGTCAGGAAAACGTTGTTTCTTTGCTGGTCTCGAAGGGTGGACAAGGGGAGGCCAGGGTAACGATGGGCGACCTGCTGGCCACTGCGCTGCGGCTGAGGCCCGACCGCATCTTCATGGGTGAGTTGCGCGGCGACGAGGCGTTCGACTTTCTGAACGCCATCAACACCGGTCACCCCGGTTCGATGTCGACGATCCACGCCAACTCGCCGCACCATGCCTTCAATAGACTGTCGACGCTGGTGCTCAACAGCAATGTCCGCATGGAGCGCGAAGACATCATCCGCTACATCCGCTCGATCATCCCGATCGTGGTCCAGTTGAAGAAGAGCGATGCCGCCGGCGGTCGCGGCGTCAGCGAGATCTATTTTGCCGACGAGGTTGATGAACATGGCCAGCGGATACGCGGACGGAGAGATTGATCGCCCGAAATGGTCGGGTCTTCAAAAGCTGTCTTTTTTCACATTGCCCGTCACGCTTTTGGGCGTCGTGGTGATTTGGCTCGCCTTCTTCACTTTGATCTACGACGCCTATGTGGTCTCGTCCGGATCAACCTCGTATTTCGACTATATAGGCGAGGTGCGCATCACCGAGGCCGCCCGCTACACCTGGTCGATCATCCATACCCGCAATACGGTCGGATTATCGCTTCTGGCATTCACGCTTGCATCACCGTTTCTGTTCTTCCTGATATGCATATGGATGCTCAAGGGAGGCAGGGCTCTTTCCCGCAAGATTCTCTACCTCCTGCATGTGCGGTCGATGTTCAGCCTGATCGCGCTCACAGTGATGATCTTCGCCGCCGCCTGGGCTGGTGCTTTTATCTATGGCTTTGCCTTTTATCTCGTTGCCACGAAGGCTGGCGAACATGCCGATATCGCCAGTTACTACGGTAGCCATCTTGCGGCCATGTATCAGGCACCGTTCGGGACAACCGATGCAGCCGGTGGGTACCAGCGGCCATCCCGTCAGACGGTTCAGGCCATGCTGGCGGGGCTTGCCGCCGCCGGCGCGCTTGTGGGGTTTCCGATCGGTGCA
Organism: Agrobacterium sp. CCNWLW155; assembly: GCF_036888815.1. Lineage (NCBI taxonomy): Bacteria > Pseudomonadati > Pseudomonadota > Alphaproteobacteria > Hyphomicrobiales > Rhizobiaceae > Agrobacterium > Agrobacterium sp. CCNWLW155. The sequence continues at coordinate 43,345 of NZ_JBAKFW010000013.1, forward strand.
GCAATCCAGAAGCGCCAGCGGATGATCATGGGTAAGGCCCGCCTTGCGACTCTCAAGGATGCGGCTGACTTTCGCCTGCGCGACAAGCAGGGGATCGTGCTCGGGCTCAAGCAAGGGCTGCTTTTGCGCAATGACGGCGACCAGCATGTGATGCTGATCGGCTCACCTGGACAGGGAAAGTCGCGCGGCTTCGTCATCCCCTCTATGATGAGTTTCGAAGGTTCTCAGGTCGTGCTCGATATGAGCGGTGAACTGTTCGAGGAGACTTCCGGCTACCTGAAGGACAAGGGCTTTGAGACTTTCCTGCTGGCGCCGGGATCGAAGTTCACCGACGGCTATAACCCACTCGACCTTATCAGTACGGATCCGCACCAGCGCATCACCGACCTCCAGAAGTTGACTCAGATGCTGTTGCCGGAGCGACTGCGCTCGGATTCCTCCGACTTTTGGGAGGAAAGCGCCCGAATTCTGCTCACCGCCATGCTTGGCTTCGTGCTCGAATGCCCCGACACCCGCAAGTCGCTCAGCGAGCTCTATCGCATCCTCAACTCGATGTCGGATGAGCGCAAGGCAATCATCCAGCTATTGGAAAAGTACGAGCCGGTTCTCTCCGACCAGACCCGTATGCAGCTGACCAAGTTCGCCGGTCGTCATGAAAAGCTGGGCGAGGGGATCGCGGCCGAAATCGTCGCCAAACTCAATTTCCTGCAGAACCCGCTGGTGGAGGCGCTCACCTCGATTACGACGATCCCGATCGACATGATCAGAAAGCGGAAGATGGTGATCTATATCCAGGCCGACTGGAATGCCATCCAGATCTATGAGCGGCTGATCTCGATGTTCATTCAGCAGATGGCCGACAAGCTGGTCCAGATGGGGGCGTTGCCCAATGGCGAGCACGAAGTCATGATGATGCTTGACGAGTTCGGCAATGGCGGCCGCATCGACACGGTGTTGACGCTCGCCCCCCTGATACGAAAGAACGGCGTGCGTTTCGTCTTTATTCTTCAGGACGGCGCCCAGCTGGAGCGATTGTACCAGCGGTCCGGACAGAAGATCCTGATGGGGGCATCGACGATCAAGGTCTTCATGAACTTCCAGAATCAGGACGACGCGATGGCGGTCTCACTCGCGGCGGGAAAGACGACGGAATGGGTCGAGCAATCGTCCTATTCCCATCGCCACGGCCGCCGTCAGCGGTCGATTTCAAAGGTGCCGGTCTCTGTCGATCTCCTGCCGGTCAACACGCTGATGATGATGAAGCCGGAAGAGGCTATCCTGCAGGTCACCGGCATGCCGGTGATGCGGATCATGAAACTGGACGCTGGTGGCGATCGGATGTTCGCGAAAGTGCCCAAGTTCAAGACGGTGCCGAAGCCCTGTCTGAAGCCCGTAGAGTGGACGATTGCAGACAGTGACCGTTTCGAATCCCCCATCCCCGTCGCTCCGGATGCAGCCTCCCCGAGCGATCGGGCAGGCGCCAAACCCGGAGCTGACATCGACCTTGCTCCGATCGAGCGCGTCCGCAAGCCTCATGACCTGCGCTTCATCGTCAAGGAAGGCGTTCGTCAGGTTTATATTTCCTCCCTCGATGAACTGCGTCGCCGGCTGGACCTCGATGAAACCCGCGCAGCAGGTGTGGCCGAAGGAGATCATGGCGATGAGCATCAGCAGCCGGCGCGTGGGCCTGCCCATGGTGCGGCCAGCCGGAAAGAGAAGCGCGGTGAGGCAAAAGACCTCCGCGCCAAACCTGCATATGACATTAATCTCGATATCGATGAAGAAAAGCTCGGCCGAAGTGTCTACTCCGGATCTCCGACGAGCGGGAATAATCGTCAGGATGGCGCACCCGTCTCAGCAGGTGCCGCCCGTGATCGGTCATCCGATTCGCCCGTTCTCCAACGCCAGGAAGTAAGACAAGCATTCGGAGACGACCTTCAGGCCTTGAATGAAGTCATCTTCAGGCAGGCTGCGGAAAATGTAGTTGAACCGGAAGAGTTGAATGCGGACGTCGAGCTCCTGATAGACACGCTCTCCGGCAAACTAACCGAGGGCAGTTCGAGAGCCTGGCTACGCGAGTTCGCAGACGCTGCCCGCGACCCTTTGCGCGAAGATAATGGGGAGTCCAACAAAGAGCCGGATGGCGCGTAGTGGGCTGACCTCGAGCGAATCGAAGTTCACAGGACTCGACCAGGACAGGTTGCGGTGCCCGAGCATCAGGAGAACAGAACAACAGCATGGCAAAAATAGAACACCTTTCGAGCCTGCATATTGCCGGTGAGCGTAGCCTCGAACGGATCGTTGCCGCCGCCAAAGCCGAACCTGGTCTCTGGCTGATGGTTAAGGAACGCGAAATGGAGCTGAGAACGATCCGCGCCGAGCTCGAGCGTCTCGGTTCTGACGAGAGCGAGATCGATCATCTGTTTCCGAAAAGGCTGAAGCCAACACTGTCGCACCTAGCGGACGAACTCGTGGTGCGCATGTTCGGACGCTGCCCTCCAGACATGCTGGCGCCGGTTCAGGATGCCCTGCTTGATGCCGCGAAGCGCGAGCTGGATGCGTCACCGTGTTGACAAATTCTTCTGGACCCACGGGGCGCGTCCCTTCAGGAATGTCGAACCTGCTCGATCACCCAATCTTGCAGGCGCTTGGCTGTGGCCTGCGCATTCGCCTCCGCGAGATCCTCGGGAAAGAGGCTGAAAATCGGCCCGAGACGCTTCATGCGGGGAACGGTTTTGTCCTTGGCTTGGCGATATTCTTCGGTTTCCATGCCGAAGGCCTCGACGATCAATGTTGCCGGCCTATGATCCTTGTAGGCTGCTTCCAGGACAAAATCCGGCCGGCAGGCCCCAAGCGGTGTCTCTGACGCAAAGAGGGGTTTTGTAATCGTGACGCGGAGATCAGGAATACCTTCGAAAAGGGATCCCTGAAGCCAGAACAGGAGGTGAGAGACATCTCTCTCGAAACCGGATTCCACCGGAAACAGCGTGTCACCATTGTAGACCGGCTGTGCATAGGCCTGGACAGCTCGCACTGGCCCCTCGTCATCGTCGCCGAAGTCCACGTTCAGGAGGCTGAGGAACGGGCCTCGACGTGCCGGGTCGCCGCGCAGCGGTTGTCGCACTTTTCCGAGCACATCGATTGGTCGCGAGGACGATGCCGGCATGATCGCCTGAGCGGACACAGCTTTGGCAAACAGCAGCATGAAGCCCGTCCGACGAAGCGTACCGGGCCAATCCGGACGTGAGGTTTCGAGCAGTCGTTGCCAGCGGCTGTCGGGCTCCCAGTAATCGGCCGCCCACGTCGAGAGCAGCGCGTTGAGAGACCATGTTCTCAAGACCCGAAGGCCCCTGGCGGCGGCGCGCAGTCTCGAGAGCTGATTTCGAAGTGCCAGATCGGAATCATCCTGCAATGGTGGGATTACGTTCATCCCGGCGTCGTCGAGCAGCCGCCACAGGATGCCACCGAGCCTGGACGGTCTGTCGTTTCGCTCAGTCGACCGGTTGATGTCACGGTCAGCGACGTCGGCAAGACGGTCGGGAATCGCGGGCAATGCATCGATGTAGCTTCGATCGGATTTTCGAACCGGTCGAATGTAGTAACTGCGATCAATGAGCGCCGGCCTGGCGTCCTTATCGACGTGGAACGGGCAAGTGCTTGTATGATTTGGCCGCTCCATTTGTCGGAGAGGGTCCTCGTCCTTGGAGGACAATCGTCGCAACGTGTAGGTATGCTCCTGCCGTATCGGGGCAAGTAGTGGTTGGAACCGACCTGTGAGGCAATCGCATTCGATCCAGCCGTTCATTACCTTGGCTTGCCGGATAACAGCGAGGGCGATTGCCTTCACTGCGTTGGAAGCAGCGTCGCCATACCAGGCGCGAAGTGCCGCGGTCTCTTCCTCGGTAAGCTCTGCCAGACTATGGGCGGGGCCGTTTCTGACAACTATACGCATGAAATTTGCGAACCAGCAGGGTACAGGCCTTCCTCCGGTCCTACGGACCGGGCAGCAACGCTTGCGTGGGCGGATCGTGCCGGTGTAGGAAGCGTAACGAGCTTGTAAACTGCCCAATTTGGACTATGGACAACAATCGGTTTACGCTTGGGCGGTGTGGTTAGCAGTCGATATCGGGTGACGGATGAGCAAAAGAGTTTCGAAGATAGTTCCGATGCGCCGTCGTGGTGCGCCTTGCCATTACCTTGTCGGCATGTCTGTCTGTCGCCGCATAAGCCCGATTGGGGCTGGGGATGGCGGTCAATGCCCCGTCTGAAACGCCAGCCCCCGGTGGAGGCCGTGGACATTTCGACACTTGAAACCTTGTCGTTCCAGGAGAGGCTTGCCATCGGTCTCGAACGGTTGAAGGCCGAGCGCAAGTTGACGAACCGGGAGTTGGCCGAGCAGCTTGGCGTGCATGAGGCGTATATCTCGCAGGTGACGCGCGCGATGCGTGACGTCAAGCTATCGACGCTCGACAAGATGCAGCGTGAGTGGAATGTCGTTATCGAGGATTTGCTCAGGATCACCGAAGCCGACCTCCATCGGATAGCGGTCTGGAAAGCCCGCCGCAAGAAGCAGAAATCCGCCGCGACAGACTCGTGATGTCAAGGTCGCCATAGCGATTATAAGCGAGCGCTAGTGGTTCAGGTTGAACCAGAACCTTTCTTTCACCCCGTCGTCGTTTGGAATATCGAAATAGTAGGGATCCGCGCGGCGCGGGCGCGGAGTGGCGATCTGTTGGATGCAGCTTTCGCCATCTCGGCCGAAATGCCGATTGATCGTCAAACCTGTTGACCTGGTATTGCCATCGAGCTGGCCCGATGCCCGGCAGACATTGACCGTTTCGATGCATTGGTCAGGTTCTCCCCGCCAATGGTTGTCGCCGCCTCGCGACGTGTAACCCGCCGTGGTGCCAGGAGGGCAATCTTCGTAGGTTTCACGGCCAGGCTTTCCCGCCTTCGCCTCATGGCAGATGGGCCAGGAGAAGCCGGGTCTGGACATGGCGGCGATGAGTTTGCGCATTGGTGGAACGCAATAGGGGACACCATGCCAGTTTGGGTTTTTCGATGCGGCGCACAGCAGAACCTGGCATCCCCATTCAGCGTCTTCTGCCTTTGCTGGCACCGCCGACAGCGCGCCTATCAGACTTGCGGTCAAGAACATGATCGCTTTCACGGTCCGTCTCCTTTTGTGACTACTGGATTTGCGCCCATGTGCCGTCGATTTTGGCAAACGACAGGACGCCCGGTTGCGTTGTTCCCGCAAACGAGCCACCGGTCGTGGTGATGATGCCGGTACAGGCGACACCGGGCCCAGCCTGGCGGGGTTTGCATTCAGAAATCCGGATCGTACGACCTGATTTGGCGATCGCGGCACTCGCCTCCTGGTTATTGGGAACATCAACCGTCAGCCTCTGCTCCGCCTCCTCTTTCAGGCGTGTGATTTCCTGTCTTAGTTCCACTGTCTGACCAATCCACACCATTTCATTGATCGCATAGCCGCCACCGGTTCCCACGAGGAGGCCGATTGCAGCAGCGACAGCGGCGTCATTGCGAGAGCTACGCACGGGCGACCTCAATATCCTTCGATACCGAGGCGCTTCAGGATCGCGATCGGGTTGGTTTCGCACTCTGATTTCAAGTCACGATGCTCGGCGCAGGCATAGGCGTATTGGCTAAGGTCGGCCGAGGACAAGTCTGCAAGCCTGTTGCCAACCGCCTTCCACTGCTGCACTTCCGCTGGGTCGCAGCCAGCACCACCCGCACCGCAAAAGTCCGGATCGCGCCGTTCGATTTGTGTTTGTGTGGCGCCGTCCTGCGCTCCGGCGGCGACCGTAGAAACCGCGAGCAAGATTGCGAAAATAGCCGAAGTTTCGAAAGGGCTTTTCATTTAGCCTCCGTGGAGCCAGGGCGGCGATAAGTCCGGCGAGGACCAGATGCCAAAGCCGAGCCCTCTCGCTTTTCTCTCCAAATCGAAATAGGCGAGGACCTGGGGCTCGTCGGGATAGTTGAAGGCGTAGCCGATCCCCTCTGCAATCGCCGTCGCCGCCAGGTTTGTCTCGCCCACAAAACAATGGGCGATCAGGTTCTTGTTGCTGTCGCGACCGATCGGCGCGCAATTAACGTTCTGGCCGAGCGTCCGAAGGATCATCCAGGCGCGCGAGACCTGCCCGACCGGCCATGTCACACCTTCAGTCGTTGCGCTCTGCATCAGCCTGGGGGCTTCATATCCAGCAAGACGGACGAACTGACGGGTCTTGATGAATTCGAATGTCGTGCCATCGACGACCTGAACCCTGCCGTATATCTGACGCGGAACGTCGCTGGGGAAAACCTGCCCCAGCGATCCTGTGGGGGCGAGGGCGAGCAACTTCATCGAGATGGCAGTAACCTTCATCGCGAAACCCCGGCTTGTTGCATCAGCACGGTGACGGGGTGCGGCATGTCGGGATAGGCCCAAAGCCCTGCACGGGCAGTGCGCGCGCTTTCCTCAGCGACCCTGTAGCCAGGAACAATGAGCTGGCCGGTGCTATCGACTGCGGCAAATCCCCATCCTTGCGCGATAAGATAGGTCGCAAAATCATAACGGTGTTCGCCTGCCGTCGTCTGACATGCGACGATCACATTGTTCTGGTCGATCATCTGAATGTTGGTGCAGACGGGCTTTGCGTCTTTGACCAGGGCCTGCATCATGATCACGTTCAGTTCTCCACAGTCGCGCGAAGTCCCTTGAGATACGGTAACGCCGGTCCCGCGCAGACATGCCTGTAGACCAAAGAGCCGATACCGCCGGCCGCCAGAGACCCAGCTATCGCCGGTCTCAAACCGCGCGTGTGTCGGGAAGGGTACGAATGCGGAAGATGGCGCAAGCTCCGCGTCTTTCGTGACAGGAGAGCCAGCCTGCGATGCCTGAACGGGAAAGGCTGGTGCCCAAGGAAGTTGCATCTGCGGGAATTCGTTACCAGCTAGCATCGGCAGAATGACAATTCCTGCGTAGAAGCCGGAAGCTGTGATCGTGGATATAAGCATCAAGGTCCCGATCCGCATCAGTGCATTGTCGGATTGGCGCGGTAGCGCTCACCGTAGGGATGGAAGAAATGGGCGCTGGCCCAGATGCCGGCTTTATTCGCCCGTGCGACGGTTTCCATTTGCGCATATTCCGGAAAGGCCGGGCGGCCAGCACTGTCACGGAAGGCGAAGGCCACTCCCTTGCTGATCAGCACTTCAGAAAGCGATCGCGCGGTTTCTCTATCCATGAAAAAGCATTCCGCATATCGTACCGTCGGACGGCCGGGGCTCCGCCCAAGCTCATGGCAGGGGAGCGCGTTTCCAGCAACTTCCTGTATCTCTGCGATGGTCGCAGTCATCGCGGCGAGCGAGATCATGGCACAGGTCGAGATAATTCCCGCATAATCGAGCGGCTCGGTTGAAAGGCAGCCCTGAACTCCTGCGAGTTTGATAATAGTTCCATCCGCTGCGAGAAACGCATTGCCGCTCAGCGCAGCTTTGGGGGTGACACTCTGGAGATCGAGCCGTGTCGCAATCGAGGACGTATCGAGTGGTATCGGCAGTGCGGGGACCAGGTCACGCCCCTGTACGTAGGCCTGCTGGTAGTAGCTGACGAACTCTTCAGCCGTGTCGGCCCTCACCGACGCGGGCAGCGAGACCAGAGCACCCAAAAGGCTGCAAATGAAGTGGCGAGAAGATCGCCATGCGCCATTCTTCATGTTCGCATCCGTCACCTGTTGACTTTTTTGAACATGCACGAAATTGTACTGTAGTGCAAGTATGGAAAAGCTGCAAAGATTGAGTTATGGTTGTTCAGGTACTCATTTTGCATGTGGGGACAAGAGGATGGCGATGTATCAAAGGGCGCTCATAGCCTTCACACTTCCGTTCCGTGCTGTGTGGTTGATGTTCCAGATTGCGTGCTTTTTGCTGGTGTCAGCCGCATGCATTTTGGTCGCAGCCTTCGTCGGTTACTGGATTGTGTTGACGTTCTCATATGCTTTTCTGCCGCTAGAAACGACGGACAATCTTTGGCAATGGGCAACCGATCTCTATGCCCGATCCCCATGGTTCAAGGCCGCGACAATTACCTCCTTCCTGCTGCTCGTCCTGCCAGTCCTTCGCTTCTGGCCGGGGAGGGATACAATGTCCGAGGCTGCACGTGAGCGCGAACTGATGCGGCTCAATGAGGGGCTAATCGCAGCCCGACAGCAGGAGGAAGCACGGGCAAAGCTTCGTGGCCAGTAAAAGAATGCGCTTCCCTCATGTCATATGGGGAGCGAAGACAATTTGCTGAACCCGATGGGTTTCGATCTTCCGATCGCGAACGCGCGACCGGGCTCGATTGATCGCGACTCCGGCTTTGGCGCAAAAGAGTGAGAAATTTTATGACAGTCAAACCTCTGTCTCTCGCCATTTCGACCTTCAAAGGTGGGGCCGGAAAGTCCACCCTGAACGTCAATCTCGCTGCGGAATTTGCGCAGCAAGGGCACAGAACTCTGCTGATCGATTGCGACGAGCAGGAATCGTCGACGCGCTGGTACAATGTCTCCATGAAGCGAGGACTGTTGCCGACCGACGGGACATTGTTGCACCTGCGCGTGGCGCCCGGTGACAGGTTTTGTGAGCGGCTCGACAAGGCTCCCGAAGCGGACATCCGGATTTACGATGTCGGCGGTTATGTGCATCAGCGCGTGATCGAGGTCTACCACGAGTGCGATGCAATCCTCATTCCCGTCATTCCCGAGCCGACAGCTGCCACATCAGCCATCAAAGTGGCTACGATTTTGACGGAGATCGGGCGGAAGCGGGACAGTGGGCCGATCCCATACGCGGCAATCTGGAACTACGTAGACATGATTGCCCTCAAACACAATCGATCCCTTCCGGAGGTTCACGCCATCCTGACGAGCGGCCGGATTCCGATGGTCGAGACAGTCGTCCGCAAGAGCAATCATTTCAGCGATGTCGGGGCCGGTTATGGCTCCCTCTACTCCAAGCTTGCGGGCATTGCAGACAATCCGTCGTTGACGCCGTCGGCCAAGCGGCGGGCGTCAGAAAGCGTGCTCGATGCAATCGATCTGGTGAAGAGGATCAACAACGAGTTCATCGGACTACTGCAGGCGGAGGCCGCCTAAACGATGTCGAGGGAAAGAACGCCCGCCAGAAACATTCTCGCCCTTGCCCGATCCCGTGAAGAACAGGCCAGGGATGTGGAGGAGACTGCGACCTCGTATATGCCAACGACCATCGACCTCGACACACTCATGCCACCCGGTGAAGCGCAAGGCCAGGAGACCGCACCTTCTGAGACCGATGCGCCCAAAGCCCCCGCGCCAGCCAGGCACGAACGTAAGCAGCGATCGGAGGCGCCGTCGCCCAGCAAAGCGGCTGACGTTTCCGGGAAACGGAAACGGATATCGCTTTATCTCGATGACGACGTGTTGACGAAGATTTTCCGGGTTTCGTTGGAGCGACATGAGCAACTGTCCTCGGCGACGCACAGGCTCATTCTGGAGGCTCTGAAGGCGAGGGGGCTGTAGATCACATGCGACAGCCACCCGTTATGTTCCGTCTGCCTGATCACATCCTGAGGAACGTCGACGCTCTTGCCGAAAGGCTCGACACATCCACCAACATCATCGCCAAGCTGATCGTCACCAGGGAGATCATGCATGTTCCGGCGATGCTCGAAGAGCAAGATCGGCAAATGGCGAATATGCATCAGTTTCTCCGCGAACTTGCCTTTCGCAACGAGGCTGTTCTCGCACAAGAGGTCGGGCACGCCGAGGGTACCAAGTTGATCGCACAGAAGCTGGACGAGGTCTTGGGGGCCATTGACGCCATCCGCGACGCCGCCTGTGTCCGGCCGTCATCTTACATTGTCGAACTTATCAGGAAACACGATGAACGAGGTCTCCAGAAATCGCTCAAAGTCTAGACCGGAAGGCCGGCGACTGCCGAGCTACCTTGATTTGATCGAAGACGATCCGCGCCGACGCGGTGGTGGTGGCAGCGGAAATAGACCGTCAGTCGGCCCAGGCAGGCGGCCCTCGGTCAAGAATGCTGGCGTTGCCTCGGCGATCAGCCGGGCCGCGGGCAACAATGCGGTGGTGGTAAAGGTCCTCTCCTATGGCGCCGGGGCTGGTTCCGCCCGAAACGTGCTTGCCTACCAGAGCAAGGAAGAAAAGGCGCTCGATCAGGACGGCCGCGAAGTCTCGGATCTGAACGAAGCGGTGCGTTCATGGGAGAGGGATTTCGGCAACCGGAAGGGCAGCAGCGACGTGCTGCGTCTGACCTACGAGCTTGAAAATGCCGGTCGGGAAGAAATAGCCCGCGCTCTTGGCTCCCTCGCTGATGACGGTTTCCACCAGCCTGGTGATACTGGCCGGACCTACGCCTTCAGTGTGAGCGACGGGGTGAACGGGCAGACAAGATTGCATTTCGCGCTGGTGATCGCCCACGAAAAGAAGGACAGGTCTGATCGAAGCACCAGCAATCGCATCCCGGGCGAGCTAAATGAAGCCCATGCAATCGACGCACGCCTGGATCAAGCTTTACGGAACGAGGGGATCACACCGATCTCGCGATACCCGGCCGAGTTTTCGTCAGGCCCGAAAGGGCTGACTGCGACGCTGCACGCCATGCAACGCAGGGGTGCGGAGGTAACGCTTTCGACGAGGACCCATGTCGAGGAGCGTCCTGGCAAGAGCGGGCGTTATCTGCGCGGCTCCGAGCGGCGCGAAACAACCACTGCGGATCACAAACAGCTGGCGGCGGAAGGGAAAGTCGTCAGTACCCTTATGCAGACCCGCCAGCCTCGGGATTTCATGCACCTGTTGCTGTCAGGACCGGCAAATGTCGATCGCGATCAACTCATTCATGCCGGGCGTGATTTCTTAAGGGAGCAATTTGCCGGCCACCGCTATGCCTATGCCGTCCACAATCGCAACGATCTTGGCAAGCATCCACACCTGCATGTGATCGTCGCGCTGCGTAACTCCGGTGGCAAGATGCTCAATCCGAACATTCGCGACTTTACCGAATGGCGGCTTCGTTTCGCGGACAAAGCGCGTGAAAGGGGCATCCCGATTGATCGTCAGAAACGCATCGAGCGGGCTGGCCCACCGCCCGTCAAACGCTGGGAATGGGAGATGTTTCGGCGGATGGGAGCCGCGGCCCCGAGTAACGTCGTCGACAAAGTCCTGGCGAAGGTTCGTGATACGCCAACAGCCCCCAGGTTGCAGGATGCGCAAAAGCGGCTCGATCAGAGCCGGCACTCGGTCGCACTTGTCCTCAAGATGTTGGACGGGATAGCCAAGGACCGGTCTGCCCCGAGCACTGCGCGCGACCTTAGCCAGGACCTGTCGATTGGGCTCCAACGTGAATACCGGCGGCTTGAGGCAGCCGTGCAGGCCGGCCGTGATCCAACCAGAGAGAAAGGAGAAGAGCACATGCTGCGATCGACACCGATTAACGCTGCCCAGGCGAAGGCTGCGAAAGAAACGCTCGCAAACACTGCGATCAAACTTGCTGCGAAGATTGCCAACCCATCCGATCGGCTTATCTTCGAACAGGCGACGAAGATCATTGGGAAGGTCGTCGGGCTCCAGCTTGACTCACGTGTGGCCAAAAACCGCGATCGTGGTGATGCGGGTCAAGAGAAAACCAGCCTGAACGGTTTGTCAACGAAGTCGGCGGCTGGTCGTGATCACGTTGCGGAGCAAAGCATTTTCAACAAAAGCTCAAACGACCGTTCAATCGATCAGTCGCGTATTGCCAGGTCCAATGCCGAGCGCGACAGGCCGGAAGCCGATAGCGCGGATCGTGAGCGCCAGAAGGCCCAACAACGTAGTCGCGAGTCGCAAAAGTCGATAAAGCTTCGCCCGCCTCAGGAAAAGGATCGCGACCGCAGCCGCTGAGGCGACAATCCCTGTTCAATTCTGCGTTTAGGCTGACCGGCGACGGCTCAGCCCCAAAATCCGTTGAATCCCGGCGTGAAGCCGTTGAATGTCCACAGTGTCAGGCGGAGAAAGATACTGCTGTTCCATTTCTATCAAGGGCGGAATGGTTCGATCCGCTGGCAGACCAGAATATCGGACAGCCGAAATATCTGCATCGTTTGCCGCCAGCAGACCAGCCGCAGTGCTGTAGACAAATATGGCTTCGTGCCTGTCGACACCATACCATTCGACGGCTTCTAAGATCATCCCGGCGATCAATCCGGCGCCATTCCTAATTCGTCGCTCCTCTTCTGCCTGGACCACAGTTCCCCTTTCTTGCGCAAAAATGCCCCATGCCGTCCAGAAATCCGGCATAGCCTTCCGGATCCGAAGCAGCTCGTCGAGTCGCCCTGTCAGGGCCGCGAATTCTGATCTGCCGTGAGAGCCGACGTCCATTCCTCTTGCGTCCGAAATAAACCCAAAGCGAACGTCGCTCTCTCGCAACTGCTTCAGCATTTGGACGAACTCGTTGCTGATGTCGCCCAGCATGAAATCGCTGGGCGGACTAGTTCGTCTCAACAGGGTGCCATCTCTCTCGAAAATGACGAGGCCCGTAGAGCCGATTTTTCGGAATGTATTGCCATTGTATTTCATTGGCTGACGATCAAAGCTGGAAGCCAGCCTTGCCTTGTTGAAACCTCGATACCCTGTGTGGCTCCTCCAGTCCTGGTTGGTTGCCGCAGTCTCTGGTTCAAGCGGCCGTGAGTACCGGCAATTCGCCCTCCCGTCTGGAAAATGAACGGCCTGCATACAAAGGTCCGGCGACTTTCAATTTCAGCCGCATTTGCGCGCGGACGCGCTGCGAGACCTCGAAGACTCCGCAGCAAACTGGAAACCTTCCGTAGCCATCGGCTCGACCGAGCTCATCGAACTCTGCCCCGGCGCGTTTGTACAGCCTCCGCATGTGCGGTTCATAGTTCGAGATCAGAGTATCGATGCCGTTGTCGACGGCAACTTCGCACAGTGCAAGGAGAAGCAGGCAGAAGGCGCGATCTGGGCGCATGTCGGGGAAGTCGCGCGCTACGGTCTCCTCGTCGATACACATGCGCGTTCCCTCCCATATGCCGGGCGCGACAAGATCACAGGCATTGGGGAATGTTTCGCGGAAGACGTCGTAGAGAAGCGTTGGGCCTGTCGTCGGCATAAGCCGAACCGACCCGTAGAGTTTCCTCCGGTCGTCATCGCACCAGATGAGATAGGCAGGGTGAAGATCGTCAAAGCGATCCCGTTCATGAGGGCCGGCCACACACACATCCCAGCCGAGACGGTCAGCAAAAACCTTTTTCCTCAGCCGGAACGATTGATCGAGCAGGTCGATATGCTTGTGATATTCGTGAGCCTGAACAAGAAGATACATGTTTGCCTCCATCGTTTGACGGAAGCACCATGAAGATCACAAGATATACGATAAATTCCCCAGGATGGTACCCCTAGCTGGGGGTATTGCCAAACGGATTGATCAGCCGTAGCTGCATTGCCCGCGCAATCGTAAAGGTGATCGAGCCACCTCCGAGCTTGTGTCGAGCCGACTTGATGTAGGCTCTTGTCGTATGCTCGGAAAGCTTCAGGATGACTGCAATGTCGATGCTGTCTTTGCCCAGGGCCGTCCAGTGCAGGCATTCGATTTCACGAGTGGATAACTGTGGTATTGGGTCGTGCTCGCCGTGAAGTTCGAAGACGGCCTTGTGATGAATAAGAAAGGCCAATTCTTTCCATTCGCTCCGGAATTGTTCGACGGTCGCGTCCCATTCGTCAGCCGTCTTGTGCGAATTCAGGGAGAAGAGTGCACGGCGCTTTTTGTCGACGATCGGGATGGAGTAACCGTGGGCGCCAACACCATTTTCCCTAGCGTCATACAGAAAGTCACGGGCCGCCAATGAAACCTCGACCTCGCGCCAATCGAAGGGCAGTTGCCGGAGGAGACCTTCGCGCAGAATGGGATCGACTTTCGCGTATCCTCGTAGGAGGTAACGAGCAACCCATGCGTCGCGGTATGTCGTGCGCACATACGGAGTATCGACTACGTCCGCTAGCGTCAGCGCCAGATGGTAAGTTGAGAAGTCGATGCCGTATACTGCTTCCAGAAAGCGGAGTGCATCGTAAACACTCGGAGCGTTCTGGACCGCATGAAGAAGATCTTGAAATTCGTCTCGTACTCGTAAAAGCTCCATTGAAAAACTCCACTATGCGTGTGTTGGGACCAAGCTGACAGTGCGGCCAAGGGGCAGTGCAAGCTGATACTAGCATGTTATGGTATAACATATCGCATAATCCCTTTTATGGAACTTTGACTGGTCCGCCTATAGAACCTCAAGCGGGTGGATAGAAGTGATAAGCAGGCTCGGCACCCTTCAAGAAATCCGGCCGCGACGCGGCCGGATTCCAAGTAAGAGGACTGTCCGGTGTTCGCACCCTATGTCTCCCACGTCATGAAAGCCGCAACGGCAGCGTAATATAGTTGCGAATGCGATCGTCATGCATAACCGTTGGCGTGCCGGCAAGCTCGATGTGCTTGTATCGGTCAGCGATGGTGGACAGAACCGTCTCGACTTCCGCCCGGCTGATGACCTGACCGGCGCAGCTATGCGTGCCAATGCCGAACGTCAAGTTCTGGCTATCTTCAGGCGGCCGGGTATGGTCGAATGCATCAGGATTCGGGAAAACCTCCGGATCTCGGTTGACCGCAGCAGTCATAAAGCGAATTCGGGACCCAGTCGGTATTTTCACGCCGCGAATTTCGATGTCTTCCCTGTTGTAGCGCGTGAAGGAAAGTTCCGGCGGGTAGAGACGGAAGAATTCGTTGATGATGGCGTGACGAGCCTCCGGCTGAGTGCGATAGAGTGCAAAGACCTCCGGATTGCGCGCAAAATGCTCAAGGCAGGACGCCAGAACGTAAGCCGGGTTCGGGGCTCCCGAGAAATAGAAGAGCACAAGCGTTTCAAGTACTTCGTTCTCAGTCAGTTCGCCCTTCTCGTGAGCCGCGATGAGGGCGTCCAGCAGTCCGTCGCCAGGATTTTTGCGCTTATCCGCAATCATTGCCCGGCACTGGCCGAAGAGATACTCGAACCCCTTGATCGATTCGCTCTCCTGCTCTGCCGTCGAGACCGGGCTCTGCGCCATAACGATCCTGAGGACGTTCTCGATGGTTTGCTCAACATTGTCTTCCGGCACCCCCAAGACGCGACACATCGTGGCGTGTGTCGGCATGACACAGAGATTATGATGCGCTTCCACAAGCCCATCAGCTCCAATACCGTCGAGCGCCTGGTTCGTTACCTCTGCCGTATTCTTGACCCATTCCTTTACGAGCTTCGGCGTAAACCATTTGTTGCTGTGCCGCCGCATGGCGGTATGTTTGGGCGGATTGTAGAACAGAACCGTATTCAAGAAGACATGCCAGGAATGTGGCGGAACCCAGTCCGGCTCCGTCATGCTCATCGCCGGATGCCGCACGAACTCGAGGTAGTCGTCATACCGCGTGACCACGTATTCCCTATTGTCGATTCTATAGACCGGGAAATCTTTGCGGAGTTTGGCATACCACGGATAAGGATTGGCTCTGAAGCCTGCGTCTCCCCAGGGAAGATATTTGTCTTGCGGTGCAGAAATGTTGAGCATTGCTTTTGTCCTCTGGAGAAAAATCACGCGATGGAGAAAGTTTCTTTCGTCCAGCTTATCGCAGTGTCCGTTAGCGGCTTTCCGCTGGCGGCATCGTGCTTCCCAGTTTTTCCCAACTGGGATGCCCCAAGGTCAGAAACCGTAGCGACGAGCGTATCGATGGCGTTGTTGTAGGTTTTGTAGGTTGCATCTCCCAAACCAAAAGCAGCGAAAGAAAGACCGCTGAGATCCGGCCGGGTCTCATTGAGGGAGCCGTAGAAGGAGATGGCTGTGTCTGGCATCTCGCCGTCGCCATATGTCGACGTGACAAGCACCACGCGCTGCATCTGAGAAAGTTCATCGACCGTAAATTCGTCCATCGAAGAAACCTTCCCTCCGATGCCGGCCACTTCCAACGTAGCAGCGATATCATCTGCCGCCATTTCCGCGTTTCCGCTCTCCGTTCCATAAAGGATCATCACATTTTGCATAAGCGCCTCATTATTTGACTGCTGTCGTCTTCGTCTAACTAACGGCCGTTCGGTTTAACGGAGGCAATTCTTATGCCATCTGCCGGGAATCGGTCACTGAGCCATAGCGACGCGCGGAAGGATAGCTGCGGCGCTATCCTAAGATCGCAGTGAGCAGCAAGGCATTTCCGTATGACTGCGGTTGAGAAAAGGCGCGACCAGCAGAAAGCAGGTGCGTCCAAATTCTACTCGAAGGCAAGCCAAGCAAACGGTTGTTCTGGTTACCGGCGTGGAATGGAGGAAGCGACTGAGAAAAAATAGGCATTGCATGGTAAGATTGCGAGAAAATGGGCAAAACATGTGCAGCCAATAGGCCTGTCCGACATTTTAACAATCGTCCTCGAGAACTTTCGACTTCCTTACCGCTGGAACAACGTCGCCCGTAGACCTTCCGCATTAGGTTAGCAGAACGGCCCGTCCTTCGCGCCTAACCAAGCAGCGTGGCGAATGCGGCCGGTTCCATAGGAACTCTCACCACTTTCGGCTCGCGCACATGCCCACTACCTGCCGGAGAAGTGGACGAGATTTGCTGTTCCTCAGCCTCACGGTTGTTCGTTCGTTCGGCAACCGTGCTGAATGATAAGGAATCTGAAGTGTCTACGGCAAATGATATGGTGGTGTGGCGAGGCATCTGCCCCCGGCGCCAATCAAGGCGGTCATCCCGCCACGAGCGGCGATTGTCCTTTGTGACGGCACCACCGATGAGGCGGCCTGCGTCGGTGGCGTCGAGCAACAGCCAGATGCAGCAGGGCGCGCACTTGCCTGTGCTTTCGATCTGCTAAATATATACTCGGTCTGGAACGCAAAGCGTGCGACCCGCGGCGCTGAACTTGTTCGCGTCTCCATCGGATTGCACTTCGGTGAGGTGATCGTTGGCAACGTCGGCACGAGCGAACGAAGGGAATTCACCGTCATCGGTGACGTCGTCAACGTGGCAAGTCGTCTCGAACGGGCGACGCGGGAGTTACGAGGAAGTCTTTTGGTCTCTGATGCGTGTCTTCAGGCAGCCGGTAGCATCCCGCCGGGTTGCAGCTTTACCTCTGCGACCACCATTGACTTAGAGGGTAGAGATGGCTCAATCTATGCACACATTGTTTGATTGGTATCCATCCCAGCAGCGCCGTGGCTGACGCGGCATAGCGAGCGTTGTTCCCGGAATGAACCGCTCCGGTTCAGGCAGCATGGAACGGCCTGGATTCGAACGGCTTGTGGCACAGGTTTGCTCCGGCAACGTAGGAGCGGTCTATTGTCTCGAGGCTTCGGCTGGCGCGCAACGGCAGGGACTGGCATCATCTGATCGACCTTTGCGCGCTTGCGGGTACGCTGGTCATCGATCCGGATGGCGCCTATGATCCGCGGCTCGTCAACGATCGTCTGCTGATTGGATTGAAAGGTACGATGTCGGAGTATGAGCTTAGCTTGATGCGTCAGCGCGGCATCGCCGCACGTGATTCCAAGGCAGGACGCGGAGAACTGCGGTTCATGCTGCCGCCAGGCTTGTGCTGGAGCGAAGTGGGCAAGATCGAGATTGATCCGGACGAACATGTGGTTGAGACGATCAGGCTCGTTTTTGCCAAATTCCGGGGACTGGGAAGTGGACGACAGGTCTTTTTGTGGCTGCGGTCGGCCGATATCAAGATGCCGGTCGTTCTGCGCAATGTCGATGTCCGCAAGCTCGTCTGGAAGGCCCCGGCCACCACAGCGTCTGCAGATCCTCCACAATCCACTCTATGCAGGCGCCTATGCCTTCGGAAGACGTGCGCAGCGAACGCGGTTCGTCGATGGCCGCGCTCGCAAGGCTACCGGAGTGCGCAAGCCGAGGGATGAATGGCGTGTGCCGTTGCGCGACAATCATCAAGGTTACATCAGTTGGCGGAAGTATGAGGAGAACCATACGCTTCTGGCCGAGAACGCGCACATGAAGAAGAATTGCGATCGCAAGTCAGCGCGCGGCGGCCGTGCCCTTTTGACTGGACTGATGCGATGCGGTCGCTGTGGCCGAATGATGCGCGTCTTCTACGGCAGCGCGAAAGGCAACGCCCATCGCTGCCAGTGTCGAGGCGACGATGCTCACGTGGGTGTCGGCCTCTGCATCGGCATTGGTGGCGTCAGGGTCGATCGCGCCGTTGCGATGCAGATTTTAGAAGCGGTGTCGGACCGTGCTGTCGAAGCAGCAATATTCGCCTCGGATCAAGTCGAGCGGTCCCGAAGAGATATCGTTGCGGCAATCGAACGCGACCTTGAAGGCGCACGCTATGAGGCGCTGCTGGCCAGTCGCAGGTATGAGCTTGTGGACCCGGCCAAGCGGCATGTTGCACGCGAACTGGAGGCCCGATGGAATGATGCCCTGGAGCGAGTAGGCGTGCTTGAGCGCAAGATCAAGGATTTATCCGCGCTGTCAGCAGCATGGAAACATCAGCCGACAGCCAGCCCGGTCGCATCCGGCTAGTATCCGCTAGCTTGCCGCACGCCGATTGAACGCAGTGATTGGCAAAGGGAACGAAATATGGAAGAGCGCTGTGTTGGCCGCGAAAACATACTCGCTATAATGAGCCTCGTACGCTGGATGGTCGACATTAGACAAAAAACACGCCATTTTATCCGTTCTATCAACGATACGGCGGCGCGAGAGGTTGCGATTTTTGTGCTGCGACGAGATTAATCATTGCTCAGGTAACGAAATGGCTTTGTCTCCAAACATTCAAAACGCGCTCAAACGAATGCGGGAACACCTAGATCAGTTGGACGGGGTAGGAATTACTGCTGGCCGAAAACTGATTGTTGATGCATTTCTTGAGCTTGCAACCACGCACGGTTATAACGCTGTCACCATGCGCCAGCTTGGCAAGGCTGTGAACGTGAAAGCTTCAAGCCTATACTTCCATTTCCCGGGTGGTCGCGACGAAATCATAGTTGAATCGTTGCGCTCAAATTATTCAAGTTGGGGTGACGCTGTATTAAATGCGGCAGGCCGCTGTAAATCAGCGGACGAAGCTTGGGATTCAATTGTCCGCGTGTACACGACCCGACAACTATCGATGCCGGGCCACGTACTGTGGGATATTCTTCTAGCGTCAGACAACTTTGCGCAATTTCTTCCTCGACTGATACGCCAGGAAGTTGACCGATGGCTGTTTCTTGTCGAGAAGTTGCTTGAGGAGGTTGCTGTCGAAATGGGTCATGACGCTGATGCGTTGACAATCCGCACGATTATTGCCGCTTTGGATGGAGCTCCGTCAATTTTCAGGTGGAATGGCGAGGCATCCGATCTGGTCACTCATGCCGAACAGGCTATTTTTATCTCACGCCATGTCTTGCAGATGTCGTCTCCACAAGCGGAAGCAGCTTCTGAGAGCCTCAAAGGAAGTTTCTTGAGAACATCCTCTCAGTTTGGTTCGCAGGGGACACCAAAGCCTCTTTCTCAATTGAAGGTTTCCTAGGGCGTGGTGCATTTATATGGGCACACCGCTGCAGCTTTTTGAAGCTACAAGTTCCTGCTGGCACGAAACCGATTCTGGCGCGACCGGCTTTTGGAAACGCCTGCATTCGGACACCGCCTGAAGAGAAGCTAAATAGTTTCCTCCAGCTATGTTGCCGTCAGAATAGGCGAAAGCAGGTAAAATCCTATTCAATCCTTATGCAAAGGCATGGTAATTTCAGAGGCATCCGCGGGATGCTCTTTGTCTACGTTTATATGATCGCGATCGATTCGGAAGCTGACGCCGGTTTAGTGCTGCAAAGCGGTACAGAGCTTTGTTGCCGGCATTGTTGATCATGAATTCTGTCATTTAAACAAATGACTGGCTCCGGGATCCTGGCTCGCTGAGTCCGTGCCTTTGTTTTCGGTTCACCTAGTTATCTTGTCATCGTAGACAGCCTTGTTCGAGTTTTTAGGTCTTCAACTATTTTCGGGCTCTTCACGCGGCACGGGCGACGCCGGCTTGGCATGACATTTGCTTCTCCTGAAAGCGAACGAGTGTTCGTTCGTTCGTTGCGGGTGAAAACTCGTGCATCCCACAAGATTTTGGAGACCAGAAGTGAAGCATTTCAATTCCATGGAGGCCCGTGACATTGCGCATGTTCTGCATTGTGCAACGGATGCAGTCGTGCACGCCGAAATAGGGCCGACCGTCATTGTGCGTGGCGAGGGAGTCTTCATTTATGACAGCGAAGGAAAGCGCTATCTTGAAGGCATGTCCGGCATGTGGTCGGCTGGACTGGGCTTTTCCGAAAAACGTCTTGGCGAAGCCGCAAAACGCCAGATGGACACGCTGCCTTTCTATCACATCTTCGCGCACCGCTCGACGCCTGTCGTCATCGATCTCGCCGAAAAGCTGATCCAGATGGCGCCCGTACCGATGAGCAAAGCGTTCTTCACCAATTCCGGGTCCGAGGCCAACGATACGGTGATGAAGTTCTTGTGGTATCGCGCACGCGCGATGGGCAAGCCGGAAAAGCGCAAGATCATTACCCGGCACCGTGCCTATCACGGAGCGACCATTGGCACGGTGTGCCTGACCGGTCTCGAGGTCAACCACCGCAATTTCGACCTTCTCGTGTCGGACGTCATCCGCCTGACCTGCCCTCATCTTTATCGTGACGGTCTTCCGGATGAAACGGAAGAAGAGTTCTCGACTCGCCTGGCGAGCGAACTCGAGCAGAAGATCCTGGAGGAAGGCCCGGAGACCGTGGCCGCGTTTATCGCCGAACCGGTAATGGGCGGCGGCGGAGTTATTGTTCCGCCTGCCGGCTACTGGGAGAAAATGCAGACCGTCCTCAAGAAATACGATATCCTGCTGATTGCCGACGAAGTGATCAACGGCTTCGGCCGGACCGGCAAAATGTTCGGCAGCGAACTCTATGGCATCGAACCGGACGTCATCGTCCTGTCCAAGCAACTGACGTCGTCCTACATTCCGTTTGCGGCGATCCTGATGAACGACAAGTTCGTCGATCCGATCATGCAGGCCAGCCATGAACTGGGCGGGCTTTTCCATGGGTTCACCAACTGCGGACATCCAGTCGCCTCGGCCGTTGCTCTGGAGACGATCAAAATCGTCGAGGAGCGAAACCTGCCTGCTCGGGCAGAGGCGATGGGCGAACGCCTCCGGGCAGGTCTTTCGAAGTATCTGTCGCATCCGCTTGTCGGTGAAGTTCGAGGCGTCGGGCTTCTCGCAGCAGTGGAACTCGTGACCGACAAGGTTACCAAGGCCGGTCTGGGCAAGGTTGGCAAACTCGCGGAAATCGCGGCCGACAAGATGCATGACCATGGAGTCATCACACGTCCGGTCTACGACGCGCTGATCTTCTGCCCGCCGATGATCATCTCGGAGGAAGAAGTGGAGTTGATCGTCGATACGCTCGGTAAAACGCTGGACGAGTTGCTCGCAGATATCAAGGCGATCCCGGTCTAAGTCCATCCGCAGCCTTTCGAGCGCCCAGACGATATTGCTCCGGGCGCCGGACACCGAAGCACAAACTGGAGACGCAGATAAGATGAGTTATGTCAATAAGGTGGTCATTGTCACCGGAGCAGGAACCGGAATCGGCCGGGCGATGGTGCAGGAATTCGCTGCTCAGGGAGCGTTCGTCGCGGCGTTAGGCCGCCGCATGGACAAGCTCCAGGGCACGCTGGCATTGCTGCCCGATCCTGGAGCGGCGCTGGCACTAAGCGTCGATGTGAGCGATGCGGAAGCGGTCGACCAGGCGGTAAAACAAATTCACGCACAACGCGGACGGATAGACCTATTGGTCAACAATGCCGGGATCATGGACGATTATACGCCCGTGCATAAGACCGATATCGACGGTTGGCGTCAGGTTCTCGACATCAATATCGTCGGTCCCTACCTCATGTGCCGAGCCGTCATCCCCTTCATGCTTGAGCAGGGCAAGGGCGTCATCATCAATGTTGCCTCGGTGACCGGTTCGAAAGCTGGCGGCGGCGGATCTGCCTATACCACCTCCAAGCACGCCCTGATCGGGTTCACCCGTGCGCTGACGTTCGAGTACGGCACGAAGGGCATCCGCGTGAACTCGCTGTCTCCCGGCGCTACGGCGACCCCAATGAACTTCCCGGAGGATCGGTCGGAAGACTTTCCGGATGTCGAAGCTGCTGTGCGCGATCTTCCCGCCGGACGTTTCTGCCAGCCTGAAGAAATTGCCAAATTGGCTTCATTCCTGGGCAGTGATGCATGTGACTACGTTCATGGCAGCGATTACGTCATGGACGGCGGCTGGCTGACGGCCGGCCACGACCAATTCTAACCTGTTCCCATCCGACTTTCGGGGGTGCCCAAGCACCCCCATCTATACCGTTCAACGGCGTGGATGCCCGAGACGGGGACTGGGTGCTAGGATATACTCCGATCAAAAGCAGCATTGACCAGATCCACCAGGGATACTGGGCGCCACTGGCAAAGCTATCGATTAGATTGTTGACCGCGACGCCACCGAAGACCACAGCAGCGATGACGTTGAACGCATAGGTTGAAAGTGCCAAAAAGGATGCGCCAAGCCCGATGGGGCGACCAAGGCCCATCGTGATATAGGTGTAGAACGCACCAGGGCGCGGAATTCGGCGACTCATGTTGGTGAAGCCAACCGAGAAGAGCAGCATAAATCCCGTCACAACAACAAAGGCGATCGGCACGCCTATGCCGAAGGACAGGTTGTGGGACAAAAATCCAAAAATCACGCCTAAAGGCCCGGTAAAGGCCAGAACGGTGAAAAGAAGATGGGATGTTCCCATGTTTCCTTTCAGGCTGAAATCTTCTATCTTACGGGCCATGGTCGCCGTATCGTCCACAGTCGCGCCTGCCTCAATTGCAATGTCGTTCATCTTACCTTTTCTCCCAGTAAGCTACCCAAATCGCGTTTTGTCATTTGTTCCCAAATCTTAAATGTGCCGACACCATTTGGGCTGCCTTGCCGACATTAGGCAAAAGGCTATGCGAACGGCAGCACGTGGAAGTGTCTCAATCTGGTGCATTCGGAAGGCGGATCCCTTCGAGGGAAGAACGGTCAAACTACCCTTCTCTCCTGTGGACCAAATGCCGTGAAGGAACGACGCGCACTCATTAGTGCGGAGGCTTTGTCGCTGCACGAACTTGTCTGACTTAGGACCGCGATTGTGTCCGTTGGCACTGGTAACAGAATAGGTGACATCGCAATTTCGCCGCGTTGACAAGCCGTTGCATCGATGGCATGCGACAAATGCATGCATTTCAGCCAGGATTTCTGACGCGTAGTGGGTTATCATTATATGTCATTCCGACCTCGTACGGTTAAGGCACTCGATCACATTCGAGAGCATCTTGCTTCGATAGGCAGGTCTCACATTACGCCAGGGCGTGCCTTGATTTTGGAGGCAGTTTTTAAACTCCTCGCGTCGGAAGGATACGCGTCAATTTCGATGCGAAGGGTGGCCACCGCTGTCAATTTGAAGCCGTCCTCAATCTACTCGCACTTTCAAAATGGCCGCAACGAGATCATTTCTGAAGCATTGCGATGGAGTTATCATGGTTGGGGCGTCGAGTTTCTGGCGACGTCCGAAAAGGCTGAAAATGCGAACGACCTTTGGGACGCGCTGATCACGGTTTATGTGCGGCGGCAGTTGACCATCTCGTCTCACGACGTATGGGACATGCTTTGGGCAATGGACCAAATTTCTGAATTTCTCCCCGATGATTGTCGGAATGAAATGCGCGTCTGGTTATCGATGATTCACGAGTTGATGCGTGCGATCATTGTCGAAATGGGATTTGAGTTCTCGGAGCCATCTCTTCGGCTCGTGATTTCCGTGCTTGACAGCGCAACCTCATGGTGCGGCTGGTCCAAAAAACCGGAAGACCTTCCATATCATATAAATACCGCGAAGAAGATAACCCGGATGATCCTGCAACGGAAAGACGTGTTCGACGCCACGACGTAATTTAATGTACGGCGCGATCACCCTCTTGAAAACGGGCTAACGACGATCGACGTTCACTTGCCAGCCGTGAGCCATCGGTTTCCCAGCCTGACGACTTGTCAGATGCTGATGCCAGCCTGCTCCCGCAGTTGCTGCGGCTGCCCGGTCTGCGAGGCGATCGTGGCCGCATCGGCGATCAGTTGCGCCCGCAGTCCGTCTTCGCCTGTCGGGCTTGGAGAGTGCCCTTCGCGAATGCAGTCGAAGAAATGCTGCAACTCCCGTTCGTAGGCGATGGCGTAACGCTCCAGAAAGAACTCAACATACCGGCCCTTTTGAACGCCGGTCGTTCCCGCAAAGGATATCATAGTTTCTGGGATGTTTTGGACCTGAAGCATCCCACGGGAACCGTGCACCTCGATGTGTTTAAGCATGGAATGTTATGTTCGGTGCTGATTGACAGTTTGTCCGTCCGCATGCTCCAGTCCATCGAAATCTTCGGCGCGATAGCGCAGCAGTACGGCACCGTAGAATTTGGTGTTGCCGCCGTTGGTAGTAGTAGTTTCCCGGATTGAAAGCCGCTCCGTCGGGGCCGTACCAGTTCTCTTTCGGGCGAAAATGGCCGCGCTGGAAAATGGCCCGCGGATCGCGGTTTTCGGGGCTATCCTGCAACTGATGGCCCTTTTCGAGAATGACGATTCTTGCGCCCGTTTCGGCCAGCGCCCACGCCATGGTGGCGCCGCCCATCCCCGAGCCGATGATCACAATGTCGGCTGAATCCGATCCACACTTGAGCATGCGCTATATATCCTGATTTCAAACAAGCTGCGGTCTGAAGCGCGCGACGAGGGGCCGTGCGGAAACCTGAACGACAGCGCTGCTCCGTACTGAACTGTCTCGCGAAGACGTCTCGGCAAAGCATACGACGTCTTGCGCTCTCGTTCGGAAGCGGTCCAGCGCGACTACGCCCCGCGAGGGTCCCAAAGCCGTGCCTTGGTCGTTGCCTCGTATCCCTTGCCGTTGGGATAGCACATCAACTCCATTTGGAGTCCCCATGGTGCAAGGAAGTAGAGCCAGGTGGTTCCCTCATCTGGACCTTCCGGTTCCACTACTGGCTCGCCGAGAAGCCGCACGTTGTTTCCGCGCAGATGGGCAATGGCTTTTCTCATGTCATCGACATAGAAGGCAATGTGATGCCCCCCGACTGCACTGTTTTTCGGAATGGCGTTCGCCTGATCGGGTGACTCGTATTCGAAAAGCTCGAAATTCGAGTTGTTGTGGCAACGCAGAAACGCAACCCCGCGGATGCGGGAACGGGGATGAACGTTCAACTGATCCGACATGAAGGTACCTTCGTCGCTGAATGCACCAGCGCGATAGATGAGCTCGCATCCGATCACATCGCTGAAGAAGGCAATTGCCTCATCGAGATTGGGGACGGTGAGGCCGATATGATCGGTCCCGCGCAACCCCGGAAGTCCTTTACGCATTTCGTTTCCTCTAATGACTTGGGAACGTCGGGGACATCAAATCCTCGACCGGTCGGCCTGGCGGTTTGAGAGAAATACAATCACCAGGCAGACGAACATCAATAGCGAGAAGACCGCATTGACTTCTGGCGTGAAGCCGAAACGGAGTTGGTTGAATACCCAGATCGGAAGGGTCGGCGAGCCGCCGGAAAGAAACAACGTGACCATGACGTCATCAGCGGAAAGGGTCAGCCCCAGGAATGCACTCGCAAGAACGGTGCCCTTGATCAGCGGCCAAAGGACCGAAGTGAAGCTTTTCAGCCGATTCGCCCCGAGATCGAGCGATGCCTCCATCAGGCTCGGGTCGATCTTGCGAAGTCTGACCAGGACCATCAGCAAGGTGACGGGCATGACGAAGCTCATCTGCCCCACGATAATGCGTGGGATTCCCGATGGAATTCCGAAGATTTCCGTGCCGAGCACCATCTCGATCCCCAGGACGACGCCAGGCGTCGCGACCGGCAGCGCGAAGGCAAGCTCGTAGTAACGCGCGCCCTTCAGTCGACCATGATGGATGATCACCGCAAACAGAGTACCCAGCCCGGCGGCAAGGCATACGACGCTGATTGCGACAATGAGCGAACGTTGCGCAGCGGCGATCAGGGATTCGTTGCTGGCCAGGGAAGCGTACCACTGAAGCGATAGCTCCTGAAGCGGGAACGTCTGCACGGACGACGAATTGAGCGAGAAGATGAAAATGATGGCAAGGGGTGCATAAAGGTAGACGATCGCCATGCCGGTACCCAGGACGCCGATCAGGCGGCCTATCGTATTCGATGCGGTCACCGTCTGGGCTTGGCTGTTGTCGCCCTCGACACTGAGCATCACGCCTCGCGATGGACACAGGGCAAGAACGATCGACAGGAGAACGCCAACGCTCACCATCAGTACAACGGCCGCAGCCGCGCCGTATGGCCAGTTGTTCGCGAAGCCGAACTGTGTGGAAATGACGACGCCAACGGTGGTGCCGTCGATACCGCCGATCATGGCGGGCGTGACAAAGTCACCGACGGTCACAAGGAACGCCAGGGAAAACCCGATCGCGAAGTTTCTTCTCGTGAGCGGCCATACTAGAGTCACGAACGTGAAAAATGCGTTCGCTCCAGAATCCTGTGCTGCTTCGATCAGATCCTGTGGGATTTTCTCGAAGGCACCCATCGTGGAAATGAAGATAAACGGGATGGCGATATAGGCAAAAACTAAAACCACCGCGAGAGGGCTGTAAAGAAAGGCATTCGTGGGCTCCTGCAAGATCCCAGACGACACGAGAAATGTGTTCAGCACGCCGGACTGGCCGAGGATGACACGCCAAGCGAAAACGCGCATCAGCAGGCTGATCCAAAGCGGCAGAATAATTAACGTGGTTAGAAGCGCCCGATTGCGGGTGGCAACCCTGCCAACGTAGAACGCCAGGGGATAGGCGATGAACGATGCGACGAAGCACCCCGCGAAACTATATCCGAGCGTGCGTCCCAACAGCACCCAAAAACCGGAGGAATTCCAAAGTCTCTGGTAGTTGGCGAGTGACGGTTCGAATCTTATCACACCGCCGGTGGACTTGAGAAAGCTCACGCCGATCAGCAACAGACTCGGCATGACCACGATGAGGACAAGCCAAGTCAGGATGGGCAAGCTGATCAGAGCGGAAGAGGCCGCCGCCTGACATCTCTGCAAATTCCAGCGTGAAGTTTGCGAGCCCACGATCTGGCCCGCGGAGGAGACGACACCATCAGTCATGGAACACCTGTGAGTTCGTCAGGTCGAAGTCGAGCCAGACCGGTTGGCCAACTGCAAAGGTGGTTTCACGGGCCGCTGGCACCGAACCGATGAGATGCAGATCTCCGCAGCGCACATTTACTTCGCAATTCGTTCCGAGGAACAGCACGTCCTCCACTACGCCCCGCATAGCTCCAGCAGCAGAATTGGACGCCTCCAATTCGCTTATCTGGATCGCCTCGTAGCGTATCGCCATCCGTGCCGAGCCGGCTTTGCTTGACGTCAGCCCCTTGATGCGGCGGCCCATTATTGATCCGGTGCAGCCCTCGACGCCGTCTTCGAATTCGACAGGCAGGAGGTTCGACCGACCCACAAACCTGGAGACGAATTCATTCTGCGGCGAAAAGTAGATCTCTCTGGGCGTAGCGAGCTGCGCGATCTCCCCGTCTTTTACGACGACGACACGGTCCGACATGGAGAGTGCTTCACCCTGATCATGGGTAACATACAAGAAGGCAATGCCAAGCTCCTTCTGTAGCGCGACAAGCGTGTGCTGCATCTGCTGACGGAGCCTGAGGTCCAGCGCTGCAAGCGGTTCATCGAGAAGCAGAAGTTTCGGACGGGACACCAGAGACCGGGCAAGGGCGATGCGCTGGCGCTGCCCTCCCGAAAGCTGGTGCGGCAGCCTGTCGCCGAAATTGGCCATCTCAACAAGCGTGAGCATGTCGTCGGCCTTTCTGCGGCGGTCCGGTCCCCATTCGCCCTGCATGCTCAAGGGATATTCGACGTTTTCCCGCACCGTGAGGTGCGGGAACAACGCGTAACTCTGAAAAACCGTTCTGACATCGCGCTTGAATGGCGGGACGTTGTTCACGACCTTTCCATCCATGACGATGTTGCCGTGATCGAGGCGCTCGAACCCGGCGACGGTCCGTAGAATCGTGGTTTTACCCGAACCGCTCGGTCCTAGGATCGAGAAAAACTCGCCCGGCTTCACAGAGAACGAAACCTTGTTGAGCGCGGGCTTTTGAGCACCTGTATAGGTCTTGGATACGAGGTCCAGCGATAGAACCGCCGGTGTCTGGGTAATGCCCATGGGGCTAACTCCGTTTGACTGTAATGGATTTAAAGCGTTCCGGCGAGGAAATCGCTCCAGATCTGAATGCGGCGATCCACATCTTCCGGCTCACGCGCAAACAGCAGGTTCTGCTTGAAGGAGGGATTGTCCGCGTCAGGGATATTCGTGCTCTTCAGCTCTTCATCCGTCAGTCCGCCCTTGAGAGCATTCTCTGCCGTGAGGACACCATTGCTCGCTGTTGCTTTCATGAACCGGGTCTGCCACGCGACGGACATGGTATCGTCGAGGAACTTGTAGACGATGTCGCGCTGGCCTTTTGGGCTGACATACGTTCCTTCGATCCAGGCAGGCGTGCCTTCTTTGGGTAGGATGTACTTGAAATTTTTGCCCTGAGTCCGTAGCGAGTTGACGACCGTCACAAGATGGCAGTAGCCGATGACGGCTTCGCCGGAGGCGTAGAGGGTCGTTGCGTCATCGAAACCGCGCGTTACGACGCGCACCTGACCACGCAGTTCGCGAAGTGCATCCGTTGCGCGTCCGAACTCTTCTTCGGTGAGATTGAACGGATCTTTGGCGCCCACATAAAGCGCAATCATCTGAAAATTGACGGTCGCGTCGTCGAACGTGGTCACCCGGCCGGTATATTTCTTATCCCACAATGCCGCCCAGCTTGTCGGCGCTTCCGTAATAACGTTCGCGTCGTACTGCAGCGGCTGCGTGCCCCAATGCAGCGGGATGCCCATCAAGGCCCCATCGACGGACAATGGCTTTTGCCAGTCGAGGGCGGGAAGGATATTCGCGATATTCGGAACTTTGGCTGCATTGAACGGGGAAATAAGCCCCGCCTTGTTGAGTCGGCCTGCGAGAGACGCCTCTGCATAGATGACATCGGGCTTGACTGCGCCAGACATGAGCTGCGCAAAAACCTCGTCACCGGACGAAATGAGAACGGGCTTGATCTGAACGCCGCCGTTTGCGTCCTGCCACTCCCTCACCCACTCGGCCGGTTGGTATCCTTCCCATGTGAGAAGAGTGATGGGCTCCTCGCTCGCCCACGCCTTCAAGTTGAGAGCGGGTGTGAACAGGGACGTGGCGGCTAGAGCACCACTTGCCTTGAGAAGAGTTCTACGGCCGGTGGGCTTCGACAGGATTTGCGTCATGAATATGTTCCCTTGTTTTTGTTGAGCTATATGAGACTGCTTTGGAGCATTGCTAATTGCGTGGGGCTCCGGCACACATTGGGCGTCTTAGCCCAATCTTTCGAAACGTAGTCTTTGCCCAGAGTTCGAGTCACATGGCTGAGGCAAGTCGCACCCAGCATAGCTACTTCACAGGTACAGCTATGTGTTGTGTACTTAACGTCACCGCACCTTGACTTGGCACCAAAGAGGTCTCCGTGTTGTGGGTTGCAATTGAAATCATTCGGCCGACATCCGTCACCTTTTTCCGACAACGACCTGGAGAGCCAGAGGCGCGCTCATATACGTCGATCCTGCGCCAGCCGTCGAAATCGATAACCCGCTCCGCGATCGGCGGGAACACTGCCTCGAACCCCGGCTTACCGAAGCTCAACCGTCCACTTGCTGCGCAGTCGAAGATCGTTTCGGAAACTTCCTTCGCGCAACGGCGGTTTTCAGCGATCGTGCCGACTGGACCTCGTCGAAGCCAACCCACACGAAACACGTTGGCGCGGCACCAAGCCTCGCTCGGTGCCGGGATGTTGCGACCTTCGCCGGCAACAAACCCAATAGCCGTGATAATGGCATCGGCTTCGAAGCTGCGGGGAACTGACCCGTTAGTGGTTAAAGTATGCAGGGCCGTCACATGCCCGGCTTGGGTTACGCAGCGAGGCTCCAGGCCGAAATGAAACGTAACGCGTTGCCTCGACGGAACGTTGGAGGTAGCTGAAGCCTGAACCGCTGCTCTCAACGCCGTTACTTGTGGCCCGTCCTCCGT
Source organism: Agrobacterium sp. CCNWLW155 (assembly GCF_036888815.1). Classification (NCBI taxonomy): domain Bacteria; kingdom Pseudomonadati; phylum Pseudomonadota; class Alphaproteobacteria; order Hyphomicrobiales; family Rhizobiaceae; genus Agrobacterium; species Agrobacterium sp. CCNWLW155. Next base: position 73,665 of record NZ_JBAKFW010000013.1, read on the forward strand.
ATCAGAGACGCCTTCAGCGAGAATCTCAACGTTGGGCAGCGCACATAGTTCTCGAAGCATTGCGACGTCGAACTTGGCCAGACTTGCCGGCGAACGACCCACTACATCTATCGACGCCAGCGGAGCGGGCCGAATTGCTTCAAGCACATCATCGTTTAGGTCGGAACCGGACAAATCCGCTGGCGCCTTGCACAATAAGCGCACTACGTCGACGGCGACATTACCATTCCCCACGACAATCAATCGTTCGCCGAGCGGCCTGATTTTATCCATTTCTTTCGTGGCCGATGAGGGATACCCGTTCAAGGCACGCAGTATGCTTCCAGCGCCGACGATTCGAGCCCCAGGACTTTGCGGCACAGGAAGGAGCCGATCTTCCGGAAGTCCGGTTGCAAGAACAACGATGTCAAATGCATCCGCCAACTTTTCGAACTCAATATCTTTTCCGACTGAGACGTTCCCAACAAAACGGACGCCATCACGCTCAAAAAGGCGATCGAATTGGGCGGTGACGGCCTTTGTTCCTTGGTGGTCAGCTGCGACCCCATAACGAATTAAACCATAGGGGACAGGAAGCGCCTCGAAGATTACGATTTCGGCAGATGGCCATCGCTTGCGAATAAATTGGGCCGCGTAGCACCCAGAGGGGCCACTTCCGACAATTGCTACGCTCTGTTTTTTGTCCTGCTCCATCATCCGGTGCTCACTGCTTCTACTAGGTTAAATTGGGCGATGGCGGTTAGCGCCCATCTAACTAACGGCCGTTCGGTTATAGCTCAGCAAAAACCGTGCCAATTCCCCGAATCAAGACAGATGAAGCATTGCTATTGACCCCGGCGGACGACTGGAAATCCCTTGAATTTCGTTTGTTTCCAGATAGTTATTAATGACATCGTGCATGGAGTAAAGGATGTGGGAGAACGTCACCTGCGCATTTCAAAGAGCTGTTGTGTCCCGCTAACGCCAGATCAAACATTCATCAATCTCGAAATGCAGTCGCTTTTTTTTTAGTCGTTGCCGGGAGGTAAAAAAGTGCCAGTCACCTTGAAGATTTGATCTCGGTGATCAAGGATGCGAGGTGGCAGATCGAGCGGATCGGACTTGAGCTGGACCGCTGTCGAAATGAGTTTATGTAGGCTTGCCAAGGCAGGATTGCCGGTGATCTGCATCGAGACCAAGCCTGCCAAGGCATGTTGAAAGCCCAACTGAATAAGACGGGCCGCAACGATGCAGGCCAATCTCTAGCGGCCTGTGAATGTGAAGATACTGGCGAGCCAGAAGCACTGGGCATTGCTGACCGCGCGCAAACTCCTGCAGGAAAAAACTATCGCCATCGAGAATGATATTCGCGGATTGTTGCGCAGCTTTGGTCTGAAAGTCGGTCCGGTCGGCAAGGTTAAATGCGAGGAGCGAATCAATGAACTGGTCGAAGACAGGGCTGATCTATACGAAATCGTGCAGCCATTCTTGGCTGCACGCAAACTGCTGCGCGAGGAGTGGTGCAGGGCACCGACGGCGTCGCCGTACCTTGCCTCTACCCCGGCGCAGCCCATCAGCGATTGGACTGCGAAAGCAGCTTATGACGGTCTGCGCCCTGAAACTCGAGCATCCACCCCGGATACCAGGCCGGCAACGTGGTTACTCTGGCAATCGCCTCTAGCTCGTCCCCGGCAAGCGCCAAATCGGATGCCCTGAGGTTGTTCTCCAACTGATCCATCCGCTTGGCCCCTATCAGGACCGACGAAACCACCTTCTGGTGCAGGAGCCATGCCAACGACACTTGTGCAATGGAAGCTCCATGCGCGTCGGCGATGGAACGCAGCACGTCGAGTGCTTCATAGCCACGCACCTGGTCCACCGGCGGAAAGGCAATAGCTGCCCGACGGCTTTCCTCGGGGGCTTGTTGGCCGCGGAGTTGCTTGCCGCTCAGGAAGCCACCAGCCAGAGGGCTCCAGACCAGAAGGCCGAGGCCCTCGCTTTGCAACAAAGGCTCCAGTTCCCGTTCCAGGTCGCGACCCACCACCGAGTAATAGGCTTGCAGCGAGGCAAACCCTGTGAGGTCAAGCCGCTCAGCAATCCCCAGCGCCTTGGCGATCTGCCAGGCGGCCCAATTGGATATGCCGACATAGCGGACATGCCCCTGGCGGACGAGATCATCGAGCGCGCGCAGGGATTCCTCGATTGGCGTCGCTGGATCGAAGCCATGCAGCTGATAGAGATCTATGTAATCGACTCCCAGACGTCGGAGGCTGTTCTTGGCTGCATGAAGCAGGTGCGCGCGCGACGAGCCCGCATCGTTCGGGCCATTTCCCATCGCCAGAAACGCCTTGGTGGCAATCAGGTAGCGCTCGCGCGGCACGCCCAGGCTCCGCAGTGCTTCACCGAGAATCTGCTCAGAGGCGCCGAGTGCATAGCCGTCAGCGGTGTCGAACAGATTGACGCCCGCTTCGAATGCACGTGACACCAGCGCGTTGGCTTCCGATTGTCCCAATCCGCCCAGAGCGGGTAAACCCTCGTTCTCGCCGAAGGTCATCGCGCCGAGGCCTAGTTCCGATACAAAGAGTCCCGAAGTTCCAAGACGGTTGTATTTCATTTGCCTTCTCCTGATTTCGAATGGCGGCCTCACGAAGTATGCGGCCGTACGGCAACGTGCCTAATCGAGTCTTATTCGCGCACGCAGGCGCGAATTGAGGCTATCGACCAGCCACAGCAAACTGCCCCGGACCATCCCGTGCAGGCGGGCCTGATGGCTTCGATAGAGCGCGATATGTCCGAACTGGGCGAGCCGTCCGCGTATGGTGGTTTCCTTGAAGAAGCCGAACTTGCCAAGAGACCCGTAGGCCCCGTATTCACCCAATGACACCAATGCGCCGAAGTCGCGGTGGCGGAAATCCGGAACGGGTGTGCCTTGCAGAACAGCCCCGGGTAGATGCCTGATCAGGTGGTGGGCCTGCTGATGAGCAATCTGGGCCGTGGGTGGCAGCGGGCGCTCCATCCCAGGCAGTTGCAAACTGGCGCAATCGCCCACTGCATAAATGTCAGGATCCAGCGTGCTCTGCAGTGACGACTTCACGAGCAACTGATTGGCGCGGTTGTTTTCCAGGCCTCCGAAGCCGTTGAGGAAGTCAGCAGCCTTGACGCCTGCCGCCCAAACTTTCAGCGAGGCTTCAATTCTCGTGCCGTCGCATAACACGAAGCCGTGTTCATCCACTGAACCGACCTGGGCCTGCGTCATCACCTTGACACCAAGAGCCTGCAAATGATGCAGGGTAGCGGCGGAAATATCCTCCGGAAACGCGGGAAGGAGCTTGGGGCCGGCCTCAATCAACGTAATACTGATACGAGAGGCCAGATCATATGCTCCATATGCGACGGATGTTTCAGTCAGTTGCACAAGTTCGGCAGCCAACTCGACACCGGTTGCGCCCCCTCCAACAATGCCAATGGACAGCTGTCCATCCTGCGCGAGGCACTGCAAAATACGAAAGCGGATTTCCTGATTAAAGGCCTGGGCCTGCTGCCGGGAATCAATTCGCCGGCACCAGGTTGAAACGCCTGGCGTGCCGAAGTCATTGGCCTGGCTACCCAGCGCAATAACAAGAGTGTCGTACCCCAAGGTACGTTCAGGGACCAGCAGGCGTCCATCGGGAGAATGGAGTGCCGCAAGCTTTATCTCACGCGCATTCCGATCCAATCCACAGATCTCGCCCGGCTCGAAGGAAAAGCCCGAATTGTGCGCCTGGGCGAGGTAAGGGGTCTGTTGCTGGGAAATATCCCGGGTTCCGGCCGCGATGGTGTGCAGCATCGGCTTCCACACATGCGCCCAATCACGGTCAACCAACGTCACCGATAGGAAATTTGCGCGGCGACGGTTTTTTCGCGCCAGCATGGTCGCCAGTTCGAGACCGGCGATACCGCCACCGGCAACGACAATGTGATGCCGGGCATTCTCTCTGTTCATAGTGAATCCTTTACCGGTGAGAGCAGCTCAGGTTTTGTCTGCATGCCCTCTCCTGCCAGACAGTCAGTCCGGGAAATACGCTTGATGAAACTTGTGGTGCTGGCCTTGGCCGCATCGGCCAAGGCCAAACCCCGCGCAGATCCAGAGCGGGCAGAATGTGAAGGCGGTTACCAGGGACCCTGGTTGCGCCTACGCGGCGGTCTTATCCGCGATATTGATGATCTTCGACTGCGTGAATTCTTTCATGCCCTCGATCCCGGATTCACGCCCGATCCCGGATTGCTTCGCGCCGCCGTAAGGCGTGTCATATGGCATGTCGAGGTGCTGGTTGACCCAGACCGTACCAGATTGAATACGCAGGGCGACCTGCAAGCCGCGATCGGCATCGTTGGTCCAGATCGTCCCGCCGAGGCCGAACTCGCTGCTGTTGACGCGCTCGATCACTTCATCGATCGTGTCATAGGCGAGCACGGGGATGACCGGCCCGAACTGCTCCTCGCGGACAAGCGGGGCATCGTCGGGAAGATCGCGGATGATCGTAGGCTGAATGAAATAGCCCTGTCGCGGCAACGCGCTTCCGCCTGCGACCACCCTGCCCTGACCGCGCGCGCTTTCGATGAAGCCGAGCACCTTTTCGTACTGCAGCCTGTTCTGGACAGGCCCGATTTGAGCTCCCTGATTGAGACCGTCATCGACCACAGCCTGGCGTGCCAGGTTGCCGAGTTCATCACATAGCGCATCGTAGATCGTCCGTGGGGCGTAGATGCGTTTCGCGGCGAGGCAAATCTGGCCGGAATTCAACATGCCTGCGCTGAACACCTTCGCCGCCGCCTCTTTCACATCGATATCGTCGAGAATGATCGCCGCGTCATTGCCGCCGAGCTCAAGCGTCAGCCGCTTGATTGTATCTGCGGCGCTGGCCATCACGCGCTTTCCTGTCGCGCTGGACCCGGTGAACGTGACCTTCGCCACGTCAGGGTGTGAGGTGATCTTACCGCCCAGATCGTTCGCATCGATGATCACGTTGAAGACGCCAGGCGGCAGGATCCGAGAGGCTACCTCGCCAAGCAACGCCGTGGTCAGCGGCGTCGTGGGTGCGGGCTTGGCCACCATTGTGTTGCCGGTGCTCAGCGCCGGCCCGACCTTGATCAGCAGCAGCGCGACCGGAAAATTCCACGGCGTGATCGCACCAACCACGCCAAGCGGCGTTCGTTGCTCCAGTATCCTGCCATTCTGCGTCTCGCGACGCGTCGTCAGCGGGAAATCCTGTTCTGCGAAATAGCGTAGAGCGCCGATCGAATAGGCGACCTCGGCTGTTGCAAAAGGAAGGGGTTTGCCTTGTTCGCGGGTCAGCAGTTCGGCGAATTCGCCCTGCCGTGCTTCCATTGCGTCGGCAAGCCTGACCAGATAGCCGCGGCGCTCATCGTGACTGAGGGCGGCCCATGCCGGAAAGGCGCGCCTGGCTGCGGCAATGGCCTGTTCAAGCTGCTCCTCATCCGCTCGAGCACATGTCGCGAAAACCGCACCAGTCGCGGGGTTGATCACCTCAAGGGTCGATGCGCCGTCCACAAGCTTGCCGTCGATCAAAAGTTTGTATGACATGAGTTAAACTCCATAATTCGAGAAATTTATTCGCCTCAGAAACAGGTGATGACGCTTCGCGCGATGGCGCCCTTCTTGAGCTCCCGATAGGCCTCGTTGATTTCGCCGATGCCGATCTCGCGAGAAATTAGGTCATCGAGATTGAAACGGCCTTGCAGGTAAAGATCGGCATACATGGGAATGTCGTGCTTGATGTTCGTGGACCCCATGAAGACCCCTTTGATGGTGCCCTGGTTGGCAATGAGATCCATCAAGGCGTCGACTTCGATCGGAGCATTGGGCTTGTGCATGCCGATCAGATAGGCGCCGCCTCCCTTGCGGAGCATCTTGATGGCTTGGTGCGTGGTTGCCTTCAGGCCGATCACCTCGAACGCGTATCCGACACCGCCGCCCGTCAGTTCTCTGACTTTTTCGACCGGGTCGCCATCGCCCGCATTCACGAAGTCGGTGGCGCCGAAACGACGCGCAAGTTCTTCCTTTGCCGGCTGCAAATCGATGGCAATGATCCGTTTTGCACCCGCAAGCTTCGCGCCGGAAATGACATTGAGGCCTACACCGCCAACCCCGATGACAGCCACTGTGTCCCCGGGCTTGACACCCGCCGTATTGATGACCGCGCCGGCTCCTGTAATGCAGCCGCAGCCGAGGATCGAGGCTTGCGGGAACGGCAATTGTTTCGGAACTTTGGCCAACTGGTTTTCGTGGACAAGGGTATACTCGGCAAAGGCGGCGGTGCCAAAAACCGATGTCACCGGGCCCCCGTCGCGGGTAAGCCGCGGCGGTTCGGTCGGAGCGCGCTGCGTTTCCTCGGGATGCGCGCATTGATAGGTGCGACCGTCCAGGCATGCCTCGCAATGTCCGCAATATTGGACCAGCGAGCCCACGACGTGATCGCCGACGGCAAACTCCCGCACATCCGGGCCGATCTCCTTGACGATCCCGGCGAGTTCATGGCCAAACACCGCGGGCAGCGGCAGGCCGAAATCCGTCTCGGCCATGTGCAGGTCGGAATGGCAAAGGCCGGACGCCTTCACTTCCACCAGAACTTCTCGGCCTTTGGGAGCATCGATTTCGATCTCCTCAACCGAGAATGTCCCGTCAATGGCATTCAATACAGCTGCTTTCACTACGTCTTCTCCTCAAATAAAATCAGTTCTCGACCGGGTGACGGTCAAAATTGCTCCGGCAACGAACCGTCCCAGAACCAGGACGGATAGAGATCTTCCACAACTGCCAGGAGCCTTTCGGGATCGCGTGGAGACGGCAATCTCAGCCAGGCATCGAAAGCCCCTGCGACACCGTGGGCGAGAAATGCCGAGTAAAGAGTGAGTGCCTTACTCACTTTTTCAGGCAGTACTGCGGGCCTGTAATGCAGGATATCCTGCATGGATTTCTCCACGTGCTCGGCAAGTACGACGCGAAGCGCGAAAATCGAAGAAGCATGCCCGATGCCATAGACGCCTTCATATCGGAGGACGTGATCGATCATGCCTTGCAGGATGCGGCGCCCTCGATCGAGCAAAGCTGAGCGATCCAGCGCCAGTGCCTCAATCATTTCTCGTCGCAACCCGTCAAGATCGGCAGAGAGCACCCGCGTCAACAACTCTATCGGCGAATTTGCATGGTTGTAGAAGGTTGCCCGGTTGATGCCTGCGCGGCGGGTCAGCTCCGCAACCGAAGCGGTAGTGATATCGCGTTCGCTCGCAAGCGCAATGACGGCTGCTGCCAACCGTGCCCTGGTGCGTTCGAAACGCACGTCCTCCGCTGGCGCATCGGCGCTGGGCGGCTTTCCATCTAACACGTTCATTGTGACCATTCTACATAAACGACACCTGTTGTTTAGATAGAAGTATGTCACTTAATTGATCCGTGTCAAGGACTGAGTTCGTCTTCCAAAACCGGGAACCGTCTACGCAGGGAGATCAGTGCACGGCGAGTTTCGTTTCGACTTACACCCCTATGCCGCGTGAGCGCGAAGACCTTGGAGCCGATCTCGGAGGGTGAACGCTTCAGATCGAACCCGGAGTGTTGCCGGAACCTGCCCGAATGTGATTCCCGCCAGCGCGTTCGGCTCATCTCAAAGCTGCGTTTCCACGCGTCAGCGAATCTATTGGGTCTCCACGTTCGCTCTGGCACCACATCATTGGAATGGTCATGGTGATAGGCACCGCCAGCGGAGACCTCCCCCGCCAGTCCGAAATTCGTTCTAAGCGATTTTTGGCATGAGTTGTTCGAGGCCGCCCTAAGCATCACCATGGAACATGCGGGTATTGTCTTTGTAGAGCAGTGGGATCTCGATGCCGGAATAGCAGGTTCCCTGGCCGCGCTTGGAGAAGATGACGAGCTTGGACACCACATTTCCAGCACCGGCATGCCGGTGATGAAATACATCACAGGAGCGGCCGGCCCATCGCGACGAACTGCTGTTCAGTTCCCAGCAAGGCCATTTTCGCCGATGTCCGAGGGCCCGAACCGCGGAGCTCGCTTCTCCAGGAAGGCGCTCATGCCCTCGCGTTGGTCGGCGCTTCCAAACAGGCGGTGGAACAGGACCCGCTCGAACTTCAGTCCCTCCGTAAGCGGCAGTTCTTCGGCGCGCATCACCGCGTCTCGCGCGTCGCGAACTGCAGTCCGCGAGTGAGAAGCGATCGTCTTGGCGGCTTCCATAGCGACGGCAAGAACCTCGTCATCGGGCACGACGCGAGCGACGAGCCCGGCCTGTAGTGCCTCGGCTGCGTCCATCATCCTCCCGGTAAGATGCATGTCCATCGACCGTGCCCGGCCGATCAGTCGAGTCATGCGTTGAGTGCCACCCATGCCCGCAATGACCCCGATCCTCACCTCCGGCTGACCGAACCTGGCGGAGGTACCCGCGATGGCGAAATCGCACATCATCACCAGTTCGCACCCGCCCCCAAGAGCGAAGCCGCGCACAGCCGCAATCTTCGGTGTCCTGCACCGGGTGAAGCGCTCCCATTCTGCGAAATAGTCGGCCTCTATCATCTCGGCGGCTGTCTTTTGCGACAATTCCGCAATGTCGGCACCCGCGGCAAAGGCTCTTTCGGATCCCGTCAGAACTATGGCGCCGATCGCCCTGTCTCGCTCCAGATCCTCGACCGCCGAGATGATCTCTTTCGCGAGCGTCGCATTCAATGCGTTCAGCTGCTTAGGCCGGTTCAAGCGTACGATCGCAACGCCGTCCTCGCGGCTCGTTTCTATAGCTTCGTACATTCGAGCATCCGATCGCATAGTTGATTGAAAACACCGCCGATGCAAACATCTGAGCAGTGGGAGTTGCACAAGAGGTTCATGCTCCGAGCGTGGCAAACAATTCCCGCGCTATGACCAGGCGTTGCACTTCGCTCGTCCCTTCGTAAATCTGGCAGACGCGAACGTCTCGGTAGATCCGCTCGACTTCATAGTCCGTGAGGTAACCGTAGCCACCATGGATTTGGATTGCTGCGGAGCAGACCTCTTCCGCCATTTCGGAGGCAAAGAGTTTTGCCATCGACGCCTCCTTCAAGCAGGATCTACCTTCTTCCTTGAGAGCTGCGGCATGCAAAACCATCTGTCTTGCGACCTCGACCTGGGTTGCCATATCGGCGAGCTTGAACGCGATCGCCTGTTGTTCTGCGATCGCCTTGCCGAACGCCTTCCTTTCCTCCGCGTACCGCCGCGCCGCGTCAAGTGCGGCGCGGGCCATTCCAACCGCCTGGGATGCGATACCTATCCGTCCGCCTTCGAGGTTCGACAGCGCAATCTTGTAGCCTTCTCCCTCCGCTCCGAGGAGGTTTTCTGCGGGAACGCGCATCGCGTTGAATGCAAGGCCGCAGGTATCTGACGAATGCTGTCCTAGCTTTCGCTCCACCGAAATCACTTCGTAGCCGGGGGTGTTCGTCGGCACGATGAAAGCCGAGATTCCCTTCTTGCCTGCAGCCGGGTCGGTCAGTGCAAAGACGATCATCACCTGGCCGTTCTTGCCTGAGGTGATGAACTGTTTCATCCCGTCGATCACATAGAAATCCCCTTTCCGCTTTGCGCGCGTCACCAGGGCCGATGCGTCCGATCCGGCCTGCGGCTCCGTGAGCGCAAACCCGCCAATCCAGTCGCCCCGCGCCATCGGCGGAAGGAACCTTCTTTTCTGCTCGTCGGTGCCATAGCGCAGGATGGGCATACAAGCGACGGAACTGTGCACCGAGACGATGGTAGAGCATGCGCCGTCGCAGGCGGCGATTTCCTCCAGAGCAAGCGCGTAGGATACCATGCCCACGTCCGACCCGCCGTACTCTTCGGGCAGCAGCATGCCAAGGAAGCCGAGTTCGCCCATGCCGGCCAGTTCAGCTCTTGGAAAGGCCCCGTGCTCGTCGCGCTTTGCAGCTCCCGGCTTCAGCCGTTCCGAAGCAAATGCGCGTGCTGCCTCCCGTACCTGTTCCTGAGTCTCGGTCAGCAGCATCAGGACATGATCTCGATAGCCATCGCGGTGGCCTCGCCCCCGCCGATGCAAAGCGAAGCGACGCCCCGCCTCAAACCATAGGTCTTGAGCGCCGAGAGCAGTGTGACGAGGACCCGCGCGCCTGAAGCGCCTATCGGATGTCCCAAGGCACATGCTCCACCATGGACATTCAGCTTGTCCTCGGGAATGTCGAGGTCTCTCAAGGCGGCCATCGCAACGACAGCGAATGCCTCGTTGATTTCGAAGAGGTCGACGTCAGCGAGGTCCCAGCCGGTCTTTTCTGCAAGCTTCCGCATCGCGCCTATCGGCGCAGTGGCGAACCGCTCCGGGCGATCAGCGTGGGTCGTGTGCCCGACGATCCTTGCCAGAGGAATAAGAGCACGCCTTTCGGCTTCGGAAGTGCGCATCAGTACGAGTGCTGCAGCGCCATCGGAAATCGAAGACGAATTGGCCGCCGTAATCGTCCCACCTTCGCGGAAAGCAGGTTTGAGCGTGGGGATCTTGTCTGGTCGAGCTCTGGCCGGTGTCTCGTCGGAAAAGATCGAGACCGGGGTCTTTCCCTTCGTCGTGACCGCAGTTATCTCGGATGCGAACCGCCCTTCGGCAACAGCTTTTTGAGCCTTGGTCAGGGAGGATAGTGCGAATGCGTCCTGGGCGTCTCGCGTAAACTGATAGCCTTCCGCCACGTCCTCGGCGAAACTGCCCATCGTCCGCCCCTTGTCGTAGGCGTCCTCAAGGCCATCGAGGAACATGTGGTCCAGTATATGACCGTGGCCCATCCGGTAGCCGCCACGCGCCTTGGCAAGCAGGTAAGGAGCATTGGACATGCTTTCCATCCCGCCGGCGACCACCACCTTGGCGCTTTCAGCGAACAGCAGATCGTGAGCAAGCATCGCCGCCTTCATGCCTGATCCGCATACCTTGTTGATGGCGGACGCACCGACGGAAAGGGGAAGCCCGGCGCCAAGTGCTGCCTGGCGTGCAGGCGCCTGTCCCTGCCCCGCAGGCAGGACGCAGCCCATCAGCACTTCCTCCACCGCGTCCTTCGCTAGTCCTGCCCGACCAACAGCGGCGGAAATTGCAGCCGAACCGAGTTCAGTTCCCGCAAGCGAAGAGATGTCGCCCTGGAACGCTCCAAGCGGTGTGCGCGCCATCCCGACGATCACTATTGGATCCTGTATAGCCATTTTTGTTCCTCTCGAAATTACCGCGGAGCCATGCGAAGCGCTCCGTCCAATCGGATTACCTCGCCGTTCAACATCTGGTTCTCGATGATGTGGCGGACCAGTGCCGCGTATTCTTCCGGCGCGCCCAGCCGCGGAGGGAACGGCACTGAGGCGCCAAGCGCATCTTGAACTTCCTGCGGCATGCCCTCCATCATCGGTGTCCTGAAGATGCCCGGAGCGATGGTCGCTACGCGGATGCCGTAACGTGCGAGTTCTCTGGCGGCAGGCAGGGTCATGGCCGCGACGGCGCCCTTGGACGCTGCGTAGGCGGCTTGACCTATCTGACCGTCGAAGGCCGCTATGGACGCTGTATTGATGATGACGCCGCGCTCGCCGCCGTCACCTGGCTCCTGCTTCGACATCGCATTGGACGCGAGCCGGAGCATGTTGAATGTCCCGACCACGTTGATGGATACCGTGCGGGCAAAGCTCTCGAGCCGATGCGGACCTTCACGGCCGACGATCTTCTCGCCGGGTGCTACGCCGGCGCAGTTCACCAGGCCGTCAATACGACCGAAGACGTCGAGGGCGGCTGCGATCGCAGCGTGACCATCTGCCTCGTTCGCAACGTCTGCCCTGTGAAACAGGGCAGCTTCTCCGAGAGTCCGCGCCCTGGCTTCTCCGCTTTCCGAGTTGATGTCGAGTAGCAGAACCTTGCCGCCATGGCCGGCTATCATGCCGGCGACGGACGCTCCCAGCCCGGATCCCGCCCCGGTCACAAGAAACACGCGGTTTTCGATCTTCATCCTGGAACCTTCTGATTGTCGGTGAGCTTGGCTATCTCAGCATTGCGCAGGATGAACCTCTGCAGTTTTCCGCTCGAAGTCTTCGGTAGTTCTGCGACGAACTCGACGGCGCGCGGATAGGCATGTGCAGACAACCGTGCCCGCACATGGAGACGGAGCTCCTCGGCGAGTTCCGGGGTGCCTTCACATCCCTGAGCGAGCACCACGAAGGCCTTGACGATCTCGGTCCGTTCGGGATCCGGCACACCGACGACAGCCGATTCCACGACAGCCGAGTGCTCCAGCAACGCGCTTTCCACGTCGAACGGACCGATGCGGTACCCGGACGAGGTTATCACATCGTCGGAGCGTCCGATGAAGCTGAACGAGCCGTCCGGCTCGATCTCGACCGTGTCACCTGTCCGGTAGTAGCCCCCCGCGAGCGCCGGTGTCTCCTGCTGATGATAACCCCCGAACCACAGAAGCGGCGATTTTTCCACGTCGATGGAAAGCACCCCCGGTTGGTTCGGCCCAAGCTCCCGGCCATCATCGTCCAGCACCACCACACGATAGCCGGGCATCGGAAAGCCGGCAGAGCCCGGACGTACAGGATGCTCGAGCCCGTGGTGATTGTTGACCACCATCCCGAGCTCCGTCTGGCCGTAATGGTCATGGATAGGTGCGTTGATGACTTGGTCGAACCATCGGATCACTTCGGGATTTAGCGGTTCGCCTGCGCTGCTGACAACGCGTAGCCTTCCCTGAATACACTGAACCTTCTGTGTGCCCGCCGCCATCAACAGGCGGAATGCTGTCGGCGACCCTGCAAGACTGGTCACGCCAATTCGCTCTACCGTCTCACACAGGCTGTCGGCACTGAATGCCGCCTCGACGAAGGTCGTTGCCTGGCCGACCAGCAGCGGACCGATCGCCCCGTAATAAAGGCCATAGGCCCAACCGGGATCGGCAATATTCCAAAAGACGTCGTCGCTTTGCAGGCCGATGCCGTGGTGCATGTAGGAAGCGAACGCAAGAAGCGCACGGTTAGGAACGGGAACACCTTTCGGGAGTCCCGTAGTGCCCGATGTCGACATCATCAACATCAGGTCGTCTCCCGTTCTCATCACCGGTGGAAACGTATGGGGAACCTCCGAGATCGCCCTGTGGAAATCTATGTCGCCCTCAGGAAGCCTTCCCGGTGATGCTATTGTGGCAACCGGTGGAAGATTGGCGATCTCGGTCAGCTTCTCACGTTGCACACTATTGGTCACCAGAAACCGCGTGCCGGCAGTCTTTAGTCGATGCTCGATCGCCTTTGGTCCAAAAGCCGTGAATAAGGGCTGGTAGGCCGCTCCGACACGCCACGCAGCCAGGATTGTTACGAGCAACTCAGGGGTTCGGGGCAGAAGCGCCGCAACGACATCGCCTGGACCGACGCCTGCACGGCGCAGAACATGGGCAAAGCGAGCCGACATATCTCTCAACTGCTCGAAGGTGAGCTCGCTGAACTCTCCCCCGGCGCCGAGGAAGCGCAGCGCGACGCGACCTTGTCCGCAATGACGGTCACAGCATTCCACGGCCGGATTGAGATTGGACAGGTCACCGCTGAGGACGGAAATCCTGTCCTCGATGCGGAAGGCCTGGACCGCATCCTCATACTTGGCTTTGACCGGTCTACGAGTCTGAAATGAAGCGTTCATAGTCTCTCCTCCCTCACCAACTCGTCTCCCCCCGAGACAACCGACTAGCCGAATTTAGTTTAAGCGGGATTGCAAACAATGACATCTCGTTGCAGAAATGCTGATCGATTTTGCCATAGGGGTAGAATGCATGGAACGCAGGATGATCCTGCCGGGATTTGTGGAAGATGCCTTGGGTAGCCTCTACGAAGCTGGAATCGATGTCGCTCCGCTATTGGCTGCTGCGGGACTTCCGGAGAGCGTTACTGAACCTGTGTCAAACACCAGCTACGGGCGGTTGTGGTGGCTGATCGCAGAGACGATGCAGGATGAGTTCTTTGGCTTGGCAGCGCGTCCGATGCGTCCGGGCAGCTACGAGATGCTGTGTCACTGCGTATTGCACACGAAGACGCTCGAGCAGGCGCTGAAGCGCGCCCTGACCTATCTGTCGCTCGTACTTGACAATCCTCGTGGCGAGTTAACGGTGATCGGAGGCGAGGCAAAAATCGTCCTTTCGGCCGCCACAGGCCCGCGAACGGCCTTTGCCTACAGGACATTCTGGCTGATCCTGATGGGGGTCGCATGCTGGCTCGTTGGAAGGCGCCTTCCTTTGAAGCAGCTTCGCTTTTCTTGTGCCGCCCCTGTGCATCGCGACGACTACCGCCAGTTCTTCGGTGCCCCCGTGCATTTCGACGCGGAGGAGACTTCGCTTGTTTTCGACGCTGCGCACCTCGATCTTCCCGTGGTACGGGACGAGCCCGCCTTGAAGATCTTCCTCCGAGACGCACCCGCCAACATCCTCGTGAGGTACCGGCATGACGGTGGCGTAACGGAACGGATCCGACAGAAGCTCGGCGCGCTGTCGCCCGAGGAGTGGCCACATTTCGACAATCTGGCCCGAGACCTCCGTCTCGCGCCTGCCACCCTTCGCCGACGGCTGCGTGCAGAGGGCCAGACATATTCAAGTATCAAGGACGAACTGCGGACGGGGCTGGCCAGAAAACTGCTCGATAGCCAGGAGATGACAATCTCGGAGATTGCCGCCGAACTCGGCTACAGCGAACCAAGCGCCTTTTATCGCGCCTTCAAGAAATGGTCGGGGGGCAGTCCGCGCAGTCGAGGCGACAGACCGTAGGCTGCAAACGCTCCTCTGGCATCGAGCCGTCTGACGAAACATCCCTCCGATCCCCAGTCTCTTCGGCGGCAGCAATCACATTGCCTGTTCCAGTCACCAACGAAGGTGAAGGAGCACGCCTCATCGTTCAACGATGATCTTGGCAACCAGCTCAGCGGCATTCTGAACTCCGAGCTTACGCATGATGGACGCGCGATGGACTTCCACCGTGCGGTGGGAGATGCCCAGCTCGTTTGCAATTTCCTTACTCGTCAGACCATTCACGATACGGTGCGTTATCTCTCGTTCCTTGGTCGTAAGCAGGGCGGCGCTGGGCCGCTCCTTGTCGATGAGCTCGAAGATCCAGACGATCAGCTTGAAGGGCTCTTCCGGTGTCAGAGTTCGACCTCGTGCCCTCATCCAGACGATCCTGCCGTCGCGACGTTTCATGAATCGTTCATCTTCGTACAGTGGCTGATTTTCCAGCCAGCGGTGCCATCTTTCGCCTGTCTTCTCGAAGTCCACACTGGATGGGTAAAGTACACGTATTGACTGGCCCTCGATGTCCTCGGCGGTCCAGCCGAAGAGGCTCCCGATGGCTTGGTTCGCCTTCAGGATACGCCTGTTGCTGAGCAGCATGATGCCCACGGGCGCCTCCCTGAAGGCCGTGGCGACAAGGTCTCCCTCGGTCATGTCGAGTTCGGTCATTGATCCTCCGTCACTGCGTCCGTTCATCCCTAACGAGCGATGCATAATAGGTAATAGCTACGTATAAATCTACGTGTTTTCACCGATAGCGCTGGACCCTGTTCTTAACCACAATTGCTCCTTGGAGGAGAACAGACATGACAAGATCATTTCCAAGTAGCAGCGCGGTCTTCCGATCGATATGCACTCACGATGGCCCGATCACTGCTGACCGGGATGCCACATCACCCCTGCAAGGTTTTCTCACCGCCCAGCGCTGACCATCCCTCGGGTGCCGATATCCCACATGAATTGGACCGATGTCGACGGCTGCCGAGGCGGTTATGACTCTACAGCCCGTTGCGAAAACTGCGCGAGCCGGCGTTGCGTACACCCGTGCCCAGCGAACGACCACTTGTGCCACAAGGATCCAGGAACGGAATGACAGAATTCATACTCGAGACCCGCGGAATTTCGAAGAGCTTTGGTGGCTTCAAAGCCGTTGATGATGTGCATCTTCGCGTCAAACGCGGCACCATTCACGCGCTCATCGGCCCAAACGGCGCCGGTAAGACGACGTGCTTCAATCTGCTGACCAGGTTCCTGTCCGTCACTGCCGGTACGATCCTTTACAACGGACGGGACATCACTTCGCTGAAACCCGCGGACGTGGCGAAGCTGGGTCTGGTGAGATCCTTCCAGATCTCGGCGGTGTTCCCTCACCTGTCGGTCCTGGAAAACGTTCGTCTGGCATTACAGCAACGCAGAGGCCGCTCCTTCGACTTTTGGCGCTCAGGAACCGTTCTCAAGCAGTATGACGATAGGGCGCTGCAGCTTATAGAGGATGTCGGTCTTACGACCTATTTGGGAACCGCCGCAGGAGAGCTGTCTTACGGGCGCAAGCGGGCGCTGGAGATTGCCACAACCCTGGCGATGGACCCGGAGATGATGCTCCTGGACGAACCGACGGCCGGAATGACTCATCAGGACGTTGACCTGATCGTGAACCTGATCAGGCGGGTGGCACCCGGCCGGACGATTCTGATGGTCGAACACAACCTGAAGGTCGTCGAGGGACTGTGCGACACCATAACCGTCCTGACACGGGGACGGGTCCTCGCCGAGGGCGACTATCGCGCCGTCTCCCAGAAGCCGGAAGTCATCGCTGCTTATCTGGGAACCGAACCACAGATTTCGGGAGCTGCTGTCCATGCTTAATGTTGAAAGCGCCACATCAGGCACCCTCCACAAACTCCAGTTCACGGTCCCTCCCTCGCTTGAGGTCTCCGGGCTGAACGCCTGGTACGGCGAAAGCCATGTCCTCCATGGAGTCGACTTCCACGTGCGCGAAGGCGAGGTTGTAACGTTGCTCGGCCGAAACGGCGCCGGAAAGACGACGACGCTCAGAGCTATAATGGGTCTTGTAGGCAGACGCTCCGGCAGCGTGCTCTACAAGGGCAGGCAGCTCGTCCAGGCAAGGAGCGACCACATCGCCCGAGCAGGTATCGCGCTTTGCCCGGAAGAGAGAGGCATCTTTTCAAGCCTCACGGTAACGGAGAACCTGATGCTTCCACCGGCGATTGGCCCCGATGGGATGTCCCTACCGGAAATCTACGAGTTGTTCCCGAACCTAAAGGAACGTTCTGCAAGCGCTGGCACCAAGCTCTCCGGCGGAGAGCAGCAGATGCTTGCGATCGCGCGTATTCTGAGGACCGGAGCGAAGTTCCTGTTGCTCGACGAGCCGACGGAGGGGTTGGCTCCTGTGATCGTCCAGCAGATCGCCGCTACAATCCGGGAGATCAGGGCGAGAGGCTGTACAGTCCTTCTGGTGGAGCAGAACTTCCGTTTCGCCCAGACGCTGGCAGACCGGCACTATGTCATGGAGCACGGTCGCGTGGTGGATCTGCTGACATCCCAGGATCTTGCCGTTTCGACGGCACGCCTGGAAGCATATCTCGGCGTTTAGGCGCCACAACGACTTCAAGAGGAGGAGAAGCCCAATGACTATCAGCAGACGCAACATCCTGAAAGCCGCCGCAGCGGCGGCAGCCGCGCCCACACTCGGCGCCATGCTGGCTAGGCCCGGCTACGCACAAGGCGCGACCATCAAGATCGGCGTCATGAACGACCAGTCGGGTGCATATCGTGACCTGTCAGGCCCCGGTTCCGTTCAGGCAGTCCGTGCCGCTATTGCGGAGATGCAGGACAAGGGCATCTCTATCGAGGTGGTGTCGGCTGACCATCAGAACAAGCCCGACGTCGGCTCGACCATCGCACGGCAGTGGTTCGACAGGGACGGCGTGGACGTGATCGTGGACGTCCCGACCTCTTCGGTGGCGCTCGCCGTTGCCAACATAGCCAAGGAGAAGAACAGGGTCTACGTCAATTCGGGAGGCGCCGTATCCGACCTGACAGGAAAGGCATGCAGCCCGAACACCGTCCACTGGACCTATGATACCTGGATGCTCGCCCACTCAACGGGCGGCGCCCTCGTCAGGGCCGGAGGCGACACCTGGTTCTTCGTCACCGCCGATTACGCCTTCGGGCACTCCATGGAACGGGATGCGGGTTCATTCATCGCGCAGCAGGGCGGCAAGGTCGTCGGAAGTGTCCGCACTCCTTTCCCCGGAACGACCGACTTCTCGTCCTATCTCCTCCAGGCGCAGCAAAGCCGTGCCAAGGTGATTGGCCTCGTCAACGCCGGAACAGACACGGTCAACAGCATCAAGCAAGCGGCGGAATTCGGGATTGGCCGTCGCGGAAGCAAACTGGCTGCCATGCTCGTCTTCCTTTCCGACGTTCATTCTCTGGGTCTGGAAGCCGCGCAGGGTCTCGTTCTTTCCGAAACGTTCTACTGGGACCTGAACGACAGGACGCGGGCCGTTAGCAGCCGCATCGGCGACATCGACGGCAACAGAAAGCCGACCATGGTGCAGGCTGGATGTTATGCGGGGGTTCTCCATTACCTGAAGGCCGTGAGCGATCTCGGTGTGCCCCAGGCAAAGGCGGACGGAAGAGCAGTCGTTGAGCGCATGAAGGCCATGCCTACCAACGACGACGCGTTCGGTGAAGGAAAAATCCGGCCCGATGGCCGAAAAATCCATCCGGTCTACCTGTTCGAGGTCAAGAAGCCGGAGGAAAGCCGCGGCGCCTTCGACTACTACAAGCTGATCGGCACCACTCCGGCGGAGGAGGCATTCCGTCCGATGAACGAAGGCGGTTGCGAAATGGTGCGCGGCTGACCGGATGTAATTCCGGAGCAAGGAAATTAGCTGATGCTTGAAGAAATTCTTTTTCAAATGGAAATGGCGGGGCCCCAGATCGTTCTGGGGCTCGTGAACGGAGCGTTCTATGCGCTGCTGTCGCTGGGGCTTGCCGTCATCTTCGGCATGCTGAACGTCATCAATTTCGCCCATGGCTCGTTCTTCATGGCAGGGGCCTTCGTTGCCTGGATGCTATCGAACTGGCTTGGAGTCGGATATTGGTCCGCCCTTGTTGTCGCCCCGATCGTGGTCGGAGCGGTGGGTGTGGTGATCGAACGGACGATGATCAGCAGACTCTACAAACTTGATCATCTGTATGGCCTCCTCCTGACCTTCGGACTGGCCCTCATCATCGAGGGCCTCTTCAGGAACCAGTTTGGCTCGTCGGGAATGCCTTATGCGCAGCCGCCTGTCTTCCAGGGCCGCCCGATCGATCTGGGGTTCATGGTCCTTCCCATGTACCGGGCGTGGGTCGTCGTTGCCGCCCTCTTGACGTGCATTGCGACTTGGTTCGTCATCGAAAGGACGCGCCTCGGATCGTATCTCAGGGCAGCAACGGAAAACGCTCCGTTGGTTCAGGCGTTCGGCATCAATGTCCCTCGGATGGTCACTCTCACATATGCCGCAGGGGTTGCACTCGCCGCGTTCGCGGGCGTCCTTGCGGCGCCCATATACTCCGTGAACCCCAATATGGGCTCGAACTTCATCATCGTCGTCTTCGCGGTGGTTGTGATCGGGGGGATGGGCTCGATATTTGGATCGGTCGCAACAGGGTTTGCTCTTGGTCTATTGGAGGGTGTGGCGAAGGTCGTATGGCCTGAAGCCTCCGCCACCGTGATCTTCCTTGTAATGGCAATTGTCCTGCTTGCACGGCCTGCAGGTCTATTTGGAAGGGCCTGACATGACGGCAACAGCAACACGTATCAATCTCGTCGAGACGCACGGGTCGCGCCGCGGGATTCTTGATTTCACGCTTCCCCAGACCGTTGCATGTCTGGCTCTGGTCGCAGCGGTAGCTGTCGCACCTATGGTGCTCTATCCTCTGTTCCTGATGAAGGTAATGTGCTTCGGGCTTTTTGCCCTGGCATTCAATCTCCTCATAGGCCATGTCGGCCTCCTCTCCTTCGGCCACGCGGCATTTTTCGGCATGGGGTCCTATGTGACCGCCTATGCGAGCAAGACTCTGGGTCTCCCGCCGGAAGCTTCCATTGTCTTGGGAGGCGCCGTCGGCGCGCTGCTCGGGCTGGCCGTCGGCAGCCTGGCCATCCGCAGGTCGGGCATCTACTTCGCCATGATCACACTGGCCTTGGCGCAGATGGTGTACTTCTTCTGTCTCCAGGCTCCGTTCACAGGTGGAGAAGATGGCATCCAGCAGGTCCCGAGAGGGAGCCTTCTCGGGATCATCTCTGTCGCTGACGACACGGTCATGTACTGGCTGGTAGCTGTGGTCTTTCTCGGTGGCCTGATCTTCGTGCAGCGTGTCGTGACGTCGCCGTTCGGGGAGATCCTCCGAGGGATCCGGGAGAACGAGGACAGGATGGTCTCTCTGGGGTACCGCGTCAGCGACTACAAGCTCATCGCTTTTGTGCTGTCGGCGGGGCTGTCCGGCGTGGCAGGAGGAATGAAGAGCCTTGTATTCGGGATCGCCACGCTCACCGACGTCCATTGGACCATGTCCGGGGAGGTGATCCTCATGAACCTTGTCGGCGGCCTTGGAACGGTCTTCGGTCCTGTTGTCGGAGCCGGCATACTGGTGGCGATGCAGAACTACTTTGCCCAGTTCGGAGCGTGGGTGACGGTGATACAGGGGGTTATTTTTGTCGCGTGCGTTCTGGCGTTCCGCTCAGGCGTCATAGGTGAGTTGGCCAAACGGCTGAAGGTCACGCTCTAGGGCGCATCGCGACCTTCTCCCAACCAGGAGCGTCGCCCTCCGTAAGGATGTGGCGGCGTTCTTCTTTTATGAACTGGCACCGCCCTGTCGGAGCACGTCGGTGGTTCTTAGCAGTACGTAGTCATTACGTAGATATCTACGTAGTTACCCTGATGGCTTCAAGGTCCCGGCAGTGGCAGGTTTCCCCAAGGAGGACTTCATCCATGAAATCTGAAATCTATGTCATAGGCGCAGGGCATACCAGGTTCGGCCGACTGGAGCAGTCGTTCGAAGAACTCGTCGTGGACGCAACTCGGCAAGCGGTGACCGATTCCGGTGTCGGGCCAGAGGATATCGACGCGATATGCCTTGGTCATTTCAACTCAGGGCTCATACCGGACGGCTTTGCATCCTCCCTGGTTCTCCAGGCATTTCCCGAGATGCGCTTCAAGCCGGCGACACGGTTTGAAAACGCCTGCGCTTCGGGAGCCGCTGCAGCCTTCAACGGCATGAATCTAATCCACGCTGGAAAGGCCCGGAACGTACTTGTTGTGGGCGCCGAGAAAATGACCCATCGCTCGACGGAGGACGTCACCAGATCGCTGGGCGGCGCCGGCTACCAGAACCATGTCGATGAGGCGGGACTGAGTTTTCCGCAGGTTTTTGCAATTGCCGCGCGCTCCTACACGGAGCGATACGGAAGCCCGTTGGACACGATGGCGCGCATTGCGTCCAAGAACCACGTCAACGCCATGAAGAACCCTCTGGCGCAGATGCACAAGCCGTTCACCTATGACTTCTGCAACGAGATCAGCGAGAAGAACCCGCTGATCACTCCTCCTCTCCGTTTGACGGACTGCTCGCTGGTGACTGACGGTGCGGCCGCTGTGGTGATCTCTTCCGGCGACGCTGCTGCGTCTGCCGCAAGAAGAGTAAGGATCGCCGGCGCTGAGCACGTGTCGGACTTCCTTCCCATGCACCGCCGTGACTTCATAGGCTTCGAGGGTCCAGCAAGAGCGATTGCGTCGGCCTACGCACAAGCCGGGATTACGCTCGAGGATCTGAATTTCGCCGAGGTGCATGACTGTTTCACGATAGCTGAATTGTTGATCTACGAGGCTATGGGCTTTTCTGAAAAAGGAAAAGGCTCGCGGGCGATCGAGGAAGGCATCGTGTCCGCTGAGGGCAAGACTCCGGTCAATCTGTCCGGTGGTCTCAAGGCGAAGGGTCATCCGGTCGGCGCTACAGGCGTCTCGATGCTCGCTCTGTCTTACCGGCAGCTTACCAATCAGGCTGGCGAGATGCAGAAGACTGGTGCGACCTTCGGACTAGCGTTCAACATGGGCGGCGCGGCGGTGGCGAACTATGCGACGATCCTTCAAGCTGATCGTGCCTGAGGTAAAGATATGAACATTGCAAATTGGCTCGACCAAACCTCCCGGAGCTGGCCTAATCGGGACGCGGTCCTCCTGGGTGCGGACCTAGTCCACACATATTCTTCATTGCGGCAGGCAGTCTGCGATAGGGCAGCGGATCTCACCCGACGGTTCAACATTCAGAAGGGCGATAGGGTCGCCATCTTTGCCAAGAACTGCCCGGAGTACTTCGACGTCCTCCACGCCTGCTGGTGGATCGGCGCCGTTGTGGTGCCGGTAAACTGCAAGCTCCACAAGAACGAAGCCGAGTGGATCGCGGACAACTCAGCGGCCAAGGTGGTCTACACCGACACAGGATCTGTGTTCGCCCACGGCAAAGGCTTCCAGGAAGCTCGCATATCGGAGCGCCCCCTTCCTTCGGCAGAACCGTCCGCGCCGATCGTCCTCGACGACAGCAGCCTGGCCTGGCTGTTCTACACATCCGGCACGACGGGTAAGCCGAAAGGCGTCATGCTCAGTCACGGGAACCTCCGCAGCATGTCGCTCTGCTACATGGCCAACGTTGATCCCGCGTATGCAACAGACACCGTACTCTACGCCGCCCCAATCTCCCACGGCGCCGGGCTGTACATGTTGCCACATTTTCGCGCGGGCGGTGCCCATCTGGTGCCCGTCTCGCGGGGCTTCGACTGCGACGAAATCATCGACCTCTCCCTGTCACGCGGAAACCTGGTTTTCTTTGCTGCGCCAACGATGGTGAAGAGGCTGGTCTCCGCTTCGAAGAAGCGCGGCCACCAGGGCGACGGTATCCGAACCATCGTGTATGGTGGAGGCCCCATGTACCTCAACGACATCGATGAAGCGCTGGAGGCCTACGGTCCGAGGTTCGCCCAGATCTACGGTCAGGGGGAAACTCCGATGACAATTTCTTCCCTGTCGCGCGAACTGGTAGCAGACACGTCCCACCCTAGCTGGCGGGACAGGAGAGTATCCGTAGGCGTTGCGGCAAGTTCAATCGAGATCGAGATCCAGGATCCTGATGGCACTGCACTGCCGCCCGGCCAAACGGGGGAGATCTGCGTCCGTGGACCGACAGTCATGCTCGGATACTGGGAAAATCCGGGCGCCACTGCTGAAGCCATCCGAGACGGATGGTTGCGGACTGGCGACCTGGGCCGGCAGGACGAGGACGGCTTCCTCTACCTCACGGACCGGTCGAAAGACGTCATTATCTCCGGTGGGACCAACATATATCCGAGGGAGGTCGAAGAGGCCATCCTCTCCCATCCTGCAGTCTATGAGGTGGCAGTCGTGGGAGAATTCGAACCGGAGTGGGGAGAACAGGTCGTCGCCCACATCGTAGCAGTTCCCGGGAAAACCGTCTCGGGGCCGGACCTCGATGTCTGGTGCAAAGAGCAGATTGCCTCCTTCAAGCGCCCCAAGAAGTATGTCTTCCACAGAGAGCTTCCCAAGAATGGTTACGGCAAGATACTGAAGACCGAGCTGAGGCAGACGACTGCCCTGGTGGAAAATCAGGAACCACATCCCCACAGTCATCAATCGCGGGAGAGCCCTGCCCACGTTGTCCGTGGACGGGACAGCGTATTATCCGCGCACCTGGAAGCACTGAATCGGGAGGAGACGGAATGAGCAACCCCAACCAGATGGAAGGCAGGATAGCGCTCGTGACCGGCGGCGCGTCGGGTATCGGCGCCGCCACGGCCGCTTTACTGGCCCGGCGGGGTGCGACGGTCGTCATTGCGGACCTCAACATTGAAGAGGATACCCGAGCAGGTAAACCAGTAGGCCTCAAGATCGACGTAGCGGAGAGTCCGTCCGTAGAAATTGCGGTCGATAAAATAATCAACGCGTATGGCCGCCTCGACTGCGTCGTCCACAGCGCCGGCATCGCGCGGACCGTGCCGTTCTTCGACACGACCCTCGAGCAGTTCGACCAGATAATGAGGGTCAATGTCCGCGGCACGTTCGTGGTGGGCCAGATCGCGGCCCGTGCGATGAGAGAGACCGGGGGAGGCTCCATTGTCAACATTGGAAGCGTTTCTGGAATCCTTGGCAGTGCTTTGCGTATCGCGTACGGCACGTCCAAGGCCGCGGTCCACCATCTGACGAAGGTGATGGCGGTTGAGCTGGGACCCTACAACATCCGCGTGAACGCGGTCGCCCCCGGACCTGTGTCAACGCCGATGACTGACGCGATGTACACGGATGCTGTTCGAAAGGAATGGACGGAAAGGATGCCGCTTGGCCATTTCGGATCTCCCGAGGACATGGCGTCGGCTGCAGTCTACCTGGTTTCGGACGAGGCGTCGTTCATCACAGGTCACGTTCTGGTCTTGGATGGAGGCTTTACCATCAAGGGTCTGAGCACGAACTCATGACGGTTGTCCCTGCCCCGGCCATCTTCTTATTCGCCCGCGCTGCAGGCCTGGCAACCGCGTAATGACCCATCACCGCGATCTACCGAAGCCGACGGTCGGTCTCATCTGACCCTAGCACTACTTTGGCAGAATGTATTTTGGCGGTCTGAAGCGGATTCTGCAGTGCGGACATCGTTCTGGGGCTGACGTTGATAGGAGGGTGTTTATGACAGCGCGTCGGATGGCTGGCAGTGTCGGTTTAGGCGGGCCGTGCCTCTTGGTTTTTTTCCCGCTTGGCCTGGTGTAGGCGCAGATGCTGCAGGAAGGAATAAGCGATCATTGTCATCAGCGCGTGTCGATGCAGACCTTGCCATGATCGGCCTTCGAAGTGATCGAGGCCGAGTTCTTCTTTCATTTGTTGATGCGCCTGCTCGCAGACCCATCGGGCTTTGATGGCAGCTGCCAGCTGCTTTAACGTTGCTTCGGCCGGCAGATTGGAGAGATAGTATTTGCGTTCGTCGTTCGAGCGCCATTCGCCCACCAGCCACGCCTCTTCGCCCGGCATATGCTGCTGTCCCTTGTCGAGGATACGTTGCGGACTACCATCAGCGATCCGAATGCGGAGCGCAGCAAAGCGCGCTGTCAGGCGACCTTTCGTGCCGCGACGCCAACTGACCTTCTTCCAGGAGGATGCTTCCAGGATCGTTTCGGCCGCCATCGACAGGGTGTCGGGGATCGAATGCTTGCGCGGCCTGCCATGACCGGAAACCGGAAAAATCAGGGCGACATCATGGGGGTAGACCTTTTGATGTTTGGGAATACCGACAGCCCATGTGAGGCCGCGTGCACTCAGCCCCTGGCGAAACGCGGCCGATAAACCATAGCCGGCATCGGCGAGCACGGTGCCAAACCGCACCCCCGCCGCAATCAGCCTGTCGATCTCGTCGAGCGCGATCGTCGGCTTGGTGCGGGATATCGCATCTCCTCGGGGACACCAGCCTTCACCATCCGATCCTGATTACTGGTCCAGCTTTCCGGCAAGAACAGTCGCAGACCAACCGGAACGGGAACCTCATCGCGTGCAAGCGTCAGCGATTGTTGATTTCCGCGCAGAAGTGAGCCGGTTTTTCCACCGAGAAGTGAGCCACCTCTGAGTATGGTTTTCTGATCAGGTTTTGGTCAAGGGCTTGGCTTTTCTCCTCTCTTGTGTGCTGCGGCGGCGGAACTGGCTTTGAAGCGGAAGCTGTCGTTTCCTGTTTCCAGGATATGGCAACGATGGGTCAGGCGATCGAGGAGCGCGGTGGTCATTTTGGCATCGCCGAAGACAGATGCCCATTCGCTGAAACTCAGGTTGGTGGTGATGACGACGCTGGTCCGTTCATAAAGCTTGCTCAGCAGGTGGAAGAGCAATGCTCCACCTGAGGCGCTGAATGGCAGATATCCAAGCTCGTCGAGGATGACCAGGTCAAGACGGACCAGGGTCTCGGCGATTTGTCCCGCCTTCCCCTTGGCCTTTTCCTGCTCAAGCGCATTGACCAGTTCGATCGTCGAGAAGAAGCGAACTTTTCTGCGATGATGCTCGATGGCCTGGATGCCGAGGGCTGTCGCGACATGGGTTTTGCCTGTTCCTGGGCCGCCGACAAGCACGACATTGTGCGCTCCATCCATGAACTCACATCGATGCAATTGCCGCACTGTCGCTTCGTTGATCTCGCTGGCGGCGAAGT
>NZ_JBAKFW010000014.1:0-71752 GCF_036888815.1 Agrobacterium sp. CCNWLW155
AGCCTCGTTGTCATCAACCATCGACTCGAGTTCTGGCTTCATTCTCAGCAGCCGGTGCCATCCGACTTTCTGGTCGATAACCTCCAACGCGTTCCGGCCATAATCGTTCGCGGACTGCAGAGCAGTGATCGTATCGAGGAACATGCGCAGCGCTTTGGCGGTGTTCGCTCTGCAGTCCATCTGCCGCTGCTTCTTTCGATTGTTGGCTTGCGAGAACAACTTGCCCATCAGCTTGATGAACATCGTCACCGCATCATCCGTGAGCTTCTGGCAAAAGCTTGATGACTTGAGCCACGATCAGAGCGTGGCGACGGTTGGCGTTGAAGTCGTTGGCAAGCCAGGCTGGCGTTGCATTGCCCTCCCGGATCATCTGGTCCCAACGTCCTGGTGATATGCGCGCCTGCAACATTGGATCAATTCCCAGCTCACGCAGAAAGGCTATCCGCTCGATCAGCCCGACCAGGTTCGACGCACCCGGCGCTTCTGGCGCCGAGCGCAGCCAGTGAAAGCGCGTCTGGCCGATCGATAGGTCAACCTCTAACAGCTTATCCAGTGATTGAAGCTTATCGAATGGGATGCTTTCAAGCAGAGTTTTTTCCGCCCGGCGCCTGGCTGCGGCACGGCCGGCAAGGCCGATCCGTTCGATCGTGTCGATCGCCGGCAGAAGAACTCCGCGTTCGCGAAACGCGGTGACAAGCGAACTGGCTATTGCAGCACCGTCGTCGGACAGGGTCGCCGCTTGAATTGCCGCCAATAGCGCGGCGCGACGATCTTGCGGGTTCGCGCTTCTCGTATCCAGATACACCATCAGCCGCGCCATATGATCCCGACGGGTTTCATCACGGCGGGCATAAAGGGCAAATTCGGCTGGAGCGGCGCCGATCTGATCAGCAACAAACTTCAGCATGGCGCGAGGCGGAGTTTCTTCTGCTCCCAGCACTCGACCCGGGTATCGCATCAGACATAGCTGGATAGCAAAACCGAGTCGGTTGTGATTGCATCTGCGCAGTTCGATCTCCAGACGATCGGCTGGTGACAATGAATAGTGTCGGATCAAGCTGTCCTCGTCGGCCGGGATATCGACAAGCTTCCGGCGATCTTGATCTTTGAGAAGCTTGCGCTTTGGCATCGCCCAACTCCATTCATGACCAATCTGCGTCGAGCGTGGCCGAGTCGGGCCGGACTCAGAAATCAAAATTGGCGCATGTAGCTGGCAATCCACAGAGATTGGATGTTGCATTTCCGAACTACGACATTGTTCCTGTTCCGTTCGGCCTTAGCGTACGATTTCGGACTGCTCTTGTTCTGACCCCGAATACGACGCCTTCGGGTCTCTGGGCAAGTTCGGATTTTTCGAGGGCGCCACCATCCGTGGACGCTTGGCTCAGTTCGGCCATGTCATGCTCTACCGGAGCCATCAGGCCAGACTGCATGGCGTCGTGCGCGGCAGTCTGCTGTGGCTCGTAGATCTTCTGAATACGCGCCTGCGCGCGCGCATTCGTCTGGACTAGATTGGTCGGGTTCCAAGAGAGGCTGTCGGTTGTGAAATTGCCTGCCATTCCCTGCGCGATGCGGTCTTCTCATGTTTCTGCTTCCGCCGAGAGCGACCGATTGTCTGTTGAGCCGAGATAGCTTGCGGCGACACGCGGATCTTCCGCCAGCTTCTCGGCCGGCCCCTCGAGGACGACTCGTCCAAGTTCCAGCACATAGGCCGAGGTGGCGACGTTCAAGGCAGCTCGCGCATTCTGCTCGACCAACAGGATCGAAATACCTGTCTGCTGCAAGGTCCTGATGATCGCGAAAATGTCTCGGACGATCAGCGGTGCCAGACCGAGGCTAGGTTCATCAAGAAGCAGCAGCTTTGGCTTGGCCATCAGCGCCCTCCCCATGGCCAACATCTGCCTCTCTCCACCCGAAAGCGTTGCCGCTTCCTGTCTTCGCCGCTCCTTCAGCTTTGGAAAGAGGGCGAATACTTCCTCGATCGACGATGAGAGCGCGTCCCGGTTGCGGCTGTAGCATCCAAGAACAAGATTGTCTTCAACGGTCAGCGTTGAGAAAAGATCACGCTTCTCGGACACGAGGGAAATGCCAAGACGAACACGTTCCTGCACAGGCAGACCGGTGATTTCCTCGCCTTCAAACCGTGCGGAGCCGGAGGACCGGATCAAACCCATAAGAGACAGAAGGAACGTCGATTTACCCGCCCCGTTTGGACCGATAAGTGTGACAACGTGGCCCACCGGCACCGAGAGGTCGACATCGTGGACGATTTCCTTCCGATGATAGCCGGCGCACAAGGATTCGACAGCCAGACATGTGCTCATACCACACCCCCAAGATAGGCTTCCTGGACCCTTGCGTTACGATGTATCTCGACCGGCGTGCCCTCGGCGATCGGCGTTCCGAAATCAAGTACGAGGATTCGGTCCGTCAAATTCATCACGAAATCCATGTCATGTTCCACGAGAAGTATCCCCATCCCGGTGTCCCGAAGGCGGGCAAGCACGGCCGCCAAGGCATCCTTCTCGAACTTGCGCAGTCCGGCCGCTGGCTCGTCGAGAAGCAAGAGACGCGGTTCGAGGCATAGGGCGCGCGCGATTTCCACGAGCCGGGCTGCCCCCAGCGAAAGCTCGCTGACGGTAGTGTCCGCCTTGTCCAGCAGACCGATGAGATCAAGGGCCTGGGCTGCCCGCTGAATCAGAAGTTGCTCCTCATGCCGGTTAAGTCGCAAGAATGCGCGGAAAACCCCGGCACTCCCGCGCAAATGCGCTCCGAGTGTCACATTCTCAATCACCGACATTTCTGCGACGAGCTTGACATGCTGGAATGTCCGCGCAATCCCAAGCGCGGCGATGCGGCGCGGTGGAAGTCCGTCGATGCGATTGCCGCTGATGGAAACCTCCCCCGAGCTCAAGCGGATTATTCCGGTCAGGAGGTTGAATGTGGTGCTCTTACCGGCCCCATTCGGTCCTAAAAGCGTAACA
This sequence comes from Agrobacterium sp. CCNWLW155, assembly GCF_036888815.1. Classification (NCBI taxonomy): domain Bacteria; kingdom Pseudomonadati; phylum Pseudomonadota; class Alphaproteobacteria; order Hyphomicrobiales; family Rhizobiaceae; genus Agrobacterium; species Agrobacterium sp. CCNWLW155. Next base: position 2,985 of record NZ_JBAKFW010000014.1, read on the forward strand.
ATTTCGCCGCCACGTACCGATAGATTGACGCCGTTGACGGCAATGAGCCCGCCAAACCGCTTGACCAAATCTTTGGCGGCCAGAATTTCCTCCGCGGTTACAAGCGCAGAGGGCGAAGGTGAAACGGAACTCTCAAGAGAGCTGACATTCTTCGAGGTATGGCTTCCGGCGAATCTCGCCGAAACCAGCGGCCAAAGGCCATCTCTTGCAAACTGCAGGATCAGAACCAGGAGCAGGCCGAACACGATGATTTCGTAGCTGCCGCCGCTGCCGAAGATCGCGGGAAGGATGTCCTGCAATTGATCCTTGAGGATGACGACGGCGGCAGCGCCGAGAACGGCGCCGTAGACGTGCCCGGTGCCACCCAGCACCGCCATCAGCAGGTATTCGATGCCGGCATTCAGCCCGAACGCGGTGGGCGTGACGGCGCGCTGGATATGAGCGAACAGCCAGCCGGACAGGGCGGCAAGCAGGGCCGCGTAGACGAACACCACAAGCTTGTACCGCTCTGTGTGAACACCGAAGGATTCGGCGGCCGTCTTGCCTGCTCGCAGCGCCCGAATTGCTCTTCCGGGTCGTGAATCCAGCAGATTGCAAGTGATGACGACTGCGAGCACGACCAGTGCCCAAACCAGTGGGTAGACCTGTGCCGGGCTGATGAGGGCCGTACCGAACAGCCGAAGAGGCGGAACGCCAGAAATCCCGTTGAAGCCACCGGTCATTTCCAGGTTTCCGAAAAGGGAGTAGATCGCCATCCCCCACGCAATCGTGCCAAGTGGCAGATAGTGACCTGAAAGCCGGATCGTCATCAGGCCGATGGCGAGCGCAGCAATACCGGTGGTGAGCAGCGCGATCGGCAACGTCATCCAGGGCGACAGACCGTATTGCGTCGTCAGGATGGCGGACGTGTATGCTCCAAATCCGACGAACGCGGCCTGACCGAAGGAGGTCATGCCGCCCACACCGGTGAGAATGACGAGGCCGATCGAAACCAGGCTCGCCAGCCCGATCAGGTTGAGAAGCGAGATCCAGAAGGGCGGGATGCCGGGCACGAAGGCGATTGCCAGCGCAAGTACGGCGAACACGATCGCAAAACTACGCGTAGTCAAATCCTTATTCCTCTTCCGGATGGGGGAAAAAAATCGAGCGCCACAGCAGCACCGGGATTACCAGCCCGAAAACGATCGCATCCTTCAATGCGCTGGCCCAGAAGGAGGAAAACGCTTCGGCGAGCCCCACCCCGATCGCACCGACGACGGCGGCTGGATAGCTTGCGAACCCTCCAATGATCGCTGCGACAAACCCTTTCAAGCCGATCAGGAAACCGCTGTCGTAATAGAGCGTCGTGATCGGCGAGATGAGGATTCCCGACACCGCGCCAATCGATGAGGCCATGAGGAATGCTTTCATACCGGCGCTTTCTGGCGAAATCCCCACCAAGCCGGCGCCGCGCGTGCTGATGGCCGTCGCGCGCAACGCCTTTCCTTCGATGCTTCGATTGAAGAAGAGGTAGAGTAGCAACATGACGCAGGCGGTCAGAACGAGCACCGCGATGCCTTGGCTGGACAGGACCATAGAACCGAATTCCAGGTCCGAGTGCAACATCGCAGTCGTTCTGTAACCCTCGGCCCCGAACGACAACAGGGCCACACCCGTCATGGTCCAATGAACACCCACGGAGACAATCAGGAGAGTGAGAATGGAACTGTTAGCCAGTCCCTTGAAGAATATGACGTAGATGTAGGGGCCGAGCGGCACAACGATTGCGAGTGTCAGGAGCAGTCGCGACACATCGGTTGACGTTCCGATGCCGGACCATTGCAACCCAGCGATTGCGCAGGGATAGAGAAGATAGCCAGTGACGATTTTCCAGTATTCCCGTGACCGGCCGGCACGCAGGGCGCGGATCATCTCCAGGCCTCCTGCAATCACGCCGCAGGAAACAAGGACCCAGACCGAACCCGGTGTCTGGCCTCGCTCCAGGGCCGAGAGGGTCAGTCCAGCATAGGCGACAAAATCTCCCTGTGGGATGAAGATGATGCGAGTAACAGAGAATAGGATGATGAACGCGACGGCCAGAAGGGCATAGATTGCGCCGTTCAGGATGCCATCTTGGGCGAGAAAAAGCAGGATTGTACTATCCATTTGGTCTACCCGGAAAACAGTTGCGCCAGAGCCACCTGTCGCGACGCATCGCGAACAGGTGGCCGCCTCGGGAGGCATTCACATCGGCAGATACTGGAAGCGTCCATCCTTGACCGTTATGAGGACGCGGCTGCGTTCATCATGGCCAAAGTGATCGGTCGGGCTTGTCGTGTAGACACCGTTGACGGACACCACGTCCTTCAGGTTTTCGAGGCTCTCGCGAAGAGCCGCGCGGAATTCGGGCGTGCCTGGTGTTCCCCGCTTCAAGGCCTCGGGAATGGCGGCGGCGATCAATTGGCCTGCATCGAACATCATTCCTCCGAAGGCCGAGACGCTTCCCTTGCCATGCGCCGCCTCATATTTTTTTGTGTATTCGACGCCAAGAGCTTTGGATGGATGGGTGTCTGGCAATTGCCCGGCGACGACCACGGGACCGACGGGCAGGATGCTTCCTTCGGCAGCCTTGCCGCCAACCCTGATGTAGTCCGCGGTCGCCGAGCCGTGCGTCTGATAGACGATGCCCTTGAAACCACGCTCGGCCAGCGCCGTTGCCGGCAGGGCGGACGGGGTGCCCGACGCGCCGACGAGAATGGCATCGGGGCGAGCGCTGACCAGCTTCAGAACCTGGCCGGTCACGCTTGTGTCGTTTCGTGCAAAGCGTTCGGTCGCCACGAGTTCGATGTTATTATCCTTAAGCATCGCCGTAATCGTCCGAAGCCAGTCCTCACCATAGGCGTCGGTAAAGCCGACATAACCAAGCTTCTTGACGCCATTCTTCTTCATGTGCTCGATGATCGCGCTCGCCATTAGCTCGTTCTTTTGAACAGCACGAAAAGCCCAGCGATCGACATCCGCGGGAACATTGATCGGAGAAAGCGACACCACCGGTGTCGACTTTTCTACTGCAACGGTCGCGACGGCGACAGAAGTTGGAACCGCAGACGAGCCAATCAACACGTCGGCCTGGTCGCTTTCCGTGCATTTACGGGCGTTGCGCGTCGCGCTGGTGGGATCGGTCGCGTCATCATAAGTTATGTATCTGAGGGTCACATCGCCGACCGATTGCGGCAGGAAGGCCACGGTGTTCTGCTCGGGGATGCCGAGCGAAGCGGCGGGGCCGGTCGCCGAAACGGTGACGCAGATGGTGACGTCCGCGGCAAAGGCCGAAAGTGGAAATGCCGCAAGAAACGGCAATGTAGCCATCAGTTTTCTCATCCCATTGTCCTCCATGGATGATTGTTGAACTCTTCCCGGCCTCGCTCCCGGATTTATGGTGCCACGCGGGCAACTGTCTCGATGGGAGTTCCGTCTCCCCCGGATTGCCTTGCATACACGCTTGCCGCCTCGATAAGCGCCGAAACGCCCATCGTTTCGGGAAGTACGAACCGCGCATGAGCAACCAAAGCCTCCTCCAGCTTTGGCCGCAGTGCCGTTTCGTCGCAGGACATCATTGCGCGCGCTATCAGCGAGCCGCCGATCGATAGGGCTGCGAGCTTGAGAAATGCCGTTGCGGCGGAGAGCGCCTCCTGAGGCGACTGGTCGAGCATCCCGGTGAGATCGACCAGACGCGCCCGGAGCAGACCAAGACTCTTTACCAGTTGCGTGCTGACCTCGGCAGCCAGTTTGAATCCCGCGAGGGATCGCGCGGATCGCTCGCAACTGTCGATCAGCCCGAGAAAATGCCTCTGGCCCTCCCCCGCAAGCTTGCGGCTCAGGAGGTCGATTGCCTGGATACCGTTGGTTCCCTCGTAGATGCTGGTAACGCGCGCGTCTCTCCACAGCTGCGCCACCCCTGTTTCCTCGACATAACCCATGCCGCCATGGATCTGTATGGCTGTATTCGCAGCCTCGATGCCGACCTCGGTGCAATAGCTTTTGGCAATCGGGGTCATAATATCAGCTTCGAATTTCGCTGCCTTCCGCTCTGCTTTGGAGGCGGCCGCGGCGGCGCGGTCGATCGCATCGGCGGTCGACAATGCCAGAAAGCGCGCGGCCGTGGTTGTCGCCCGCATGGTCATCAGCATCCGGCGCACGTCCTGATAATTGGAGATGGGGATGCCCTGCCCTGTGTGCGGATCCATCCCTTGCAGCCGTTCTCTGGCAAATGCTGCCGAAACCTGCGTTGCGCGTTCGGCGACCGCCACCCCCTGCATGGCGACGGCAAGCCGCGCGCTGTTCATCATGGTGAACATGGCGGCAAGCCCCCGGTTGGGCTCTCCGACCATCCAGCCATAGGCTCCGCCATCGTCGCCGAAAACGAGACTGCAGGTCGGAGAACCATGTTGCCCAAGCTTCTCCTCAATTCCGGTGCATCGCACGTCATTGGCCGTCACGCCTCCATCGGCTGCGACGATCAGCTTGGGTACGAGAAAGAGGGAAAGTCCCTTGCTCCCCACCGGCGCGTCCGGCAGGCGGGCCAGCACGAGGTGGACGATGTTTTCGGCAAGGTCATGCTCGCCATATGAGATAAAAATCTTGGCGCCACGGATAAGAAAGCGCGCGTCATCGGTCGGTTCGGCACGGGTGCGAATAGCGCTGAGATCAGAACCCGCGCCGGCCTCCGTCAAAGCCATCGTGGCAGTCCATTCGCCGGAGACGAGCTTCGGCAGATAGATGTCCTTGAGAACGCTTTTACCGTGACGATGAAGCGCCTCGATTGCCCCGACTGTCAGCAGATTGCCCATGGCGAAGGCAAGGGACCCCGAATGCCAGAACTCCTGACAAGCAGCTGTCAGCGTGTGCGGAAGCGCTTGACCGCCATAGTCGACCGGGGCGGATAGGCCGAGCCAGCCGCCCTCGCGGAAGGTGGCGTAGGCTTCCCTGTGCCCCCTCGCTGTTCGAACCGTCATGCCATCTAAGGATACTCCCTGCCTGTCCAGCCTCTTGTCGAGAGGGAGGAGCACTTCCTCTGCGAAAGCGCCCGCCTCGGTGAGAACGGCCATAATCGTCTCGCCGTCGAGCGAGGATGATCCAGAGGTGGGCGCAATCGCAGCAGTGCAGTTGCGAATATAAAAGCCTACTTCTTCGACTGGGGCCTGATAGGTCATGGATCGGAGCTCAGTTCACGAGAGGCTTGTTGGTGTTGTGCATGTGCTGGAGACGGGCGAGCGTTTCCGGGTATTGGGCAAGCCCCAGAATGGCTTCCAACTCCAGAGCCATCATGTCCTCTTCGGAAATGAGGCCGTCGCGTGTGCCTCCTCCAGACAAGACCCAGGCAAGCTTTTCAACAATGCGGATGTCCGTGGCCGTCAGCGCAAGTTTGTGATCGACGGAGATCCTGAGCTGAGACGCAAGCCTGTCGCCGCCAGCCCTGAGTTTGGCCCGTGGCGGCACGGTGTAGTCTTCTGACAGCGCCTTTGCCCGCGCGACAGCCGTAGAAATGAGATGCTCCCGGCTCATAACAATAGGGTCAGTGAGCCGAAGAAATCCGAGATCGCGCGCCAGCAAGGCCGAGCCACTAACCTCGGTTCCCACGATGGTGTCGAAAGCAGCCGCAGCCGCATCGTCCGGCTTATAACGTTCCTGATTGCGCAGGAGGAGCTGGGTAACACCGCCCCAACCAGGCATAATGCCCACTTTGCGCTCTGGAAGCCCTGCAGCAAGTTCACTGTGGGCGACGATCTCGTCGGCATGCATCATCAGTTCACAACCACCGCCAAGAGCCAAGCCACCGGCGGCGGCGACAACAGGAAAAGGCGCATATTTCAAGCCGAGCCAAATGGCTTGGCCGCGTGCGACGAACTGACGGAGACCCGTCCAGTCCCGTGCAATGATGTAGTCGATGAACGTGTCGAGCTTGGCTCCCGCCGAGAATGCCCGTTGGTTGTCCGAACCGATGATCGTCGCGGAAAAACCTTCCTTGACGATATCAGGTAAAGCCTCGGCCATCGCGACGACATCGATGTCGCAGGCGTTCATCTTCGTGTGGATTTCCAGGCCGGCGATGCCATCTCCGAGGTCCCAGACGGACGCCGAAGCATTGGTTCGAACCGGCTGCGGCCGCCGCAGGCTGGCAAGTGAAAGGCAGACGGCATTCCCTCCCGGGGCTTCTGTCCCGTCAGTCAGGAGCGCGGAACTCTTCAGCGCATAGAAACCGCCCCGGTGCTGGGCATCCCTTAGCAGCGGCGGGATTTCAAACTCGCCATCCTCAAGCCTTGCGATCAACCAGTCAATGCCAACCTGATCGGCCAATTCGAACGGTCCGTACCGCCAGTTGTAGCCAAGGCGCATCGCCTTGTCGATTGACGCAATGTCCTCGGCGATTTCGGGGGCGATCGTCGCGGCGTAGACGAGCAGATGTGACAACACCGTCCAGGCGTATCCCGCCGCTTTGTTCGATTGCTCGCAGAGCGCGCGCAGATCGTTGGTGAGACCGGGCAGCGCGTCTTCGATACGCGGGCGATAGCCTCCGCTCGCGAAATCGATCACTTCGTCGACCCGCTCTCCGGCGGTGCTCTTGCGGCGGTAAAAGCCGCCTGGCCCGAAGCGGCCGACCAGGCCGCGGGAGAGCATTGTGGCTATAAAGGGATCCTGTGTAATGTCGTGCCGTCGATGTGCGTCCTCAGCAGGCAGGATGCGCATGAAGCTGCCCCATACGAGGGGAACGAGCTGAATGCCGACATAGTCAAACAAACCGAAAATCCCGGTGCGAGGAATGCCAAACGGCTTGCCCACGACCGCGTCCGCTTCCTCGACCGTCAGGCCCTGCCGGATGGCTTCGAGACATGCGACCGACATCCAGTAGTTGCCGATGCGGTTGGCGATGAAGCCAGGTGTGTCGCGGCAATCCACGACACTCTTGCCCATGACAAGTTCAGCGATCCGGTGCGCCTTCGAATGCGTTTCAGGACGTGTGTGCTCGCCGCTGACAAGTTCAAGCAGAGGCATCACCCGTGGCGGGTTGAAGAAATGGGTGATGACGAAGTCGGCTGCGAAGCGGGGACCCAATCCCTCGATGAGCTGAGCAAGCGGGATGGTCGATGTGTTGGAAGAAACCACAGAACCTGAAAGCCGCGCGTCCTCGATTTTCCGATAGAGCGCACGTTTCAGTTCAATGTCCTCTACGATGGCCTCGACGATCCACTCGGCCTCCGCTACACGCGCAATGTCGTCCTCGATACTCCCGGTCTCAATGAGGGCGGCCCTGTCGGGGTGCATAAAGCCTCCTGCCCTGAGTTGTCTTTCGACACCGGCTTTGGCAATCGCAGCGCGGTCATCCCCTTGTGCTGCAATGTCGAGCAGGAGTACGGAAACGCCAGCGTTGGCGAGTTGCGCGGCAATACCGGACCCCATGGCGCCCGCGCCAATGACCGCGGCTCTGGAGATTACCAGACCATCATCCGCGGAATTCGGGGAAGGAATGTCCGGTGCGGAAATACGCGGTGCCGTGCTGCTGGTCATGAGTTTTCGATCCCTTACTGCAAATATTCGATGACAAGCGCGATGCCTTGGCCGCCACCTATGCACATCGTCACGACCCCATAGCGTCCCTGTGTGCGGCGAAGCTCATAGAGCGCCTTGATGGTGAGAATGGCGCCGGTGGCGCCGAGGGGATGACCGAGGGCAACCGCTCCCCCATTTGGATTGACCTTTTCGATCGGTAGTCCGAGACCGTCATTGACGGCGATGGCCTGAGCCGCGAAGGCTTCGTTCGATTCAAAGACGTCGATGTCGGACAACGTCAATCCGGCTCGTTCAAGTGCGATCGGCACGGCCTTGACAGGACCAATCCCCATAATCTCCGGTGGCACGCCGGCAATCCCCCATCCGAGCACACGACCCATGGGCTTGAGATTGCGACGTACAACCTCCGCCTCGCTCGCCAGCACGACCGCAGCACCGCCATCGTTGATGCCGGACGCATTGCCCGGTGTGACGGTGCCGTTTTGCCGGAAGGCCGGTCTCAGCGCTGCCAGCGCTTCCGCGGAGGTTTCCCGGGGATGTTCGTCCGTATCGAAATCAACAACTCCCTTGCGGGTTTTGATCGCGACCGGGACGATCTGCTCCTCAAAGCGTCCCTCGTCGATCGCCCGCCGCGCCCGCTGCTGACTTTCGAGAGCAAAGGCATCCTGCCGTTCGCGAGAGATCTTATATTTTTGGGCAACGTTTTCTGCGGTGTCACCCATGGCTCCGTGGCCGAAGGGGTCCGCGAGCGTGTTGGTCAGCCAGTCATAGACCCGGCCGTCGCCCATCCGCTTTCCGCCACGCATGCCGTCGACTGAATAAGGGGCGCGGCTCATGGCTTCCGCACCGCCGGCGATTGCGATCTTCGACTCGCCGAGCTTGATCATTTGTGCGGCCGTCACGATCGCCTGGGCTCCAGAGCCACAGAGCCGATTCAACGTCAGGCCTTGCGCTTCGATAGGCACACCGGCACGGATAGCCACCGTCCGCCCGAGAAAGAGATCGGCTGCTTCCGTCGGGATAACCGTGCCGAATACGGAGTTGTCGACGTCTGCGGGTTCGATCCCGGCTCGGCGAATAGCTTCACTTGCAGCCGCTGCGCCTAGCTCCGTTGGCGTCCTGGTGCTGAGGCTCCCACCGAATGTCCCAATAGCGGTGCGCGCTCCGGACACGATAAAGATGTCGGTCATTGTCAGTTCTCTCGTCAGGGTGATGGTTTTTTTGGTGACGCGGGCAGGATAACGTCAGGATGCAACGGGTCGGCATAGAGCCGCTCGACCATGTCGGCGCGCGATCGCAGAAGAGCGCGCTGGTTGAGATAACCCTTGTCGGTGATCTCCCCGGCCTCGATTGACGGAAGGTCGCTCAGGATCAGCGCGCGCGCCACCCGCGATGAGGACCCACTGCCGGAAAGCTCGCCAAGGATCCCGGAAATTCTCTCCCGGATGACTTCGGAGCGTGCAAGCTCATCGAGTGTCGCATCAGGCAGGCTTGCGAGTTGGGAGGCGACGGCACGGTTCAGGAAGATCAGCAGGCCGACTTCATGGCGATCATGGCCCGTGACGACAGCGTCCTGAATCAACGATCTGCCTGCCGAAACAGCCGCCGGCCTGATCAGGCCGGCCTGCACCCAGGTCCCGGTGATCAGCTTGAAGTTTTCCGCGATGCGCCCGTCGAAGAGAATCCCCTTTGACGGATCCTCGGGGTCCAGGAATTTGCCGGCATCACCGATGCAATAGAAACCATCCTGGTCAAAAGCCTCGGCGGTCAGATCCGGTCGACGCCAATAGCCCGGCGTCACCATGGGACCACGGATCCGCAATTCGTATTTGTCCCCGTTGGGCACCAGCTTGATTTCCGCGCCGGGAAATGGCGCGCCAAGATTGTCAGGACGTTCGTTATCCCTGGGAGACGCAGAAACGATCGGAGCCGTCTCCGTCGATCCCCATGACACATGGACTCCTAGATCGGGCCGTCCATATTTCGCACCAAGCGCACGATAGCGCTCCCAGACAGTCGATGGCAGCGAAGCGCCAGCCGTGAACATCACCCGAAGGTCACCGAAGTACGACCGTGCCGCTTCCTCGTCACCTTCAAGGGCGTTGACCAGTTCCTCAAACCCTCGGGGAACTCCGAAATGGATTGTCGGCGGATAGTCGCGAAGATTCCGCAGTGTCCGGTCGAACTGCCCCGGAAGCGGGCGCCCTTCGTCGATCACGAGAGTTCCACCGTTGCGAATGGCGCAGGTGAAGACAATGTTGCCTCCGAACACATGGTTCCAGGGCAACCAGTCGACGAGCATGGGCTGCACATGCTTCAGAAAGGGCCAGACCTGCACGATTGCGTCCTGGTTTGAGCAGATCATTTCGTGTGTGACCATCACGCCCTTCGGCACACCGGTGGAACCCGAGGTGAACAAGATCTTTGCCGTGTCGCTCGCCTTGGCAAGATGCCGGAAGGCTTTTGTCGTGCGATGCTCGAACAACTGGGCTGCAAGGGATTCCTGCTGATCGCTGCCGTTTTTGGTTGCAGCAGTCGCCGCACCTAAAGACAGCGCAAGTTCCAGCGCGCCTGCGAAAGCCTTTCCGTCTTCGGCAAAAACCAGCCCTGGTGAAAGGATTTCCAAAACCTGGCGTAGTCGGCCAAGATCCTTGAGATGAGAGTAGGCGGCCGAAATCGGCGCCACAGGCACTCCGGCAATCTGGGCCGCAAGGCTGAGAAGCGCGTGGTCGATACTGTTGCCGGATAGGATGGCAAGCGGCCGTTCTGCTGAGAGACCGAACTCAATGAGGGCATCGGCGAGGTTGCGGGCGCGCTCCCAGGCTTCGCCATGGGTGAGAACGGTGACTTCCTCTCCTCGAGGGTGAATCAGCAGCGGATGGTTGGGGAAACGCCCCGCGCTTTCCGCCAGCATCTGGCCAACTGTAGAAAATGGTGCGCGGATCGGTTCAGGACCGCGCACGACGAATTCGACCTGCTCGGTCGAACGGGGTGCATTCAACGTGTTCAACTTGATTTCTCCTCCCGCTCCTCAACGGTTGATAATAGATAACAATATTATCTATTAATGGCAATATCTTTTTTCTGACAAATCGGGCGGATGTTGTTAGAAAGGGCAAAAAAATTGCATTGGAGAGAGTGCAGAATGCCCAGATTGAAAATGTCCCCGAAGCTCGCCAATAAGGCAGCGGCAAATGGCTCGAAGGAGATCGCAGACACTGCGGCAAGGAATCTCGATTTGAGCTATTTGGAGAGCACCATCGGATACGCGATCCGTCGAGCACAGCTTGCGGTATTCCAGGACATCTACAGGGGATTCGGTGAGCTCTCGATCACTGCCGTGCAGTTCTCGGTGTTGGCCGTTGTATCGGACAATCCCGGGACCAATCAGGCGGATCTGGCGGCGGCATTGGGTGTTGAACGCCCCCGCATCGTGCCGGTTCTCGACGCTTTGGAGGCGCGGAGCCTTGCGGTTCGCAAACCGGCTCCGAACGATCGGCGGCATCGTTTGCTGTTTCTCACGGAGGAGGGTCAGGCGATGCTTCGGGAACTGAAAAAGCGTTTTGCTGTTCACCAGGCACGAATGATACGCAGGCTCAACGTGGAATCCGCCGAGTCCCTTCTCAACGATCTTTGGCTGCTGGCCGGTGACCGCGACTCCAGTGATTGTCCTGGAGGCACTTGATTGGTTCTTGCAGATACCGAGCGCGGTTCTCGGCTGCAACGATATCGACGACGGCGGGCCGGGATGGCGACAAGTCCTTTCTGATTTTGGCCCCTGTCCGATTTTGGCGAGAATACGGGCATAGGCGTTTCGAGGTCGCTGCTGGGCACCATAAGGCGCACGACTGGCCCGCACGCGAGGAAGAAACTGATGCCCGACGCATGCGATCATAGTCAGCCGCCCGACGGACGCCCTTTTGCTCCCCGCGTCTTCGCTGTCTTGCTAGCGGCAGGACGTTCCAGTCGAATGGGAAAGACAGGGGCATCCAAGTTGCTTGCGGAATTCGACGGCATCGCGCTCGTGCGACGTTCCGCCCTGGTCGCGCTCGGTTCGACCGCCGACGCCGTGATCGTGGTAACCGGCCATCGCAGGCTTGAGATTGAAGCCGCACTCGATGGCTTGAGGGTCGAGTGTGTGGAAAACCCGATGTACGTGTCCGGAATGGCAACCTCGCTTGCTGCCGGGGTCTCCCGCTGCCGCGATCGAGTGGCGGACGCCATCCTGGTAATGCTCGCCGATATGCCGGGATTGATAAGTGACGATCTTGATCAACTTATTGCCGCCTTCCGCTCTACCGATGGCGAAGTGGTCGTGCGCGCAATGGGGGCCGGCAGGCCAGGAAATCCTGTTATCCTCCCAAAATCTCTCTTCGAAGCGGTAGCGCAGTTGGACGGCGACGTCGGAGCCCGCCGTGTCATCGAAGCGTCCGGCCTTCCGGTCGTTCATGTGGAAATCGGGCAAGCAGCACTCCTGGATGTGGACACCCCCGAAGCGGTACGTGCTGCGGGCGGGACGCTGAAAGCTTAACTTGGGCGATCTGCCGCATGTCCTCAAGGCTGCCCATTTCGACGAAACACGTTGCTTCCGACACACGCTGGAACCTCGCAGGGCCGGGGTTGACGTGACGACGATCTATCCAAGAGCAGACGCCTGTTGAGCAGCGAGAGTTTTGGCCGCTGCGATATCGGCGACAACGGAAAGCGCTATCGACGAAGCGTCCCGCGCCTTGTCGAAGATGCCAATCGGTGCCTTGATCCTCGCAATATCCGCATCTTTAAAGCCATGCTTGCGAAGCAAAGCACTCCGTTTCTGGTGGGTTCGTCTGCTCCCGAGAGCCCCTATATAGAACGGGTTTGAGCGCAACGCGGCCTGAAGCCATGGCAATTCCCGGTCGAGGTCGTGGAACAACAACGCGACAGCGGAAAACTGGTCAATCTTCGAAGCGAACGCACTACTGCCAACGCCTGGGTCGATCAGGTCGGCCTCATAGCCAGCCGCCCTCGCCACCGCGCCGGCGGTCGTCAACTCGACGGATCGGCCACACAGGAGAACGCGAATGCGTGGCTGATAATGTGTGGTAAACGTTCCGTCGAACCACCCAGCTTGGCTCCGACTACGCTCTCCGCCGAACTCCATTGATTCCAATCCCGGGGTATACCGAAGAGTGGCGGGGCGTCGGGAGGCCAGACGTGACAAGACCTCGCCCAGCGGATCTGCATTTTTGAGGATGTGAATCGAAAGGCTGATCCCTCCGCCGCATGGAAGCACGATATCGAAGAATGCCGAACCTTCTCCAAGCCGCAGGAAGCGATCACGCCCCTTGCGCATGGCCTCTATAGCTTCCGCGGCCACGGCCGCCTCAGTACAACCACCGGAGACAAAGCCGCAGTAGCAGCCATCTCTTCGCACCGCCATCTGAGCTCCGATCGCGCGCGCCGCACCGCCACGAACCTCAACCAGAGTCACCAAGGCAACGGGAATGCCCGCAAGAAAAGAGTCGTACGCGTAACGGAGGATTTCGCCCGGTTCGTCTGTCGCGAGCCCAACCGTCGGCAAAACCACTTCGTCCTCACCAAAATCATGCAGGTTCATTCGTAACCTCCCGTTGATACAGGTCAGAAGTTCCGGACCTGACCTCAATCACCGTCTCAATAAACTGCTGATTTCAGCGGCGACCTCGTCAACACCGGCCGCAGCGTCAATACGACGGAGCAACCGGCGATGATCGTAGAACGGCGTTAGCGCTGCCGTCGCGCGAGCAAACTCTTCAACTCTTTTCTTTAACACATTCACATTGTCATCAGAGCGCGTTGGGGTGCCGGCGGCTTGCGATTGCTCGGCTCTCTTCGCAATCCGCTCTTCCAGAAAGTCGATCGGGATATCGAAGATAATAACGTGATCGAGCGGGCTGCTCAAACGATCGAGTAAACGCTCGAGCGCCTCGGCCTGCGCGACCGTTCTCGGAAAACCGTCCAGGATAAAGCCCTGTTCCGGCTTTTTATCGGACAGACGTTCCTCAACGAGGCCGATCACAACCTCATCCGGGACGAGTGTCCCACTGTCGACGGCCGCCTTTGCCTCGCGGCCGAGCAACGTTTCTGCCTTGATCGCCTCCCGCAACAGGTCGCCGGTAGAGATATGCATGAGCCCGTAATCCCGCACGAGACGCTCAGCCTGCGTTCCTTTCCCGGCTCCGGGTGGTCCGATGAAGACGAGATTGACCATCACGAAATCCCCATGCACATATATTTGATCTCGAGGTAATCATCCATGCCGTATTTCGATCCCTCGCGGCCATTGCCGCTTTCCTTTACGCCGCCGAAAGGCGCGACTTCAGTCGAGATAAGACCCTCGTTGATGCCGACAATGCCGTATTCGAGCGCCTCGGCGACCCGCCAAACACGCGCGATGTCGCGGCCGTAAAAATAGGCTGCCAGCCCGAACTGCGTGTTGTTGGCAAGCCGGATCGCTTCGTCCTCTGTGTTGAAACGGAAGACTGGTGCAACGGGCCCGAAGATTTCTTCAGCGAAAATCTGGGCATCGGGGGACGCGTTGGCAACGACGGTCGGCTCGAAGAAGCTGTGACCGAGGGCGTGCCGGTGACCGCCTGTCAGGATGTGTCCCCCATGGCTGACGGCGTCCGATACCAGTTCCTCGACTTTCGCAACGGCCTTGTCATCGATCAGAGGACCGATCTGGACGTCTGCATCAAAACCGTTCCCGACCTTGAGAGCGGACACAACTTCGGCCAGTCGCTTGACGAAAGCGTCGTGGATCCCGGACTGGACAAGAAAACGGTTGGCGCAAACGCAGGTCTGACCCGCATTTCGGTATTTTGAGGCGATAGCACCTTTGACCGCCGCCTCGACGTCGGCATCATCGAAGACGATAAACGGCGCGTTGCCACCAAGCTCCATCGACGTCCGCTTCACCGTCTGCGCGCATTGCGCCATCAGGACCTTGCCGATTTCCGTCGAGCCCGTGAAGCTGAGCTTGCGTACGATCGGGTTGGATGTCAGTTCTCCGCCGATCTCGCTCGCCGAACCTGTCACGCAGGAAAGCACGCCCTTCGGCACGCCGGCGCGCTCCGCCAATACGCAAAGAGCCAGCGCCGACAGCGGTGTCTGGCTGGCAGGCTTTATGACCGTGGTGCAGCCCGCGGCCAGTGCCGGCCCGACCTTCCGGGTGATCATCGCGGCCGGAAAATTCCACGGCGTGATTGCGGCGCATACGCCGATCGGCTGCTTGATGACGACGATCCGTTTGTCGGACGTGGGCGCGGGGATCGTGTCGCCATAAACGCGTTTCGCCTCTTCGCCGAACCATTCGATATAGGACGCCGCATAGGCGATCTCTCCTTTGGCTTCGGCAAGCGGCTTGCCCTGTTCCGCTGTCATGATGGCGGCCAGATCGTCCTGGTTCTCGATCAGGAGATCAAACCATTTCCGCAGGATGGCCGCACGCTGCTTTCCAGAAAGCGCCTTCCATCCCGCCAGCGCCTCCTGGGCGCTTTCAATCGCCCGGCGCGTTTCATTGGCACCCATCCGCGGGACCGTCGCGACGACGGAGCCGGTAGCAGGGTTGGTCACGTCAATAACCCGGTTATCGTCCCCATCACGCCATTCGCCGCCGATGAAGCACTTGTCGCGCAGGAGCGACCGATCCTTGAGAGTGAGAACTGCCATGGGTGTTTCCTTGTCTTTTCTAATCAGGCTTGAATGACAAGCGGCTCCAGCAGCCGTCTTGCCTTCGCGCCAAAAGGAATGGGCCGACGCGATAGCCGATCAACGTTTACGTGAATGAAGAAGCCTTCGGCAGCAGCCACGTCCTCGTCATTGCGGAACAGGCCGATTTCGTAACGCACAGAGGAACTGCCAAGCCTCGCAACACGGATCCCCGCTGTCACGCGATCCGGAAAGGACATTTCGGCATGGTAGCGGCAGCCCGTTTCAACCACCAGAAACACTTCTGCACCGCCCTTGATGTCGAGCACATCATGCTCGATCAGGTAGGCGTTCACCGCCGTGTCGAACAGGCTGTAATGCACGACATTGTTCATGTGACCATAGGTGTCGTTGTCCGACCATCGCAGACCGATCTCCCGGAAAACCTTGTAGACAGCGCGGCTCGACGGGGTTGCACGTTCCGCCATTACCAGGCCGCCCTGTAGATCGACAACGCGTCCGCTTCGTTCACTTCACGCGGATTGTTCACGAGGAGGCGCGTCTGCTTCATCGCGTCGCTCGCCATGCCTGCCAGATGCTCTTCACCGATGCCGACATCACGAAGTCTTGGCTGGAGGCCGAGTTTTGCGGACAGACCGGCAAGCTTCTCGATGAAGGCGGCGCAGCGTCCCTGTGCCCCCTGCTCCGCGGCAAGCTCCGGAAACGCATCCGCCGCGATTTCAGCGTAGACGGAAGCCGCGTCCGGGGCGTTGAACCGCAGGACATGGGGCAAAACGAGGGCGTTGGACAGGCCATGCGGGATATGGAACGTGCCGCCGATCGGGTAAGCTAGCGCGTGGACGGCAGCAACCGGAGAGTTGGCAAAAGCCTGGCCAGCCAGCATCGATCCGAGAAGCATGGCGCCGCGGGCGTTGAGGTCCTTTCCATCGAAAACAGCTTTCTCGATGTTCGCACCCAGAAGCTGGAGTGCCTGCCTCGCCAGCATCTTCGAAAGTGGGTTGTTGTTCGCGCTTTTCGACGCGTAGGCTTCGATCGCGTGCACCATGGCGTCGATACCGGTGGCCGCGGTGATATGGGCGGGAAGGCCGACGGTCAGGTCCGCGTCGAGAATGGCGATATCGGGCAGGATGATCGGCGACGACACGCCGCGCTTCTCGTCGCCGCCGACGGTGATGATCGAGACGGAAGTGACTTCCGACCCGGTTCCGGCGGTAGTCGGCACGAGCACGAGCGGCAAGCGGGGGCCCTTGGCATTGCCGACGCCCCACGCTCCGTCGATATCTTCACCAGAGCCGCAGAGTAGTGCCACGACCTTGGCGACATCGAGAGACGACCCGCCACCGAAGCCTATGATCCCGGTCGCGCCTGTCGTCTTGGCCGCAGCCACCGCCGCCATCACGGTGGCAAGCGACGGATCGGCCTCGACGCTGTCGAATACGGTTGCCTCGATCCCCGAGGTGGCAAGCGAGGCGAGCGCCGAATCGCACAGTCCGAGTTTCCGCAACCCCGGATCGGTCACGAAGAGGATGCGCTGTCCGAGCTTCGCCTCGACGATATCGCCGATCTTAGCTGCAGCGCCTGGCCGGAAAACGATCTGCGCGGTCGTGTTGAAGATGAACGGGTTCATTGCAATTCTCCTTAGTCATGTCCTTCAGGCGGGCAGGCTCTCGCGCAGCTTCACGCGTAGGATCTTGCCCGATCCCGTTCGGGGTATCTCCTGGACGACATAGATGCGGTCGGGTACCTTGTAGGCGGACAGCCGCTCCTTGCAGTGACTGAGAAGCGCCGCCTGGTCGAAGGCATCGGCGTCCCTGAGAACGACGCAGGCGACCGGAACCTCGCCCAGCATCGTGTGCGGCATGCCGATGACGGCGCAATCCATCACCGCATGGTCGAGCAGGATCGTTTCCTCCACCTCGGCCGGCGCGATATTTTGCCCACCTCGAATGATCAATTCCTTCAGGCGGCCCGTGATCGTCATGAAACCGTTGGGGTCGGACCTGGCGAGATCACCGGTGCGGTACCAGCCGTCGACAATCGCTTTCTGCGTCTCCTGCGGCTTGTTGTGATAACCATGCATCAGGTTCGGCCCCTTGCAGATCAGTTCGCCCTCCATACCGGCCGGAACGTCGAGGCCGGTCTTCGGATCGATGAGCCGGACCGCCAGCCCTGGGACAGGCAGACCGCAGGAACCGGGCAAACGCCAGCGACCGGGCCAGTTCATGGTCACCATGGTCGACGTCTCGGTAATCCCGTAACCGTCGAGCAGGGAAACGCCGAAAAACTGCTCGAAGTCGCTGTTCAGCGTGCCGGGCAGGATGGCGCCGGCCGATACGCAGAGGCGCACCGATGACAGCAGTTTCTCTCCGCTCGCCTGGCAGGCGGAGAGAAAATAGTGGAAGACGGTCGGCACGCCGGGCATGAACGTGAAGTGGCCTGTGCGGAGGAGTTCTGTTGCCTGCGTCGTGGAGAATTTCTCCATGATATATTCGCTGGCGCCGGTCGCGATGATCGACAGCACTGCAATGTTCAGCGCGTAGGAATGATAGAGGGGCAGCGTGTTGAGGACGACATCGTTCTCGTTCATGCCCGCAATCGGCGCCCAGCAGGCGGCGGTGACCCAAAGCATCGATCGTGTCGAAAGAAGCACGCCCTTCGGCTGGCCGGTCGTTCCCGACGTATAGACAATGTAGGCGGCTCGATCGATATCCGAATCGTCTTCGAAACCGGCTGGTCGCATATGCGTCACCGTTTCAAATCCCGAGGCGGGATCCACCTCGACCACTGTGACAGGGCGATCGAGGCGCGACAGCACCGCGTCCACCATCGACCGCTTTTCGGCGAGGCTAACGATCACCGTGCATCCGGCATCAGTGATGCGATAGGCAAGCTCGGCTTCGGTGGATTCGATGCTGACTGGGACGGCGATACCACCGGCGCGCACAACGGCAAGGCAGGCGACCACCCAGTTGACCGAGTTCGGCAGGAAGATCGCGACAGCCTCCCCCTTTCGGAATCCCGACGTAACAATATGCGACGCAAGAGCCTCCGTCTCCTTGTCGAGTTCAGGATAGGTAACCGCCCGCCTCCGATCTTCGAAGGCCATTTTTTCCGGGTACAGGCGCGTATTCCGTCGAAGGATCTCTCCGACGGGCGCGATCAGATCGAAGTGTATCATGTTGGATCCTCCCAATCCTCCGGTTAGACCATGCAAAAGCCGCCGTTGACACTGATCACCTGCCCCGTCACCCAGGACGATGTGCCAGCGGCAAGGAACGTCACCATGGGCGCCACGTCATCCGGCTTGCCGATGCGGCGCAGCGGATAGGCCTTGACGATCTTCTCCCGGTTCTTCTCCAGGAATTCTGGATCGGAGTGGGAGGTCTCGATAAGGCCGAGTGAGACCGTATTGACGGTAATGTTGTTGCGGCCGAATTCGCGAGCGAGCGACTTGCCGAGCGCGATCGTGCCACCACGCGCAGCTGCGGCAAGTGCAAGGTTGGCTTCGCCAATGCGGGAGCTGTCACCAACGAGATTGATGATCCTGCCCGAGTTCTGGGCGATCATCAACGGTGCCACCTCGTGGCAGCAATTGATCGCGCCATAGAGGCACACATCGATCTGCTTTTTCCATTCGTCCGGCGTCGAATCCACAAAGCGCTGGTATTTGACGTAACCGGCATTATTGACGAGAATATCAACCGTTCCGAAGTCCGATTTGATCGCGGCGACCATCGTCTTGACCTGAGCATTATCGCTGATATCGGCCTGATACGCCTTCGCCGTGCCGCCGCCTGCCTCGATTGATTGCACCACCGCTTGGGCTTCGTCTTTCGACCGGGCGTAGTTTACCGCAACGATGGCGCCTTCGGCCGCAAGAGCTCGTGCGATATCGCCGCCGACATCGCGGCCGCCACCCGTGACGAGCGCTACCTTGCCCTTAAGATTGGTTTCCATTGAATGTCTCCTTGGGATGGGATGCTGCCTGTGCAGCGGATTGAGGGTTGGTTGAAACCTGGCCGTCAGCGGCCCGTAAATCGTGGCGGCCGCTTTTCGGCGAAGGCTTTGCGTCCTTCGGCGTAGTCCTCGCTGGAACTCGCCTGGTCGATCAGCCTTTCAGCGTCGGTGCGGTCGAGATCACCCCGGGCGCAGCCATTGAGGATAAACTTCGCGCCTTTGATCGTCAGAGGTGCATTCGCGACCATCGCATTGGCGCGCTCCAAGGCTGCCGCCGTGGCATCATCCGCCAGCTCGTCGATGAAGCCGTTGCCAAGCGCCTGACCGGCGGTAAAACGGTTAGCCGAATAGAGAATTCGTTTCGCGTCCGTGACACCAACGAGCGAGAACAGCTTGCGTGTCGCAGAGACGCCATAGACGATCGACAACCGGGCCGCTGGAATGCCGAACACGGCGCTTTCTTCCGCAATCCGGAAGTCGCATGACATGGCCAAATGTGCGGCGCCACCTAGGCAATAGCCGCGCAGCACCGCGATGGTCGGCTTCGAGACGTCGTAGATCGCATCGCCCGCAGCGTCGACGGCGACCTCGTAACGGGTGCTTTCCTCTGCCCCGCCCCTTACCGCATCGAACTCGCTGATGTCGGCGCCGGCGGAGAAGTCCGCGCCGGCCCCGGTCAGCAGAATGGCGTGGACATCCGGATCCGAGTCGAACCCGCGAAACCGCTCGGCAAGCTCGCACCACATCGCATAGGTCACGGCATTGCGCTGGTTGGGCCTGTTCAGTGTAACGATGGCGACGCCATCCGTTTTCTCAACCTTAATGTCAGTCATGCCTGCTCGTCTCTTCCTGCCGACCGCGACCGCGTTCAGCGTTTAGGGTGCGCCCGGCGCGGGAGAGCCGGGCGCTTGTTTGGATCACTTCTTAACCAGCGGGCACTGGCTTTCGGAGAGAGGACGGAAGGCCTGGTCGCCTGGAATGGTGGTGACAAGCTTCAGAAGGTCCCATTCGCCCTTCGATTCAGCGGGCGTCTTGACCTGATAGACGTACATGTCATGCACCATGCGACCGTCCTCGCGAATTTTGCCGCCTTTGGCGAAGAAGTCATTGACGGGCGTATCTTTCATCTTCGCCATCACCTGCTTCGTGTCAGTCGTGCCGGCGGCCTTCACAGCCTGCAGGTAGTGCATGGTCGAGGAGTAGTCGCCCGCGTCGCCCATATGCGGCGGACGCCCCACCCGCGCCTCGAACTTTTTGGCGAATGCCCGGGTCTCTTCGTCGCGATCCCAGTAGAAGGCGTTGGTCAGGATCATGCCCTGCGCGGTTTCAAGCCCGAGCGAATGGACGTCTGTATCCCATACGAGCAGCCCCGCAACGGTTTTGCCCGATGACGCGAGACCGAACTCGGCGGCGGATTTTACCGCGTTGACGAAGGTCGTTCCCGACCCTGCCAACGCAACGACATCGGCGGGCGAAGCCTGCGCCTGCAGCATGAAGGCGCTGTGGTCGGAGGTCTCGATGGGGTAGCGGACAGCGCCGGAAACAGTGCCACCGTTCGTTTTGACGATCTGGCTCGCATCCGCTTCCAGCGCATGGCCGAAGGCATAGTCGGCGGTCAGGAAGTACCAGTTCTTCTTGCCTTCCCGGATCAGTTCGTTGGCGGTACCATTTGCCAGCGCATAGGTATCGTACGAGTAATGGATGCTGTTTGGCGTGCAGCCGTCGTTCGTCAAGCGTGACGAACCGGAGCCGTTGACGATCGCGATCTTGTCCTCGTCCTTGGCAACCTGTGTGACAGCCAGCGCGATCCCGGAATTGATCAGGTTGTTGATCATCGTGACGCCCTGCGACTCGTACCACTCACGCGCGGTGGAGACGGCAACTTCCGGCTTGTTCTGGTGGTCGGCCACGACCACTTCCAGCGGACGGTCGAGGACTTTGCCGCCGAAATCCTCAACAGCCATCTTCACCGCAGCGATCGCCCCCTCGCCCGCCTCATGCGAGAACTGACCGCTGACATCGGTCAGGACGCCAATCCGGATCGGCCCCGAATCCTGGGCTTGGGCACTCATCCCCATAGCGGTGAAAGCGGCCGTACAAGACAGCAAAATTCGCAGATGCTTCATCAATCCATCCTCCCAGATGCGGCACCGAAGCTCCTCCTCAAGCGCCGACGTTAAACTTGCGCTATCATACTTACGGCTGGTTGTGAGCCAACGTTATAATGCGCTGCACCAAGATGCCGGAAAAAGATAAGCAGAGTTTTTGCCGTCATGCAAGCTTGCGTTATTAGACTTTGTGTGTTTTTCTGAAACTGCCTTTTGTGAGGAGAGGCACGTGGCGATCATCGTCCGACGCCACCGGAGGAGAAAATCGAGCCGGTAGGGAGGACTCGTGCCGGAGAACGTACCCATCATCGAGGCGCGCAACTTGACGCGCTCGTTTGGCGGCTTCATCGCCGTCAACAATGTCGACATCCAGATTAGGCCGGGAACAATCCATGCCCTGATCGGCCCTAACGGCGCCGGCAAGAGCACGCTGTTCAATCTGCTGACAAAGTTCCTGTCACCGAGTTCCGGTCAGATATTTTTCAAGGGCCGCGACATTACACAGATGGCGCCTGCCGACATCGCTCGGCTTGGCCTCGTCCGGTCCTTCCAGATCTCGTCGGTCTTTACGCACCTCAGCGCACATGAAAACGTGCGAGTGGCGCTGCAGGCCCGTGAGCGAGAAACCTTTTCCTTCTGGAAGTCCAACCAGTGTCTGAAGCGCTTCGACGAGGAAGCCCTGGCGCTCCTTGACAGCGTCGGCCTTGCGGAAAAGGCCCAGACAAAGGCCAGCGAGCTTTCGTACGGACGCAAGCGTGCGCTGGAACTGGCGACGACGCTGGCGCTCGAACCGGACGTGCTGCTACTCGACGAGCCAATGGCCGGCATGGGCACGGAAGACATCGGCAGGACGGCGGCGCTGATCCGCCGCGTTGGCACGGGTCGCACGGTGTTGATGGTCGAGCACAATCTTGGCGTCGTTGCGGATCTTTCCGACACGATCACGGTGCTGCGCCGCGGGGAGGTGATTGCCGAAGGCACCTATGCCGAAGTCTCTACGAACAGCGAGGTTCGCAAGGCTTATATGGGAGGAGCCCATGGCTGAAACAGTTTTAAATGTCAGCAATCTTCAGGCCTGGTATGGCGAAAGCCACGTGCTTCACGGCGTGGAATTCAACGTCAGGAAGGGCGAGGTTGTCACCCTGATCGGCCGCAACGGCGCCGGCAAGACCACGACCCTGCGCAGCCTGATCGGCGTCGTCAGCAAGCGGGCCGGCAGCAGCACCTACAAAGGCGTCGATCTCTTGCGGACACCGGCGCACAAGGTTGCCCGGCTCGGGATCGGCTACGTTCCCGAGGAACGCGGCATTTTTTCGACGCTGAACGTCATCGAAAATCTGATGTTTCCCCCGGCCTGGCAATCGGGCGGGATGAGCGTGGAGGAAATCTACAGCCTCTTCCCGAATCTCAAGGGCCGCGACACCACGCCCGGCACGCGCCTTTCCGGCGGCGAACAGCAGATGCTGGCGATCGGGCGCATCCTGCGCACCGGCGCCGATTTCATCCTGCTTGATGAGCCGACCGAAGGCATCGCCCCCGTCATCGTCGAAGAGATCGGGGCCGCACTCCGCATTCTCAAGGATCGCGGCATGACCATCATTCTCGTCGAACAGAACCTGCGCTTTGCGGCCTCCGTCGCCGACCGGCACTTCGTCCTCGACCAAGGGAAGGTCGTCGACGAAATATACAATGATGCGCTCGACGCCAACATGGACCGGCTGAACCGGTATCTGGGGGTTTGATTGCCATGAGCACACTTCAACAGGTCAAAATCAGATGACAGATTTTCTCGGGGTACCGATACCCGTTCTCCTCGGCCAATTGCTGCTCGGACTGATCAACGGCTCATTCTACGCTCTGCTCAGCCTCGGGCTGGCGATCATCTTCGGCATGCTTAACGTCATCAATTTCGCACATGGCGCCTTCTACATGCTGGGCGGCTTCGTCGCCTGGTACCTGCTGTCGACACTTGGTCTTGGGTATTGGGGAACGCTCGTCGCGGCCCCCATACTGGTCGGGTTCGCCGGCGTTGTGGTTGAAAAGCTGTTTCTGAAACGGCTTTATCGCATGGACCATCTCTACAGTCTCCTCCTGACATTCGGCATTGCACTGATGCTGGAAGGGCTGTTCCGACACGTCTTTGGCGCAGCGGGAAAACCCTATCCGGTTCCCTCGGCGCTGACGGGGGGGATCAATCTCGGCTTCATGTTTCTTCCGATGTACCGCGCATGGGTGATCGTGATCTCGCTCATTATCTGCCTGCTCACCTGGATGGCGATCGAGAAGACCAAGCTGGGCGCCTATCTGCGGGCAGCGACCGAAAACCCGTCGTTGGTCCAGGCTTTTGGTATCAACGTGCCGCTCATGCTGACGCTGACTTATGCTTTCTGCGTCGGGCTCGCCGGCTTTGCCGGCGCACTCGCGGCACCTCTCTATCAGGTCAGTCCCGGCATGGGCTCGAGCATCATCATCACCGTCTTCGCGGTCGTCGTGATCGGCGGCATGGGGTCGATCGGCGGTGCGGTCGTTACGGCGCTCGGTCTTGGTGTCATCGAAGGCCTCACCAAGACATTCTATCCGGCAGCCTCTTCGATCGCGGTCTTCGTCGTGATGGTGCTCGTGATCCTCATCCGGCCAGCGGGCCTGTTCAGCCGGGAGGCATGACATGAAAAGCGTAACCCTTTCCAACGCGGCTGCCATCTCAGGTCATAGTCAATTGATCGAACGCATCCTGCTGCTCGCCGTTGTGGCTACCATGCTGATCGCGCCGCTGGCAGTCTATCCGCTCTTCCTCATCAAGATCCTCTGCTTCGTGTTGTTCGCCGCGGCCTTCAACCTTGTGCTCGGCTACGCGGGTCTACTATCCTTCGGACACGCCGCCTTCTTCGGGGGCGGTGCCTACATCGCGGCTCAGGCGGCGAAGGTGTGGCAATGGCCATTCGAACTGTCGGTATTGGCGGGGACGCTGTTTGCGACCTTGCTGGGGCTGGCCTTTGGAGCGCTCGCCATCCGCCGTCACGGCATCTACTTCGCCATGATTACGCTGGCGCTTGCTCAGATGGTCTATTTCATGGCGGTCCAGATGCCCTTCACGGGCGGTGAGGACGGCATCCAGGCTGTGCCCCGCGGCTACCTGCTCGGCATGATCGACCTCAGGAATATCACTGCAATGTACTACACCGTGCTCGGCGGCACGGTCATCGGTCTCGTCATCATCTGGCGCGCGGTCAACTCGCCTTTCGGACATACGCTGTCCGCTATTCGCGAAAACGAAACGCGTGTCATCTCTCTCGGCCTGAAGCCCGAACGTTACAAGCTGATCGCGTTCACGCTCTCAGCAGCACTCTCGGGTTTTGCCGGGTCACTGAAGGCGATTTCCTTCCAACTCGCCTCACTGGTCGACGTAACATGGCATATGTCCGGGGAGGTCATTCTGATGACCCTTCTTGGGGGCATGGGGACGCTCATCGGACCGATTGTCGGAGCCACCATTGTCGTCGGACTCGAGCATTTCCTGTCGACCAGTGGGCTGCCCATCACCTTTATCATCGGCCTGTTCTTCGTGGTCTGCGTGATGATGTTCAGACGGGGCGCGTTCGGCGAACTGAAGCTTCTCCTCGAGCGACGCAAGAGCGAATAGGAAGTCTTTCGGCGCAAGCGAACATGAAGCGGCCGAAGCACTTGCTTCGGCCGTTTTGCTGGGAACCGGAAGGGTCCATTGCGAAGCTCGATGAACCGATAGCCGAGAGGGCCAGGTCACGGTTTGGAGACCAACGGCATTTGAAGCGGAGATTCGTTTAGCGTCAGCTAAGTTTGCAGGGACGGCCAAATGATCTAGGCGTTCATCTAGGCCAAAGTCTTGTGATGAAAAGCCCAACACCGCAGCTTTGATTTATCCTTGCTCGCAAACCGGCCAGGATCCTAAGGATTTACGGTTGATTGCGCTGGCGGTACTCGCGCGGGCTTAGCCCCACTGCACGCTTGAATGCACTGCTGAAAGCACTTTCAGATTCATAACCGATGTCGATTGCTATCGACGATAGATTTCTTTCGGTCTTCTTCAACGCATTTTTGGCCTGTTCCATGCGCCAGAACATGAAATATTCCATCGGTGTCATATCCACATAGCTCTTGAAACGCTGGGAGAAACTGGTTCGCGACATGCCGGCTGCGGCTGCAAGTGTCGCCAACGTCCAGCTTCTGTTTACATCGTTATGGATCAAGGAGAGCGTGACGCCGATTTTCGGATCGGAGATGGCTTTCAGCCATCCGCCGTCCAGCAGGGCGTCGCGATGGCTGGCCGAACGCAATACGTTGACAAGCGCAATGCGCGACAGGCTGCTGCTGACGACGGCACTGCCAAGCAAAGCGGAGTTCGTCTCTTCCCCGATGAGCCCCAGAACCGATTTTAGAGCGCCTATGCCGGGACAATCGTGCGGAACATGGATTATCGACGGCAAGAGTTTTTGCAATGTCTGGCGACTATCGGGATCGACATCGAAGCGCGCCCCGATCAGGACTGCCGGATTTGAGCCGTCTCCGTATCGGATAACGCCATCATCGCCAAGGCACTGTTCGACCATGCTCATACCATCGATCGCGTCGAGATCCGGATCTGTGGAGATACGATAGGAGGCCGCTCCAAACAGCAGATAGAAGTCGCCCGAACACAAATGCGTCGGCTCGGTGCTATCGGCGCACTGGATCCAGCATTCGCTTCCAGTGACGGCACCGAACTTAATGAAGCCCTCCAACGGAAATTCGAAGGACCATTCCCCGGACGCCTCTATCCGAGCCGATAGCATTCCCTCCACATCCAGCACGGAGAGAATATCGGAAAGGGCATCCATTCGTGTACGGTCCGTAATATTTTCCGTCATTTTCATTATGGAAATATCTTATTTTTAGCTTGAGTATCAGTTTCCAGGCGCTCTTTCAATCAGCAGAGCAACAACGCGCCGAAAGGAACCTGATCATGCCTCAAATTCCGTCTCCGCGTACGGCCGCCGTTATCGCTGCACTGGCAACCGCTGCTCCGGCAGCCGGTGACGCACGCGCAACGGGAAGCGAACCCGTGGCCGAATTCTCGACCGAGTTTGAAAACCAGCAAGTCCTGTCGGACTGGTCCGAGCATAACGTCAACGGATGGGCTCCCAAGTGGCAGCGGCCGCGAATCGAAAACGGCCATCTGGTTCTGCAACCCCGTTCGTCGGGTTGGTTCGACGACAATCATGCCGGTCATCTCTATCGCACGGTCACAGGTGATTTCATTGTCTCCACCCGCGTGAAAGCGGAAGGCACCAAAAGTGCCTATCCAAAGACCGACTTCTCGCTGGCGGGCCTGTTCATCCGCGCTCCTCGTGATCTTCCGGCCGCTTCGAGCTGGACGCCGGGGAAGGAGAACTGGCTCTTCTTCTCGGTCGGAACGGCAGAGCCGGCCGGAGAACCACACTACGAGATCAAGACGACGATCAACTCGCGCTCCGTTCTGAAAATTTTGCAGGCGCACGAGGGTTGGGTCGAATTGCGCATTGCCCGCACGGGCGAACTCTTCACACTACTCCATCGCCCCGAAGGCGTGCAGGACTGGACGGTCCTGGACCAGATGATCCGTCCTGATCTGCCGCAAACATTGAATGTCGGGCTGACAGCTTACTCTGACTGGACTTCGATCGCGCGTTCACCGAACTATAACGTCGACGGAACGGTCGAGCAGCACGCGGATCTCATTGCGCGGGCCGATTATATCCGCTTCCGGCGCCCCGCTTCGACTGACCGCCTTCCGATAGCCAACCTCGATGCGCCCCAAGCCGGTCCACTTGGCCCGATGATCAAGGCGAGACGTGAGGACCTCCTCTCGGACTGACGAAAGTTCACTAAACCGAACGGGCGCCGCTCGCGTTGCAGTAGCACCCGAGCATCCGTTTTTGGTCGCCGGGTAAAAGGAGAAGGTGACATGTGCGAGCATTGTGCCAGCGGAACTGGTCCACACGTATCCGACACGCCAAGCCTTTTAACCAGACGGGAAACGTTGATCCAGATGGGGCTCGGCACGACGATGCTGGGGGTTGGTCCCGCCCTCAGCGGGTCGGCGATCGCCCAGGACGGCGTAACCGAGATACCGGCTCTAGGTTACGCCGTCACCGCCGGCGAGCGGCCGCTTGAGCGATATAGCTTCAACCGCCGTACCCTTGGTCGCGACGACGTACTGATCGACATACTGTATTGCGGTATCTGCCATACCGACGTCCATGCCGCCAGAAATGACTTCGGCAACGCGGTATTTCCACTCATGCCTGGCCATGAAATAGTCGGCAGAGTCTCGGCCATCGGCAGTGCAGTCACCAGATTCAAGGTTGGAGATGCGGTTGGTGTCGGGTGCATGGTGGATTCCTGCGGAACCTGCGAATTCTGCATGTCAGGCTTGGAACAATTCTGCACGGCCGGCAACGTCCAGACTTACGGTTTCAGCCGGGCGCGCGGATAAACTTTCTGGGCGGATACGCCAACAAAATCGTGGTGAAGGAAAACTTCGTCATCAGCATTCCGACGTCTCTGGATCTTGCGCGCGCAGCACCTCTCCTGTGTGCCGGGATTACGACCTTTTCTCCGATGCAACATTGGAGCATCGGCGAAGGTAGCAAGGTTGCCATCGTCGGCCTGGGAGGGCTCGGGCACATAGCCCTCAAGCTCGCCGTCTCGCGAGGGGCAGACGTCATCGTTTTGACCACGACTCCTGCCAAGCGTGACGATGCCATGGCTATGGGTGCCACCGATGTTGTCGTCTGGTCGGATGCCGACGCTCTCAAGCCGTTAGCAACGCGTTTTGACAGCATTCTGACGACACTACCCTATCCCTTCGACCCCAACCTTTTCCTCGGGCTGCTGAAAGTCGATGGCACTATGATCAACGTCGGCCTTATCGGTTCCTTCACCCAGCCGGTCAACAATGTCCTGTTGATGCTTGGTCGCAGAAGTATCAACAGTTCGATGATCGGTGGTACCGCCGAAACACAGCAGGTTATCAACTATTGCGCTGAGCGAAACATCCAGGCTGATATCGAGATGATCCCGATCAGCCAAGTCAACGAAGCCATGAACCGCGTTGTCAATAAAGAGGTTCGATATCGCTTCGTTATCGACATGCGCACCCTGGTTTAGTTTGCAGGTTCGGCGCCGCTGATTGCTCCCGGTCGCCGACACCACTTTCTCGACTGCGCCCGTTCATAGTTGGCACCTTGCAGAGACGCGTTAAGTCTTGTTTTGCAAGTCAGCTTGAGCGGCGGGCGCGCCGCCCACATTCTTAGCCTGTCCCTGTCATTGATTGTTGCCGCGCGCTCCGAACAGGTAGCCAATGGCAGCCGCCATGATCAACTGCGCGATGCTCGCAAGGTCGGGCGAGATGCGCGAGGGCACATCGGTAGCCGGCGCAAGGCTCGGCAACAGCCCGCCATAGACCGCCCACAGGGCTACGAGGACGGAAGCAAAAACCACCAGCGCAAGCACCGGCAAAGAAACGCTGGAACCAGCAGGCGCCCCGGCCTTCGCGAAAGGCTGGGCCAGTGCTATTGTCGGCGCCTCCCGCTGCAGCGAGCCTGCCTTTGCTTGTACCGGCGCAGGCCCCGAGTCCGCCGGCTGAACCGACCCGGTTGCTTCCTGCGGGTTCTGCCGCGCCTGAATTTCCTCGGCAAATCGCTTGAAGAATTGGCCCGCCATCTGCTTTGCGGTCACGTCGATCAACCGGCCACCGAGCTGCGAAAGCTTTCCGCCGATCTGCGCATCCACCGTATAGTCGAGCACAGTCCCGCCATCCGTCGCAGAAAGTTTGACGACAGCAATCCCCTTGGCAAAGCCAGCAACGCCGCCTTGCCCTTCTCCAGCTATCTTGTAGCCATTCGGAGGATCCAGATCCGACAGAGTTACAGCCCCCTGGAACCGTGCCTTGACCGGCCCGACCTTCATGACCGCGACGGCTGCCATTTCTGTATCCGATGATTTCGTCAGTACTTGGCAGCCAGGAATACAGACCTTGAGCACATCAGGATCGTTGAGCGCGGCCCAGACTTCTTCCTTAGTCGCCGGGATCAATTGTTGGCCAGACATTTCCATGGATAACTCTCCTCACCTGTCATTGGAACGGAAACGCTCCGCTCCACGCGATCTGCCTGCTTGACATTCTCCTTTTAAGTCTAATAATGCAAGTCAATTTTGCGACAAGCATCATTGTGGGAGATGATGCCGGAGGAGCACTTATGGCACGATCTTCAGTAAGAGCGACGGCCCCGCTGGCGCCACGGGCGAAACCATGAAGCCCGCACAGTTCGATTACAGCGCACCGGCAACGGTCGAGGAAGCGGCAGCGGCGCTCGCCGCATCGGCCGGTGACGGCAAGATCATCGCCGGCGGGCAGAGCCTGATGCCGATGATCAACTTCCGACTGGTGAAGCCCTCCATCCTTATTGACATCAACCGCATAGCGGGATTGGATAAAATAGAGTTCGACGGCAGCCGGCTGAAGATCGGGGCGACCGTCCGTCATCGCATGACAGCCACCGATCCGCTCATCGCCCGACACCTGCCGATCATTCACGATGCCATGCATCACGTTGCCCACATGACTGTGCGCAACCGTGGCACGTTCTGCGGCAGCGTCGCCCATGCGGACCCCGCAGCCGAAATGCCGCTGATGACCCGCTTTCTCGACGGTACGATCATCGCCTTCTCAGAGCGAGGCGAGCGCCGCATCCCTGCCGCCGACTTCTTCACAAGTTCATTGATGAATGCTCTTGAAGAGGACGAACTGGTCACGGCGGTGGAGATCGACGCCATGCCTGAGGATGCCGGCTGGGCCTTCGAAGAATTCGCCCGCCGCCATGGCGACTTTGCGCTTGCCTGCTTCGCGACAACGTTTCGCATTGAAAATGGAATAGCGAGCGGCGTTCGCATTGGCATGATGGGCGTGGGCGAAACCCCGCTGCGCTTGCCCGAAATCGAAGAGATCGTCGAGGGCACCGACCTTTCCGAACCCATTCTCGATGCGGTGGCAGAGAGACTGGCAAACATCCTGACCCCCAATTCCGATATCCACGCATCAGCGGATTATCGCAGGCATCTGGCTGGCGTACTGGCGAAGCGCGCACTGCGCACAGCTTGGAGCCGCGCCAATGGGAAGGAGATACGGCGCCATGGCTGAAAAGCAGATCACTTTTAATGTCAACGGCCTATCCTACACGCGGGCAATCGAACCCCGCATGCTCCTCAGCGATCTCCTGCGCCATGAGCTCGGCCTGACAGGAACGCATGTCGGCTGCGAGCACGGTGTCTGCGGCGCGTGCACGGTCATTCTCGACGGACGAAGCGCGCGTTCCTGTCTCACACTCGCCGTGCAAGCGGAAGGCATGCAGATCGAGACCATCGAGGGCCAGGGCAGCATCGACAGGCTCGGGCGCATTCAGGAGGCGTTTCGCCAGCATCACGGGCTGCAATGCGGCTTCTGCACGCCGGGCTTTATCATGACGATCACCGATCTTCTGCGCCACCACCCGCTGGAAAGCGACGAGGAGATCCGGGAAGCGCTGTCGGGAAACATCTGTCGCTGCACGGGCTATGAGCACATCGTCAATGCCGTCCGCGAGCTCGCACGTGAAAGAGGACCACTGAGATGAAGATGTATTTTCTCGAGGGCGGCCGGCTGCGGATGCGCCGCTCGATCTTTGTGGCCGGAGCTGCAAAGGAAGAAACCATCGAACTGCCCGTCCACGCCACGCTGATGCGCCATACCCGGGGCAATGTGCTCTTCGACAGCGGATGCAATCCGGATGCGGCGATCGATGCCCAGGCTCGTTGGGGCGGCCTGAGCAAAGTCATGACGCCAATCTTTTCACCGAAGCAGACCGTCGTCCGCCAGCTCGAAGCCATAGGCCTGCAGCCCGACGACATCGACGTCGTCATTTGCTCCCATCTTCATCCCGACCATTGTGGATGCAATTCCTATTTCCGCAAGGCGACCATGCTGTGCCACGAAGCTGAGGCCGCGGCAGCTAGGGCCGAGGGTGCCGAAAACCTCGGCTACCTGCCTAGGGAATGGGATCAGCCCCAAGGCTTCCAGACGTTTGATGTAGACCATGACGTGTTCGGCGACGGCCGTATCGTCGTCATGCCCATGCCCGGGCATACAACCGGCATGAGCGTGGCGCGCGTCGAACTGGAAAAGGACGGCGCTTTCGTCCTTGCGTCGGATGCCGCCCCCCTCCAGGCCAATATCGACACCGGCATCGCACCGAAGAACACTTGGAACATGGATCTGGCGGCTGCCTCGCTCGCGCGGCTCAAGGCCTTGCGCGACAGCGGCGACACGATCATCTCAGGCCATGACGACGTTCAGTGGCAGGGCCTGAGAAAAGGCCGGGAGTTCTATGAATGAAACATTCTGACCATTCCGTCGAGCTTCGTCCCAAGCTGGTTGGCAAGCGCGTCAAGCGCACGGAGGATCCTCGCCTTCTCACCGGAGTTGGGCAATATGTCGACGACATGGCGCCTGCCGGTATGCTTCATGTCGCGTTGCGCCGCTCCGACCAGCCTCATGCGAAAATCCTCAACATCGATGTCGGTGACGCATTCTCCGTCCCGGGTGTCGTCGCGATCTACGATGCAAGCGATATCGAGGGAGAGATAAAACCTGCCATTCCGACCTCACGGATGCCGGGCTATTACGCCACGCCGATCTGGCCGCTGGCACGGGGCAAGGTCCGCTTCGTCGGCGAACCGGTCGTCGCCGTGGTGGCGGAAAGCCGCTATGCCGCCGAGGACGCGCTGGAACACATCACCATCGAGTACGAGCCCCTCCCCTTCGCGATCCGACAGGTCGATGCGGTCAAGGACGACGCGCCGCTCCTGCATGAAGAGGCGGGAACGAATACGATCATCCGCCGCGAATTCAAGCGCGGCGATGTCGACGAAGCCTTCAAGGACGCGGCGGTGACCGTCAGGGGCCGGTTCCGGATGACCCGCAAGACCGCCGTCGCCATGGAAAACCGGTCCTATCTCGCCGAGTGGGACAGCCGAAAACAATCGCTAACGCTCTACACCTCGTCCAACATACCTGGCGTTATCCGCGACGTGCTCTCCGACTGTCTCGATCTTCCCGGAACCCGGATGCGCGTCGTCGCGCCGGATGTGGGCGGCAGCTTCGGCGGCAAGGGCTCTCTTTACGGAGAGGAAATTCTCGTCTGCGCACTGGCGCGGAAGCTGAAGCGGCCCGTCAAATATATCAGCGACCGCCTCGAGGATCTTTCCGCCACCAGCCAGGCGTTCGACGAACTGATCGAGGCGGAACTGGCGGTCACAAAGGACGGTATGCTGATCGGCCTTCGGGCAGACGTGATCGGCGATGTCGGGGCGTACTCGATCTATCCGTGGACGGCGGCGCTCGAAACTGTGCAGGTCGTCAGCTTCCTGCCCGGCCCTTACCGGATGGAGCATTACCGCGGCCGCATTCGCGGCGTGCTGACCCCGAAGCCGCCCACTGGCCCCTACCGCGGCGTTGGCCGCCCCTCCTCCACTTTTGCCATGGAACGCCTGGTCGAGATGGCGGCGCGTAAACTGGGCATGGACCCGGTCGAGTTTCGGCGAAAGAACCTTGTGAGGGATGACGAATTTCCCTACCGCACCGCCTCCGGCATCATCTGGGACAAGTCGGCTTTTCAGGAGTGTCTCGAAGGCGCCTGCAAGCATGTCGATTATCCAATGCTCGTTCGCGAGCGTGAGAAGGCAAGAAAGGCCGGCCGCTGGGTTGGTATCGGGCTTGCGAGCTATGCGGAACTCACCGGCATCGGATCACGGATTTCGGTCGCCCCCGGTATGCCGATCAATACTGGGACCGAGACCTCCAAGATCGAGATCGACGCGACCGGCGCGATCACCGCCGCCTTCGGCATTTCGTCTCATGGTCAAGGGCTGGAGACGACGCTGGCGCAGGTCATCGTTGACGAACTTGGTTGCAAGCTGGAGGACATTGAGGTCAAGCACGGCGACAGCGCTCTTGTTCCGATGGCCAGCGGCACCTATGCCAGTCGCTCGGCCGTTCTCGGCGGCGGCGCCGCAACCCTTGCCGCTCGCGTTGTCAAGGCCAAGGTGCTGCGCGCCGCAGCCTATCTGATGGAGCAAAGCGTCGAGGACCTGGACATTCACGACGGCATCGTCAGCAGCCGAAACTCGAATTCGTCGATGACGTTGAAAGAGGTCGCCTCCGCCGTTTACACCCAGATGGGACGCATTCCACGCGACCAGCGCGAGGACCTGACAGCATCGGAGACCTATGACCCCTATCTCGGAACTGCCTGCTCGTCGACGCATCTGGCCATGGTCGAGGTCGATTCAGAAACTTACGGCGTTAAGATCCTTCGTTATGTGGTTGCGGAGGACTGCGGCAAGATCATCAACCCGATGATCGTCGACGGGCAGGTTCACGGCGCGGTGGCGCAGGGTATCGGCGCTGCCTTGCTTGAAGAGATCGTCCATGACGATCAGGGACAGGCGGTGGCGGCCAGCCTCGCTGATTACCTGGTTCCGGTGGCGAGCAGCGTGCCCGAAATCGGCATCGTCCATATCGAGGCCGATCTGCCCAACAATATCGGTGGCTTCCGCGGCATGGGAGAAGGCGGCACGATCGGCGCGCCGGCGGCAATCGCGAACGCCGTGTCCGACGCACTGGCTCATCTCGGCGTATCCGTGGAGACGCTTCCGGTGACACCTGAGCGCATCTTCCGGATGCTGCACAAAGGGCGCGAGACTTCCACGGAAGCGACGGTTGCCATGTGAAGCTTGCAGATCAAGCTAATATCAAAGCAGACAATCGGTCTCCTGGCCGCAAATCGGCTTGCGGCACGCCGAACACGCCGCGACCGCCGAATAGTCTCGGCCGATCTTGTCATGCAACTGCATCGGCGTGGCTTGCCGTCGGATATCGCGACCTGCATCGGCTTATGGAGATCGAACCTTATTTTTGGTGAAGCGTCATAACGATGTCGGTTTGCAACGGGTTTTGGCCAAAGATTTCAGTTATCGCTTTTTTGCCCAGAGATTTTGGCAGCGTGTTCTCAACGGATTGCAAAAGAACGGCATATCCCAGTCGGTTAGCGGCAACGGTCCAACTCTCTCGTTGAGCGTGTTGATGTCTGAAGAGTTCAATAGTGCAGCGACGCCACCTGATCACGGTGTTCTTTTGGCAGCGCGATTATATCCGATAGTTGCCTAATCGGACCCGACGACTTCCCGTAATCTACCCGTAATCCTCCTCCATCAGATTCGTTTGCAGCGAATACGTGATCCGCTTTTCGGAAACGCTCGCTATCGATCTGTGAACCGAGGGTATGAGATGAAAAAGATTATTGCGGGGGTGCTGGTCTGCCTGTCGCTAACAGCATGCAGCAAGACGGAGAAAGGCGCCGGGATCGGCGCGGCGAGCGGAGCCATCATTGGCGGCCTTGCCAGCGGCACATGGGAAGGGGCCGCGGTTGGTGCTGCTGCCGGTGGTGCCGGGGGAGCAGTGCTCGGCAATGCAAGTGAGAGAAGCGACAGGGACAGGCGGGATCGCTGGGACCAGAGGGATCGACGTGATGACAACTGCCGCTATCGTGACCGTTTCGCTCGCTGCTACCGCTGAGCCGATCTGAGAGGGCGAACGGAACTTCGTGAACGGAGTACCAGGCGGAGATCAGCTGTTTTGCAGCTGACTAAAAAATGCCTGGCGTCTGCCTAGACGCCGGCTGACCATCATAAGGCAGATAGACGCGGAATTTACTTCCGGCACCGCCTGTGGCCTGCAAGGTGACGTCGCCACCATGCTCGCGCGCGATGTCACGGACAATCTTCAAGCCTAGCCCGGATCCACCGCCGTGGCCGTTGATGCGATAGAATGCGTCGAAGATTCGTTCCCGCTTATCCTCGGCAATTCCGGGTCCCTCGTCTTCGACCTCGACCGTCCCCTGCTCACTGAGGCGGATTGAGATTGCCCCACTCTTGCCTCCATGCTGGATCGCATTCTGGATCAGATTGACGAACAGGCGATCCAGTGCGGCCCTGTCGCCCATGGTCCAGACCGGAACTTCGGGAGCGTCCAGAGAAATTGTATATCCCTCTGCCACTGCATATGGCGCAAGATCGCCTACCGCCTCGGCAACGACTTCGCCTAGATTTAGCCTGCGACGTTCGTTGGGGCTCTGTCGGAGCGTTTCGATCGCCAGGAGTTGGTTGGCGAGTGCCGCGAGACGGCGGACTACCAGCTTGATCTTCTCGGTTTCGGGTCCGGGTTCAAGCCCGGCCACGCGCACCTGAAGGATGGCCACCGGCGTCCGCAGTTCGTGAGCTGCGTTGACAAAGAAACGTTCAGTGGCTTCTGCTCCCTCGTCGATTCGACGGAATGCATCATTCAGTCCTCGTACCATTGGGTAGATCTCCAGGGGCAGCCTTGAGACCTCAATCTGCCTTCCTCGAGCCTGATAGTCGACTGTAGCGATCTGGGCAGACAGTTCGCGAATCGATTTGAGGCTGAAGCGCACTACCAGCGGAAGGCCGATCGCAGTCAACGTGAGAAGCACGATGATCGGAATGGCGGTAAAAATGCCTCCGAGCAATAGGATCGCCTGAGCGTCCGAAATAAACGCTCCTCCGCCGGTCCAGATGGTGACCCGGCCAGCCGCACTATCGAACGCTTCCAATCTGGACGTGAGATAGGTACTTGTTTCCGACCCTCGGATGTCGATCGTCTTCAAGTCGTCTAATGCCGCTAGCATGGAGGAGGTAGCCTCAGGAACAGGGCCGTAGTTTAGTTCCCCGCCGTCGGATTCCTTCACAATGATCCAGAGGTTAGGGGAACTGGACATGAAGTCGCGCAGTTGGGCCGTCGGCCTCAGGCTCACGGAGCCGGGTCCGTCCCGATGCACGGAAGCTGCGATGGAGGATGTCAACTGAGGATGGATTACAACGCCGTCGGAATCGGCCTTGAAGAAAACGGCTAGCGCATAGGACGCCAGCGCGAGAAGCGTCAGGGCCTGAAACGCCATAATACACAGTGTGAGACGCCGACTGAGCGACCAGGTAGACGTCTTCATTGATCGCCCACCTTTATGAAGTACCCGACGCCGCGGATGTTATGGACTTCCAGCCCGGAATTGGCGTCGGAAAGCTTCTTGCGCAGTCGCGACACGTTGGCCTCGAGAGAGTTTGAGGCGATCTCGTCATCGAACGCGTAGATCGCGTCTTCCAGCACTCCCTTCAGAACAGTTCGTCCTGGCCGACGAAGCAGGCATTCCAGTATTTGAATATCCTTGCGAGTGAGTTCCAGAACGAGCGACCCCACTCTTGCCTCTCGTGTTTCCAGATCGAAAACCAAACGGCCGAGGCTCGTATTCCGTACCACCTTGTCAGGTGATCGACGACGCACGGCGCGGATGCGAGCAAGCAGTTCTTCAACCTCGAAGGGCTTGGGGAGATAGTCATCGGCACCTTCATCGAGCCCGGTGACCCTGTCCTTGGAACTGCCCAATGCGGAAATCACTATCGCTGGGGTATAACGACCTCCAGAGTGCAACAGGGGAATAAGCGTGAGCCCATCGCCATCAGGTAACTGCCTGTCGATCAGCACCGCATCGTGGACCTCGCTTGCGATGGCCTCGCGCGCGGTCGACAGATCGGGAGCCGAATCCATAACGATGCCTTGGCGTCGCAATGCAGACGCAAGGGCATCGGCCATTTCCGGTTCGTCTTCCACCAACAGGATGCGCATCGGTCTTCCTTCAAGGTCTATGTTCACCGGCCCTAGAATGACGGTTCTGGAGATGAACGAACAAAGCATCGTTTGCCATGAATGTCCCGGCGGCAAGGGACGACCTTGCGCTATTTTCCACCTTCGGCTGCTTTCTGCTGCGTGATGCCCTCGAAGGTGCTAGGGACTTTCGAGTGCTCGATCGTGTGGATGGAAAGTTCCTCGCGATCCCGCACCATACGTTCAAGGAAGGCCTGGATCTCGAGCTGTCTGGTGAGGAGCGGCAACGCGGCAAGAATATGATCGCCTTCAGGATAGTCGACGAACCATTTGGGAAAGTCTGGGCCAGGGAACTCACGCAGATAATATTGCGGTCCGTACCCGGAGAAGCGATCCTGGACCTCGTCGTAGGTCACCAGCCAGTCCTTGCCACCGTGGAAGAACATGATAGGCGCCGGCTTGGACGCGAAAGCGAGTGGCGTTCCCGCCGGCAGCCAAAACGCGCCGGCCATGGAGATGACGCCTGCATAGCGGAACCCCGAAGGCAAATGATACTGAGCAAGCCGAGTGGCATTCGCCACATTATACTCCGCCACAAGGGAGTTCGTAGCTCCGGAACTGCCGCCTATGATCACAATCCGCTTAGCATCCAGGTTCCACTCGTCCGCACGAGCGACAATAAACGTGGTTGCGTCGAAAAGATCCTCGACGCCCCACTCGATGGCCCGGAGATACATCTCGGTGCCATTCTCGTTGGTGAACTCGCCGCGCTTCTTGGCCTCCTTAATTCCCAGGCGGTAATCGATCGCTACAACGGCGTAGCCGAGCGAGAGGAAATGAGTCCACATGGTAACGGACGTTTCGTCTCCGCGATCGCCTCCTTCCCAGCCGCCTCCAAAAGAGAAGAGGATTACCGGTCGTTTCCCTTCGAAACCAGCGGAAGGATCGACGATGAGGTTCAGATAGAGGGCTTGCCCTGTTTTCGTTCCATACTGATGGGTGCTAAACTGAACGCTTGAACCTACGGTCTCGTCGGCTTCCTCTGCAGATACAGGCGTCGCAAACGTTCTTGAATTGAAAGAGACCAGTAAACACAAAGCAGAACTAGACATCATCGCACGGCGCGCCAGCTTCACCATTTCCTCATCCTTTAGTCGACCGATCAAGTAGCTGTAAGTGTTGGCTGCCGACTATGACGCGAACATTACGGCGTTTGGGACAGAGAGATCGTCCGCGCCAGGCATGCCCCTTTTCTGCAGGAGATCTATGCTGGCTCGCTTCGCATCGAGGCACATCAGCGACACGACGTCGAGCTTCTCTGCACGAGCTGCAGCGGACTTCTATGCCGCCCGGTCAGTGGCAATGCCAGTCAAACCGCCTGCCGCTCCATGAGATCCGACGACACTCCAGTTTCTAGCGGCATGTCCTTGAAGAATACGCCTTACGCGGAGCGGGAACCGAAGCGTCCAAAGCGACAGATGCCGCGTAAGCCAACGGTTATAACTCGAACTGATATCGGAGCAGATAGTCTGTATCCTTGGCCGCGATCGGCTTGCGGCATTCGGAACACACGACGATCGCCGAGAAATCCTGGCCGCAGGTCTTATGGCGCAGCCGCATGGGCGGCTTGCCGTCTGCCAACCAGCGGTCTCCCCAGGCCATCATCACCAGCATCGGCTTGTAGAGATCCAGCCCCATTTCGGTGAACCGGTATTCGAACCGTTCGCCGGAATTGTATGGAACCTTCCGAAAAACGTCGGCTTGCACGAGCCGCGCCAGACGGTCGGACAGGATGTTTGTTGCGATTCCGAGATTTTCCCGCATTTCTTCGAAACGCCGCACGCCGTTCCATCCTTCGCGCAGGATCAAAAAACTCCAGCGGTCGCCAATGATGCCCAGCGTGCGTGCCACCGAGCACGGTCGAACCCTCTCCAAAAGGGTCGGATCGGAGCTTCGTCGCGATGTGGGGCGATTCTCAACCGGGGCATAGCCTGCTCCAGGCCCGTCCCTCGGTGCCACCTCTTTGGCGGTGAATGGCTGAAGACATTCACCGCAGACGGTTACAGGATGACAATTGCATCCGCAGCTCTTGTGGATGAGTTGAAGCGGCGGCTCGCCGGAACCGGCCAGCCACTTATCGCCAAACTCCATTAGAGAAAGCATAGTTGGGAAAAGATCTTTGCCACGCACCGTCAAAAAATACTGCTGCCCCGGTTCGTTTGGTCGTTTCCCCATGCTGAGAATCTCATTTGCGACGAGCGCAGATAGTCTGGAAGAAAGGGTCTGCCGCGGAATTCCCAACCGCTGCTGAAACTTGTCGAACCTCCGTACCCCAAAATAGGCTTCCCGAAGGATCAGGAAGTTCCAAGTGTCGAGGACAATCTCCATGGTCCGACGCACGGATGATTGCTTCTGCATAGACAGAGGCTTATTCGACAAAGCTGGGGTAACGTTTTCGATCTTTGTTGTCGTTACGTCATTCACGGACTAGACCCTGTAGCGAACACAGTTAGGTTACGACTGAAATATAGACAGCAAAGTCTGACAATGAAAGTCACTCGGTGCTCCCATTGTGACATTCCATCCTTAATATGTGTCCTCCACCTGGGCGAAGATGCTCACTTCCGCCCACGCTCCGCCGCCCGGACGCTTCCGCTTTCCGAACCCCGCGGGCACGCGACCTGGTCCGCTTGCTCGACTTATTTTGCGAGGGCACGACTGCGGAACGTGACAGCGCGGCACCAGCCGCGTTCGAGACGGCTGCGTCTTCTCGGAAGCAGTATCCTCGCTGCCTTGTCGGCGCAGAGATCGCGGAAGACAAGGGCCAGCCGTTCAGCGCGGTTGTCATGCGGCCAGTTTGCCGCCTTGACCAACGCGGCTCGCGATTGTTCGGATTCCTTTGCACGCCGGAATGTTTTATCTCCGGTCTATGTAAACCGTAAGCGGCGTTCTGAGACCACGGTGTTTTTTATGAAGTACCGACATCTCACCTCATGAAGGTGTTAACGGTTTCATTGATAACCTATGTTCATGTCATACAAGCACTGCTAACTAAACGTACTGGTTATGCTTAGACGAAACGGCCTCGCATGCAGTTTTTTTTCATCAGGTTCTTGATATTTGCCTCTTTAATTTCACTGACGGCTGTCTGGGCTCACGGCTTGGAAGGCGTTAAAACGAATCCTGATGGGGTTATATTCAATGTTTTATTCTACAGTATTTCGGGGTCAATCGCCTATTTCATCGTTCTTTTTCTGGCGTCATTTCTAGCCACAATAATCACTTCGAAGAACAATTTTCCTTTGAACTTCCACACTGTAATGCTGGCTGATACAGTTTTCTCGTACGCATTTATATTGAGCTCTTCGTGGCTTTTTTTGATGCAGAGCGCGAGTAGTGTTTCTGTAGGGGGAAGCCAAGGGGAACAGGTCGTAAACGGCTTGTACACAGTTGTCGGATGGAAAAATGCTTCCTACAACGCCTGGGGCGCGATATGCTTCGCAATTGTGCTGCATTTCGCGTTTTTCATTCATAACTATATTTCAACAAGAAATCAGTCGACAGCAGAATGATAAATGTAGGCTGTCTCGGCGAGATAGCCTATTTATCAGCATAGTTCCACGGCAGCAGCTCATCGATCCGGTTCTGCTTATGGCCGTTGACGATGGTGGCGAGCGTTGCGGTCAGATAGGCCTGCGGATCGACGGCATTGAGTTTGCAGGTCTCGATGAGCGAGGCGATGGTCGCCCAGTTCTCTGCTCCAGCGTCATGGCCTGCGAAGAGCGCGTTCTTCCGGCTCAGGGCAATTGGCCGAATGGTCCGCTCGACGCTATTGTTGTCGATCTCGATGCGCCCGTCGGTCAGGAATAGTTGGAGACCATCCAGTATTTGGCGATGTAGGCCAAGGCTTCGCCGAGCGGGGATTTTGCAGCGACACGGGCTCTGTTATGCGTGAGCCAAACCTGCATGTCGGCGACGAGCGGTGCAGACCGTTCCTTCCGTCCGGTCACGCGAGCCTCCGGATCAAAACCGCGCAATTCGGTCTCTATCCGATACAGCTCGCCGATCCGTTTGACGCCGTCCTCGGCAATCGGTCCTGAACCGTTGCGAGTTATCTCCACCAGCTTGCGACGAGCATGTGCCCAACAATAGGCAAGCCGAATGTCCGGGCCGACACGGTCAGGAGCGATCAGCCTGTTGTATCCGGCATATCCATCGACCTGCAGGATGCCGGAGAAGCCCTGCAATATCCGTTCGGCATGAATACCCCCGCGACCAGGCGTATAGGTGAAGGCGACGCCGGGCGGAGCACCGCCGCCCCACGGTCGGTCATCCCGCGCCAGCGCCCAGAAGTATCCAGTTTTGGTCTTGCGCGAGCCGGGATCGAGGACCGGAGCACGGGTCTCGTCCATGAACAGCTTGGTTGAGCGCTTCAGGTCGGCGATCAACGCATCGAAGACGGGACGCAGCTCATAGGCTGCTCGACCGACCCAGTCGGCGAGCGTGGACCGGTCGAGATCGACGCCCTGGCGACTCATGATCTGAGCCTGCCGATACAGCGGAAGGTGATCGGCATATTTAGAGACCAGAACATGGGCGACGGTCGCCTCCGTCGGCAATCCAGCCTGGATTAATCGCGCTGGAGCAGGAGCCTGAACGACGCCGTCGGTGCAGGAACGGCAGGCATATTTGGGACGGCGGGTGACCAAGACTCGGAACTGCGCCGGGACCACGTCCAACCGTTCGGAGACATCCTCCCCAATGCAATGCAGGCAACCGCCGCAGGCGCAGATCAGGCTTGCTGGCTCGATCACCTCTTCCACTCGGGGAAGATGTTTTGGAAGAGAACCACGATTGGTCGTGCGTGGCTTGGTCGTCCTAGTTCCAGCAGGAGTGTCCGCCTCATCCTCGGCATGGATGGCGGCCATGGCCGTTTCCAGGTCCTCCAATGCCAGATCGAACTGGTCGGGATCGGTCTTCTCGGATTTGCGCCCAAATGCTGCCTGCTTGAAGGCTGCGACCAGCTTCTCAAGCCGTTCGATCCGCTCGTCCTTGCGAGCGATATGCTCGTCCTTACTGGCTATCGCGACGTCCTTGGCCGTCTCGCGTGCCTGGGCTGCGATCAGCATCGCCTTCAGGGCAGCAACATCATCGGGAAGATTAGCAACGTCCAACATGGCCAGAGCCTACCAAAACCAAATCCGTTTTGCTTCCGGAATCTATCGTGCTGAGTCATCGTGTCGCAGCTATTCGATGGCGACCGGCGCTCTCGTTTCGACAGCCCGAACCCGCCTCCAATCAAGCCCGGCGAACAGTGCCTCGAACTGAGCGTGGCTCAATGTCATCAGGCCGTCCTTGATGCCAGGCCAGGTGAAGCTATGCTCTTCCAGCCTCTTGTACGCCAGCACGATGCCGGAACCATCCCAGTAGATCAGCTTCAGCCGATCTGCCTTGCGAGATCGAAACACGAAGACTGCTCCGGTAAACGGGTCCTTGTGCAGCTCGTTCTTCACCAGCGCCGCCAAGCCGTCATGACCCTTGCGGAAATCCACGGGTTTGGTTGCCACCATGATCCGCACGCGGTTCGAGGGGAAGATCATGTCGCCGCCACCAAGGCACGCGCGATGGCGGCGATCCGGGCAGCAGACGCACCTTCCTCAAGACGGATCGTGACAGGGCCCACGACAATCTCGGCGTGACCAACCGCTTTAGACGGAGGGTCCGAAACAGGTGGATCGACGATC
Source organism: Agrobacterium sp. CCNWLW155 (assembly GCF_036888815.1). NCBI lineage: Bacteria > Pseudomonadati > Pseudomonadota > Alphaproteobacteria > Hyphomicrobiales > Rhizobiaceae > Agrobacterium > Agrobacterium sp. CCNWLW155. The sequence continues at coordinate 45,794 of NZ_JBAKFW010000014.1, forward strand.
ACCGCCGCGAACTCTACCGCATCCTCCGGTGCTGGCAGGATCAACTTGCCCTGCCGCGCCATCGTCCGCCAGGTGGAAAGACTGTTCGCCCGCAATCCATAGCGCTGCGCAACTTCATTGACCGTCGTGCCAGGCCTCAGGCTTTCCGAAACGATCTTCGCTTTGATCTCGTCAGGCCATTGACGATGAACCTCACGCACAGGCTTCTTGGTTGTGAGAAACTCCAATGTACTCTCCATGGAGAAACTCCCGTTCTTCATCCATGGAATGTCGATCACAGATCAGGCGGAAGCGAGCAATGTGGGGATAGAACATCGGTTACTGTAAACCTGCCAGGCCGCTTCCCTGTCCATCGCAGAAATGCCTGAGAGAAACTGCTTGAATCCGAGAATCCTGTTCTGAACGCCACTTCGTTTACCGTCCAATTTCCGGAACGCAGATGGTCACGAGCAAACTGCGCGCGGACCATGTTGGACAGGTCGCGAAAGCTGTAGCCACGCTCCTGCAGTTTACGCTGGAAGCTCCGCTCGGACGCCAGATACGTTGTGATGGCAAGTGGCACCCTTACTGCTGTTCCTCGTACACCGGATGTCCCGGGGATAGAGACATTTAAGGGTCGCTGGTTTCATACGGGGCGATGGCCCCCCGAACCTGTCGATTTTACAGGCAGACGTGTTGCTGTAGCCGGTACCGGATCGACCAGGATCCAAGCCATCTCAGAGGTAGCGAAGACCGCTGCAGCTTTGACGGTATTTCAACGCACGCCAAAATTCACTCTTCCCGCCGCCAACAGACGCTATACCCACGAAGAGCTCAGTGAAGTACGCGCGAACTATCCCGAATTTAGAAAATCCCTCCGCTTTACGTCCTTCGGCATTACGGAAACAGCGCCAGACGTCGATCTTACCAAACTTCCCGTTGGTGAACGCAATGAACTGATGGAGCATATGTGGCGTGATGGCACGCTGGGAACGTTCTTCCTCACTCACGATGAGAAGTTCCCTCTACGTTCACAGGCTGTGAACGATATAATTGCCGATTTTGTGCGCACGAAAAGGCCGAGGTAGTGGAGACCGGGTTTCTTGCTCTCGAATATGCTGGTCCGAAAGCCGCGCTGCTGGTGGCAATCGCGATGGCAAACAAGCTGGCGCGGATAGTCTGGCAATGCTCGCGTGCAATCAAGATTACCGAGAGCCAAGCGGAGCGGTCTGCTGAGGGCAGACGTTCTAATTGGAATGCCGGCGATTTGAGGAGGACATGAACCGCAGGGGAAAGTGATCGAAAAGGTCGGGATTGGATAAACCAGCAGTTCTCATGGAGATCCGAGCTCGTTCCGCTGATATGGAATCTAATCCGCGTACCACAATACCGGCCCGCGGCATTTCATGCCGCAATATGAGGTCTGAAACACGTACGCACCCGATTACTCGTTCCAACGGCAAAAAAAGTCCTTGCATCGAAAGGGGCATCCAAACATGAGAACTGACCCGGCGTTGTAGTTAACCCCTCCCCCCAGCCCTTCTTTCCACCGTTTCTACCAAGGACGCCCGCTGGCGCACGTGTGTCACTGCGGACGCTCATTTTTGTCCCAAGCGGCATTTCAGGTCTGGTGAGCCGCTCTTCGATCCGTAAAGCACACTTGCAACTGACCATTTTCAGGTGCGTCCGGCCGCGCAGACGGGAGCGGTCGACTCTCCAGATTCCGCTTGTCCACCAACAGCGCCATTTCGAGCATACGGTTGGCGAAACCCCATTCGTTGTCGTACCAACCGAAAATTCTGAGCAACCCGCCGGCTGCGGACATCGAAAGCTCTGGTCCGCTGACAGTCAGCGATTCCGGGCGCCCGCGTAAATCCACCGAAACGAGCGGTTTTTCGATCCACCCAAGGACAGGTGATCTCTCGCAAAGGTCGCGCAGAATATCGCGAACGTTCCGGAGTTCTGTTTGCGCCCGTAGAGCAACGGTAAGGTCTATCGCCGAAACGCTTGCGGTAGGCACACGAAGGGCGCGTGCTTCTATGAGGCCGGCAAGATGAGGAAGAACTTCACCTAAAAGAAGATGCGCGCTGGTCGTCGTTGGCACCATGGACAAGGCTGCCGCTCTACTGCGCGCCGGATCGCCCCTCGGCTGATCTACGGTAGGCTGACTTCCGGTGTAACAATGGACCGTCGTCAGGTGTCCACCAACCACACCAAACTGCTCATCAACGATCCGAAGCAGAGGAGCAATCGCGTTCGTCGTACACGAACCATTTGAGACAATGCGCTCGCCGCGATAGGTCTCGTCATTTGCGCCCATCACAAGGGTAACATCGGCCCCTTTTGCCGGCCCCGATATGACGATGCGACGCGCGCCTGCTGCCAAAGAAGAATGCGAGAACGCCAGCGCGTCGCGGTGCCCCGTACATTCGAGAACGACATCCACGCCTGACAAATCCACGGCGCCGAGGTCTTGGTGGTTGTGAAATGGAATCGCTCGACCGTCGATTACGAGGCAATTTCCCTCTATTTCCACGCGCCCAACCCAAGGTCCGAATACACTGTCAAACTCGAAAAGATACGCCAAGGTTTCGAGTGAAGCGACATCGTTGATCAATGCAATCTCGAAATCATCGCACCTTACAGCCAGACGCAAAATGGACCGTCCGATGCGGCCAAAACCGTTTATCGCGACTCTCATATGAACAGACCTTGCATCGTGGGTTTCAAGATAGAAATTGCAGCACGGCAGTGCCAGTTTCCGAAGTTCTGTGGCCTCCGATCAACCTGAATAGACCTATGCACATCGCTATTCTTCGCGGCGAACAGTTACTCCGGCGACTAAAAATCCACGACAATGGCAACACCTTTTTGAACAGCCAGATCGACCGCTTTCGACGCCACGGCCAGATCCTGAAGCCCGATGCCGGTTCCGTCAAAGACTGTAATTTCATCGGCGTTTGAGCGACCCGGATGAGCGCCGTTGATAACCGCCCCGATCTCGATGATCCTATCGGGAGAGATCAATCCCTTGGCGACCGGATGCTGCGCTTCTCCGATCGTAACCGATTGCGCGATCTCATCGCTGAAGATGGTCGCTGCCGCCAGCAGTTCGGCCTCTACTTCCTGTTTCCCCTTAGTATCCGTACCCATGCAGGCAAGATGAGTACCCGGGCGAATTTGCGCCGCCTTCAGGATCGGCGCGAAAGACGAAGTGATCGTGATAATGACGTCGGCTTCCGCGCCCAGTCGATCAAGGTCGACTGCCTCGAATGGAACGCCATGTTCGGCAGTGATCTTGGCAAGACGGTCAAGCGCCTCGGGATAAATGTTCCATCCAACGACCTTCTCGAAAGCGCGTTGCTCGAGGGCTGCCCGAAGCTGGAAGGTAGACTGATGGCCCGCGCCGACCATGCCAAGCACCTTGGCGTCAGGCTGCGCCAGATATTTGATCGACACTGCGGAGGCAGCTGCCGTGCGCAACGCTGTCAACAGGTTGCCCCCAACAACGGCCCGACATTTGCCGGTATCAGCATCGAAAAGGAATATGGTCGACTGATGGTTCGTCAGCCCTTTTTCCATGTTGTTGGGCCAGAAGCCGCCGGACTTCAGGCCAAGGGCTAGACTTTCCCGATCAAAACCCGATTTGAAGCCGTAAAGCGCGTCGGCATGACCGATGGCTTCGCGGATCACCGGGAAGTTGTAGGCGGATTTCTGCGCCATCGATGCGAAGACCCGCTCCACCGCAGTAAAGCAATCCGACGCAGAAACGAGGCCTTCGATCTCGTGTTCGGGGACAATGATCATGAAAATTACTCCCGCCTGGATAGCGCGCCGGGGACACCAGATGGCCCCGGCGGTGAATTCTATCCGTTGCTATCGCCTGTTCTAGTAAGCCTTGCCGCGCGCCGAGACCGGCCACAGGGTCTCGACCTTCCCATTGCGCACCCCGACATACCAATCGTGGACATTGCAGGTCGGATCGCAGTGACCAGGCACGAGACGCAGTTTCTCATTGATCCTGAGAACCCCGTTCGTGTCCTCCACCACGCCATGCTCGTCGGAGCATTTGACGTATTTGACATCGTCGCGACCATGGACAAACGGAAGACCGCTATCGACAGATTGCGCCTTGAGGCCGGCATCAACAACGGCGATATGAGGCTTTGCGTGGCTCATCACCGAGGTCAGGATGAACAGGGCGTTTTCCCACTCTCCTTGGTCGATCCGCTTGCCGTCCTTGTCGTGAATGCGGCCATAGTCTGCATCCATGAAGGCGTATGAGCCGCACTGAAGCTCGTTGTAAACACCGGAGTTGGACTCGAAATAATACGAGCCAGTGCCGCCGCCCGAGACTAGTTCCGGGTCAAGCCCCTCGGCCTTGAGCGCCTCGACAGTCTCCGTCACCTGGGAAATCGCCGCATCGAGCTTGGCCTTGCGGTCTTCAAAGCTGTTCATGTGCTGCATCGCGCCCTGATAGGCCTGGATGCCCGCAAATTTCAAGCCCGGTGCTGCGTCGATCGCCTTGGCTATCTCCACCACCTCGGAGGCCGCCTTTACGCCGCAGCGCCCGGCGCCGCAGTCGATTTCGACGAGGCATTCGAGGATCGCGCCATGCTTTTGCGCCGCGGCCGACAGATCATCGACATTGGCGAGATCATCGACGCAGACGATAATCCGGCTGCCGAACTTAGGCAAACGCGCCAGACGGTCGATCTTGGCCGGGTCGCGGACCTGGTTCGATACGAGAACGTCCTTGATACCGCCACGCACAAAGACCTCGGCCTCCGAGACCTTCTGGCAGCACACGCCAATGGCGCCACCGAGCTTTTCCTGAAGCTTCAGAACGTCGACGGACTTGTGCATTTTGCCATGGGCGCGGTGGCGCATGCCGTGGGCCTTGGCATAGTCGCCCATCTTCTTGATGTTGCGTTCCAAGGCGTCGAGATCGAGGATCAGGCAGGGTGTCTGAATGTCCTTCTCATCCATGCCCGGAAAGGCAGGAACATCGTATCCGACTTCAAGGCCGGCGAATTCTGTATGGGCGTTCATGGTTCTCTCCTCAGTTCCAGGGCAGCTTGTCGAGATCGACGTTACCGCCGGTGATGATGATGCCGACACGCTTGCCGGCAAATGCTTCGTGATTCTTCAGGATGGTTGCCAAGGGCACGGCGCTGGACGGTTCCAGCACCACGCGCAGGTGCTTCCAGGCGAGCTTCATCGCATCGATGATCTCCCGATCCGAGGCGGTATAGATCTCGGAGACATGGTTCGACACGAAATGCCAGGTGAGATCTTTCAGCGGCACAAGCAGCCCATCCGCGACGGTCTTCGGCGCATCGTCGGCGATGATGTAACCCGCCTTGAAGCTGCGATAGGCGTCATCGGCCTGTTCAGGTTCGGCCGCAATCACCTTCGTCTCGGGTGCCAACGTCGACAGAGTAAGGCAGGTCCCCGAAATCATGCCGCCGCCGCCTATCGGCGCTACGACCATCTCAAGCCCATCGGCCTGTTCCATAAATTCTTTCGAGCAGGTTCCCTGACCGGCAATCACTCGCGGATCGTTATAGGGATGGACGAAATCCCCTCCTGTTTCGGCTTGGACCTTCGCGAAAGTCTCTTCCCGTGAGGAGGTGGAAGGCTCGCACTCGGTAATTCTGCCGCCGTAACGGCGCACGGTGTCCTTTTTGGCCTGAGGCGCCGTGCGGGGCATGACGACATTGCAGGGGATCCCGCGCCGCATCGCCGCATAGGACAGGCACGAGGCATGATTGCCTGAGGAATGTGTGGCCACACCACTGACTGCCCGTGCTTCGTCCAGCCCGAATACGGCATTGGCGGCGCCGCGTACCTTGAAGGCGCCCGGCTCCTGAAAGTTTTCGCATTTGAAGAACAATTGCGCGCCGCTGAGATCGTTGAGATAACACGACTGCCGGATCGGTGTAAGCTGGATATGAGGCCTGATCCGCTCATGGGCGGCGAGCATGTCCTCATAGCTGGGAATATACATCTCGGTATCGCTCATCACGCGGCTTTCCTCTGGGCGTTTCCTGCGCTTTGACGGTAGGACTGCTGAGCCGCAGCAACGCCGGAACCGAGAGTGACCGGCAGCCCGAGGTCAGCCATCACCATCTCGGCGGTGGCGATACCGGACAGCGCCATGATGTCGGTCAGGCTGCCCAGATGACCGATGCGGAACACTTTCCCCGCGACATCGCCAAGGCCCGTTCCGAAAGCAACGCCATACGTGTTGAGCGCGTGAGCGACGATCTTGTTGGCGTCGAACCCTTCCGGCGTCCGTATGGCGCTGACGCTGTCCGAATAGAGTTCGGGACGGGCGGCGCAAAGCTTCAGCCCCCAGGCGGAAACAGCGCGACGGACACCTTCGGCAATCCGATGGTGCCGGGCAAAGACGTTTTCGAGCCCTTCATCCAGCAGCATGTCGGTCGCCACCTTCAACCCGTTCAGCAAACCGACCGGAGGTGTATAGGGATATCCATTCGAAGCATAACCCTTGGCCATGTCACGGACATCGAAGAAGGTTCGCGGCAGCCTGGCGGAACCGGTCGCTGCCAGAGCCTTTTGGGAGAAACCAAGGATTGCGAGGCCAGGTGGAAGCATGAAGCCTTTCTGGGACCCAGTGACGGCGACATCGACACCCCATTCGTCCATCCGAAAGTCATAGCAGGCGATTGAGCTCACACCATCGACGAAGAGCAGGGCTGGATGTTTTGCGTTGTCGAGCGCACGGCGCACGGCGGCAATATCAGAACGAACGCCCGTTGCCGTTTCGTTGTGCGTGGCAAGCACAACCTTGATTTCGTGACCTTTGTCCGCCGTCAGAATTTCTTCGAACGTGTCTGCGGGGACGCCTTCCCCCCATTCTTGCATCACGACCTGAACGTCGAGGCCGTGGCGTTGGCACATGTCGATCCAGCGGTGGCTGAACATGCCGTTACGCGTCGCCAGGACCTTATCCCCTGCCGACAGGGTATTCGTAATCGCGGTCTCCCAACCACCGGTACCGGTGGAAGGAAACACGAAAACTTCAGCCTTGGAGGTCTTGAGGATCGCTTTGACGCCTTCAAGCGCAGGATGAAGGATATTGCCAAAAAGCGGACTACGGTGATCAATGGTCGGCATATCGACGGCTTTACGGAGCACCTCGGGGATGTTCGTCGGGCCGGGAATGAAAATAGGATTCTGGGTGCTCATGGCTACTCCTCCTTGCTCAACAAGAAAGTTACCACGCACGTCTCATTTAGTAAATTTTTTTGAAATGATTTTTCATTATCCTTAAAAAATAGAGATAGCTATTTAAAAACATAGCATTGTATTTTTTCATTATTCCTAAGTTGATTTTACTATTATTTTTTCTACCCTAAAGCCATGCAGCAAACGATCAGAAAACGAGGACGCCCAAAGGGTGCCAAGCCAACTCAGCCAGCGGCGAGCATTCAGGCTCTCGCCCGGGCGCTCGATGTGCTCGAGGCGCTGGCGTCCCACGATGGCGTAACTCTCACGGAATTGTCCAAATACCTCGATCAGTCCCCGGCAACTCTTCACCGCGCACTCGCAACGCTTGAAAACCGGAGATACGTTGAAAGCAACACGGAACGGCAAGAGTGGTTTGTTGGACCGGAAGCCTTTCGCCTGGGCTCCGCTTTCTTGCGCAGAACGAATATCGTCGAACGAAGTCGGCCAGTGATGCGCGATCTAATGGCCCGGACAGGAGAGACCTCCAATCTTGGCATCGAACGAGATGGCGACGTATTGTTTATAAGTCAGGTGGAAACGCACGACACAATCCGTGCATTTTTCCCTCCCGGCACCCGCTCCCCCCTGCATGCATCCGGAATAGGGAAAGCGCTTCTCAGCGCTTTCGACGACGATAGGCTGGAGGCGTTCTTTAAAACCGCGACGTTCACCCGCTTCACTGATAAGACTATCGCGAACATCAAAGAATTGCGCGAATCAATTCAGCAAACGCGCCGTCTTGGCTATTCCTTCGACGACGAAGAGAGAACCATAGGCATGCGCTGCGTTGCAGCTTCTATTGTGAACAGTTATGGCGAGGCCGTGGCAGGAATTTCCGTTTCCGGTCCAACAATACGTATGCCGGACAAAAGGGTCCGAGAGATCGGCCAACTGGTTTCGGATGCTGCGAACGAAATATCGCGGCAACTCGGATCTCCGCTGCTCAGCCTTCCTCGCCACAGAGACTGATGGGAGCAAACCGCCCTGTCCTTCAACCCCAACGCCGGTTCGGCACAAAACGGTCGACGGGCTGTATATAAGCAAGCCCGGTATCCGCTGAAGCTTTGACTACGAATAGAAGGGTCCGACGACGTCGACGCCGGAGCACGAATGGGTGATCCGCCTCCCGGCCTTTACCGTCGGGCGGCGCAATAGAAATTGGAGGGTAGGTGGCAAACATGAATGGGAACGCACCAAGCAGACCAGAAAAAGCGGCGGACACCGTGGCGAGGCATATTGAGACCCTTATTCTCGAAGGCTCTTTACGCCCTGGCGCGCCACTGCTCCCGGAACGAGAATTGGCGCTGAAACTTAACGTTTCGCGGCCAACACTTCGTGACGCGTTAAAATCTCTCGAAGAGCGAGGCTTCCTGACAAGCAAGGAAGGAAAAGGCGTGAAGGTGGCCCAGATCGGCGCGACGATTATTACGGATCCATTGATAGTGATGCTCTCTGAGCGCAGCGAAGTCGCGGACGATTACCTCGAGTTCCGGGACGTGGTGGAAAGCTCAGCTGCCGCGATGGCGGCACAACGAGCAAACGAACCAGAGATTCAACGTATTAGAGAATGCCTGCTGAAGATCGAAGCAGCGCACAAAGCCAACAACCCACTCGAGGAGGCGGATGCCGACGCGGAAATGCACATCGCAATCTACGAAGCTAGCCACAATCTGGTAATTCTCCAGATCATGCGTGCACTCTCCGAAAACCTCAGAACCGACGTTCTGCATAATAGACGGCGCCTTTTCGCGATCCCCTATGTCCGGGACCTCCTGCGCGATCAACATATCGCTATTGCGCAAGCAATTATCGACAGAAAGCCTCAGGCAGCGCAATCCGCCGCACATGAACACCTCAGCTACCTAAGACAGGCGTCCAGAGAAATTCGAGAAGCGGAAGAAAAACTCGAGATTTCCCTTCGTCGTCTTGAAAGTGGTGGCCTCAGCACTTCGAAAAGCTGAGGCTGTCGGAGGCGATTTTCATCGAATTTCGTTCGTGGACGGGATTGGCTGGTTGTTGCAGGTTGCTCTCTATCCGCTCAAAAGAAGGGAACTCAAAACTCGAAATAATGACTACCGGAAACGAAGATGCCCGGAGTTGAGTTGATCAAGCTTCGTTAATCCCATCAACTTCATGTCGCGCTCAATCTCAGATTTTAGATTTGAAAGTGTTTTTTCCACACCAAGCTGACCACCTGCGGCCAGCGCGTAGAGATAGAGATGACCACCCGAGCAGGCAGTAGCACCGGCAGCCATTGCCTTAAGTACGTGTGTTCCCCGACGAATCCCTCCGTCGCAAATAATTTCAATTTGCCCACCGACAGCATCGGCGATCTCCGAGATTTGGTCAAACGGCGCACGGGACCCGTCGAGTTGGCGACCCGCATGATTTGAAATCATGATGGCCGTCGCACCTATGTCGACCGCACGTTTGGCGTCTTCGACACTCATCACACCTTTTAGGCAAAAATGACCGCCCCAACGCTCCCTCACCTGTTCAGCGTCTTTCCAGCTCATCGATTGGTCGAGCATTGTTGAAAAATACTCCCCCACCGAAATGGCAATGTTGGTACCTTGACTAACGTGACCGTCAAGCTGGGGCAGGCTGAATTTTTCCTTCGTCAGATGGCTCCATGTCCATCTGGGTTTCATCGCAAAGCTTGCGAGGCTGGAAAGCGTCAGTTTTGGAGGGGATGTAAATCCAGTGCGCAAATCGCGCTCACGGTTTCCTCCAGTGATGGTATCGACGGTCAAAGCGATAGCATCGAATTTTGCCTCACGGCACCGTTCTACCATGCTCCAGGTCAGTTCACGATCCTTATGAAAATAGAGCTGGAACATCTTTGGGGTCTGAATTGTCTTTCCGATCTCCTCGACACTCACTGTGCCAAGTGACGAAACACCGAAGAAGGTGCCAAATTTTTCTGCCGCTCGGGCCACCGCCCGCTCGCCGTCGTGATGAAACAGGCGCTGGAGCGCCGTCGGTGAAAGAAACAGCGGTAAATCCAGCTTTTTGCCCATGACCGTGACGGACATGTCTACGGTCTCCACTCCAGCCAGCACGTTTGGTACCAAATCGCAGGTCGCAAACGCCTCTGTGTTGCGGCGGTATGTAATCTCATCGTCGGCCGCGCCGTCGATATAGTGAAAAATCGGAGCGGGAAGGCGTCTTTTGGCAAGCAAACGAAAATCGTCGACATTTCTGCAATGGGCAATGGCTCTGGACACTGAATTTCCTACCTTTCGGATAAAAACAAATGCTCCGGCAATCACCCCGACAGCACAGCGCCTAACCAGCAGCAGTCCCCTTAAAGATCAGCCGTGGCTTATGGCACCGATCTTTGGTAAATTAGTTTTACCACGAATGTCAATCGGTAAAATATATGTCAAAATAAGGTTGACTGAGGTAGAACTGACAGCTGAGCCCTAGCGAAAAAACGCAAAGACACCGTGCTTCTGCAGCAAACGATCTTTTCAAGGAAGTTTGCCGGGCTAATCGACCGTGAACCAAGTGCATCAAGTGAACCGAAGGTGATGTCTGGATTTCCTCCATAATCACCCCCCGGAATTGATCAGGATACGAAGCAGATTGGAAATTCTTGCCGCACGGCTAGTTAATCCACCTCCGCTATAGCCTCAATTTCAACTGCCATCCCCGAAGGAAGGGCATTGGTTCCGAATGAGATGCGAGCATGTTTGCCGGCACGCCCAAGAACTTCACAAATTAAGTCTGAGGCTGCGTTCAGTACGCGGGCCTGCTCCTCAAAATCATCGGCGCACCGGACAAGACCGCCGACACGAACCATTCTGACAATTCTGTCGAGGTCCCCTTCACATGCATGTTTGAGTTGTCCCAAAACATTCAGTGCGCAGAGACGTGCTGCGGCTTGACCGTCCTCGACGGACAGATCGTGGCCAACGGTGCCCTTATAGAGCAATTGGCCGTTCTGCTGTGGGCCCTGCCCTGCGACGAAGACGAGCGAGCCAGTTCGGACATAGGACAAATAATTGCCCTGGGGAGGATTGACCTGAGGAATTTCAATTCCGAGGCCTGACAACCGGTCTTCAATTGTGCTCATTTGACCACTCATTTCAGCTGCCGCCAGTCCCCGCTATCCCCTTTCCATCCTGTCACCCTGCCTGCAAGTCTCTCCAGGGTATTACGAAGTGTATTGACAAGCCCTTCCCACTCCTGCGCGGAAATGCCGTCGACGGCCGGCTCCGGCCCCATGAACATGCCGTCTACGCCACCGAAGGAGACACATTGCTCGATACACCGGCGTTCAAGCCCGCCGTCGTGAAACACCGACGGCTTTTCGAGCAGCGCTGAAAGCGCCGCCACAAGACCGGTCGCCCCCCAATTGGAGACATTGGAGACGATAAGATGATCTGCGGCAGTAGCCGCGGCGACGCCACCTCTCCCTGGATGGCCGCTATCCCGCGCCTTCGGCGAGAACTCTTTCAACTCCTCCGCGATGACCCCCATGCCCAGTTCGTTACCTCCATCACCAATACCAATGAATGGTACGCCTTGCTCTTTAGCGCGCAGGAAGAATTGGTCGAGATCGGCCACGAGTTTATCAAGCGGCCTGCCCCCAAGACCATGGTAGAGGCCTCGATCATTGCGACCTGGACGTTCGATGGAGAGCACCAGTGAGGGTCTCGTAACGTCGAGGAGTTCGTCCGTTATTGCTTTGCAACCCGCATCGTCTTTCGGGACGCTGCGAATATAGACCGGACGAATAAAATCGATCGGCTTTATCTTGCCGTCTTCAGGGAAGGGCAAGGGTGCAAGACCAGCACCGCGGCACGTCCCTTCCATCATTCCGACCCAATCATTGTCGGTGAGGATTACACTTTCAACGCCCAAGCCAAGAAATAAGGCCCGAGCGATGAATGCCGCTCCTACCGGACCGTCAGTTTCAGGCACACCCGCTCCTTCTGGAAATCCCGTCGCAATGACGACCGGCCCGCCATGGTCACGCACTCGCTCAACGATAAGCTTCGCTGCCGACATACAGGCGAAGCCGGGCTGTCGTTTCTGCAGGGCTTCATAAATCTTTCCGATGAGCCCCACCCCCGTGAGGTCAAGTGTCATGAAGTGTTCGATGGTTTGAGCAATATTCTTGCCCTTTGCGCTTTCCAGATCGAGCATTATCGGTGTCCCGGGCAGGTGTTACAGAATGTATGAGGCAAATTTTTCGGCATCGACGTTTCCGCCGCTGAGAAGGATTGCAACCTTCTTTTTCTTGACATTGAGTTTGCCAGCGAGAATGGCTGCCAAGGCTACTGCGCCACCAGGTTCAACCACGAGCTTCAACTCCCGATATGCAAATCTGATCGCTTCAATGACCTCGTCGTTCGATACCGACAAGCCACCCGCCAGATGAGATCTGCATATAGGATAGGTGAGATCGCCTGGAACAGGCACTAAGAGAGCATCACAGATAGAATTCCCGGTCGCTGGCGCTTTCTGGCGGGTCCCACTTGCGAGCGAGAGGGCCATTCCGTCGAAATTGTCAGGCTCCACACTGAAAACAGACGCTTGCGGCATGATTGTGTGGACGCCACAGGCGGCACCGGCGACAAGCCCACCGCCCGAACACGGGAACAGTGCAAGATCCAATTCGTAGTCCCGATCTTGGACCTGCTCTGCTATCTCCTGCCCCAACGTCGCCTGTCCGGTGATGACATAAGGGTCGTCATAGGGAGGCACGATCACAGCGCCGGTTTCTAAAGCAATCTTCGCGCCGATTTCTTCTCGTACTTCCTTCGTTTTGTCGTAGAGACGTACGGTTGCACCGTTAGCCCGGACACCATCGATTTTCGTTCTCGGTGCCTCCTGCGGCATAAGCACTGTCGCCTTTATGCCGAGTGCTTTCGCCACATAGGAAATGGCGAGTCCATGGTTGCCGGACGACCAGGCGACGATACCACCTTCGCGCTCTGCCGGGCTGAGTTGCAAAGCCCTGTTGAGCGCCCCCCGAAGTTTGAAGGATCCAGACCGTTGCAGGTTCTCCGGCTTAATGAAGACCTTGGCGTCTGTCAGTCGGTTTAGAACTTCACTCTCGAGTATTGGCGTGCGAACCGCATATTCTGCAATTAGCGCTCGCGCTTCTGCGATTTCGGTGGCGGTTGGTCTAAAGTCTTTGGAGGGCGAGGTATTCAGCAAATCAATCTCCCAAGGCGTTATGGGAGGATTAAATCGCGGGAGCGTATTGAAGTGAAATTATATTATTCGATCAATTTTCATTAGAGAATTGAATACATAACCCGTTCACAGCTCCGTTGCCGATGCAACATCCAGAGCGATACCAGCGAGTTGTTCAAATACCTCTCCACGCACACCGTTCTGAAAATACGCATAAAAGCTCAGTGGCTGCAATTCGATGTCGCTTTGCAGAACTTTCATTTTAGCCAGCGCCTGATCGCTCAATGCCCCCTCCGCGACAAGGGCGACGCCCAAACCATCCAGCGCCATTTTCTCGATCGTGGAAATTGACGAGTTCGTAAAAATGCGCGGGATACGGCCAATTTCCCTGAAAATGATCTCTCTCAGATAGGTATACGGGTATGTGTTTCGTGGGTAAGTGATAATCGGTGTCATCGGCATTGAATCGACCGAGAAAACATCTGTCGACACCAGATCAGGGATTGCATAAAACTTAAGGGCGTAATCGCGTAGCTTTAGACAACTGAAGCCCTCCACGATCGTCGGTCCCAGCATCAACGCCATATCAATTTCACCGCTGCGAAGAGCGTTTAACATCGATGGTGTCACGTCCACCGTCATGTCTATATCGAGCCGAGGAAAATGGCGGGCGGCTTGTTCAAGGAATGTCGCGAGCCAGGTTTGCACTATCGTTTCCGAGACCCCAAGCCTCACGGTACCTTCGAAACGATTGCTTAGTTCGAGATCGCGCTCCATCGCTTCAACGTGCCGCAGCAATAATTCCGAATGTCCAAAAAGAATACGCCCAACAGCAGTAAGCGCTATCGGTTTTGCGGAGCGATCGAAGAGTGCTGCCCCTATCAAGCCTTCCATCGCCGCAATTCGCTGGGAGATCGTTGGTTGCGTCGTGTGAAGCTTATCTGCAGCGCGGGAAAAACTCCGCAGATGCGCGGTCCAGTAAAAGACTTCGAGACTTCGAAAGCTGAACATGCCTAGCGCTACCTTGCCTGATCACAGATCGTCTGCGAATGCTATTCCATTAAGATCGTACATTACTTTTCGCCTCTGGTTCGTCATCAAAAACGCTTAAGCCTCGACGTCAGCCGGTGCGTCCAAAATCAAACCCGGGACAAGACAGATGACGATGATCAAAGACCGAATATGTCCTTGCATCTAAAGTGGCAACTTTGATGCGCTCCCGGGGAAAATTTGGCTGAGTGAAGGGCGTTGAGAAATGTAGAGAAGAGTCGGGGACAGATTGCCGGCCTTACGGAACTCATGCGATTTCCTCAAACATAAGATCAACGACGTCCACGACTTTAATCTGGCCAGCCAGGCCAAGATTATTGACCGCCGCAGTATACATGACCTTATCTTTCGGACAAGAAACAACGAAACGCTGAATTTCGCCGAGAGCAATCGCCTCCTTAATACGGTTTTCACTCGGTCGTTCCGTAAAATCGCTGTCATCCATCCAAAAGCGACCGCCCCCGGCACCGCAACAAAAGCTGTTCTCGCGATTTCGCGGCATCTCCAGAAGATCGTACCCCGCAGCGGTAATGAGAGCGCGAGGAGCATCGTAATCACCGTTGTAGCGGCCGAGATAACACGGGTCATGATAGGTTACCTTGGTTTTATCGGCGTTTTTTGGAGAAGCAAGGCGCCCATCCTTTACCGCCGCCAAGAGGACCGATGCGTGGTGGTGAACCTCGAAGTTTCCACCGAGGGACGGGTATTCGTTCCTGAGCGCATTCAAACTGTGCGGGTCCGAAGTAACAATCCTGCTGAATTGCGCCTCCGACAAGGCTGCGATGTTGTTGGATGCCAACGCACGAAAACTACCCTCTTCTCCGGCGCGTCTGACGTCATTTCCCGAATTACTCTCTCCATCATAAAGAATGCCATAATTCAGTCCGGCGCGATGAAACAGCTCGGCCAAACGCCGCGTCGTCTCCAAGGCGCGGGGATCAAACGCAGCAACATCTCCGACAAACCAGAGCCAATCGACCGGTTGATCCCGGGCATCGGGTATTCGAAAGGCAAGATCTTTCGTCCACCGTGCCCGGCTTTTGCCGGGTTTACCAAAGGAATTGCCGGTCTTTTGAAGATTGGTAAATGCCGCAGCCAACTTGGGTTCAACCGCAGCGTTCTCCACAAGCATTCGCCGCAGATCGACGATCTTGGAAACATGCTCAATGTGGATGGGACATTCATCCACGCAGGCGCGACAGGTCGTACAGGCCCAAAGTGCGCTTTCCGAAACTCCCGCCTCGTATCGGACTTCTCCTTCCCCTAAACTTTGATCGCGCAATGTCATAATCAAAAGCTTTGGGCTGAGGTCTGAACCACTGGCCGCGGCGGGACAGACGGCCTGACATCGACCGCATTCGGTGCACGCCAGAACGTCAAGCTTATCTTTCCAGGACAAGTCAATCTTGTCTTCCGCTTCATCCTTTAGAATGCGCTGGTTCGGCTCTGGCAACCAGCCCTTCGGCTCAAGGCTTCGGTAGAATATGTTAGGACCAGCGAGAAGGATATGCCGGTGCTTTGAGCCGGGGATATAAACGAGAAAGCTCAGAATCGCGAAGATGTGCAACCATCGCGCCGCTTCAAGCACGATTTGACCGTATGGTGGCGATAAAGGGAAAAGCAGGGCTAGAAGCGAGGATATGGGATGGGAAATAGAAAATTGTAGACCGTGGAGCACGCGCAGAGCGGCGAGCTCCGCCATCATCGACAGAATGATAGCCAAAACAAAGCCGTATATGAGCAGTGCGTCACGTCCATTTGACCCGCGAAAACGACGAGGCTTCATTACATATCTGTGCCAGGCCGCCAATCCGACCCCTGCCAAGACGGAGATAGCGGCAAATTCCTGCAACGTACCGAACCAGCTCAGCGAAACGCTGGAGACTGCTTCGTCAAAAACGGGAAACAGCGCGCCGAATATGGACTGCAACGCGGCAGTAATGAGAAACAGGAATCCAAAAAAGATGAGCCCGTGCAGCAGACCGGAAAGTGTGAACCGCCGCAATCGCTGATGCAGGAAGATATCCTGCACCATTCCCAGGAGCCGCTCCCTACGGCGATCATTGCGCGAGGGTCCGCCCGGCACCACTATAGCCTTATAGAGCCGGAAGTACCTGGCAAACATCATGGCCGCAAGTGCGGCAGTGGCGATCCAACCAGCGACCAGAAACATCGAACTATCCGTTCCGCTTGCGAAGGGCTTCACCGAACGCATCCACGAAGTCAAAAATGTCGCATGTTATCCCGAGGTCGGCCCGGCGGAATATCGGAGCTTTTTCGTCCGTATTGACCGCCACCACATATTCGGCGCCGACAATTCCCTCAAGATGCTCCACCGCACCGGAAATGCCCATCGACAAATACAACTCCGGCCGCACGGATTGTCCCGATTTGCCGACCTGGCGATCCTTCGAAAGCCAGCCATTGTCGATAACCGGCCGGCTTCCTGCAATTTCGGCACCTAGGAGGCTTGCCAACTCGCGGAAGGCACCCAGTTTTTCCTGGCTGCCTATACCTCGTCCAACACTTACGATACCGCGGGCGCTGGCGAGATCGAAAACCTTGAGGTCCGGCGGAACGGGCGTCGCCAACATGGAAACGATCGTGGATTGGTCTGGGTCGGAGAGGGCGGTTATTGCGGCGCGACTGTCGAGCGGCTCGGCGGGTGGGTAGGCGCCGACGAGAATGATAAGCGACGCAGGGAGCGAACCTGTCGCTTTGCCCACGAGTTTGCCATCATACAGCAACACGTCGCAATTTATGCCGCCGCTGGCGACATCTGCACGCTGGACTCCGCTAATGCAGCATCCATTGCAGGCTGCTGCAGACACCGGCCCCAGTTCCACACCGGCAAGCGAATAGGACATCAGGACAAGATCGGGCGATAGCTGACGAATGGCATTACGCACGGAAGCGGCCGCCTGAACCGGTATATAGTCCGAAGGAATGGACTGTGGTCGAACGACGGAAGCGTAAGATGCCATCTTCTCCAACGCTGTGTCGCTGCCGTAGAGAGGCAATATGGTAATTTCGGCCGCCGAGGCCAACGATCTCGCCAGCGAAATGAGCTCGAGCGTTCCACGCGCTACCGCATCGCCAGTTGTCTCGCCGATAATTAGAACCTGCGTCATCACTTTCACCTCAGATGTAGTTGCGCTCTTCAAGAATGGCCATCAGGCGGGCCGCCGCTTCGGTAGGGTCAGCGATCAACTCAAAGTCCTCGACTGACTGAGGAAACTCCAGCTTCAAGCTGGGAACATTCGTGCGAAGCCGATCATTGGGTACCGAAACCTTTTTATAGGAAGGACTAGCCATCGCCTCACGTAGCTTAGAACCCGAAATGTAGCGGATGGGGCGGCTCGCCGCCTGCACACCGACGACTGCCTTTCCGGAAAACTCAATCCATGCCGAGTTCCCGCCACCGTATTCCTGGAGTATCCTCAGTCGTGAATTATCCGGGACATTCACTTGTATTGCGCCTGCGATGACAGGAAGTTCCAAGGCTGCCGACAAATGCGCGGCGAGGCCTCCGAAGGGATCGTCCACCTTCTGATTTCCGACCAGGATCACGTCAAATTGCTGGTCGCTTAGCCAATCGGCAATAATCTGAGAGGTTGAGGCCGACGAAAGAGCCTGAGCGAGTTCAATGCCGAGATCCAGTTCAACCGCGTCGTCGGCGCCCTTAGCCAGCGCTGACCGCAGAAGGCGTTCTACCCCTTCGTCCGACAGTGCGACCGCGGAGACTGTGGCACCAGTCGCTTCCTTGACGACGAGGGCCTCTTCGAGGGCCTGCTCATCCGTCTCGTTGGCCTGGGTGTCGGTCCACTCGCGATCAACATCGGTTCCGTCCTCGTTAAGATCCACACCCTCACTGAGATTGGGCACCAAACGCATCAATACGGCGATTTTCATTGCTCTAAACCTTCTTGCAACTCGTCATGGAGTGAGACGACAGATGGTGCCGCGAGCGATAACGCCAGCCAGCAGTTCCCGTGTCGGTATCTCGGTTGGGTCATTTTGCTCACGCTCTACCCTTTCCTGGCCCGGATAGCCGATTACATTGCGAATATCGGGGGTCATCAGGTAGGCAGCAGAGAGCACAAGTCCGATCGCGCGCATCGCGGCCGGATCCCGGGCATACAAGTGCTTCACCGCTTGGAGCGGCGCCATATCTGTGGAGGCCGCAAGCCCTTTTCGAAGGTCGTCCAGCAGGTCGGGCCGGTAATTCACGACGCGTTGAATGGTATTTTCGATAACCGGCGTGTCTTCCAGCCTCGGCAAACTGTCGTAGGCCGGGATCAGAATATTACCAATTTGTACCAGTCGCGATGTTTCACCGGCGCTCAGAGGACCGGGATCGGAAGGATTGCTCATCGGTTCTCCAACTCTCTGCGCGTTTCAATGATTTTTCCCGCCTGGCGATGGGCGACGGCCATGATCGTCGCCGTCGGATTCACCGCCGCTGATGTGGGAAATGTGCTTGCATCGAGAATGTAGAGATTGGGGATATCGTGCGTAGCGCCCCACTGGTCGGTGACCGAGGTTTCCGGGTCATCCCCCATTCGTGCGGTTCCCAAAAGGTGCCAGCCGGTTTCGCGAACCTGCGGAATGACGTGCGTCTCAATGGCGCCCGAAGCCTCAGCCGCTTCAACACAGCGTGCGACGTTAAATTCGAGCAACTTTCGCGAGTTTTCGGATACACGGTAAATGACTTTTGGCGCCGGTATTCCATCGCTGTCCGTCAGGTGTTCGTCGAGAACGACCCGGTTATTCTCCTCCGGAAGATCCTCGCCCTGGATGCCATAGAGAATTCCCTTTCCGAAACGACGCAGGATTGTTTCTGGAAATGCCTTACCCCACCTGTCGAAGGGGTCCGAGTGAGCCTCGCCCAGCACGTCGCTGCCGAACATGCCCGTAACGCCAAGCGGTCCACCGGTCGGCATGATGTTCCACTTTGCACCGCGCTTGAACCCGCGGGCGGCGTCAGTCTCGTAGAACTCGTAGGATTCCAGCGACAGCCCAAACGGACCACGCCAACTCTCGAGATTCTCATCGAATATCCCAAGCACGGCGGCATAGGGATGCATCATGAGGTTGCGTCCCAGTTGGTCGGATCTATTGGCCAGTCCATTCGGGTGCTTTCCCGTCGCCGACGCCAGCATCAGCCGAGGCGTCCCAACCGCATTGGCGCACAGGATGACCACATCAGCTTCCTGCCGCCGCCTGCGACCGCGGCTATCAATGTAGACGACCCCTTTTGCCAATCCGGCATCGTTCAGTTCGATTTCAGCGACCCGACAGTTTGTAAGGAGCTGGGCGCCGGCCCGTATGGCGCTGGGCCAGTGCGTTATGTCGGTGGTCGATTTCGCACCTTCCGTACATCCCGTCATGCACGTGCCGCGACGAACGCAAGGGTTAAGCCCGTTATAAGGGCGAGAAGCGATGGCATGAATGCCGGGCCACCAGTGCCAACCCAGCTTGTTCATTCCCTCAGCGGCCTTTTTACCGACCTTGCCGATCGGAAGGGGCGGCATCAGATGAGAGTCGTCCCTTTCCGGATATGCTGTGTTGCCGGGCAACCCCGAAATTCCTACATCTTGCTCAACCGCGATCAGGTCGGAGAGGATGTCCTCATAGGTGAAAGGCCAGTCAAACCCCACATTGTCCAGGGTCTTCGTGCGAAAGTCTGATGGCAGGAACGGTGCCCAATGCCCACCATACAGGATGGCGCTTCCGCCAACCCCCGCATACATGAGGGGCGCGATCGACGATTCCGAGGTTTCAATCGGATAGTCGGCGACACGGTCGCGTATATTGGGATCAGGATGCCACTGCTTCTGATTGACAAGTTCCCATTCGTCGCGAACCCCTGGAAAATCCGCCGCATCCGGCATCGCGCCCTGCTCAAGACAGACAACCGACATGCCTGCTTCGGCGAGACGCTTCGCGGCAACTGATCCTGAGGGACCAGCGCCGACGATCAACACATCAACCTTTTCACCACGAAACGATTTGTTTGTTGAGTTCACAATTGTTCTCCCATCGACAAGTGCGTCGCACCTAACCTTCAGATAGAGCCGAGAACGTCACTTCGCTGGCTGCGAGGCGACTTGTCCCTTTGAAATTTGAACAGCAAAATCTCTTTGCCATTGCTCAATCCAAGTGGCCGCACCACCAACATCACAGCCATGAGGACGCCAAGTCCGAGCTCCTGACTTCCCGTGGGAAGTGCGATAAAACCATCACCTCGCTCAAGCGCGCGCAGCGACTCCGTAACAAGGGTCACAAAAATCACCCCCGAAACAGCACCTGTCAGGCTCGACATACCGCCGACGACGAGCATGGCGATCGTCAGAAAACACAGTTGCAGGTAGAATGGATCAACCGTCAGAATGCCGAGGAAATAGGCATATAAACCACCGCCAGCTCCAACGACTGCGGCGCTCAGCACAAAGGCCAATAATCGCACGCCGACAAGACTGACACCTGACGCAACTGCTGCGACCGGATCATCCCGGGTCGCCTTCAACATGATGCCAATTCGCGATGTCTGGAAAGCGAAAGCGATGCAAATGGCAATCCCGGCAAAGACCAGGGCGATCCAGGGCTCGACCACGGTGGGAATTCCCGTGATGGAGCTGACGCCGGCCGTAACCGACTCCCAGTTCGAATAGAGACTATTCACAATCATCAGGAACGCAAAAGTCGCAATTGATGAACCGACGCCGGAAATACGCATAATCGCAATGCCGAGAACGAGCGCGACGCATGTCGATAAAAATACCGCCAGTGCAACTCCGGCCATAAAGGGATATTGATGCAGCCTGACAATGTCCGGCAGGCCGGAAAGCATGACATCTTTGAAAAGGGGGTCGGCGCCCATCCAGGCGGCCGCATAGGCTCCAATGCACATGAACCCGATGTGGCCGAAGGACACAATGCCGGAATTTCCAATGAAGATGTAGATACCGACGACAACGACAATTCTAATCATCATCTCAACAATCGTTGTCGATATAACGCTAGAATCAAAGAATGAAGCCAGAACGACGATGAGGGCAATACAGGAGACAAGAATTGCAGGCGCCTGCCAGTCAAATATCGCCTTGCGCCAAGTATAACGGCTTTCCGTAATCACGATATAATCTCCTAGACTCGTTCGATTGTATTTCGTCCGGGGATCAGACCTGAGGGACGTACCAGGAGAATCAAGATGACCAGCGCAAAGGCAAAGCAATCGCGAAACCCTCTCAAATCTGGAGGGAGATATGCCTGGAGCATCGTGACGAGGAAGCCGATCAAATAACCGCCGATAACCGAGCCGGCGAGATTCCCCATGCCGCCGACGACAACGGCGACAAACGCAAAAAGTGCCAAGGGAACACCCATCGTATAGCTGACGGTGGCTGTTTGGGTCGTGTAAAGCAGGGATACCGCCGTCGCCAGAACGCCGCTGATGACAAAGGCGAGACCAATGACCAGATTGCCTCGGATACCCAGATACTGCGACATACGGAAATCTTCGGAAGCAGCCCGCATTTGCTTCCCGTACTTGGTCCATTTCAGGAACAGGATCAGGCCCAGCATGAGCGCCATGGTCGCGATCATGGTCACAAGCTGAAGGATAGGAACCCGCAACTCGCCCAGCGCGAACTGCTGGTTAAGATTGTTCCACAAGTTTACGCTTTTGGCTCGACCGCCGTAGATTGTCAGAATACCGTTCTGAATAATGTAGCTTACTGCAAAAGACGCGATCAGCAGCGTCGGCGATGCGGCGCGCCGCAACGGTCGAAAAACTGCAATATCCGTAAGCAATGCCGCAACGACGACAATAAGACAGATGAGCGGAATCATCAGATAGATGTCGAAGGACCCGATGAACATCTCGGCCGCCACGTTGGAAGACGGAACGATCAGAGCATAGGCGCCTATCGTTATGAGATCCCCATGGGCGAAATTGATGAGCCGCAATATTCCGAAAAGAAGACCGATACCCAGTGCGGTCAAAGCGTAGATGCTGCCTAAACTTAACGCATCGATGCTGTATTGCAGAAATTCAACCATGACCGTTTCCCTCAAAGCCGAAATATGCACGTCGAATGCGCTCACCGTCCTTCAGATCATCTGCACGCCCATGCAGTTGAATCTGGCCGGAGCGAAGAACGTAGATTCGATCTGCGTGCTTCAGGATACGGTTGGATGACTGTTCGTTTATCAGAAGGGTCAACCCGTCGCGGTCCCGTAACTCTGTGACGATACTGTAGATCTGCTCGACAATCTTCGGCGCCAGACCCAGTGAAGGCTCGTCGATCAGCAGGAGCTTCGGCTTCGTCATGATCGCTCGTGCTATGGCGAGCATTTGCTGTTCACCTCCGGAAAGGCGGCCTGCGGGATAATTCAACCGCTCGACCAGCCGGGGAAACAAGCCCAATAGCCTATCTCGATCTGCTCTAACCGCCTTCTTGTCCGTGCGCCGATGGCTCCCGATCATCAAATTCTCGTCGACGGAAAGGGATGAAAATATATGTCTTCCCTCCGGGACAAGCGAGACGCCCATGTCGGCCAGCTTTTCAGGGCCAAAGTCCGCCGTATTCGTGCCGGCCAAATAAATGGAGCCTTTGGTTGCCTTGACACCACCTGCGATGGCGGCCAGCGTTGTAGACTTACCGGCGCCATTCGGGCCGATAATGCACACGATCTCATTCATGTTGACCTCAAGGGAAATACCCCTCAGAGCGATCATTCCATTGTAATGGACATGGAGATCATCAATTGCGAGCAAGGGCGTCAATTACTCCTCCATCCCGAGATAAGCATTGATGACGGCCTCATGGCGCTTGATCTCTTCAGGCGCCCCCTCGGCTAGGGTCTTTCCTCCATCGAGCACATGAACCCGGCCACATATGCTCATCACCAGATGCATGTTATGTTCGATCAGCATGACGCTACAGTCGAACATCTTCGGCATTTCGCCGATAATTCCCATAAGTTCCTCGGTCTCAGTATCGGACATGCCGGCGGCCGGCTCATCCAGCAACACAAATCTCGGCGAAACCATCAGCGCCCTCGCAATGCCCAGACGACGCTGGTCGGTGTAGGCGAGGCTAGACGCCAAATGATCGTATCTGCCCTTCAACCCGGTCCAATCCAACAGCGCTCGGGCTTGCGCCCTCGCCTCCCGGCTGCTCATGCCAAGGGCAACACCCGTGACAAGTGCGTTCTCAAGGACGGTCATATCTTTGAAAAGGCGTCCGGCTTGAAAGGTACGCGCGACGCCTCTTCGCCTGAAGGTTTTCGCGGTCCATCTGGTGGTGTCATGGCCATTAAAAAGAACCTGACCCTCGGTCGGTTTTTGAAAGCCGGTAAGACAGTTCACGAGCGTCGTCTTGCCTGCGCCGTTCGGACCGATCAGGCCGACAATCTCGTTACCCCCGATCGACAACGTCACATTCGAGATCGCGGAGAGTCCTTGAAAGCGCACCGTGAGATTGTTTACGGTCAACTCACGACGAGCGCCGTCGGCTCCGAAAGCATCCTTCGGAAAAAGCTTCGATAACAACATGTATTACACTCGCTTGAGCGTCAATTTGGCGCGGCGGCTGGCAACGCCAAATTGATGCTTAGTTAGTTGTATCGGTTCACTTTTTGGTTCTGTAGAGGACGTCGGCCGGGATGTCTGTCGGGATACGCCATTCCTCCACGAACGCTTGTTTCCCATCCGCATAACGCGTTATTAAAAGAGGTGATCGCGTCTGGATGTGAAGCTTCGGGCTGAAGCTCCGGAGGCCAAGTACCGTGGGAACATCCGAATAGGTTTCCAGTTCGCCTACGACAGCTTTCGTCTCGGTAGTTCCGGTTGCTTCGACGGCTTTTCTCCAGAGGTCGAGCCAAGCATAGATCGGATAAGGATACTGTGTGCTGGGCACAGAACCGTACTTCGCTTTGAACGCTTCGGTAATTTTGTTGACTTCCGGCCGGCTATCGCCCTGAGGAAGTGCAGACGTCGGAAGATAGAAATCCTTCAAATCCGGAACGGAATTGACCCAATAGGTTCCGTCCATTGAAGTGCCTGACATGATGGGAATAGTGATGCCCGCCGCGCGAATCTGCCTGATGACACTTGCTGCTGGCGTACCGCTAAAGCACACCATCACGTTATCAACCCCGTCGCTCTTGACGGCTTCAGCAAGTCGCGTCACCTGGGCGTTGACAGCAGCGTCGGTGAGCTTGAACGAATCGCTACCAACTACCTTTGCTTTAGAGCCGAATGCCCATTTGTATCCCGCACAGACTGATTTCGAGTATTCGTTGATGTCATCGATGAGTTCATAACCTTTTTTGAACCCTTTCTTCTCGATGCCCCAGTCGGCCATCGTAGCCCCCTCCAACTGAGCAGCAACGGCGGAGGTGAAGACCAGTGGGCCGATGCCGACAACGCCCATTTTGGGGTCGCCTGCGCCAAGGGAGACAGAGACAACGCCCGCCTTCTGACCTTGTAGGGCGGTCGGAGAACCGTAGTCATAATCCGCAGACACGATAAGGAGATCAACTCCTTCGGATACGAGCCGTTGGCCTGCTTTCGCGGCTTCTACCCGATCTGTCTTCGTATCGGCCGTCAGAAGCCTGATCTTTTTGCCGCCAATTCCACCCGATGCATTAACCCGCTCAATCCAGAGTTCGGCCATTTTGGCGCCATCGCCGTCGTAAGCCTCCATCCAGCCCGTTTTCGCGTAGGCCATGCCGATGACAATTTCCCCGTCCTCTGCGACAACCGGGTTCGAAAGCATCAGCGTCGAGACTGAAAAAAGTGTTCCTGTAACAATCGCCGAAATTTTCATAGTTCCCCCTTTTTTTTGAACTATACAATTCTCGCTACATGTTTTTGGTCGAGCTATATTTGAATATGCCGCATGTTGTTTTTCAACCTCTCAATGCGGCCAATTTACTTCACAACCGAAGATTTTTTATTATGTATATATTTGGTATTTCATCCTCCGTTGGTGAGTTTCGTTGATTGAATGGCACGAAGTTCGTTTTGGAAAATTATTTTATCTAATGCCGAACTATAGGTTTTTCTTATATTGAGATGCCTTTGTGCATTTAGACTCGCCGAACTTGATGAACAGGTCCCCACAAAGGAATACAGTCGGGATACACTTGTTAGGAAAGTCGCTCGCGCACGGTCTTGAGCCGGGCAAAGTCTTCTCCCGCATGGTGGGACGAACGGGTCAGCGGGCTGGAGGAGACCATCAGGAAGCCCTTGGTGTAAGCCACCGTCTCATAGGACTTGAACTCTTCTGGCGTCACGAAGGCCTCGACCTTGTGGTGCTTGCGGGTGGGCTGCAGATACTGACCGATGGTCAGGAAGTCCACATCGGCGCTGCGCAGGTCGTCCATCAGCTGCAGCACTTCGTTGCGCTCTTCGCCGAGGCCGACCATAATGCCCGACTTGGTGAACATGGTGGGATCGAGTTCCTTCACCCGCTGCAAGAGGCGCACGGAGTGGAAATAGCGCGCACCGGG
>NZ_JBAKFW010000015.1:0-57025 GCF_036888815.1 Agrobacterium sp. CCNWLW155
GCGACCACCGCCGGCGTGCGGCCCGAGCACCTGACGCTGTCGAAAGAAACCGGGCTGTGGCAGGGCAAGGTCACGGTTGCCGAACATCTCGGCTCCGACACCTTCCTCCACCTCGACGTCCCCGGCATCGGCCCCATCACCGCCAGAACCGACGGTGAATTCGAATGCAAACACGGCGATACCGTCTTCATCACGCCGGATGACACAAAGATCCACAGGTTCGATGAAAAGGGCATCGCGATATGACGGGAAGACTGGAAGGCAAATCCGCGCTGATAACAGGTTCGGCGCGTGGCATTGGCCGCGCCTTTGCGGAGGCCTACATACGCGAGGGCGCAACCGTCGCTATTGCCGATATCGATTTCGAACGCGCCAGCAAGACCGCCCGTGAAATCGGCGAGAACGCCTATGCCGTCGAACTCGACGTGACCAAGCAGCACTCCATCGACACGGCCATCCGCACGGTGGAGGGCCAGACCGGTGGCCTCGATATCCTCATCAACAATGCCGCGCTCTTCGATCTCGCACCGATTGTCGAGATCAAACGCGATAGCTACGAAAGACTGTTTTCAATCAACGTATCAGGCACGCTGTTCATGATGCAGGCCGCCGCAAAAACAATGATTGCTCGGGGAAAAGGCGGCAGGATCATCAATATGGCAAGCCAGGCGGGCCGGCGTGGCGAGGGACTGGTGGCGATCTATTGCGCCACCAAAGCCGCCGTCATCAGCCTCACCCAATCGGCCGGGCTCGATCTCATCAAGCACGGCATCAACGTCAATGCGATCGCGCCCGGCGTGGTCGATGGCGAGCACTGGGACGGCGTGGATGCGCTGTTTGCGAAATATGAAAACCGCCCGGCCGGTGAAAAGAAGCGGCTGGTCGGAGAGGCCGTGCCCTTCGGCCGCATGGGCCGTGCCGAAGACCTGACCGGCATGGCGATCTTCCTTGCCTCCGATGAGGCCGAATACATCGTCGCCCAGACCTATAATGTCGATGGCGGCAACTGGATGAGCTGAGTATCGGGCGCTTGCCGCCCGGCCTTGGCACGAACAACGTTTCCCCTTCGAGGATCGTGACATGACATGCAAACTCTCCCTCGCAACGCTTGACGAAGCCAGAAAAACGGCGGCGGTTCCGGCCTATTCCCGGACCGATCTTTCAGCCGGCATCGTGCATTTCGGCGTTGGCAATTTCCACCGCGCGCATCAGGCGGTTTATCTGGATGACCTCTTCAACACGGGTGCGGACCATGACTTCGCCATCATCGGTGCGGGTGTTTTGCCCTCCGATGCGGTGATGCGTGAGAAACTTGCCGCGCAGGATTTCCTGACCACTGTTGTGGAGCAGGACAATAACCGCACCGGTGCGCGTGTTACCGGGCCGATGATCGACATTCTGCAAGTTGGCGATACGCAGCGCATCATCGATACGCTCGCCGATCCGAAAATCCGCATCGTTTCGATGACGATTACCGAAGGCGGTTATTTCATCGACGCTTCCGGTTCCTTCAATCCGCAGCACCCGGCAATTGCCGAAGACGGGCACAACCCGGCGACGCCGAAAACCGTGTTCGGCTTCATCGTCGCCGGGCTGAAGGCGCGGCGCGACAGGGGGCTTCAACCCTTTACCGTCATGTCCTGCGACAACATTCCCCATAATGGCAAGGTCACCAAAAACGCGGTGGTCGGGCTCGCGGCTCTCTCCGATCCTGCTTTCGCCAACTGGATCGGCGAAAACGTCGCTTTCCCCAATTCCATGGTCGACCGCATCACGCCCGCCACCGGCGAACGCGAACGCAATATTGCCCGTGACGATTTCGGCATCGACGACAACTGGCCGGTCTTCTGCGAGGAGTTCAAGCAATGGGTGATGGAGGATAATTTCCCTGCCGGTCGCCCGGCGCTCGAAAAGGCTGGCGTGCAGTTCGTCAAGGATGTCGCGCCTTACGAGCACATGAAAATCCGCATCCTCAACGGCGGCCATGCGGCAATCGCTTATCCGGCCGCGCTGCTCGACATTCATTTCGTGCATGAGGCGATGGAGCATCCGCTGATCCGGGCATTTCTGGCAAAGCTGGAAAAGGAAGAGATCATCCCGGTCATTCCGCCGGTTCCCGACACGAATCTCGCCGACTATTTCGGCCTGATCGAGCGGCGTTTCCTCAACCCGAAGATCGGCGACACCATTCCGCGTCTGGCGCAGGACGGATCCAACCGTCAGCCGAAATTCATCCTGCCATCCACCGCCGACCGTCTGGCGCGCAGCGAGGATATCATAGGCCTTTCGCTGGTTTCGGCTCTGTGGTGCCGTTATTTCTACGGCACCACCGACAGCGGCAAGCAAATCACCTTCAACGATGCCAGCGCCGAGCGTCTGCAGGCGGCGGCCATCAAGGCCAAGGATGATCCGATGGCCTTCCTCGCACTCGACGATATTTTCGGGGAGGTTGCCGAATCGGAGCTTTTCCGTAAACGCTTTGCCCATGCATTGAAGACGTTGTGGCGCGAAGGCACGGCGAAGACCTTGCAGCTTTATCTGGATGACAAGCTGGCTGAAAAGTGACCACGAGATGGAAGACGAGACCGCGCCCCTTTTGATTTTCGATTGCGACGGCGTTCTCGTCGACAGCGAGCCGGTCTCCATCTCCGTCCTTCTCGACATGCTCTCCCATCTCGGCGTGACGATGGGAGAGGAAGAGGCCTATGAGCGCTTTCTCGGCCGCAGCGTCGCCAGCATGACGGCGACGCTGTTTGAGGACTACGGCGTCGAGACGGACATCGATTTTCTTGATCATATGCGCGCGACGCTGTTCGAACGTTTCCGCACTGAGCTTCGGCCGATTGATGGTATTGGCGAAACACTGGACAGGCTGTTGCCGCTTCGGCGTTGCGTCGCTTCCTCAAGCCAGCCGGAGCGCATCCGTTATTCGCTGGGACTGTCCGGCCTGATCGACAAATTCGAACCGCATGTCTTCAGCGCCACCATGGTGAAGAACGGCAAGCCGGCGCCTGATCTTTTCCTGCATGCGGCGCGCGAAATGGGCGCTGATCCGCGTCACTGCATCGTGATCGAGGACAGCCCGGCGGGCATTGCTGCCGCAAAGGCCGCCGGCATGGGCGTTTTTGCTTTTACCGGCGGTTCGCATGCCCGCTTTCCCGCATTCCGCGAAAAGATCGCCGGGCTTGGGGCGGATGCCGTGTTTGACGCGATGCCGGATTTGGTCCAACTTGTCGGCAATTATGTGGGGAAGGGCGGTTTTGACAGGCGGGCGGAACGCGATGCAGGCTGAGCGGGACTCTGCCTGCTGCCGTCCGGAGGTCGTTGCGCAAGGGATGGAATTGCAGTCTTGATGCGTCAAAATCTCGTCGCTGTCGATGTCGGCACCGCCAGCGCCCGGGCCGGCATTTTCGATCCGGCCGGCCGGCTGCTTGCCCGCTCCACCCATCCCATCCTGATGCAAAGGCCGCAGGAAAACCACGCCGAACACGATTCCACCGATATATGGAACGCCGTCTGCATCGTGGTGAAGGCAGCGCTTGCCGAGGCAGGTGTTTCGCCGCAAAGTATCGCCGCCATCGGTTTTGACGCCACCTGCTCGCTCGTTATCCGTGATGGGCGGGGTGAGCCCGTTTCGGTTTCCGTTGCCGGTGAAGACCGGTTCGACACCATCGTCTGGCTCGATCACCGGGCGATAGGTGAGGCCGACCGGCTGACGGCATCCGGCCACCGGGTGCTGGATTTCGCCGGCAACAGCGTCTCGCCGGAAATGCAGATACCGAAGCTGATGTGGCTGAAACAGCATATGCCGGCCAGCTGGTCGCGCATGTCCTTCGCCTTCGATCTGGCGGATTTCCTGACATGGAAGGCGACCGGCTCAGCGCAGCGTTCAAATTGCACGCAGACGGCGAAGTGGAATTTCCTGGCACAGGAAAATCCCGGCTGGCAGGCGGATTATCTTGAACTGGCGGGCCTTGCCGACCTGAAGGAGCGGGCAGGCCTTCCCGAAACCACCGTGATGCCGGGGGAAAGCATCGGCCCGCTTTCGCCCGAAGCTGCCGCCGAGCTCGGTCTCGATACCGGCTGTGAGGTGGCGGCGGGCATGATCGACGCCTATGCCGGCGCGCTTGGCGCGCTTGGCGGCTGCCTGTCTGCAGATGTCGGCCGGCATGTGGCCCTGATCGCCGGGACTTCGAGCTGCCTTGTCGCCATGTCGGAGCGGCAGATGCCCGGCCACAGCCTCTGGGGGCCCTATTGGCAGGCGATCCTGCCCGGGCACTGGCTGGTGGAAGGCGGGCAATCAGCCACCGGTGCGCTGCTCGACCATATCGTGCGCATGCATGCGGCAGGCGGTGAGCCGGATACGGCGCTGCATGCGCGCATCGTTGCGCGGGTAACGGAGTTGCGCGCGCTTGAGGGTGAGGCCTTCGCCGAGCGGCTGCATGTGCTGCCGGATTTCCACGGCAACCGCTCGCCGCTTGCCGATCCACATGCCGTCGGCGTTATCAGCGGGCTGACTTTGGATACGTCTTTCGACAGTCTCTGCCGTCTTTACTGGCGCACCGCCGTGGCCATTGCGCTTGGCGCCCGCCATGTGCTCGATGCGATGGAGCGTTTCGGTTATGCGGTGGAAAGCCTGCATGTCACCGGCGGACATGTGAAGAACCCGCTGCTGATGGAGCTTTATGCCGATGTGACGGGCAAGCGCATCGTGGTTCCCGCAACCGCCGACGCGGTGCTTCTCGGAACGGCAATGACGGCGGCGACGGCTGGCGGGGTGCATGCGAGCCTTGCGGCCGCCGGGGCCGCCATGTATCCGGGCAATGCGGAAATATCAGGCAACCGGGCGCTCGCCCCCCGTTATGAGCGGGATTATCGTCGTTTCCTCGCCATGTACCGGCATCGGCAGGAACTGGAGAGCCTTTGATTTTCTGAAGGAAAATACAAGGCCGAGTGGGTGCCGCGCGTTTCTTCTCCCCGCCGGGGAGAAGGTGGCCCGAAGAGCCGGATGAGGGGGAACGCGAGCGATGAACGCACTCTAGCCCCCTCATCCCGCTGCCGCGGACTTCTCCCCGGCGGGGAGAAGAAACGAGCGGCAACCGCTCGATCCATATGCTGCCGCTGCTGTTAGCCGCAATCAACCACGCAGCGAGCGTTTCAGGGCGGTTAGGTTCTTTGCCCTTGCCCTGCCGCTATCATCAGCGTTGGCGCCAAGCGCACAGAGGGTGAATTCCAGCAGGGAAACCAGTTGAAGCAGGCCCTGGCCGCCATTCTGCGCCTGCGGCATGGCAAGACAGAGATCGGTGCTTTCGGGGCCCCATTCATAAAAGCGTGTGGTGATCAGCAATGTCCTGTAGCCGCTCTTGCGCGCCATTGCCGACAGGCGCTGCAGCGGCGACAGGCTGCCGCCGCAATCCATGATGACGAGCAGGGTGTGAGCGGGGTCGAAATCCCACAGGGCGACATAGGCCGCGCTGTCGCTGCCGAGATAATGGATGTGGCCTCGGCTCTCCAGAAGCCGCCCGTAAAAATGACGCCCGGCGTCGAGACCTTCCGGGGAGGTTGCCAGAAAGACATCGCCCGCCGTGGCGATCTCGTTCATGGCAAGCCGCCAGATCGACTGGGTCGTCATGTCGAAGGCGGTCTGGATGGCCTGGATCTGCTGGGACAGAAGCTGCGAAAACGGGTTGGACTGGCGTTCGCCGCCTTCTGCCGTTGCTGGCTGGTCCACACCGGCGGTTTCTTCGGCATGGCGCAGATCGGCGCGGATATCGCTGAATTGCCGGTATCCCAGCGAACGCAGGAAACGTCCGACCGTCATCGGGCTGAGACTGAGCTTGGCGGCCAGTGTCTGCGCCGTCTCGAACGGCAATTCGTCCAGATGTTCGATCAGATATTTAGCGATCTTGCGCTCGGAAGGCGTCCCTGCCTTCATGGCGCGTGTAAGGTTCAACAGCAGCTTTTCCACCAACGCCTCATTCTTTTATCTTTATTGAACGATGATGCATGCGCGCGCGCAAACGAGCGTGCGAACCGCAATTTGACGGTGGGGGATAGCTTCTCCGGCCTTGTCCTCCACCGGACCGGTATGCGAATTATAATAGATAGATTATTATATTTTAGAGATACCTTTTATTCAAGAGAAATTCCATCTGCGGTTTAAATCCAGACATCTGGCGCCTTTCCGTCCGTCTTGCAGAGCGGGCGGGCAGCGCTTATCTCTCGCCTGATAAGAGTGTTTCAATGCTAAAGGCGTCGAGGAGTTCCGAATGATTTTTGATGCGGCGAGGCTTGCCTTTCACAATCTCTTTGCCGCCGAAACCCGGTCAGTGTTCTGGAAGGTTCTGGGGCTCACGCTTCTCGTGCTGGCGGCGCTCTGGTTCGCTATTCGCTCGATCTTCATTTATTTCGCCCTGCCGTGGGTGGATACGCTGATACCCGGCGTGCCTGACTGGGCGGGCTGGCTGAGCTTCGTTTTCGCCATTTTCGCCGGAATAGGCCTTGCACTGGCGCTTGCGCTGCTCATCTCGCCGGTCACCGCCGTCATTGCCGGCCTGTTTCTCGATGATGTCGCCGAAGTGGTTGAAAAAAAGAGCTATCCGAACGATCCGCCCGGCGAGGCGATGCCGATCGGCGAGGCCGTGCTGTCGTCCATCAAGTTTTTTGGTGTCGTCATTGCCGGCAACCTCGTCGCGCTGTTGCTGCTTCTGGTGCCGGGCGTCAACCTCATCGCGTTTTTCCTGGTGAACGGTTATCTGCTCGGCCGGGAATTCTTCGAATTTGCGGCGATGCGTTTCCGAACACCCCTGGAAGCTAGGCAGTTCCGCTCAAAACACCGCGCCACCGTCTTCATGGCCGGGCTGGTGATCGCGGCCTTTCTGGCGGTGCCGTTCCTCAATCTGTTGACGCCGCTTTTTGCCGCCTCGATGATGGTGCATCTGCACAAGGCCGTCAGCCGGCGCGATCCCTCACTCGCCGCCGGCCGCACCGAACAGCTGCGCGGGTAGTTCCACCAGCGGCGCCGGAATATCGAAGGTCTTTTCCGGCGACTTGCAGATATCGGCAATCACGCAGCGCTCGCATTCCGGCTTGCGCGCCTTGCAGCAATAACGCCCGTGCAGGATCAGCCAGTGATGGGCGTGGAACAGATATTGTTCGGGAATGATGCGGATCAGCCGGTCTTCAACCTCGTCAGGGGTTTTGCCCGGCGCAAGACAGAGCCGGTTGGCAATGCGGAAGACGTGGGTATCCACTGCAAGGGTGGGCACGCCGAAGGCCATGGACATCACCACATTGGCCGTCTTGCGGCCGACACCAGGCAGGGTCACCAGTTCCTCGCGGGTTTTCGGCACCTCGCCGCCGAAATTGTCGATCAGGATCTGCGACAGGGCAATGACGTTTTTGGCCTTGTTGCGGTAAAGTCCGATGGTCTTGATATAGCCGATCAGCTGTTCCTCGCCGAGCGCCAGCATTTTTTCCGGCGTATCGGCCACCTTGAACAGCGCGCGCGTGGCGCGGTTCACGCCCACATCGGTCGCCTGTGCGGAAAGCGCCACGGCCACCAGCAGGGTGAAGGGATTGGTATGTTCCAGCTCGCCTTTCGGCTCCGGCCGCTGAATGGAAAAGCGGCGAAAGATTTCGGTCAGCTCATCCTTCGAATAGGCTGTTTTCACCCGCGCCGGCTTGCGGGCGGATGCCGGATTTGACTTTTTCAATGTTTGGGTGCTGGATCGTTTTTTGGCGATTGTCATGGTCTATCTATAGCCAGCCCGCCCAAAGGAAAGCAACGTGGATACGCTCAACGACCAGCCGATTTTCGCGGCGGAACTCGTTCCGCACCGTTCGCTTGGCAGAAGGGGTTTCCGGCTGCTCCTGCTTGTCTCCGGTCTGGCCTGCCTTGTCTATGGCGGCTTTTTCCTCGCCACCGGGGCATGGCCCGTCGGCCTCTTCTTCGGGCTGGATTTTCTGCTGCTTTATGTCGCCTTCCGCGCTAATTACCGGGCCGCGAAGGCGCGGGAAGAGGTCAGCGTTTCGCACACCAGCCTGTCGATCCGCAAATTTTCTCCGGCCGGGCGTATGGTGGAGCATCGCTTCAACCCCTTCTGGGCGCGCTTCAGGGTCAGGCGGCATGACGAGATCGGCATCGTCTCCATGCATGTGACGGGCGAAGGCCGGGCGACCGATATCGGGTCGTTTCTCAATCCCGATGACCGTGAAAGCTTCGCCAAGGCTTTCGGCGGTGCGTTGGCGACCGTCAGGCGGCGGATGTGAGGGGATGCTCTGCCGCCCTCATCCCCGTGCTTGTCACAGGGATCCAGCCAGCCCAAGTCCCTGGGCTGAAAGAACTCCTCCTGCCACGCGGACGCGTGTATGCTGGATTCCTGTGACGGGCAAAGGAATGAGGGTGAGTGCGTGTTCGGGCTAACGAACATTCCTTGCGTATCGTGATGCCGCGCAAGAAACGGGTGGAGACGAAGTCGCTTTAATGGTTTTCTCTTACCCGTTAGGAGATTTGCGATGAACGCCAATATTACGCTGAACGAAGACATTACCCCCATCGGATCGGACTACGACACGGTGCGCGGGGTCATCGAGCTTTTGACGCTGGATTATCGCGAGCAGCCTTCCCTCGAAGCCATTGCCGCAGAGCTCGGCCAGTCGCCGACGCAATTGCAGAAGACCTTCACCCGTTGGGCCGGTCTGTCGCCCAAGGCCTTTTTGCAGGCCGTGACGCTCGATCATGCCAAGCGGCTGTTGCGCGAAGAGGATCTGCCGCTGCTGGAAACCTCGATTGAGGTCGGCATGTCGGGGCCGGGACGCCTGCACGATCTGTTCGTGACCCATGAAGCCATGTCACCCGGCGAATGGAAGGCCAAGGGCGGCGGGCTGACGATCCGTTACGGGTTTCACGCCTCGCCCTTCGGCCTTGCGCTGGTCATGGTGACTGATCGTGGCCTTGCCGGCTGCGCCTTTGCCGATCCGGGCGAGGAAAGAGCCTGTTTCGAAGATATGGCCGGCCGTTGGCCGAATGCTGACTATGTCGAGGATCGCGAAGCGACCGCGCCCTATGCTGCCCGCATCTTCGATCCGTCCATGTGGTCGGCGGACAGGCCGCTGCGCGTCGTGCTGCTCGGCACGGATTTTCAGGTGCGGGTCTGGGAAAGTCTTCTCAAAATTCCGATGGGCCGCGCCGTCACCTATTCGCACATCGCCTGCGATATCGGTCAGCCCACGGCTTCCCGCGCCGTGGGTGCAGCAGTCGGCGCCAATCCGGTGTCCTTCGTCGTTCCCTGCCACCGTGCCGTCGGCAAAAGCGGGGCGCTGACGGGTTATCACTGGGGCCTGACCCGCAAGCGGGCGATGCTCGGCTGGGAAACGGGGAAGGTGTGAGTTTGGTCGACCGTTCGAGCCCCGCAACAAAACGCACTAAAGAAGATGCGTTGCCGGAGAGTTCGTTACTGCAGAAGAGATCGGCGTTGTTTTGAGCAAATATGCCAAGGCATGAAATGCCCGGAGTTCTCGCGTATCGTCATCCTCGGCCCTGTGCCGAGGATCTAATCACGTAGAATAAAATCAATCGGTTGCAGATCCTCGGGACAAGCCCGAGGATGACGGTGGAGGTTGGATGACTGCCCGAGAATGGCCCGACGAGGCTTAAACCAATTCCATCAACGCCCGGGCCGCTGCCTCGTCCGTTATCAGCGTATTGCACCCGATGCGCTTGATCGTGGCGCGGATGGCGATGGCGCGGTGGGCGCCGCCGGAGGCCAGCACGATGTGTTTGGCCTTGCGCAGCGTATCGAGATCGATGGCCATGGCGCGCTGATTGATCGGGTGATCGACGGAGCGGCCTTCCGCATCGATGAAGTTGAACATGGTGTCGCAGACGCAGCCGGCGTCGATGAGTTCCTGCAGCGTCGCCTTGGAAATGAAACCCTCCGACAGCGAGGTCGAATGCGGGCCGATATCGCCGCAGGAGACGATGGCGAGGTCGAGCGTTTCGGCCAGATCATAAAGCGTCGCCAGCCCGCATTTTTCGATCAGCGCCCGTTTGGTCTCGACGGAATCCACCAAAAGCGGCGCGAGGAACATGTAACATTCCGCCCCGAGCGCGCTTGCCAGCCGCCAGGTGTAATCGAGCGGGTTGGTCTGGTGCACGGCGACGATACCGCCGAGCAGCGAGACGACCTTGCAGTTTTCCCGGCGCGGCGGGCGGAAGCTGGAAAGCGAAGCGGTCATGGTGCGGCCCCAGCCGACGCCGATGGTGGCGCCGTTCGGCACCGCTTCGGAGAGAAATTGCCCGAGCGCCAGACCCACGGCCTTGGCCGTGCCCTCGACGCTTGCTTTATCGGGGGAGGGAATGATGACGGCCTCATCCAGCCCGTAAGCCGCCTCCAGCCGGCCGGCCAGTTCAACGAAATCCTCGATGCCCTCGTTGATCCAGATCTGCACCTCGGAGCGCTTCATCGCCTCGTCCAGAAGGCGGATGACGGTGGAGCGGCTAATGCCGAGCTTCTCGGCGACGTCTTTCTGCGTCATGCCCTGATTATAATAAAGCCATGCGGCGCGCAGCCTCAGCGAAGCCGCTTCCGAATAGGCCGTATGGGTTTCTCTTCTCAGTTTCGCCACGGTTTCCGCCATTCTTTATGTCGGCGGAGTATCGCAGGCGTGAAACTTATGTCAATTGCGATGCGCAAATGTCTTGACTTTGGGCCGTGCCGCTTGCGATAGTCGGAGCCGGACAAACCGCGATTTCGGCCTTGGGCGCACCCATGGTGCGGGAACGAAAAGACGGGTGAGCAAGTTTTCAAGAGATCATGAAGGATCATTCGATATGACGTCCAAACTCGAACAACTTCGCGCCATCACCACGGTTGTTGCCGACACCGGCGATATCGAGGCGGTTGCGCGCCTGAAGCCGGTGGATTGCACCACCAATCCCACCATCGTTCTGAAAGCACTCGGCACGCCTGCCTTTGCGGATGCGGTGAAGGAAGCCGTCGCATGGGGCAAGAAGCAGGGCGGCCAGTCCGACGCCGTTGTTGCCGCCGTTGCCGATCGTCTGGCCATTTCTGTCGGTGCGGCGCTTGCCGGCCTCGTTCCGGGCCGCGTTTCGACCGAAGTCGATGCCGACCTTTCCTTCGATACGGAAGCCTCCATCACCAAGGCGCGCCACATCATCGCGGCCTACAAGGAGCGCGGCATCGAGCGTGAACGCATCCTCATCAAGCTTGCCTCCACCTGGGAAGGCATCAAGGCTGCCGAAGTGCTGCAGTCCGAAGGCATTGACTGCAATCTGACGCTCCTGTTCTCGCAGGCCCAGGCGATTGCCTGCGCCGAAGCCAAGGTGTTCCTCATCTCGCCCTTCGTTGGCCGTATCCTTGACTGGTACAAGAAGTCGACCGGCGAGAACTACACCGCCGAGACCGATCCGGGTGTCGTCTCGGTGCGCAGCATCTACAACTATTACAAGGCCAATGGCATCAGCACCGTCGTCATGGGTGCGTCCTTCCGCAATGTCGGCGAAATCGAAGCGCTGGCCGGTTGCGACCGCCTGACGATCAGCCCGGCGCTGCTGGAAGAGCTGGACAAGGACAGCGGCAAGCTGGAGCGCAAGCTTTCGGCTGACAACGTCAAGGCAGAGCCGCTGCAGTCGCTCGACGAGAAGGCATTCCGCTGGGCGCTCAACGAAGACGCGATGGCCACGGAAAAGCTCTCGGAAGGCATCCGTTTGTTCGCCAAGGATCTGGTGACGCTGCGCGAGATGGTCCGCAAGGAGCTGACGCTGGCTGCGGCCTGATACAAAAAAGGGGGAACCATCCACGTTCCCCCGACGTTTAAGAGATATAATCTCCAGTCACTCAAAACGCGATCGGGTCCCTGCCGGTCGCGTTTTTTTGTGCGTTTCAGGAATTTCCGTTTCCGGTCGCCACTTCGGAAATCCGCTTTGCCGCCTCGCGGATCAGTGCTTCGCAGGCCTCACGTGTCGGCGCCTTGCCGCCAAGCGGTGTGATATAGGGGCAGGTGATGACGGCGAGCGCCGTGCCATCGAGCGTCAGCACCGGCGCGGAAATATTGCGCACGCCGGCGGTCTGAAGGCTGTCCATGGATTCGAAACCGTTTTTGCGCACCT
Source organism: Agrobacterium sp. CCNWLW155 (assembly GCF_036888815.1). Taxonomy (NCBI): domain Bacteria; kingdom Pseudomonadati; phylum Pseudomonadota; class Alphaproteobacteria; order Hyphomicrobiales; family Rhizobiaceae; genus Agrobacterium; species Agrobacterium sp. CCNWLW155. The sequence continues at coordinate 12,134 of NZ_JBAKFW010000015.1, forward strand.
CCGCCAGCCGCTCGGCGAGGGAGGGCGGCACGGTTTCGCCGCTGCCGCGCACCTGCTCGGTTATCATGATCTCACGTTGCGCCTCGGTCTGGAAGGCCAAGAGCACATGGCCGGAGCCGGTGTGGAACAGACTCATCTGCGCGCCGACCCGCATGGACATGGCCCAATAGGTGGCGGATTCCTGCTGGGCGATGACGACGACGCTGCCGCGGTCATAAACGGCCAGATGACAGGCCTGCTCAGCGCTGGCCGAAAAATCGCGCATGACAGGTGCGGCAAAAGAGACCAGCCGGCGTATCGGTGCATGGAAATGCGCCAGCCCGAACATCTTCAGCGTCAGCGAAAACCGGTCGCCGTCAAGTCGCTGCACGTAGCCGCGGCGCACCAGCCGGTCCAGCATGCGATAAAGCTCGTTCGGGCTTTTACCGATAGACTTGGCGATCTCAATCTGCGTCAGCCCGCCATCGGTGCGGGCCAGAAGCTCGAGAATGTCGAGACCCTTGTCGAGGGCGGGAGCGCGATATCTTTCGCTGTCGTCGTCGGTCATCTGGCCTCGATGTGTTTTCTATGAGTGCCCGGTGGAGGCGCCATAAAATATGGTTGCCCGATACCCGACATCCGCGCAAGTTTGCTTGACGCCATATGAATACCGCGTTTACATATGAATTGTCGATCCATATTTGAGATCATCGAAATTCAGCGGTCCGATCCCCGAAGGGCGGACGCGCCTTAGCGGGAGGCTATTCATGGTGCAGGATTTTAACGGCCGGACAGTGGTGATCACCGCCGCCGGTCAGGGTATCGGCCGGGCGACGGCGGAGCGGTTCATCTCGCTCGGCGCGCGCGTCATCGCCACTGATATCAACGAGCAGGCGCTTTCCACCCTCAAGGGCGCGGAAACCCGAGTTCTGAACGTGCTTGATGGCGATGGCGTCAAGGATTTCGCCGCCGATATCGGCCATGCGGATGTGCTGTTCAACTGCGCCGGCTTCGTTCATTCCGGCACCATTCTGGACTGCGAAGAGAAGGACTGGGACTTCTCCTTCGATCTCAACGCCAAGGCCATGTATCGTACCTGCCGCGCCTTCCTGCCCGGCATGCTGGAAAAGGGCAAGGGCGCGATCGTCAACATGTCCTCGGTTGCATCAAGCGTGAAGGGCGTGCCGAACCGTTTCGCCTATACCGCTTCGAAAGCGGCCGTGGTGGGCCTGACAAAGGCGATTGCCGCCGATTTCGTCACCAAGGGCATTCGTTGCAACGCCATCTGCCCCGGCACGGTCGACAGCCCGTCCTTGCATGACCGCCTGCGCGCCACCGGCAATTACGAACAGGCTCTGGCCGATTTCATCGCCCGCCAGCCGATGGGCCGTATCGCCACACCGGAAGAAATCGCGGCGCTCGTCACCTATCTTGCTTCTGATGAGGCAGGCTTCACCACCGGCCAGATCCATGTGATCGATGGCGGCTGGACTGGCTGAATTCCGTTACGGGAGAGAGGAGAGGCGACCGGCGTAAAACCCGGTCGCCTTTTTTCATTCAGACGACGGCGCTTCCGGCCATCAGTGCAAGCACGAGGAAGACCAGGAAGATCACCACGGCGATGAAGAACAGGATACGGGCCACGCCCGCCGCGGCTGCCGAAATGCCGGTAAAGCCGAACACGCCTGCGATCAAAGAAATGACAAAGAAAATAAGAGCCCACTTCAGCATGGTGCTTCCCCTTTTGCATAATTTTCCCGAGCCCGCCGCCCCGCGACTGGCTCAGTAAAATGACGCGCAAAAGGGGAAAATGTTCCACACGCCCGCAAAAATCGTTGTTTTAGAAGCCTGTTTCCCCCGCCGCGTCGATCCGCCGGGCCTTCCAGGTGGTGCGGATGAAGGTGGCAACGAAAGCAAGGCTCATGAACATGACGATGGTGGGGGCCGGCGCACTGTCGATCAGGAAGCTCAGCCATATGCCCGAAAGCGATGAGGCGACCGCCACCGCCATGGCCACCAGCAGCATGGCGGAAAAACGCCGGGTCAGCAGGAAGGCGATTGCGCCCGGCGCGACAAGCATCGCGACCGAGAGGATGATGCCCACCGCCTTCAGCGCGCCAACCACGGTCAGCGACAGAACCATCAGCAGGCCGTAATGCAGGATACGCACCGGCAGGCCGATGGCTTTGGCGTGCTGCGCATCGAAGGCGTTGACCAGCAGGTCCTTGCGCAGGATACCGAGAAACAGCGTGGCGAAAAGCGCGATCAGGCCCGTCTCCAGCATGTCTGAGGGCGCAATGCCGAGCATGTCGCCGAAGAGGATGTGATCGAGATGCACGTCGCTCTGCACCTTCACATAAAGCACCAGCCCCAGCCCGAACATGCCGGAAAAGACGATGCCGAGCACCGTGTCTTCCTTGATGCGGCTGTTTTCCTTGATGAAACCGGTGCCGAGCGCACAGATCATGCCGGCGATGAACGCGCCGATGGAAAGCGGGATGCCGACAATATAGGCCACCACCACGCCGGGCAGCACGGCGTGGGAAACCGCATCGCCCATCAGCGACCAGCCCTTCAGCACCAGAAAACAGGAGAGCATCGCCATCGGCACCGCGATCATCAGCGTGATCACGAAGGCATATTGCATGAAGGGCAATTGAAACGGCAGGATGGCGAGTTCGAGATAGTCGCTCATGGCGTTTCCTCCAGCGCCTTGCGGGCCTTGGCCCTGGAAGCGAGAAGCCCGTGTTTGGGCGCAAAAACGAAGGCGGCAAGGAAGATTGCCGTCTGCAGCACGACGATGACGCCGCCGGTCGCACCATCGAGGAAATAGCTGAGGTAAGCACCGACGAAGCTGGTGGCCGCGCCGATGATCAGGCTCATCAGGATCAGTCGCTCGAAACGGTCGGTCAGGAGATAGGCGGTGGCGCCCGGCGTCACCACCATGGCAACGACGAGGAAGGCCCCGACCGTCTGAAGGGCGGCAACCGTGGAGGCGGCCAGCAGGGTGAAGAAGATCACCTTCAGCACTTCCGGTTTCAGCCCCACGGTGCGGGCGTGGTTCTCATCGAAGAACACCACCATGAAGTCACGCCATTTCAGCGCCAGCACGATGAGGCTGATACCGCCGATCAGCGCCAGCTGGATCGTGTCTTCGGTGGTGATCGCGAGAATATTGCCGAGCACGATGGTCTGGATATTCACCGAGGTGGGCGAGAGCGACACCATGAACAGCCCGAGCCCGAAAAACGAGGTAAAGATCAGCCCGATGATCGCGTCTTCCTTCAGCCGCGTCTTCTGGTTCAGGAACAGCATGGAGCCGGCCGCAAGCCCGCCGGAAAGGAACGCACCGAGCGAAAAGGGCAGGCCCAGCATATAGGCGCCCGCAACGCCGGGAACGATGGCATGGGAAAGAGCATCGCCGATCAGCGACCAGCCCTTCAGCATCAGATAGGCCGAGAGGAAACCGCAGACGCCGCCTACCAGCGCGCTGACCCAGATGGCGTTCAGCATATAACCATAGGTGAAGGGCTCAAGAAGGCTGTTTATCATCGACTTTTTCTTTCGGAGCCTCAGGATCGTGCCCGTTCTGGCCGTTCTTGCCGTAGATCACAAAGGGCCGCTCATCATCGGTAATGACCTTCACCCGCCGCGGATCGGCGTCGTTATGCAGGTCGGCCCCGCCAAGCACGAAGTGGCGAAGGCTGCCGCCAAAGGCCTTTTGCAGGTTCTCCTCGTTGAAGGTATCCGCCGTCTTGCCCGATGCCAGAACCGTGCCCTTGACGAAGACGGCGCGGTCACAGAATTCCGGCACGCTGCCGAGATTATGGGTGGAGACCAGCATGACCCGGCCCTCGTCTCGCAGCGCCTTCAGAAGCGTGACGATCTGCTCTTCCGTTGTCACATCGACACCGGTGAAAGGCTCGTCCAGCAGGATCACCTGACCCTCCTGCGCCAGCGCGCGGGCCAGAAACACCCGCTTCTTCTGCCCGCCCGAGAGCTCACCGATCTGGCGCTTGCGATAATCGAGCATGTTGACGCGTTTCAGCGCCTCTTCCACCATCTGGTGGTCGCGTTTCGAGGGGATGCGCAGGAAATTCATATGGCCATAACGGCCCATCATCACCACATCCTCCACCAGCACCGGAAAACTCCAGTCCACCTCCTCGGCCTGCGGTACGTAGGCGACGAGGTTTTTCCTGAGCGCTTCCTTCACCGGCAGGTCGAAGATCGAGACGGAACCGGCGGCCAAAGGCACGAAACCCATGATCGCCTTGAAAATCGTGGACTTGCCGGCGCCATTGACGCCGACAAGTGCAGTGATCGTTCCGCGGGGGATGGAAAAGCTGGCATTTCTTAATGCGGTGTGGCCGTTTCGATAGGTCACTGTCGCATTTTGAACCGTCAGGCCGCCGCCTGATTTTTTACTGCCCATTCTCATGAAGACAGCCCCTTGGCGATGGTTTCGCTCGTCACGCGCAGGAGGTCGAGATAGGTCGGAACCGGACCATCGGCTTCGCTCAGCGAATCCACATAAAGAATGCCGCCATAGGCCGCACCGGTTTCCTTGGCCACCTGCTGGGCGGGATCGGCGGAAACCGTGCTTTCGCTGAAGATGACGTTGATATTGTGCTCGCGCATGGCGTCGATCACGCCGCGAACCTGCTGCGGTGTGCCCTGGCTGTCGGCATTGACCGGCCACAGGAACAGTTCCTTCAGGCCGAAATCACGGGCGAGATAAGAAAAAGCGCCTTCGCTCGTTACCAACCAGCGCTTGTTTTCAGGCAGGACGGAAAGCGTGTCGCGGATCGGCTGCACGGTGGCCTTGATCTTGTCCGAATAGGCCTTGGCATTGGCGGCATAGACATCGGCATGGGCGGGGTCGATATCCGTCAGGCCCTTGCGGATATTTTCCACGTAGATCAAGGCGTTATCGGGCGACATCCAGGCGTGCGGATTGGGCTTTCCCTGGTATGCCCCGCCGCTGATGGCCATGGGTTTCACGCCCTCGCTCACCGTCACGCTCGGCACGCCGGAAAGGTTGACCAGGAACTTCTCGAACCACAATTCCAGATTGAGGCCGTTGCGAAGCACCAGATCGGCCTTGCGGGCTTTGAGAATATCGCGCGGCGTCGGCTGGTAATTGTGAATTTCCGCACCCGGCTTGGTGATGCTTTCCACCTCGGCCGCATCGCCCGCCACGTTGCGCGCCATATCCGCGATGATGGTGAAGGTCGTCACGACAACAGGTTTTTCCTGGGCAAGGGCCGCACCGGGGAGGAAAAGCGAGAAGGCGAAAACTGCATGCCGGATTTTTTGAAAGTTCACGGGACTCACCAGATTTTGTTGCGATTAATTCGCAATACCATCTGTTATAAAATCACCCTTGTCAACGCTATTGCAAATCATTCGCAAATTAGTGGATTTCAAGAATGTCTGAAAATGGTGCGTTTTTGCCGGCGACGCGCCAGTGGGATTAAACTTTTTTCAATGAGAAAGCGGCACTATCGCAGGGCTCGGACAGCGTGGTCCGTAGCTTGTCCCGCGTGTGTTCCTCATCCATCGAGCCACGTTTTGGGATGAGGGCGTAAGACGGGGTACTTGATGTCAGGATGTTGCGGGTGAAAGCTGTATTCGGACGAATGCGGTTTTCGCGCAAGCTCGTTATGATTGGAGGCGGGATCCTGCTTTTGGCGGGTGCGACCGGTTCTGCTGCCGTATTCATCGGCAGCGATCGGCTGCTTGGTCCATCCTACGCTTCCACCAACGGGCTCTCCTGCGACGCGGTCCAGACAGTCAACATTCGCAAGAACGGTTCTTTATGGGTCCGTAAATTCATTCGTACCCAGGGCGGTGATGGCACAGAGCGGCTGAAGACCGCACTGCGCGTCGCCCAGGCGGTTTACGACAAGCAGAAACCCGATCTGGTTCAGGTCTCCGTGCTCGACAAGAACGGTCCGCAGCTGCGCTCGGAAATGCGCGGCCGCGCCATTGCCGCACAGGTGGTTTTCATTCCGGACCTCGCCAAAATCCCTGAGGGTGCGGAGGCGCGGCGTTATTCGGCTTTTTATTACGATGGCGTGGCAAACGGCGCCGGGCAATTTTACGGGCTGCGCATCGATTTGCCGCTGGAAGATACCGAAGCGCTGGCGGCAAGCCTCAGCGATTCAGCAGATTGTGCGACCCCGGCTCTGGATGCCGGCTCTGAAGGCCACGACGCAAAACCCGCAAAGAGCGCGACGGGCCACGGCGAAACCAAGGATGATGGCGCAGGCGGCCACGGCGGCGCGCCGGCGGAAACCAAGGAAGGCGGCGCCGGTGCGGAAGCCCATGGCGAAACCCCGTCTCCCGAAGCGCATGGCGAACCCACCGCCGATGAACTTCTGACCTCGACACCGGAAGCCGATGGCGGCAGCATCTTCAGCCTGTCCTACCTGAAATCGCTGATCTTCGGAAAAGGCTCGACGACCGCACAGGCGGCGGAAGAGAAGCCGGCGACCGAAAATGCGCCCGCGGAAGAACCGGGTGCGGAGAAAAAGGCCGCAAGCCACTAAGCGGGCGAGGGCGGTTCTCGGAGAAACCTTCCGGCGACCTTGCCCCGGTCGCGTCAGATATCGGGTCCGATCCGCAGACGGCCAGCCGGATTTGGAAATTTCTTGCGCTTGTTGACGATTGCCGGAGAGAAACTCTGCGACAGGGCGGCAAAGGCGGCAATTCGGGCGATCAGCTTTTCCCGCTCACCCTTTGTCACGGCTTCGTAGCTTTTGATCTCGTCAATGTAACCCGTCAGCCATTCTTCATATTTGCCTTCGCTCCACAGACGCTCAGTCGCAAACACCGCGTCTTCCAGCCGATCATAGGCAACAAGCGTCCGTCGCCAGCGATGCTCGTCGAAATCCAGCGCGCCATTTGCAAAAAGCGATCCGACCTCGAGGCCGTAGCTCATCAGTTTTGCCGAGCGTTCCGGCGGCATGGTGAGGTTTAGCCCGCCTTCCTCCTCATTGAGGAAAACGCGGGCGATGCGCTCCCTTTGGCCGGGCATGGTGGCAAGGGATTGGTCCTGCCAGTCTTTCGCCGAACTGAGGATGCTGCCCAGGAAGCCGCTCATTTTTTCCATCTTGTGAACGGGCACGCCTATCCCTTCGCCGGCCGCCTGCGGGATAGTGACGCGCTTCATGCTGCCGGCGATGGATTTCGGCAATTCATCAAGGCTGAGGGCGAAGGTCGGACGTGACGGAAGCAGGGCGTCGAAAAGATGAATGGGAAAGTTGCTGCTGATGCCGCCATCGGAGAACCAGATTTTCGCCTTCATGACAGGCCGTGCGTCGCCGCTGATACGTCGCACGATATCCAGTGTGCCGCGATCATTGGTATAGGCCGGAATGGCCTTGAACAGGACCGGGAAACTCAGGCTCATGCGTGTTGCGATGATGACGGGCAGCTGGGCGGGCTCCGGAAAAGCCTTGAGTTCAGGAAAGGGGCCGCCCGGTGTCGCGATCTGCTTCAGCCAGTCCATCACGCCAGCGGGAAACAACTGGCTCCATTCCTTCGGGTCGTAAGCCACCATGAGATTCGTGGTCGGAAGCGTGTGCGGCCGCCGCATCGACAGGTTCGTCGTGACCATCTTCAGGTTTATGACCGGCTTCTCCGGCTCCGCACCAAAGAGATCGCCGAAGGTCAGCGGCGGCGCCGTTGCGGCGTCGCTGCCGAAAGCGATGTCCTGGATCGAGGCATGCAGCCATTCCGTCAGGCCCGGAACCTCCCGATCGGAAACCGTCAGTCCTGAACAGAAGCCGAAGCCGTCCTTCGGCAACCGGTGAAAAACCAGCCACAGCATCTGGCCAAGGATGCCGGCCAGCATGCCCACCAGCCCGCCGAGAATGGACCCGGCGCAACCGCCACCCAGAGCCCACAAGATGCCGGCGCCGATGACAATGCCTGCTATGGCTGCCAGCGGAAAAGCCATGGGCAAGCCCAAAACCTTGCCCGGCCAGCCACCGGCCTGCGCCCACAGCAGATAACGCATCAGGGGGCGAAAACGGCGCTCCGGCTGGAAAAGCCTGTCCAGAATAGTGGGTATCGTGTCGCAATGGGCCTGCAGGCGGGTGAACCCGTCAGGATCTTTCCTGACTGTGCGGGAATATTCCGCCGCAGCCGCGAAAGCGGCGGCAATCGCCCCGGCCGATGTGCCGCCAATCGAGCGGAAACGGTATCGGCGCGCCAGTTCCAGAACCGCATAGGGATAAACGACACCGGAGGTGATGCCGCCCTTCATCACCACGTCGCATTCCTTTTCAGGTGTTGCGAACATATCGGGCTGGTATCTGGGAAGCTCATTCTCGGGCATGCGTATCTCCCCCGGCGGCCCTTGATCGAAAGCCGTCAAACACAATGCGAATGATGCGGAATGGGTATCACAAGTTGAGGCGATGTCGCCAGTATATTCTACTAAAAGTTATATGAATTTATTCGATCCGCTCACAGATGGCCGGATAGTTACTTGCCGTGTCTATGTATGGAGAGGAAAACCGACAGGCAAACGGAGCGAAATCTCGCCACACACTCCGGCGTCATCCTCGGGCCTGTCCCGAGGATCTGCAACGGATTGACTTTATTGGACGTGATTAGGTCCTCGGCACAGGCCCGAGGATGACGCTGAAAAAATACGTCCCCTTCGCCACCAGCGAGACAATCGGGGAGCGGCAGGCGGCCGCGAGGCCGCCCCCGGGTTTCGTCCGATCAGTCCGCCTTGTTGCGGCGGGCCGGGAAGAGGATGACGTCGCGGATCGAGGGCGCGTTGGTCAGAAGCATGATCAGACGGTCGACGCCGATGCCGAGGCCGCCGGCGGGCGGCATGCCCTGGTCGATGGCGTCGAGGAATTCGTCGTCGAGCTGCTTGTCCTTTTCGCCGCGGGCATGGGCCTGCTCCAGCTGCTCCACCATGCGGCGGCGCTGTTCTTCCGGATCGTTGAGTTCGGAGAAGGCGTTGCCCACTTCCCAGGCGTTGCAGTAGCTTTCGAAACGCTCGACGAGGCGCGGTTCGCCCGGTACTTCCTTGGCAAAGGGCGAAATGTCCTTCGGGAAATGCGTGACGTGGCTCGGCTGGATCAGCGTGCCTTCCACCTTCTCTTCGAAGATGAAGGCAAGGCATTCGCCCCAGGTCCAGTCCTTCTCGACGGCAAAACCGGCGGCCTTGGCAGCAGTGCGGGCTTCTTCATCGGTCTTGATGGCGAGGAAGTCGATACCGGTCGCTTCCTTTACCGCGTCAGGCATAGGCACGCGCTTGAACGGACCCTTGAAGGAAATCGTCTGGCCCTGGAATTCAACCTCGGTCGTGCCGTGCAGGGCAATCGCCAGCGTCTCGAACAGCCGCTCCACGAGACCCATGATGTCTTCGTAGTCGGCATAGGCCCAATAGCACTCCATCATGGTGAATTCAGGATTGTGCCTTGTGGAAACGCCTTCGTTGCGGAAGTTGCGGTTGATTTCGAAGACCTTGTCGGAGAGGCCCGATACCAGCGTGCGCTTCAGGAACAGTTCCGGCGCGATGCGCAGATACATGTCCATCTTCAGCGTGTTGTGGAAGGTCTTGAACGGATCGGCCGTCGCGCCGCCATAGACGGTCTGCAGCATCGGCGTTTCCACTTCGAGGAAGCCTTCGGCTTCCATGAAACGGCGGATGCCCGACAGGATCTTCGAGCGCTGCAGGAAGCGCAGCTTGGATTCTTCGTTGGCGAGAATATCGAGATGGCGTTTGCGGTACCGCAGCTCGATGTCCGAGACGCCATGCCACTTCTCCGGCATCGGCAGCAGCGACTTGGTCAGCATGGTGATTTCTTCGGCGTTGATCGTCAGCTCGCCGCGCTTGGTGCGACGCACCTTACCGGTCACGCCGATGATGTCGCCGATGTCGATCATCGGCAGAAGATTGCGCGCCGTTTCCGGCGTCGTATCCTTGTGGCTGAAGATCTGCACCTTGCCCGAGGCATCATGGATGTCCATGAACATGCCGGAATTGCGCGAGGAATAAACGCGGCCCGCCACCGTCACCGTGTCGCCGGTTTCGACGTCGGCTTCGATATCGGCATATTTTTCCGCCAGCTCCGCATTGGTCAGCGTGCGGTGGAAATGCGCCGGGTAAACGTCGCCGATCTGCTCGCGCAGCAGCGCAAGTTTCTGGCGGCGCACTTCTGTCGCGTCGGAGGAAAGGGCGGTGGTTTCGGTTGTCTTGTCGTTCATCGTATTCGCCTTTATGGGCACATTGTTCTGTTTGCTGCTGCGGTCGCCAAATGCGCCCACACTTTCCACATCCGTCATCCTCGGGCTTGACCCGAGGATCCATTCTCCAGGCGGTACGTCGTCCTGTCGGAGCTCATCGAAACCGGCGTGGATCCTCGGGTCAAACCCGAGGATGACGACCGTTGATGAGCGGGGCCGACAATCAAAAGCCTCGCCGCTTTGTCTTACGTTCCGCTGCCAACCATCGTGGCCACAACGGCAATCGCCGCCTTCAGCCGCTGGCGCACCACGGAGCGGCCGAGCAGCGCCATACTGTCAAACAGCGGCAGCGAACGCGAAGAACCGGACATGGCGACAAAAAGCGGCGGCGTCACGACGCGCAGCTTCTTGCCGGTGCGTTCGGCGACATCGCGCAGTTCGGCCTCGATCGCTTCTACATTCCAGTCCGGCATTTTTTCCAGATCAACGGCAACGGTGGTGAGGATTTCGTGGATTTCCTCCGGCTTGCTCTTCAGGCCCGCAAAGGAGGCCGGCGTCAGGCCGGCATCGCTTGCCAACAGGAAGCCTGCAAGGTTGGGCAATTCGCCGAGCTTGGAAATGCGGCTCTGCGCAAGCTTCAGGCCTTCGGTCAGGCGTGCATTCTCCATCGCCCATTCCAGCGTGCGGGAGATGAACTCTTCCGGCGAAAGCTTTTCGCGCAGCCAGCGGCCGTTCAGCCAGTCCAGCTTCTGGATATCGAAGATGGCGCCGGCCTTGGAAAGCGCTTCCGGGTCGAACTTCGCCGCCAGCTCTTCCATGGTCAGCAGCTCTTCGCCTTCGGCGATCTGGATGAAGAACAGGCCGAGGAAGTTCATCAGCGCTTCCGGCAGGTAACCGAGAGCGGAGTAATAGGAGATCGAGGTCGGGTTCTTGCGCTTTGAAAGCTTGGACTTGTCGGCGTTGCGCATCAGCGAAAGATGCATGAACACCGGCTGCTCCCAGCCGAAATAACGATAAAGCAGAATGTGCTTGGGCACGGAAGCCAACCACTCCTCGCCGCGCGCCACATGGGTGATCTTCATCAGATGGTCGTCGATGACGTTCGCCATATGATAGGTCGGCATGCCGTCGGCCTTGACCAGTACCTGCATGTCAACCGAGTCCCACGGAATCGAGACATCGCCGTAAACGCCGTCATGGAAATCGCACGAACCTTCGGTCGGGATCTTCATGCGCACGACGTTGGCTTCGCCGGCGGCGACGCGGGCGGTCACTTCCTCGGCCTTCAGGTGGAGGCAAAGGCCGTCATATTTCGGCGGCTTGCCGGCCGCGCGCTGCGCCTCGCGCATCTGCTCAAGCCGCTCGGGCGTGCAGAAACAGCGGAAGGCATGGCCCTTTTTGAGCAGCTCTTCGGCATGGGGCCAGTACATGGCTTTGCGCTCGGACTGGCGATAGGGACCATAGGAGCCGCCGACATCCGGCCCTTCCGACCAGGTGAGGCCGGTCCAGCGCAGCGCCTCGAGCACCTTCTGCTCATATTCCAGCGTTGAGCGGGTGGCGTCGGTATCCTCGATGCGCAGGATGAACTCGCCACCGTGTTTCTTGGCGAAGAGATAGTTGAACAGCGCGATATAGGCGGTGCCGACATGGGGCTCGCCGGTGGGGGAAGGTGCAATACGGACGCGAACGCCGGAAGTGGTCATGAAATTCACTCGTCGTGACGTGGCAGTGACATGGGGGCGAAGTCGCCCTTATATCACGGAGTTTTCGTTTGAATGCGGCAGGAAATCATGCGGAAAGGCGCGTGTCACGCGCGCTTTTGCACATTCCCGTTCGGCATCGGCTTAGGCCATATTATGCCGCAGGCGTCAAGGAAATAAGGATATTTACCGTCTTGCCTCAACGCATTGCTGCGATGCAAGGATGCCGCGCTTTTCCTCGAAAAGTTTCAGGAAACCGGCCAGACGTAAAGCAGCATCGGAATGCTGGCGATGACGATCATGATCGACAGCGGCAGGCCGAGGCGCGGGTAGTCGCTGAAGCGGTAACCGCCGGGGCCCATCACCAGCGTGTTGCACTGGTGGCCGATGGGGGTGAGAAAATCGCAGCCCGCGCCGATCGCCACCGCCATCAGGAAGGCTTCCGGCCTGAAGCCGAGTGTAGTGGCGAAACCGGCGGCGATGGGGGCCATGACCAGCACGGTTGCGGCATTGTTGAGAAAGGGCGTGACCGCCATGGCGGTGAGCAGGATCATGCCGAGCGCCGCAAAGGGCGGCAATCCCTGTGCGGCATGGCCGAGCCAGGCGGCGATCAGTTCGCTCGCCCCGCTGGTGCGCAGACTGTCGCTGACGGGAATGAGGGCGGCGAGCATGACGAGGATCGGCCCGTCGATGGATTTATAGACCTCTGTGAGCGGGATCGCGCCGACGAGGATCATCAGGAAGGCGGCGGCGAAGAATGCGACCGAGACCGGCACCAGTCCGCTGCCGGCGGCGATCATGGCGGCGGCGAGCACGATGACGGGTAGCAGCGCGCGGCGCTGCACTCCAAGCAGGATTTCCCGCTGCGCCAGTGGCAAGAGCGAAAATTCCTGCAGGACCTGCGGCAGGTTCTTGCGGCTGCCCTGCAAGAGAATGACGTCCCCCGTCTGCAAAGTCAGCTCGGAGAGCCGCTGGCTGACGCGCTGGCCGCGGCGGTTGACGGCGATCAGATTGACGCCGCGCGTATAGGAGAGCGAAAGCTCGCGCGCCGAAATGCCGCTCAGCACCGATTCATTGCTGATGACCGCTTCCATGGAAATGAGATCGACGGTCTTCTGGCCGTTCTCCATCAGCGGCTTGCCTGACAGCAGCAGCTTTGCTTGCGAGACGATGCGGTCAAGCCCTTCGGGGCTGCCTTCGAGAAGCACGGTGTCCCCGGCCTTGAGCTTCACATCGGGGAAGGGGGAGATGCGTCTCGGCCCGCGCAGGATGGTGCTGGCGATGACGTCGCCATCGGCCTGTTTGAGCAATTCGCGCAGCGGCTTGTCCGCATAGGTGCTGTCGGCGGGCAGCGTCGCTTCGGCGGTATAGGCCGACTGGTCGAGAATATCCTCCACCGATGCCTGCTGGCGGTTGCGCACCGGCAGAAGGCGATAACCGAAAGTCAGGAAGATGATGCCGATGACTGTCAGTCCCGCGCCGACGGGGGTGAAGTCGAACATCGAAAAGCTCTGCCCGGTCATCTCCTCGCGCAGCCGCGAGACGACGATGTTGGGCGAGGTGCCGATCTGCGTCATCAGCCCGCCCAGAAGTGCGGCAAAGGCCATGGGCATCAGATAATAGGAAACGGGGCTGCCGGATTTGCGGGCAAACTGGAAAGCGACCGGCATCATGATGGCGAGCGCGCCGATATTCTTGATGAAGGCCGACATGACGGCGACGACGATCATCAGGAAGGCAAGCTGCAGGCTCTTGGAGTGCATTTCGGGAAAATATTTCTTGATCGTCATATCGACGATGCCGGAGCGCGCCACGGCCGAACTGACGATCAGCGCGCTGCCGACGATGATGACGATATCATCCGAAAAACCGGAGAAAGCCTTCTCGAAAGGCACAACCCCCACCGCCACCGCCACCAGCAATGCGCTGCAGGCGACGACATCGTAACGCAGCCTGTCCCAGATGAACGCGACCATCATGCCGGCGATCACGGTGAAGGCGAGGATCTGGTCGGTTGTCATGCTGCCTGTTTGCTTTCGAAGGAGAAAAACGCGCCGTCGCCGGGCGTAAGGCGAGGATGCATTGAAACGCAAGCCGCGGCTTTGAGGTTCCGGACGGAAATAAAGAGTACGATTGGTGGAAGCCTGCTTCGCGCAGAAGGCTTTGGATGGCCGCCTATCGGCCTAAAGCTTTCCGTCATCCTCGGCCTTGAGCCGAGGATGACGTGGAGTATGAGGAGCGGTCCTTCCTCAATCCGAGACCCGTCTGCAAACGGGCCTCGGAAAATCAGGGAAACGTCACGGCAACATCAATGCACGTCGCCGGCGGCCTCCGCCTTCTTTCGACGCCGCGCATTGCGGGCCAGCATATTGAGCAGTTCCACCAGCGCCGAAAACGCCATGGCGGCATAAACGTAGCCCTTGGGAACGTGGAAGCCCATGCCTTCGGCAATCAGTGTCGTGCCGATCATCATCAGGAAGGCGAGCGCCAGCATGACGATGGTGGGGTTACGCTCGATGAAGTTGGCAAGCGGCGTTGCGGCCAAAAGCATGACGGTGACGGCGACGATGACAGCGACGATCATGATCGGCAGATGCGGCGTCATGCCAACGGCGGTGATGATGCTGTCCACCGAGAAGACGAGGTCGAGCAGCAGGATCTGGCCGATGGCGGCGCCGAAATTCATGCCCACAGGGCCGCCGACCATGTCTTCCTTGTGGTCTTCCGGGTCGACATTGTGGTGGATTTCCTTGGTGGCCTTCCACATCAGGAAAAGACCGCCGGCGATGAGGATCATGTCCTTCCATGAGAAGGCGTGGCCGAAGAGCTCGAAGACCGGGGTGGTCAGCTGCACGATCCACGCGACGGTGCCGAGCAGGCCAAGCCGCATGACGAGCGCAAGACCGATGCCGATCTTGCGAGCTTTTTCGCGCTGTTCAGGCGGAAGCTTGTTGGTGAGGATCGAGATGAAGATCAGGTTGTCGATACCAAGCACGACCTCCATGACGATCAGGGTGACGAGCGCCACCCAGGCGGCGGGGTCGGACAGAAGAGGGAGAACGGACTCCATCAGGGAATTTTTCCTTTCAGCAACAAGGCCACCCGAAACATTCGGTGGGTGGAATTTATAGCGCAATACGCGAGAAACAAGGAGACCGCCCCTGTGATGGGCAAGATTTCATCGAAATTTCGCGCAAACCGCGTATCGGGCACTGTCCCGTTGCCGGTCTGGTCGCCCGTTGCTGAATGATTTCAGGCCTTGTCAGTTCCGTAGGCAGCCATGAACACATTGACGGCGCTGCCGATTATCCGGTCCAGTTCCTCTTCGGGAACCGGGCCTTCGAGTTCCCCGAACAGGCGCAGCTTGAAGAAGGTGCCTGTGGAAAGCTCGATATATTGCCGGGCGGCCAACTCGGGGTCATCCACCTTCAGATGGCCGATCTTGACCTGATGCTCGATGAAATCCAGGAGCACCGTGCGCACATTGTTCGGCGCAGAGAGGAAAAAACGCTGCGCCAGCTTCGGCATGCGATCGATGACGCCGATCACCGAGCGCATGGCGGGGATCATGTCGGAACAGATCATCTTGTTGGCAAAAGCCTTGCCGAACTGTTCCAGCCCCTCGCGTACCTCTTCGGTGCCCTCAAGAATATGGCGCATGGAGGTGGCGAATTCGTTGCGGTGATGGTCGACGAGCGCAACGAACAAATCTTCCTTGTTGGAGAAGTAGACATAGATCGTGCCCTTGGAAACGCCCGCTTCCCGGGTGATGTCGTTCATGCTGGCGGCGTCGAAGCCCTTGCGCTTGAACACGCGCCAGGCGCCGGCCAGAATCTGGTCGCGTTTGGCCGGGTCTTCGCCCGCCGCAAAACGCCCGGCGGGGTTTCCCGGACAACCCGTTTCCGTTTCCGTCTCCATATCCCTGTCTTCACCTGCCATCACTGCCGCCTCTTAGCATCGTAATGACGTAAAAAAAATTAACCGAACGTCGAACCAATCGGTTCGATAACACTTGATATGTGTCAGGAAAGGGATTATGTCAATCGAACCGAACGGTTCAGTTCGAAAAACTTTCTTCAATTTATCACGGTACATTCTCATGTCGGCCCAGAAGAATAGCGCGGTTCGCGCCGTCAACGATGCGGAAGAGGCGGATATCTCTGCCAAGGCCGAGACCTCTCCCGCAAAGCCGGCCGAGGCCGCGCCGCAGCAGCCGGCCCAGACCGTTGCGGCGCCGAAGGCCAAGAAGCGTTCGCCGCTTCTGCCGGTCTTCGCCCTTGCCATTCTCGCCAGCGCCGGCTGGTATGGTTACAACTGGTGGGTCGACGGCCGCTTCATGGTGTCGACGGATGACGCCTATATCGAAGGTGATATCGCCGTCATAGCGCCGAAGGTTTCGGGTTACGTCGCCAAGGTGAACGTGGTCGAGAACCAGGAAGTCAAGGCGGGTGACCCGCTGGTGACGCTTGATGATGGCGATTATCGCATCGCTCTGGAACAGGCCGAAGCCCAGATCCGCACCGAGGAACTGTCGCTGAAGCGTATCGACGCGCAGATCATCGGCGGCGAAGCCGCGCAGGAACAGGCCGTTGCCCAGAAGGGTGCGCTGGATGCCGCCCTTCGCGGCGCGGAAATCACCCAGAAGCGCGCCAGCGAGCTGCAGGCGAAGGATGTCGGCACGGTTGCCGCTTCCGACAGCGCCCAGGTCGCGCTCGATCAGGCCAGGGCGAATGTCGTGGCGGGCGAGGCGGCGATTGCGTCGGCCAAGGCCAATGTCGAGCTTCTGCGCGCCCAGCGCGAGGAAGCCGAAAGCACCATCCGCTCGCTGCAGCTTTCCAAGGACAAGGCTGCCCGCGATCTGGCCTTCACGGTTCTGAAGGCGCCTTATGACGGCGTTATCGGCAATCTCGGTGTGCAGAACGGTGATCTGGTGTCGGTCGGCAAGCGTCTGGCTTCGCTGGTGCCGATGAACGAGCTTTATATCGACGCCAATTTCAAGGAAACGCAGCTTGCCCGCGTTGTGCCCGGTTCGAAGGTGCGCGTGCATGTCGACGCCTTTGACGATGCGACGATCGAAGGCACCGTGCAGTCGATCTCGCCCGGTTCGGGCTCGGTCTTCTCCATGCTACCGCCGGAAAATGCGACGGGCAACTTCACCAAGGTCATCCAGCGCGTGCCTGTTCGTATCGTCTTCTCCAAGGAAGACCTTGAAAAGCACAATCTCCGCGCCGGCCTCAGCGTCGTTGTCGATGTCGATACCCGCACTGCGCCGGAAACCACCAGAACGGCGCAAGTCAACCCGGAAGCCAAGTAAGGCGCGTCTTTGACGCACCGTTGAGGGCAAGATCATGGCGGCTACGGTTGTCGGTACGGGCGGGGCGTCCATCCCCGCCGATCCCCCGATGGACAGGCGCAGGCTCATCGCGTTCTTCGCGATGGTCTTCGGCATGTTCATGTCCATTCTCGACATTCAGATCGTTTCCGCCTCGCTGGCGGAAATCCAGGCCGGCCTCGGCGCCGGCTCGGATGAGATCGCCTGGGTGCAGACCTCCTATCTGATCGCCGAAGTGATCATGATCCCGCTTTCGGGCACGCTGGCGCGCATTCTCTCCACGCGCGTGCTCTTCGCCACCTGTGCTGCGGGCTTCACCATATCGAGCGCGCTCTGCGCCACCGCCACCAATATCGACCAGATGATCGTCTATCGCGCGATCCAGGGCTTTATCGGCGGCGGCATGATCCCGTCCGTCTTTGCTGCCGCCTTCACGATCTTCCCGCCATCGAAACGCTCGGTCGTCTCGCCGATCATCGGTCTGGTCGCGACGCTTGCACCCACAATCGGTCCGACGGTCGGCGGTTATCTTTCCAATGCCTTTTCCTGGCACTGGCTGTTCCTCGTCAACATCATTCCCGGCATCATCGTCACCATCCTGACCTGGAGCCTCATTGATTTCGACAAGCCGGAGCACTCGCTCTGGAAGAAGTTCGACTGGTGGGGGCTGATCTCCATGGCGGTCTTCCTCGGCTCGCTGGAATATGTGCTGGAAGAGGGCAACAACAAGGACTGGTTCAACGACGAGCATATCGTTTTGGGCTCCGTCGCCATGGTCATCGGCGCGGTGGTCTTCTTCTGGCGTGCCTTCAAGGTGGAATTCCCCGTGGTTGATATCCGCGCCTTTGCGGATCGCAACTTCTCCATCGGCTCGCTTTTCTCCTTCGTCATGGGCATCGGGCTTTACGGCCTGACCTATCTCTACCCGCTCTATCTTGGCCGGGTGAGGGGTTACGATGCGCTGATGATCGGCGAGACCATGTTCGTCTCAGGTCTTGCGATGTTCTTCACCGCGCCGATTGCCGGCAAGGTTTCGACCAAGCTCGATCCGCGGGCGATGATGGCGATCGGTTTCATCAGCTTCGGCTGCGGCACCTGGATCATGACGCATGTGACGACCGACTGGGACTTCTACGAGCTGCTGATCCCGCAGATCCTGCGCGGTTTCGGCCTGATGATGTGCATGGTGCCGATCAACAACATCGCGCTCGGCACCTTGCCGCCGGCCCGTATCCGCAACGCGTCCGGCCTGTTCAACCTCACCCGTAACCTCGGCGGCGCCGTCGGTCTTGCTGTCATCAACACCATGCTGTCGCAGCGCACCGACGACCATTATGTGCGGCTGGCCGAACATATCAGCTACTCCAACCCGCAGGCGCTGGAATGGCTGAACAATGTCGGCGCCAACTATGATTCCTACGGGCTGGACGGCGCTTCCGTCGCCGTCAAGAAAATGGTCGGCATGGTTTCGCAGCAGGCCTGGATCTTGGCCTTTGCCGATGTGTTCTTCGCACTGACGATTTTGTTCTCCAGCCTGATCTTCATGACCGTGCTGATCCAGAAACCCAAGGCAGCGCCGCCGCCGGACGCGGCGCACTGATAACAATCCCCTCCCATCCACCGCAGAGCTGGGGCCGTCGGAAATGACGGCCCCTTTTTTATATCCTACCGAAAATCCCGATTCCTCCTGTTGATCGCCGCGGGCAAGCGATGTATGTCAATTCTTGAGGTACGTACCTCAGATATGCTTGAGAGGGAGCCAAAACGGGGCCGGGAGGACGGCTGACCCGGATTTCGGCCGCCTGGGCGGGGGCAGTTCAGAGGGGGAGATCATGACGGCCTTGGAACTCAATCCAGACTTCGCAATCACGGATGAGCAGTCGCTTCGCGGGCTGTTCGAGCCGACACATGCCCTGGCGGTACAGAAGTGTCAGGACAGGCTCGGCGAACATGCGCAGGAATTCATAAGGCGTTCGCCGTTTCTCTGCATCGGCACCCAGAATCTCGAAGGAAAGGCCGATGTCAGCCCCCGCGGCGATCCGGCGGGCTTTGTAAAGGTTCTCGATGCCCGCACCCTGGCGATCCCTGACCGGCCGGGTAATAATCGCCTTGATACCCTCAGCAACATCATCGCCAATCCTGTTATCGGGCTGTTGTTCATCGTGCCCGGTTTCGACGACACCCTGCGGGTGAACGGGCGCGCGACACTGAGCAATGACCCTGAACTCCTGAAGCTCATGAGCATTGCGGAACGCACTCCAAAACTCGCCATCGTCGTAAAGGTGGACGAGGTTTTCATGCATTGCGCCAAGGCGTTCAGGCGCTCCCGCCTGTGGGATCCGGCACATTTCCAGGTCCGGTCGGAAATGCCCTCGCTTATCAAGATCATTCTTGATGAGACGACAGGTGCGCCGACGAACGGGGATGAGATGCAGAAGATGGACGAGCAGCTGGAGCAGGACTACCGGCGAACCCTTTATTAACCGCAGCCCATGCCGCTCTTGATATTCCGCAGCCATTTGATGAATTGTGAGGTACGTACATCATTTTTCGATTTACGGCGGCGGCAAAGCTGGATATGCAAGGGGGAGGGAGGAGCCATGAAGCCTACAGTTCACGATATCGCCGAGCGCGCGGGCGTCAGTCTCGCCACCATCGACCGGGTGCTGAACATGCGCCCCGGCGTGCATGCGGCAACGCGGGCACGGGTGGAAGCGGCCATTGCCGAGCTGGGTTACGTGCGCGATATCGCGGCCGCCAACCTAGCCAAGGGCCGCAATTACTCGATGATCTTCATCCTGCCCGGCAATGACAATTCCTTCATGGCGACCCTGCGCGCCGAGGTGCGGGCTGCCGCCAGCCGTTCCCATCTGGAGCGCACGGCCATCCGTGTCATCGAGGTGCCGCCGTTTAATGCCGCTGCGTTGACGGAAGCTCTGGAAGTTGCACGCCGGGAAAAACCCTCGGGCGTCGCTTTTGTCGCCACCGATTCCGAAGATGTGGCGGAAGCCGCCGACCGGCTGGCGGAAGACGGCATCGCCACGGTGACACTGGTCTCCGATCTCTCCGGTTCGCGGCGCGATCATTATGCCGGTGTGGACAACGTCGCGGCCGGGCGCACGGCGGCGAGCCTGATGGGGCGTTTCCTCTCCGGACGCGGCGGCGATGTCGCTGTTGTTGCCGGCTCCATGCTGGTGCGCGACCACCGTGAGCGTCTGGAAGGATTTCGCGCCGTGATCGAATCTGAATTTCCCCAGCTGCGGCTGTTGCCGGTGCTGGAGGGCAGGGACGATCCGCTGACCGTCGAGACGCTGGTGCGCGAGGCGCTCGGCAACGCCTCACTTTCAGGCATCTATAGCCTCGGTGCAGGTAATCGCGGCCTCATCCGGGCGCTTGGGGCCGCAGATGACGAAAGAGCGCTTTCAGTCATCGCCCATGAACTGACGGAAAACACCGCCAATGCGCTGCGGGAAGGGCTGCTTGATGCCGTGCTCAACCAGGATGCCGGCCACGAGGTGCGCAGCGCCATCCGCGTGTTGAAGGCGCGCGCCGATGGCCTGCCCGTCATCGCCGCGCAGGAACGGATCCGTATCGACATATTCCTCAGGGACAATCTGCCCTGACGAGAGCATTTCCAGGAAAAGTGGCCGCTGGTTTTCCGTCCGGAAATGCGGCGACTTTTAAAAAACGCTGAAAGCGGCGCATGGCGCGCCGGAATGGAGAAATACATGTATCTCGGTCTCGATCTTGGCACTTCAGGCGTCAAAGCCCTGCTGATGGACGGCGATCAGAAAATCATCGGCTCGGCCAACGGCTCGCTGGACGTCTCGCGCCCGCATCATGGCTGGTCCGAACAGGACCCGGCGGACTGGATTGCTGCCACGAAAACCGCCGTTGCCGGCCTGAAGCAGAAGTTTCCTGGGGAACTCGCCGTCGTTAAGGGCATCGGCCTTTCCGGCCAGATGCATGGTGCGACGCTAGTTGATGCCGATGGCAAGGTGCTGCGCCCCTGCATCCTGTGGAACGACACGCGCTCCCATGCCGAGGCCGCCGCACTGGATGCCGATCCGCGTTTCCGCAAGATCACCGGCAACATCGTTTTCCCCGGCTTCACCGCGCCTAAGCTTGCCTGGGTGGCGAAGAACGAACCCGATATCTTCGCGAAAGTGGCCAAGGTGCTGCTGCCGAAGGATTATCTGCGTCTGTGGCTGACCGGCGAATACATCTCTGAAATGTCCGACTCCGCCGGCACCTCCTGGCTCGATACCGGCGCGCGCAAATGGTCTTCCGAACTGCTCGCCGCCACCGGGCTGGATGAAAAGCACATGCCGTCGCTGGTGGAAGGCACGGATGAGGCGGGCGTGCTGCGCGCCGAGCTTGCTTCCGAATGGGGCATTTCCGGCCGTGCCGTCGTTGCCGGCGGCGCAGGTGATAATGCCGCTTCGGCCTGCGGCATGGGCACGGTGAAGGAAGGCCACGCCTTCGTATCGCTCGGCACATCGGGCGTGCTTTTCGCCGCCAATGCATCATACCTGCCGAAGCCGGAAAGCGCCGTGCACGCCTTCTGCCACGCGCTGCCCAACACCTGGCACCAGATGGGCGTTATCCTTTCCGCGACGGATGCGCTGAACTGGTATTCGCGCCTCACCGGGCAATCCGCCGCCGATCTGACCGGTGAGCTGGGCGAGACGCTGCTTGCGCCGACCGGCGTCACCTTCGCGCCCTACCTTTCCGGTGAGCGCACACCGCATAACGACGCCGCCATCCGCGGTTCCTTCATCGGCCTTTCGCATGAAAGCGACCGCAAGGCGCTGACGCAGGCTGTGCTGGAAGGCGTCACCTTCGCGATCAGGGACAATCTCGAAGCGCTGAAATCTGCCGGCACCTCGATTTCCCGCGTCACCGCCATCGGCGGCGGCTCGCGCTCGGCCTATTGGCTGGCCTCCATCGCCACCTCGCTCGGCGTGCCCGTCGATATTCCGGCAGAGGGCGATTTCGGCGCCGCCTTCGGTGCGGCTCGCCTCGGCCTCATCGCCGCGACGGGGGCCGATCCGGTGGCGGTCTGCTCGCAGCCGGAGACGGCGAGGACGATCGAGCCGGTGGCTGATCTGGCCGGTGCCTATGAGGAGGCTTACCGGCGGTATCACGCGCTTTATCCGGCTATTCGGCCGCTTTCGCATTGAGGCGTTGAGTGCGGGGTTTACCTCCCTCTGCCCTGCCGGGCATCTCCCCCTCAAGGGGGGAGATCGGCAAGCGGTGGACACCTCGCTTCATCTTCAGCCTCGCGAGAGGTGAAGAGCTAACCACGAGTCAATCTCCCCCCTCGAGGGGGAGATGTCCGGCAGGACAGAGGGGGGTGAGCGGCAAACGCCGCCCCTGAAATTTTCGAACACCACCCAAACCCACCATGGAGGAACAACCCAATGACCACAGGCTTCTTCGGCGATATCGCCAAGATCAAATATGAAGGCCCCGACAGCACCAACCCGCTGGCCTTCCGCCATTACAACCCAGACGAAATCGTCGCCGGCAAGCGCATGGAAGATCACCTGCGTTTTGCGGTCGCCTATTGGCACACCTTCACCTGGCCGGGCGGTGACCCCTTCGGCGGCCAGACATTTGAGCGCCCGTGGTTTGAAGATACGATGCAGGCCGCCAAGCTGAAGGCAGATGTGGCTTTCGAATTCTTCTCGCTGCTCGGTTCGCCGTTTTATTGCTTCCACGACGCCGACGTGCGCCCGGAAGGCAAGAACTTCGCTGAGAACACCAAGAACCTCAACGAGATCGTCGACTATTTCGCGCAGAAGCAGGCCGATACCGGCGTGAAGCTTCTGTGGGGCACGGCGAACCTCTTCTCCAACCGTCGTTTCATGTCCGGCGCCGCCACCAATCCCGACCCGGATGTCTTCGCTTTCTCTGCCGCAACCGTGAAGACCTGCATGGACGCCACCAAGAAGCTTGGCGGCGCGAACTACGTTCTGTGGGGCGGCCGCGAAGGTTACGAGACCCTGCTCAACACCGATCTTTCCCGCGAGCTGGACCAGCTCGGCCGCTTCCTCAATCTGGTGGTGGAGTACAAATACAAGATCGGCTTTGAAGGCACGATCCTGATCGAGCCGAAGCCGCAGGAGCCGACCAAGCACCAGTACGACTACGACGTCGCCACCGTTTATGCCTTCCTGCAGAAGAACGGTCTGGAAAAGGAAGTGAAGGTCAATATCGAGCAGGGCCACGCCATCCTCGCCGGCCACTCCTTCGAGCACGAACTGGCCATGGCCAACGCCTTCGGCATTTTCGGTTCCATCGACATGAACCGCAACGATTACCAGTCCGGCTGGGATACAGACCAGTTCCCGAACAACGTGCCGGAAATGGCTCTTGCCTATTACCATGTTCTGGCCGGCGGCGGCTTCAAGAATGGCGGCACCAACTTCGATTCCAAGCTGCGCCGTCAGTCGCTCGATCCGCAGGACCTGCTGATCGGCCATATCGGCGGCATGGATTGCTGCGCCCGCGGCCTGAAGGCGGCGGCGAAGATGATCGAGGACGGCGCGCTTTCGAAGCCGCTTTCCGAGCGTTACGCCAAGTGGGATTCGGCTGAAGCCCAGAAGATGCTGCGTGGCGAGCTGAAGCTTGACGAGATTGCGGCACTGGTGGAGCGCGAGGATATCAATCCGCAGCCGAAGTCCGGACGTCAGGAATATCTCGAAAACGTGGTCAATCGTTACGTTTGATGCGGGCAATAGGGGGCAACGGCAGCGTTGCCCCCTCATCGCCTCGCTGCGCTCCGGCACTTCTCCCCGGCGGGGAGAAGAACAAGCGGGCTACTTCTTGCCCAAAGTAATGTTTGCGGAAAACAATACAGCGGGCTCGGCACATTTCTTCTCCCCGCCGGGGAGAAGGTGGCCCGAAGGGTCGGATGAGGGGGCCTGCTCTCCATTGTGCTCCAAACGATGCGCATAATTTGCATCCACCCCTCCTTCGTTTTCAGCCACTTCCGGAAAAATCCTTCCCCTCCCATCCCCATCACCCCCTTTGGCCGCATCATTCCTCCCGCAACCGGAACGGAAGGGCGATACGCGCGGCGCCTTTTGCGAACCGGCTGCCGGCATCGACAAGCATGGTTCTGGCAGACCGTGTTTCGGAGAGGCGTCCCGGACGGCCAGAGGCGGGGAGAGCCGATCGGATAGATGCCGTGAAAAGGCTGTGAGCGAGAGGCCGTGATTATGGTCTCTATGATGCGGCCCGGTGAATGCAAATACTTCCACCACTTCCCATTCCATCCGCATTCGCCGGGCCTGCCTCTTGCGCCGCCGGCTAACCGCTGCGGCGGTATTAGCGCATGCAAAGCGCTTTGGACTTGTTAACTGCGCAGCCTGAAACGTTGTAGATTCTTTGCGGTCCGACTGTACCTCGCAGGCGGCATGGTCTAAACCGCTGCTGATCTTTTCACACCCGATGGACGACAAGGGCCTCTCCGATGACCGATCCCAAAACGCTAGCAGCCCGTTTCCCCGGCGACTTCCTCTTCGGCGTCGCGACTGCCTCGTTCCAGATCGAAGGCTCCACCAGGGCGGATGGCCGCAAGCCCTCCATCTGGGACGCCTTCTGCAACATGCCGGGCCATGTCTTCGAGCGTCACAATGGCGATGTCGCCTGCGATCATTACAATCGCTGGGAACAGGATCTCGATCTCATCAAGGACATGGGTGTCGAGGCCTATCGTTTCTCCATCGCCTGGCCGCGCATCATTCCCGATGGTTTCGGGCCGATCAACGAGAAGGGTCTGGATTTTTATGATCGCCTCGTTGACGGCTGCAAGGCGCGCGGCATCAAGACCTATGCGACGCTTTACCATTGGGACCTGCCGCTGACCCTGATGGGCGACGGCGGCTGGGCCTCGCGCTCCACGGCGCACGCCTTCCAGCGTTACGCCAAGACCGTCATGGCCCGCCTCGGCGATCGACTGGATGCGGTGGCGACCTTCAACGAACCCTGGTGCGCGGTGTGGCTCAGCCATCTCTACGGCATTCACGCGCCGGGCGAGCGCAACATGGAGGCGGCCCTTGCCGCCATGCACCACATCAACCTCGCCCACGGTTTCGGCGTGGAGGCATCCCGCCATGTCGCGCCGAAGGTGCCGGTGGGGCTGGTGCTCAACGCCCATTCCGTCATCCCGGCTTCCGATAGCGACGCCGATCTCAAGGCGGCGGAACGGGCCTTCCAGTTCCACAACGGCGCGTTTTTCGATCCTGTTTTCAAGGGCGAATATCCGGCCGAGATGATGGAAGCGCTGGGCGACCGCATGCCTGTGGTGGAGGCGGAAGACCTTGCCATCATCAGCCAGAAGCTCGACTGGTGGGGCCTGAATTATTACACGCCGATGCGCGTTGCCGACGATGCGACGCCGGGCGCGGAGTTCCCCGCGACCACACCGGCCCCCGCCGTCAGTGATGTGAAGACCGATATCGGCTGGGAGGTTTACGCGCCGGCGCTCGAGTCGTTGGTGGAGACGCTCTACAAGCGTTACGACCTGCCGGAATGCTACATCACCGAAAACGGCGCCTGCTACAACATGGGCGTTGAAAACGGTGAGGTGAATGACCAGCCGCGTCTCGACTATTATGCCGAACACCTCGGCGTCGTCGCCGATCTCATCCGCGACGGTTACCCGATGCGCGGTTATTTCGCCTGGAGCCTGATGGATAATTTCGAATGGGCCGAGGGCTATCGCATGCGTTTCGGCCTCGTGCATGTGGATTACGACACGCAGGTACGCACGCTGAAGAACAGCGGCAAGTGGTACAGCGCGCTGGCCTCGGGTTTTCCGAAGGGGAACCATGGCGTGACGAAGGGGTGAGACCTCTCAACCGTTATCCTCGGGCTTGTCCCGAGGCCCGAGGATGACGTCGAGAAGATGCTACGAGGGCAGGCCAGAAAGTTCTCTCCCCTTATTATCAGTTTTCCAAACTTTTTTACCGGTTACCGCGCGGTGCCTGCTTGCACGCGCCGTCCCGTCTCCTATGTCAGGCGGGCTACGACGGCGTAGCGTCCGTTCTGCCGGTCAAGGGGCAGGGCGGGATGGTCCTCCCAGGGAAAACGAACATGCTTATCGAAAAACTCAACTGGCGTTATGCCACAAAGAAAATGGATCCTTCCAAGGCCGTGTCTGAAGACAAGGTTGAACGGATCGTGGAAGCGGCGCGGCTTGCGCCGACCTCCAGCGGCCTGCAGCCCTTCGAAGTGATCGTCGTCACCGATCCAGAAGTGCGTGCGAAGATCCGCGAGATCGCCTGGAACCAGGCGCAGGTCACCGACGGCTCGCATCTGCTGGTCTTTGCAGCATGGGACAATTACACCGAAGAGCGGATCAACCACATGTTCGATCTGGTCAATGAAGAACGCGGCATCAAGAATGAAGGCTGGGAAGCCTACCGTCAGATGCTGCTCTCCACCTATCCGCAGCGCGGCGAGCAGGTGAACTTCGAACACGCCGCCCGTCAGGCCTATATCGGCTTCGGCATGGCCGTGGCGCAGGCCGCTTTCGAGGGTGTGGATTCCACCCCGATGGAAGGCTTCGATCCCGTGAAGCTCGATGAAATCCTCGGCCTGCGTGAAAAGGGTCTGCGCTCCGTCACCATCCTGCCGCTCGGCTACCGTGAACCGGAAGGCGACTGGCTGGTGAACCTGAAGAAGGTGCGCCGCCCGGCCGAAGAATTCGTCAGCCGCGTCTGATTTTACGCCGCTCGCGAAAGCTAAAGCATTTCCAGGAAAAGTGGAATCCGGTTTTCCGTCCGGAAATGCGGCACACAAAACGCTCCAGACAGCCGCAGGGCCGCCTTGGCGGCTTTGCGGTAGATTTTTCCTCTCTTTTCAGATAATTGAAAAAACATCCCTGTTAAAAGGTGGCGTGTGCAGGCAAGTATGCGCCATCGAATTGCCGATCCCCGGCATTTCTGAGTGAAAGCCTGACGAAATGACCCGGAAAATCAGCTGTCATCGAATGTGCCCGAAGGCTGCATGAAGAGAGCGGTTCAGCACCGCAACAGGATTTTTTGAGACCCGATCCGTCACGCATTCCCAGAGTTCACAATGAGTTTTCCATCCAGTGCGGCTTCGCCCGCGCGTTCAGAACAGGCGGTCCCGGAAGGGGCGGCAAAGGAGCCGATGGTCACGTTTGAAGGCGTGACCAAGACCTTTGGCGGCACGGGCGGCAAGCCCGGCTTCGCCGCCCTTGCCGGTATCGATTACATCGTGCCGAAAGGCTCCATCACGGGCATCATCGGCCGCTCGGGTGCGGGCAAGTCCACGCTGATCCGCCTAGCCAACGGCCTCGAAAAGCCCTCGACCGGCCGTGTGGTCGTTGATGGCGTCGATGTTGCGGCGCTCGATGAAAAGAGCCTGCGCACGCTGCGCCGTTCCGTCGGCATGATCTTCCAGCACTTCAACCTTTTGTCGTCGCGCACCGCTTTCGACAATGTGGCGCTGCCGCTCGAAATCGCCGGCATGGGCAAAAGGGAGATCGAAACACGCGTTGCGCCGCTGCTCGATCTCGTCGGGCTTTCCGACAAGGCCAATCGTTATCCGGCGGAACTCTCCGGCGGCCAGAAGCAGCGTGTCGGCATTGCCCGTGCGCTCGCCACCCAGCCGAAGCTGCTTCTCTCCGACGAGGCGACATCGGCGCTCGATCCGGAGACGACCCAGTCCATTCTTGAGCTTCTGAAGCGCATCAATGCTGAACTCGGCCTCACCGTGCTGCTCATCACCCACGAGATGGAGGTGGTGAAGACCATCGCCTCGCAGGTGGCCGTCATCGACAGGGGCCTGATCGTCGAGGAAGGCACGACCTTCGATATTTTCACCGCGCCGAAACACGAGACGACCCGCAGCCTGCTGTCGTCCTCGGTCGGCGTGAAGCTGCCGCACTGGGTTACCTCAGGGCTGAAGCCTGAAGCCACGGAAGGCGATCGTGTTCTGGTTCGTCTGGTGTTCTTCGGCGAAACGGCTTTCCAGCCGCTCACGGCCCGACTGGTTGCCGAAATCGGCCCCGACGTGAACATCCTTGCAGGCACCATCGAGGAAATTTCCGGCCAGCCCTTCGGCTCGCTCGTCGTCTCCTACCCGGCCTCGACTGAGGTCACTGCCCGCGCCAGCCGCTTTTATGCTGAGACCGGTCTTCACACGGAGGTGCTCGGTTATGTCGCCTGATATGCTGTTCAACCTTCTCTCCAAGGGCCTGTGGCAGACGCTGCACATGGTCGCGGTCGCCGGCATCGTCGGCTCGCTGATCGGCGTGCCCATGGGCGTTTTCCTTGCCACCAGCGGCAAGGGCGAACTGTTTCCCGCGCCGATGACCAACCGCATCCTCGGCCTCATCGTGAATGCGGCGCGCTCCACACCCTTCATCATTCTTGTCGTGGCGATCATTCCCTTCACCCGCCTCGTTGCCGGCACGTCGATCGGCACCAGCGCCGCCATCGTGCCGCTGACCGTCGCAACTGTGCCCTTCATCGCAAGGCTGGTGGAAGCGGCGATCCGCGAGGTGGACAAGGGTCTCATCGAGGCCGCCCGCGCCATGGGCGCCACCCCGCTGCAGATCGTCACCAAGGTACTACTGGCGGAGGCCAAGCCCGGTATCACGCTGGCGCTCACGCTCACGCTGGTCAGCCTCATCGGCTATTCGGCCATGGTCGGCGCAGTCGGCGGCGGCGGGCTGGGCGACCTCGGCATCCGCTATGGTTACCAGCGCTTCATGCCCGACGTGATGCTGGCGGTGGTTCTGGTGCTGATCGTGCTGGTGCAGCTGGTGCAGAGCGCCGGCGACAGGCTGGCGCGCAGCTTCGACAAGCGGACCCGCAAGAATTAACTGCGTTCATAATAACAACCCAAGGAGACACCCATGAAGAAACTCATCCTCGCGGCTTCGCTCGCCGCTCTCTTCACCGCCGGTCAGGCGCTGGCCGAGACCATCAAGATCGGCGTAACCCCCGCCGAGCATGCGCAGATCATGGAGCAGGTGAAGAAGATCGCGGCCGCCAAGGGCCTCGATATCGATATCATCGAATTCTCCGACTATGTCGTGCCGAACCAGGCGCTGGCCGATGGCGAGCTGCAGGCCAACTCCTTCCAGCACCAGCCTTACCTCGACAACCAGATCGCTGACCGCAAGTTCGATCTCGTCAGCGTCGGCACCACCATCACCACGCCGATGGGGGTCTATTCGAAGAAGGTGAAGAGCCTTGACGAGCTGAAGGACGGCGCAACCGTCGGCATTCCCAACGACCCGACCAATGGCGGCCGCGCGCTGCTGGTGCTTGCTTCCAAGGGTGTCCTCAAGGTCAAGGAAGAAGCCGGCCTGAAGGTAACGCCTGCTGATATCACCGAAAACCCGAAGAACATCCAGATCGTCGAACTTGACGCCGCCCAGCTGCCGCGCTCGCTTGATGACACCGACGCTTCGGTCATCAACACCAACTATGCGACGGCAGCCGGCCTGAACCCGAAGAAGGACGCCATCGCCGTCGAAAGCGAAAAGTCCCCTTACGCGAATGTCATCGCCGTTCGTGCGCAGGACAAGGACAAGCCTTGGGTGAAGACGCTGGTGGAATCCTACCAGAGCCCGGAAGTGAAGGCCTTCATTCTGGAAAAGTACAACGGCACGGTCATCCCGTCCTGGTAAGCCGCTCCGGCACTGTAAAAAAATGACGACCTCTCCCGTTCGCGGGGGAGGTTTTTTGTTTCCGGGCGGGCGCAAATCCGCGTTCCATGAAAAACCCGGAGCATTTCAGGGAAGAATTTTTCAGAGCCGCTGCCGGACTGTCGTTTTATACCCGTGTTTTTTTGGGGCGGGGCCGCGATGCGGTTTAACGGCTTCTGAATGTTTCCTTCGGAAGATGATGCTTTCGAAGGGGATTTTATGCGGATTGCGCCGCGCAACATTGGGGACTATTTGCCGGTCGGGCGCAGAACCGCCGTGGGCGTTGTATTGTCCACCTTCGCGCTGGTGCTTCTCATCGTCACCGCGCTGGTCCTGTCCGCCCTCAGCCAGGTCCGGGAAAAGGCGAATTTGCTCGACAATGCCCGTTCGCGCGAGACGACGGCGGGTGCTCTCGTCACCTTTCGCGAACAGCTCGGCGCAACGCTGAATGACTACGCCGCCTGGGATGATGCCGCCGAATATGTCTACGCCCCTGATCGTTTTGACTGGGTGGCGAGCAATTACGGCGAGATGACGGTCAATAACGATCTTTTCGATACTGCCGTGATCATCGACGAGGATGACAAGGTCCGCATGGCCTATCAGAACGGCAAGCCGGCGACATGGACGCCAGACGCCTATTTCGCCGGCGGCCTTAAGGAAATGATCGATCGCGTGCGGTCCATGCGTCCCGGCATCACGTCGCAGGTCACGGGTTTCGTCAAAACCGGCGATGGCATCGCCGCAGCCGGTGTTGCGCTCGTGCGGCTGAAATCCGGAGCGCTGCCGCCGGTCTATGCGGAGCGGCGTTATCTGGTTTTTGCCCGTCACTTCAAACAGGCGACGGTGGACAAGCTTGCCCGCAACTACGTCATCGAAGGGCTGGAACTGCAATATGGCGACGGGCCTGCCGCCAACCATGTGGATATCGTCAATCCCCTAGGTGAGGTGCTGGCGCGGCTCGTCTGGCGCTCGCACCTGCCCGGAGATGTCAGCTTTCATGAGGCGCGGCCGGTGGTCTTTACCGCGCTTGGCATTGCCGGCACGTTTTTCCTCGTCCTGCTCATCATCGGTTCGGCCACGCTGGACCGGCTGAAGGCGGATGAGGCGGCGGCGCGGGAGGAGGCGCTGCGTGACCGGTTGAGCGGGCTCAGCAACCGCGCGGGTCTCTTTGCGAAGCTGAACCGCATGGTCGACAACGGCCGCCACGAAAAGACGGATATCAAACTTCTCTATCTCGACCTCGACGGCTTCAAGGAAATCAACGATGCCTACGGCCATGCCGCCGGCGACCGGCTGATCAAGGGCGTGGCCGCGGCGCTGAGGGTGCTGGTGCCGGAAGGCGCGGTGCTGGCGCGGCTTGGCGGTGACGAATTCGCCATTGCCATCCAGGGCAATGACGTCTGGTCGGAAGGCCGAAAACTGTGTCTGGCGCTTCTCGAACTCTTTACCGAGCCTTTCAGCATCGGTGAAAGGGTGGCGAGCATCGGCTGCAGCATCGGCACCTCGGTTTCCCGCGCCGGCGATATCAATGGCGAGGAACTGCTGCGGCGTGCCGATATGGCCATGTATCAGGCCAAGGAAAACGGACGCGGGCGTTATGTTTCCTATGAACTGAAGATGGATGCGCTGCGCGAGGAAAAGCTGCAGCTTGAAGCCGATCTGCGCTCCGCCATCCTGAACGACGAAATACAGGTGGTCTATCAGCCGGTCGTCAGCGCCGCCACGCGCTGCATTACCGGGGTGGAGGCGCTGGCCCGCTGGCAGAGGCCGGGATATGGTTTCGTGCCGCCGGATATCTTCATTGCGGCTGCCGAAACCAGCGGCCTGATCGACCGGCTCGGCCTTCTCGTCCTGCACAAGGCCTGCGAAACGGCGCGACAATGGCCGTCCATCAAGCTGTCGGTGAATATCTCTCCCGTGCAGTTCCGCAATCCGGCCTTCTCCGGCCATATCGCCGATATTCTTGACGCGACGCAGACACCGCCCGAAAGGCTGCGGCTGGAAATGACGGAAGGTTATTTCATCCAGCATCCGGAGCGGGCAAGTGCGGCGATCGACAAGCTGAAACAGCTTGGCCTGCATATTGCACTCGACGATTTTGGCGCCGGCTTCGCCAGTGTCGGGTATCTGCGCCGCTTCGGTTTCGACCGGATGAAGATCGACCGTTCGCTGATCATGGCGCTCGATAAGGGCGGCCGGTCGCTGGAAATGCTGCAGGCCACCGTGGCGCTGGCGAAGTCGCTCGATATTCCGGTGACGGCCGAAGGCGTGGAGACGGAAGAGCAGGCGGCTATCCTGCATCTGTGCGGCTGTGATGAATTGCAGGGTTACCTGTTCTCAAGGCCGGTCGCAGCCGAGGAGATTACCGTCATGCTGGATGGGCAGGATGCACCGCTCTTTGCGTTGCGGGCAGGGGCGTGAGGCTGATTACTTCCACCCATTCTTGATCACCTGAAGGTGCGGCCCATTTCTTCTCCCCGCCGGGGAGAAGGTGGCCCGAAGGGTCGGATGAGGGGGCCACGCTGCCGGATTTCGGAGAGCTTTCCCCCTCATCCCGCTGCCGCGGACTTCTCCCCGACGGGGAGAAGAAACACGGCGCCCGTTCAAACAAACCCCAACCGTTATGCATGCCGATAGCCGACCCGGCTTACCGCCCCAGATGCTGTTCGCCGCGCTTCTTTGCCAGTTCGATCTGCTGCTGCCGGTCGCGGAACCGCTGGCGGTCCTCGTCGCTGCGCTCGTCGTAACAGCTCGGGCAGGATACACCTTCCTCGAATTTGGGAGACAGGCGCACTTCCGGCGTGATCGGGTTGCGGCAGGCGTGGCAGAGTTGATGGTCGCCTTCGGCAAGGCCGTGGACAACGGAGACGCGCTCGTCGAACACGAAGCAGGCGCCTTCCCACAGGCTTTCTTCTTCCGGCACTTCTTCCAGATATTTCAGGATGCCGCCCTTGAGGTGATAGACCTCGTCGAACCCCTGTTCCTTCATGAAGGCGGTGGCCTTTTCGCAGCGAATGCCGCCGGTGCAATACATGGCGATCTTCGGCTTGTTGTGCAGGCCGGGATTGTTCTTCACCCAGTCGGGAAACTCGCGGAAGGTCTTTGTCTTCGGATCGACCGCGCCCTTGAAGACGCCGATGGCGGTCTCGTAATCGTTGCGGGTATCGATGACGATGGTGTCCGGGTCGGAGATCAACTCGTTCCAGTCGCGCGGGTCGACATAGGTGCCGACGATGCGGTTCGGATCGATATCAGGCACGCCCATGGTGACGATCTCTTTCTTGAGCTTCACCTTCAGCCGCACGAAAGGCATGTGCGAAGCGCGGCTTTCCTTGTGCTCCAGCGCGGCAAATTCCGGCTGGGCGCGCAGGAAGGAAAGCACGGCGTGAATGCCCGCATCCGGCCCGGCAATGGTGCCGTTGATGCCTTCGGCGGCAAGCAGCAGCGTGCCCTTGACGCCGTTCTTCTGGCAGAGCTCGAACAACGGCTCGCGCAGGCTTTCGAACCGCGGCAGGCGGGCGAAATGATAAAGCGCGGCCACAAGGAAATCACCAGAGGCTTCCGGGCGGGGGAGAATGGTCGTGTCGGTCATGGGCGCTGAAATACAGCGACGGCGGCCGCAAAGCAATATTTATCAGCGGGTCCGGGTATTTTGAAAATCGTCAAATATCTGACGGAGTGAGGCAAATGGGAGGCGCTTCGTGCCTCAAATCCGACATTGGCGAAAGCGCAAGACCTGTCTTCCGTCATCCTTGGGCCTGTTCCAAGGATCTAATCACGTCGCGCAAAATCGAAACGTTGCAGATCCTCGGGACAAGCCCGAGGATGACGCCGAGCCCGGCGGGACGTTTTCACGCCGTCTCCAGCCTATTTCGCCGCCTGCCGCCACAGCAGGCCGACGATGCGGCTTTCGGTGCGGGCGGATTCGGAAAAGACCTCGCCTGCCAGCGCAAGGCCTTCCGCGCGCAGCGCCTGCTGCCGCTGGATGATGGCGTCGAGCAGCAGGGCCAGCCGCTCGCCATTGCCGAACCGGTCCGGCTCGCGGTCGGCGACGGCGGCGAGAACCGAAAGATCGTGCTCGTGGCCAAGAATATCCACCAGCCGCTTGGTATCGGCCCGCTTGGCGCGCATGGCGGAAGGCCAGAGGCGGCGCATCAGGCCCAGATGCATCCAGTAGGCCTGCCCCGCCTTGCGCAATTCGTGGAAATGTTCGACGTCGGCCTGCTCGTGGCAATCGGTGAGCGCCTTGCGCGCCCTTTTTCGCTGTTTCGCCCAGGCGGTTCTTATCAGCCGCGCGGTGTCTTTCAATTCATCCGGCAGCGACAGCGCTTCGAGCTTCCTGCGCGCTTCCCGGCAGCCAGCGATGGCGGCGGCAATGGCCTCGTCGAGACCCGCTTCATGTTCTATGGCGTCGTCGCGGCGTGTGCGCAGCATCGCGGTGATCGATCGCAACGCTTCGCCCTGCGCGTCCGAGCGCGCGAAGGCATCGAGATATTCCGCCGTCTCCACCAGCGCTGTCGCATCCCGCGCAAAGGCGAGGGAGCGGGCGATATCGCGAATACGGGCATTTTCCTCGCGGCCGAAATCCGGCGCCGCCTCGCGGATGAGGCGGTAGAGGGCGCGCAGCCGCTTGAAGCGTTTGCGGGCCTCGTGCACCGCCTCGTGCGATCCCGATGGCTGATCGCGCAGGATCGTGATCGCATCGTCGATCAGTTCCAGCCCGGCGCGACGGATTTCGTCGTCGAAGGGCTTTTTCGGGTCAATTCTGAAGGGCATCCGACAGGTCTCCGTTCGGACAGTCCATGGCGAGCGACTGGTTGGAGAAGCGCTTGTCCCCGGTTACTTCGCGGCCCAGCCATGACGGCAGAGCGGGATCGGCATTCTCGTCATTCATTTCCACTTCAGCCACGATCAGCCCGTGATATTTCCCTTCGAAAACATCCACCTCCCAGGTGAAGCCGCCGTGATCGACGGTGTGGCGGGTTTTCTCGATCACCACGCCCGGCGCGCTTGCCATCAGCTCTTCGGCATCCTTGAGGGGTATGGAATATTCATATTCGTCGCGGACAAGCGCGCTTGCGCCGATCTTGATGGTCAGGGTCGCGTCACGCTGGTCGACGATCCTCACCCGAACCGAACGGTCTTCCACCGAGGCGACATATGCCTGCCGGAAAGCCATGCTATGCGTTACCTCATTACGCCATTCACCGCCTGCAACCAGAAACTTCCGTTCAATTTCCTTGGCCATGCTGTCTCCGCGAACTGGTGCTGCAGATTATCGCACTATGACATTATGATGAAGCGAATTGATTGAAGTATCTGGATAAAAATGCGGCTGGCGCGCCTCGACATGAAAGCCGAGGCAGGCTAATCCGTAGACGGAATTTCAATCGTTTCAAACGCGCAAGGAGGCTCATCTTGGCCCAGGACTCCGAAAAACTGCTCTCCATCCTCAAGCTCCAGCCGGTCGTGCCGGTGCTGATCGTGGATGACGCCGCTTCCGCCGTGCATTTGGCGCGCGCTTTGGTCGCAGGCGGCCTGAAGGCGATCGAGATCACCATGCGCACGCCGGCGGCGCTCGACGCCATCCGCGCGGTTGCGGCGGAAGTGGAAGGCGCGCATGTTGGCGCTGGCACCATTCTCAACGCCCGGGATTTCGAAGCGGCGGCCGAAGCCGGCTCCACCTTCATCGTCAGCCCCGGCATCAATAAAAGCGTGCTGGAAGCCGCGCGCGGTTCCAAGGTACCGCTGCTTCCGGGTGCGGCCACAGCCAGCGAAGTCATGGCCCTGCGCGACGAGGGTTATAAAGTGCTGAAGTTCTTCCCGGCCGAACAGGCCGGCGGCGCACCTTACCTCAAGGCGCTGTCTTCACCGCTCGCCGGCACCGTGTTCTGCCCGACTGGCAGCGTGTCGCTCAAGAACGCCAATGATTATCTCTCCCTGCCGAACGTCGTGTGCGTCGGCGGTTCCTGGGTTGCCCCGCGCGAACTGGTGGCGACCGGCGACTGGGCGGGCATCACCAAGCTTGCTGCCGAAGCCGCGGCACTGCGCGCCTGATTTGCGTCCCGTCAAACCCGTTCACGAAGGCGTGAGCGGGTTTGACATTTGTATTCGGCCCACGACTTCCTATCTCCCCTGTAGATTTGACCTTTACAGGAGATTTTGATGTTCGACGCCAAGAAGCTTCTTGAACAATTCCTCGGCTCTCAGGTGCCGGGCCTTTCGGGAAGCGTCCGTGACAGAGCCGGGCAGGCCGCCGATATCGCCAAGAACAATCCCCTGAAGGCCGGTGCCCTTGCCGCCGCAATTCTGGGCACCAAGACCGGCCGCAAGCTCGCCGGCAATGTCGCCACCATCGGCGGTGTCGCCGCCATCGCTGGCCTCGGCTATCTCGCCTACAAGAATTACAAGTCTGGCCAGGCCCCGGAAGCTGCGCCGAAACCCGAGCCGGAGCTTCTCGCCCCGCCCACAGATTCCGCCTTCCACCCGCAATCGCCGGCCCTTTCCAATG
This sequence comes from Agrobacterium sp. CCNWLW155, assembly GCF_036888815.1. NCBI lineage: Bacteria > Pseudomonadati > Pseudomonadota > Alphaproteobacteria > Hyphomicrobiales > Rhizobiaceae > Agrobacterium > Agrobacterium sp. CCNWLW155. Next base: position 48,574 of record NZ_JBAKFW010000015.1, read on the forward strand.
ATTTTGCGCTGAAGCTCATCCAGGCGATGATCGCCGCCGCCAAGGCGGATGGTCATATCGATGAGAAGGAGCGCGCCAATATCATGGACAAGGTGCAGGTCTCCGGCATCGATGACGAAGCGGAGCGGTTCCTCGAAAAGGAACTGGCCGATCCGCTCGACATCGACGCGCTGGTGGCCGCCGCCCGCACGGAAGAGCAGAAGGTGGAGCTTTATACCGCCTCGCGCCTTGCCATCGAGGCTGATACGCGGGCGGAGCGGGGGTATCTCGATCTTCTTGCCGGGCGACTTGGGTTGCCGGATGCGCTGGTGGACCATATCGAGGCGACGGTGGTGGCGGCGAAGGTTTGAGGTAGTGCTTTAGGCTTGGGCACGAAGGTTTGAGCGTGTGGTTCACCCCCCTCTGCCCTGCCGGGCATCTCCCCCACAGGTGGGGAGATCGGCAAGACGCTCTTTCGCCACTTCCTTCTCGAACGTTGAGATGGGCGAGACTTTACCGCAGGTCGATCTCCCCCCTTGAGGGGGAGATGCCCGGCAGGGCAGAGGGGGTGAGCCACACCCGCCGAGACCACCGCATCCCACCCCACATGCCCTGTTGTCATCCCGCCCCGCTTGCCCTAATCCTTCTCCCAGCAAATGGGGAAGAGAATGCGCGATCTGAGTGATTTTAGGGGATGTCCGCCGCCGCAGCCGGTGGTGCTAAAGGGCCGTTACGTCACGGCCGAGCCGTTTGATCGCGAAAAACACCTCGCAAGGCTCTGGTCAGCCCTTGGCGGCGAGGGCACCAATGCGCTTCTCAAATATTTCCCGCAAAACGCCTTCCCTGATGCCGACGCCTTTGGCGACTGGCTCATCGGCGCGGGGCAGAAGCTTAACTGGGTCACGCTGGTCTTCGTGGAAAATGCCACTGGCGATATCGTCGGCATGGCGAGCTATATGCGGCCCGATCCGGCCAATGGCGTGGTCGAGGTCGGCTCCGTCGCCCATGGCGCGAAGATGAAGCGCTCGCCTCTTGCCACCGAAGCGCATTACCTGATGGCGAAACATGTTTTCGAGGATCTGGGGTATCGCCGTTACGAGTGGAAATGCCACAATGAAAACGAACCCTCCAAGATCACGGCGAAGCGTTATGGCTTCACCTTCGAGGGCGTTTTCCGCCAGCACATGATCTCGAAAGGCCAGAACCGCGATACGGCGTGGTTTTCGATGGTCGACGGCGAATGGCCGCTGATCGGCAAGGCCTTTGAAGCGTGGCTTTCGCCTGACAATTTTGCAGCCGACGGGGCGCAGAAGCGCAAGCTTGAAGATATCCGCGCGGAGCTTGCCAATGCCTGAAAAACCGACATCAGGGAAAAAGGACTGGTCGCCGGCAATTGCCGCCGCCCTCATTATCGTCGGTTTCGGGCTCGTGTTCTTCGTCATGCCGAAGATCATGTTGTGGCTGGGTGATTATTCGCCCTGGCTCGCCGCCGCCTTCGGTTCGGTTGCCGTGCTGTGTTTCTTCCTGCTGTTCTGGCTGCGCGCTCGTTACCAGCGCCGCCGCGATGATCAGAGCTGAAGCGAAGCGCCGAGCAGCAGCAGTCCCATGATCAGCACGAAAAGCGCGCCGGCGATTTCGATCGCGTGGCTGATGCCGGCCGCCTTGCGGCTGCCGGGGCCGGCGAAACGCACGGCGAGCCCCTTGGCCGAGACGGCCATGATGGCGAGGGCCGACACCGTTATGGCGGTGCCGAGCGACATGGCGAGCACGGAGAGCACGCCGCCGAGATAAAGCCCGTTCAGAAGCGCGAAGCTCATGACGATGATCGCGCCCGAGCATGGCCTGAGGCCGACCGCAATGATGGCCGACCATGCTTCATGCAGGCTGAAGTTCTTGCCCTTCAACAGCATGGGGTCCGGCGCATGGGACTTTCCGCAGGCGTTGCAGAGATCGCCGGTGCCGTTATGCTCATGATCCGCGAAAACCGGCTTGCCCTGAAAGCGCAGCCCCGTCCCCATGCCGGTGGTTCTGCCGGCCGTGGCTTCACCCGCCGTGGCAAAGACGGGGACGGGTTCCCGCCGGATGCGCAGTGACCAAAGCTTCCGCACCAGGAGCCAGGCGCCGAACAGTGCCACCATGGCGAAGCTGGCGATCTCCATCGCCTGCGTCGCCTTGGTCATGGTGATGGAGGTGCCGCGCAGCACCAGCCAGGCGGCCCCAACAAGGCCGATGGCCATCAAACCCTGAATGAGGGCCGAGACGAAAGAAATGAGAATGCCGCGCTTCAGCTGCGTTTCATTGGCGATCATGTAGGACGAAATGACCGCCTTGCCGTGGCCGGGACCGGCGGCATGGAAAACGCCATAGGCAAAGGAAAGGCCGATCAGCGAGCCGAGTGCCCAGCTGTCCTCGCGCATGGCCTTCAGCGCCCCGGTCAGCGCCCGGTAAAACATCTGCTGGTGCACGTTGATCCATTGCATCAGCGGTGCGAAGGGGCCACCAACGGAAAAGGAAGGCTCGGCCGAGCCGATGCCGAGCGGCGACTGCGCATGGGCGACACTGGCCACGGCGATGAGGCCGATGGCGACGGCGGCAAGGCGTGCCCTGCGGCTCAGCATGAGACCTCCAGCCGGGTGGCGAAGAGCTTGGTCATGTCGGTGCCGGTCGGATCGTTGAAAAAGGCGTCGGTCAGCGAACCCTGGTTCTGCGAGATTACCTCGTCGGGATCGGGGCGGACGATATGATGCTTGCAGGCATTCAGATCCTTGCCCTGTGTCGCGATATCGCTGTCCTTGGCGAAATCGATCGCCGTATACATCGTCGGATCCCAGGCGCCGAAGCTGAGCTTGCCCTTGACGGCGAGCGGCTTGGTCGGCTTCACGGAGAAGAACATCAGGATCTGCTGGTCCTTGTAGTCCACGTGAATGGCGTCGGGCTTGGAGAACTCCACCGGTTTTCCATTGGCGGTGATGAAGGTGTAATAGGAATATTCGGCGAGCGATTCCAGCACCGTATTGCCGATCTCGGCCAGCTCGTCCTTGTCCAGCTTCAGATCGCTGTTCTTGTCGTAATCCATCACCACGCTTGCCGAAAACATCTCGTCGAAACGCCAGATATTGCGCACTTCCTGAACGGTGCCGTTCGGCCCCTCGACGATTTCCATGCGGGCTTCGGCAAAGATGTGCGGATGCGCAGCCGCCGCGACGGGAACGCAGGCGAGGCCGGCCGCGAGGAGCAAAAAGCGTCTGTTCATTATCCGGTCTGTCCTGCCTTCGAATCTTGAAGACCCGACTCTAGCAGAAATTGGGACCGAATTTCGACCTGATGCGTCTGATCCTTCGCGCGGGCCGTCAAGGGATTTCAGAAGGTGCCGCTGAAACGCGACGTGATGCTGGAGCCGCTATAGGCGAGGTCGGTCTCGCGCTCACCATGCAGCAGGCGGTTGAACTCCAGCTCCAGCTTGCTGTTCTTGCCGGTATCGAAGGATAGCGTGGCGACCAGCCTGCGCTCGCTGGTATCGTAATTATAATAGATCCAGTCCTTATGGACCCGGTTCAGCGCAAGATCGAGCCCGACCTTTTCGGTGAGCCTGCTTTTCACGACGAGTTGCCAGCGACGGTGAAACTCGGCGATCGGATCATCCGGATCGAAAAGCGCATAGTCCTGCGAATAGCCGACGCCGAAGGCGATGCGCTCGGTGGCCTTCACCTCGGCTTCGGCCCGGAGATAGGGGCGGCTACGCTTCACCTGGTCGCTGATCTCGTCACCGGAAATGGATGTGAAGCCCGCCTCGGCCAGAACCGCGAAACGATCGGAGAACTTGTAACCATAGGCCAGCGAGCCGCGCAGCGTATTGGCAGGGAAACGTTCATATTTCTCCTGTTGCCCCTCGGGCACGACGATACGGTCATAAGCAAGCGTCAGGCCCGCCTCGCCGCCGGCCAGCGGCCGCGCATGTTCGGCCTTCAGCGATAAAAGCGCCTCGTTTGCCTCCAGCCGGGTGGGCATGAAATAGGCCGGACGGAACCGCGCCTTGCCCTTCATCAGGCTGGCAAAGCTTGCCGTCAGCGTGTTCTTGCCGCCGAGCGCAAGGATGCCGAGCTGGGAAGAGGCCTCCAGCTTGTGATCGAGCTGCCGGTAACCAATGTCTTCTTCGGGCAGATGCAGGAAGATGTCGCCGGCATCGCTGCGGGTGCCGCGTAGCTCGATGGCCCATTCCAGCTTTTCGGAAAACCGTTTCGTCAGTCCCAGCGCCGCGATGGTGTTGTGTTCATTGGCGAAGCGGTAACGGGGGAGGCGGACCTCCTCGTGTTCGAGCGAATAACGCAGCTCCGCACCATCAAGCACGACCTTGCCGTTGAGCCCGAAGCCGGCACGCAGCGAAATTGCGCTCAGCCTGTTGGTGTCGGCGAAATAATTGGTGTCATAAGCAATACCGGACTTATAGGTGACATTATGCTCATCAGCCTTTTCACCCGCCCGCGCGCCGCAGGCGCAGGCAAGGCCGAGAACAAGCGCGATATATCCCCCCAGCCGCATTCGCATCTCCGGTCGCTAATTAAGCAATATCTTATATTTGGATGGTTAATAAAGTTTCCCGCACCGTTTTACTTTCGTAACCGAAATTCATGGCGTCTATGCCGAAATAGAGATGGCGGGTTCGAAAAGACGATATGTAAAATTCTATTAAAATCACCAGTATTAAAGTTAACTGTTTATTGTAATATTAGCCTTTGCTTGAATTAGAATCCTCTAAATATACAGTTCAGTTACGCCAGATGGCGTGATCAAACAAAAGAGGAGAGAGAAATGATTGCAAAGTTCGCTTGTGTAGCCGCTATTCTTACTGTCGCTTCCGTTGGTCAGGCCAATGCGGGCGGTCTTCTGGGTGGCATCCTGTCCGGCAATAGCAACAAGGGCGGCGCCCTTGTCGTCGTCTCGCCGAGCATCGATCTCGGCGTCAGCGGCATCCTGTCCAATAACGGGATTCTGAACGGCAACAAGACCGGCATCCTGAACGGCCTGCTGAACGGCAACAAGACGTCAGTCGATGTCATCGACAACAAGAATGACGGCGGCAAGAAGCGCCGGCACTAACCGAAACATGAAGCGGGATGGCGAAACCATCGGGCTTTTCTCCATCCCGCTCCAGCGAAACAGTTCGAAAATCATCAGGGATTTTCGACGCGAACGATGCGCAGCGCATAAGCCGGCAATGAACCACGAGTTGCGTGTGTTTGACGCATGGCATTTCCGGCAAGAACAAACGGCGCATCGCATGACTGGAAGGGGGCCTTGCGGCCCTCTTTTTTTGTCCGGGTCGCCGACAGGAATGACCCACACAAAAGTGCGTGAAGACCACTACTCATGATGGTTTTGTGAGTCGTGTGAGCCCAGTTGCGGCAGAGCGGACGACCTATGAATGTCCGCGTGAATTCTGATTTATATTTGGTAAATATTGCAGATATTAATCGAAATACGCTCCATGGCGGTGTTTTTGCCTAAGCTATTTACGCGATTTTAACCACGATGTTCTTCAATCTGTGGGTGCGCTAACCCCGTCATGATGCTGCGCTTCTGGTCGCGAAATACTCGCAGCCCGCAGGTGACGGGATGTTATTTTCAAGGAGCTATCGCATGTTGAAACAATCCCTTCTCACGCTCGGCCTGCTCGGCGTTCTCTCCGGCGTGGCCGCTGCCGCCGGCGCCGTCAGCGAACACGTCGTCAAGGTTGGCCTTGGCGTGAAGTTCTGACGGTTATTCCGTTTTCGACAGGGGGCGGCGCAGCGTTGCGACGCCCCACACGCCTGATGCGGTGGCGCCGGCATCGATCCGGCGAAGCTTGAAGGCGTTCCGCCGGAAACGAAAACGCACATTGCCTTCCGCGCAGGCTTGAACAGCGGGCCGTTTTGATGTGATGGTGGGTTCCACTCCACTCCCGCTTGCCAGTCTCCAGTCGATTCCCATGCTACAGAAAAGCACTTCGCCGGGCGCTTTTGACCGTCAGGCCTATTTGATCGCGTTGCTGGTTTTCATCGCCGGCAGCACCAATGCGGCCATCGTGCCGTTTATCGGGTTCTACATCATCCAGGTGCTCGGCCATCCGCCGGCGACGCTCGGTCTTTACAGCGTAACGGCGGCGCTGGCCTCCATCGCTGCCAGCCGTCTTTATGGCGAGCGGGTGGATTCCGGCGTGCGGATCAGGCCGCTGCTCATGCTTTCCGTCGCAGGCGCCTTCGTGGCGGCGGCGGCCGCAAGTTTCGGGCATCTGGCGCTGCTGGTTGCGGTAACGGCGACGGGCATGGGGCTTTCCAACGCCGCCACCACCCTCGTCTTCAGTTACGGCCGTTATCATGGCCGGGTCGAGGCGCTCGATACCACCGCTTATAACGCCTTCCTCAGAATGACGGTGTCGCTGGCCTGGATGCTGCTGCCGGCTGCAGCTTTCCTGATCGTTGATCTCGCCGGCGCAAAAGCCGTCTTCGTGAATGCCATGCTGATGGCGGCCATCTGGGGGGCGCTTGCGTTTGCCATCGTGCCGCGTGGGCAGACCTGCCCGATGGAGCGGCGGGATGAGGGCGCGGCCGATGCGGGGCGCAACCTGCCGCTGCTGATGGCGGCGACGGCCAGTTTCTGCATGTCTTTCGCCCATGCTCTCTGCGCCTCGGCCCTGCCGGTATTTCTGGTGCGCGAGGTGGGCCTGCCGGATTATGCGCCGGGCCTTTCGCTCAGCGTCAAATGCGCCATGGAAGTCCTGCTTATCCTGCTCGCGCCGAGGATCATGCGCCGGATCAGCGCGCGGCTGCTTCTAAGCATCGCGGCGGTGACGGCGATCGTCGCTTTCAACATCATCGCTTCGGTCACGACCCTGCCAGCCATGCTGGTGGGGGCGGCCATGGAAGGTTCCTATTACGGCCTCTTTGCCGGTACGTGCCTCACCTTCGTGCAGGGCTTTGCCCGCGGGCGCACGGCGCGGGCGACGGCGCTCTACATGAATTCGATCTTTCTTGCCGCACTTTTTGCGGTGCCGCTGATGGGGTTCGTGTCGCAATATGCAAGCTTCGGCGCCTCCATCCGGCTTGCTTCGGTCGGTGCGGGCGCTGCGCTGCTGCTCTTGTTTCTGACGCGGCGGCAGGTGGCCGATTAGGGCGCTCCGGTCCGGGTGGGGAGGATTTTATCTGGCCATGCGCCCCGAAACATCCCTCATTCCTGTGACAAGGACAGGAATGAGGAGCAGGGTGTTGGCCCTCAAGCCGAAATATCGATGATCCCGCAATCGCCCGCTTCCGAGGCGAAGGCGAGCAATTTGCCGGTGGCGCTCCAGTCCATGGCTGTAATGGCGCCCTTGCCGGGGCGGCGAAGCAGGGCTTCCTTGCTGTCGGCCAGGCGCACACCGAGGATCATGCCGTCGATGAAGCCGATGGCGAGCACGTCTTCCACCGGGTGGAAGGCGACATTGGTGACCATGATATTGGCGCGGCTGCCGAGTTCTTCCGGGGCCTTGCCCATCGGGCCGTCCTTGCCGGAAAATGGCCAGACAATGGCGGCGGGCGCACCTGATGAGGCGAGCCATTTGCCCTTTGCCGACCAGGAAATGGATTTCACCTTGGCGGGATAACCGGTCATGCGCATGTGGCGAGCTTCCATGCCGCCCTTGGTCGCTTCCATCTTCCAGCCATGCAGGGCATTTTCCTGCATGGTGGTGACGAGGAACTTGCCATCGGGCGAGAAGGTGACGCCGGTATGCGCGCCCTTCCATTCCAGATCGACCGGATCGCCCGCGCTTGCCACCCAATGCAGCGTCACGCCGTTATAACGGGCGACTGCGATGCGCAGGCCCTTGGGCGCAAACGCGATGGCTTCCACCGTGCGCTCTTCCTTGAATTCCTTGACCGTACCGTCGGATAGCCGCACGAAGCTGGATTTGCCGACGCCATAAGCCACCGCCTTCTGCGGCCCGCCGGCAACGACGCCCACCCATTTGCGCGGCACATTGGCGAGCTCGCTGATACTGCCATCATGGCCGATGCGCAGCACACGGCCGTCTTCGCCGCCGGAAAGCAGCGTGGCGCTGTAGGGATCGCGAATGCAGGTCAGAAGCCCGTCATGCGCCTCTGTCACCTTCTCTCCGCCATCCAGCCGGTGAATGGTGCCGGCGGCGGTGGCAAACAGGGGAATGTCGCCGAGAAAATGGGTCGAGACCACGTGGCCTTCGATATCAAGCGGGGCAACAGTCGGCATGGGGCATCGGTCTTTCGTATCTGTGTCGGATGGGGTGACGATGTCGACCCCGGCGGCAGGCATGGTTCTAAAGCATTTCGGGCAAAAGCGGAACCGCTTTTACGTTCGGACGATTCGTGAAATCAAGGAGATAGAGCGATTTGTGGTAGAGGAACCACCCTACACGGCAGTTGAAAATCATTGACACTCCGGCGTTCCGGGCTCACCCCCCTCTGTCCTGCCGGACATCTCC
>NZ_JBAKFW010000016.1:0-56160 GCF_036888815.1 Agrobacterium sp. CCNWLW155
CTGGCGCGCAGACATGCCCGCCGCAGACGCTTTTAACACGCGTAGTCGAAGATCATCGCTCAGTGCTCGTCCCATCAGCCACCTCTTTCGCTGTGGATGTTGAATCAGCTTCCGCTCGCCCCGTCACTTCACAATCGATTCATCGATCACAGGATCTGCTCTAGTGTCTGGGCAAGGCCCTGAATAAACAGCTGACTCCCCTTCCCTTCAGACCTTAGCTCCTGGTGAATCAGTGAAAGGAGGTGCGACAGTTGCGTGTCCTTACCCCCGGAAATGTCGCGCAGCGCAGGAGGAGCGGCGCAGCCCAGCACGTCGTAGGCGACGCGCTCGAAAAGGGGAACCGAGAGATAAAGATGCATGACCTGGAAGGGCGCTCCTCCGATTGCGCGCCAGCGCATTTCGTAAGGGGTGGGGGAGCGGGTCAGAAAGAAATCACCGACGGTGACGTTGTTTGCTACCCATTCTCCGTCGAGGTCACGCTCCTCAACCACCGCCTCGCCTGACATCACCCAGACGATCAGTGGTTCGGCGACAGCAGGAACGAGAAAGGGCTCCTGCTTGTTGAGACGGGAATAGACCTTAACGAACATGTCATTCCAGGCCGGGCTATCACCACTGATAAGCGTGCGACCAGCTATGTACCGTTCAAGACCGAGCGGGGACGTCCGCTCGGGCATTTCAGTCATCTCATCCAGTTCAGGCACGAGGGCCGATGGGTAGATGGGTTGTCCGGTAACGGCCGGGATCGGGGGCAGAGTGTTTTCTTGGACTGGTTCGATGTTTGCCAATGCGGACCCTCTCTATAAACGAGCAAAGCTGCGTGGATTGCCTCAGGCGTCAATAAAACATGTCTCGGTTCACATCTCCGCCCATAACCACTACCAATGATGCAATGCAGCATCTGGTTTCGTCCGATAGGAAAAAGCCAGTTTCATCTGCCTCTCTGAGGCAGATGAAATCCGGGTCCACCGCACCCGTAAGGACTTCCAGGCTGGTCTTACTATACGACGGGCTTACGGAAGCGTCGTTTTCAAGGAGCGAATGCAAAATAGCGTTCTTTCCCGGCAGTGCTCGAACGAACGTGACCCCTGCACCGCTGAACATGATCCACTCCATCGTTGGTTTGTTTGCGAAGACCACAGAGGTGTTTTTGTCTGTCTTCCGGCAAAGCCAGATTCTCGTGCTTCTCTTCGATATTGCTAATTGTCATAGCTTTCTTTTCGATCTGGTTTTCATGGTCACGAAGCATCGCATCTAGCGAAAGAATTGAACCACGCCGGCAATAGATACACCGGCGTGGTTCTGGCTACTGCTTGCGATAAAGAACCATTCCCGCGTGGTACAGCACGTCATCGACAAAATCGCCGTCGGCGGTAAAGCCGGTATCGTCCCAGTACTCGATGTGGCTTCCCGACACCTCGTATCGTCCCTGATACGCACTTTCGTGTCGGCCACGCGCCTCGTCGTAGCGGCCATTCGGGAGCAACTGGTGCCGGATGCGGCCGTCTGCGGTCTCCCACATGCCGACATAAGGATGTGAGGGCGTTTGGGTCGTCATTGTGCCGCCTCCGGGTTGCCCAGGAAAGATTGAATGGTCTCGGGCTCGACAACCCAGGCGTAGTTCAGTTCATGGCGGATTTTCCATTTGCCCGCAGTACATTCCCAGCCCAGCTGCGAGCGGCCATCGAAAGCGATCACTTTGCCGTCAAGGCGATTGATACGGCCAACGAAGCCAAGTGTCGTCGAGGCAACTGTGTCCCCGACGATCGCGTCGTGGCCTCCAGTCAGTCCGTGGCGCACTGATCGAGCAGCGTTCTGCAACGCCTCCCAGTTGGCGCCGTAGCGAGCAGAGTTATCAAAGAGCTGTGTGCTACCAGGCGCAAAATTGTCGTAGAAAACACCCTTGGTATTTTCGAGGTCGTAATACTTGTTCAGCTTTTCTGCGAACACGAACTTGCCATCGCCTTCATGACGTTCCCAACCTTTCATGATCCAGTCGGCGTGGAGTGCGAGGGGAGCCTCGGCGCCGTCCCGCGGGCACGCGCCAGCCTGTGCAGCGACAGGACCTGCGCAGACCCCTAGAGCGAATGCTGCTGCGAGTCTGATCTTTATGTACGTCATTGGAATATCTCCTTCGAAATCGTTGTTATTGCCTGCCGTGCTGTGCGCGATGCGACTGTCGGCCACGGACAGAAGGTAGACAAATTCGATTGTCGCTTGTATTCCCTTTCCACTAACGACATTGGTTAGCCGGACGCGACAATGACAATCGACCTTAATCTTGTGCCAGTGTTTCTGGCTGTCGCCGAAGAGGGCAACTTCAGGGCCGCGGCTGACCGACTAGGGGTTACTCGCTCGGCCGTAAGCCAGGGCATCCGCCGGCTCGAGGATATCTGCGGCATCGCGCTCGTGAGCCGCACGACCCGTAGCGTGCGACTCACCGAAGCCGGCAACCGCTTCCGCGAGACGCTGTCGCAACCAATGGCCGAGATCAGATCTGCGTTCGAGAATGTAGCGGGTGACGCCAGACCGAGCGGTTTGCTGCGGATTGCGGTTACATCGATTGCAGAACAGTTCTTGTCTGGCCCACTGATCGCGTCCTTCGCGGAGACCCATCCCGGCATCACTATCGACGTCACTGTGACAGACGATGTCTTTGACATCGTGGCTGCCGGCTTCGATGCGGGGGTTCGGCTGGGTGAGGTGATCGAGCAGGATATGGTCGCTGTTCCACTGACCAAAGAAGAGAGAGAAGTGGTCGTCGCGACGCCGCGATATTTCGAATTGCACGGAACGCCTCGTCACCCTCGGGACCTGGTAAGGCATCGCTGTATCGGTTGGCGTCCGTCTCCCAGTGCTGCGTCGTACCAGTGGGAGTTCGAGGAGAATGGAGTTCCTATCGACGTAGCCGTTGAGCCGCAAGTCACCACAAACGATCTGCATTTGATGGTACGGACCGCGCTCGCTGGAGGCGGTATCACATTTGCGCTGGAGGAGACGTTTCGTTTACATATCGATCGGGGCGAGTTGGTCACAACGTTGGACGAATATTTGCCCCCATTTCCAGGGTTCTTCCTTTATTTCCCCAACCGCCGCAATATGGCGCCCAAGCTGCGCGCACTCATTGATCACGTTCGTGCATACAAACTGTCGTCTTCCTAGCGGCAGGTGGACGAAGCTAGGTGAGTTTGTGAACCGGATCGGGCGTCTATAACGCCAGATGCAAGCGCAGCGGATCTTGCGGACTTGGCGGTCCATGACTGCCGGCGTGGGTTTTCAATGCCTCTGCTCTTGATGGGAGCGAAACCGACGACCACATTATTTCGAAGCCAAAAGTCTGGATAGGATTTGAAGCTGAGCGCCAGGTGGAAAAGATGTTACGGCGTACTCTCTCTTTGATTTCACACACACGAAAACATGATGCATGGCAGCGCGCGGCAAACATGGCCCCGATCCACATTCGCCGCTTAGCTGCGGCCGATATCGCCCCGTGCGCGACATCGGCAGACGCTATTTCAATCGGGCCAGTAGCTCTCTGGCGACGGCCGGGGCGGAGGCGGGGTTCTGGCCAGTAATCAGTTCCCGATCGGTCACCACATGTGCCGAGAAAGCGGCTTCGCCTTGGCTGAACTGGCCGCCTGCTTGGGTGAGCGCATCCTGCGGATAGAATTTCATCTCGCCGCCACCCAGCAGTCCCTTGGCCATTTCCTCTTCCTGGTTGCTGAAGACGGTGAACCTGTAGCCTGCATAGACCCAACCCGCCTGTGCCTTTGCCGTTCCCGCCGTTTCGAACTGGGTCACGAAACCTTCTGCGTCCGGCAGCGTGGAAAGCAGCGCGATCGGGCCATGGCATGCTAATGCGGTCGTCTTGCCATTCTCATGGAACCAGGTGAGCAGCTTACCGAGTTCTGAACTGACCAGAAGATCCTGCATGGGTGCGTGACCGCCCGGCACATAGACCGCATCGAAATGGTCGTAGCCGATCTGCTCGACCCGTGCGAGGCTGACGACCGGCGACCTGTCGCTCGATATCAGGCCCAGTTCCGACAACTGCGCCTCGCTGGCTTTCATCGCCGCTTCATCACCACCGAAATACATCTTATCGATGGATGTGGTGTCGACGGACGGCGCCATACCTTTCGGCGTGGCGAAAGTGATCTCATGGCCGGCATCGAGCAGCGCCTGCACCGGCTGCATAAGCTCATTGAGGTAGAAACCGGTCTTGAACACCTTGCCGTCCTTGAGGTCGAGGCGTTCGGAATCGGAAAGCACGATCAGGACGTTTCCGGCATGGGCGCTCAGAGTGCTGGTGCCGAGTGCAAGAGCGACGGCGAGGCTGCGCAGAAGTTTCATGGGTCTAGCTCCAAAAGTTAGAAATATGGTGGGGAAGGGAAAGGCGGTTGCTTCTCAGCCAGCGACCTTGGTGAGCCGGTGCAGCGCAAAGTCGGCGAAATAGTCGCCAACGCCGCTCGCCTGAAAGCGCTGCAGGGCGGCGCCCTGCATATGGGCGCGCCATTGGGCTTCACTTTGCCAGGTTTCGACAAAGATGCGCACGCGTCCATCATCGAGCGACTGGTGCAACTCGTACCGGAGGCAGCCGTCTTCGGCCAAAGTCTCGGCGACCAGCTTTTCCTGGGCAGCGCCAAGCGCCGCCTCCTTGCCGGGCTTGGCGGTGGTGATGGCGATGATGGTCAGAGGCGTGTTTGACATGGGTAGTGCCTTTCTCAGGCGATGGTGTTGACGAGACCGCCTTCGGCACGAAGGGCTGCACCGTTCGTGGCCGATGAACGGGGGCTGGCGAGATAGGCAACGAGGTTTGCCACCTCTTCCGCCTCCACCATGCGCTGCAGGATCGAAGCCGCGCGGGCGGTGGCGAAGAATTCGGCCTCGATCTCTTTGATCGGTGCGGACGGATCGCTTGCCTGGCTGCGCAGGAAGGATTCGATGCCTTCCGAGCGGGTCGGTCCCGGAAGCACGGAATTGACCGTGACATTGGTGCCGCGGGTCAGTTGCGCCAATCCGCGTGAGATCGACAGTTGTGCCGTCTTGGTCGTTGCGTAGTGGATCATGTCTTCAGGGATGGCCACACCTGACTCGCTGGAAATGAAGATGATCCGGCCCCAGTTGCGCTCCAGCATGCCGGGAAGATAGGTGCGCGACAGACGCACGCCGCTCATGACATTGACGTCGAACAGATGGCTCCAATCGGCGTCGGTGATGTCGCCGAAGGCCTTGCTCTCGTAGATGCCGAGATTGTTGACGAGGATATCGACAGACGGTTCGGCCTTCGCGATAATCGCGGCACCCTCGGCGCTGGCGGCGTCTGCCAGAACGCCAGTGATGTCCAATCCGCCGGATGACTTGATAACAGCAATCGCGCTGTCGAGCTTGGCGCGGTCGCGTCCGGTGATCACGACGCGCGCCCCTTCTAGTGCGAGAGATCGGGCGATTTCGAGGCCGATGCCGGCGGTGGCGCCGGTTACAAGGGCGGTCTTTCCGTTCAGTTGAAGATCCATGACGTGTCTCCAGATTGTTGCCGGAAACAATTTATGATCTAAGCCTCAGAGATACTATTGCCTGCAGGAGACATGCACCTGTGAATGAGGATCATCAATGCCACGCATCCTGATGGAACGTTCCGGCGAAATGGAGGTGTTTGCCCGCGTCGTTCAGGATGGGGGTTTCTCTGCCGCCGCCCGTAATCTCGACATCACGCCATCAGCGGTCAGCAAGTTGATCGCGCGTCTGGAAACAAGGCTTGGCACACGCCTTCTGGTACGAACGACCCGCGCCCTGACGCTGACAGAAGAAGGCGAAGCCTATCATCATGCAGCGCTCAGGATTCTGCAGGAACTGAATGAGGCGGACGAAGAAGCCGCAGGAGGCGCCGTCCGTGGGCGGCTGCGGATCAACACGACGATACCGTTCGGCACGATGTTCGTCGCACCGGCAATCCCCGACTTCATTGCGCGCAACCCCGATCTGATCGTCGATCTCTCCTTCACCGACGGCATTGTCGATCTGGTGGCGGAAAAGACCGACGTCGCCATCCGGATGGGCAACCTGCCGGACAGCGGGCTGATTGCCCGAAAGCTCGGGCAGAGCCGGCGCGTAGTCTGCGCTTCACCCGACTACCTCAAGCGCAGGGGTTCGCCGCAATCTCCAGCGGATCTCGGAGAACACGACTGCCTGACGTTCAATTTCCGGCGCGCACGGCCGTCATGGCCGTTTCGTGACCATGACCGTGACATCGCGCAACCAGTCAAAGGCAGCATCGTCGTCAACAACGGCGAGACGATGAAGCAGATGGTGCTGGCGGGCGCCGGCATTGCCCGGGTGGGCCTCTTTCATGTGGCGGACGAGATTGCAACAGGGCGGTTGATAGTCCTCCTCGACGACTACAACCCAGGCGACCTCGAACTGGTTCATGCCATCTATGTTGGCGGTGGTCCCCTGCCCCATCGTGTCCGCGCCTTCATCGAACATATGGTTGTCACATTGGGTGATCAGCCGTTGCTGAATGGGACGACCTGACCTGAGGATTATTGGGAAAGTGGAGTTTGGAAACGCCTCACCTTTCCTATCCGATCAGTCTCGATAGTCGGGCGCCCGCCGGTCGAGCACCCGGCGGATACTTTCCAGATGCATCCTGGCACTTTTCGGGTCCCCCTCCCGCATCTGCCGCGCCGCATCAGCCGCAACAGCAGGCAGGACCGGCAGGAGTTTGCGGCCCGAGCCCATCGTCTTCAACTGAACTTCGGCGGCCCGCTCGAGGTAGTAGAGATCGTCCCAGGCTTCGGCGATGTTGGGTGCACGGACCATGACGCCGTGGTTTTTAATAAACAGGATATCCTTGTCGCCGAGGAGGGGGCGAGCGCCGCGGGTGATGATCACCGATAAGCTTCGATCCTACGCCGCGGCGAAGCGTGGGATCACGCCCGGTGTCGAGCATCGTTCCCACAATGGGTTGAACAATCGGGCAGAGAATTCCCACCAGCCAATCCGGCGGCGAGAGCGGATCATGAACAATTCAAGTCACCGCGACATCTACAACGTTTCGTCTCTATCCATGACCCGATTGCCAACCTGTTTCACAACCCCGCGCCACGACATCTTAAGCCATCATCGCGAACTGCGTTCGGCGGCGATGAACCTGTGGGCGAAAATTGCCAGGGCATGGCGACGACTCAAAACGCTGGAGATCAGCGTCGGGAGACCCGGATCGCGCCAACGTCACCAGACGTCCGCTGAACCGTGGGGATCATGCTGGAATTGATATCCGCGGAAACTTCGTCTCCTTCGAGCGGAGCATCGCTGCGCGCCCTCCGCAAGGTCGGCAGTCTCACGCGTTTCGAAAACTGCTTATGGTCAAGGTGCTGTCGTCGGCCATGGGTCAATCACCACTTCGCCAGGGTTATTAATCAAACGCTTGAACAAGCGAGGAGTTTCCCTCGGCAGATGCAGCATGCGGGTTAGGACTTGGATGCGTCGCCGGCAGCTGCTATGTTCCTGCTTTGTTTCCGCCAGTGACACCTGCCATGGATCGAACCACCGTCTCAACCGTCAGAAAAATCATCCATGTCGACATGGATGCCTTCTACGCGTCGGTCGAGCAGCGCGACAATCCGGAACTGCGTGGCAAACCCTTGGCTGTTGGCGGAGCGGCTGCACGGGGCGTTGTTGCAGCAGCAAGTTATGAGGCGCGGGAATTTGGCGTTCGCTCGGCAATGCCGTCAGTCACGGCGGCACGGAAGTGCCCCGCACTAATCTTTGTGAAGCCAAGGTTCGAAGTCTACCGTGCTGTCTCCCAGCAGATCCGCGAGATTTTTGCGGAGTACACGCCCATCATCGAACCCCTGTCGCTCGACGAAGCCTATCTCGACGTCACCGAAAACCTCAAGGGCATGTCGGTCGCCACCGACATCGCGCTGGAAATCCGTGCCAGAATAATGGCGGTCACCGGACTGAATGCTTCCGCCGGTATCTCCTACAACAAGTTCCTCGCCAAGATGGCGTCCGACCTCAACAAGCCCAACGGCCAAGCAGTCATCACGCCGAAGAACGGGCCAGCTTTCGTCGAGCAACTTGCCGTAAAGAAGTTCCATGGCGTCGGCCCGGCCACGGCGGACAAAATGCTCCGCCTGGGTATCGAGACCGGTGCGGATCTAAGGGCAAAGTCCCTACAGTTTCTCATCGAGCATTTCGGGAAGTCTGGGCCGTATTTCTATGGCATTGCCCGAGGCATCGATGAGCGGCAGGTCCAGCCGGACCGTGTGCGGAAGTCAGTCGGCGCCGAGGACACATTTGCCGTCGATATCAGCGACCTCGACCTTGCGACAAACGAACTCCGGCCACTTGCGGAAAAAGTCTGGTCCTATTGTCAGGCAAAGGGCTTCAGCGGCAAGACGGTGACTGTGAAGATAAAGTACTCCGATTTCACCCAAGCGACGCGGAGCAGGACAACTGCCCTCCCTTATGCAGGTGTCGGCGATATTCTCGGTGCGGCCAATGCCCTGCTGGCGGGTGTCTATCCGTTCAAGCTCCCGGTCCGGCTTCTTGGTGTAACACTGTCGTCACTCACCAATGACAAGGAGGCGGCCAAAAACGAGGAACAACCGCAGCTCGGGTTGGGTTTCTGATCAGAGGAAGCTGGAGCAGATCAAGGGGCAAAGCCGCAATGTTCCCACACTGTATTCGAGTTATCGACCTGGAAACCGCTGGCAACGGGCCGAGCGATGTCTGCGAGATCGGGTGGCAGGATGTCGTTCAAGGCGAGGATGGCAGGTGGGAAGTTGCTGGGGAGCGCCGCGCGGTTCTGGTCAACTTGGAAGCCGATTTCGCCCGACACGATGGCAATACATCATATCCAGGATTGGGAGGTCACTGGCGCGCCGCTCTGGAAAGAAGTAGCGCCAGGCATCTTGCGGCCACCGCACCCGATCATCGCCCTTGCCGCCCACCGCGCCGCGTTCGAGCAACGCTATTGCACGCCGAGACTGGCCGCTGGTGCTCCATGGATCTGCACCTGGAAATGTGCATTGCGTGTCTGGCCGGAGCTGTCAAGGTTTTCGAACCAGCTGCTGCGTTATCGGCGAAGGCCGGAAGGTTTGATACACGAGATCGGCCTTCCCGCCCATCGGGCTATGCCTGATGCCTATGTCACCGCCCGCCATCTGCGCTATGAGCTGAATGCCGCTCGCTGGATGAGCTTCTGCTCTGGAGTTCGCAGCCCGGCCTACTACCACGGGTGCCGGCCGGTCCAGACCGGGGCAAAAGCTGGGATCGTCTCAGCACCGAGGCGCTAACTGCTTTCCTGAGCGACCGCGACGCGGATAGCTCACTCCTTACGGTTACCATTTGGACGTCGTGGTTCGGACATCGGTAAAAACAATCACTAGCCGGGCTCCTTTTCGGGCCGCAACTGCGAAACTGGTCCGGCAATGCGACAGCGAAATCCCTGGGTGTCAAACTGCAGTTCAGGCGCTGTGCCAAATAACGACCCCAAAGCCGAACGAATATAGCGTGTACCGTACCCTTGGCGGCTGGGCGCGACCGCAGGCGGGCCGCCTCGTTCAACCCAATTCATGCTGAACAGGGGATCGTTACCATCGGATATCTCCCAAACCACCTCTACGTAACCCTCAGGAACAGAAAGCGCGCCATATTTGATAGCATTCGTCGTCAGCTCATGAACACAAAGAGCGATGGTCGTCCCGGCATCCCGACTCACAACAATGTCCGGACCGGAAACGGCAATTCGACTACAGCCATCACCGTTGTAGGGAGCTACGGTCGTCGCCACGATCAAAGAGAGGCCAACCTCTTCCCCGCCCGCCTCGAAGACGGCGGAATGAACGCCGGAAAGGGCCTGAAGCCGCGCGCCAAAATCACCCGCCAGTTCGTCCATGGATGCAGCGCCTCTTCGCGTCATCTGGAAAATGGAGGCGACGGTGGCAAGGATGTTCTTGACGCGATGGTTGAGTTCCAAACGCAGTTCTCTCTCCCGTTCGATTGAATCCCGGACTTGTCGCTGCCGCAATCTCACCAGAAGATTCAACTGAACGGCGTTGACCAACTCCAACGGCGCGATCGGACGCAAATGGAACAGAAGTCGGGATTTTGGCCATGCCGCCTGTAATCGGTCGCGAATGCCTTGCACGGGTGCGGCCTTCTCAAGAAGGACGATGATCGGTATCTCTGACCAATCCGGTTGAGCTTTCAAGTGATCGGAGAGCTTCGTCAAGACAGAGGGAGTGAGCGCTTCGTGCGTAACGATGATGATGTCCGGTGACGAACAAAGAAGGACCTTCAAGATCATCATCGACCTTGGCCGAGACCACCCTCACCTTTTGGTCTTGCAAAAGAGCGGCAATGTAATCAGCATCTTTTCGAAACGGAGCAAGGACCAGCACCCAGTCCAGCTCATTTTCCCTTGACAGCCCGTTCATTTTGGATCGGGAAGGGGGTTGTAGGCCACCACGCTGACGTTACCGCTTTCGATAATCAGTTCCCGCACGTCCAGATCATGCGGGCCGTGGCGCTTCTTTACTACAGTAATATTCCGACGGAGGCGCCCTTCATGCTCCATGATCCGCAACAGTAGGACTGTATCGCCGAGGAAGCTCACATCCACGTCGATCCCGACATTCTGCCCGAGGAGCCCATGCTGAGCCACAATAAGCATGGTCAACACCCCGGAGCGCGCCAGGTACTTTAACAGGGACTGGATGTCGCGCACCGCTTTGTCCCGGTGTGGTAAAGAGTTGAGGTAACCGGTCAGACTGTCGATGACGACGACTTTCGACTTGTTCTGCGTCACGGCATCCTGAACGATCTGGCCGAATTCACCCGGTGAGATCTCGTTGGGATTGAAGTCGCGAAGTATCAGTCTGCCGTCCTTATGAAACTGCCTGAGTTGCATGCCGAGACCTTCAGATCGGCGAAAGAAGGTTTCCAGTCGCTCCTCGAACAGAAAGAGTGCTACGTTTTCTCCACGTTCAAGCGCCGCCGTTGCATAGAGTGATGACATCGTCGATTTTCCGGTCCCGGCCTGACCGATGACGAGGGTTGTGGTTCCGGCTTCCTGACCTCCGCCGAACATCTCGTCGAGTTCGGCTACACCGGATTTGATCAGTTGTGGCTTTCCGGTGTCCGATGCGGCGCTTGGCATAATTCGGGGGAATATCACCACGCCTTCGCCTTCCCTAATCGCCATGTCATGATAGCCGTCAGCGATCGGCACGCTGCGCATTTTGGATATCTCGACTCGGCGGCGAACGCCGCCGTACTCCTCCAGCGACTTGTCGAAGCGAATTACCCCGTGGGCCAGTCCCTCCACCTCCTCGCCGCTCCGATCAAAGTCTGACGACTGAGTGTCAAGCAGTAGCGCCACGACGTCCTGTTTAGCCAGGAAAGCCTTGAACGCGATCAACTCCCGGCGGAACCGGGGAGAATCTCCAGTTATCAATCGGATTTCAAGAAGCGAATCATAGACGAGGCGGCGCGGTTTATGTTTCTCTATCGCGGCCTCGATCGCCTTGCGTGTCTCGTCAAGCCGCAGGTCGGATGTCATGAATATGCTTTGATCATCGGCCTCGTTTACAGAGCCGGATGTTGCCAGCTCCTCAATACGAATACCGTCGAGTGTCCAGCCGTGCGAGACAGCAATCGCCTTCAGCTCGGCAGCCGTCTGCGAGAGCGTCACGTAAATGCAGCTTTCGCCGGCGGCAACACCGGCTCGCAGGAACTGAAGGGCGGCGGTGGTTTTGCCCGATCCTGGAGCGCCCTGCAAAATGTAGAGATTGGATGCTGGAAGACCACCGCGAAGAATTTCGTCAAGCCCCGCGATACCGGTGCTGACGACAGAGGGCATTTTCGGTTTTGGCATATTCACCTTCCGCTGGCCACGCGCGCTGAAATCGGAGGAAATGTCACTGCAGTCAGATCACACTTGCATCAATATTTGTCTTTCTCAAAACATCAACTCGTTCGACATTATATGCAGTTGTGAAAAATGGAGTTATTGTCAATAAAGGCACGTCAGCCTGCGCCGCCGGAAGGCCTAGAAGGGAATCCCAGCCTGCGGAGATTTATAACGAAGAGCTGTCGAGACTTGATTGGTCCTGTTGATCAACGCCTGCATCAAGGAATTCAATCAGCGCCGCCTGCTCGGGACTGAACGGCCTTAGAAGCAGAAACTCCTCGATACGCATCTCTGTCTCGTGTCCGCCCGACGCTGGATTGCCCTTGTGACGGACGACCGATGTCGCATCGTCTCGCGTCCCAAGATACCAATTGTCACCGTTCGAACTCGCAGCAAATTGTTTGAAGTCCGCCATGACGATGCCCTCTCGTGTTACTCTGAAAGCCGCATGCGCGCGACCGCAGTCTATTGATCGCAACCGTACTAGTGCAGCGTAATCATGCTCGGTCGAAGGTAAATGACGTCAGCAAGGTCGTGACGAAATTGCTGGCCTTTTCCTTGACGAGTAGCTCCGTCCACTCGTCTGTTCCCCGAAACCTCAGGTCCGTCTGGATACTGTCAACAGCTGCGGCCTCAATGCGTTCAATATGCTCCTTGAACTGCGCTTCGCCTTCACCTCGGTAAAGATCGCGAATAACCATCCTCAGGATTTCCTGGATGGCAATCTGCCAAGCGGTGTTAATCGTGTTCAACTCATTTGTTGTCGATGACATTTGTCTTCCTTCGGTGTTCAAATGCCCACGTCATCGTTGACCTAGAGCTCTTACGGCTGGATTGGAAACTGGCGCCAGTGCGATCCGGGTCCACTCAATCGGTCGAGCGAGTGGTCGAAAACGTCGCGGATCGCTTTGCGATGAGTGCTGCTGTCGCAGATGTTCGGTCCGCAAGTTCTTTTGCGAGGCGTGCAACTCTAAGCCGTGCTGTTTTTTCATCTCGCGCCTCAACCGCAGCTTTCCGCTCGTGCTCTGCAAGATCCTTTGCGATGACAGGAGCCTGAAGCTTGCTGAACGCGATCTCTGCCTGTTGGCGGGATCTGGTGTGTTGTTGTGTCATGAAGTACCTAGTTGTCGGCCCACGGCCGAAAAAAAAGGCCAGGCGAAACGCCTGGCCTCGATGAAATTGCTCCCGGCAGTGCCAGTACATCCGTGGTCAAAGGGAAGCGGATCTCACTTATGCGGATTGCAGATTGGTCGCAGACATTTTGCCCGACTTGTTGTCGCGCTCAAGTTCGAAACCAATCTTCTGGCCTTCTACGAGTTCGCGCATTCCTGCACGCTCGACAGCGGAGATATGAACAAACGCATCTGCGCCGCCATTGTCAGGCTGAATGAAGCCAAAGCCCTTTGTGGAATTAAACCATTTTACTGTGCCAGTGGTCACGATGAACCCTTTCCAAGCATAGAGTGACATACCGCGCAACGAATGCGACGCGGAAAAAACCGACTATTTTTGAAAGAGAAGTTCGCTTAGAGCGCGGTGCCAATCGCACGATAGACAAGCTTGGCAAGCAAAAGATCGATGACAAGTAAATAAAGCACCAGCGAGGTGAAGTCAATGATTAGTTTTTTTCCTTCCGACTTTCATCTATTATTTGCAGGTCGGGGTGGCACGGGAACCGATAATCGGCAGTCCCTTCGAGGTGCTCAACAATCGCGCGAGGTTTCCGGTTTCTCAAGCTGCGAATGCGGACGAAAAAGGGACTTCTTCGCGATGTTACGTGATGTGGATATAGCCTGTTCAACGAACGGCATCGAGCTAAAAAAGGTCATCGATCAAGAGGTCCCGGATATATCCGAATGGTGGTAGCGTCCGGACACTATTGAAAGTTCCAAAGGACATAACTGTTGCAAAGGCTCCCTTTCCGCGAAGTCGGATTTACCCGAGATAAATGCTCTTGAAGGGATGTGAACCGCCGACCCCGCGCTTGGGATTGGCTAAACATTTGCAACACAATTCATTCACAGCCGCAGACGCCGCCGCAATTTGGTTTTGCTGGCTAATAAGAATGACGCCCATCGAAAGAATAATCGGCCGAACGGCGGCATAGCCAAGGCCACCAAGTTGCCGAGAAATCAGCGCGGAGACGGACAGGAAGGTGCTGCGGATTACGCTGGCTTATGGTCGCACACTGCTTTCAAAAGCGAGATTGTCGTCGCTTGAGCAGTTTTCGAAACATCCGCATATCCTTCTCTACACTGAAGCTTCCCCATGACTGTGCTAGCGAGGCCTGCATCCATTCTCTCGGCCATTGCCAATGCAGCGGCGGCTCTGGTCTTGAATGGCAAGAGAGCTTCGAGAACGTATCCATCGCCGAGTGCCTTGGCGATGCACGCGATATCGAACATGTCACGTGGCTGAAGAGAGGATCCTCGATAGTGAACCTTCTTCGCGATGATTTCGCCCCGGGGTCTCAAGGTCAACTTCGGTTCCACGTACTGCGATACGGGATGTCGGAGCGTTGGTAAGTCTTGGAGCGCAAATAAAGTCAATTTCACCGATGCCCGCGAACACGATTTTCAAAGCATGCGTCCCGTCCGAAACATATTCATCGGGTTCACCTGCAGGGTATAGCCCTGTGTTGTCGGGTTCAGATATGGGAGGACCTGCGGATCATAAAGGTCGGGCATGGACGATTTCGCCGCAGTAAATGTTGAAGCCATCCGGCCAGAGACTGTGGCGGATCGCATCGCGAGGATCCTGCGGGAAGCGATTTCCGGTGGTGAGCTTCGCGGTGGCGTCGCGCTACGGCAAGACGAGCTGGCCTCACGATTTGGTTTCAGCCGCATGCCTGTGCGTGATGCGTTGAGACTTCTGGAAAGCGAGGGCCTCGTAACCATCCACCCGACGAAGGGCGCTTTCGTGGCAAGAATGGATGCCAAGGAGATTGCGGAGATTTATTCCATTCGCTCACTATTGGAGACGGAGGCCCTGCGCCTGTCATATGCTGGGTTAACGACGGCCGATCTGGACAGGGCTGCAACACTTCTCGCACAGATCGACGCTGAGACGGATGTGGGGCGTTGGGGGACGCTGAATAAGCAGTTCCACATGACACTTTACGGTGCCTGCCAAAATGAGCGGCTTATCGGCCTCATTGCTACCCACCATGATGCGGCCGACCGCTATGTGAGGTTGTTGCTTTCAAACCTGGACTATGAGCAGCAATCGCAGGAGGAGCATCGTGCTTTGCTTGAGGCTTGCAGAGATCGGAACGTCGACGCTGCGAGTGCAGTTTTGCAGCATCATTTGCTTGAGGGAAGCCGCAGGCTCAGCGCGGCCGCCCAGTCAAGCTCAGTAAGCCTCCGGTGAAGGCCGCAGGTCGGGGCGCTTGAGCGTTGACGGTCGGCGGCGTCCAATTCCACGGAAGCAACTGCTACAGCCTGGTAATCGGCGTGTCAGCGATGCGGGCAAGAACGTCGGCCAGCCACACCTGCGGATCGATGCCGTTGAGCTTTGCCGTCATAATCAGTGTGGCCATGAAGGCCGCACGATCTGCACCGCCGCAGGCCTAGCGAGAGAAGCTTCGAAAGCGGTCACCATCGGAGATAGTCGTCTTTGCGGGAAAAGGTGCCTCGTTGGAGCCGAACGGCATTTGCGCGCGTAACCTCCATGTCTCCGGTATGTCCCAATGCCTTTTGATCTTTGCGTCAACCAGCGGGTTATAATGCTGGAGACTGGCACCAATTCCCACGCCGGCAAGCGCAATCCAGACCGAAAGTTGCGCCATCCCAGACGCTTGCTCGGACCAATCTGGAAAATGATCAGCGTACAAAGGCCACTGATCTTGTAAGAGCCTGACCACATTTCGATCCTCGAAGAAAAGAACAGCACCTGCTCCAGCAGCGAAGCTATCGATTTTTCTGAAGGAGTGCATCTTCGCCTCTCCTTCAACGATATGACTCAACTCCGATTTCACGATGTTCCAGAGTTTCTGATTTTCATCGCGGTGCAGGATCAAAACGCGCGAACTTTGCGAATTAAAGGCTGAGGGTGACAGGCGAACCGCCTCGCGAATAAGTGCATCAATCTCTTCGTCAGAGAACGCGATGTTTTTGCCGAGAAAATACTGTGTCCGACGTTTTGCAAGAAGTTGCACCGTCACACCGCGGCTATCCGGATTTTCGGTTGGAAAGTCCAATTTAATCTCCTGGCTTTTCTATCGATTCAATCATGCGACCTGGATCGTTGGAGTAATAGGCTGCCAAGGCGAAACCCATTGTTGCGGAAAAGAGAACGATGCCAGCACCCTATGCAGCGTTATGCGATCCGGCGAGGTGAGGTCGATGCGGGGCGACGGCGGACAGCGATTTTTACCAAGCATTGGAACTTGCTTGGTTCGTTTATTCAGCTCGACCTGTAGGGGTCGCTGCAGGACGTCAGTGTGAGCGCCGAACGAATTGGGAGACTTGACAATCCGCACACCCAGTGTTGCAGTAACCGCATTCACTGGAGTGCGGAGTTGCTAATGGCGGAACCTGAGTCTGTCGAGATCTTGGACTTGATCTCCTTCATTCGGGTGGCCGAAACTGGTAGTATCGCTGGTGCGGCTAGTCGTTTGGGGATCGCTAAATCGATCGTCAGTCGCCGCGTCAGTCGCTTGGAGAATTTTCTAGGCGCAACGCTCCTCACACGTTCCCAAAAGGGAACAACCCTTACAGACGTCGGCCGTGAGTATCATGTACGAGCAGCATCTGGGTTGGCCGAACTGGAATCAGCGCAGGAGATGGTTGTAAGGTCGACGACCGAAGCGTCTGGTCAGGTTAGAGTTTCGGTTCCCGTAGCTTTCGGAGAGTTCTGTCTCGCTCCGCTGCTGGCAGAGTTCGCCCTCCTCCACCCAAGGATCCATTTCGACGTCCGCTTTGAAGACCGTCAGCCGGATCTTGTCGCCGAGGCGTATGACTTGGCGGTAAGGATCGGAAGCATCCCGGATTCCGTGCTGATTACGAGAAAACTTGCAAAGGTACGTTGGGCTGTCGCAGCCAGTCCATCCTATCTGGAAGCCAGAGGGCGCCCCTCAAAGCCCGCTGAACTGGCTGCGCACAACGCCATACTCTACTCCTTCGATACGGTCAGCTGGCGTTTTCAAGGTCCGGATGGATGGGAACAAGTCCGCGTGAACTCACAATTTCGCACAGACAATGGTCAAATGATGCTTGCCGCCGCGCGCGGCGGACTTGGTATCGTGGTACTGCCCCTCTTCATGGTTCAAGAGTCGCTTGCCAAAGGTGAGCTCGAAGTCGTAGTCCCAGGCTATAGTCACGCGGGGGCAGATTTGCACATATTGATGCCACCAGCGCGCGCAGGCATCGCTCGAGTGCGCGCGCTGGTGAACTTCCTGTATGAGAAATTCGAACGTGAGGTGTAATGACTGCCGCTCGTCGAGTTCGAACCGCCCCGGGATTTCAAGACACGGCACCTTTAGGACCAACCACTCCAAGTCTCAGAAACCAAGTCGCCGTAATCCTAACGTCCTTTGAAGGTCACGACCTGCGATGAGAACCGCAGTACCAGGTGCTCTTGACCGGATAACGGGCGACGGCTCCGTATTGCCGATGGCTTTCAAGTGACCGTGCCAATAAGGCGGGCGATCGAGACTTTCGCCGAATCGGCGAAATCCTGCTCGACTTGCGAAAGTGGATCGGTGACGCTGGCACGGGCTTCAACCGTCGCCAACAGGCGATCACGCAGGTCTGGGTCGGAAATGCTCGCATGGTCGATCAGCGCGCGGATGGCGACGTCAGTTGCGAGCTTCTGAGCACTTTGCGTAAGAGCAGATTTCTCGCGTCTTTCCCTTTCGAGTTCCGCATGGCTCTCTGCCTTGCGGCGCCTAGACCTAATTCCGTGTTCTTTTTCCCAATACCGGGCTGTACCGCGCCCCACATAGAGTATGTCCCACGCGTGCTCTGGATCACCACCCTTGGCGGTATCCTCGTCCGCACCGCACAGGTGCAAAAACAGCCGACGCATGGCGACGTCCGAGAAATAATTTTGGGCGGTGGTCTGCGGTCCAACTGACTGGAATGCAGCTTCCGTTTCCACCGCCGCTCGGCTGATAGCTGCATGTATCGTATCCATCATTACTCTTTCCGCCTGCTTCAAGGTGTCAACTTTGTCCTGCAAATTTTTATCCTTTCGAAAGTCCCGTACGCAATTTGAGGAGATGTCGACCAGGTTGGTGAGACGTCTCCATCGATCTGCAAAATTGCATCGGCAACATTGAGTGGAAATTACGCAACACAACCGAGTACGAATTTCCATTGAAGTTCCAGCACTCAAAGGCCGAGTCGAGGAGGCACACTTCCTGAGCAACTGGCGCAGCTTATCGAAGCAAGCCAGGTTTAAGGGCGATGTGCTTGTATTCGATAAAGTCCTCGATGGCGGCAACGCCGTTTAGCCTCCCGAGACCGGATTGCTTGAAGCCACCCTCCTCCGTCCCGTCATACACCTTGGCCCAGTCGTTGACGAACACGCTTCCCGCTTCAAGCGCCTGTGCGACCCGCAACGAGCGATCCAGGTCCCGCGTCCAGATCGAGGCGGACAGGCCATAGTCGTTATCGTTTGCCAGCACGACGGCTTCCCGCTCATCTGAGAACCGCTGGATGGTTATCACAGGACCGAATGTTTCCTGCTGCACGACTGGCAGGCTGTTGTCGGATACCTCCAGCATCGAAGGACGGAAAAAAGCACCTTTCGCCAACGGGCCTTCTGTCACTGGACCTCCTCGAACGACCACAGTTGCCCCCTTCGACAGCGCATTTTTCACCACGTTGTCGACACGGGCCACGTTCTCCTTGTCGATGAGTGGCCCCATATCGCTCGCCGGGTCGGATGCCGGTCCGACTTTGACAGCACGCAGCCTTTCGGCGAGGCCGTGGCGGACCCGTTCATAGATTGAACTCTGTACGAGCAGCCGCGAGCCGGTCATGCAGAACTGACCAGCAAAGATGGTGAGAGCCTTTTCAAGAACAGGTAGCATGGCTTCGATATCAGCGTCATCGAATACGATCATCGGAGCCTTGCCGCCGAGTTCCAGCCCGAACCGCTTCATTCTCTTCGCACCGACGGCACCGATGGTGCGGCCGGTTTGCGTACTTCCCGTGAAGCTGATCGTCGGCACATCGGGGCTTTCCACCAGAAGCGCTGCGCCCTCCGTACTCCTCTCGATGAACATGTTCAGGATACCACCCGGCAGGTCTTTCGCTTCCGCGAGAACCTCGGCCAGGACGCTGGCGATTTGCGCCGTCTGGCCGGGCATCTTGACGACGACCGCGCAGCCGGCGGCAAGTGCCGGAGCGAAGGAACGGACCGCAAGAATGACAGGAGAATTCCAGGGAACGATAATCCCCGCCACTCCCATCGGCTGGCGTAGAATCACGGAGAGGCTGCCGGGCTTGGGCAATGTCGCCCGCCCTGCCTCCGTACGCGCCATCGCAGCCCAGTATCGAAGCTTGCTCGGACTTCCGTCGATCTCCAGTGCCGCCTCGCCGAGCAGTTTGCCGTTCTCAAGCGAGAGGATTTCGATCAGGCGTTCGCGATTTCGCTCGATTGCCGATGCCATCTGATCGAGCACCCTTGCACGAAGCTCGGCATCGTCGCGCCAAGCGGTTTCGCGGAACGCGCGTTTCGCGGCTTCGATGGCAGAGTGCGCGGCCGCTCCGCCATCGTCCGGATAATCTCCGATCGTCTCATATGTCGCCGGATCGATGGAGCGGCCGCGTTTGGAAGACGAGACAAAGATGCCGTCTATCCAGTTGTTTGCGGAAAACGTCGTCATTGACTTGCCTTTCTGATGTTGCAAGGGCGCGCGAGATCCGTCCCGCGCTCATGGGCGGCCTCCGGACACAACGGGGTAATGCCGTGCCCACTCGATTTCGAGGTGTGCCGGAGGACGATCCCGGTTCAGGTCAGGAACGGCGGCGGATTTTCGCCGCGCAGGCGGTAGTTCGGCCGCGGCCTTTCCAGGCGGATCGACTCCAGCACGGTATAGGCGTGATATTTCGTCTGGGTCGTCACGCCCGCAAGCCGCTCGGACCAGAGCTGGCCATTGCTGCTCTTCTTTTCCAGGACATATTTCGTGGCAAAATTGGCCATCGAATTGATCCAGTTCTCGGTCCCGGAAAACACCTGGTCCCAGCCGGCGCCCTCCAGGATGCTGACGAGCGCATCCGACCGGCTGAATCGATCCACGGCTGCCTGTGCTCCGTCGAGGACGTCCTGGAAATACTCGATTGAAGCTGCGACCGTTTCCGGCGTCCCGTATTTCATGTGATGGCCGGCCACGAGGAAATCGAAGTCATATTCCATCAGTTGCTTCTGGGCTTCGTACCAGCCGGTAATATTCTGCGATGCGTCGCAATGCATGAAGGTGGCGCTGCCGGGACTGACGATGTCGATGACGGTCAGCACCTTTTGGGCTGGCGCATAGATAAAGATGTTGCCGGGGCAGTGGTTCTCGCCTTTGTAGGACAGTTCGAGCGTCACCCCGCCGACGACAAGCAGATGATCCTTGTCGAATGTCACGGTAGGCACTGGTCGGTTCGGATCGGGAAACCGCTCGAGCAGTTCCCTGGTGATTTCGTGTGCGACGATCTCGACATTCGGTCCGAAAACAGAGGCGGCGCCGATGTGATCGGTGTGCCAATGGCTGTAGATCAAATGCGTTACCGGTTTGTCCGTGACGTCTTCGATCGCGGCCAGCATGTTTTCACCGATCGTCGGCGGTGCATCGATGGCGACGACACCGTCGCTGGTCACGACGAAGGCCGCGTCATAGCCGCCGCTGGTGACCCAGTAGAAACCGCTGCGAAGCTCCTCGACATGGTAGCCGAGCCGCTGGAAGCGTTCGGAAGAGAAATACTCAGGATAGTATCCCGGCGGATCAGCGGGGTGTTCCCCGGCCTCCGGAAAGCCGTAATGGTCGATCCCGAAAAAGTTAGGCTCGTCGGTCGCTCTGATCAGCTTCTGGTGTCGGTCGCACATGTGATAAATTCTCCATGATGTTTGCGATATCGAAAGAAAAGTGGGTGGGTGGCTAAGCGGCTTGCGGGGGAAAGCGCAGGACGGCCTTGATCACGCGTCCTGCCGCGACATCGTCAAATGCCTCATTGATGTCGGCGAAGTCGTAGAAGGTGAGCAGCCTGTCGAACGGGAAACGACCGTTTCGATAGAGACCGACCAGTTCCGGAATCATCAGGCCGGAAATGGCATCGCCCTGGATAATCCCGATGAGGCTTTGCCCTACCGTGAGCCGGGATGCATCGACAACCGCGCCCGAATGGTCGTTGAAGGCGACGAAACCGAACTGCCCCATCGGAGCAAGGGCACCTATGCCGGCGTCGAGGTTCTCCTTCCGGCCGCTCGTGTCGAGGACGTATTCGACGCCGCGAGAGGTGATATCCCTGATCGCCGCGGCTACATCGGTTTGCTCACGCGGGTTGACGCAATGCGTCGCGCCGAGTTCGTAAGCGAGCTTCAGCCGTTCGGCATTGACATCGATGGCGATGATGATTGCAGCATCGGCGACCTTGGCAGCCATGATCGCAGCCAGTCCCACCGCCCCTACTCCGAAGATCGCGATCGAAGCGCCGACCGGCACCTTCAACGCTTTCAAGACCGAGCCGGCTCCGGTCTGGAACCCGCAACCGAGCGGCCCGAGCAGTTCGAGCGGAACATCGTCCGGGACCTTGACGGCGTTGCGCTGATGAGCGAGCGCATGAGTGGAGAATGAGGACTGACCAAAGAAGTGCGCATGGAGCCTGTTCCCATCAGGCGCTGCAACGCCGATCGTTCCATCGAGCCTGGCGCCGGCGAAATTCGTTTCCCAGACGTGGTCGCAGTATGCCGCATGGGAAGACATGCATGGCTTGCAGTGGCCGCAGGAGTGGTAGGAAAGAACGACATGATCGCCGGGCTTGAGATGCGATACGGTCGATCCGACACGTTCAACGATGCCGGCGCCTTCATGGCCCAAGATCGCCGGCAGCGGAGTTGGCATGAGCTGTTGCCTGACATGCGCATCGGTCGCGCAAATACCCGTAGCAACCATGCGAATGAGCACTTCGTCGGAGCGCGGCGCCTCAAGCTTCACTTCACGAAGAATGAAGGGCCCATTTTTTTCTTCCAGTACGGCTGCGGTGGCGGATTGGGTCATCTTTTCCTCCATGGGCTGATTTCGGATACCGGGACGAGTGATCCCGCTCACGGACCACGCGATCCATGTTCGGAAAGGCTTGATCCGATCCGCTTGAGTTTTGGACGAGCGGTGTGAAGCGGCTTGTTTTCTCAGCCCGTTCGCGGGCCTGCTCTTTGCGAACATATCCATGCTGTCGAACGGCTAAAGACAGCAATGGCGGAACGTCGGGTTGCTGATTACGAAACCCTTTGTGGCTTCATGGCAGCTAGATAGTCAGATCAGACAGGTCGCATCTCGCCGGCATTCGGGAATTTGCCTTGGCGGTATGTGGCATAGTAGCCGGCAAGCTCCTCTTTGGAGCCTGCGATAAATGGGCCTTGTGCCACGACATGGATGTTTTGCGGTTGGCCTGCATACAAAAGCACCCGAGCACCGTCCTTCCCCGCCTTCAGCCTCATAAAGCTGTCGCCGTGAACCGCCAACGGACTGGTCCAGCCGACTTTGTCCTCGGCGAGAACTGTCCTTCCTGCGCCCGCCTCAATCTCGCCGGCGATGACCACGACGAAACCATTGTAGGACGACGGCAACACCTGCTCGAACTCAGCTTCCGTCTCAAGGCGGATATCGACTAAGGTCACCGGCACGGCGTTCTTCGCTGGCGCGATGATCCCTGCCGAACGACCGCTGTAGACGGTCGCCTCGAAACCGTCGCCGCGGTGTACCGGCATTTCATCCCGTCTCAGGATCTGTACCCTTGGCGCCATGTTGCGGTCCCGCTCAGGGAGAATCAGCCATAGCTGAAACAGACGCATCCCTGTCGAAACCTGGGCATCTTCCGAATGCACGATGCCGCTTCCGGCAGTCATCCATTCCACATCACCTTCGACCAGGCGTCCGCCGGCATCCTCCATGGTGCCGTGAAGCATGAACGTGACGGTCTCCAGGCCGGCATGAGGGTGGGCCTCACCGAATTGCCCCTCGCCGGTCACGTGATCGTCCGCCATCAAGAAGAACGGGTCGGTCGCGGAAAAATTTCCCGGTGCAACGACGAGGGCTGCTTTGTGTCTCTCGCCCGCAAAGCCGGGGCCGAGAGGCGGTGTGATTGTAATGCTGTCGATGGACCTTTGAAACATCTTTGCTGCCCTCGTGAAGTTGAGAGGTGGAACCTGTCCGCTCTGTCAACGGATGTGCAGTGATTTTGAACGAGGCACCGCTCGCAACAAGTCACGATCCCCCGAACCCTATGTTGCAAAACCAGCAACGCCTCAGGCCACCAAGATTGCGTTACGGTGCTGCGGATTGATCCCGACAAACCAATGACGAGAGTACGATGATGAGACTGACGCAACGTGTTCGCAGCTTTTTCCGTGAGGAAGCATGGGACTTTCCCGAACATGAAAGACCCGTGGTCGCGGGGTCGCCGGCGACGCCAGAGCATGTCCTGACGCTGCGGATCGCCTATGCCCTCGTCGCAATTCTGGTCGGCCTGACAGGGGGACTGGGCAACGCCCTCGTCATGGTCAACGTTACGGAGCTAAAAACGAGCTTGGCGTTGAGCTCAGTTCAGGCGGCCTGGCTGCCAACGGCCTATGCCATGACCAATATTTCTGCCAATCTGCTGCTGATAAAGTTCCGCCAGCAGTATGGTCTGCGTGTATTCACGCTGGTTGCCCTCGGCCTGTATGCTCTCCTCTCCATTACCTATTTGTTGACCGCAGATCACTGGCTCACACTCGCCGTTAGAGCTGCAAGCGGCTTTGTTGCGGCGGCGTTAACGCCGTTGTCTTTGTTCTACGTGATGCAGGCCCTTCCGGGCCGTTGGCGCGTCAGGGGGCTGATACTTGGCCTTGGCATCTCGCAATGCGCGTTCCCTCTTGCGACCGTCATCTCGCCATGGCTGTCTATCAGCTCGCATTGGCAGTCGATATTTCTGTTCGAAGCCAGTCTCGCATTTTTCTCTTTCGCCGCCGTCGGGACATTCCGGCTGCCACCCGCCGAGCGAGAGCGAGTATTCGAACCTTTGGATTTCCTCACCCTCCTGCTTTTGGGGGGTAGCCTCGCTCTTATTGCAGCAGTGTTGGGGCTCGGACGACTGGAAGGATGGTTCGAGGCGCCTTGGATAATCTGGTTTCTGTCGCTCGCGCTTCCAATGATCACCACCGCGCTGATACTCGAGAACGTACGGACCGCACCTCTCCTCAACCTGCGCTGGCTCGGGAGCGCTGATATCGTCCGCTTTGCTTTTGCAATTCTCATGGCCAGGGTCGTCCTTGCCGAACAGAATGTTGCAAACAAGTTCCTGAACGCGCTAGGAGGCAGCGACGAACATCTCAGAGCACTTTCGATCGTCACCTTTGTCAGCGCTGTTGCCGGCGTGATCGTGAGCGCTATCACGGTAAATGTCGAAAAACTGGTGATGCCCATGATGCTGGCGGTCACTGCAATAGCTGCCGCGACACTTGCCGACAGCTCCGCCACGAGCCTTGAGCATCTGCCCTGGTTTTACTTGTCCCAAGCGGTGATCTCATTCGCGGCCATGTTCTTTCTCGGGCCGGCACTGGTGTTAGGCATCACGAGCGCGCTGCAGAAAGGCGGCCGAGAACTCTTGAGTTTTATCGTGCTGTTTGGGGCGATCAATTCGATTGGCGCCCTTACCGGCCAGGCTTTGTTCGGATCCTATATCGACGGCATCGCGACTGTTTCGCGAGATTGGATCCTTGCCCATCAGAACGCCTTGCGCTTGGCAGCGGTCTTGGCTTTCTTAACGGCGGCCTATCTGGCTGTGCTCCTCGCAATTCGTATCCGCCATAAGCTTATGGAAATCCGCCGGGAGAAAGAGGTGTCCACTAGCGGTGCAGCCCCTTTCGATCCGGTCGGTGCGACCAAGCCGCAGTCAGGAATGCCTTGGCACCCTCCGAGCCTTTCGTTTCAGGCACGCGCTGTCTTGAGCGCTATAGCTACAGCCGGGGCAATACTTCTTTTGGTCGCAGTGTCCCCGCAGGGGCGCTAGCCGATATCCATGGCGTGGATGTTCGCTCATACCACCTATCGATTTCGTCGCAGTGCCGGGGTCGATTAGATCTTGCTCAGGACGCAGGTAGCGTTCCGTAACGTGATTTGGAGCATTGCAGATGTCGGATAAGAAATTTCGTGTGGGTATTATTGGAGCAGACACTCACGCAAGTTGGGCAGGCGCATCGCATGTGCCAGCCCTGGCGTCACAAACTCACCTGACGCTGGCGGCAGTCGCGACCCGACGCGAGGAAAGCGCCAAGGCGGCGGCCGAAGCATTCGGCGCAGAACGCTGGTTTGCCGATCCCTACGCGATGATCAGCGACGAAACCATTGACGTCATCACGGTCGCCGTGAAGGTGCCGGCTCACAAGGATCTCGTGATGGCCGCCTTGCAGGCGGGTAAAGCCGTCTATTGCGAAGCGCCTCTGGGCGCAACGTTGGCGGAAACAAACGAGATGGCCGCAGCAGTCGGGTCTTTGCATACCGCGATCGGCCTGCAAGGCCGGCATAATCCTGCCGTCCGACGTGCGGCGGAACTGGTCGCGTCAGGAAAGCTCGGTCGCCTGATGTCCGCCCGTGTCGGCGCAACCACATTCGGCTACGGTCCGCAATCTCCGAGCATGTACGACTATTTCAACAAGGCCGCTTCTGGCGCCAGCTTCATGACGATCACGGCAGGCCACGTGCTGGACGTCATCGAGGCTGTGCTCGGCAACATTGTGGAGGTCGATGCGCGCACGGAGTTGCTCTGGCCGGAGATCGAGATCGTCGATACAGGCGAGACTTCACAGCGAGAAATTCCGGATCATCTCGATCTGATCGCCAAGACGGCAAGCGGTGCGCCTGTATCCGTACAGATTCTGGCGGGCGTGCCTGCAGATGAGGCGAGTTTTGTATTCGAGATCCGTGGTTCGCAGGGCTGGCTGAAGCTGACCGGCAATCATCTGGCGGGCGTACAGGTCGGAGACATTTTACTTTCATCGAGCGTGGAATTCGCTGCGCCCGATAGGCCGGTCGCCAACGGTGTCGGTCCGACTGCGGCCGAATTCTGGTCAGGCGCCGCTATCAATGTCGGGGAGGTCTATGCGTCCCTGGGGCGCGATCTGACGAACGGTACATACACCACTCCCGGTTTCGACCATGCCCGCCATAACAGCCGTTTGATCGCGGCCGTCGAGCTTGCGGCAAGAACTGGCGAACGGCAGCACATCGTGTAAGGCGCCGCAGAAAGGCTCGGCGTTCGCAACGAATGTCGAGCCGGCCGTGAACGCAATCAGTGCGGAAATACGCTCAACAAAAGCTACCGCCGCCCGCCAAACTCTAGAATTTCAAAAAGAAGGACGACATCATGCAAATGCGCAAGCTGGGTGAAAGCGGGTTGTTCGTGTCGGAATTGTGTTTCGGCGCCATGACATTCGGCGGAACTGACGGACTATGGGGAAAGGTGGGAAGACTTGGACAGGGGGATGCCGATGCACTGGTCAAGGCCGCTCTCGACGCCGGCATAAACCTGTTCGATACGGCAAACGTCTATGCGCACGGACGCAGCGAAGAAATACTGGGACGTTCGCTGAAGAACCTTGGAGTGTCGCGCAGCGATGTCGTGGTCGCCACCAAAGTCGCCTCCGCCATGGGTGACGGACCAAACCATCGCGGCGCTTCTCGGGGACATATAATCTCCGAATGCCGGGCAAGCCTCGGACGGCTGGGTCTGGACCACATCGATCTATACCAGATCCACGCATTCGATTCCGCGACACCTATCGAGGAAACGCTGGAGGCGCTCGATACACTCGTCCGGGTCGGCGATGTTCGCTACATTGGTCTTTCGAACTGGGCCGCGTGGCAGGTCATGAAGGCGATTGGGATAACACGCGCCAGAGCCCTCGCACCTGTCACATCGCTGCAGGCATACTACACGCTTGTCGGACGCGATCTGGAGCGGGAGATCGGCCCGCTGCTCTCATCGGAACGTGTTGGCCTCATGGTTTGGAGTCCGCTTGCCGGCGGCTATCTCACCGGAAAGTATTCTGCTGGCGGCAATGCCGCAGGCGGTCGACAGATGGAATTGGATTTTCCACCCATCGATCGCATCCGGGGAGAGCCCCTGATCGCGGTCCTGAAAGCTGTCGCGGAGAAACACGGCTCCAGCCCGGCGCAAATCGCGATAGCCTGGCTGCTGAAGCAAAGGGTCGTCTCGACCGTCATCATCGGCGCGAAGCGCGTCGAGCAATTGCAGGAAAACATTCGGTCCGTATCGATTGACCTGAACGATGACGATATGGCGAAGCTCGACGCGGTCAGTCGTCTGCCCGTCGAATATCCGGGCTGGTTGCTGAATGACGGAAATGGACACTCGCGGTGACACGGAAAAGATGCTTGAGATTGATGAAGAATGGGCTTAATGATCCATTCCATGAATTTACACGGGATCGATCTCAATCTTCTCGTTGCCTTTGACGCTCTCAATTCCGAGCGCAATGTGACACGTGCGGGAAGCCGTATTGGCCGGACCCAGCCGGCCATGAGCGCGGCTTTGTCGAGATTGCGGTTTCTGCTGCGTGACGAATTGTTTGTTCGCGGGCCGACCGGTCTTCAACCCACACCGCGAGCGGTAGAACTTGCCGAACCTATCTCGCTTGCTTTGCGGGAAATCCAGCGGACATTGCAATTCACGCAGGGTTTTGATCCCGGCAAATCGACCATGTCTTTTTCCATTGCCGTTTCAGCACATGCAGGTTCAGTTATATTGCCGCGCCTCCTGTCACTGCTGGAGGAAAAAGCCCCCGGCATCGATATCAGGGTGAGGGATTATAGCAGCCGTGATGACGCGATTTCCCTGCTCGACAGCGGCGGCGTCGATCTGACAGTCGGCATTCCCCCCACGCCCACGAGCCGCATCCTGAGTGCCCGGCTTTTCCAGGAGCGGTTCGTTTGTATCCTTAAGAAGGATCATCCAATCCTTGGCCGCCCTTTCGATCGCGAGACGTTTCTGTCTCTGACGCATATCCTGGTCGCGCCCGATAATGAGGGTCTGGATGTTGCCGATGCCGCACTGGCTTCGAAGAATTTCAAGAGGCGGGCGGCCGTGACCATTCCCCATATGCACGCCGCACCGGCATTGGTTGCATCGTCGGATATGGTCGCGACCGTCATCGAAAGCGTGGTTGCTCATTCAGGCTTTGCAGAGCGTCTTGCAGTCTTCGATTTCCCGCTCCCTCTAAACCCGGTACCATTCGTGCTGTCCTGGCATCGTCGCAATGACGGGCACCCGGCCCAGCAATGGCTGAGAAACGGCCTGCTCGCCGCGTTTCCCCACGTGTGGCTCTCTTCAGAAAATATCTGCAGCGATCTTGCCCCACAGTATTACTAGGCGGCCATTGTATCGCGGCAAGCAGCTTAGAACGCGTAACGCTCAATTTACCATCACACGGCCATCGGCGTCTGATGCACGACGATTGGCGCATGGAACGGAACGCGGTCGTAAAGGTCAACGATGTCCTGGTTCATTAGGCGGACGCAGCCGGATGAAACAGCCTTGCCGATGGATTGCCATTCGGGATTGCCGTGGAGACGATACAGCGTATCTTCTCCGTTCTGGAAAATATAAAGGGCCCGAGCGCCGAGCGGATTATGGAGACCAGGATCCATCCCTCCGTTTGCGACAGAGTATTTTTCCAGTTCGGGTTGCCTTGCAATCATCTCGCTTGGCGGCTTCCATCTTGGCCAATGCTGACGCCAGTGGATATATCCGTTCCCTTCCCATGAAAATCCGTCGCGCCCGATGCCAACGCCATATCGTAACGCAGTTCCGCCGTTTTCCACCAGATAGAGAAATCGCCTTGGCGTATCGACGACAACAGTTCCCGGCGCCTCCCCGGTCGGGTCACCAACGCGCTGCCTGAGATATTCCGGGTTCATTCGCTCAAAAGGAACTGCAGGAACGAAATGTCCACCGTCTTCAAATGCAGCGTAACGGGAAGCAAGATCTGGGTCGACCGGTGAAGGTTGCGGAGTAACAATGGGCTGGGATGAGCCTGGTGCCGATCTTTCTGGGACTGTTGTGCATCCGCCGAGTATGGCCGGCGCGGCTAAAGAGCCGACTATGAACGTACGACGGGATATGAAACTATTTCGGTTCTGCATCATGGAAGGCGACCTTCGGGTTGTGGCTGGCACACGTGCTTGAATCGCACGGTATCCTCCAACAGACGGAATATTCCATATCTGTATGAGTGATAGCCGTCATAACCGTTGGCTATGCCATTGGGGCTACCGCTGCTCCGGGGAGATCCCGTCAATGTCCCTGAGCCGCGGCATAACGAAGTCCGTAAATGCCCGGACGACCGGTCGCATGAACTTTGTGGACGGATAAGCAAGAAAAGCTTCGGTAGATCGCAGCCAATATTCGGGAAGCACCCTTACAAGCTCGCCGCTGGCCAACAAGTCCAATACGAGGTTCTTCTGCACCAGTCCCACACCCCGTCCCCGTAAAAGTGCTGCAATCATGACATGCGCATTGGTTCGTTATGAGTATTGGCCTGACGGTGACGTCTTCGGCGCGCGCGCCAGGTCCCAACAGGGAAATAGTATTGCGCTGAGCGAGCATCTTTGGAGTACCAATGACTTCAAGCTTCGAAAACCGTTGTGTGTCTTCAATCTCCCCCACCTGTTTCAGGTAACGAGGGGACGCGACGAGAAATCGCTCCACCCACCCGATGCGGCGTGCGATGACATCCTGATCCTCGATTTTCCCGTAGTGAAGTGACAAATCGAAATTATCATAGACCAAGTCGACTGTGCGCTCATCGAGAGCCAGTTCGACGGAAATCCCGCAATAGTCATCTTGAAATTCCCCGACTATACGTTCGAGATGACCGACACCAATGCAAGATGGGGCGTGAATTCTTAGATTGCCTTCGATTTCACCTGTGTTGATGCGGACGCCCTCCAGCGCCGCGTCGATCGATGCGATCGCAATGCGGCTGGCTTCGTATAATTCGAGTCCATGCGCCGTCGGGCGAACGATTTTCGACGAGCGCTCCAGAAGCCTGGCTTGAACGTGCCGTTCGAGGTTCGAAATATGCTTCGTAACCGCCGGCTGCGTTACCCCAAGGTCCCGTGCCGCAGCAGTAATCGACCCCTTCTCGACGGTGCGGATGAAGGCTTTTAAAGCAACGTTGATATCCATCATATTACTCTTGATTATAATTGAATCGAGTCATAACCAATGGTTTAGAATATGGCTTGATGATGTCTGGGTAAAGGATAGCGCAAATTTTAACCTCGCCGACCCGACTGGGCTCAACCCCCGCAATCGATCAATCATTTTTCGAGCGGCCCGACGCAAACCAATGATCACCGCTCGGACGCCAGCCCGCTGTTGATCTCCATCAGCAGGCGCTTCTGCTGGTTGTTCGTATTCTCCAGGGCATGAAGCCAGAGCAGCGTTGCTGCCTGGTGCTTCCTACCGCCGCTCAACGCGTTGTCGAAGTCTCTCATCCATGATCCAAGATGAGCGATGTAATCTTCGGCAAGCGCTGAAATCTCGACGTCGTCACTATCTGGCCCCAACGCATCGAAACGATCCCCCAGCTCTCGCACGGTAGCACCATATTCGAGATCCGCGAGTTGGTCATAGAGCCGGGCCAGTTCTGCGCGCTGCTCTTCATCCAAAAGGTGTGATAGGAGTACAGATTGCTCCCGACCGGCTCGCACCGCTTTAGGCTCTCGCCCCGACTCCAGCGCCATCAGAGACGCAGCAAATTCCGGCGACATGTCGGGCGGTCCTTTGCCGTCACGCAGGGCTGTAACAGTCCGGCGTTGACGCTCCAGAAGTTTGATCTGCCGCGTGAGCCCCTCAAGAAGAGCGTCCAAACTGTCCTCGCTCATCTCGGCACGACCGTCGAGAAACGCTGGGATTTGCGAGAGCGAGAAACCGAGCGCTGTCAATTGACCGATACGCAGCAGTCGGATCAAATGCGGCACGCTGTAAATGCGATACCCATTGTTCTGTCTTGGCGGCTCCGGCAAAAGTCCGATCTGGTGGTAGTGCCGCAGCGTGCGGATGCTCATGCCCGCCAGTCCTGCAATCTCCTTACTGCGCATGCGCCGCCCTCATTACTCGCCCCTCAAATGCCGTGCAAGAAAGCGCTCGATCTTCCGATAAAGCTCAATATTGCTATCCTCGTTGATGAACCAGTGTCCTTCGCGGTCGTTGAGAAGATAGTCGACCTCCACACCATTCGCACGCACCCTTTCCACCACCAGATCCGCCTGTGCCTTTGCAACACGCACATCGTTCGCGCCGTGAACCACCAAAAGCGGTTTGGAAATGCAATCAAGCCGGCTTGCCGGCGAGCGCGCAAGCATGTCCCGGCTCTGCGTCTCGATGTCTGGATCGCCCATGTAAGAAAGGTAGGTGTTGACTAGTGCAGGCCGTATGAACGAGACGACTCCATCCACCAGCAGCCGGAGATCGGACATGCCGGAGTAGGAGATGGTGGCGGCGAAGCGCTCCGGCGTGAAGCTGGCGCCCACCAACGCGGCGTAACCGCCATAGGAGCAACCGTAGATCGCTACCCGCGCCGGGTCGGCAATACCCTGACCGATTAGCCAGTCGAGCCCATCGATCAGGTCGTCATGCATACGCCCGGAGAACTCCCCTATCGCGGCTTGCATGAACGCCTTGCCATAGCCGGTCGAGCCGCGAAAATTCACCTGCAGCACGGCATAGCCGCGGTTGGCGAGGAACTGCACTTCCGGATCATAAAAGCAGGCGTCGCGATACCACGGCCCGCCATGTACCAGAAGCACGGTCGGCAGCGCACGCGGCTCATCCTTGGCATCGAACCCGACGGGCAGCGTCACATGGCACGGCAAGGTCAATCCGTCGCGCGACATCACATCGATGGGTCGCACGCTCGCCAGCCGCTCGGCTGAGAGCTCAGAAAATCGCTCGCCAAGCACGTACGCCTCGCCGCTCTCATGTTCGTAAAACCATGTCGTGCCGGGATGCCGGTCATCCCAAAATTCTGCCACCCATTGTCGCCCATCGGCATCGCAGGAAATGTACCCTATTTCCCCGTCTGACAGCCACTGTAAGCTGTCTAGCACGGCGGCAAAATGCGGGTTCAGAGGCCGTATCTGCTGTCTTTTGCCAAGATAACGTAGTCCCAGCAGCTCGCCTGTCACAGGATTGCTGATCAGGCTGGAGGGAAAGCGCGGATCGGCCTCTGGCCGCGGCGTATCGAGGCTGTAATCGGGCTGGCTGTCGACTACCCTGTGCTTGCCCGTCGCAAGGTCAACGGCAGCAAGATAGGTGTGGTCGCTGCCCGCGTTGCAGCCAACCAAGACGCTCTTTCCATCCGCCGCAACCATCAGCGGCATCGGCCCGATTGGCTGGTCGCGTCCGCTCAGGTTCGCCAACGTGGTGAAAACACCATTCTCGTAACGAGCCAGTTCGTGGTCGCCCGCGTCGTTGATGATGAAGGCATGCATCGGTCCGTTCGGCGTAACGATCCAGCGTACGAACCGACCAGGATTCAAGGCAGCGACCCTGGTTTCAGCGCTTTCGATATCGACCTCGTACAGGTCAATCAGACCCGGACTTCTAAGGTTCATCTGCACGAAAGCCTTACCTGGAAACGCGGCGGACAAGTCCAGTCCCATTACCCGCACGCCGGAATAAGGCGTCAAGTCGACTGTCCTAGCCTTCCCGCCCACCGTCTCTGCCCCGTCCACCTCCACACGATGAAGGTGCCAGTTCTCGTCGCCCTGGGTGTCTTGTACGAAGAGAATGTAGCGAGCATCACGCGTCCAACTAAAGCCGTCGATATTGCGCGTGTCATCGGCCGTCAGTCGCCGCGTCGTGCCTTGTCCGACTGGCCGCACCCAGATATTCAACCGCCCACGCCAGGGCGCCAGATAGGCCACCAGCCGGCCATCGGGAGAAATATGCGCCCGCGAAAATTCTGGCATTCCAAAAAGCGTTTCAATCGGGATGAGATCAGTTGCAGTCATGTCGAACCTCGCATCGTCGACGGCGCCATCGCGGGCCACCACACTCAAACAATATCGACACACTGCCTGAACTATGACGTCGCGTCGGGGTCAACCGTGAAAGCCAGCTTGGTCCGGAATCACGTAATTTCTGCGTAACTGTGAGATTCCATATCACTTTGGCGGGATCGCGCTTCGCTCTCGCAATTGAATGACTTGTCTAAAAAGAAGGTACATCAAATGAGCAAAGCCTCCCAAGTTCACATCGTCATCCGACGCCTGTTTGCCGGAACAATGTTCGCAGGCCTCCTTATCCTGACCGGTTGCCAGACACCGGAACAGGAACGCTACGCCGATCTCGACACCTGCTCGGGAATGGGCGCACGATACGGATCATCGTCTCATACCGCATGCATGCTCCAGCAGCAGCAGCGTCGTGACGACGCGCAACTACGGACCCTTGAGTCAGCAAGGCTAAGCCAGATCATGGCAGAAGATGCACGCCGGCAGCATGAG
This sequence comes from Agrobacterium sp. CCNWLW155, assembly GCF_036888815.1. Lineage (NCBI taxonomy): Bacteria > Pseudomonadati > Pseudomonadota > Alphaproteobacteria > Hyphomicrobiales > Rhizobiaceae > Agrobacterium > Agrobacterium sp. CCNWLW155. The sequence continues at coordinate 33,648 of NZ_JBAKFW010000016.1, forward strand.
CGTATGAGAAGAGAGAGACGACGAGACTAGTTCCGAATTCGGTGTGAGGCTCGAGCGGAGACGTTTGCGCCCAGCCTCTCACCAATGATGCGCCCCATTATGTAAACCGGATCTGGTCGAAGCCACAATATCGGAAAACGGTGGCTCAATTGGATCTGATCTTCGTATTCCATAAAGGCCCGCGACGTGTTGAAGCCGCTTTCTAACGCCGGACACACGCTGGAACCCGACCACACAACTGTACCGAAGTCAGACTTCGATTGCATTGCCGGGGCGTCCAACACGTCGACCTGGAGCGTACTGCGAAAGCAGGCCGGGTGCTTACGCGGTTGCTCGGCCTTTCGGTTGCACGCGCAGAGATGAGCGACAGCGCGCGAGCTAGAGCCCTTCCTGGGTTCTTAGGGATTGGGGTTGCCTATATCGCGGAGGGACAGATGCTGGCGATGACCCGTTAAATTGGCCTGTGTGATCGCCTCGAGCACCCGGTGACGATCGAGCGCGACCGCGAAGTCTGGCGCATCTGCGGTTCCGTCGCGGAGGTCGGCGGCGAGTTGGGCGTAGAGCCGGGCGACACCCGCCGCGGGCGCTTCGAGTTGCAGGTCGGGAGCCGCGTATGCTGTTGGGACCTGTAGCTGCTGGACAGGCTCGCTGCCGCGGCGCAACGTGATGGTCATATCACCGAAGTGGATGTAGCCCGACGCCGTCTCCACGCGCAGACTGCCTTCCGTACCCTGGATCTCCCACACCAAGCCGGCGGACTGTCCGGCACTGTAATGCAGCGAAGTGACGATTCCGCCTTCGAGAACGCCGGCGACGATGATCTCGTCCGGCGCATCCTTCGGGAGGGACGAGCCATCCGAGAGGCGGACGCCGTCGCCGCGCTGATTGGCGACGATGGCGGACAGGCTCTCGAATGCGCCGAGTACGTGCGCCAGTGGTTGGAGCGCGTGGCCGAGCATGATGCTTTGAAGCGTCGCGCCATTCTCTGCGCGAGCCATGTATTCGAATGGCGGGCCGTATCGGCCGACCCACATGTCGTCGTTCAGACGCGCGCGGATGCTCGTGCTGAGCGGCATGCCGATCACGCCCTGCCGGACGAGGTAGCGGAGGTAGCGGATCGGCGGGTGCAGGCCGCCCTGCAAACCGATAACCGTGCGCAGCCGCCGTTCGCGGGCAAGCCCCTCCAGCGCTTCGACTTCCGATAGAATTCGCGCGAGCGGCCATTCGCAATAGACCATCTTGCCCGCGGCGAGCGCGTCGGAAACGATCTGCTTGTGATCCGGCACCTTGACCGCAACCACTACCAAGTCGACCTCCGGCCGCACGACCAGTGCCTGATGTGTGTCAAAGGCGAGATCAGCGCCCAGTCGGCTAGCGGTCGCGTTCGCACTTTCCATACGCGTCGTGCTGACGGCGCGGATCTGGAACGCATCGAGCGCCCGCAGTGCCGGGACGTGCGCAATTCCGCCCCAGCCTCGATCGGCACTGGCGCCGACGATGCCGACGCCGATCCGGGAGTTTGGTGAATTGGTCATGTAGGCGTACTCCTGTCTGATGCAGCCCGGCAATGCTCGCCTTGCTGCACATGGTTTCGTTTCCGGACAAATGCTTGGGCGCATAGCGAGTGACCAAGCATGCCGTTCACGTTGCGGCTGCGTGGGTTGAGCCCAAGTAACGCAAGCGCAGGGAGTTAAGCGTGTGTCCAATGGGCCTCGAGTTCGCGCGCGACATCGGCCGGACGCTCTATCATCGGCCAATGCGAGGCGCGGAGCTTCACGACGGCGCGTGCGTGTGTGGCATTGCCGAGCTCGTCGGCGAAGCGGTGCGGCAGAAACGGATCGTCCAGGCCCCAGATCACCAGCGCTGGCGCGGTTATGCTGCTCAGACCCGGTTTCCACTGCGCCCCGACCTCGATTGCGGAACGGTAAAGTGCGAGAATGCTTGCCCGCATAGTGGCATCGAGATGCCGAACCGATTCATCCGCCGCATCTTTCGGCATCTGCGCCTCAACGAGTTTCGCCGCAAATTCCTCGAGGTCGAGATCCTTCATCCATTGCTCGCCCTCACCTGGCGTCTGCCAGATCTTGGCGAGATAGTGCCACGGATATTCCGGATCAATCGGCCCACTGATGCCGGTCCAGGTCCGCACCAGATCCGGCCGGATCGACGTCAGACGGCCTGTCAGCAGGCAGCCCCAGTCATGACCGACCAGATCTACGGGTTCGCCGATCTCATCGATCCGGTTGATCAGCCAGTCGAGATACTCTTCCTTTGTTGACCTGAAATCCGTCGGCAACGGATTACCAAAGCCGGGAAGATCGATCGTGATGATGTCACTGCGCTCAAGATGAGAGCGAACGGTGTCCCAGAGCCGGTGGGTGTCGGGTACGCCGTGGACTAGGACTGCAGGCATGTCACGATCTCCTGGTGGTTGTTGTCAGAATAGGGACATGGCGGCATCGCGGAAGTCGGCGTCAGAGAAACCCGGCGTTGCTATTAGCGGAACCCTTGCCGTTGTGCGCTCTAACCCGCGCCGCTTTTCCCACGACGATAGTCACGCCAGCCGGTGTTGTCGCCCTCGAGGTGACAGACCGTCGGTTCCCCGGACAAGTATTCCTGTATGCCTCCCATGAACGGCTCATGATCTTCGCTTGCTTCGAAACCCGGAGTATGATCGTCAAGCGACCGCCATCGCACGATCAGATTGAATACCTCCGGCGTTTCGATCCCCTGGGCGAGGACATGACCGCGGTAACCCCGCGCACGCGTGAGCAGAGGAACAACGTCTCCGAACGCTTGCCTGAACTCGCTGATCTTGTCCTTTTGGACAGGCAGCATAGCGATCTCATAAATCATGATTGCACCTTTGTGTCGGACTGCGGGTCAATGGCAATCGCGATCTTACCGCGCAAACCGTTGTTTGGTTTCTCGAGCAGTGCATGGGCAAGCGGAAGGTCGGCGAGCGAATAGACGGCTCCCACGTGCGGCCTCAGTTGACCGCGTTCCACCAAAATGCTCAGCTCGTTGAGCTTGCCTTGGTTCTGCCTCGTGAAGACGAAGTGGTAGCTCGCATTCTTGCCCCATGCCTCAATGAGATTCTGCGGCTGTGCGATGTCCACGATCGAGACGACGCGACCGAGTTGTGCAAGCGCCTTCGGGCTTTGGGACAAAGTTTCACCTCCGAGGGTGTCAAACACGACGTCTACTCCGAGGCCTTCAGTCTCCCGCATGATGGCGGCGACATAATCCTCTTTCCTGTAATCAATGACGACGTCAGCTCCGACACTTCGCGCAAACTCGAAGTTTTCTTCGCGGACGGTCGTGTAGACCTTTGCTCCGATGGCTTTCGCAACTTGGATAGCCACATGCCCTACCCCTCCCGCGCCGCCATGGATCAATATGCTTTCTCCCACCCTCAGGGCAGCACGCGAAACAAGCGCTTCCCAGGCGGTTCCGCCAACCAGGCTAAGGCTCGCAGCCTCAAGATGGGTCAGCGAGCTGGGTTTGCGCCCGATGATGTTTTCGTTGGCAACGTGGTATTCGGCATAACTGCCTGGCCCGTCGAAGATCTGTGGCGTGTACCAGACCTCGTCCCCTGGAGCGAACATTGTTACCCCCGGACCGGTAGCTTCGACAACGCCCGATACGTCATGACCGGTAATTGCCGGCAACGGTACCAGGTCGCGATAGTCGCCTCGCCGAACTTGGTAGTCGAGGGGATTGATCGATGTGGCATGGACCCGTACCAAAACCTGCCCCGCCTTCGGAAGAGGCTTTGGAACTTCGACGAGATCAAAGGCTTCTGGACCGCCAAAGGATTTGAGTGACATCGCTTTCATTTCAGGCTCCTCTTCTATCGAAGGTAATGATTCTGGTCGCTGGCGTCGGCGTGGGACGAGCAACATGCTCCGCCGTCGGAGCATTCCCGGCCTCGAAGCGTCCGCCGCCGTTTCGATAGCTCCTATGTGATTTATCGCGATTGCTTTCGGTAGTGGCCAAGATTAAGGATCACCTTCAAAAAAAATTTGAAAGTTGGCTAATGGACGTGGACGAATTAAATCTCTTCGTACGGATTGCTCAACTGCGCAGCATCAGTGCCGCAGCTCGCGACTTAGGTCTGACGCCTGCTGGCGCTAGCGCCAAACTGCTGGTTCTCGAGCGAAAACTCAGTGCAAGGCTCGTCCATCGCACCACACGGCAAGCAACTTTGACTGAAGACGGTCTAGCGTTCCTGCCGCATGCGGAACATATTGTCGTCGCTGCGGAGGCCGCCCGAGCGGCACTTGGGCGACAGCAGGCGGCCCCTCGCGGCACATTACGAATAGCGGCCCCCGCCTCGTTCGCGCGAATGCATATTGTGCCGGGTCTGGCCGACTTCTGCAGGCAATATCCCGACTTGGCACTTGATTTGCGCATTTCGGACAGCATCGTTGATCTGGTCGAGGGTGCCTTCGATGTGGCGGTTCGTTATACCGAGCTCAGCGATTCATCCTTTGTCGCGCGGCGGCTTGCTCCCGACAATCGGGTGCTGGTCGCGTCGCCCGAATATCTCGAAAAACACGGCCGGCCCAGCACGCCCGACGACCTGGCGGAACATACCTGCCTCGTCGTCGGCACGCTGGATCTTTGGACATTTCGAGGGGAAGGTTCGGTGGTGATCGAACGGCGTGTTATTCCGAGTCTCCGCATCAATGACGGCACTGCAGTGCGCGATGCCGCTTCCGCCGGGCTGGGCATTGCGCTGATGGCCACGTGGTGCGCATCGGAAGAGCTACAGTCCGGCGCGCTGGTGCCGGTCCTTCCGAAGTATCCGCTGATCTCAACCCAGACGCTTTGGGCGCTGTATCCAAGTTCTCGCGAACTGGCACCGAAAGTGAGAGTGTTCATCGACTGGCTTGTCAATCGGTTCGGCAATCAACCCTACTGGGATAAAGGGCTGGAAAACATCCTCGATCACCGTCGATGATACGTGATTATTGTCCGGTTCCGATGCGCGCGCGAATACAAGTTCATGTGAAACGGTGCGGTTTTGGGCTTGAACGGCGGCGCTGCGCACGCATTCCAGATCGAGATCGCAACGGTGAAACTACCGAAGGCGACCCCTTGTTTTTGATCGTGCCGAGCCGCGACGGCGTCTTGCAACCGTGTCGGTCAAGCCCGCCTTGAGCCGTTGATTGTTGGTGAGGCGTCGAAATCGCTGCGGCTGGCGAAGCGAATTTTGCATTTCGCCCCGGCATTTTCAGGATGTGAAACCACCATCGGCCCGGATGTCGGCACCTGTTACAAACGAGGCTTCCGGACTTGCAAGGAATGCGACCACGCTCGCAATTTCCTGGGGCTTTCCATAGCGGCCCGCCGCGATACGCGAGATTTGCATAGCGGCAAACTCGCCATCAACAGGGTTCATGTCAGTGTCGGTTGGGCCTGGATGCACCGTGTTGACTGTGATGCCGCGTGGCCCGAGGTCATGAGCCAAACTCCGGTTGAAACCGGCGACGGCCCCTTTGGTGAGGCCGTATGCTGACAGCCCAGGCACTCCGGCATATTTCGTGATTGAACTGCCAATATGTATGATCCGGCCGCCATCCTTCATATGGCGTACGGCCTCCTGCGTGGCAACGAAAACGCCAGTTACGTTGATTGCGAGCATTGCCTGATAGTCATTGAAGGCGATTTCGTCGATCGGACCGGCAAAGGCAATACCGGCATTGTTCACCAAAATGTCGAGGCCGCCGAACTTATCGACCGTCGCGGCAACGGCAGCGCGTATCGCGTCCGGATCAGCGGCATCCGCGGCAATAGCCAGCGCGCGCGCGCCCGTTTTTTCTATGGCAACAGCAACTTCCTCAGCCTTCGCAGGTGATCCACGATAGGTGAAGGCAACCTGAGCGCCATCCGCTGCGAGACGCTGGGCGATTGATGCGCCGATAGATCGCGATCCACCGGTGACAAGTGCGATCTTTCCGCTCAGTGGAAGATATCGAGACGAGGTTAATTCAGTCATTTTTTCACTCCTTTTACGTGTCTGTGGAGTGATATATTTGCCCATCCCTGTCTTAGAATATTAGCATCATATCGGTTGGATCATCTTCAAGCATGTGTTGAATATGGGATATTCGATGCAGTCAAACGACCACGGTTTTCAAAGAAGCCAACGCAACGTGTGGACATTAGCCGAGACTGCCTGCAAACCGGGCACTGAGGCGCTCGCGACGGAAATATTCAGTATAGAAGTCGATGAAAGCGCGTGTTTTTAGCGGTTGGAGCACTCGGCCAGAGTAGTAGAGCGAGATAGATCCGGCATCGGCATACCACTTCGGAAGGATACGTTCGAGCGCGCCACTTTCCATATGCGGCAGCACATCGGGTACGGCCAACAATGCAATGCCCAACCCCGCGATTGCCGCCTGCACCATGGGCGCGGCGTCGCTCATCACAATCGTCTCGTTGAGGAGCGCGCGCTCTTCACGTCCTTGAGCGTCCCGCATCATCCACTGCCTGATCCGGCCCGAATTCGAGGACCGCATCAAGATTCCGGCATGATCGGCCAGATCGGCAGGGCTAGCCGGCCGGCGACGTGCAGCAAAATAGCTGGGCGATGCGACCGCGATAACGTGCACGGGTGCGAGCGTCGTGGAAACGATGCCAGGATTGAGTTCGAAACCACCGCCGATCGCGGCGTCGAAACCCTCGGCGATAAGATCGACCTTGCGGCTGTCGAAATGCCAGTCAGGTCTGACGCCCGGATAACGGGCCAGAAAGTCGGGCAGTGCAGGGAGAACGTATCCCATGGCGAACGACAAACTCATGCTGAGCTTCAAAACGCCGACGGGCTCGCCCTTCGTTTGTGATGCCCCGTCGATTGCCCCCTGAAGGTGGTTCAGGCTGTCCCCTATGCTTGCCAGAAACGACTCCCCCGCCTCGGTCAGGGTCAACTTCCGCGTTGAGCGGTGAAACAGCCGTATACCGAGGTTGCGTTCCAGCATTGCAACATTCCGGCTGACTGCGGCCGGGGTGATCGAGAGACGCCGTGCAGCCCCAGAAAAGCTGCTCGCTTCTGCGCTTCGAACGAACGCTTCGAGGTTTGCCAGTGTCTCCATAAAACGTAACCTTCAAGCATTGATTGAAACTAAAACAATTCATCTATGACTTATGCTGCGTGTATTTGCCAGCCATATTCCAGTCAACAGCAAAAGCGGATTTCTGCAACGCCAACGGCATCAGGCCCAGGATGTAGCGGGAAAACCGATCGTCGCAGACAGAGTTCTCACGAACCGTAAAGGAGTGGGTGATGACAGTTGGAATTATCGGAGCCGGCAATATCGGGGGCGCATTTGCCACTGCGCTCGGCAAGGCAGGAATCGAAGCCGTAATCGCAAACAGCCGAGGACCGGAAAGCCTCACAGCGCTTGTTTCAAAACTTGGAAGCACAATCCGGGCTGGAAGCGTCCAAGAGGCCGCGGCGCAAGCCATCGTTCTCGTGGCAGTCCCGTGGTCAAAGATACCTGGCGCGCTCGCCGGTTTGAACTTCGGCGACAGGATCGTAATCGACGCCAACAACTCCATCGAAGCGCCGCTTTACAGGCCGGCGGACCTTGGCGGCCGCACCTCTACGGATATTTTCACCGCCCTTGTGCCAGGCGCGCGCGTCGTCAAGGCGTTCAACCATCTGATGCCAAAGCAACTGTCGGGCGACCCCCAATCGGAAGGGGGCAGGCGCGTCCTGTTTTACTCAGGCGACGATATGAGGGCGAAGGCTGAGGTCGCCGCCATCGTTAATCGCCTCGGCTTCTTCGGGATCGATCTCGGGGGGCTTGCGGTCGGCAGCCAGCTGCTTCAGTTCCCAGGCGGTCCCCTGCCCGCTCTCAATCTCGTCAAGTTCGACTGAACATCGCTGCGCTCCATCCGTCTGCAATCGAGCGCCGCGCACCATCTGAAACCCGGAGACAATATTGTGACAAGGTTCATTCAAATGCAGTCGGCGGGCGGACCGTCGGTTTTGCAGGTTATCGAGAAAGACCTGCGCGCGCCACGTGCCGGCGAGGTTAGGCTCATCCAAGACGCGATCGGCCTCAACTTCGTCGATACGATGATACGGAAAGGCCAGTATCCGATGGCGTTGCCTGCGGTTCCCGGTTTTGAAGCGGCCGGGACGATTACCGAAGTCGGATCCGGCGTCGAAGGGCTGTCGGCCGGCGATCGGGTCGCTTACTTCTTTTCGGAAGGCGCCTATGCTACCGAGAGGATCATTCCGACAGCGCCGCTCATCCGCCTGCCCGCCGATATCTCGAACGAGACGGCGGCGACCTTCCTGGCGAAGGGCGGGACGGCCTGGATGGGGATGCGTGGTCTCCACGATCTCAAATCCGCCGAGACGGTGCTGGTACTTGGGGCATCGGGAAGCGTAGGCGCTATCCTGTCTCGCTGGGCAAAGTCGCTGGGCGCAACAGTGATCGGCGTTGCCGGATCGCCGGACAAGTTCGACAAGGTCGCGGCCGGTGCCACGCATGCCTTCCACGCTGGCGAGCCAGACATCGCCGCCAAGATCCGTGCGATCGCACCTGACGGTGTCGACGTCGTCTATGATTTGGTCGGCCGGGCGACCTTTGCCCTGGGCGTGTCGAGTGTCCGGGATGGTGGCGTGATTGCCGCGATTGGAGCCGCAACGGGTCAGCCAGCGCCGGCCCCCGATCTTGTGCGACGGGGGGTAGATGTCCGTAGTGGTGGAACCCCTCAATATGTCAGGGGACCGGCAGTCGAAACCGCAACTTCCCAGCTATGGGATGCGCTGCGCTCAGGGATTTTCGATGATCTCGAAACCACCCGCTATCCGTTTAATGAGATAGCCCGAGCGCATGACGACATGGACAAGCGCCGCTTGAGCGGTCTGCCGGTCCTGATCGCTTGAACCGAAAATAATCGTACAGCGGCAGGCCGCACGATGCCCTCCGCAATTCGGCCGGGCGAACATTTCCCCTATCGATAATGAAAGGAATGATCGATGAGTGAACTAGCAGGTAAACGTGCGCTCGTGACCGGAGCGTCCCGCGGCATTGGCGCCGCGATAGCGATAGCTCTGGCAGAACGAGGCGCCGACGTTGCGATCACGTACGAACGCGCCGCTGATCGGGCAGCGCAAGTTGTCGCAACGATCATAGGCAAAGGCCGCAAGGCGTTGGCTATCCAGGCTGATAGCATGGACCCAGAGGCGGTCAAGCGGTCGGTTGATCAAGCGGCGCAAGCGTTGGGCGGCCTCGACATCTTGGTGAACAATGCGGCTATCGCGATCTACAAGGATGTGGCGGATTTCACCGTTGCCGAGATCGATGCTCTTTTCGCTGTCAACGCTCGCTCCCCGATCCTGGCATCGCAAGCCGCTATGCCTTATCTTGGCAAAGGTGGCCGGATCGTCACAATCGGCTCCGCAGGCGCAGAACGCATTGTCGGACCATCGACTGTTTATTCAATGACCAAATCGGCACTTCAATCGTTTACCCGTGGTCTGGCGCGAGAGCTTGGCCCCCGTGACATCACTGTCAATCTCATTCAGCCAGGATCAACCAACACGGAAATGAACCCGGCCGAGGGTGAGTTCGGAGATTTCCAGCGTGCCCTAATACCGCTCGGCCGGTACGGTGAGCCGGAGGATGTCGCGGCTGCGGTAGCCTTCCTCGCATCTGGCGCGGCCCGACAAATCACCGGAACCATCCTGACCGTTGATGGCGGCACGCTGACCTGAACACACTCCCGCGGGTCCACGATTTAAACATAGGAGAGTGGGAGCTAACCGGGTAATACCACCTACCAGCTCTCCTTTCTCATTCCACTATGCACCATCATAGCGTGGTCGAACGGAGTGTAGGTCGCATGTCTTTCAAGAGCGGATCGGCCCGTCTCGCTGGGAATCGAGTCACAGCGGCGGAATCGCCGCCCTTTCGCCGCGCTTTGGGAGGCCACCCGGCGGCATCCTGGAGCAGCTTGGACGTCACAACGCTTCGATCACGGAGCTTGCCGAGAAATTCCACATTACCCTCACGGGCATGAAAAAAGCACGTCGGCGTCCAGAGCAAGCGAGCCTCGTCACCACGGAGAAAGTCGGCCGGGTGCGGATCTGCACGTTCGGCCTGCTCCGACTGGAGGAAAAAGGGGCATGGACCGAGAGGCAATATGCTGAGATTCGTGAATGAAGGAGTTCAACCATGTCACTGCGCCAGCCCGGCCAAGTTCGATTTCCCTTTCACTCACAATTGGCAAGGGACGACGGCTGTGGGGTTCGCGTCCTGCAAATGCTCACTGGCATGACCTATGATGAGGTCGCTCGGCTGGCCTATCGGCACGCCGATAAGAACCAGCGATTGGAGTGATATTCAAGGTGTGGCCGTCGTCCACGTCGATGAGGACCATTTCCTGCTCTATGACTCGGTCAGTCGTCTGTTTTACGATCCAGGAGAACCGGAGTGGCCGGCTGTGGTTACCAGCCACTCCAACCAGCTATCTGACGGTTCAGCCTAGCGAACGTGCGCCGGATCGATGAAATGGCCACTTCGGGCTGATCTTGGTCAATAGGTCAGGTCGCGCCGGACGTCTGCTTTGCAGGTTTCTCGATGACAGCCCAAAGCGGACGATTTATGGCAAACCGAAAGGACCCTGCGTTGCCTGCGGTTTGGCACCCGCTACAGTCTCAGCGCGATGCGACCGTGCCGACCCGGATCTTGACCGGGGAAGGAAATGAATCGGAGGCAGCGGTTTGATTCAGAAGTGTCGTTCGATCATACTGTGAACTCCGCCGATCATCAGGCCGTGAACTCAGAAGCAGTCAGTTCTCCAGCTGCTTGCGAGGCTGATTTCCAATTGGAATTCCAAAACGGCAATACCCACTGCTATTCTTCACTACGCCATCACACATGCTTTCCAGCCATCATTCGCGTGCCAAGGCTTCTATCGGGTCCAGCTTTGCCGCGTTGCGGGCGGGAAGGAAGCCGAAGACAATTCCGATCAGGGTGGAGCAGGCGAAGGCCACAATGATGGAGCCAGAAGAGAAGATCATTTTGAAGTCGGGGCTCAGCAAATTAAAAAGAGCGCTGATCCCGAGGGCGAGCATCACTCCCATGAAGCCGCCGACAAGGCAGACCATGACGGCCTCGATCAGGAACTGGGAAAGGATGTCGCTGCGGCGCGCGCCAACGGCCACACGAACGCCGATCTCCCTGGTGCGCTCGGTCACGGAAACCAGCATGATATTCATCACGCCGATGCCGCCGACAATCAGCGAGATCACGGCGACTGACGAAATCAGCAGCGTCAGGGTTTGCGTGGTGGTCTCGATAGTCTCGCGAATGGTCGCCGAGTTGGTGAGGAAGAAGTCTTTCGCGCCATGCCGACGCTCGATAAGGCGTGAAACTGCGGCCTCGACATTGCCCGGGTCGACATCGTCTCTGATACGGACCGTTATGCCGTCGACGTTCGGACGACCCAGCATGCGGCCCATGACGGTTGTGTAAGGCGCATAAACGGTCAACGTATCAACCGCCGGGCCGAAGGAATTTTCCCGTTTCGTCACACCTACGACCCTCGCCGGCATTGTGCCCAGAAGGATGACCTGCCCCACCGGGTTTACCCGGTCTGGAAACAGGTCTCGCGCGGCGTTTGCATCGATCACTACATTCTGGCTGTAGGCAGTAACGTCCTGGGCGTCGAACAGTTGTCCATGCGCCAGCTCAAGACCCCGTACACGAAAGAAGTCGGCGCCAACCCCGGTGACTGACGCATTGACGGCCACGGCGGCGCGCTTGACAGTTACGCTCGTCGTGACGGCTGGTGTCACGCTGTCGACATAGGGCTGGTTCACCAGCGCTTCTGCATCGGCGGGAACCAGGGTCCGTATCTTGTCCGCTTCCAGATCGCCGAAGCCTTTACCGGCCCGCAACTCGATCGTGTTGGTGCCAAGCGAACTGATACTACTCAGGATTTGTTGCTGCGAACCGGCTCCCAGTGCCGAGATAGCCGCCACTGAGGCGATACCGATGATGATGCCGAGCATGGTCAGAAGCGAGCGCATCTTGTGCGCCCATATTGCCGCGCCCGCCATACGAAAAGCTTCGGCCATCCGGTCAATTGCACCACGCCAGCCAGCGCCCGGCGCGTGCTCGCGGATGGGACGGGCCGTCGCGGCGGATTTGGATATATTGCGCTCGTCGGAAATGATAACGCCGTCGCTGATCTCTACAACCCGATCCGCGTGTTCGGCGATCTTCTTGTCGTGAGTGACGAGAATGATGGTGTGCCCCTCGGCGTGAAGCTCGCGCAGGATCTTCATGACTTCGGCGCCACTGTGCGTATCCAGCGCTCCGGTCGGCTCGTCGGCCAGAATTATCTCGCCGCCGTTCATCAGGGCGCGGGCGATCGACACCCGCTGCTGCTGGCCGCCCGAAAGCTTGCCCGGGATATTGCCCGTCCGCTCGGCCAGACCCAGCCGGGTCAACAAGGAGATCGCTCGCTTGTGCCGGTCGGATCGGCTGCGTCCGGCATAAATGGCTGGTACCTCGACGTTGCTGGCCGCGCTGAGATCGCCAAGCAGATGATAACGCTGGAAGATGAAACCAAAACGCTCACGGCGTAGCGCGGCCAGTTCGTCCACGGACATCTTCGAGGTCTCGCGTCCTTCGATCCAGTAGCTGCCGTCCGTCGGACGATCGAGGCAGCCAAGGATGTTCATCAGCGTCGACTTGCCGGAGCCAGACGCACCTATGATGGCCATCATCTCGCCGGCCTCGATGTCGAGGTCGACGTCTTTCAGCACCCGCACCATCTCGTCGCCTGCGGGGAAAGCGCGGGATACCCCACGTACGCGGATCAGTGGTTCCGTCATAGCGCGCCCTACCGCTTCGCCGCGGCCAGTTGAGCCTGGCCGTCCGTGCGTTCGTCCGTGGATGCTCCCAGGACGATGGTCTCGCCTGCCTGAAGACCGCTAAGGATCTGGATGTCCGCGCCGTTATCGATACCGACCTGGACCTGCCGGATCTGGACCTCGCCCACCGCGTCCAGTATCCGCATACGCGCCGTATCACCGGCCCGGGGCGCCCCTTCCACTGCGCTGAGCGGAACCAGCACGGCACCGCTGACGCGGCTCAAAACGATGGACACCTGGGCCGTCATGGAGGGCCGCAGGACCCCGTCCGCATTCGCCACATCGATCAGCCCGGTGTAATAGACCGCGCCATTGGTTGAGCTAATCCGGCTAGCAGTGGCGTTGCTCTCGTTGGCGATGGAAGCCGGGGCCGGTTCCACCTGTCGCAACTCCCCATCGAAACGGCGCTTCGGATCGCCAAGAATGCTGAACCAGACCGGCAGGCCCTGCCTGACACGCACGATGTCAGCCTCGGAGATATCCGCGCGCACCGTCATTGTGTCCAATCGCGCGATCATGACGATGGTCGGCGCGGTCTGCAGGGCATTCACGGTTTGTCCTTCGTCAGTGACGATCGCGACCACAGTGCCGGCGATTGGGGCAGTAATGCGGGTATAGTCCAGTTCTATACCCGCAGACTCCAGCGCGACCTGCGCTTGGGAGACCTGAGCGTCCAGCGACTGAACCTCGGCCCGCGCGGTGTCTCGCATGGCAACCGCAGCGTCATACTGGGCGCGCGGCGTGGAACCACCTGCCAGCAGGTCACGCTCACGCTCGAAATCCTTCTCGGCTTTCACCAGACCGGCGCGGCGCGCGGCGTGAACAGCGCGGATGTTCGCCAAAGCGGCCTCGCGGTCCCGCAAGGTGTTGCGCCGGGTCTGGGAATCGATCTCGGCCACCAATTGGCCCGCCTCGACGAGGTCACCGATCTTGACAGCCAGATGCTCAATGCGACCCGACGCCTGGGCGCCGACACGCACCAGCTCGAGCGGTTCGAGAACCCCGGTCGCCAGCACCACCTCTTCGATGTCACCCGTTCGCGCCTGCGCCGTCACCAGTTCAGGCTTCGCCGGCGGACGCAGAAAGAGGAGCCAGACGCCCAGCACACCGACAAGGGTTACCGCCGACAGGATGAGACGCTTGCGGGTGATGTTTCGTGTCATTTAGTCGTGGTCCAAGCTATTGAAATTTTCGGGCTTTCTCTGTCACGAGAGTTACCTGAAAATGACGAGGAGCGGTCGTGGGGCGTATCCGTTTGGCACGCGCTGTAAAACCAACCGGTCAGCACAGAATGCTTGCAATGGGGATGGCGTGCCAGCGATCGCCCGCCACACATCAAGCGATTGCGGCCGTGCCTAGCCAACATCGACGAACAAGATGCCTTGACCCGTTAGCGCAGGCATCGACCCCTACCGATGCTGGAAAATGCGCTTCTCGCGCCAGCGCACGGCAAATGTGCTGCCCTTGCCAGGAGCGGACGAAAGCTCAACATAGCCGCCGTGACGCGTCACGATCTCATTGACCATGCTGAGCCCCAGGCCCGCACCTGAGCCGTGAGGGCTGACCCGGTAGAACGGTTCGAATATGCGTGATTGCTTATCGCTGGCAATTCCGCAACCCTGATCGGCGACCATCACGCTACCGTCAGCCTCAATGCTCACTGATATCTGTCCTCTTCCACCTCCATATTGGACTGCGTTTCGAACCAGATTGACGAATGCACGCTCCAGTGCTTCGGCATCACCAGGAACGAACAGGTTCTCCGCGTCGCTATCAAAGGAAATCTCGTAGCCTTCAGAGATCGCCAGGGGAGCAAGATCGGCAACCACCTTCGACACAACGCTATTGAGATTGACAGGTGTATTCTGCTGAGGCTTCTGTCGGTACTTCTCGGTGTCGAGAAGCTGGTTCGCGATCGCCGTAAGTCGCTTGATGGCCGTCTGCAGGTGTGTCTTGTCCTCACCTGGTGAAAGCGTATCTATCCTCACCTGCAGGACAGCGATCGGCGTTCGAAGTTCATGCGCCGCGTTGACGAAGAAGCGCTCCGTTGCCTCGAAGCCACTATCGAGACGACGCAGCGCCCTGTTGATGTCGCGCACAAGTCGAAGCACTTCATTGGGCAGACCCCGCTCTTCCACCAGGGCGCCACGTGTGTCGAGATCGATCCTGTCGAGACGCGTGGTCAGATCGCTGAAGGATCGCAAAGCCCAGCGTGTGACAAACGGAGCGCCAATGAGCGAAATGGCGACGAGGATCAGCGCCGGAATACCGATGGCAAGGTTCCCCAACAGCACGGTCACACCATATTGAGACATCGAAACACCGCCAGCAAAAATCGTCGCCTCACCAGCCTGGGTGTCGAAACGCTCCATGCGGCCCACACTCAACGGATCATCTAGATCGCCATGAAGTTCGACACTTCTGAACGTCCGCAAGAATGACATGTTGTCGGCAATTTTCCCGGGAGGCACGCCATGTGCCAGAACGATATCTTTGCCGAGGTCTGCCACGAACCAAAGGTTAGGCGAGTCTTCCATAATCTCTTTAAGTTCAGCCGTTGGCATCAGACTTGCTCGGCCATTCGGCTCGAGACGGACTGAATCTGCGATTTCCTGAGACAGCCAGATGGACGTGATCGCCACATCAGGCTTGAGGCCGGAAAGGAGATAGAAAACCAGGCTGAGCGAGGCGATGACCGCACAGAGCTGCAGGACAATAAAACCGAAAGTGAAACGCCAGCGAAGGGAGGTGCTGGTCATCCTATTTCTGCTCATGAAGGTAGTAGCCTATGCCTCGAATGTTTTTGATAACGATGTTGGCCTCCGCTTCGCCAAGCTTTCGGCGCAGACGCGACATGTTGGATTCCAGTGAGTTCGACTGGATCTCATCGTCAAAGGAATAGACCTGACCCTCAAGGGACGAGCGCAACACGGTCCGACCACGGTTTCTCAGAAGCGTTTCGATGATCAGCAGTTCCCTGCGGGTGAGCGCAAGCCGGACGCCATTGACATGTACATCGCATGACACACGATTGTAGGTAACGTTTCCGGCAGCCAGGAGGGACGATCCCGTTGTCGGAGCCCTCCTCAGCACAGCGCTCATTCTCGCGACCAGTTCGGGGATTTCGAAGGGCTTTGGCAAATAATCATCAGCGCCGTCATTCAGCCCGGATATACGCTCGTCGGTGGACCTCAGAGCGGAGATGATGATCGATCGCGTGTTTGAACCTGCGCCACGCAAATCCGCAAGGAAGGTACTGCCATCACCATCAGGCAGTTGCCGGTCGATAAGGACGATATCGTAGTCCGCCATGGCGATTGCTTCCCGCGCCGTTGCCAGATCGCCAACCGCATCAAGAACGATGCCATGCTGCGAAAGGGCCACCCTCAAGGCATCCGTCATTTCTGGATCGTCTTCGATAAGTAGAAGTTTCATAGTGGCCTGATCGTGCAAGTTCCGGACAGCTGTTCTCAAGAATTCTAGCAGCAAATATGTATGTTTCAGATAAACTTGACTGCCATGACCGACTGGCCGCGAATCGGCAGTCCAGATTGCCCGGCACCGGGGAACCGAAACCTGCCCGGTATCCAGCTGGCTTTTAGCCCCCCCGTCGCCAGGGCCAGCTCCTTATCGGCAGCGGCCGTAGTTATCCCGATATCTGCAACCGTAGTCGCGCCGGTCCCGATGTTCCCAGCGATCGCGGCGGTTCCTGTCGTTTCGTTCACTGATGTTCCCAATGACCGCCCCTCCCGCACCACCCGCGGCGGCTCCCACTGCAGCACCTTCCCAGGTGCCGCTTGCCAACCCACCGATGATAGCGCCGCTCGCCGCACCAATGCCGGCGCCCTTTTCCGTCTGGCTGCATGCTGTCAGCGTCAAGCAAACGAGTACGCCTGAAATGATCTTTTTCATGTCTGTCCTTTCGAGCCATTACCGCTACGGTCGCCCGTCGACCGTTGAGACACACCAAGGCTGAGATGTATGGACACCGAAAATTACGTGGAAGTTACGCAGAACTTTCGGCATCAACCGGTTGAAAGCGCAAATTCGTGTAGGATGCGCGTCTTCGCGATAAGTCATTCTCAGGCAACTCCGCCCCGCCTACTCGATAGGGTCCGACGTCGCCCTGTTCATCACTGCGTTTGAGGAGGGTGGGTCGAAATGACTGGAGCAGAACTTTGCCGACGTTCTCATACAGGGATTAACGGCGGTTCAGGACCGCTTCCACGCGCGGCCGGCCCGAAACCCGCCAGTCCGTTTCCCAACCCAACTCACTGACTGTAGTTCATTATGCGGACGGCGCGTTCCGGAATATTCAGTAGAAAACCGAGTGATCAGAATGAGGGCGCAAAGCAGTCGTAAAGCTTGCCTGTAGATGTGTTTGAACGCTGCTTTTGCTCTTGAGATCCCATCAGGGGTGAGTAGCGGCCTGCACCGTGGCAGAGTGAGGTCGCTAGAAAACTCTCTGGAGGCCAACCATGCCGATGACAGCAGATCAATCTCAAGCGCCGACCGCCACTCTCGTCGATCCTGGCGCAATTTTCATCTCCTTGGAATTAAGCAAGTCGGCCTTGCTGGTGACAGCTCTGTCGCCTTGTAACGAGAAGATGTCTCGCCACACCGTGGCGGGAGGTGATTTAATTGGCCTGTCGAATGCTTCGCTGCGCTTCGCCAGAAAGCAAAACGGCGGAAGGACAGACTGTACCCGTTGGTCGTAATTCAGGAAGCCGGACTGGATGGCTTCTGGCTAGGCCGGGTACTCGACAAGGAAACCTCGATAGAAAGCCACATCGCCGTGCCGCGTCGACATCGTCGAGCGAAGACTGATCGTCTTGATGGAGAAACTCTAATCCGCGCGTTGATTGCATGGAAACGTGGCGAGCCGCGGGCCTGCTCAATGGTGAAGCTTCTCTCGCCCGAGGAAGAAGACAACCGACGGATTGGACGGGAGCGGAAAACGCTGATTGCGAAGCGTGTCTTCCACGTCGATCGGATAAAGGGTCTGCTGTTCACACAAGGAATACGGGAGTATGAGCCCGTCAATCGGGATCGACGGCAGCGTCTGGACGAGCTTCGGACAGGCGATGGACGTCCGCTATCAAAACACCTGAAGGCCGAAGTCTGTAGAGAGCTTGACCGGCTCGAACTGATACTCACACAGATC
The DNA here is from genome assembly GCF_036888815.1 of Agrobacterium sp. CCNWLW155. Lineage (NCBI taxonomy): Bacteria > Pseudomonadati > Pseudomonadota > Alphaproteobacteria > Hyphomicrobiales > Rhizobiaceae > Agrobacterium > Agrobacterium sp. CCNWLW155. The sequence continues at coordinate 51,719 of NZ_JBAKFW010000016.1, forward strand.
AAAGCTGTCGAAGCCGAGCGAGATGCCTTGATCGTTCAGGAGACGCCGGAAACGCCGAAAGAAGCGGCCGCTCTCTTGGGCATCCGAGGAATTGGGCCTGAAATTGCTACAATACTGTACACGGAAGGCCTGTTCCGCCACCTCGACAACCGGCGCCAAATCGCATCGTATGCAGGCCTTGCCCCCTCCCCCTGGCAAAGCGGTAACGTCAATCGCGAGCAGGGCGTGTCAAAAGCCGGAAATCCACGTCCAAGAGCAACCATGGTCGAGCTCGCATGGCTGTGGTTACGGCACCAACCGACCTCAACGCTATCTTGCTGGTTTAAGAAGCGTATCGCACAAAACGGCGGCCGTTTGAAAAAGCCGATGATTGTGGCACTGGCTCGCAAGCTGCTCGTTGCACTGTGGAAATACATGAGCTCCGGCGTCGTGATCGAAGGTGCAATCATGAAAACTCCCTGAGGCGGGAAGTGCCTGTGATACGAGAATTCAAATCCTCAGGGTGTGATCAGCCCTGACGGATCCAGGTGATCGGACCGGGATTCCGTTTGGCTAAGAGCCGGTCTTGAGATTGGTCCCGTTCTCCTGAGCCCGCGCCCGCGAAAGCGGGAAATTGGTGCTGCCGTCTGGAGCGGCGACCGTATGTGAGGTTGTACAGGCTCGATAGCGAGCCGGTAAAGCGATGGGCTCAGACCATGGATCCGCTAAAAAAGGACGCTTTGCGATGACAACAAAATGAACCGTTGACAAAAAACCTGATGTGAAAGGAATCGAACAATCGTCCACGTAGATAATAACGTTGGTGGAGTTCATTAAACTAGCAACAGTTTATTTCTGCAATGACAGCGAGTACCGGGTATGCCGACGTTCGCCCGTGCGCGTCAGCGCACCGATCTCCACGAGCTGCTGAAGGTCGCGTGTTGCTGTAGCGCGGGATGTGTCTGTGATCGAAATGTAGTTTTCGGCACTTAGCCCCCCTTTGAAGCCAGCCGTGCCTTCCTTGAAGATGCGCGCGACTGCCTTTTCCTGCCGCTCGTTCAACTGGCCTCGAAAACGATCATAGAATTTTGCTTTCTGAATGAAGAAATCTATGCGCTCAAGCGTCGCCCGTTGAGCATCCAGGATAGTTTCTGAAAAGAAAATGATCCAGTCGGTGATATCAAGCGTGCGCTGGTGCCGCTCAAGCTCGGAGTAGTAGGCCTTCCGGCTCTTCTCGATTGTGAAGGCGAGTGAAATGAGGCTTGGCTGCCCTATGTTTTGCGCCAGGGATTTCTCAGCGAGCGCGCGCCCAACTCGGCCGTTGCCATCCTCAAATGGGTGTATACTTTCAAAATAAAGATGGCCTACTGCTGCGCGCGTTAAAGCTTGAAGCGACGTTTGACCATTTGGCCCGGATTGATTGAACCATGCGATGAAGGTCTCCATCTCCGTGGCAACCTGGCGTGACGGGGGAGCCTCGAAGTGGATTGTCGGCTTATCCAATCGACCCGACACGATCTGCATGGCGTCTTCATGCTTGCGGTAAGCACCAACTGTTTCAATATATCGATTTCCGGCCATCAGCATTGAATGCCAGTGGAACAGGCCCTCATGATGCAGCGGCTTATGCCAGCTTCGATATACGTCCGCCATCATCTCTGCGATCCCCCGCTCTTGGGGGCGAATCTGTCTATCATCAGTGTTCAGCCCGAACTGTCGGCGGAGTGATGACTGGACACTCACGCGGTCAAGAAATTCCCCCTCAATCTCTGAGGTCTTGACCGCTTCGTCGCTCAGCAACTCAATGCGAAGCTGGTTGCTGTCGTCCTCGCTGAAATGTCGAACAGCACCGATAACCTCGCCGGCGGACTGCAGGAATTTCTGCTCCAACGGTACCATGCTTGCGGTGTCGTATCTGAAGTTTGGCCAATCAGTGTTTTGCCAGTTCCATTTCATGAGTTATAGCATCCCTCTCTATAACTCATAATTATTGCCATAAATGAGCTATTGCAAGCCAATCTATCGCTCAGCGCCACAAGCTGCGACTTTCCATTCAAGACGCAGCAATCGACAGGTAACCTCTTGCCCTAAACATATTTTGTTAACGGGCGCCCCCTATTTCCGCTCGCCCTCGGCACTGGTGCCGAGAGAAACGGAATGAGCATGACCAAACACGACCTTTCATCACGTCATTTTCAGCGAAAAATTTCGGAATTCTGCGAGCTTCGCATCGCTCCGATCGCACCCGGGCGAGTGTTGGAGAATATACGGCCTTATCTGGCCAGTTTGATCATCTACCGGAAATCGCCCCCGCTCCTGAATGGCCATATCGACTGGACGATGATCAATCAGGCCTGTGGGATCGAAGCCGAGCTGACGGCAGAACTGAAAAAGCAACTCCGGCCAGGCCTGGATGCAATCATCCGCTGGCTCGGCGCACCACCAGCGGCCGAAGAACGACGACCGCCAAAGCCGACAGTTAGCTCGGGCAAAATGGCGCCCGCCAAGAAGGCAGCTTCCGCCCGCTCCGCCCGACAGCCACAACGCGCGGCGACCGACAGCGCCTTTACCCGGTCCGCCTCGCCACAACGCGGGCCTGCACCAAAAGCGATAAGCCCTTTCCCAGAAGCACTATTTGAAGCGACAGAAGATCCGGCGAGCTTTCAGGACGCTTTAGTCTACCATATGCGCCGGTTCGGTGACACATATTGGCAGCTCCAGCAGAACGACGGGGTGCCGGCCTCGGTGTCGCCTCGGGGCTGGTCTACCCGGGCGTCGGCCCCGAGGTCGCGATGCTACACGAACAAGGTCGGATCAGCGTCACGGCGATCTCTGACGACGAGGTCATTGGCACCTTCTTTCGCATATCCAGTGTCGATTATCGCACGAATTTGACCCGCTTTTCCGTTTCAGACGGATCCGCCCACACTGCAAGAAGATTTTTTCGATCAACACCATAAATGCAACTAGGTGGTACAACGCAAAAAGAAAGAGTGGCGCAAATCTAGCTGAAACTCAACAGTCGCAATGAAAGAGACGATAGTAAAAACAATCAAACGCATAAAATGACCTTGGACCAACCGGCAGAACGAATAGCTTCTATCTATCATGGATGACACATGCGTGGCATCGTTTGAGGTGCGGCGGCACAAACGCCGAATACGGGCGAAAAACACGGTTTCCCGCATTGACTTTAAGTAACGGTGAATCAAAAGCTTGGGGGCCTAACAGAGGAGAACACTGATGGCCGACGAAACCACGATTGAAGCATCTGCCGCGACAGAAACGCCGGCCCCTACCCCCGCTGAGAAGAAGACGCGCAAGCCACGGACGCCGAAAGCTGTCGCAGAAGCCAGCACCGTCGATGCTACCTCTGCACCGGTAGAAAAGCCGGCCAAGAAGACACGTGCCAAGCGCGGCTCCAAAGTGGTTCCGGTCAAGGCGGAAAAGACGGTTGCCACACCGAAGGCGGCCTCCAGTCGCACGCCCCGCGTTGCGGCAGTTTCTTCCGCTCCGGTCGCTACCTCCGTTGACGTCATCGACGATATCGCCGACCTCATCAAGCTTGAGGAAGAGAACAAACAGCTTCGCAAGGAACTCTCTGAGAAGCTTCGCGCAGAGAATGCAGATCTGCGCAAGCGCCTTGGCAAGGCCTGAATTCTGGTTTGACCGGCGCCACGTACTTTCATGCGATGGCGCCGCCGATCTTTCGTATGATTGACCCGAGATCAATGCGGTTTTGGTGACAATGAATGACCGCGGCTGTTTCCCCTGCCGCCATGCTTTGAAGGTAATGTGATGAGAACACCATGGAGATTTGTGGCTGACCTGGTGTCGCGTAAACCGAAGCCAGAGAGCCCTGCAGTCGCGGCGAAAACAATTGCTCTCGAATACAGACCCGCCCCCGAAGAGGAACACCCGGGCATCGAACCAGCGGCGCCCGACCACTCCGCTGAGTCCGACTCCGCGGCGCAAGTCGAGGCAAACCTGCCCGCCCAAGATACTGGCTCAACGGACATCGAAACGGCGACACCAGTTGCAGCGAAAGCTACCGCAGTCGCGGCCAGTATCGAGGAGAACGCGGCCCTCTTTACCTCGCAACCGTCTGAGGAAGAAGCGCCAGCTCCCACGCTGACTGAAGTTGCCGAAACACTGGTGACGGCAGCACCGTCACGCCAAAAGAAGATTAAGCCGATTGTGGAGCCTGCGGTTTCTGCCTCCCAAACCGACGAGGTCGCTACTGCCGCTCCTTCCGGGCCAAAATCATTCATGGATGAGATGGCCGACCTCGACGCTGAGGTCGACGCCTTGCGGCGTCAGCTTGCAAAGAAGCTCATCGAGCAGAACGCGCAATTGCGCAGGATGCTCGCCAAGTTCGACGGGCGCTAGGTTCAGGACTTCGGTAACGGGCCCGTTCCAGTCAAGCAAAAAGTGACGACCGCAGCAGCGCAGTCATGCTGCCA
>NZ_JBAKFW010000017.1:0-47943 GCF_036888815.1 Agrobacterium sp. CCNWLW155
GTCATAGGCGGATTGATTACCTCCACTTTCCTAAGCCTTCTGGTCATTCCTGTGGTCTTCACTTTCCTGGATGACGCGCTTGTATGGCTCAAGGCGAGGATCGGAGGGGGCGAAACCAAGCAGGCAGAGGGATTTTCCACGCCACAAGTCTAACGCGTGCAGGACCTGCCGGGGACACCGGCTCTACATTGGGTCGCCGGAAACTGCGCCCCACCGATGACGATACAGCGAATAGCCCTAGATTTGCAGACACCTTCTTTCCCAATCCATGAGAAAATCGAATTTCAGCGAAGAGTTTAAGCGTGACGCGGTGCGTCAGATCACAGAGCGAGGCTATCCGGTTGCGGAGGTTTCGCAGCGGCTCGGCGTCAGTCAGCATTCGCTTTACGAATGGAAGAAGAAGTTTGCTTCGTTGAACGCCAAGGCAGCGACGAGGCTGATGAGATCAAGCGGCTGAAGAAGGAACTGGCTCGCGCCACCGAGGAGCGCGACATCCTAAATGTCAATCGAACGCAGGCCGCGAACCGGCTCCCCACTATCATCGAACTCACGTCGCACTCTGTAGCCGTAAAAGATACCGCCTGGCACCCGCCCCTGTTTGGCGACGGTCTTCATGCCTGCGCGCACGCGGTAGCGAACTTGTTCGAGCACTTCCTGCCTGAGAACCGCCCTCAATCCAAGTTCCATCAATGACACCGCCGCGGCGCCGTGAACCTTCCACAAATCAACATCATGAAACTGCAGGATCTTGAGAATTTGGGCACTGTGCTAAAGTCCGCGGGAAAGGCGATCGAGAGTAAGGCAGAGAAACACGCCATAGGCGCCGGTCTTCGCCACCGCCAAAGCGGCCTGGAGCCCAGGCCGCGTCTCGAAAGACGAACCGCTTACATAGGCGTCGACGAAAGTGTCGGCCAAATGTCAGCCTTGTCGCAGAACGAATTGCTTTCCGAGATCGGGCTGGGTTGTGATCCAAGCGAGGTCTTGTTGATCTGTTGCATAACGCGTGTAAAGCACGATGCGCTTGAGGGCATGCATAATGACCGATCTCCCTGTTTGTATCGCGATCACCATGGTAGAGATCGAATATGGGATTCGGGGTTTTCATTCACCGCACAGATTCAATCTACGACGACAGTCCGGCTGAGGAATATCAGTTTCCGAGCCAGTATCTCGGCCGCGTCCAAGCCTGCGTTGGAGATTGGGTCATATACTACGAGCCTCGAAAGGTGGCGGCGACGCGCGGATATTTCGCGGTCGCCAAGGTCGCACAGGTCATTCCAGACCCCAAAGCGTCCGGTATGTATCTGGCTCTGATTGAACCCGGCAGCTATCTCGATTTCGTCAACGCTGTTCCTTTCAGCGGGCCAGATGGCGTGATCGAGCGGGGAGTGCTCAACGACGCGGGGCGAATTTCGGGAAGGGCGCAAGCCGCCGTGCGGCCGATCTCCGCCGCAGACTTCAATCGTATCTTGTCGATTGGCCTGGCGGAGGATCAACCGGAACTGCCGCGATCGGGCGAGGCAATAGACACGCCAACAGGCGCCGGATTCTCGGGCGGCATTCAAGCTCCATTTATGTTCGAAGAGGAAAGGGTGCGGGTCACACAGCTTTCATCGCGTATCGTTCGCGATCGCCTGTTTCGCCGACTGATCTTGCAGGCCTACGACAAACGATGCGCGATAACAGGCTTGAAGCTGATCAATGGTGGCGGCCGCGCCGAGGTTGATGCCGCCCATATTCGCCCGGTTGAAGCGGACGGCCCGGATATTCTGTCGAATGGCATCGCGCTCTCTGGCACGGCACACTGGATGTTCGATCGCGGCCTTATCGGCTTGTCGGACGATCTTGAGGTCCTGGTTTCGCGTCAAGCGAACGACCGCGGCAGCATCCAAGGTCTTATCAACAAGACCGGAAGAGCGATCGTACCGGCAGGTGTTCACGAACGCCCGCATCCACAATTTCTGAGATGGCATCGCGAGAATACCTTTAAGCAATAGCGCGCCAACGGCTCAAATCCGTTCAAGTGCTTGATAGGACAAATTTATTGCGGCTCGCAAGGTATCGTTGATGCGCTCTTGCCAGCCCGGACCGTCCGCCTGAAAATGCGAACGGACATCACTGTCGATTTTCAAGGATACAAGCTCCTTGGTGTTGGGGATTGCAGAACGTTCAACGGCTGGAGCTGCGACCTTCTTCGCCGGTTTGAACAGCGCAGCCGGCCAATTTCTACTTTCAGGCTGTATGTCGAAACAGCGGTGGTCGCACCCCACACTTGGTGGGCAGCCGAAACAACGCAGTTGCTGCTGATAAACTGGTCAACCGCCCCTTAATCCGGAAGAGAACGCGTATCGCGAAGGTTACTCTAAGTTGGCCGATCAATATGCACATTAGCTCTTTCAGTGGCACTTCATTCTTGCACCACCAGGATCAGACAGAAGCCTGTGCACCTAGACCAAACGAGACCATCGCAGCTTCACACGCACGCGTAAACCGCATCGACGGACCTTCTTTGCCGGCGGCAAGCTTGCTGACGCGTGCTCCCTCTAACAGCATGGATAGCGTATCAGCCAAAAGTTCAGGATCGCTTACACCTGTCGAACGACAAAGATCGGCAAGCCGGGAATGCTGTTCCATCTTCAACGTTTCTATTATCGCATGTGCAGGGTGTCCTTGCTCCTTCAATTCTACCGCAGCATTGGCCAAATCGCATCCATAGGGCTCGCTGGAAAGACATTGTGCGCGCGCTTTAACCCATGCCGTGAGCTGAGCCCTCGGGTCGCCCGGGTTCTCTTTTTCGAGATCTTCCCAGGCTTTATTGAGCGTTCGAGAACTGTGCTTGAGCGCTTCACACACAAGATCGTCCTTGGAACCAAAATGTCGGTATAACGTCATCTTGTTGGTTGAGGCGGCTTCGGCAATGGCATCAACACCAATGCCGCGTATCCCATGTTCACGAAACAGTTGACAGGCCGTTGACACAATCCGGTCACGAGGTGCGATTTTCTGCTCAGAAGCACGATCAGATGTCTCGGATTTCATGAGTTTAATTTTTACCCTCAATCGGTGTTGACATGCGTGTTACCGATCGGTAACTATTCAAATGTTACTTACCGGTAACACCTTGGCGCGAGCCCGTCAAGCAATCGCCCGCTTTCAGAGCCTGGGAATTATCAAAAGGAGACTGAGATGAGACACACGATAGACGAGATGACGCTCTCCGAGATTTTTGCAGATCCACTGATTCGTTCAGTCATGCGCGCCGACGACGTGGGTCTGGACGAATTTAAAGAGTTGATGCATTCGGCGGCGACGTCCTTGACGACACGCAATCGCGCAGCATTTGCTGGACAGTTTGAAACGACCGGTCCTGCAGCTTCATCGAAGCGTACACTCGCGACCGCCATACAGCCCTTGTTCGCAGGTTTCTTTAAGCCTTGCGCTGCCCATATGTGAATGTGGCCTGCATCACCATCCCACAAGTCGGGCTTATCCGCGGTGATACAAGATGGCCCCATTCCTAGACATCCGTTCATGGGCTACGTCGTTGTCGATGCAATTCGGAGGCATGCATATGGAGTGGAACGCACTCGCATCATTGTACCAGCCGGTGAGATCTGGGGCAGTTGGTTTAAAGGAGCGGAGACGACATCCGACTTTATGACTGAGCGTGAGCAGGCTGCTTCGCAGGAGCGCGAGTATATGCTGGATCAAGAATCCATCTCATTAAGTGCGCATAGCTAGCTCCCAGATAGAGACGCGCTCATGGCACCAATTGGTGCGATAATCTACGCCCCTCGATCCGACCATTACCACCATGCCTATTGCGGGTCGCTGGTGCGACTCCGCTCAAGGCGACAAGATCTCCATTTAGAAAGCAGTATCGTAGCCTCAGACACGAGCGCTTTACGGTCGGGCAATGTAACTTTCTCGTATCTGAAGTCTGCGAAAGTTACATACATGCCCCTCTATCTCGTCGGCGAAAACATCGACAAAACCCGCGGCTTTCGCCAAGCCGAGGCTGGCAAGCTTGTACAGCCAATGCGCGGTATCTATGTCGACGCCGACGACGATATAGACCAGACGGTGCGAATATGGCGCTTCTGAAGATTGCAGCGCCAAGGACAGGAGATTTCAGCTCGGTTCGCATGGCGCCGCTCTATGATGCGGTAACAACGCGGGTGTTTCCGAACCTGCACCATGGCCGCATGGCCTTCAAAATCAGCGGCAAGGATGAACGACTGAAGAGAGCCGATTTCAAGCGTTTCGCAGCGACAGCGGGTATTCCGGCGGCGGCGGATAAGGCCATGGATGAAATGAGAGCAGTTGCTTGCGCGCGGATTGGAACAGCTTGCGCTACCGCCGCCGCTGACAGATGGATCAGTGGGCGCTGAAAGAGCGGCGCAGGTGCGGGAGATTGTAGGCGAACGCCTGGACAGTTTTGGATAGCTTGGCTCGAGTTTGGCGGGAGTCACCTGTCAACATAGACTGCTGCGAGATCGCCCAGATCCCAGTTTCCGCCGGAAAGGACGGCACAGACTTTTTCTTCAGGCTTGACGTCGAGCGCACCCGCCAGCAGTGCTCCGACCGTGATAGCGGCTGCAGGTTCGGCAATGAGCTTTGCATCCTTTGCCAAAGCGCGCATACCCTCAACAATATAGTGATCGTCGACGAGGACGATTTCGTCGACATATTTCTCGATGATGGGATAAGGGTTCTGGCCGGGAACGCTGATTCTCAGACCATCTGCTATTATGTTCTGCAAGGGTAGCGAGGTCCGCGTCTTGTTAATACGGCTGTGGAAGTATTTCGGTGTCAGCGCGGGCTCCACCCCGATCACGCGCACACTGGGTCTGGTCTCTTTTATGGCCGTGGCGATCCCTGAAATCAGTCCGCCGCCGCCGACCGGCACGACGACCGTATCCACCTCGGGAAGATCATCGAGTATTTCACAGCCGATCGTTCCCTGTCCGGCCATGACGATCGGATCTTCAAATGCGTGGATCGGGGCATAGTGGTTTTCTGCAGCGATTTCATAGACCCTTTTCCATCTGGCCGCAGTGTCGCCGTCGAATAGGACGACCTCTGCCCCAAGGGCCTTTGTGTTCTCAATCTTGATTTTGGGCGTGTTAACAGGCAGCACCAATATCGCCCTCACACCCAGCATCCTGGCGGCATAGGCAAGTCCCTGTGCATGATTGCCCGACGATGTCGCAATGATGCCGTTTGCGATTTCCTCCTTGGAAAGCGAAAGAGCCTTGTTCAGCGCCCCCCTTATTTTGAAGGCTCCGGTAATCTGCAGGGTTTCAGGCTTGAGGTAGAGATTGCAGCCAACGGTCTCCCCAATCTTGTCCGCGCGCAGTAGTGGCGTGTGTCTGACATGGGGTTTCAGTCGGGTGCGGGCGTCGAGTATATCTTGTATCGTCGGAAAACTGTTCATGGCTACTACTCGAAAAATGAAAAGAAGGTGCCGACATTGGCGGCAATGGCTTTTTCGTAGATCGTTCGGGCTGTGGTGTTGTCCTGTATCGCCATACCGGTGGAATCGAAAATGGTGATTTCATCATCGCTTGTCCGGCCGGGCTTCGCACCCAGCAGCAGCTCTCCGATTTCAGCGTGAATATCGGCCATTGTGATAACGTTAGTTTGCAGCGGGTGCCACGTTTCACCCTTTTGTGTGCATTGCTGGACGGAATCAACAACGATCTTGGCGTGTCTGAAAAGTTCGGGGTCCAGCTCCTGTTTGCCCCGCTGATCCGTACCGATCGCGACAATGTGCGTGCCGGGCCTCACCCAGTCCGCCTGTACGACATCACCTTTGCCCCGCGTTGTCGTGATCAAAATGTCGCCTTTCTCAACGGCCTCCTTCTTGGAGGGGGCGATGATTACGGGAATTGCGAATTCGCGTTCGATATCGTTCTTGTAGTCGGACAAAGCCGAAGGGGTGCGGCTCCAGGCGTGGATTTCCTGGATCTGTATGACCTCGTTGATTGCCCGGATCTGCATTCTCGCCTGACTGCCTGTGCCGATCGAAGCGACAACACGGCCGTTCGGTCTTGCAAGCGCTTTGACGGACACAGCTCCGGCGGCCCCGGTGCGGAGCCCCGTGATCAGGCTTCCGTCCATGACGCAGATCAATGCACAGCTCCTGGCATCGAAAAGGAGAATTGTCCCCATGCTGTTCGGTACGCCATGCTCCTCAGGATTTCGGGTAAATCCCCCGGAATGTGCTTTCATCGAAATGATTTCAGCCTGCTTGTGATAGCCCAGCTTGAAATCAATCTCTCCCCGCCTGGCAGGAAGACTAATCCCGATGTAATCGGGCTGCTCGACCTGATTGCTGCTATAGGCTTTATAGGCGTCTTCGACAGCGCCGATGACTTGTTTCAAGTCGATGAGCCGCCTCACTTGATTCTTGTTAAGTAGAAGCGTCTGCATCGCTGACCTCAGTTCGTTCGCGACCACCGGAGCTATGGGCGTGTGTGACATTTATTTTTTAATCATCACCGGTCAGAGCACTATTTCCAGTCATATGCGAACCCGTTGCAAGCAGATTGTTGCGATTCAGGCTCCTGCTTTCGCAGAAAATTTGCTGTCCTCAGACAATGGGAAGAACGGTCGCATCTAATGTTACCAACCCACCAGGCGCACGAGCCGCGAAGAGATTTGCGATCGCTAACAGCGTCCATTGCCGAGCGTTGTGGCTGTCGGGCGGAGCCTGCGGATGCTGCCTTCTTGGCGGGTGCCATTTTGCTCGAGCTAACTGTCGGCTTTGGCGGTCGTCGTTCTTCGGCCGCTGATGCGCCGAGCCAGCGGATGATTGCATGCAAGCTTGGCCGGGGCTGCTTTTCAGTTCTGCCGTCAACTCGGCTTCGATCCCACAGGCCTGACTAATCATCGTCCAGTCGATATGGCCATTCAGAAGCGGGCAATTTCCGGTAGATGATCAAACGGACTAAGTAAGGCCTTATATTCTCTAGCACCCGCTTGAGGGCATCGCGTTGATATCCCGCGAAACAACGGCAGGACAGAATGAGGCAAGAACGTTTGCTGAAAACGAGGTGTGAAATCGCGAAGGGCCTGAAATTTCGGGCCTTTGTGATACGGCAATACCGGGCTAACTCGTCGCTAAAGGTCTCCACAATTGCAGTCGTTCGCCCTCGGTGGAGAGGTCGAAGATAAGCTGGGTACCAGTTTTGATACGCCGCCGCAGGACGTTGGCGCGGTCAGAATTTGTCTGAAGCATACCGCCGTCATGAAGCGTTTGCAGCGGCGAACGCGAAACTCTCAACTCTAACGCCAGCAGACGGTCGAGGCGCGTGCTGGTCGGAAATGGACCATCAGTTCTATATAAAATTTCGTCTAATTGTCGGCTTCGTGCAAAATCGCTTTCTCGATATCAAGCTCCGAAAACTCATCGACGCGCTGCGAGTTGCACCTCAAGGCTTCGAGGTTGAACGTATCCGTCCGTATCTGCTTGATCACCCAAGGCATGTGATGCTCGAGGCTGGAAGAAAAATCGCCCAACTTGTCAGGATGGCTAATCGCACGCTGATCTTTTAGATATTGGTATCTCCTGCGCCCGTTTGGGCATGAAGAAATTGTAAAGTATTTAACTATAACTAATCGCAAGAAAACCAGCGAAGCACGGCCGTGGAACAATCGGTTCTAGTCCGTGTTTTGCGAAATGCGGCCCGGCGTTTCCGCCTTTTGGCGGGGCTGTCGTTTCGCCCGCGGAATGGTGACCTGCCCGTATTTGAGGGGGCAGGCCGGCGTTTTTCGGCGCATGCATGATGCAGTTGCGATCAGAGCCGATGATGTGGCTACCGAAGCCTTGATGATCGAGGTTACGCGACGTGCAATGTCAGTCTTGCCGAACACCTCCGGCACGGGGAAGGAGCGGTATTCATGCCCTGAGGTTATCCGTGTCATTTCTCCAGAATGCCAGTATCCGCACCAAAATTCTGTCGCTCATTCTACCGCTCTGCATCATCGGTCTGGGTGCAACAGTATATATGTCCGCCCGTTACAAAAACGCGGACACGCTCTATTCAGAGTTCATTGCCGGCGATAATGCCGCGCTTGTCGAGCTTTCTCGTGCCAACCGCAATCTTCAGGCGGTGGCTTACGGTGCTTATCAGGTAATGGCATATGACACCTCCATTCCGGATTTCGCCATCGCCAAAGGCGAGTATAACGCCGACAAAGGCGAACTGATCTCGCGATTGAACAACGTCAAGGCCATATTCCCGGAAGAGACGGCCACAATCGACAAACTGCTCAAACAATCTCAGAGCATCATCACAAGCACGGATAAGGCCGTCGAGCTTGGCTCCGCTAATCGTAATCAGGAGTCCGCGGCGGAACTCCTGAAGGCTGATGGGCAAATTCGCGCGGCCGGAAACGAAATAGGTTCTTTGCTGGACCGGCTTTCTGCAAGTGTTGCAAAAGGCAGCGACGGCCTGACCAACCAGACCAACTCGACCATACTGACCTCACTTGTTGTGGTTGGCATCAGCTTTGCAGCCGGCATCATTCTCGCACTTTTCGTGGCCTCGCGTGGCATCACAACGCCGATTGCCCGCCTGCGCGCGCGCATGGTGTCGCTGGCAGGCGGCGATACGGCAGCCGAGATCGATGGCATGGACCGCAAGGACGAAGTCGGCCAGATGGCGGTTGCTGTTCAGGTGTTCCGCGAGAGTGCGATCGAGCGCATCCGCCTTGAACAGGAAACCGAAGCCAATCGCAGCCTTTCGGAAAAGGAACGCATCGCGCGCGAGCAGCAGAAGGCCAAGGAAGCTGCCGACGTCAAATTTGCCGTCGACAATCTTGCAACCGGTCTTTCGAAGCTTTCGGATGGCGATGTGTCCTACCGCATCGGCCAGCCGTTCACGGCGACACTCGACGGCGTTCGTAACGACTTCAACATGTCCGCCGAAAAGCTGCAATCGGCATTGACCCGGGTTGCGCAGAATGCCGGTGGCATCGGCGCGGGCGCAAACGAGATCAAATCGGCCGCCGACGATCTGGCCAAGCGTACCGAACAGCAGGCCGCAGCCGTTGAGGAAACCGCTGCCGCTCTGGAAGAGATCACCACGACTGTGAAGGATTCCACCAAGCGCGCGCAGGAGGCCGGCCTGATCGTCAGCCGCGCCAAGGCAGGTGCCGAACAATCCGGCGAGGTGGTACGTCGCGCCGTGGTCGCCATGGAGCAGATCTCCAAATCCGCCAACGAGATCAGCAATATCATCGGCGTGATCGACGAAATCGCCTTCCAGACCAACCTTCTTGCGCTCAATGCCGGCGTGGAAGCTGCGCGTGCGGGCGAGGCGGGCAAGGGCTTTGCCGTTGTCGCGCAGGAAGTGCGCGAGCTGGCGCAACGCTCCGCCAATGCGGCCAAGGAAATCAAGGCGCTGATCACCACCTCGAACGATCAGGTGCAGCAGGGCGTTCAGCTGGTGGGCGACACCGGCAAGGCGCTGGCGACGATCGTATCGGAAGTGCAGGAAATCAACCGGCACGTCGTCTCCATCGTGGAATCCGCGCAGGAGCAATCCTCCGGCCTCCAGCAGATCAATACCGCGGTCAACCAGATGGACCAGGACACGCAGAAAAATGCTGCCATGGTGGAAGAGACCAACGCCGCCAGCCACAATCTGGCCAAGGAGGTAGCTTCGCTCAACCAGCTTCTCGCGCAGTTCAAGCTCGCCGATACCGCCTATCAGCAGAAGAGCCAGCCCGCTCCGGTTCGCAATGCCGGCGGCAACGACAGATACGTGGCATCCCCCGTACGCGCGCTTGGCCGCAAGATTGCATCCGCATTCTCCGGTAACGCTGCTGTCGATACGTCAAAGGACGACTGGCAGGAGTTTTGATCGGCGATCGGTCAACGACGTGAGCTTCGGCGGGAGATATCCCCGCCGCCAATCAAGGACTATGCCACGCAATCGGAAATCGTTTGCGTGGCATAGTTCATGCCAGAGGGGGGTGACGAACACGTCTGGCAATCTTCGCAATACATTGTCCTTCACGCAGCGCGTCGCGACTATGGCCGTGGGGATCTTTTTGGGCTCTGACTCATTCTCGATGATGTTTCGGATTCAATTGGTGTGATTTCCGAAGGAGAATTAGCGCCATGCGAGCGCAGTTTCGACTTCCGATCTGATCCCGGCCGGTTTGAACGTTGAATCGGTGCATGATGCCACCGACGCGATCGTTGTCACTGCGTCCGCCGGGTCAACGGACTCTATATGTCCCCACTGCGGGACCGTTTCCCGTCGAGTTCATAGCCGTTCTCCTCCGGTGATCGGTGATCTGCCGTGTACGGCTCGACGGATCGAATTGCATCTGACCGTCAGGCGCTTTGTCTATAGTGCTACCAACTGCCATCGAAAGATTTTTGCCGAGCGCTTCGGTGACGGTGTGGCCTCACGCTCCCTAACGAACTTCACTGCCTCAAGCTTGTACTCGCGGCTGGACTTCCTTCGTTGCATTTATGCACTCCAGTTTCGTTGGAAGCACCTTAACTTGGTGTCCACGAAACTGGCAGCAGGACAACACTCACTTTACCAGGTTTATGATCACGGGTATCCGTTGAGTCGGGCAATAGCCCCACCAGCAGTGATGCGAGGGCAATTCTGGAGACAGTGCCGTGGACGTTAATCTCAAAGAAGCCGAGTGGCTGAATAAACCTGTAGTGTGGGAAGCCACCGAGACGGGTCTCTCTTTAACCACCGATGCAAACACTGACTTCTGGCGTGAAACGCATTACGGCTTCACGCGCGACAGTGGCCATTTCCTAGGCGTAACGGTCGTGGATGGTTTCACAGCGAGTGTCCGCGTCCAAGGCGAATTCCGGTCGCTCTACGATCAGGCCGGTCTTATGGTGCGCATTGATGAAAATCGATGGGTGAAGTCAGGCGTTGAGTTTACAGATGGCGAACGGTTTCTCAGCACAGTCATCACCGATGGAAAATCCGACTGGTCAGTTTCCCAGTCCTTCAAGGAACTTGAAGATTTCTATATCCGGATCACATTGAAGGAAGGCACGATGCGTATTCAGGCATCCTCCAATGGGAGCATTTGGCCGTTGCTGCGGCTTGCTCCGTTTCCTAAAGTTTCCCATTATTTCGTTGGGTTGACTGCATGTACGCCTGAGCGTGGCGGACTGGATGTCCGGTTTTCGGAGTTTTCAGTCGGTGCGGCGATCACTACCGATCTCCACGACCTGTGTAGCTAGCAGCTATTTAAGGGAGTTCTTCACAAATGCCGTCTCGATCTATCGTCCTTGTAACAGGTGCCAGTAAAGGGATACGAGCAGCCACGGCCTCTCGGCGCCAGTGCCGCCTGATCAGACACGACACAAATCAGTCTTGGTCAACCGGTTCGCCCGATTTCGACACGACGGTGGACCCGTACGGTTCTCGCGACGAAATAATCAACGCATCGTTCTGAAGCGGGCGGACAAGATGTTTTGCCTCGTCCCACGGCGCCCGCATCCAGATGTCCGTGTCCTCCTTCGTCAGCAACAGAACCGGCATGGCTTTCTCATGGATCGGTTTCACGAGATCGTTGGGATCCGTGGTAAGAAAACCATAGAGGTCGTCGATCGTGAGTCCGTCCCGAACCTTCCGGACGCTCTTCCATTGCGGCACATGTATGCCGGCAAAAAACATCAGGGATTTCTCGTCATCGCGGGCAAACCAGGCATTGGGCACATTGCCGCCTTCCTCTCTGCTCGCCGGATCCGGTTCGGCGAAGCTGGTGACTGGGGCAAGGCATCTGTGTTCGACGTCGAACCATCGCGTCCAGTGCGGGAAATTGAGCTTACGCACGTTTGTCGTGCCGCGGTCGGCCTCCATGCGGATCAGCTCCTCGAGATCAAATGGCTTGCCCTTGGCTGCGAGCTTCTCGGCCTTGGCTTTGGCCGCTTTCTCCAAGGCGAAGCGAGGGGAAGGTAATCCCCATCGCGCATGCACAAGCTGCTTCTTGCCTTCCGCCGTGTTGCGGACGATCGGCCCCATTTGGTCGGGGTTCATCTGATAGGCTGGCATCAGGTTGATAAGGCTTTCGGCGTCCTGAGCCCATTTGGAGACCCAGTCCTTGTCTTCCATCCGATATAGATTGCACATGGCAGCAATTCCTCCGTTGCGACCGAATGCAGTTGTGTGGTGAGTTCCGCCTGCGTCGCTAGTCGAGCTTGTAAACGTCGGCATTGTCTTGCCGTTCCCGCAAGCCCTTATAGGAAGAATGGCGTAGCTTGCCGTCGGCCGTCCAGGCCCGAAACTCGATCTCGGCAATCAAAGTCGGCTCGACCCAAACGATGTCTGCCTTTTCGGCATAGGGAACAGGCGGCTGCTTCCGTTTCCAGCGCAGCCTGTCGATCATCTTGCGCAGCCTGTTCATCTCTGCTTGCCTAAAGCCCGTCCCGACGTTCCCGACATGAACGAGCTCGTCACCGCGATAGGCAGCAAGCACCAGAGAGCCGAAGCCGCCGGGCGATGCCGTCGATGGTTCGTAGCCAACAACCATGAAGGCTTCGCTCTTAACGCACTTGATCTTGACCCAGTCGCCAGTCCGGCCGGAGCGATAGGGTTGATCCAATTGCTTGCCGACGATGCCCTCGAGACCAAGGCTGCCAACGTGTTCCAGCAGGATCGCGGGATCGGCGTCAACGGTTTCCGAAAGGCGGATCGCGCCGCCGTGCCCCTTCAGCGTATCCTCGAGAAGATGCCGGCGCGAACGGTACTCCACGTTGCGCAGGTCATGGCCGTCGAGATAAATAAGATCGAACGCGTAGAGGATGGCGTCCGAAGCTCGGTTGCCAGCCGTCTTTCCAGACGCACCCAACGATTTCTGCAGCAGCCCGAAATCCGGCCGCCCTTCATCGTCAAGCACAACCGCCTCGCCATCAATGATCATCGTTGCCGGACCAAGCGCCCGGGCAGCCTGCTCGATCGCCGGAAACCGGTGCGTCCAGTCATGGCCACCTCGCGTGAGGATGCGGACCCCTGTCGGCTCGATATGGATAGCCAGGCGATAGCCATCCCATTTCAGCTCCCAGCTCCATTGGTCGCCTTGTGGAGGGTGCGCCTTCAATTGGGCGAGCGCCGGCTCGACGCGATCGGGCATCGGATCAAACAGCAGCTGTGGCTGTGCGGGATTGCGCTTCCGACGCGGCTTTGACCGTAGCGGAGCTTCGGTATCACGAAGGAGCGGCTTTGATCTCGGTGGCTTCGTCATGCAAACGAGTTCAGCACGAAAACCTTAAGAAGATTGTGACGCCGTTCATCTATCCCCGCTATCCACCGTTTTGAACCCGACGGACGCAAGGGCTGCAAAAATTTCTGTTTCCCCTTACCTCCTTGAATCCTTTTCGAATCTTCGACTTTGCTAATACTGGGATAATATTCCTCAACCATGTGGTGCTTGACTCTTTTGCATTACGAGAACAAACAATGAACATATAGCCCGTACGACATAATGTCGATCCTTTGAACACGACCTTGAAGGGAGCCGTGAACGATGACTGCTGCCCGCCAGAGGGTGATTTGCGACTTGCGAGACCGCATCGCGTCGATGGAAGGGGTATCCGCGAAGCGGGCCGGAACACTTTCTTTTGGCGTTTCCGAGATCGATGCGGCCTTGCCTGGCGGGGGCCTCGCCTATGGCGCGCTGCACGAGTTTGCAGGCGGTGGCTCCGGTACTGTCGATGGTGCAGCGGCCGCCCTTTGTGTTGCCGGCATTGCCGCAAGAACAAAAGGCCCCGTCATCTGGTGTCTGACGCGGCCGGATCTTTTTTTTCCAGCTCTTGCCCATGTGGGTCTGCATCCCGACCGCGTCATCTTTGTTGAATCCGACAAGGAAGAGGATGTGCTGGCCAATATGGAGGAGGGCCTTTCCTTCGGCGGACTTGGTGCCGTCGTCGGTGAACTTGTTCGCCTGCCTATGGTCAGTTCCCGCCGCCTGCAGCTTGCAGCCGAGCGAACCGGGACCATGGCGCTCGCGGTCCGCCGATGGCGGCGACAGACGGAGGCCAATGACTTTGGGCAGCCGACGGCCTCGACCACGCGATGGCGTGTCAGCGTGATGCCGTCAGAGGAGTTGCCGGTACCGGGGGTGGGCAGGCCTCAATGGTTTCTGGAATTGATGCGCGTGAAAGCGGGTGAGTGTGCTGAGTTTCTCGTGAGGGCGTGCGATGACAAGGGTCGTCTCGATCTATCTTCCGGATCTGTCGACGGATCGCATTCGTCGGGCCGATCCGTCTATTCCGCCTGAACAGCCAATCGCCGTGATCGCGAGAAGCGGTTCGAAGCGATGGGTGTCTGCCGCCGATCCGGCTGCCAGAAAGGCGGGCGTGCATGCCGGCATGGCGGCGGCAAAGGCGCAGTCGCTGTTTCGCGGCCTGATGCTGGTTGACGCAGATTCGCAAGCCGATCAAGCCGCGCTCGAGCGCATCACGCTCTGGGCGCTGACGATCTATTCGCCGATCGTCGCCGTCGACGGGATTGATGGTATCGTAATGGATACGGAAGGCGCCGATCATCTGCAGGGTGGTGAACTGCCGATGGTGACGAAGATCGCCAACCAGTTTCTTGCCCGAAAACTGACGGCGCGCGTGGCGGTTGCCGACAGCTGGGGTGCTGCCCATGCTTGCGCCCGCGCAATCAATCGCGAAACGATTGTCGTTCCTCCGGGCAAGACGGCCCGTGCCGTCGAAAAACTGCCGATTTCGCTTCTGCGCCTGCCGTCAAAGATCGTCTCTGATCTGCGCATTCTCGGTTTCCAGGCAATCGGCGAGCTTGCCAACACCCCGCGGGCTCCGCTGACATTGCGCTTCGGTCCGGAGGTCGGCCGCCGTCTCGACCAGATGCTCTGTCGTGTCGCCGAGCCGATCGAACCGATCCGGACCGCAGAGCTGGTTGAAGTCTCCAAGGCCTTTGCCGAACCGATCGGGGCTGCGGAAACAATCAATAAATATGTTGGCCGTCTGGTCGTCCAACTCGTTGACGAACTCCAGAAGCGCGGGCTTGGCGTTCGCCGTGCCGACCTGATCGTCGAGAAGGTCGATGGCACGAGACAGGCCATCCGCGCCGGAACCGCCAGGCCCGCCCGCGATGTCGCCTGGCTGACAAAACTGTTTCGGGACCGGACGGAAAAGATCGAGCCGGGCTTCGGGATCGAAAAGCTGATCCTGCTCGCCGTGATAGCCGAGCCTCTCGAGGAGGCTCAGAAAGCCTCTGCTCTGGTCGAGGATGAGGTCACTGATGTCACGCCGCTGATCGACCTCTATGGAAACCGGGGGCAGAGGGTCTATCGCGTCGCACCGGTCGCCTCCGATGTGCCGGAACGCTCTGTCCAGCGCATCAGCCCCGTCGCCGAACCGATCGCCGTTGCCTGGGTCAGCCATTGGCGACGCCCCGTTCGTCTCTTGCCGAGACCTGAGTTGATCGAGGCGATCGCGCTGATGCCGGACCGGCCCCCAGTCTCCATCGTCTGGCGTGGCAAACGCCGCAAGGTCAAATGTGCCGACGGCCCGGAACGCATTTTCGGGGAATGGTGGCAGCGAGATGCCGAAATGGACGCCGTGCGTGACTATTTCGTCATCGAGGATGAAGCAGGCGAGCGCTTGTGGGTGTTCCGCTCCGGCGACGGTATTGATCCGGAAACCGGGTCACACTGCTGGTTCTGCCACGGGATATTCGCATGAGCTATGCCGAGCTCCAGGTCACGACACATTTTTCGTTTCTGCGTGGTGCCTCGTCGGCGCAGGAGTTGTTTGATACTGCAAAACTCCTTGGG
The DNA here is from genome assembly GCF_036888815.1 of Agrobacterium sp. CCNWLW155. Lineage (NCBI taxonomy): Bacteria > Pseudomonadati > Pseudomonadota > Alphaproteobacteria > Hyphomicrobiales > Rhizobiaceae > Agrobacterium > Agrobacterium sp. CCNWLW155. Next base: position 15,799 of record NZ_JBAKFW010000017.1, read on the forward strand.
ATCAGTGCGATCGGCGTCGTCGATCGCAATTCGCTCGCAGGCATCGTCCGCGCCCTTGAAGCATCCCGCGCGACGGGTCTCCGCCTCGTCGTTGGTTGTCGCCTCGACCTCGCCGACGGTATGTCGTTGCTGGTCTATCCGATGGATCGTCCGGCATATTCGCGGCTGACCCGGCTCATCACGCTTGGCAAGTCGCGCGGCGGCAAGAACAACTGCATTTTGCACTGGGACGATGTCATGGCTTACTCGCAAGGCATGATCGGCATTCTGGTGCCGGATCTGCCGGATACCACATGCGCCGCGCAGCTTCGCAAGTTGGCGCACTTTTTTGGTGATCGCGCCTATGTATCGCTGTGCCTGCGCCGGCGACCCAACGACCAGATGCGGCTCCATGAGATTTCCAACATGGCGGAACGGTTCAGGGTCAAAACCGTCGTCACCAATGACGTGCTGTTTCATGAGCCGGGTCGGCGGCAGTTGCAAGACATCGTTACCTGCATCAGGCACAATACCACGATCGACGATGTCGGCTTCGAGCGCGAGCGTCATGCCGACCGATATCTGAAGCCTCCGGAAGAAATGGCTCGCCTATTTCCACGTTATCCGGAGGCCCTGGCACGAAGCATGGAGATCGTGCGTCGTTGCAAGTTCTCGCTTGAGGAACTGACCTACCAGTACCCGGAGGAAGCCATTGTGCCGGGCAAGGATGCGCAGGCCTCGCTGGAGCATTATGTCTGGGAATGCGCGCCTGACCGTTATCCGGAAGGCCTGCCACCGGATGTTTTAAAGACCGTTCGGCACGAGCTCGATCTCATCCGCACCATGAAATACGCGCCGTATTTTCTGACGGTGTTTTCGATCGTGCGCTTTGCGAGAAGCCAGGGCATTCTCTGCCAGGGCAGGGGATCGGCGGCCAACAGCGCCGTCTGCTATATTCTCGGCATTACCTCTATCGATCCCTCGACCAACGACCTCCTGTTCGAGCGTTTCGTCAGCCAGGAGCGCGACGAACCGCCGGATATCGATGCCGACTTCGAGCATGAACGGCGCGAGGAGGTCATCCAATGGATCTACAAGACCTACCGACATGACAAGGCTGCCCTCTGCGCCACCGTTACGCGGTATCGTGCCAAGGGAGCGATCCGCGATGTCGGCAAGGCGCTCGGCCTGCCGGAAGACGTGATCAAGGCGCTGTCATCGGGCATGTGGTCCTGGTCGGAGGAAGTGCCCGACAGAAACATCCGGGAACTCAACCTCAACCCGGACGACCGGCGCTTAGCGCTCACCCTGAAACTGGCGCAGCAGCTGATGGGTGCGCCACGCCATCTTGGCCAGCATCCTGGCGGCTTTGTCCTTACCCATGACCGACTGGACGATCTCGTGCCGATCGAGCCGGCAACGATGAAGGACCGCCAGATCATCGAATGGGACAAGGATGACGTCGAGGCGCTGAAGTTCATGAAGGTGGATGTGCTCGCACTCGGCATGCTCACCTACATAGCAAAGGCGTTTCATCTCATCCGTGAGGATAAGGGCGAGGATCTCGATCTGTCTACGATCCAGCAGGAGGACGCAGCCACCTACGCAATGATCAGAAAAGCCGATACGCTCGGGACCTTCCAGATCGAGAGCCGCGCCCAGATGGCGATGCTGCCGCGCCTGAAACCCCGCACCTTCTACGATCTGGTCGTGCAGGTGGCGATCGTCCGGCCCGGTCCTATCCAGGGCGACATGGTGCATCCCTATCTTCGCCGCCGAGAGGGAAAGGAGCCGGTCGAATATCCCACACCCGAGCTTGAGGCCGTGCTCGGCAAGACGCTGGGCGTGCCGCTGTTTCAGGAGAGCGCCATGCGCGTCGCCATGGTCTGCGCCGGTTTTACCGGTGGCGAGGCCGACCAGCTGCGCAAGTCGATGGCCACCTTCAAGTTCACCGGCGGGGTCTCCCGTTTCAAGGAAAAACTCGTCTCCGGCATGGTCAAGAACGGTTATTCGGCGGAGTTCGCCGAAAAGACCTTTTCCCAGCTCGAAGGTTTCGGCAGCTACGGTTTTCCGGAAAGTCACGCGGCATCTTTTGCGCTGATCGCCTATGCATCGAACTACGTCAAATGCCATTATCCGGATGTCTTTTGTGCCGCCCTTCTCAACAGTCAGCCGATGGGTTTTTATGCTCCAGCCCAGATCGCCGGTGATGCGATCAAACATGGCGTCGAGGTGCGACCTGTGTGCGTCAACCGCTCGCGCTGGGACTGCACGCTGGAAAAAATCGGCAGCACCAATCGGCATGCTGTCCGGCTTGGGTTTCGGCAGGTGAAGGGACTGGCTGTCGCTGACGCAGCGCGGATCGTGACGGCACGGATGAATAGTCCTTTCTTATCCGTCGATGACATGTGGCGCCGGTCCAGCGTGCCGACGGAGGCCCTTGTCCAGCTGGCAGCGGCCGATGCCTTTCTGCCATCGCTCAAACTCGAACGGCGCGACGCGCTCTGGGCCATCAAGGCGCTGCGCGATGAACCCTTGCCGTTGTTTGCCGCGGCGACTGAGCGCGAGATGGCGGCAATTGCTGAGCAGCAGGAGCCGGAGGTCGCCCTTCGGCAGATGACGGACGGGCACAACGTCATCGAGGATTACAGCCATACGGGCTTGACGCTGCGGCAGCATCCGGTTGCGTTCCTGCGCAGGGACCTGTCGGCACGCAATATCATCCCCTGTGCGGAGGCGATGAATGCTCGGGATGGGCGATGGGTTTATACTGCAGGTCTGGTGCTGGTGCGCCAGAAGCCCGGGTCGGCCAAGGGTGTCATGTTCATCACCATCGAGGACGAAACAGGCCCTGCCAACATCGTCGTCTGGCCGTCACTGTTCGAGAAGCGCAGGAGCGTGGTGCTCGGATCCTCGATGATGGCAATCAATGGGCGGATTCAGCGGGAAGGGGAGGTCGTGCACCTCGTCGCGCAGCAACTATTCGATCTTTCAGGCGATCTCGTTGGCCTGGCCGATCGGGATGTCGAATTCAGGCTGCCGACCGGGCGGGGCGACGAGTTTGCCCACGGCGGCGGCGGGCCGGATTCGCGTGATCGACAAAAGCCTGTTGTCCCGCGGGACATGTTCACACCCGATCTCCATATCGATACGCTGAAGGTGAAGAGTAGGAATTTTCAGTGATTTTTCGCTATCCCGGGAGCCGCACCGCTTGGCGTCCCTCGAGGGCCCCCCGCAGCATTTTTTTGGGAAAACAGTAGAGTTGGCGTGCAGCCATGGGTGCCACATCAGCGCGATCATTACCGAACGAGGCTGAGCATGTATGGGAGTGGGACGACAGCGCGCTCTACAGCGGCGAATGGTTCATGATCGCCGATGCATCCCACGACTACACGTTTGAGATACTGCCGCTGCTCTCGATCAAGGCCGGGATATTCGCTATGCGCGAATTCCCGACCGGTTTGGTCACCAGCATCCTCTTCTCTCTGTCGGTCGACGGGTGCCTCCGGCATCTCCGCGGTTATTGCGACCTAGCCGACAAGAGCTCGCCCGAACGCATGCGAAGCGCTATCATTGAACGCGAATCCAGGCCCTCCCGAGCGATGACGCACGACGAGAAGCTGGAACATATCTGGTCGAGCACTGGGGACGATTATCGCGTTTCTGCGGCATAATCCCTCCGTCGATGGACTTTCGTGAAAGCTCGCGCGACAGGAGGATGCAATCGCATCATTGCGTGCCCGTGCACATCTGCCGGGTGGCTCAGGCCAAACGGGACCACGAGCCGATAGTGACGTCGGCGGTTGTGACGACTGGGCAAGCTGCGGCTTGGACGTTGGATCGGCGCGGCCTGGCGCGGGTCTGGCGTGGTTTCCTCTCAGCTTCGGCATCCGAGGTTTGCCTCTGGCCGTTCTGTCCTTCGGTTTCGTGGCGTCTGAACCGGCGCCCGTTCGGTTCAAGGCCGCTGTCGCGCCGCGGGGCGGCCGGTCATGCCGCTCTCGACAAAGCAGGCACGCGGGGCTTCGCAAGGGCTTGTCACCCCTGCTTGACCGCCTGCCTGCTTCGCTCGATCTGGCCTGCCCGGGCCATGATCCGCCCGGATTGCGCCTGTTCCTTTCGACCGCACCGAAGGACAGAACGGCTAGGGGGCCGACACTTCGGCGAAGCAATGGAGACCACCATGGCAAAGTCAGCAACCCAATTCCGTCAATCAATCCGCCAATCCGCCCGCGTCGTGCCGCTGCGCAGAGGCGCCACCCTCGAAATGGTCCGCCTTTCATGCCCCGATGAAACACAGGCGCTTCGGATCGCCGAAAGCTTCGGGACCGCCATTGTCGACGGCGACGGCATCCGTGACATGCACGAGCGCCTGATCGTCGAAACCGCCACCGCACTTTCCGATGGCCTTGGCGACCGGGCGATGCAGATCCATCTGCAGCGCATCGTCGGGGCCTATGTCGGATCGGCCCATGGCGCCGGCCAGTTCTACTCCCGCGCCGTCACCGAGGCGCGGGACGCCACCGCCAAGAGCGCTGCGGATGCCCGCGACGAGGATCTCGACGGTCCGGCCGGCTATGACAGCGTCGCCCAGCGCAAGCGCGAATTCGCAGCCGACATGGGCATCCAGGCACATGCGCTCAGAATGGCGGCCGTCGGCGCTGTCGCAGCCTATGAGCAGGTGGTCGGCGAAACATGGAAGCCCTTCGACCGGCCGGTCGAAAATCCCGGCCAGACGCTCGACCGCAAGGTGGCAGCAGTCCAGCTGTCAGCCTTCGAATAACATCCATCACGGCGGGGCTCCTGCCCCGCCTTTGTTCACGTAGACGAAGGTGCCCTGTTCTCGTCAGCTCGAAGTCACGAGGGCCTGTGCCGGCCACCGCCTCGGATCAACGACGGGACGCGACTTCAATGCGTCGACAGAAGGTCCCAACCTCAACCGCGCCGTTGCTAAGATTCCGTCGGCTGCCGTGCGGCAGAAAGTGGTCTTGCTGGCGAAGCCCCTGCATTGGCTGCGGATGAAGATCGGTAATCTGTCCATTGCTACCCCGTCCCGCCTTCGGTCTGCCGGGCCGAGGGTCTCGCGCAAGGGCTTCGCCCTCCTTCACGTTGTTACGGCGCGTTCCGCGTGCGCTCATCCCTGATCTCCCCCGCTTTTGACCGACGTGACGGGGTCGCGATGGTCGCGACCTCCGAAAACGGAGGTTGAAGGATATGAAAAGAAAAGGGCAGGGCGAGCGCGCCGATCTCTATGCGGGGATCACCGACAGGATCGTTGCGGATCTGGCAAAAGGCGTCCGTCCCTGGATGAAGCCCTGGTCGGCCGCAAACACGACCGGATGGATCACCCGGCCGCTCCGCCACAACGGCGAAGCCTATAGCGGTCTCAACGTGCTGCTGTTGTGGTCGGAGAGCACAGCGAGGGGCTATGTCTCGCCGACATGGATGACGTTCAAACAGGCCTTGCAGCTGGATGGAGCTGTTCGCAAGGGCGAGACCGGAACGACGGTCATCTATGCAAGCCGCTTCACCAAGTCGGAGACCGACAGCAACGGCGGCGAGGTGGAGCGCGATATTCCGTTCCTTAAATCGTACACGGTGTTCAACGTGGCGCAGATCGACGGCCTGCCTGACCACTATCATGGCGCACCCGAACCGTTCCTGAGCCCGATCGAGCGCATCGGTCACGCCGACGAGTTCTTCCGCAATACCGGCGCAGTCATTCGGCACGGCGGCAACCAGGCATACTATTCTCCGGCCATGGACTATATCCAGATGCCGCCGTTCGAAGCCTTCCGCGATGCCGCCGGGTACGCGGCAGTCCTCAGCCATGAGGCGACCCACTGGACGGCGGCAGAACATTGCGTGGGACGTGACCTGTCGCGCTATGCCAAGGACCGGACGGAGCGGGCGCGGGAAGAACTCATTGCCGAACTTGGCAGTTGCTTCCTCTGCGCTGACCTTGGTATCGCGCCGGAACTTGAGTCGCGGCCGGATCACGCGTCCTATCTGCAGTCATGGCTCTCGGTGCTGGCCAACGACAAACGGGCAATTTTCCAGGCGGCCGCGCATGCGCAGCGGGCGGTCAATTATCTCCACGGTCTTCAGCCAAGGGCGGATGCCTGCGCGACGAGGGAGGCAGTGTAATAGCGCTCCTCTCTTTTTAGAGCGTCCTTTGGTGCTGCTCCCAAAATCTGAATCCGGGCAGCGCGGATTGACCGTTCGGGAGGAAAGCGAAGGCGATCTTGTTCCGTGCGGGCGCGAGCCAGTTTTGCTGCGACTGGCCCTAATGCGTCCTGCATCAGCAACAGGTCATTCTTGCGGATACGAGCAAGCATGGGCGACATGTGCCCGATCGAAAACCGGAGCCGCCATCGAGACGGAAAGTTCGGCAACGCTCCTCGGACTTGTCGCATTGGCCCGGCAAACTCCCAAACGATCGATCTGGCCATTGTTGCCATCCATTCGGGCATAGCAAGTGGGCACGGCCAACGCGGCCTCGATTTGACATGTCTGATCGAAGAGCGGCTCCGCCTCGATCGTTCACCCGCAACGGCATCGCCAACTTTCTTCCCCTGCGAACGGCGTTCGCATTCCTCGCGGTCCAAGAAAGCCGTCTCCCGCCGCCCTCCATTGCATTCCGGTCCCTGGGGATGCGGTCCGATCGTCCCCGATCAAATCGACAGTCATCGAGGACGCGATGGTCGCGGCCCGATCAAACCGAAAGGATCACGACAATGGCAGTCATCGGCGAATTCACCACCAACGGCAACACCATCCTCGGCCACGTACACACTCTGACGGTCTCCATGAAGGCCCGCCTGAACCCGATCGAACGCACATCCCGCGACGCTCCCGACTTCCGGATCATGTCCGGAGCGGCCGAAGTCGGCGCGGCCTGGAGCCAGGTTTCCGGCGACGGAGAGCCCTACATCTCGGTAAAGCTCGACGATCCGAGCTTTCCAGCCCCGATCAACGCGGCACTTTGGCCGACCGAGAAGGAAGGCGACTACACGTTGGTCTGGAACCGCCCGAAGCGCGACGCCTGATCAAAGACGAAGCCCTGCCGGAAGCGGCGGGGCTTTTCCCTTGCTCAAATCAGGGAGGAACCGGGCATCGAGCCCGCTTCCTCCTTCCGGCCGCGATGCGGAAAGGTGGGGCTGCTCAGAGTGACCAATCGTGCCGTGAGCAAATGCCGGCCTCAAGGACTTCGCGTGGCCCCCCGATTTTGCTTCCGCTCCGGTTCCCTGCGCTCCAACAAACCCGGCACCCCGCTCGCCGCCTCTGGCGGTCGCCGACGCGATCCCTGACCCCGTCATTTCCTCACGCCCGGCGGCGACATCTTTCTCAAACGTCAAGGAGATGACGATGCTACTGGAACAACATATCGAAGAACTGCGCGCCGAGATGAACCATTGCCACCCGGACGAGCGTCGCCAGTTCGCAGCGGAGCTGGAACTGGCGCTGGCGGAACTGGCCGTTATCATGGCCGAGCAGGACGGTTCCGTTGACGCCGTGCCGCCCTTCTGAGGGCGGCATACACCCGCAATGCTGCCACCATCGTCCGATTGCCATCGAGATCGAGATCAGCTTTAAGCGTCAAGGCAAGCAGCGCCAATGATACTCCGCCGCCGGGAGCCGCTTTGGCGGCTCCCCCTGACAACCTCGCTTGCCGCGGTGCGGCTCACTTGTTCAGCACATCTTTCAGTGCTTTGGCGGGCTGGAACGTAAGCTTCTTCGCAGCGGCAACCTTGATGGTGGCGCCGGTTGCCGGATTGCGAGCCTCACGCTCCGGGGTATCCTTGATCTTGAACTTGCCGAATCCGGGGATAGATGTTTCCGCTCCGGACGTGGCTGCCGTCGTGATCGACGCGAAGACGGTTTCGACGATCGATTTCGCCTGGGCTTTGGTCAGGTTCTGTTCGGATGCGATCTTTTCGGCGATTTCATTGGTTGTGGTCATGACGGTTTCCTCGTTAAAGACGGGAAAACCCTTTCAGGCGATCGTTACGTTGTCATGCGGCGATGTCCTTAGAGTGGCGCTCCTGCAGGGGTTTCCACAGTTTCTTGCCGGTTGATAGCCCCTTTTGCGCTTCTGCAGTACCAGTTCGAGAAAGCGCGATATCGCATCATTCTCATTGCCGAACACCTCGGTCATCTCCCCGCCAGCCTTGCCGATCCGTCCCCAGCTTCGCACGACGGCTATTTCGCCAAAAAGGGTTGGCCGGATCGCAAGCGCGTAATATCGGGCCATGTTCCTGTTGGCGTCGATCCTCTGGCAATAAAGCTGGTAGTGGTGTGTTCCCATCCCCGCATGATCGGCGATGCTCGCGATCTGGTCCAACGAGACTTATGAATCGAAAGGTCGCTTCCGATTCATTTCTGTGATGGATGCCTGTTGCGGTTTCGGCAGTGTCCGATCATCCTCACGGGATCAAGCTTCCCGGTCTGAACGATACGCCCGGGCGCGATCGTTGAGGTGAGCACAGCCGGTAAATCAGATGGCGAGCTGTCTTCGCTTCCAATCGTCAGTCGGTCCATGTTCAGGCATCGCATGTTTTCCAAAAAGGAGGATCAAATGGCATCCATTGAGGAGGTGGCGACCGCGACGACTACGATACAGGAGCAGCTGTCATCTACGCTGGAGAGGCTTTAGGGCGGGTTTAGTGAGCACATCGTCAATGCTGCGGTGTCCATGCTCATCCTTCAATGAGATACAACGACCTGATCAAAGAGCGAAAGATGATCGACGCAGGAATGGCGCTGATGAAGGCAACGAAATGGCCAATAGAAGCCGAATACGGTCCGCAAGAAAACGCCTGAGCCGTCAAGGTCGCAGCTTGGCGAACCTGTTGGGCCTGGCCTGTATATCCATGTCCTTCCGCCTGAAATAGATCGCCCGCCCGCAGCGGATCGGACTATGGCCCTGGACGATAATGATCTGCTCGTCCTTGCGCATCGATTGGGTGATTTCGTGCGGCATTATCAACGGGCGGCGCTGGAAATTGATGTTTTCTGATTTGAGCGATGCGCTGTTTTTCGCACCCCAGCCGAGATTGCGAGAACTGCCTTTGACTTCGACAGTCATTTCTCCACATTGGGCAGAGACGTTGCGGGCGGTATCCAGTGCCTTGATCGCGGCGTAACTCGCGAAAGCGCAGCCGTCGATCCACGACACCGCACCGTCTTTTCCGAAGTGCCGTTCCAGTTGCCCGACGGACTGGTACATCAGCATCATGCTAACGCCATACTTGCGACCGCGATCGCGCGCCTCTTCAAGCACGCGCATGTAGCCAAGCAGATCGACTTCGTCCAAAATGAACAACGCTCGCCTCGTGAACGCACCATCCGCTTCGTTCATCGCGTTGATCAGCGAGCCGATGATCACCCGACCGATACCGGGATAGGACCGCAGGATCGATGCCGGAATGTTGAGAAATACGTCTTTCTTTCCGCCAGCGATCTCGCTCGATTTGAACGTGTTGCCGCAAACGAGTGCCGCGTAATTATCGAGCGACAGCCATTGCGTATCCTTCGATGCCGTCGAATAGACGCCTGAGAACGTTTGCTCGGTCATGTTAACAAAGACGCCGAGCGTTTCGCGGATGAAGGCGGACGCGGAGTGTTCCTGTACGTCGCGCAGCATGGCGAGCACGGAGGTTTCCGGCTCGGAGACGATCTGGCGCAGGCTGCGCAGGTTTCGCCGTCCTGCATATTCCGGTGACAGCATCACATGCGCCAGAAGACCGGTCAGCAGATTGTGCGCCTGCGATTGGAAGTAAGAGCCAGTCGACGATTCGAAGCGCACGCTTTCCGAGAGCAACATGTGCGCGATGCCGACAATGTCCTCTTCCTTTTTTAGCGAGTGCTCGATGCCGTCAAGCACGTTAAATCCCATGACCGGATTTGCCGGATCGAGCACAACGACCTCTCGGTCGAGTTTATCTCTTCGGTGGTCAACGACCATCGGGGCCACCTCGGTGGACGGATCCAGGCAAATGAGCGGACCCGTATATCTGAGCGCCGTCGGCACGACGTTGCTGGTGGTCTTGAAGCCACCAGAGCCTGCGAAGAAAAGCATGTGGGTCGAATCGAAATCCTGGGCGTAGGTCAGCAGCGGGGCTTTGCCACCACGTCCCCAGGTGGCCGGATCGTTCGGATCGAACGGCAGCTCATGGATGAGTTCCTTGTCGACCCTGTAGCGCTCACCGATGACGATTTCGCCATCATCGGGAAACAGCCGTGCCGCCGCCGACATCGGCAGCCAGTCTGCATCTCCGAATGTTCCGCACCTGGCGCGCGTCACCTGTTCGGGCACGACGCTGGAGATGCGCGCCGCGACCGCGGCCGCCATGAATCCCATCGCTGCGCCAACGACCGCAATCATGTCGACGAATGATAGCGCCTGATCCCAGGTCAGCACACCGCTCTCTACGAGCGGCTGAAGCCGCCCGAACTCGCGCATCCCGTAAAAGCCGGCCATCAGGAGAAAGCATAGAAAGCTTGCCAATGCCACGGGCCTTCGCCGATGGAGGGGCAGCGCCCAGACCGCCAGCAATCCAGCCAGCGGCCCGAACAAAAGGACCGGTAACGGTGGCGCCCGAAGGAGCCAGTATTGCGTCTTGCCGGTGATGCCGGTCGCCAATTCAGGCCAGCGCCAGTGGGCGGCGTAAAAGGTAAAACCGGTGACGACGATGGGAACGATGATAAGCAACACGCTTGGATGAGGTTTGGCCCTTCCCTTCATTCCGACGCCTTCGCAAAGCGTTCTAACCTGCCGCTGGATGCCGCGGCCCTGAAGGCGAGCTCCCCGATATCGCGAATACGCCGATGTTCAGGTGTCCCCGGCACGACCCGCGTCATTTCGAGAAGTCCGCCAAGCAGGAAAGCCCGATCGGCGTCCGACAGGCCCGCGCGAACGACAATGTCACCGAGCAAGAACTTTTCTCTCGCTCCCTTCTTTCGGTCAGAAGTCATGAGGAACCTCCGTTTCCGAACCAGTCGCTCCATTTGCCTGTCCACGCGGCGAAGCAGGTGAGCCAGCGGCTTGCTTCTTCTCGCCGTTGCGAAATCGCGCAGCGATCTCGTCGAAGATGCGATCCACCTCCTCGTCAGCGATCTCCATCTCCGCCAATCCCGACTTCGTCGCCGCACGCGCGAAACGATCAGCTGATTTTACTATTAAAGTTTTCCGTCGTTCGCGAAGCTTCTCGATTTGAGCATCAATCTCCATGAGCGCAGGCTTGGTGGCCATAATCAAGTCCTCTCAACTTCTTGGGAAATTTCTATTCCGTCATTTAACTGACTAGAAAATATTAGTCAAACACGCTACCGTACACAAGCCCCCAAACGTCGATATTGGAAATCCCAGCAGGGCCGTCTTCCGGAAAAGCAGCATCGGTCTTGTCAGGCCGATTGATTTGAGGGCGCAATATACGTCGCTGACGCGACGTGCCTGGAAGGACTGGAGACGTTAGTGGCGATCATGTTCGTCAGAGCGCAGGTGATCAGCAGGGGAGCGGGACGCAGTATCGTTTCGGCGGCCGCCTATCGTCATCGGGCGCGGATGATGGACGAACAGGCCGGAACCTCCTTCAGTTACCGTGGCGGCGGCGCCGAACTGAAACACGAGGAGTTGGCGCTGCCGGACCAGGTGCCGGCCTGGCTGCGCGCGGCCATCGATGGGAAGAGCGTCGTTGCGGCCAGCGAGGCGCTTTGGAATGCAGTGGACGCATTCGAAACTCGTGCCGACGCGCAGCTTGCCCGCGAGTTGATCATCGCGCTTCCGGAAGAGTTGACGCGATCAGAGAACATCGCCCTTGTGCGCGAGTTCGTCCGGGACAACCTGACGTCCAAGGGCATGATCGCCGACTGGGTTTATCATGACAGGCAAGGCAATCCACACATCCACCTGATGACCGCGCTTCGACCTCTGACGGAACAGGGTTTCGGGCCGAAGAAAGTGCCGGTGCTTGGCGCCGACGGCAAGCCGTTGCGGGTCGTCACGCCGGACCGACCGAAGGGCAAGATCGTCTACAGGCTCTGGGCCGGCGACAAGGAAACCATGAAGGCATGGAAGATCGCCTGGGCGGATACGGCCAATCGGCATCTGGCGCTTGCCGGCCATGAGATCCGCCTCGACGGGCGTTCCTATGCCGAACAGGGGCTCGACGGGATTGCCCAGAAACATCTTGGGCCGGAAAAGGCAGCGCTCGCCCGCAAGGGTGTCGCGATGTATTTCGCGCCGGCCGATCTCGCGCGCCGGCAGGAGATGGCCGACCGGCTCCTGGCCGATCCGTACCTACTCCTGAAACAACTCGGCAACGAGCGCTCCACCTTCGACGAACGTGACATCGCCAAGGCACTGCACCGCTATGTCGACGATCCCGCTGATTTCGCCAATATACGCGCCAAGCTGATGGCCTCCAATGACCTCGTGCTGTTGAAGCCGCAACAGGCTAACCTGCAGACCGGCAAGGTGGCCGAACCTGCGGTCTTCACCACACGCGATATCCTGCGCACCGAATATGACATGGCGCAGTCGGCGGAAGTTCTGGCCCGGCGCAAGGGCTTCGGCGTCGCCGCGGCGAAGATTGCGGCGGCTGTCAGAACCATAGAAACCGCCAATCCGGAAAATCCGTTCACGCTTGATCGCGAACAGGTGGAGGCTGTCCATCATGTCGCCGGCGACACTGGCATCGCCGCTGTGGTCGGGCATGCCGGTGCGGGAAAATCGACGCTGCTTGCCGCGGCGCGCATCGCCTGGGAGAGCGGCAACTACCGCGTCTTCGGGGCGGCGCTTGCTGGCAAGGCGGCCGAAGGGCTTGAGGATAGTTCCGGCATCAGATCGCGCACGCTCGCCTCATGGGAACTAGCCTGGGAGAACGGACGCGATCTCCTCGACCGGCGGGACATCTTTGTCATCGATGAAGCTGGCATGGTCTCGTCGCAGCAGATGGCGCGTGTGCTCAAGCGCGCCGAGGAGGCTGGAGCCAAGGTGGTTCTGGTGGGCGATGCAATGCAGCTTCAACCGATCCAGGCCGGCGCAGCCTTTCGGGCGATTTCCGAACGGATTGGTTCTGCCGAACTTGCCGGTGTGCGGCGCCAGCGTGAAGAGTGGGCGCGAGAGGCCTCCCGTCTTTTCGCCTGCGGCAAGGTTGAGGAGGGGCTGGATGCCTATGCGCAGCGGGGGCATATTGTCGAGGCGGAGAGCCTGGCTGAAGCTGTGGAGCGCATCGTTGCTGACTGGACGAGCGCTCGCCGCGAGCTCATCCAGCAACATGCCGATAAAGAACAGCCGGCCCGCTTGCGTGGTGACGAACTGCTCGTTCTCGCCCATACCAATGACGACGTGAGGCGGCTCAATGAAGCGCTGCGCAACGTCATGAAAGATGAAGGCGCCCTGACCGTTTCTCGTGAATTTTACACGGAGCGAGGCGTGCGGGAGTTCGCCGTCGGCGACCGGATCATCTTCCTCGAAAACGCCCGGTTCCTCGAGCCGCGTGCGCGAAAGCTTGGACCCCAATATGTCAAGAACGGCATGCTCGGCACGGTCGTCTCCACCGGCGACACGCACGGCGGCCCGCTACTATCGGTCCGTCTCGATAATGGCCGGGATGTCATCATCAGCGAAGACAGCTATCGCAATGTCGATCACGGCTATGCTGCGACCATTCACAAGTCCCAAGGTGCGACCGTCGACAGGACATTCGTGCTTGCAACCAGCATGATGGATCAGCATCTGACATACGTGTCGATGACCCGGCATCGCGACCGGGCCGATCTTTATGCCGCTCGCGAGGACTTTGTGCCGAAGCCGGAATGGGGGAAAAGATCCCTGGTTGATCACGCCGCCGGCGTCACGGGCGAGCTGGTCGGAACCGGCAATGCGAAGTTCCGGCCGCAGGAAGAGTATGCCGATCAAAGCCCCTATGCCGATGTGAAAACGGACGACGGAACCGTGCATCGGCTTTGGGGCGTGAGCCTGCCAAAGGCCCTGGAGGAGGGCGGCGTGTCGGAAGGAGATACGGTAACGCTGCGCAAGGACGGCGTCGAACGGGTGACGGTGACGGTATCCGTCATCGACGAGAAAACCGGAGAGAAGAGGTTCGAGGAACGGACGGTCGATCGAAACGTCTGGACTACCAAGCAGATCGAAACGGCAGAGGTTCGCCGGCAGCGCATCGAGGAGAAGAACGATCGGCCGGAACTGTTCAAGCAGTTGGTGGAGCGTCTTGGCCGCTCCGGCGCCAAGACGACGTCGCTCGATTTCGAGAGCGAGGCTGGCTACCAGGCGCACGCTCGGGATTTCGCCAAGCGTCGCGGTATCGATACGCTCTCCGGTGTCGCAGCCTGGATGGAGGACGGGGCGGGGCGGCAGCTGGCGTGGCTGGCGCAGAAGCGCGAGCAAGTGGCGAAGCTTTGGGAGCGGGCGAGCGTGGCGCTCGGCTTCGCGATCGAAAGCGAGAAGCGTGTTTCCTATAGTGAGGAACGAGCCGAAACCCGGACGGCAAAAATTCCGACGGATCGACAATATCTCATTCCGCCGACAACATTGTTTTTCCGTCGTGTCGGCGAGGATGCCCGCCGCGCGCAGCTTCGCTCGGATCACTGGAAGGAACGCGACGCCATTCTTCGCCCAGTCTTGCAAAAGATCTATCGCGATCCCGAAGGCGCGCTTGCCAGACTGAACACGCTTGCCTCCGACGCGCGGATTGCGCCCCGCGAGCTTGCCGGCGACCTTGAGGCCTCGCCGCAGCGCCTCGGCCGTCTGCATGGATCGGATCTTCTTGTCGATGGCCGCGCGGCCCGCTCCGAGCGCGTTGCGGCGGTGTCGGCGTTGTCCGAGTTGCTGCCGCTGGCACGTGCCCATGCCACAGAGTTCCGCCGCCAGGTCGAACACTTCGGCATGCGCGAGGAGCAACGGCGCGCGCATATGTCGTTGTCGATCCCGGCGCTTTCCAAACGGGCTATGGCGCGCCTTGCCGAAATCGAAGCCGTACGCGAGCGCGGTGGCAAGGATGCATACAAGACGGCCTTCGCTTACGCGGCGGAGGATCGCCTTCTGCTTCGGGAGGTGAGGGCGGTCAACGACGCTCTCAACGCTCGCTTCGGCTGGTCCGCCTTCACCGACAAGGCAGACACTGTTGCTCAGCGCAACATGATCGAGCGCATGCCGGACGACCTTGACCTCGACCGGCGCGATAAGCTCAATCGTCTTTTTGCTGCCATACGCCGCTTTGCCGAAGAACAGCATCTTGCCGAAAGGAAAGATCGCTCCAGGATCGTTACCGGCGCCAGCGTCGTGCCTGGGAAAGAGACGGTGCCGGTGTTGCCAATGCTTGCAGCTGTAACAGAGTTTGAAACCCCGATCGACCATGAGGCGCGGGAGAGGGCGCGAGCTGTTCCTCACTACAGTCAGAATCGCGCCGCCCTTGTGAACGCGGCAGCGCGTATCTGGCGCGATCCGGCAGGTGCTGTCGGAAAGATCGAAGATCTGATCCTGAAGGGCTTTGCCGGTGAGCGGATCGCCGCGGCCATCAGCAATGATCCCGCTGCCTACGGCGCGTTGCGAGGCTCCGGCCGTATCATGGACAAATTGCTCGCTGTCGGCCTGGAGCGGCGGGAGGCTTTCCGTGCCGTCCCGGAGGCGGCAAGCCGTGTCCGGTCATTGGCCACCTCATTTAGGGCCGCATTTGATGCAGAGAGGGAGGCGATCAATGAGGAGCGCCGGCGCATGAGAATCGCCATCCCGGGACTGTCGCCGTCCGCCGAAGATGCACTGAGAGAACTCTCAGTGGCGATGAAGAAAAAGAACGGCAGGCTCGACGTCGCTGCCGGCTCACTCGATCCCGCCATTAGTAAGGAGTTTGCAACCGTCAGCCGCGCCCTCGACGAGCGCTTCGGCCGCAATGCCATCCTGCGTGGAGAGCTGGATGTTATCAATCGCGTGCCGCCTGCTCAGCGCCGTGCGTTCGAGGTAATGCGGGAACAGTTGAAGGTGCTGCAGCAGGTTGTCCGCATGCAGGCAAGCCAGAACATCGTAGCAGAGCGCCACCGGCGTGTACTCGACCGCGCCCGCGGCGTTATCCTCTTTAACCAATGAATGGCTAACACCTGTGCTGAGCTTGTCCCTCATGCTGTTCGCTTGCGGCAATGCGTTGCGTGGCCGGAAGATGGTCAGCCAGCTCAGGAGCGTTAATGACCGCGTCGGTAGCTGGGGAGTTCTAATGTCAGTTATCTAACCCACTTTGATGGGTTGAATAAATTAAAAATATGCATTATTTGAACCATTGAAAGGGTCAATTAATGCGCCTAACCCTCCAAACCCATTTTTATGGCCAGTGGCACCACGCCGCGACGCTGGAACTTAAGGACGACGCGGCTGGCTACCAGGGCGCGTCCATCGTCGATTACGATCTCGACTATTTCGTCACAGTTGCATCTGCGGAGTTCGCGGGTGGAAAAACGGTTCGCGACCATCGCGCGTTATCTGTCCGATATCCCGTTGATCTCGAAAATCGATATAGCCGCAGCTGGCCGCCCTTCCTCTTGGATCTCATGCCCCAGGGGCATGCAAGGCGAAAGCTTGCCGTGCATCTCAGTCTTGCTGAAAGCTTGCGTGCTTCTGATCTCCCGCTGCTTCTGCGATCGGCGACGGGCGGCATAGGCAATATCCGGATCAAAGAAGCGGCGGAGGCCGAGACGGAACGGCTGCGCGGTGTTGAGCGCCAAGGGGTTACAGAAGCGGAAATCCTTGAGCGCTCGGATCGCTTCATGGAAGTCGCAGATCGCTTCGGAATGCTCGCCTCTGGCTCAAGCGGCCTGCAAGGCGAATGGCCTAAGGTCTCCATGACCCAAGCGAATGACGGTCTCTATTATCCCGACAGCTTCGTGACTGATGATGAGGCCGTGCGCCACGTCATTGTCAAGCTGGTCCGCAGCAACGAGCCCGTGGACCGCCTTATACTCGAAGGCGAAGCTCTCTATTCGCGGATCGCTCAAGAGATCGGCCTGAATGTGGACGAACCTTCGACCTACGCCGAAAGTGTCCTGATCATTCCTCGGTTCGACCGGAAGAAAAAAGAAGGTGGCGGAACCGTTAGGCTGGGCCAAGAAAGCCTGGTATCCGCGATCGGCATTGCTGATTTTGGTCATGTCGGCTCGCACGAGGCCTACATCGACGTTTTGCGCCAATATTCTGCCAATCCTTTCGCGGACATTGTCGAATACCTGAAGCGGGACATCGCCAATTTGGCGCTCGGCAATCCCGATAATCATGGCCGAAATTCTGCACTGAGTAAGCACCAGGACGGCACGATCCGCCTGTCTCCGCTCTTTGATTTCGCGCCAATGCGGCTTGCCAAAGAGGGGATCGTTCGTTCCACCCGCTGGGCCATGATGCGGGACGGTGGTCGCGATCACCTTGCCGATTGGAAACGCATTTGCGCTGAACTGATCCCTGATCCAGATGAGCAGAATGCGCTCGCAGCTGAGCTTTCCGTGTTTGCCGAATACCTCCGGCAAACACCGGATATGGCGAAAGATATGGGTGGGTCTCCGGAAATTCTAGAGCGTGCAATGGGACGCTGCATTGAAATCGCGGAGAGCGTTCTGGCGGCGTGCCAGTGATGCCGGAGGACAGCTAAATGGCTCGATGGAAAAAGCCAACGAAAGAGGAAATTCTTGAGAACCGGCGAACACTGGCGGAACGCGCTCGGACTGGCGACTTGAGGTTACCTGAGGCTGTTGTTGAAATCCGAAGAGGGCTTGGTTTGACGCAGGACGAATTCGCCAAGACGCTATCGCTCACCAGGCGCCAAGTTGCTGAGATCGAAGCCGGGACGGCGAACCCAACGCTCGAAACTTTAGCGAAGATTGGCCGATTGTTCGGGTTTACTGTGGGGTTTATTCCGAAGGCGCAATGATGGCTGAATTTTCTCGGGGGATGGGCGATGGTACCACGCAAGGAAGCGACGGCGAGGATCAAAATCAGTCGGCTGCTGGAGGCCGCTGGCTGGCTCTTCTTCGATGACAAGAGTCTTGCGACGCGGATCCAACCGCGTCGTAGATAACCTTCACGCCGAATTCATTTTCGAAGGGCTCGATGATCCGATCCCGGATGATATCTTCGTAAGGTCCACCGTAGCTGTTGACGATCAACTGCTCTGCGTCTGCAGAACTGACCAGGCCGGTTGCTGCTACAAATGTAACAAACAGGATTCCACGTTTCATCGTTCGCCCTCGTAATGGATTGATTTTTCGCAATTTGCCGGCAGACATTGGCTACGCTGCCGCGCCAAATCCAATATTAGTTTTTTATTATTGATCGTATTTCGCGAATAATTGCGTTTCCGACATGCCGGGATTTGAGCAGCACCGAGAGGCAGTCACACCTGTTCTCCGCGGACGGAATTCCGGAGCGCTCAGAAATTCCTGGAATGTTGAAGGCTGGTGGCAACTGAAGAGAGAAGACCGGGGACGCCTTGCGAAGATCGCAAAAAAGACCAAGCCAGAAACGATAATGGTCATCCTTACCGTCGCCACGTGCTTCTATGGCGCACCATGCCGCGGCTGTCGCAGCATAAACTCCATAGTGATCACGCATCACCTCAAAGGCGACAGCGGCGTGTATTCCGTCGCAGGTTTCTACACGTACGAACGGCAAGGACGGCGTTGCAAAAGATTGTTCCGACATGACGACTCTCCAATGAGAGTCCGGCCGAGTTTAGAAGTTGCTTGTGGCCGGACACTGCCTTGGCGACCCTCGCCGTCCGGATGCACACCGCCTGTCATGTTTCCACAGCATAGGACAATTTTTCAACAGGGTGAAGCCTGTATGCGCCTGTCATATGAGCCAAAGTGATCGGATGCCCGTGACTGACATGGATACTCCCAAGTTTTGAGGAAATTTTGCCTCGGCAGCCTTCAGCGCCACGCCGCTCACTTTTGCCCGGCTCAGAAATGATCGAAGGGGCTGCGACACAAACCGTCACGTTGATCATAGTTCGTCGGTCAATCCGGCCCCCTGGAGCCGCCATGACTGTCGGAAGGCTACGGCGAGTGTTTTTTATGTCGGGTGCCATCTCACGCTCGGAACGGGAGGGGGGAGACGCCAGAGGGGAGGGCGACTTTACAGCCAGAAACGGTGCGGTCGTTAAGGCAGCGCGCGGAATATCGGTATCTAAACCGGTTGAGATCCGCCAGCATATCGGTCCATATAGGACGAAGCAGAGATCGAAGAGCCATGGTCCTTTCACTTTCCGGCATCAAGAAATCCTACCAGACAGCCGAAGCCAATATCCCGGTCCTGAACGGCGTCGACCTTTCACTTGAAGCCGGCGAAAGTCTTGCCCTGACGGGGGAGTCCGGCAGCGGAAAGAGTACGCTTTTGCATCTGGCCGGCGGCCTTGATTTGCCCGACAGTGGCATTATCACGGTGGGGGGTCGGAAAATAACCGATCTCGACGAGGCCGGTCGAGCGAGCTTCCGACGCCGGGAGGTGGGCTTAATCTTCCAGCAGTTCAATCTCATTCCGAGCCTCGATGTCGGATCCAATATCTCGTTTCACGCCCGGCTGGCGGGCCGTTTCGACCCGGTCTGGGCAAAAAGCCTGGTCGAGGCGCTGGGGATCGGAGAGCTGCTTGCACGCTATCCCGAACAGCTCTCCGGCGGTCAGCAGCAAAGGGTGGCGATCGGAGGTACGCTTGCGGCAAGACCGCCCCTCATTCTTGCCGATGAGCCGACAGGTAATCTCGACGAGGCGACTGCTGATATCGTCATCGATATCATGTTGAGACTGACAAAGTCCGCGCAGATCACACTCCTCCTGGTGACCCATTCCAGCCGGTTGGCGGTAAAACTCGATCGGCGTATCGCGCTGAGTGGTGGAAAGGTTTCGCAATGAACTGGACCGCTTTCCGGGCGCTGCTCTCACACTGGCGCTACCGACCGCTTCAGCTTCTCACCCTCATTGTCGGCGTCACGCTTGCAACCGGCCTCTGGTGCGCGGTCCAGGCAATCAATGCCGAAGCCAGAGCAAGTTATGACCGGGCGGCCTCGGTCCTGGCGCAAAACCAGCTGGATCAACTGGTGGCAAAGGACGGCGGCAGAATTTCCTCGCAAACATATGCCCGGCTTCGAAGGGCGGGTTTGCACGTCTCTCCGATCATTGAGGGCGATTACAGGTTTGGTACGACGCGTATCAGGCTTATCGGCATCGACCCCCTGACCATGCCATCCGACGGAATGGTGCCTGCACCATCTGATCCGTCCGGGCTGGTCGAATTCATCCAGACGCCCGGACAGATGATCGTTTCGCCTGCAACGGCTGCCACATTGAAAGATACCTCTGGCCTTTCCCTTAAGCCACGAGCGGATCTCCCCGACGGCGCAGCATTTGTCGATATTTCCACGGCTGACCGCCTGTTGAAACGCAATGGTGAACTGAGCCGGCTTATCGTTTCGCCATCGCAAGACCCCGATCTTCCGACGATCGGAAACATAGCCCCTGAACTTTCCCTCGAACACGCAAAAGAAGCAGGCCCGACGTTGCAAGGCTCACGGACAGTTTTCATCTCAACCTGACCGAATTTGGTTTTCTTGCCTTCGTTGTCGGTCTCTTCATCGTTTATTCCGCAACGGGCCTGTCGTTCGAGCAACGGCGTGGGATGTCTTCGGAGGATGGGCTGAGGAGCTTCTTGGCAGTCGCCAACCTTGGCAACATGGCGACATCGACTTGGTTTATCGAGGCGCTGAATTCGCTCCTGTAGACATGGCAATTAGCTACCAGCACAAAAGGTTTGCCGAAGTCACAGGAAAGCGATTCCGACACAAAAGAGCGTTCGTGTTTCGGGAAACGTTGTGTGAAATCATTCTTGTCAAAGATTCGAGCACAACGCCGACGACGTATTATTGGGGTGACGTACCATTCCGATGGAACCATCCATTTCTGCACCATAAAACCATCGACCTATATGGTAAGCCTGCAACCATCGTCTCTTCCGCAAATCTTCAACGGCATCGCGACCTATGGAAGGATACGCGGCCGCACCGCTGGCGGAGCCCCGAATCTTTGGAACCTTGAGGTATCTTCCCGACAGCTGAGATATGAGGAGCTTTTGTGACGGCGTTGAATACGATTGTCGCTTTTGGGTACACCTATAAGAAACAACCAAATGTGACGCATACCACATGTAACAAAAGGGTGGATTTTCGGTAGAAGTGACGTTACACAATCGAAACCACCCTAAAGTGACAGATTTGCCATGGCTCGCATCGGATACGCCCGCGTCAGCACCACAGATCAGGACCTCGACATTCAAAACGAGCGCTTGAAGGCTGCCGGTTGCGAAATCATTCGGGCGGAAACCGGATCAGGCGCTTCTCGAAAAGGTCGTTCCGAGCTGGAAACCATCATGCAGTTTCTACACGCAGGCGACGAGTTGGTGGTGCTGCGGCTGGATCGGTTGGGGCGATCAACGCGCGATGTTCTCAACCTTGTTCACGAGCTTGATGAAAAAGGCGCATCCCTGCGCGTTCTTGATCCCGACGTGACGACGGCGGGAAGCATGGGGCGAATGGTCATTACCATCCTCGGCATGGTCGTCGACATGGAGCTCAAGTTCATCAAGGACCGGCAAAGAGCCGGGATCGACGCGGCAAAAGCCATGGGGAAGTACAAGGGGCGGAAAAAGAATGTCGACGAAGTTGAAATCCGCAAACGAATATCTGCGGGCGCAACCAAAGCAGCGGTTGCTCGCGATCTGAACGTTTCCAGAATGACCGTATACCGTGCTCTGGCAGGTCAAGGTGCCAACTCAGAAACCTTGTAAATCAGGCGTTCTCTGTCCGTTCTTTGAGATGGCCAAAATCGCAGCTTCGGGCCGACTAGGCCTATATAATCCTTGATGGTCGTGTAGCCGCCGGTGAACCCGCATTCGTCGCGCAGGCGGTCGAATACCCGCCTGGCTGTATGGCGCTGCTTGCGCGGCATCTTCAGGTCTTCATCGAGGCAATGCTCGATCGTCGACACAAACGCATCCAGCTTCGGACGCCGGATCGGTGACCGCCGTTGATAGCCCGGAGGCGTCGAATAGGCCACCATCTTGGCGACGCTGTCGCGAGATATGTTGAAATGCTTCGCTGCCTGTCGCTGCGTCATCCCTTAGGAAACAGCAAGGCGAACCCTCAAATAAAGCCCACGGTGTAGATCTCCTGTCCCTCCTGCCTTCAATGCAGAAATGGGTGGCCGGATTTTACTCCGCCCGCGGCTGGATTATTCCGCCGCTACCGTGGCGACTTTTGCACCGCCGCTCTCATTCCACCGCGTCAGCGAGATATCCGCCTGTCTGGCGGGCCCAGAGGCGCGCAAAGAGCCCATCTCGCTTAACTAATTCCGCGACGGTTCCCTCTTCCACAATTCGTCCCCTGTCTAGGACGAGAATACGGTCCATTTCTGCGATCGTGGAAAGCCGGTGAGCGATTGCAATCACAGTCTTTTCTTTCATCAAAGAATACAATCTTTCTTGGATTGCGGCCTCGGAAGCGCTATCCAGCGCAGACGTTGCTTCATCCAAAACGAGGATAGGTGCATCCTTTAGGAATACGCGAGCGATCGCCACGCGCTGACGCTGCCCCCCCGACAACTTTATTCCTCGATCGCCAACAAACGCACCGTATCCTATCCGGCCTTGGTTATCTTTGAGCTCCGCAATGAAATCATCCGCTTGAGCGAGGGCGGCAGCCTTTCTCAGTTCCTCATCTGAAGCATCGGGACGTCCATAGCGGATATTATCGCCCGCGGAACGATGCAAAAGCATCACATCTTGTGTGATCACACCGATACTCTGCCTTAGGCTTGCTTGGGTGACGGACCTGATATCCTGGCCATCTATCTCGATTCTTCCAGCCTCTGGATCGAAAAAGCGCAAGAGAAGATTGATCAATGTCGTCTTTCCCGCGCCGGATACACCCACAATACCTACCTTTTCACCCGGCTTAACGAGAAAAGACACATCTCGTAGTACCTCCTTGCCAAGCAGATATTGGAAATTGACATTGCTGAAGTGAATTGCGCCGTTCGTGACCTTCAGTGGCACCGCCGACTTTGTATCGCTTATCATCGGCTTAGTTGTCATTACGGGCATCGCATCCCGGATGGTTCCGATAGCTTGAAAAATCTGCTGCCCAATTTGCAGAAATGCCCGACCGTTCGAGGAGAGGCGTTGTACGATGTAAACAGCGCCTGCGAATTCTCCAGCAGTTACGAAACCTTCAGCCAGCCCCCATAGCCCCACAAGAACGACGCTGAACCAGAGCAGCACATTGAGCGTCACAACTCCATTATCAGTGGTGAGGAAGATGCGCCTTTCTTTCTGCTGGGTTTCAATTGCGTTCGTCATTACATTCCGTATCGCCCCGGCCTCGCTGTCTTCCGCGGCAAAAAGTTTCACCAGCTGGATATTGGCGTACAGATCCGTCATTGCGCCGACAGCGAGGCTTCGGGCCTGGGCCGAGCGACTGGATCGCTCGGAAAAATGGGGAACGGCAATCAATGCGATCGTAACATTCGCTGCCATCCATATGAAAGCTGGAACGGCTAGCTGCCAAGAAAGTGCGATAAGCAGTCCAAGCGAACCAACAAACTGCATCAAAAAATGTGGGATGCTCTGAAAAGCAACGACTAATTGCTGCTGAACAGCAGATGCCACCTGATTAATTCTGTTCGCTACCTGACCGGCGAACACGTCATGGAAAAAGGCAAGATCTTGCCTTTCGACAGCTTTGTGTCCTTGCCACTGCACGGCTGCCGGCATGCAGACTCCAACTGACTGGGAACTGAGCGCGGATGCGATGAAGATAAATATCGGCATGACTGGAAAAATGAGGACGCCTAAACCCGCGAGGATCGGCCAGTTTTGAGCGAGAAAGATTGCCGGCTCGCCATTGCTCACGCCATCAACGATAAACGACATGCCCCAAATAACGGACAGGTTGATCGCCTCTACTGCGATGTTCAACAAGGCGATAAGAATTAGAGTCGAACGAAACAGTTTGGCGAAATGCAATACGGCTAAAAATGGGTTATCCGTTGGCAGAGGCTGAAAAGGTATGTCCAGCGGCCTAATGAACTTCTCGAAAGGGTTATAAATTCGGTCTGCCAGCGACATCTCAATACCCCAGTTAGCCGGAATCCTGTTCCGAAAACCGTACCATATGGACTACATCCGCAAATTCGCCTGCCCTGAATGCAAAGCGTTTGCGGATTCCCTCAACTTCAAATCCGAATTTTTTATAGAGCTTGATCGCGGGTTCATTGTCGCTGAACACCGTCAGTTCAAAGCGCCGCACATTGTACCAATTCACTCCAGCGTCGAGGAGATTATCAACCAGCAGCGTTCCTATTCCTTGACCATGGAAGTCATCATGAACCCCGATTACAAGCTCTGCAGAATGCGACCGTCGGCCAAAACCGCATTCAAAACCACCTTGCCCGACAACTTTGCCGTCCTTGACCCCAACCACGCTGACGATGTTGCGGTTACCTCCCTCCAACCATCGCCGAATCCAATCAGGTGACTGAAATGGTTGATTTAGACGCCCCTCGATAAATTTGGGTAGGTTCATCAATTCTGCAAGTTGCATAATGTCCGAGGACTGAGTGGGTCGGATGTCAATACCAGATACAACCGATGAAATTTTCTTATAGGGCATCGTTCCTCCTTGAGTCCGTTTTTTTGAACTTATTTTCTGCAATTTAGGTTATTTTGACGCCACTTTATCCGCGCGCTTCAAAATATTGTGATAACTAATTATCTTCACACACGCTCTAGATGTGACACTCTCGGTGACGCAGCATGCTGAATCATAAACCTAAAGGAGTATGGTCATGAATCAAGCGAATCTGCACACCCCCGTAAGAAGCCACGTTCCACCGTCAATCATCGCTCATTTGATCGAAGATGTTACCGTACTGGCGGACGGGAACAAATTCGGTAACGCAAGGAGCTATCGCGGTTCGACGGACATCGATCCGAACTGCAGCTCTTCTTGCACCGGCACCAGTTGCGATACCGGCACATGCTCGGGTTGCACAGGGAGTTGTACATCCTGCGACACTGGTGTGTGTTCTAGCGACTGAGGCAGCGCCACGCCAATACACTCAAATAGGGAGGGGCTGTCTAGTGATAGCCCCTTCACGAAAGGGGAACTCATGCGGTATTATTTCAGCCCAAGCGTTACAGTCGCGAAATCTAAAGATAGCCTTCTTGTAAAAACACCGGAGCGGGTTTTTGAGATTAAGGGCTCTTCCGAATTCCAGGCAATGCTTCGCGACGGTTTGAACGAGACCGGCGTCTGCTTTCCCAAAACGCTGGACGAAGAGCATGGCGTTTTAGTCAAATTTCTTAGATCTGAAGGAGTTTTGGTCGCAACACCGAATGAGCAGGACGCTCTCTTTGGCGCTATCGGTTTTGGAACTCAAGCTGCCGAAGAAAGATCGGTCTGTTTCAGCGGCGATCCCCTTATTGTTGACCCGCTACAACAGCAGTTTGAAGATATCGGAGGACACGTAGTTGCGTCAGAGACTGCGGATGTCTGGGTGTTTGGATCTGCTACAAATAATCAAGAAGAGATGCTCACCTTCAACCGGAAACTGCTACAAGCCCGAAAGATCGGGCTCGTTATTGTTGCTTCAGGAAACGAGTTTCGCATCGGTCCTGCAATCGAACCACATGTTACGGCGTGTGAAGATTGCGTTCGCCATCGAATAAACGCTGCGTCCCGTGATCCGGATAAAATATCTCTGTTCGGAGATGTAAGCTGGGGCAGCCGGCCGAGCCGGGCGGCGGTGCAGGCAGCAACTGCGTTTGGTGCTGCGCTGATCGCACACCTCGTCTTCCGCCGCGAGGATGCTGCATACAACCGCTTCTACGTTGGAAACGTGCTGAAAAGCGCTTTCAAAGAGCATCAGGTTCTGAAGATTCCACGTTGCCCCTCTTGTGGCGTCACCAGTGGCGGAGAGTATGGCTAATGTCTGAACTTGCCTCAATAGTCTCTAAACTCGTTGATCCATACTGCGGAATTATCACGGAGGTTTCGAGAAATCAGACACCTCCGGGTTTCCCGCAGGTGTTCTTCATCGCGGGGAGACTAGCTGCTCCGTACTTCTATCGAACACACCAAGCGCCCTTGAGGTACACGGAGCGCGCAAATCATGCGGCTGGATGCGGTCTCACCTATGAGGATGCGATGTGGCGCATGATCGGGGAGAGCGTTGAACGGTATTGCGCATTAAACGCCGATGAAAGCAAAATATTTCAAGCTTCATATAATGAGTTGGGTGATGCAGCTGTCAGTCCTCTTAGGTGGATTGGGTATACCGACGGTGTCACGCAACATCCGCGTTATCAGTTCGATCCTGGAGCGCCCATGCATTGGGGCGAAGCTAAGGACCTGAGAAGCGGAAAAACGAAGTTTGTTCCGGCTTCATTGGTGTGGCTTTCGGTTCCTCTAGCCTGCAAAGGCGACAAATTTCATCAAACAACCTCGTCTGGATTAGCCGCAGGACGCACTCGCAATGATGCGGTTGCCTCCGCTCTCTCTGAACTCATTGAGCGTGATTGCTTTATGAGTCGATGGATGCTTCGCTGCCCCCCTCCCCGAATTGAACGTGATGCTGACAGTGTTCAGGGGCTTGATCCATCGCTGTTAAAGGTATTTCGAGACGGGCCTTTGAAAGCTGAACTTTTCGATCTTTCAATTGACGCTCCAGAACATACGATACTGGCCAGGGTGTCACTTGCTAACGAGGAACGTTTCGGTATCGCGCTCGGTGCCAGTTCCAACATTGATCGAGGAAAAGCCCTAACTAAGGCGCTCATCGAAGCGCTTCAGATATGCATCTTACTGGTTAGCAGACGAGGACGAACCAGTAATTCACTCAAACTCGAAGAGGTTGAGAGCTTTCTCGATCATGGAGATTTTTATGCCCAACCCGAAGCAGCTGACGGGGTTGATTTTTTCTTTGGAGGAGGCTCAAGCGTCGCCCGAAAAGAAGAGAAAGAAACATTTCCGCAACCGTACGATCGGCATCTAAATTACCTATCAAGTCAAAATATCGATGCGTACTTAGTAGATTTAACAACCGACGACGTATCCGAGATTGGGTTTCACGTCGTTCGATGCCTGACGCCAGGATTACAGCCGCTAACCCATGGTTACGGCAACCATACCCTCGACCATCGTCGTCTTTTCCAAGTTGCGCCTCACCTAGGTCTACCCGCCGATTCTGCAATCAACACCATGCTCCACCCATTCGCATGAGGAACCCTGATGACAACGGTTTCGCATCCAGGCGACTTATTTGAGATACTTCATGACGCGACCAAATTGGTTCCAGGGCATGACGAGGCCTTTCGCTCGCGCGTCGGCTTTTACAATAGTTCCGAGGAAGGCAGAGATTACATAGCCAGTGCCTACAAGAAGTACGTTGGCTATCCCGAGGTCGAGCTCACAGCAGCTGCCCTTCCGAGCTCCGCAATTTCAGATTGCCTTTTGAAAAGGACTAGCGTCCGAAAATTCTCCGGTGAACCGGTTAGCATTGAAGACCTATCAACGCTTCTCCATCTAGCCTACGGAAGTGATCGTGGTTCCAGCGGTGAGGCGACCGGGTTTGTCTTGCCTAAGAGGCCTTATCCCGCCGCCGGCGGCCTCTATTCCATAGAGTGCTACCCAATCCTTCTCCGCACAACCGGCGTAGCCTCAGGGGTTTGTCACTATTCGCGGTACGAGCAGAAACTGAGGAAACTTGCAGAGGCGCCGGCTGTTGAGGCGTTACGCGACATTTTCAATATCCCTGAAGCGCTTGCCAACAGCGCCGGAATTGCGATTGTCCACACGTCCAACCCGCAGCGTGTATCGAAAAAGTATGGCCTTCGAGGCCGACATTTCGCCGCGGTAGAGATGGGTCTAGCAACCCAATCTCTTCTAGTGGCTGCCACCGCTGTAAACCTCTCAAGTGTGGTTTGGGGCGGATATTACGACCGTGAGGTGGAAGATCTCTTGGGAATAGATGGCATCGAGGAAATTGTTGCAACAGTAACCTTCGTTGGGAAGGAGTAAGCATGAAAGAGTTTAGGAAACTTCAGGAAGATTTGTTCAAGGTCATCATGGATTACAGGCCTATCCGTGGAGCGCCTACAGTCATTTCGCCAGAACTGAGGGATGCCTATTTTTCTCTTCCGCGACACGAGTTTGTCAATCGGTTTAAGCTGCTCAACGATCCGCGGCTACGGACCGTCGAAGAAGAGGGTTCTTTGGAGCAGATATATTCGAACCGACCGCTAATGTACGTCCGCGACGACGGGAGTACTTTGCACGCGTCCAATTCTGAGCCTGCATTCATATTACACCTTTTGTCGCTTCTGGATGTCAGGCCCGGTCAGTCGGTGCTTGAGATCGGTTGCGGTACGGGGTGGTTGTTGGCACTTATATCTCGGCTTGTTGGCGAACATGGGCACGCTTTAGGTGTCGAACTTGAGCCAGTCCTCGGGCTTCAGGCACAGCAAAATCTCTCGCGTGTTGGAATCAACAACGCCGAAGTCCTTATTCAAGATGGAAATACCTCGGTCTTCCAACAGAAATTCGATCGGATCATTTTCACTGCATCTACCTATTTTATTCCGGATTTCGTGTGGGATGCGCTCGCCGAGGGCGGCAAGGTTGTGGTTCCTCTTCGTGGCCGAGGGCCGACCGAAGAAGCCTACGTTCTGGAGAAGTCCGGACAAACTCTTCGATCCATAACGGCTCGCCTGTGCCGTTTCGTACCTATGACTCCCTCTAGCTCCGTTGGTTCTGACCCGTCAGGTTTACAACAAGCTTTGCCGCCATCACTAACGGCTGTCCTCGCCTCAGACTGGACCTCGCGGCCATTCCCTGTGGGAGAGGGTCCGATGGAGCAACAGGAGTATCGAGCTTTACCGCTTAGCGCGTTTTTATCAAAAACCGAAACCAGGTTTCAGGTGTTTGCTCCTCCTAACCCCTTCGAGCCGTCGGACATCAACGACCGACTGTTCGGGGGATCTCCTTCCCTTGCGCTTACTATTAAAGATGAAGCGAAAGAATCTTTGGCCGTATGGCGCGCAGGTTCATTGGCAAGCTTCAACAATCCCTATGCGGCAGACGCTTTTGAAACTGATTTTAAGGAATGGCTCTCCTTGGGGAGACCATTAGGATCCGATTTTGGTGTTGTGATAAGCCGTGAGGAACACGACATCCCCGCGCCGAAGAGCTGGAAGGAGAGACGAGGCGGGGATGTCTTTCATTGGTACCTGCACTGAGGAGTATTTCAATGACGATACCAAAATTACTTTTGGCCACAGCCCTTGTATTGCTGTCCGGGTCCCTGTCCATTGCTCAAAATGAGACTAGGCCTATCAATGAAGCGGAAACGGTGAAGGGATTCGATCCCTTAGATTCTCTTTCCGCTGCTTCTCTGCCGGCAGAGTACAGGTCGGTTCATCGTCTCCCAGAGGAACTAAAGCCGTGGGAAGGCGTATGGCGAGGGCAATGGGAGGGAACACTGGACGCCCTCCTGACAATAGTTTCAGCGGACGGCAAGAAGGTGACAGCTTACTACGCTTGGGGAACTAATTTGTTGGTAACCAAGCCCGGCGGGAATCTCTATCGAGGAACAATTGAAAGAGACACCGCAATATTCCCAATTAGTAAGGGGCTGACCGTTACGTTCAAGATGAACGGCGATCGCCTCGATGCTCTGCATCATTCTCCAGCAAGGGAAACGCCTTCGCGAGCCGTGTTTAGCAAGCTATAGCGCACAATCCAAGCTTTGGTTCTGAGGTTTTAATAATGAGCAATCCGAGCACGGGATATCCCTTAGGGATCGACGAAACTATCCGATCACTGGCGTTCCAGCATGGAATCCTTGGAGTAAGGCAGGCTTCCGATCCTTGGGCGGACGACCTTTTAGGCGTGCCACGTAAACCGCTCGATACTGATACCGTTTGTAAGATACTCGCCGCCCTTCAGAAGCGAGGGGCAGTCACATTCGAGCAAGCGTCTAAGCTCAAAAGAGATTTCGCCGCGCAGCAGTCGCGGCTGGCGGACGATGGTAAGTAGTTTGGTTCATTTCAGCAAAAGTTGAGCGAGAAGATGCCTTTTGCTGTTTCGATTTCCCAGGAGGACGTAATGAAGCAGCCACGGTGGGAGCTGATATCGTCAGAATGGCAAACAGCGTCCGATGGTTTTGCAATTGATCGGATACCCATCGACCGCGATCGGCGCGTGGAGTTGATTCACATCGGTCCCGTTATTGCGTTTGACGGGAACTCACCGGTTCTCGCGTTGAAAGCTGTTATCTCGTCCGAGGACACCGACGTTGCTTTAAGTGAGAGGATCCCAGAGACTATATGGGGGCACTATGTCGCTGTGATCATCGACGAACAAAAATCGTCTAGAATCTTCGTGCCCGATCCCATGAAGAGTGTGCAGCTTTTCTACCGTCAGGGATACGGCGGACGTATAAGTTTAGATGTTGATCTAGAAAGATTGGTGGCCGGTCGACAACCGGTTTGGAGCATAGGCTTCCTAGTCAACTTTGCCGAAACAGGCTATGGAGTTGAAGGTCATACGCCATTCTCGGATGTCGGATCTGTTCCCGCAGGACATTGCTTGCAAGTCAACGGCGATGGGAAGATCGAGACTAGGCGGGTGTGGTTCGGACCGTCTGCGAGCCG
Source organism: Agrobacterium sp. CCNWLW155 (assembly GCF_036888815.1). NCBI lineage: Bacteria > Pseudomonadati > Pseudomonadota > Alphaproteobacteria > Hyphomicrobiales > Rhizobiaceae > Agrobacterium > Agrobacterium sp. CCNWLW155. The sequence goes on from NZ_JBAKFW010000017.1 coordinate 46,530, forward strand.
GGCTGGTAATGTTGATCTCGCTGATGAAGTGACCTCTACCCTTCGCGCGCTGTTTGAAGAACACGCGAATATATGTTTACCTGTATCGGGCGAGATAGCGTCATCGGTAGCAGCCATCTGGCTAGAGGCCGCCTTGCCTTCGAGTGAGGCTATTCGTTTTATTGAGGTATCCCCATCCGGCCCAATGGCGGTAGCCAACACGAAGTTGTCCCCGCCGGTCGCGAAGATGGCTCGGAGTACAGTAGCAAAAGTTGCAGCAACAGATGCTGCCCCGCTGGCAACCCTCGTGCCAAAGAGGCTCCCAACTTCCCTAAATGAACGGCTCCTATATCTTAAACGGGAAGAAGCCGTTCTGGATATAGCAGGAGAGCACGGGATTTTAGTGGACTGGCATGGCGGAGACGTGCTGCTCAATGCGGTTCCTGATGAAGGGACGGTCCTCGACGCCTTCAGGGCCAAAGGCACATCGTTTGCACTGGCGACCGCAAAAAAGCTCGCCGGCGTGCGACGCACCTCCCTGTCAAAAATCCTTGCTGACAGCATTTACCGCGCTCTCGTTTCGCAGTCCGACCCGAGGAACCATAAGAAGGGCGGGTATCGGGGGCTCTTTCCTGACCGCTCAGACATTATTCCAAAAAGCCGTATCAGACGGCCGCGGATTGTACAGCGAAGGCTTTCTTCCACACCCACTCACTGGGCGAACCTTGCCCGAGCCCAGAATCTACAAGCACCGCCGTTCTCTGCCTCCGTCCCTATACTGAATCCATATTTTTCGCAGCCTGTCGTGGAAGCGGCCATGCGGCGGAAGAGTTATCACAGCTTTTTAAGTGAACCCGATCAGCTGGATTTGAGGAATTTTCCAAGAAATACGGATTTCTTGTTCGAGCAGAGCGAAGAAAAGAACATGGCGTTATTTCTCTCGCTTCGGCAAAATCATGAGGATCTGATGGAGTTTATTAAAAATGGGGTCCTAATGAAGAGTGGATACCTAGATCGTTCCAAACTGGCGAAAGCGTTTAACCTGATCCTGGAGGACCACGTCCCTGCTGCGCGATCGCTATCGCTGATTGCTTGCGTAGAGATTTTCTGTTCAGCTTGGGAAAGCGCAGTAGAGCCAGAGACCGTAAAACCCGCAAAGAGCGGCGCAGCACTGACCATCTAGCGACAGTACCAATTTACTTTACCGCGAGGTCTGGCCTATGTCGGAAGCGGCATACGAGCTTGCGCCCGCGCTGCCCTATGTAATGCGTGAAATAGGGGTTGGCTAAGCCTAGGGAAATCATACCATTTTCACTCGCTAAGAAACCTAAGGACGATTTATGTTCCTTAGTTCGTACTGAACCGCTCCGGGTTTGCCGGAGACCCCAACTCGTGAGAAGTAGGGTCTATGACAAGCAAAACGACGAACAAATTC
>NZ_JBAKFW010000018.1:0-45149 GCF_036888815.1 Agrobacterium sp. CCNWLW155
GTCATAGGCGGATTGATTACCTCCACTTTCCTAAGCCTTCTGGTCATTCCTGTGGTCTTCACTTTCCTGGATGACGCACTTGTGTGGCTCAAGGCGAGGATTGGAAGGGGCGAGATCAAACAGGCGGCGGGATTTTCTACGTCTCAAGTTTAAAGCGTTAGGCACCACCGGAGGCGTTCCGACGCCGCATTAGGTCGCCTGTTGAGTTTCAGCTGGATTTGAGCCACTTTTCCAGCTCGCGTTGCGCCAACCTATCACATTTAAGATGTTGACCGAAAATCTCTTCTCCCGGTGTGGCCGGATCCCTCCCAAATGGAAAAGCGGGGTGCGGATCAAATTCGTGCGGTAATCGACAGTTAGCATTCAAAGCTTTCCGCTCGGCCACTTCGACAAAACCGATCATGGACCCAACCGGGTTGGAGACTAGAAGCCTTCACACGTATTTCCTACCTGGTCTGACGGTCCAGATGACCAACCCGAAGGCGGCATTGACCTGGATCGCAATAATGTCGCTCGGCCTCGCGCACTCTGCGCCATCGTCAACCGTGCTCGTGATCGTAGTCGGAAAAAATCCTCTCGGTTGTCGCTCACATCGCCTATGCCGTCGCCTTCTCGACCAAGCGCGTTGTCACGGCATATGACCGTGCTCGCAGATGGATTGACGCGGGATTAGGAGTGTTCTTCACCTTTGCCGGGATCAAGTTGCTTACAAGCCGGGCCTGATGCCGCACAGGCCCCCGAGGGTTTTGGGACGGTCTGACTGAGTTTCGCGACAAAATCGACCATATTGAAAAATCAGAGGAGTTTCTGTCGCAAAACTCGTTTGCAAAAGTTAGAATAATGCAGTGCAACGAGATGTAATAGCTCTCCTTGCTTTGCTCGATGATGCTTTCGAGCGAGCTGTAGGGGATGTAAGCGTAGCCGGCTCGCAAGAGCAACAAGGTGGTCAGAATACGCGATAGGCGGCCATTGCCATCCTGGATTGGATGGATTTCGAGGAAAACGGCAACGAAGATCGCGACGACCAAAAGTGGATGGAGCCACTTTTCTCGCCCTTGCTCATCCGGCCAGGCGATGAGCTCTTCCATTCGACGCGGCGTATCGAGCGGCGACGCCGTTTCGAAAACGATACCGAGGCTCTCGCCCTGCTTGTTAAATGCTTCCACGTTGTTGGACAGGGTTTTGTAGGCGCCGCGATGCCGCTCCTCTTTCGTCAAATGCGCAAGAAGGTTGCGGTGTAGCTGACGGATATGGTTCTCGGGCGAACGAAATAGTTTCGTAAGCACTGAAGATGGTCTCCATCACCTCCGCATAGCCGGCAACCTCTTGCTCGTCGCGGTGTCTTAAAACGACCCCAGACGAACGTTTGCCAACAACTTTTCGACCTCCGGTCGATGAGGCGTGCCCCTTCGATACGTGTGCAGGAACCGACGCTTTCGATCGTGGCAACCCGCCTGAGGCTGCATAGCCGCTCAGGCGTGATCCGGACGGTCGCCCCTGAGGCGCTGTCATGCACTATTTATCCATCCATTCCCATCCGATTTCCATGAAATAGTTTGTCGGATTTGTCAGTTTCTCATGAGCTAGATGACTGACCAGTCTTCACTCGAGTGGGTTCAGACTTTTGCAGCGAGAGGAGAAGTACGAGGACGACAGCTAGCAGGCCTATGTCATTGCCAAGACACTGGTGACCGAGCACGAGGACTTCTACGTCTCTGACGTCTCTAAGAGTTTGGACGAGATCGACGCGGAACAGCAGCGGGGTCGTAGCTTCGACTCCGCTCAAGAGCAAGAACCATTCCGGCATCACTCATGAAAATCGCCAAGAACGATTTTGCCGAACACTCCGCCGGCTTCCATCCGGCGATGGGCATCCGATGTAGCTGAAAGCGGATACAGTGCCCCGACAACGGGCTGAAGTTCTTTGCCCATCATTGGCAGCACATCGTCCCTGAACCGGCAGATCATAGCTCTCTTTTCTGAGCGCGATCTGGATTTCATGACTGTGCCCAGCAGTTGCAGATGATTGTGAAGAACAGTCCCGAGAGGAATGATGGCATCGCCATCGCGGCCCAACAGGCCGACTTGGACAAGCCGGCCACCAGGCGCAAGACTACGGATGTTGCGGGCGAGGTAGGACCCGCCGACAAAGTCGATGATCAGATCGGCACCATGCGAGGCGGTCACGTCGATGATCTCTGCCTCGAAGTCAACGCGCTTGTAGTCGAAGACGGCATCCGCGCCGAGGGCGAGTACGTTTTCGACGTTGTTTCCGGATGCAGTGGCCAGCACTGTGGCTCCGACGGCTTTTGCAAGTTGGACAGCAGCCGATCCGATACCGCCTGCAGCAGCATGGATGAGAACAATCTCTCCCTCCGCGACCCGCCCGAGATGTGCCAGCGCCTCCCAAGCTGTCACAAAGCTCTCCATGACTGCGGCTGCGTCCGTGAACGACATGCCGGCCGGGATGGCTGTTGCCATTCCGCTGTCGAGGCGCGCATACTGGGCATAGGCGCCGCCACCGACGATCCCCATGACACGGTCGCCAACGGCAAAGCCGGTTACTGCGTTTCCTGCATCTATCACTTCTCCTGCGACCTCGAGGCCGAGGACGTCACTGTCGCCGTAACTCTGCGAGCCATAGACGCCTTCACGTTGAAGAAGGTCGGCGCGATTGACACCTGCCGCCATAACCTTCACCAGAAGGTCGTCGGGACGCACTTCAGGCATGGGTGCTTCGGCAAGCCGTAGAACATCCGAGCTTCCGAATTCATCAAAGACGATCGCTTTCATCGCATGTTCCTCCCTTACTTCGAAAGCGCGCGCCGGGCGATGCTGGCAGCGAACAGTGGCGTTTCGCGGCTGTTGTGGTCACCACCTGCGGCCTGACGGGCGGCTGCAGCATCTTCGTAAGCGACCCCATGGTCTTCAATGAACTTCATGAACGCATCGGTTGGATGCGCTGTGACCTTGTTGGTGTAGCGGGTCCTGCCGTCATCGATTTTCTCAGCGATCAGTTCCCAGACGACATTGACCTGAGTTCTGCCACTGGCGGTGAAGACATCCGAGATCGAGTTCATCCGGCAATAGGTTGGTTCGGCGGCTTCGGCCACATAGTGCTGTACCACCAGGCCTGAGCCGATCTGCTCGACATTGATCGACATCCGACGGCCGTCATCAGTCCAGGTGACGCCTGCGGCAATATGGTCAGGCGGGCAGCAGCGAAGATATTCCGCTTCGGGTAGGTTGAAGAGCCAATCGGCAATGTCGATCTTTTCGAGCGGAATGTCCATCTCTGCGGAATAGGCGGATTGTGAGAGAATTGTATCAAGGATCTTGACCATAGGTGTGTTCCTTCTGTTTGGTGAGCAAAATTGCCCGTTGACGAGAAGGAATGTGCTCCTGATGACCTTGGATGATAACCAACTGAATGGTCGGAACGGTTTTGCGTCGTAGGCAAAGATGAGGGATCCACGCTTCGCTGAACATCTGGCGGTATACGTCGACGTCGTCCGCGCCGGCAGCTTTTCAGCTGCGTCCAGGCGTCGGGCTGTCACTCCCTCGGCTGTTGTGCGACAGATCGATGCGCTCGAGCAGGATCTGGGGGTGCCTCTCCTTGTCCGCTCGACACGGGCACTGTCATTAACGGACGCGGGCCGTCACCTCTTCGAGCGTGCGCAGCGCCTGCTCGACGATCTGGCCGATACGCATGCCGAGGTGACGGCATTCGATAGTGAGGTCAGTGGCACTTTGCGTATCGCCTGCTTCCCGACCTTCGGAAAGCGGTATGTCATTCCTGTCTTGGCATCGCTTGCACGGCAATATCCAGGCTTGCATGTTGAGCTGGACTTGACCGAACGACTGGCCGACCCCGTTGCGGAGCGACTTGATCTGGTGGTGAGAATGGGGGAATTGCCCGACAGCACGTTGATCGCAACCAAACTGGCACCCCTCGACCGGATACTCGTGGCAAGCCCCGCCTATGTTGAGCATCACGGCGTGCCGGAAAGCGAAGACGAGCTTCGCAATCATCGCCTTCTCGACAAGCTCCATGGCAACGATCTTCTTGAGTGGTCTAGCATTCTTGGCGCGCCGACAGGGGAAGCGTGTGAGCGCGTTGTATTCCGGTCCGATGATTTTGAAGCGCTGAACGGGGCTGCACTAGCGGGGATGGGTGTGGCGTTCCTGCCGAGCTGGGTATCGGGACCTTCGGTGAAGGTGGGTGATCTTGTACGCCTACCGCTATCGGGCGAAAGATGGAATGAAGCGGCCACCGGAATTTATCTTCTACGCGCGCTTCAGGTGCCATCTGCCAAGGTCAAGGCATTCACACTAGCGTTGAAAGATCACATTGGGACGCCACCGCGCTGGAGCTGAGAGGCGTACAGGCGAGAAACGCTAATTCGCAGAGGTTTTTGGCCGACGCCGCGACCAATAACGGCAGGTCCTTGCGTGCAAATCTGCTCAAGGCGATGGGAGGCCCGAAAGCGGCCTCCCATCGGACGAAGTTTAACCAGACGAGCATCGTCATTAGTCAACGGCGAAGTCGGTCGAGACCGAGACGGTGCGCCATTCGGAGAGGATGGCGCGGTCCTGTGCATGCTTCTTTTCGATCGCTGCGACGGTATCGCTACCAAGTGGCAGGCGCACCGGCGGATTGGGAGCGTCAGCGAAGGCGATCAGTGCCTCTGCCAGTTTTTGAGGATCACCGGGTTGGTTATGGCTGAGACCGGCCGCTATCGTGCGTACCTTGCCGACAGTCTCTGCATAGTCGCTGATGATGTTGCCGCTGACCGACAACGAAGAGCTGTCGAGAAAATCCGTGCGGAAATATCCCGGCTCGACGACGGTGACATGGATGCCAAGTGGCGCGAGTTCGTCATGCAGTGCTTCGCTTAAGCCCTCGACGGCAAATTTGGTCGAGGAATAGACACCGAAGCCTGCTGCACCACGATAACCGCCGATCGACGAAATATTCAGGATGCGGCCGGAGCGGGCCCGGCGCATGAAGGGCAGCACGGCGCGCGTCACGTTGAGGAGGCCGAAGACATTGGTGCGATAGACAGCCTCTATTTCGGATATTGTCGCCTCCTCGACAGCGCCCATCAATCCAAACCCGGCATTGTTAAGCAGGATATCGATGCGGCCGAAGCGATCGATCGCGGCTTTCACAGCTGCGGTCGCCTGTTTGTCGTCTGCCACGTCGAGGGCGACCGGAAGCAGGTTGGGGTGCTCGCCGAACCGCTGGGCGATCGCCCTTGGATTGCGGGCAGTGGCGATGACGGCGTCGCCCTGTGCAAGAGCGCGTGTGGTGATGAGGGCGCCAAAGCCACGCGAGGCGCCGGTGATGAACCAGATTTTCATGAGGGTGTCCTTGATGTCGGATTGATGGGGAAGTGTTGGACCGGGCCTCAGGGACGCGGCGATGTCATGGTGCAGAATGTAAGTTCCATCTCGCGGGCCAGCAGGTCCGGAAAGCGCGCCATGACGGCTTTGGTGTAGGGCTGCTCAAAATGCGCATCGAGATCGGCGCGTGATCGCCAGTTCTCATAGAGAATCCAGATGCTGGGATCGTCGCTGTCGCGGTGCAGGTGATAGTCGATCGACCCCGCCTCGGCGCGGGTCGGGGAGACGAGAGCCTGCAACGCTTCGCCAAGCATCGCGGCACAGTCCGGTTTGGCCGTCAGTCTGGCAATCAAGGTCAATGTTTCGGTCATGTCAGTCTCCTTTGAAGGCGTCTGCGGGGTAAACGGCTTCCCAGCCTGCGGTCGGGTTCGTTGCCAGCGTCCAGATCGTGTCGGCGGCCTCTCTTGCTTCTGTTGATCCGGGGCCGACGAGCGTGGCGATTGTCGCCACCGCGATGTGGATGCCGCGTTCGGCCAGAGGACCAGCCAGGCCCTCGACGACATTTCGCAGCGCAGCCTTGCCAAGCCCGAGGCTGGCATAGCCGGCATGGGGGGACACGGCGAGGCCGCCACCTGTGACCAGGATCGTGCCGCCGCGCGCACCGAACAGCTCGACGGATGCCCGGATCGTGTGAAGGCCGGCAGCGACATTGATGGCAAGGTCGTCCGTGACCTCATCGTCGCGCATGCTGAACAGATCCTGTTCGCGCACGACTGCCGCATTGAAAAGGATCGCCGTCAGGCCGCCGGTGATGCGGTCGCTCTCGGCGATCGCCTTGCGCAGTGCGGCCGGGTCGGTCGCATTGGCTTGTAAAGTGGAGATGGGGAGACCTTGCCCGGAAAGGGTTGCGGAAAGACCGGCCAGGCGGTCGGCATTGCGCGCGGTCAGCACGACATGCCAGCCTTCCCGACTGAATTTTTCCGCAACGGCCTGGCCGATGCCAGGGCCAGCGCCAATAATCATGATGGAGTTCGTCATGGAATGTTCTCCTGATGTGCTGGCCACCCGATGACGGGGTGGCCAAACGGGTGGGAAAGGGTTACGGCAGGACTTCGGCCAGTTCGATCAGATTGCCGTAGGGATCGCAGAAGAAGGCGAGGCGGCGGCTGATTGCCAGAAGCTCGAACGGCTCGGTGACGATGGTCACGCCGCGTGCCCGCAGCTCCTCGACGGTGGCATCGACGCTTTCGACATTCAGGCAAAAATGATGGTAGCCGGCATATTTGAGGCTATCGCCGAGATCGGTATAGGGGCGGACATCTTTCGGCGACGGATCGCCGCCGCCCAGGATTTCCACATAGAAATGGTCGTCCGTAGCAGGTGCAAGATAGGCAAGCTGCTCGTCGGCATAGTCCCATTCTGCAACGACGCGGAAATCGAGCTTCTCGACATACCAGCGCTTGGCGGTTTCAAGGTCCGGCGTGCGCACCGCAACGTGATGGCCACGCATGTCGGCGAAGGGCGATGCAGTGTTGTGGGCGGGAGGAATGAAGTCGGCCATTGTCTTGTCTCCTGTGTGGTCCGGCACCAGCGCCGGTTTGCGAGGAGAAATCTGGACCTTTTCAGCAATGAGAATTAGAGAGATAATCTTCCTCTCAATGATGAGTGAGGTTTGACAATGCGCAGTACGGATCTCTCGGAACTCGCGGCCTTCGATGCGGTCGCCCGTCACCGCAACTTTCGCCGGGCCGGCGAAGAGCGCGGGGTGACGGCTTCAGCGATCAGCCATGCGGTGGGCAATCTCGAGGCGCGCGTCGGCATTCGCCTGCTCAATAGAACGACGCGAAGCGTGTCACTGACCGATGCCGGCGCGATGTTGCTTGCGCAACTGTCGCCGGCCTTCGGCGAGATCGGCTCGGCGCTCGATGCGTTGAACCAGTTTCGCGATACGCCATTTGGCAAGGTTCGCATCAACGCGCCCAATTCGGTCGCACCGTTCGTTTTCCGATCGGTCATTGGTCCGCTCATCGCAAAAAATCCTGGACTCCAGCTGGAAATCGTCGCCACCGACCGGCTTGTCGACATTGTGGAGGAGGGGTTCGATGCCGGCATCCGTCTCGGCGAAAGCCTGCGCGATGGCATGACGGCTGTGAAGATCAAACCGCGGCTTCGGTTTGCCGTCGTGGGCTCAACAAGCTATTTCGAGCGTCATCCGCTCCCTAAAACCCCGGAAGATTTGCGTCGTCATGTCTGCATCCGCAATATCTATCCAAGCGGCAAGCCATACGCCTGGGAGTTCAGTCGCGCCGGCAAGATCATCGAATTCGAGCCGACTGGGTCTCTCTCGCTCGATGACCATGAACTGATGGTCGAGGCAGCACTTTCGGGCGTGGGGCTGGCTTATGTCTGGGAGGAACGGGCGCGTCCCTATGTCCAGAACGGCAGCATGATCGAATGCCTGGCATCCTGGAGTGCGCCCGAGGACTGGCTCTATCTCTATTACCCGACGCGAAAATACCTGTCGGCTGGCCTGCGCGCCGTCATCGATGCGCTGCGTGTGTGAAGGGACTGGCGCACCAACGGTTCGATTCCTGTCAAGAGACTAAGAGACGCACGACAGCGCCACGATGTTTCGCAGTCTTATCCGGTGACTGCTTGCCATCTCCGACAGCACGATCCAGGGTAAAACTCATGGTCTCGCTTATCTTGCCGAGGGTTCCGTCTTTCCGGAATCGCCTGCCAGAAACCACAAACGTGACGCGTTTTTCGATAGAGTAGAGCGAAATTGACTCTGCTGAAATACGCGTGAGCGCTCCGTTCTGCTGTGACGCAACGATATCGCCAGGTCTGACACCGAGAACGGCTTGCGCCAGCTGTGATCGCTCAGCTTCGATTTGTTGTTCCCAGCGCTCCAGATCAGTTTCAATATGGGCAAATGCTTCGCGGGCGGCCTGAAACGGACGCTCGGGCCCAAACCGGATCCGATCAGCCATGGCCAAGTTCTCGTTTGGAACCGACCTGTCCAGGGCACAAGCCGCGTTGGTGAACATCTCGAAGATGCGCTCGGCCTCATCGAGCGCCTGCAAACGCGACAGATAGGGTTTGACTTTTGCTTCGGAAATGGCAGGCGGCAGTACCCTGTCCTCTTCTCCATCCAGAAAGTCGATCGGCATGACGTCACGCAATTTGATCTTGCTTGTCGAGTGTCGTTCCGGCGGGTTTTCCTCACGCCACGATCGCCGATACCATTCTATCCAGGCAGTATCTGACGAAATGCACAGGTAGCTGTTCAGAATGAAATCTGATTCCGGCTGATAGAGATGGGTGCTTGAGCGCGCGCGACCTCCATGACGACACTCGCACACAAGCGTGCATCTTCTTTCGAAATCGGTACTCGCACTCCCTATCTCCCAAAAATGGCCCACCCCACGAATGGGGCAGGCCACAGCTCACCCTAGAAGTCCATACCTGGACCAGCGGGCAGGGCGGGAGCGGCGTCCTTCTTTGGCTTTTCGGCAATCATTGCTTCCGTCGTGACCAGGAGGCCGGCAACAGAGGCCGCATCCTGCAGGGCGGTGCGAACCACCTTGGCCGGATCGATGACCCCCTGAGCATAAAGATCACCATACTCGCCGGTCTGCGCGTTCCATCCGAACGACAGCTCGCTCTTTTCCCGGAGCTTGCCAACGATAATCGAACCTTCGGCGCCGGCATTTTCAGCGATTTGACGCACAGGTGCCTCGATTGCGCGGCGGACGATATCGATACCGACCCGCTGATCGTCGTTGGCAGTCGGGAGGCCGTCCAACGACTTAACCGCACGTAGCAAGGCTACGCCACCGCCAGGCAGAATACCTTCTTCGACGGCTGCGCGGGTTGCATGAAGGGCGTCATCAACGCGGTCCTTCTTCTCCTTCACCTCGACTTCGGTGGAGCCACCCACTCGAATGACGGCAACACCGCCAGCGAGCTTGGCAAGGCGTTCCTGCAGCTTCTCGCGGTCGTAGTCGGAGGTAGTCTCGTCAATCTGGGCGCGGATTTGCGCGACACGTCCGTCGATCTCGGCCTTGGAGCCGACGCCGTCAATGATCGTCGTGTTTTCTTTTTCGATCGCCACCTTCTTGGCGCGGCCGAGCATATTCAGCGTGACGTTCTCCAGCTTTATGCCGACGTCTTCGGAGATCACAGTGCCACCAGTGAGGATAGCGATGTCTTCGAGCATGGCCTTGCGGCGATCGCCGAAGCCTGGCGCCTTTACCGCCGCAATCTTGAGGCCACCACGCAGCTTGTTGACGACGAGGGTCGCGAGCGCTTCGCCTTCGACGTCTTCAGCAATTATCAGCAGAGGCTTGCCGGACTTCACCACCGCTTCCAGCACCGGCAGCATTGCCTGGAGATTGGAGAGCTTTTTCTCATGGACGAGGATATACGGCTCTTCGAGTTCGACCCGCATTTTATCTTGATTGGTGACGAAGTACGGGCTGAGATAGCCACGGTCGAACTGCATGCCTTCGACGACTTCCAGTTCGGTCTCGGCGGTCTTTGCTTCTTCGACGGTGATCACGCCTTCGTTGCCGACCTTTTCCATCGCTTCGGCCAGATACTTGCCGATCTCTTCGTCGCCGTTGGCCGAGATGGTGCCGACCTGGGCGATCTCCGAATTGCTGGTAATCTTGCGAGCGTTGGCTTTCAGTTCTTTAACGACGGCTTCCACGGCCATATCGATGCCGCGCTTCAGGTCCATCGGGTTCATGCCCGACGCAACCGCCTTGGCGCCTTCCTTGACGATTGCCTGGGCGAGGACAGTTGCAGTGGTGGTACCGTCGCCGGCGAGATCATTGGTCTTTGATGCCACTTCGCGCAGCATCTGCGCGCCCATGTTTTCGAACTTGTCTTCCAGTTCGATTTCCTTGGCGACCGAAACGCCGTCTTTGGTGATGCGCGGCGCGCCGAACGACTTGTCGATGACGACATTGCGGCCCTTCGGACCGAGCGTTACTTTTACCGCATTGGCGAGCACGTCGACCCCACGCAGCGTGCGCTCGCGCGCATCGGTGTTGAATTTGACTTCTTTCGCAGCCATTTGTTCACTCCTTCAATAGGCAGCTTTTTGACTGATGGGCGGCAGTGCGTGATTACGCAGCCTGCTTTTCCTCGGCCTGGGCTTCGATAATGCCCAAGACGTCGCTTTCCTTCATGATCAACAGGTCTTCGCCGTTGATCTTGATTTCGGTGCCTGACCATTTGCCGAACAGGATGCGATCGCCGGCCTTGACGTCGAGCGCCTGGATCTGACCGGCTTCGTTGCGCGCGCCAGTGCCGACGGCGACGACCTCGCCCTCGGAAGGCTTTTCCTTGGCGGTATCCGGAATGATGATGCCGCCCTTGGTCTTTTCCTGGGATTCGACCCGGCGGACGAGAATACGATCATGAAGTGGTTGGAACGACATGTTTTCCTCCATTGGACAAAAAAGATGACGCAAAATCCCCTACCGGACCGGGTGACCAATCCGGACGGGTGCGAACCTCAATCGAGCGTTCGCGGGCAAGATTTATTTTCGGGATTTTTCGATTTCAAGAGGGTGTTTTGGAAAAATTAGCACCCGGCCATCGCGGCTGCTAACATGCTATAATCGCTAAGTAATTTTAACTGGTAATGCGGAATTGTCTTGATGCCGATCAAAATTTGCGTCACCTTCGCCTTGTTACGAAATGGAGATGAAGCATGCAATTCTCATCTGACCTGGAGCGACAGCTCAATGGCTACGGACTGACGACTGCCCACATCCTCTATCGCATCCCAGACTTTGAATCCGTTCTACAAACCTATGTCTGGCAGGATTACGATCTCGCGCCCGTTTTCCCCGAGATGCACAAGTTCCTGGATTTTTGGCGGGCGTCCCTCGATGGGCCGCTGCATTCGGTTCGCTACAGCCATCAGCGCCTGATCGGGCCCAACGAATGGCGGCGCGTCGATGGCGAATTCAAGCTGCATTAAGGCTTGAATCTGACTTTTCCACTTCCCGGCTCACCCGGCGATCGGGGCTTGATGAGCCCGATCGCTTTCCACGTCTGTACGGAGTGAGACCACATGGAAGAAAATATCAGGATCATCAAGAGTGCCAGTATCCCGGAGAGGGAGGAGATCATCACCGATTTTGCTCGTTGGCTTGAGACCACCTCGCAAGATGCGCTGGTCTACGGTGAGGGCCGTTTTGCTGTGATGTCGGCCAATATGGCACAAGCGATCCGCATAAACGCCGACGAACTTGCACGCGACAATCCCGAAACGACTGAACGGGTATTGCAGCAAGCTTGCGCGATGATCTCGCAGTTCAAGGCGGCGTACCCGCATCGCGTTCTCAGTCGATCAGTGCATTGACGATAGAGCAAATTGGGGTCGGTAAAATTTGCAGCAGATCTTGAATCGCCCACACCGCATAGGCGAGATCTCACGCGGAAAGCGAAACCCCTTCAGCGGGGTAGTGAGCAAGGCATCTTCATGCCGGACCGATAATCCAAATGACCGGCTCAAACAACCTGGCAATGCCCCCGCAATCGCGATTCACCATTACCGGGCGGTTGTTCAAAGCCGCTCGCAATCAGGAGAAGGAATATTTTTCTCTGATTTTACGGCTCCAAAAATTTTGCAGCAGAGCCGGGTTAGGCAGAAGCTGACATTCAGTCGCTGGCTTTTCAACTGCATCCTCGCAGCTCGTACAGCCGTGTGTGGTCGATATCTCACTCGTACCCGTCGATATGGTAGTCTGCACCAGTAACGCTGATATAGTATCCTGCATGGTTAGCCCGCATGATATGCTATTATATATCGTCGTTGCCAGGCCCTGAAGAAGATTCTATATATTATCCTTGATGGTATCTTATGGTACAGGATAATGATTATCGCATAAAAGAATGAGCACATTACCCAGCAGATACGTGCAGCACGCGAGGCACGTGGCATGAGGTTGGCGTGATCTAGTCCTGGTGTATGCACAATGGGGTAAACGCAGGACGGTTATGTTGAGCCGCGAGCCAAATTTACTTTTTTGAATCTAGAGCTTTAGTCTTGCGCGTTCGCTCGGTCGGCGGTTCAAGTCCCGTCAAGAGCATGCCATGCATCTCACGAACCCAAGCAATTCTTTCCATAGCCTCATGACGGCTTGATTCCGCCCATATCGAAATCCTCCTCGCGGTAGGGGAAACGATAGAACCCATGAAACTGGGTTGCCAGAAACGTCACGAATGCTTTGATCTGCGGGTTAGAAAACCGATGGGCATGATAATAGATGCCGACCGAAACCGCATCGGATGTCCATTCTGGCAGGATAGGGACCAGGATCCCGGCGCGAACCTCTTCAATAGTGAACCATTCAGGGAAAAAGCCGATTCCCATGCCTTGGATTACGGATAGCTTCGCCAGCCAGTTGTCGTTGGTCGATGTTCTACCGTTCGGATGAATGACGACACGTTCATGCCCGGTGGCGATCGACCAGGCACCGGTACCGCCAGCGTTACGGTTTTCAATCAACGGATGGCGGCGCAACTCGTCGATGTGCGTTGGAGCACCATTGTCGCGAATGTAATCTGGCGAGGCGTAGAGACAGCTGACGTACCGCGCGATGCGACGGTGGATCAGGTTCTTGGCCTCGTCTTCCGGGGGTGGGCCGGCGAAAATGATGCAATCGAGGCCAGCGTCGCGATGAAACAGGTCTACCTTGTTGAGCACCGCAAGGTCAAACGAGACGTCATCGTTGCGCCTGAGATATTGCAGGCACATGGGCGCCATGAGGTTGGTCCCCAGTTCGTCCGTCGTGCCGATCCGCAATTTCACGATACTCTTGAGACGCGTCGTTCGAACGGCATCTTCGGCGCGCTCGCAGGCGCGAACGACATCCTGAGCATGGTTGAGAAACGCATGGCCCTCATCGGTCAGGATAAGCCGGCTTCCCTTCCGTTCGAACAGCGCGGCTCCCAGCGCCGCCTCTAGCCGCCTAAGTCCATGGCTCAGGCTACTTTTGGGAATTCCGTATCTGCGTGCTGCGTCGGAAAGCGAACCGGTCGAGGCGATCCGTTCGAAGGCGCGAATGTCATCCAGCTGCATGATATCACTCGTTCAAAATCTTGGACGATAGTTTGCATCTCAAAGGGCTGACAGCAGGTCAAGCGTCAATAAGATCGGCAGCGACCCGACCACGGCCATATTTGCTCAAGCCCGATCACACGTTCGGGCAATAGGAGAAGCCCGGATGAAGAGACACTGCGTGCAATCCTTTGTTCATCAACTCGCTGCCGCGCTTTTGCTAGGGATGTCTATTGCGACAGTCGGTCATGCCCAGACCGTGCCTGCCAAATTCATCCTCGACCAGGATTTCGCCGGACCAGGGGGATCTGACCTGCAGCCCATTCTTTTCTTCCTCGACAATCCGAAGGTAGAGCTCCTCGGATTGACGGGGGTCACGGGCGATGAATGGATGCCAAAGGGCGTTGCCCAAACACTTCGGTTTCTGGAGATCGCGCAGCATCCGCAAATCCCGGTCTACAAGGGCGCGCTGATGCCGCTTATCAATACGCCTGCTTGGGAAGCACAATACGGGAAACTCAGTTGGAAGGGGGCGTGGAATAAGGCGGAGGCGGATGGGACGACACCGGCGTTCGATCCAATGAAGGTGCCGGATCTTCAGGAAGGCATGCCGACGACGAAACCTCAAACACAATCGGCTATCGATTTCATGATCGAGGAGGTTCACAAATATCCAGGTCAGATAACGATCGTCGCCGCGGGGCCATTGACCAATATAGCGCTCGCTGTCCGAACCGACCCGCAATTTGCATCACTTGTAAAAACCTTGCTGGTCACCGGGGCGCCCAAAGCGACTTTCGATCCTGCGTCAGGTAACGTACTGTCGGCCGATGCCTTCAATTCCATCTTCGATCCGGAGGCTGCCCATATCGTCATGACGGCGGGGTTTCCATCGATTGTGGCGACTGGCCTCGTTACGGATGCGGTGTCAGTCGATGAAACGCTGATCAAGGACATGAAGGCAAAATCACCGGCCTTGACAGATTATCTCGTGAAGAATGCCTGGAAAGATCTGCCAATGTGGGACGAGATCACCACGGCGATCGCCATCGATCCAACGCTTGCCACGAAAACCACCGAGGTCCTTGCGGACGTCGATATCGGCGAGGGCCGCCAGCGCGGCCAGTTCATCGTCTTTGACGCCAAGGGGGCACCCGCAAAGGTCGGCAAGATCACCGTCGTTCTTGATATCGACCGCGCGCGGTTCAGAGAAATGTTTATCGAGGCGGTGGCGCGTTAGATCCACTTGCGAGGGGTTGGAGTTGGCGCGACAGCCCCTTTTGGTGCTCAGCGGCGATTGCTGTTCATCATAGAGCCCCGAAACGAATTGATATGCGTCCTGATTGCCAACGACAGCGGATCTCCCAGGACGAACGTGCTTTCGCTCGTCTCGGCCAGAAAGCTGACGTCGGCCCCCGTCCATTGCCGTTTAAGGCGGGGCCAAAACGCTGAACCGGCGAGCCGCCCTAGCTCGACTGGGCGGCCGCGCACGCGCTCATCATGCACTGTCGAGACGCCTAGACACGACGTAGCGGCTGCTTGCAGCAGCCATTCCTCGAACGATCTGTTAGCTTCAAATTTCCGGTCAGGCGTTCGATTTGCCGCCAAGAGGCAAACACAGCGGGGTGCCGTCAGCGGGATGCGGAATGACGATCGCCTCGACACCAAAAATGACCTTGATGAAGGCCGGTGTCAGCAAGGCAGAGGGGCTTCCCGTGGCAACTATGCCGCCATCTGCAACAGCTACCAAGTGGTCGGCATATTGTGCCGCGTGGTTGAGGTCGTGCACAACAATGATGATCGTTCGGCCCTGATCCACGTTCAGCTTCCTCAAGAGCTCGAGAATTTCCAGCTGATGGGCGATGTCCAGATAGGTCGTCGGCTCATCGAGCAGGAGGAGCGGAGTTTCCTGCGCCAGCGCCATGGCAATCCAAGCGCGCTGTCTTTGACCGCCGGACAGGCGATCGAGTTGGCGCTCGGCAAGTTCAAGAAGTCCGGTGGACGCCAGCGCCTGCTCGACAATCATTTCGTCTTGCCGGCCTGGACGTGACAGGATGCCTTTGTGCGGATGGCGGCCGAAGCGGCAGAGTTGTCGCACCGTCAGGCCGTCCGGAGACACCGGGCTTTGAGGCAAGAGGGCGAGCGACTGGGCGACCGTTCGTGCCGCGATTGTTCGGATCGGTTTGCCGTCGAGATAGACCGTGCCGGAAGACGGTTGGATGACGCGCGCCAGCGTGCGCAGCAGGGTCGACTTGCCGCTGCCGTTTGCGCCTATCAGGGCCGTGATTTTCCCATCCGGGATCGCGAGATCGACATCGCGAAGTACAGGGGCTGCGGCATAGCCGACGGTGATTTTTTCACAGCGAAGGCGTGTCGGATGGGTTTCAGCCATGGCGACCTGTCTCCTTGATCAATAGAAAGACAAGATAGGGGCCGCCGATCACAGCGGCGACGATACCGGCGGGAATTTCATTCGGCAGGGCGACCACCCTTCCGATCAGATCTGCTGAGGAAAGGGCGAGAGCGCCGAAGAGGGCGCCCGCCGGCACGAGATGACGTGCGCGAGTGCCGACGAAAAGGCGTGCGGCATGCGGTGCGATAAGCCCAAGAAAGCCCATGCTGCCCACAGCCGCCACACCGCCGGCGCACAGGAGAACGGAGATGAGGATCAGAATACCACGAAGGGCATGCGGCGCAATTCCCAAGCTCGTCAACGTGTCATCGCCAAAGCCGCTAGCATCGAGACGCAGCGCAGCGAAGACCACGGTCGGCAGGCAGAGGACGAGCCAGAGCGAGAGGAAGAAGACATGGCGCGCGGTACTACCGTAGACGCTCCCGGCCAGCCAGACCATCGACTGGTCGGCGCGGGAAGGGTGAAGCACCATGATATATTGTATCAGCGCTTGGGCTAGTAGGCCGAGGGCGACGCCCGTCAGCGCGAGCAAAGCAACGCCGCCGAAGCGCCGACCGATGAAAAGAAGTGCGACCGCACCTAACAGGGCGCCTGCAATCACGCCAAGCGGCACGGACCAACTCATCCAGGTCGGCGGTGTCGCGAGCCCCGCGAGAAAAGCGCCGAGGCCCGCCCATTTGGTGATGCCGACGACGTCCGGTGAAGCTAGTGGATTGCGCAACGCGCCCTGCAGGAAAACGCCGGCGAGGCCGAAGGAGAGACCTGCCAGAAGGGAGACGGCAATCCGCGGTAGACGGTATTGCATCACGATGAAGGCGTTCCTGCCGCCGCCGAGCGCGTCGAGAACCTCGCGAAAACCGAGCGTGACGGCACCCGCCATGATGCCCAGAAGAGCGACGGCCGCAAGCAGCAGAAAAAGGATGCTGCAGACGCCGATGGCACGCACGTCTGTCTGTCGCTCCATCGCGCGGCTCATACACCTCTCCGCCGGTTGAGCAGCAGAAGAAAGGCAGGAGCTCCGATCAGGGCGGTCACGATGCCAACGGGCACTTCAGACGGAAAGGCGGCGATGCGGCCGAGAAGGTCGGCGGTGTTGAGCAGAAGCGGACCGCAGAGCAGGGAGAGGGCAAGGACGGTTGCCTGGTCGCTGCCGACGAGACGCCGGACGATATGCGGCACCAGGAGCCCGATGAAGCCTATGGGTCCGCTGACGGCGACGGCTGAGCCGGCCAGAACGACGATGAGTACCGCAGCCAGGGCGCCGACGCGCCGCGCATTCTGCCCGAGTGACAGACCGGTGCCTTCATCGAGCGACAGGACGCCGAAATGCCGCCCGGCAACAAGCGCCAATCCGCCGCCCACCAGCGAGAACGGCAGGATCGTCCAGACCTTGGACCATTGCGCGCCGTTGACCGAGCCGGCAAGCCAGTACACGATGTCCTGCGCCGCATTATTGGCGATCAGGATTGCTTGGACGAGAGCGGACAGCACGAGCTGGATCGAGAAACCGGCAAGGGCGAGTTTCATATCGTTCATTGTCCCCGATACGGAGAGCGCCCACATCGCAAAGCCCACGATGGCGGCGCCCACGAAGGCCGGCCAGACTGTACCTGCTCCCCGAAGCGCCGGAAAGGCGATCAGGCAGACGACGATCGCAAGCGACGCACCTGCATTGATGCCGAAGGTCTGCGGCGACGCCAGCGGGTTGCGTGTCAGGGTCTGGATCAGGACACCGGCCACCGCCAGATTGGCGCCGACCAGAATCGCAAGAAGGACACGCGGCAAGCGGATGTCCCAGACAAGCGCGCTTTCAGGCGACCTGTCTGGAGCAAGCAGAAGCCGCAGGGCCGTCGTTGGCGACGATTGTGATACACCGAAGGCAGCCCCGGCGATCAGGCTTGCGGCCAGAAACACGAAGAGAAGGGCTGCGACGAGAAGTGGCCGCCGTATTTTGTTGTCCGGGCTTCTGGAGGCCGTCACCGTCACGATTCTCTACCCCGCCCTGTAGACCTTGGTCAGCAGCTCCCGGACGATCATCTCGGCCGTTCGCAATCCGCGGAACCGGGCGAACTGGTTGCGATCGACCTCGAAGACCATGTTGCCTCTGATTGCCGCGATGTTGGCCCAGGCGGCATTTCCCTTCCATTCGTCGAGCGCGGTACCGCCCGGGTCGGTAGCGACAAGCAAGATGTCGGGATTGACCGCGATCAGCCGCTCAAGGCTGGCCCCGCTCTCCACCGGATCAGAGGACCGGAGGGCGGGTAAGAGGCCGAGGGCCTCAAATACCGAACCGGTGAAGGATGACGAGGTGTGCAGGCTCATCGAATCCGGCGTTGCCACCGCAAGCAGAATGCGACGCTGTTCACCGGACGGGATGTGCGAGGCCAGTGCGGCGATGGTCTCATCGTGCGCTGCAAGCATCTGCTGACCCCTGTCGTGTTCGCCGAGGGCGTCGGCAATGGTTGCCACGCTCTCCTTGATGGTCCTGTAGTCACCTTCCCAGCTATTCAGGATGATGGTTGGCGCAATGGCACTCAGCTGGCCATATATGGCGGCGTGCCGCACCTCATCTGCAATGATCAGGTCCGGCGTAAGCGTGCTGACAAGTTCGAGATTGGGTTCAAGCCGTGTCCCGACGGAGGCGTAGTCGATGCTCTTGCCCAGCAGCAGCTCAATGCGCTGGCGCTGGTTATCGTCGGCTATCCCTGCCGGAACGACGCCGAGCGCATCGAGAGCCTGCACGAAGGAGAATTCCAGCGCCACGATGCGGCCTGGTCTGCCGACGATTTCCGTGGAGCCAAGCTGGTGGGTAATGCTTCTTGGCGAATCCTCGGCTATGCCGGTTCGGGAAAACATGGCCGACACGATTGTCGAAAGAAGCAGGATGCCTGTTGTTCTGCGCGTAAGGGTAATCATCGTTGGTTCCGGAGAGTGCAACAGGCCGGTACTATACCGGCCCGCAAATTCTACGCGATCAAAAAGCAACCGAGGCACTGACAAAGAAAGTGCGTGGCTGGCCGACGAACTTGCCGCCGTTGTTGTCAGTTGAGCGTGTGAAATATTCGTTGTCGAAGAGGTTTTTTACGCCGAGTGCGAATTTGGGTGCGTTCTTGTTATTTTCCGGCTGGTACGCCAAGCGCAGGTTGACGGTGCCATAGCCCGGGATGTCGCCAAGGCGCCCGGTAGAGTCTTCTTCCGTGATATAGGTTGTGCCGCTTCCGGGGGAGCGCTGCTTCGACTGCGTCGTGATATCCGCATTGATGACCCAGTCGTCATATCGGTAACTTGCACCGACGGTGCCGAAGTGGCGAGAATAAAACGGGAGATCTTTCCCTTTGAAATCCCCTGCCTCGTAAACGGCTTCCGTATAGGTGTAGTTCGCATAGACGGAGAACCCATCCAGTGACGAGGTGAGGCTGCCGAGATCGTAGCGCGCTGCCGCTTCTATTCCCTGGTGGGTGGTTGCGCCGAGATTTGTCCACACGCCTTCACCGACGATGTTTCGGCTGAGCAACAGTTCCTTGTCGAAATCGATGTAGAAGGCCGTCAATTCTCCGCTCAAGGCGTCGCCTTGGTAATGTGTGCCGATTTCATATGTCTTGGCCTTTTCAGGATTAAGGCCATCCGTGGTCGAGGCAAGATGGCTATATTGCTGAGGCCCGAAGGAAACGCCGGCATTTCCGAATATGCTCCAGGCATCATTGATCTGGTAGGCGACGGACAGCGTGGGCAGCAGTTCGTTTGCGTCGAATTGCGGCGAGCGCGATGCAGTCACGACACCGCCGGTGAGGTCATTGACCGTGTTGTTGGTACTGATCATCTCGTAGCGGACGCCAGGCGTGACGGTCCAGTTGCCGAACTGGATCTTGTCGTCGATATAGATGGCGTGTGCCTTGGTGCCGCCTTCGCTGGTCTGGTAGGTGACCATCGGACGCGTATGGGGATTGTAGCCGGGAACGCGGTCGTAATATGCGGTGCGCGCTGCCACCTCGGAGCTTTCCTCCCAGACATAACGATAGCCGACAGTCACCTCGTGCGTGGTGTCGCCGATTTCGAACAGGCGCGAGTAGCGTGGTTCGATGCCGAAAAATTCATAGTCGCGCGGTGCTGAAGTCAGGCGATAGCGGTTTGCGCTTGTCCCCGTTCCCTGCTGTTCGACGAAGCTGCCGCGGAACGAGTTCACATAGTAGCCGAGGATCTCGAAGTTGTTTTCGCCGTCATTGTGCTGATAGCGCAGCGAGATATCATTACGGCGCCCATTGAACTCGTCGTATTGCCGTGTCGACTGGAACGGGTCTGCCGCATATTGACCCGTTGTCAGGCCCCCTGGCATTTGCCCTTCGCCGCTGTAGTGATGATATTGCAGGCTCAGCGCGTCCGTATCCGAAAACTCGTATTTGCCCTTGAAGATCAGGTCGTCGATATCCGTGCGGTCGTTGCGGTTACGATAACCGGTGCCATGAATGCCCGAATAGAGAAGCGCGGCTCCAAGCCCGTCGTCATTGGTCCCGCCGATCAGCAAACTCGGTGTTGCCTTGGCGCCGCCGCCGGATTCAGCAGAGGAAGACATGCGAACGGTGACGTCATCCGGGATCGGGTGTGTCACGAAATTTATGATTCCGCCGACATTCTGTGGGCCGTAGCGTACCGAGCCCGCCCCGCGCACCACGTCCACGGTATCGACATTGCCCAGCGCAAGCGGGAAAAGCGACAATTGCGGCTGGCCATAGGGCGCATAGGACAGCGGAATGCCATCCATCAACACGGTGGAGCGTGGCGACAGGCGCGAGGTGAGGCCTCGAACACCTAGGTTGAGGGAGACGTCGCTGCCGCCGGTGCCGGCGCTTTCCTGCACCTGGACACCGGGAATCTGGTTAAGGGCGTCGCGAATGTCGATGGCACCCCGCTCTTCCAGCTCCGTTTTGTCCATGATGGTGCGAGCGCCGGGGTGCTTCAGCGCCAATTCCTTGTTTGGCTGCTCCAGCCAGTTGCCAGTAATGGTGATGGTTTCAAGGCGTGTTTCGCCGCCATTGGCGCTATCCTGCGCGAAAACGCTGGCGGGTGCGAAGGCCACCGAAGCGAGGAGAATGGAATTTGTTAATCTACGGTAGGAAATCATCAGAGCCCCAAACTGAAAGTAGGACAACAAAATTCCTTCCGTGCCGGTACGGCGCGGTAAAGGGATCATCGGTTTGAAATGGTGTGCGGGAGCGGGCGCTTGCGCGCTTCCGCTAGAAAAGGATTTTTCGAATGTGTCTCATGAGTGCCCCTCGACAGAAAATACGGGATCGGCGCTGTTACCCGCGGATATGTCGTCGTCACTACATTATTGAAGTGCGGATATCAATAAAACATTACTGATATTCTCATCTTTTTGAATGGCGCCTTTCGAGATGCGCTATTGCGGTATCTGTTCGCGCAGCCGTGCAAGGCGCTTTCGGCTCTTGAGCGCTCGATCCTGGTTGCGCGCAGCAATGCCGTAGGCAAGAATATCCGACGTGACGACGGCGCCGAGCGTCCAGCTTGCAAGTCCGGCCGCGGAGCCGACGCATGTCAGCACTGCGGAAGCCCTGTCGCAATAAAGCTCCGTCAGTTGGACGCCGCATACCAGGATGACACGACAGCCAATGTCGCTGACCTGATTGACGATGAGCCGCAATTCGGCAGTGTCGCGGGCGACTTGGAACAGAATGACGACATCCTCCTGCCGCAGTTCAACCAACTCGTTTGCGAGCGAAAAGCCGGACGATCCGGAATGACGGGTTCTCAGCCCGACGCGGCTGAGTGCTGTCGCGCAATGCCTTGCTTCTACCTCGGATCGTCCCAGGCCCAGGCACCACACCGTATCGGCAGCGTCGAGCAACCGGATAGCGTTCGCAAGCGAATCGATCTCCAATTTTTCTTCACATGAGGTCATGATCTCATGCGCTGTGGAGAAGATGTGTTTTTTGATCCTGCCAAGATCGTCGCCGGTAGCGCGGAACCGCTGCGACAGCCGTTCCGTTGTTGGAACGCTTTTGGCCATGTTGCGGCTCGAGAGCCGCTTGAGTTCCGGCAGGCCGGTAAAGCCGAGCCGTCGCGCTGCACGAATGACCGTTGCGTCGCTCGTACCGCTCTTGGCCGCTATATCTTCGGCGCTTTCGAAGATCAGGATATCGATCGGCGTTGCCAGTAAATATTCAGCAACAGCCAGTTCCGAACGGCTGAGTTTCGATTTGTGCTGCTGAAAGCGATCCTGCAGCACCATGTGATTATTATCGTTCATGTCATTCCCGTTTTGAAAATGAAGTGCTCACGACAAACTAGATAGCTGACAACCCTTTCCATCGAAACAGGAAATTCGTTCACTGATGAGAATGAGCGGCGAAGGGATGAGCGGGCATGGGCGTTCCGATCTTCGATTCAACCAACGGCGAGATGATGGAAGCGCCCGGCGACGCTTCGATCGCTGAATTGCGCATCCGGGATGGCAAGCGGGAGTCGGTATTCAATTCCTGTGTCCGTCCGCTGCCGTCACGCCCAAACCTGATAATGATCACAGATGCGCTGGTCACGCGTCTCATCTTCGATGGGAAGCGGGCGCGGGGAGTTGAAGTGCTGATCGATGGTCGGCGGCGCCAGTTCCTGGGGCACTGTGAAACCTTGCTGTCGCCTGGAGCGATGAATACGCCGAAGGTCCTTATGCGGTCAGGTATCGGCCCGGAAGACGAGCTAAAATCGCATGGTATTCCGGTTGTCCAACATCTGCCGGGGCGTCGGCCGCAATCACAAGGATCACCTCGCCTTTGGCTGCACATGGGCCTATCGAAAGCCAGAAGCGGTTGGTGGTAGCACTCACCCGGCTCAAAGGGCTTCACCATCCCTGAACGACCTAGCGGTGGGCCCAAGAAATTCAGAACTCTTCACTTTGCCGACCTCCTTGAAATGCTCGATCAATGCGCGGAAAGCTGGCGAGGTTCTTCGTCGGCTCGGGTAGTACAGACTGAAGCCTGGCAGGTCGGTCAGCCATTCTGTGAGAACGTCGACAAGGTTGCCGCCTTTGAGATCGCCGAGAACTTGAGAGCGGAGCAGAAAGCCCAAACCCATCCCGTCTATCACGGCTGACCGAATCGCCGCTCCGTCGTCAAAGATCAACGCAGGGTCAGCTTTGAACTCGAACTTCTGCCGGCCCTTTTGCAATGGCCACCGGAGCAGCCGCGATGAACTCTTGTAGCGGTATGACACGATCCGATGGGCAGCTAGATCTTCTGGAACTAGCGGGATTGGATACCTCTCAAAGTAAGATGTAGACCCTGCAATCACGACAGGGGTCGACTTGGTCAATGGAAGTGCGACCATATCTTTATCGATAAGCGTTCCAAAGCGGATCCCGCCATCGAAGCCTTCCGCCACAATATCATTCAAGCCTTCATTTGTAGAAATTTCGATCTCGACATCAGGGTAGCGCTGACAAAAACTTGGTAGCGCGGGGCGGACGAAGCTTTCAAACGCGGCCGGAATCATCGTCAATCGGATGACGCCCGCCACCGTCTCTCTTGCTTCCTGCAATCTCACCAACTCCTCCCTGAGGTCGCGCATGGCCGGGCTCAGGATTTCCAGCAGGCGCCGCCCCGAACTGGTGGGTGCCACACTTCGGGTAGTTCTTGCGAGAAGAGAAACTCCAACTTTTCTTTCGAGCTGGCTAATCGTGTAGCTGAGGGTGGATTGCTTAACTCCAAGTTCGGATGCCGCGTCCGTGAAGCTTCCGCGGCGTGCAACGGTTTCGAAAACCGCCAGATCGCGAAGGATCAGTCTATCCATTTATCGATCTCCTCTATAGGCCTGCTCGAAGTGCAGTAGTTTATCAATATGTGCCCGGTCGTCTATCCTTGGTGACGAACTTCCAGATTCGTAGCTGCATTGGGCGATAGACTTGGCAGGAGAAGAGAGATGAAGGCGGCCGTATACGATCAAGCAGGACCTCCTGATGTTTTGAGCTATAGAGACGTTCCCGACCCGACAGTGGGACCGGACGATGTCCTCATCGCTATAGATGCGATTTCTATCGAGGGCGGAGACTTAATGAATCGTCGATTCACACAACCTCCCAGCGGCTCGTGGATTGTCGGATATGCGTCTTCCGGACATATCGTGGAAGCCGGTGCAAACGTGAAGACTCGCAAAGTTGGAGACAGAGTTACTGCCTTTGACATGCAGGGTTCACACGCCGAACTCTGGGCCGTACCTGCGACCCGAACGTGGCTTCTACCCTCTGGGGTCGATGCAGCGTCGGCGGCAGCATTGCCGATATCGTTCGGAACGGCTCATCATTGCCTTTTTGCCAGGGGCGGCCTCCTTCGCAATGAGACGGTTCTCGTGCAGGGAGCAGCTGGTGGAGTTGGCCTCGCAGCAGTACAACTCGCAGCTCGAGCCGGGGCAACCGTGATTGCCGTCTCAAGTGGGGGAAAGCGTCTGGAAACAATATCGTCGCTTGGCGCTGATCACGTTATCGACCGATCCTCTGAAGACCTTATTCAAGCTGTGCAGAAGATCACTGAAGGTAACGGTGTCGATCTGGTGATTGATCCTGTTGGGGCCACCTTGCCTTCTTCGCTTGCTATCCTGGCGCCGGAGAGCCGTCTGGTGTTTGTTGGGAATGCGGGCGGTGGCAACCTGTTGGTGGATCTTTGGCCAGCCATGCAGTCAAATCAGACTTTGCTCGGGGTCTTTATGGGTCCAGTTTTCGAAAGGCCCCGGATGCGTTCGACGATCGACGAGTTATTAGTCGCGCTAGAGAACCGCGAGATCGAGGTCAGGGTCGAACGAGCCTTTCCCCTTTCCCAAGCCAGGGACGCCCATGATTTTGCGGAGAGGGCGAAGCCACTAGGACGCGTCATCATGGAGCCGTAATGGTTCCGGCGGCAGGCATTTCGGACCGTGCGGGAGTGGTGGGGCTGGTGGACGTGCAGATATAAAATCCGGCCCCAAAAACTTGAATCTTCATCGGAGCGGGAGGATCTCATTCAGCCACTCCACGCCGCCACGTTTGGCGGCTGGCGGCTTACTAGAGCAAATCCAGCGATCAATGAATCAATTGTGATGTGACGGTGCAATGCGAGGCTGATTCAACATCCACAGCGAAAAGGTGGATGATGGCACGGGCACTGGATGATGACCTTCGATTGCGTTTATTGAAAGCGTCTGCTGCGGGCTTGTCGGCACGGCAGGCTGCGGCTCGCTTCGAGGTTGGCGTTTCGACGGCGAACCGCTGGATTGCAAGAGCGAAAGACGGTCAGCCAACCTCCCGACCGCAAAGTTGGAAGCGCCCGTCGGCACTGGATGCACACGAGGCATTCGTCATCGAACTGATCGAAGAGCGCAAGGACGTGACGCTCGATGAAATGGTTGCGCTCTCGTCTGCCGAACGGCAGGTCAGGATCAGTCGAAGTGCCGTTGGTGCATGGCTGCGCGGCCGCGGCTGGATGTTTAAAAAAAGTCCGCACATGCACTGGAGCAAGACCGGCCCCCGGTGACGTGGCGCGAAATTTAGCACAACTAAATATTCGTTTGGCGAATGATGGAGAGAAAAAACATTCATTTGATAAATCCCGCCTACGCCGAAATAGTGGTTACCGAGCCACTGGGGCGAAGGCTGCTATTCGCTAAAAGCAATCAATAAAAAAGGGAACAAGATGAGAAAAAATGCTGTTTTGCTATACTTGGCGGCTTGCGCCAGCTTTGCGGTTTCTCCGGCTATTGCAAGGGATATTACGGTAGGATTGAGCGGTACCGTAACCTCGGTCGATCCGCATTTTTATAATGCCTCTCCAAACAACAGCATCGCCATGCAGATATTCGACAGGCTGACCGAGCGAACTGCCCAAGGGCAGCTTGTCGAGGGCCTTGCAACGAAATGGGAGGCCGCTTCCGAAACCAAATGGCGGTTTACCCTTCGCGAGGGCGTGAAATGGCATGACGGAAAACCCTTCACTGCCGATGACGTGGTGTTCACGCTCGGTCGCGCGGGAAATGTTCCCAACAGCCCCGGCGGCTTCGGCGGCTTCATCAGAAATGTCGCAAGTGTCGAAGCTGATGGAAATCTTGCGGTCATCATCAACACGAAGGCACCGGCGCCTACCCTTCCGGGCGACCTTGCCAACATCGCGATCATTTCCCGGCACGTCGGGGAGAGCGCGGACACCGCAGACTATAATTCCGGAAAGGCGGCAATCGGCACCGGCGCCTTTCGCTTCTCTACTTTCAAGCAGGGCATCGAAGTCGGGCTGGAGCGCAATCCCGAATGGTGGGGTAAGAAAGTGGACTGGGACCATGCGACCTACCGCATGATCTCCAGTGCCAGCGCGCGTACCACGGCCATTCTGGCGGGTGATGTCGACATTATCGATGCTCCCGCCGCCACCGATATTGCCCGCTTCAAGTCGACAGCCAATCTGTCCTTCGTCTCCACGCCCGGTCTGCGCGTGATCTATCTGGCGCCGACGACATCGGGCGAAACCTGGAAAGCCAATGTGAAGGGGCCGAATGGCGAAGCGCTGGAGACAAACCCGCTTGCCGATGCGCGCGTCCGCAACGCTTTGTCCGTGGCGATAAACCGTCAGGGTATCGTGGACAAGATTATGGAAGGTACAGCGACGGCATCCGGCCAATGGTTGCCCAAAGGCGCCTTTTCCTACACCGACGACATTCAGCCACCGAAGCCTGACGCGGCGACCGCCAAGAAGATGCTTGCTGATGCCGGCTTCCCGAACGGTTTCCAACTGACTGTTCACGTGCCAAACGACCGCTATCCCAACGCGCCTGCAGTCGTTCAAGCCGTTGCACAGATGTGGACGCGCATTGGCGTAAAGACGAATGTGGAAGCCCTGCCGTGGACAACCTTCTCGTCGCGTAAATCGGAATTCTCCATGAAGCTGCTGGGGCTCGGCAACGCCACCTATGATGCAAGCTCCATGTTGGTGAACGTGCTCGGAACCGTTGATCCCAAGCGCGGACTGGGTGCTTCAAATGACAGCGGATACTCCAATCCGGCACTCGATGATCTCGTCGCGAAGGCGATGACGATTTACGACGACAAGGCTCGCGAGACGGCCCTTGTCGAGGCGGTCAAGGTTGCGGTGAATGACGGCGCCATCATACCTCTTTACCAGCAGAGCAATGCCTGGGTTACGCGCAAAGGCCTGTCCTATGCACCGCGCATCGATGAGCGTACGCTCGTGAAGGATATATCCGAATAAGTCGCACTGGCGGATCGGAATGTTTTCGATCCGCCGCCGCCACGTCCTGCGCGCAGATGAGCGGCTTTTGCACAGGAATGCAAAACCTGAAATGCGGTATATCTGACAGCGCCCGCATGTCGAAATCGGCGGGCCGTCGCCACATCATCAATTTTTTGAGGGTATCATGACCCTATGGATTATCCAGCGCCTGTTGCAAGCGATCCTGGTCGCTCTGGCAATGGCCGTGATCGTGTTTATTGGCCTTCACCTGATAGGCAGCCCGATCGAAACCCTGCTTCCGGCGGAAGCCACCCATGAAGATCGCCTGCGGCTGATCGCCGATCTCGGCCTTGATCGCCCGCTTTACGAACAGTTCTTTCTGTTTCTGAAAGGTGTCCTCCAGGGAAATCTTGGCATCAGCTATGTCTACAAGGAGCCGGCTGTCGAGTTGATCCTGTCCCGCCTGCCGGCGACATTGGAGCTTGCCTTTGCGGCCGTCCTGCTGTCACTCGTCTTCGGCGTGCCTCTCGGCCTCATGGCGGGTTGGAAACCCGAGAGCCCATTTTCCCGGATGATCATGGTCGGTTCGATCTTCGGTTTCAGTCTGCCGATCTTCTGGATAGCCATTCTGCTTATCATGATATTCAGCGTGCAGCTGGGCTGGCTGCCGAGTTCAGGTCGCGGTGCAACCGAAACCCTGTTTGGCATTCCCTGGTCCTTCGTCACGCTGGACGGGCTCAGGCACATGGTGCTGCCGGCAGTCAGCCTTTCGCTGTTTAACATTTCCATGGTGACGCGCCTGACCGAAGCCGGTGTCCGCGAAGCAATGTCCAGCGAATATGTGCGATTTGCCAAAGCCAAGGGCCTTTCACCACGGCGCATACTCGGCATCCATGTTCTCAAGAACGTGATGATACCGGTCGTGACCGTTGTCGGGCTCGATATCGGCCAGACAATCGCCTTTTCTGTCGTCACCGAAACAATCTTTGCCTGGCCCGGCGTCGGAAAGATCATCATCGACAGCATCTCCGCGCTCGATCGCCCCGTGATCGTGGCCTATCTCATGCTTGTGGTCATCATGTTCGTCATCATCAATCTCGTCGTCGATGTCACCTACAGGCTGCTCGATCCACGTATCCGACTTCAGGGAGAGTGACGTGCAAGCTATCCCCGTCTCCGCAAAACTTCGACCCGGGCTGCAATTCCTGCGGCAGTTTGCACGCTCGCCGCTCGCGCTTATTGGCCTCATCCTGATGATCCTTATCGTCCTGCTGGCGATCTTCGCGCCGATGCTGTCGCCTCAGAACCCCTACGACCTGATGCAACTTGACATCATGGATGGCCGCATGCCGCCGGGATCGGAGGCGTCCGCCGGCTTCACTTTCCTGTTCGGCTCGGACGATCAGGGGCGCGACATGCTTTCCGCCATTCTCCACGGTCTGCGGATCAGCCTGATCGTCGGTCTTGGATCGGCGGCCATCGCCTTCATCATCGGCACCGCTTTCGGCCTGACAGCTGCCTATGTCGGCGGCAAGGTGGAGACGGCAATGATGCGCGTGGTCGATCTTCAACTTTCCTTTCCCACCATCCTTTCGGCGCTCCTCATTCTTGCGCTGCTCGGGAAAAGCGTCGGCAACGTTGTCTTCGCAATCGTTCTTGTAGAATGGGCGACATACGCCCGCACCGCACGCGGCGCGGCACTGACGGAACTTCGCCGCGAATATGTCGAAGCGGCAAGGTCGTTGCGCCTTCCCCACCGGAATATTCTTTTTCGCCAGCTTCTGCCAAACTGCCTGTCACCGCTGGTCGTCCTGCTCACCATGCAGGTTGCCCGCGCAATCACGCTTGAGGCGACGCTCAGCTTTCTTGGCCTCGGCGTGCCCGTTACCGAACCGTCGCTCGGGCTTCTCATTTCCAGCGGTTATGAATTCATGCTGTCGGGCACCTACTGGATCGCGCTGTTTCCAGGAATAGCGCTACTTGTGACCATCTTTGCGATCAACCTTGTCGGCGATCGCCTACGTCAAATGCTCGATCCGAAGGCTGCACAGAAATGACCGCCATGCTTGAAATCAAAGGTTTGAAGACTGAAGTCGTGACCGCCGAAGGCCTTGTCACCCTTATCGACGACATCAATCTCGAGCTCGCAGCCGGTGAAGTGATGGGGCTGGTCGGTGAATCCGGATCCGGGAAATCGGTAACCGGCCTGTCGATCATGGGATTGATCGATAAGCCGGCCCGGGTGACGGGTGGGCAGATACTCTTCAAGGGCAGGGATTTGCGAAACCTCTCCGAAAGAGAGCTGCGCTCCATCCGTGGCAACCGGATCGCCATGATTTTCCAGGATCCAATGTCAACGCTCAACCCCGTCCTGCGGATCGACACGCAGATGATGGAGGTGGTGCATGCCCATGAAGCCATCAGCAGGCAGGCGGCCCGCGAGAGGGCGCGCGATGCCTTGGGCATGGTCGGCATTCCAAGCCCTGAGGAGAGGCTGAGCGCCTACCCGCATCAATTCTCCGGCGGCATGCGGCAGAGAGTCGCCATTGCCATCGCGCTCTTGATGTCTCCGGATCTCATCATCGCCGATGAACCGACCACCGCCCTTGATGTCACCATTCAGGCGCAGATCCTTTCGATCGTGCAAAAGCTCGCCCGCGAAAAGGGAACTGCCCTCATATGGGTCACCCATGACCTCTCGGTCGTCGCTGGCCTCGCGGATCGCGTTTCGGTCATGTATGCCGGCCGTATCGCCGAGCAGGGCAACACGGCCGACCTGCTTCGCCGCCCCATGCATCCCTATACGAACGGCTTGATGGCGAGCCTTCCCGCGCACAACAAGCGCGGTTCCAGGCTCAAACAGATATCGGGCACGACACCCTCCGTCGCCAATATGCCGAAAGGTTGCGCCTTTCATCCCCGCTGTTCGTCAGCGACCGAGCTCTGTCTCAGTCCACCGCAGCTTGAACCTGTCGAAGGGCGACTTCTTCGATGTTTTCACCCCGTCATGGAAGGAGCGCCAGCATGAGCAATCGACTGGAGGTCCGCAACGTCAGCAAGCGCTTCAGCCGCAAATCCGGCCTGATCGAACGTGGCGCCGAGTTCATCGGCCTGAAATCCCCCAATCCCGTCGTCCGCGCTCTGGATGATGTTAGTCTTACCGTCGCAGAAGGCGAAGTCGTCGGAATCGTCGGCGAGTCCGGCTGCGGGAAGTCGACGCTTGGACGTGTAGTGGCCGGTCTGCTGCAGGCGTCAGACGGAACGGTACTCTTCCGGGACAAGCGTCTTCAGGATATGCAGGGCGACGAGGCGGAGACGGCGCGGCTGAAGGTCCAGATGATCTTTCAGGATCCGTCCTCCTCTCTCAATCCCCGTCAGCGGGTGCATGAGATAATTGGCGCAGCGCCCCTGCATCATGGGCTGACCACGGCGCGGCAGTTGGATGATTATGTCACCCAGCAGATGGTGCGCGCTGGTCTCGACCCCACAATGGCATCCCGCTTTCCTCACCAGTTTAGCGGTGGGCAGCGCCAGCGTATCGGCATCGCACGCGCGCTTGCCGTTCAACCGGACATGCTGATCTGCGACGAGTCGGTCGCGGCTCTCGATGTGTCGATCCAGGCGCAGATACTGAATCTGTTTCTGGACCTCAGGAAGCAGCTGGGCCTCACATATATCTTCATCAGCCATGACCTCTCGGTTGTTGAGCATATCTCCGATCGCGTCGTCGTGATGTATCTCGGACGTGTGGTGGAAGAGGCGACCGTCGAGGAGTTGTTCGCGCATCCCAATCACCCCTATACCCGCGCACTTCTTCAGGAGAGACCGAGCCTCGATCCCGTGCAGCGCAGTTTCACCGCCATCGAAGGCGAAATACCAAGTCCGCTTTCACCACCCTCGGGATGTCACTTTCACCCTCGCTGTCCGCTGGCGATGGAACGGTGCCGGGTCGAGCGGCCGGAGCTGCGCTCGGTCGGTTCGCGCCACAAGAGCGCGTGCCATCTAAACGACTGATATCGGCAAAACCAAATCCAAAACCGCAAAAGGAAAAATTATGTCTGTTTCAGCACCTCTGGAACATTTGTCTGTAGAGCAAGGCCGGGAATTTCCGGCACAAGTATGGAAGCAGGTGTCCAAACCTGTCGATCACGGCCTTTCGGCCGATGTGCGCTCGACCGTCGATGCGGCTCTGGAGGCCCTGCCCACCACGTCCTTCATGGCCGTCGTCGGCGGCCAGATCCTCTATAGCTACGGTGATATTTCTGAGGTGAGCTATCTCGCCTCGACCCGCAAGAGCATCCTTTCGATGCTGATGGGCAAGGCGGTTGTCGACGGAAAGATCGATCTCGATCTGACCATGGCAGACCTCGGCATCGATGAGGATCACGGCCTGCTGCCTATTGAAAAGACGGCGAGACTGCGCGATCTTCTGATCAGCAGTTCCGGCGTTTACCATCGGCCGGGAAGCCCCGGTAGCAATACCAAGAACATTCCCGAGCGCGGCTCCAAGAAACCCGGCACCTATTTTCATTATAACAATTGGGATTTCAATGTGCTCGGGGCCGCTTTCGAACAGCTGACCGGCCGCAGTGTCTTTAAGGCGTTCGAGGAAGATTTCGCAGGGCCGATGGAAATGCAGGATTTCGATCCTGGCCGTCAGCGGATGATGGGTTACGAGGGAGCGTCACGATACCTTGCCTATCACTTTTTCCTGTCCGGGCGTGACATGGCGCGGCTGGGGCTTGCGATGGTCCGGCACGGTCGTTGGGCCGACAAGCAGGTGATGCCGACCGGATGGGTTGCAGAAAGCACGAAAATCCGCGTTCCCGCGCAAAGCATGAACGAGAGTGAAAAGTCCCGGATTGCCGGTTACAGCTATCTCTGGTGGATTCCTCTCGTGACGGATGAGACGCCGGAATGGCAGGGCGCCTGTGTTGCTGCCGGCCACTTTGGGCAGTTCATCCTGTGCCTGCCTGCGCTCGACATGGTTTTTGTCAACAGAAGAGCAATCCCGGATGACCTGGCCATCGCCCGCAACGACGGCAGCTTCAAGGAAGAATTGCCGGCGGTGACCATGGAAAATTTCCTTGGCGTCGCCGATCATTTCATCCGGGCGAAACTGGCCGTCGAGCGATCGATGGCGTAAGGCGGCTCACCGTTCAGGCCGGATCTTGGGTGAAACAGTCTAAAATCTGTTCCCGCAGCCACTGACTTGCCGGATCGCGTACCTTTTCGGCAAGCCAGATCATGCTTGTTGACTGTTTTTCTTCGGCAAAGGGAGATTCCAAGAGCAGGAGTTCGTGCGAACGTTCGAAGAGTTTCGCAACGCTTTCGGGCATGATCGCCACAAGATCGCTGCGGGCGATGATCGCCACTGCGGCAGAAAAATGCGGCACGACGGCAACCACTCTTCGCTCAAGCCCCATAGCGTCCAGCCGCTCGTCGATCCAGCCACGACGGCTCGGCGCGGAGGTGACCTTGACGTGTCCAAGCGACAGCAGCGCATCCAGCGTCAGCGGGTCGCGGGCCGCCGGATTGGTGGCCGACATGATGCAAACGCGCCTTTCTGTAAAGAGTGAGGTGCAGCGGTAACGGGCTGGAAAATTGTCCGCCGTCATCACGGCGACATCAATTGTGCCCTCGTCGAGATGCTCCTGTACGACGGGGAGAAAGTTTCGATTATTGGCCACGCCCGTGCGCGGCATGTGAATGACCTCCAGTACACAATGCTTAGCCCGTGCTTGCACACGTTCAATGAGCCGCGGCATCAGAACAACGGAGAAATAGTCGTTCATTCCGATCCTGAAGGCGCGGTGAGATGTTTCCGGTTCGAATTTGAGATGTGACAGCATCACGGATTCGGTATCTTCGATGATACGCCGTACTGCTGGGAAAATCTCGGCGCAGAACCGGGTCATCACGAAACCGCCCGACGTCTTCCGGAACAATTCATCACCGGTGATGGCCCGAACGCGCTTTAGCGCATGGCTCATGGCGGGTTGGGACAGACCGATATACTCCCCGGCTGCCGTCATGTTGCCTTTGACCACGAGGGCGTAAATGACCTTGAGTAGATTGAGATCGATGGATCCCAATGAAAATCGCTGCATGCGAAACCTGCCTTAGCCTTCAAAACGTGTATGAACACAATGGCATGGACTGCCCCTACCGAAAATAGGCGGCAGTCCTTCGCTTGCGGTCTCAGGTACTGGCTGCCACCACGGCTTCTGCAATTTTCAGGAACTCTCCGGCAGTGACTTTCGCCGGCTCATAGGTGGTCTTTCCGAGATTTCGGGCAATTGCAAATTCGTCGGTAACGGCGCGCCGATGGACGATGACCGTATCTATAGCCGGCAGGCATAACACGAACTGCCCAAAGTTGCCGTTCATGAGGTAGGCCCCTTTGAAGGCGGGGGCGCTGGACGTCGGTATCCACCAGAGATAACCATAACCCAGACCTTCCTTGCTTTTTGTCTGCTCAGGCGTAAAGCGTACTTTTATGCTTTCGGCGATCCAGGTCTCCGGAACGATCACCTTACCTTCCCATTTTCCGCCCTGAAGCATGAGTTGTCCCAGCCGGGCCATGTCACGTGCCGACAGGAAAAGGTGGTAGGCGAGATAACGCGATTGATTTTCGTATCCCATCATCCTCTGGCGGCTGAAGTCGAAATCTTCAAACCCGAGTGGCTCGGCCAGGTCCTCCTGCAGGGCTTGGAAAACGCTCTTGCCCGTGCGCTTCTCGAAAATAGCACCCAGAACGTTGAAATCCCAGTTATTGTAAAGGAAGACCGACCCGGGTTCTGTCTTTCCACGCTCTGGCGTGTTGTCATTGCCACCAGGGCTACCGGCAGCATGATAGACCCCAGAGCTGGAGGTCAGCAGGTCCTTGACTTTGGCGGTCTTCTCGATCGGCAACAGTCCGTCATCCTCTTCGATGCCAATCTCGCCGATAGACATATCGAGGTCGATCTTGCCTTCGGCCACATATTTCCCGAAGAGCATCGACAGCACGCTTTTCCGGGCCGAGGCGAGGTAGCTCACATCGGACAGGTTCCCGTATTTGTAGACGATCTCGCCATTTCTCACGACCATCATCGAGGTGGTGGCCATTGGATAGAGTTGCGCCTCCATATCCGCCAGCTTTGCCGGAGACCAGCGGGCTGACGGAGTGTCCATTACCGTCTTCCATAGTTTGCCGGTTGTTTTCTGGTGCGCGTGCGAGGGGGCGTCTGTTGCGGAGGCGCTTGCCGCAGCAAGTCCTGCCAGTGCAAGGGTCGAGCCTGCAAGAACAGAGCGACGTGACAGGTTGATACCGATGGCCATAATTGCCCTCCCGATAGATGTTGATTGTTTTTGAGGCCGAAGGCGGACCCTACTCGGTCGCGCAGGTGAAGCTCGAAGCCAGCACCACATCGCCTTCGCCCTTATATTTCGGCCAACTCGGATATTCGCAAAGCGGTCTCGTTCGTCCCTTGGTGGCGGATTTCGTCGCATCCACCACGACCGGGCCGGAAGGCGGCACAGCATTTTCCACCCAGTTGTCAAGCGCCGTCAGATTGTCCCAGGTCGGAGAGAAGCGACCGCTGCCATGCGCAAGGCCGGGAACAAGGTAAAAACGAAGGAACTTTTGGGCTTTTTCGCGCCCCATCGTGGCTATGATGCTCTCATAGAGCCGGGCATTGCCGAGCGGGCTCACGCTTGGGTCGTCATTGCCCTGCAGCCATATGATCTTGCCGCCACGAGCACTGAAAGCGGTCCAGTCGGTGCGGGTCGCGCCGATCACCTCTGACAATTCGACGATCCGGCCCTTGAAACGACCTGGATTACGGATGTCGAAAGACAAAAGATCAAATGACTGATCGCGTGCAACGAAATTCTGCAAAAATTCAAAGGATCGGCTGGAATGATGTGCATTCGGCCCTGAGACGGGTGGAGTGCGAAGGTTTGGCTCCGATCCCACCTGCATCATAATTCCCTCAAGGCTGTTATAGCCGGGATAGGTGTCGATGCCGTTTGCGAGCTTGTATGGCAGCGTGTATCCGTCGTGATAGATCGCAAGCGTTTGCTCAATTTGCGCTTTGGTCAGGCACTCGTGGGAACTTCCTGCGCTTTCGGCCTTGCAGGAGAGGCTTTCCACCAGCGCGTTGGATCGAGCGCGGCATCCATCCATGTTGCTGATCAATCCGTCTTCGGCCCCGTCCAGCCCATCGCAGGATTTGATTGCTTCCCTGGCGATCTTTTCAACAAGTGCGGGCGGTATCCAGCCGGCCGAATTGTCGTCATAGACTGAACGGGCAAGTCCTGCTCCCCAGAGCCTCAGACCGACGAAGTTGGCGGTGGGGTAATTTGTGAGAATACCATCATAGGCTTCCGGCCAGCGCGACGCTGCTGTCAATCCTTCGCGGCCGCCGGTCGAGCCGCCCTGAAAATAAACGCGTTTTATCGGCTGGTCATATCGTTCAGCAACGAGGACCCTGGCCACATCAAGCGTTTTCTTGATGTGCATATATCCGTAATTGAGCATTGCTTCGTCGTTGCGGGCAAAGGAAGTATCATCTGCATTGGGGGCTTGATGTCCTGAATCGCTTCCGAATGTCACATAACCCCGGGCGAGGGGGGTGGGCACGGTATCCAGTCCCAATGTCGTCTTCTCGGATGTTGGCGGCAGGGAACCATTGTAACCGCCGCCGCCATACTGGAGCATCTTGCCGTTCCACGCACTTGGCAGGTTGACCTGCCAGATAATCCTGGGCGCATTCTGATCGACCGGTCTGGTTTCCCCGACCACCTTGCAATATTCGCCGCTTTGATTTCCGGGATCGGCAGCGCCGACTAATGTCGCGGACAAAACCCTGGCGCCGGTGGTGGGGAGGGTTATGGCGGAAAAGGCAATTTCCTTGTTGGCCATGCCTGAGCAGAGCGCTTGCGCCTCCTGCGGTGCCGCAATTGCCGGCGATAATAAAGTATAGACAAGCGGGATCGACATCACTCCGCGTGACGCAGCCCAAAGCAGAGATGACATGATTTCCTCCCGGCCGGCCACTCCTATGTCCGGCAGCATTTTTCCTTGCTCAAACTAGCTATAAGAACTTCATAATGTGAAATGCAAATAATGGACGGATTATTGCGATGTGCACATGAGTTCCGCGGTTTTGTAAGCTGAGTGGGACGGGGCTGGCGATTGCCGCCATTGCGTGGAAAAAGAATATCCCACTTCCCAGCTTTGGTCCGCTCGGAGAAGTCAGCTCTGGCATGTCTTCGCCTTCCTGTTCGGCAGCGCCGCCGCCCTCGACGTGCTGGTCCACCAGACCTTCGTCGCGGAGCTGGTCGGCTCGGCCGTTTCGCGCGTCGCGATCGCCACTGTTGGCACCACATGGGCTTTCTCGCCAATGGCGCATCCTTCCTGGTTTCTCTGATGCTGCTGCGGCCGAACATGCGGGCGCCCCGCGGCAAGGGCAACTTCGTCGAAGACCTGCACTATGTCCGCGGCCGCCCCGATCTTGTCGCGATCCTGTTCATGCTGTTCTTCATCGGCACCTTCGACCTGAACTTTCCGATCTTCGTCTCGAAGATGGGCGTGCGCATCTTCCATGCAGATGCTGCCGGCTACGGCCTGCTGTCATCGA
This sequence comes from Agrobacterium sp. CCNWLW155, assembly GCF_036888815.1. Classification (NCBI taxonomy): domain Bacteria; kingdom Pseudomonadati; phylum Pseudomonadota; class Alphaproteobacteria; order Hyphomicrobiales; family Rhizobiaceae; genus Agrobacterium; species Agrobacterium sp. CCNWLW155. The sequence goes on from NZ_JBAKFW010000018.1 coordinate 36,685, forward strand.
TCACGCGGTCGGGACAATCACCGGCCCATTCCTGAATGCCGGTTGCGACTGCATCGAATTCCGCAATCTGGTCGTCAGCACCACGGTATTTGGCCTCGGCTGCGCATTGGCAGCACACGCGCCCGGCTACTGGCTCTTCGCGGCAGCGCTTGTCGTTACTGGCGTTGCCACACTCTCCTTCACCAACGCCACCAACAGCCTGCAGATCTGTACGACGAGACCGTCGCGGCGATTGCATAGCTGCGTTGCACAATAAATGTTTTCCTGTTGGTCAAAATTCAGGCATAACGCCTTCAGCTGATGCACATGACGGTCACCTCCCAGTTCCGTTGCAGCAGCTGTTCCCCTCTGGAGGTTTTAGATCTCCACACTTCATGGGCCGCGGTTTCCGCAGGCCCATTTTTTTATTCTTCGTTGGCCTCGTCCGACGATTCCGAGGGGTTTATGCCGAGGCGGCTTTTGCGCAGGCCCCGCCGCTCGGCAGCTTGAAGTGCGATTATATCAAGGTACCGTTCGCGCATGGCCCTTATGTCGATATCTCCCCGGATCCATTCCTCCAGCAGGGCAACGAAAGCGGGATCCTTGTCGATCGGCATACCACGCGCCGCCGCGCGATCAATCGCACGCTGCGCGTTGGCTCTGCGGGTTTCGGGGTCTGTGCTCATACTGCCTCGCCTGACATTTAGAATGACGGGAAAATCTAACAGGGGGTAATCCAGATCGCGACTTGAAATTGCTCTTCGTCAACAATATCTGTGCGTCACTTCCCGATGAGACGATGTTCTGCTGGCTGCAATCGCATCGGCGTTTGATGTTGTCCCGGGATCCAAAAGAAGGCGCTCCCCTCGCGGGTCGAGCGCCTTTTTTATTTCGGAGGCGACCGTAAACATGGTCCTGCACCTTGACCGAAGCCGCTTTGCAGACGAGACCTCAATCAAAACACTCCGTGGAAAAACATGCCTTTTTTTCTCGTAACGCAGACATCGCTGGTCGAAGCTCAGGATGAGCGAGAGGCCGCTCAAACGGGGGTCGACCGTCTCCGCTCCGGAACACAGGTCACCGTTTCGGTTAAATCCGATGAAACGACGATCACGCACATCGTTGTCCCTGCCATCGTCGAAGAGCCCCTTCCGATCCCACCCTCTGAACGCATCAATCCCTCGCGTGCTGGTGTTGCTGTCCCGGAAGCTGCCTTTGCCACACCGGGAAACAGAAAACTCATCTTGAAGCGTATGATGGTTGACGCGCTAGCCCTTCTGGGGCGCCGAACCTAGTCCCGTCCTCCAAGCATCGCGGCCGCCAGCATCTATCGTCTTCGATCGTCGGCTCGAATTGAACAGTGAGGATTGAAAAAGAAAAGCGGGCAGGATGAACCCGTCGCAGACCGGGCCTCCTGCCGACGCTGTTGCTCAACCTCCGCCTGCGTCATCCCGGCTCAGCGATTTCAGCCGCGGCGATGTTGAGCCCGGAAAGCCAAACAGCCGATTTATGTCCGGAATTTGATGTCATGCGCTCCGCATTCGTCAAGCTGCAGCCTTTACCACGCAACTGGAAGGACGCGCATCCGACCTCATCGCGACGACGACCTGCGCAACCTCCATCATAGTCCGATCCTTTCGCCATTACCCTTCCTTTGTCTCATCGTCGTCGAGATCGATGAAAAGCTCGTCGAAAGCTCTCGGAGCCTCGATCGAATGTCTTGGAGCGGGTATGTCATCGACCGGTAGGCGCACGCTTTCCATGCGCGATTTCGGGATCAGCGCAGAGACGAGATCAAGCGTATCGCAGAGTTCGGCAAACAGAGTCAGACGGTCCCTGCCCAAACGATTGTTGGCAAGGTCACGTTCCAGTTCCGATATGCGGGCACGATTTCGGCCAAGTTGCTCGGCGAGTGTCGGTTGGCTCAGGTCACGCTTTTTGCGGGCTGCGAGCAGTTGTTCGCCCAATGACTGAAAAACGGTAGTGGTCTTGCGGCGCGTGATGTCTATATCCACTGACTAGCCAACCGACCGCTTGTGGACACACGTGGTTCCCACTCGTGTAATTTTTTCCGGATGACGAAGTGCGTTTTACCGATAAGGTCAGCCTGTTACCACTTCATGCGCAAGCCCACTTGTACCTTGACGGAATAACTGTCGCCAAAGTCATTCAGGCTGGTCTGGACAAGACCTTCACCATAGATCGAGTACTTATCGTCATCCCAGCTATAAGTTCCCCCGAGCCCCACGCCGCCCCAGACACGATCATTGCGGCTGGCGAAGCTCATGCCCTGGACATCGACCCTCGCCCCTTCAAGGAACTCATAGTAGAGATTGCCAATGCCGTACACATGGGAGCGGTTGAGCAAGCCCTTGTCATTCTGCCACGCGCTTTCATGGTCAAGGGTCACACCGAGACGGCCTCGCAGGCTTTCTCCACGGTTGAGGCTGACACGGGCGCCGAATGCATCGGTAAACGCATCGAAATCGACATTGGAATACACTAGTTGGGCTTGCGGTGTGACTGACCAGGCTGGATCGACGGCCATGCGCTTGCCGCCTTCTACCGACAGCGTATAGCCAAACCCGTCATTGTCGTCGCTGAGGTTCTTATGGGCAAGGACAGAGTCGAGATCGCTCGTATACCAGGTCATCTGGCCCAGACCGTCTAGGTAGAAGCCATTCTCGCCATACCAGGTCAATGTACCGCCAAGACCGTAACCGTCCGTGGCGATCTCACCATCGCCGTAAACAGAATTGATATCGGTTTTGCCATGGGCGTAATGGATTGTGAACCCGCCAATGAGTTTGCCGCTTTCCGTTTCCGTCAACAGCCCATCAATGCCGGCCTGAAGCTTCAAGACATTCTGATCGTAATCGGTGCCACCTGAGGTCGAAAAACGCGGTTCGATGCTGTTATGCGCACCTTCGATGCGGCCCCACAAACCGCTTTCTTCGATTGCAGCGCTTGCGTCTTCCGAAGCGGCATAAGATGTGCGTTTAGAAGCGCCATTGCCGGCCCAAAAACGGTTACCGACACGTTGCTGCAACGTTGGCACGCCATTCAAACCCAGCAATGCCTGGGGATATGCCTCATAGGTCGACACACCAGCCTGGTAAAGCGGGGAGGTCGGTGCCGTCGGCGTTGTCGGATTGGTCAATTGCGAACGCAAATACCAGTTACCATCATTCGGCGTCGATGCGCCCCCCTGATAGAGTTGATAGGCGTAGGCACCCGCTACGACCGCCTGCCTGTCGCCAATCATGTAATCGCCAATGAGCGAAAAAGAACCGCTGGAAGCACCGTTCACCTCGATGATACGGATACCTTCGCTGGTCTGCGCACCCGTCCCACCGAAATTGTTGACGCCGACATTTGTCGTGCCAGAAGTGTCGCCATTGACGATGACCATATCCGTCTTGGAGCTGTCGTCACCAAGAGCAACATCGAACAGCATCTGTCCGCCATTGCCGTTATAATTTCCACCGATGATGATAACATCGCCGACAGCATCATCTACCGTGGTGATGGTTCCGGCATTGGCCGCATCGCCGCTGAACGAATAGACCCCGGTTCCGCCGCCCGTTCCGACGAAAGTGGACGTTGAATCAATCGTCATATTGCCGTCGAAGGCGAGCGACGCCATGCCGTCAAGTGTAGAACCGCTGCTCAGGAACACACCGGTCGTTGCTTCATCCGGCTCGCCGACATGCCATGCGCCGTCGTCGATAGACAGATTGGCGCCATCCAAATTGACAACTTCCCAATTGACGATCTTGCCGCCATTCGTCGTCGCCGTCACATCCCTGAGCGTAAGCGTATCGATCATGCCATCGGCAATCGAGGTATCTTCGCCGCCGTCAAGCACCTGTGAACCATCATAGGTCGATGCTCTCACCACTGCCACATCGGAACCGTCCTGACCGTAGAAGCCGCCAGCCAGTCCGCCGGCCGTCCAAATGAACGTATCGTTGCCTTCATGGTTGGCAATACCGTCGCCGCTTCGAGCGTCGTCTCTGTCGTCACCGTAAATATTGCCGGCATAGGTTCCACCAGATAGACTGACGGTGTCATCACCGAGGCCAAGGATCGCATCACCGGTTACGGTGCCAGCGCTGTTAACTGCGACATCGCCCCCGATTGTGTCCGAAGCAATCGGGTTACCCCCGACACCGCCGTCACGAATGGCAATTCCGGACGTTGCCGTGACCGTTGCGGAAGATGCAATATCGACGGTCGAGCCGTTCGCTGCAATCGTTTGGATACCCGCGCCCGCGCCGCCACTCACCGTGCCACCTACGCTGACCAACGAGACGCCCGCACCCCTATTCCAAGCCAGAATGCCGGTTTTTCCAGCAATAGAACCCGCCGTCTGTCTTACAGTTAGATCGGTGGCACTGCTGCTATTACGCGAATAGACACCGTAGTCACCGGAAGCGATCACATCGCCGGACAATGAAACCGTTGTTGAACCGATACCCGCATTGTCTGCGAAAACGCCATAGGTGCCGCCTTTGACCGTTCCTACCGTCTGGTTTACAACGATGTCCTGCGCTGTGCCCGCGTTGTAAGCGTAAAGTCCAGCGCGTTCGATTGCCGTGACATCGCCGGAACTGATGATCGTCGTTGAGCCGCTACCCTGATTGTTGGCATACATGGCATACCAATTGCCCGAGATCGATCCTGCGGTCTGGGTGAGAGTGATATCCGCCCCGGATATGGAATTGTAGGCATAGATACCATAGGTGTCGTTATTAGCCGCGCCAGTCTGGGTCTGGTTGATAATCCCGGCCGTCGTGATCGACACAGCGCCGGCAGCCCAATTATCGGCGCGGATGCCATGCGTATAACCGGTTATCGTGCTGCCGGCTGCCTGGGTAATCGTGATGTCTGTCGCGTTAGCGAAATTTTGCGCCCATATACCGTTTTCGGTTGCACCGTTCACATCACCGGCGACAACGATTGTGGTCGTCCCAATTCCATAGTGTGTCGTAAAAATTCCGTTGCTCGCGCCAGAAATCACACCGCCCGTTTGGTTAACAGTCAGGTCGGTTGCGCTGCCGTCGTTGGTAACATTGATACCGTCACCAGTTGTCCCGGTCACCGTGCCCGAGGATGTGACTGTTGTGGAACCTGTACCGGTATTGCTAACATAGATACCATCGGCACCGGTGATGCTACCGTTCGAGGTAATTGCAACCGCGCCTGAAAGATCATTGATCGCCAAAATGCCCTGCCCACCAGAGGACATGATAGAAGAGGCATTTACGTCCGTTATGATGATCCCGCCGAGGGTATCGACACGTATGGCCTCAACAGCGGTGGACAAACCAAATCCGGGCTGCGTGACAATTGTTACAGGAGCAGGGGACAAAATAGCCACCGATGCATCGCTAGCGGTGCCTGAAGCAGCACCGGAACAACTCCAGGTTCCAGGACCTGAGGGATCGCAGCTACCTGCCAACGATGGCGAAGACCAAAGGAGCAAGGATACAAATGCTGCTGCAACCGACAAAGTCGTAAACGACAGCACCAAACCTGCTTCACAAGGCGCTACGCCGCCGGCGATCCCCTTATGCTTCCCCACCCGGCCACCGCGGATGAGCGTGCTACGTCGTCTCAGGTTTTCGTCAGAATTATTGAAGGAATTCTCAACCCCGTTAGATGGTTGATTCACTAAAAATGCTGCAGGCGCGATCATTCAAGCCCCCCGTTTTGCTTCACATTTCCTCCCGAGTGAGGTTGAAGAACGCTTTTGGTGGAACCATCTTCCCCGAATCAGTTTCGCCCAATGGTTGTTTCCAATGATTGAGTTCTATATATTACTAAAATATAATCAATGGTGAGTTTGAGGTTGTGTAATTGCTAAAAGACTTGAAAACGACGCAGCTGAAACGCCAAGTGGGGCTCGCGTCCTTGCATCGAGCTACCTAGCGTACCTGCATCAATATGCGGCCAGCAGCCAAGCAGGTGGGCATAATGCTAGATTGCCGGCACTGCCTGCAGCGTTCTTGAAAAAGGTGCCCCGGTGCCAAGCGGGAGAAGACAAGAAGGATCCTGCATAGGCCATGTCGGGGAACCAGCAGTTGGAAAATTCGTTAGCGTCGAAGCCCCTGTGCCGACATATCAGGAATTTCGCAATGCCAAGGCACTTTATTCCACGTGCGCGACATGGAGGGACTCTCCATGGACACGGAAGGGACCATCCTTTTGACGGATGAGCACGCGAGGTGCGAAGCTGTTCAGGCTTCGAAGGAAATGTTAGCCGAGAAAATTCTCAAAGACGAAATTCTGGACGGCAGTGCGTTTGAAGTGGTGCTGGGCAGCCGCTACTGCGACACCGACCGGTTGGCGGACTTTGCCTGGAAAAACTTCTCCGCTACACCACTCGGCTGGCCCCGTGTTCAGGCGATCGTCGATTTCGTCCATTCCCGTATTGTCTTCAACTACGAGAAAGCCGATCCGCTGAGGACGGCTTTCGGCGGGTTCAATGACAGGACTGGCGTCTGCCGCGATTTCGCGCATCTTGCCATCACCCTCTGCCGCTGCATGAATATCCCGACCCCTATTGCACCGGTTATCTCGGTGATATCGGCGTGCCCAAAGACCCCAACCCGATGGATTTCAGCGCCTGGTGCGAAGTCTATTTCAGCGGCCGCTGGTATACGGTCGATGCCCGTCACAACACGCCCCGCATCGGACGCATATTGATGGCGACAGGACGTGATGCCACAGACGTCGACTTGTCTACTGCTTTCGGGCCGGCAGTCATGAAACGGTTCGAGGTCGCTACAGAGGAGCTCACCGGATGACGACGGTTTAGCGTTGGCTTCGTAACTGGACAGCGCTATCATCGGACGGACAACCCTGCAGGCGGTCGCGTGGAAGCGAGAGGCGGGGTCAAGCCCAAAAAAGGCAGACATGTCTATTCAACGCACGAGCTTCTACGTCCTGCTGGCCTTTGTGACAGTCGCGTTCCTTTGGCTTGTCCTGCCCTATTATGGTGCCGTTCTTTGGGCGGTGATTCTTGCAACGATCTTCTTTCCCGTCCATCGGCGCCTTGAGCGCACTTTGAACGGCCGTGGCGGCATAGCCGCCCTCCTGACAGTGCTGTTATGCATCTGCCTGGTCATCCTGCCCGCAATGCTCATTCTGGGATCTCTCATTCGGGAAGGAACAAGCCTTTACCAAAGGATAAGCAGCAACGAAATTGATCTCAGCGCATATCTCGTTCGCATCCAGGACGCGCTCCCGCAATTTGCCGACAACTGGTTGAACTCTGTAAAGCTTGGCGGTTTTGCTGAACTGCGTGAGAAGTTATTTACGGGTTTCATGCAAACCGGGCAATCCATTGTGGGCAGCGTTATCAACTTCGGCCAGAATACGCTGAAATTGTTCATTAACTTCGGCATTATGCTTTATCTTCTCTTCTTCCTATTCAGAGATGGCGCGCAAATCGGCGAGACCGTTCGCAGCGCTATACCCCTGAGCGACGACTACACCCGTCAATTTGTTGAGAATTTCTCTGCCGTTGTGCGTGCCACTATCAAAGGCAACGTCATTATCGCGCTCATTCAAGGCACCGTCGGTGGCATCGCATTCTGGGCTCTTGGCATAGAGGCCGCCCTGTTGTGGGGCGTGATGATGACTTTCCTCTCGATGCTCCCGGCCATCGGGACTGCGTTTGTGTGGGTTCCTGCCGCGATTTGGCTTTTTCTCACGGGCGCCTGGGTGAAGGGGCTGATCCTTGTTCTCGTTGGTGTGCTTATCATTGGATTGATCGACAATCTTTTGCGCCCGCAGCTGATCGGCAAGGAAACGCGGTTGCCGGATTATCTGATCTTGATCTCGACGGTCGGTGGTATCTCGCTGATCGGGATCAACGGTTTTGTTGTGGGCCCACTGATTGCCGCGCTATTTATTGCAGCCTGGTCGCTTTTCGTACAGCAGCAGAACGCCAGGAAGCCCGAGTCTACGGATTCAAACGCTGTCTGACGCTTTGAAAAGGTCTCCTCACCGCAGTCCCACGCAGACCGAATGCCCCCACGCAGAATGGTGATCCTGCGCTCGTCGGCCGGTACGGACATCTGGTCTTCTATCAGGTTGTGGTGCCGCGAACAAAGTCGAATTTCGCTGCGTGTGACAGTGATCGAAAGCTTCCCGACGGTGAATTGCCCGGCGCCAGTCTCTCGTCTTAACCACAGGCCCAGCCCCAAGGCTTCCACAGAGGCTTTCCGGCCTTGTAATTGAGAAATAACGCACGACATATGCTGACAGGGACAGCTCGTTTCACGGGCGCTGCCGCCGAGGGGTTTTCCCCTGCCCCAACAAAGGAGGACGGCGTGTCTCCCAGTCCGTCACCGGAATACTCCGACCCCGTCCACATAGCGATGTTCAGAGATATCTTGAGAGCCGCAGGCTTTAGAGGAGTTGCGGTTGAGGTCAGTTCGGACGCCAAACGCCAAGCCATGGTCTTCCTGATTTCG
>NZ_JBAKFW010000019.1:0-43801 GCF_036888815.1 Agrobacterium sp. CCNWLW155
CGAAATCAGGAAGACCATGGCTTGGCGTTTGGCGTCCGAACTGACCTCAACCGCAACTCCTCTAAAGCCTGCGGCTCATAGAACAGTCGACGTGTGCCACGGAATCGCTAAAAGTAGAATTTTGATAATGGCAGAAACCTTCATTGGTGATTACATTGCCGAGCGTGATCAAGCCGCTTCCCGCGTAAGTTTCCCTATTTAAGACTACCATGAGCACCTGCACAGGTGCCCGCTACTCTATCTTCAATTGTTACAGACTATGGTTCTGTCGAGGCCGGAGCAACGTCACGGCCGGCCTTGTAAAACTCTTACGCCCGCGCTTGAAACCCATAGCAGGTTCGCGCAGCCCGCCGAAGACCTCGGTCTCATCCTCGCCTTCCATGACGACGATATCGGCTATCGCCCCGACAGCCAGCCCGTAGCCTTCGATCCGCATCAATCGGGCTGCATCCTCCGAGACAAGATCCAGACAGGCTGCAAAGTCCTCCGGCCCGAGATGCATGACATTGGCGTAGAGATTGGCCATGCGCAGCAGCGAACAGTCGCCGAAGGGCGTGAACGGGTTGAGAATATTGTTGCTGGCGATGGATGCGGTGACGCCCCGATCCCTCAGTATATGCACGGGTGCAATACCTCGAACGGCGCGAAAGCCGGCTTCCCGGCCGTTCAGATAGAGATCGGTCGACGGCAGCGCCGTCACCCCGACGCCCGCCTGGCGCAACCGCGAAACCCGACGTTCGAATGCTGCCTCGTCCATCGTCGCAAGCTTGGTGGCGTGACCGACAGTCACCCTGCCCCGCCAATCGGCCCCCTCCGTCCGCTCGCAAATCTCCTCCAGATGCCCCCAGCTCGGATCGAGGTCGAAATCCAGATGAAAATCCAGATCCACGTCATGCCGCTTGGCCATGGCGAAAAGCCGTTCCATGTGGCCGGACGGATCACTGTCGGTATAGGGGCAGCCACCGAGAAGGTCCGCACCCTCCCCAAGCGCCTGCTCCAGCAGGTCCTCCGTGCCAGGATCGTTGGTCAGCCCTTCCTGCGGGAAGACGCAGATGGTAAGATCGAGCGCGAAGGCATAATCCCGTCTCAGCCGCTTCATCGCCTCGAAGCTGCGCAGACCCGCCCGCGGATCGACCTCCACATGGGTGCGCATATGCATCGTACCTTTGGCAATCGCCATCTCTATCGTCCGCGCCCCGCGGGCATAGACGTCGTCGACCGTATAGTCCCGCTTCAGACGGGCAACCGCGGCAATCGCCCCCTTCAGCCCACCTCCGGCGTTGCCGCAACGGCAGAGCAGACAGGACTTGTCGAGATGCACATGAGTGTCGACGAAGCCCGGCAGCACCAGCCGCCCGCCAATCGGCTCATCCTCGCGGCCCGCCGCGGCGGCGATCCGGCCGATGGCGGCGATGCGGCCATCGATGATGCCTATATCCTGCAGCAAGGCACGCCCCCTCAGGCGCACGTCACGCAGCACGAGATCGAAGGATTCTTGAAATGACATATTGCGACCCGAGGGGAAATTTTTGTAACACTTACTGTATGCACTTTTGATACAAAATTCGCAACACCCCTGGAGATATCGATGCACGAGACAACAGAACGCGACCTGCAGGCAGTAAAGGACTATCTCGCTGCCTCCATGGCGCCCGATCCGGTTCGCGCCGCGACCTATGTCGCTCCCGGCTTCACCTGCCGCTTCACCGGCAACCGGCTTTTTGACACGCCAAGCGGCCCGACCAGCTTCAATGCCTCCCGCTACAAATTGGTGAAAAAACGCATAGAGCGCTATGACGTCGTGCCGGGCGAAACCGAAACCATCATCTACAGCCTGGGCTATCTCCACGGCGAATGGCCGGACGGCACCCCTTTCGACAACAACCGCTATATCGACCGGTTCACGGTACGCGACGGCCTGATCATCGACACCGACGTCTGGAACGACAGCGCCGAATGGATACTCGACCCGTCCATCGCCCGCTGAATGACCGTTGAAGGGGCCATCAGGCCTTTTCAGTCTGCATAGGGCGCCAGGATATCCATCAAGTCGCGTGGCTTGGCGCCCGAGCTTTGCAGCAATGCCCGCGAGGCAACCGCCTCCAGATGCTCACCCATCATCGCCTCCGCCTTTTCCGCCGGCCCGGTGCGGATCGCCTCGATCAATTCGAGATGTTCGCTGACTGCGCAGTCGGAGGAATGCGGTCGTCCGAAGACGGCAAGCGACAGGCCTGCGCGATAGCAGATTTCCGTGACATAACGGATCAGGATCGGCTTGCCGGTCATCTCCGCCAGAAGCACATGAAACTCGGTGGCGAGCCGGATCGAAGCACCTTCAGGCCCGTGCCGCGCGCCGTGCTCGGCCTCGACGATTGCTTTCAGCTGCTTTGCCTGCGCATCCGTCAGCTTGCCCGCGAGACGCCTCACCACCTGCTTTTCCAGATCAAGACGGATGTCGAAAATATCCCGAGCATCCTCGAAGGACGGCGTGGCGACCACAGCGATGCGGTTGCGCCGCAGATCGACAAGACCTTCCGCCGCAAGCTGGCCGAGCGCATGGCGGGCAATAGTGCGACTGACACCGAACCGCTCACCGAGCGAATCCTCCGGCAGCCGGTCACCCGGGTGCAGCGCCCGCTCGATGATGGCACGGCGCAAGCCCGTACAGATCGCCGCAACGCGATCCCCTTCACTTCTTGCCGAACCCTTGCTGCCCGTCATCACGAACCCTCTTCTTCTGGTCAATCGATAAGCGAGGCGACGGCAAAGATCAACTCGGCACACTGCCGCATTTAAATGCAAATCAAATCGAAAATGCGCAAAATAAATGCATACAATTAGTGCATCCACTTTCACGGCCAATTAATCCATGCTGGAACGCAATGATTCCGAATTCATGGAATCTGGCACGCTCATTGCATGCACTTTTTCGAAACACTTTCAATGGTGATCTGATGCTGACTGTTCCTCAACCGACGACATACGCCCCTCCCGCTGTGGAGCTCTCCCAGGCCGCGGTCTCCTTCGGCCGACAGGAAAAAGCCGTCGTTGCGCTGCAGGAGACCAGCCTGCGCATTGCCGATGGCGAATTCGTGGCACTCGTCGGCCCGTCCGGCTGTGGCAAGTCCACGATTATGCGGCTCGCCGCCGGCCTGCTGCAGCCGACCAGGGGCGCGGTCATCGTCGGTGGCCGCGAAGTCGGCGCCAAGGCGCTGCGCATCGGCATGGCCTTCCAGAACCCGACCATGCTCCCCTGGCTGACGATCGAGCGCAATGTCATGTTGCCGCTCAAGATCGTGAAGCCGTTCCGTTCCGAATACCGGGCGAAGAAGAACGACGAGTTCCGCGACCGGGTGCGTGCACTGCTTGCGGATGTCGGGCTCGACAAATTTGCCAACCACTATCCGTGGCAGCTTTCCGGCGGCATGCTCCAGCGCGCCAATCTGTGCCGCGCGCTCGTCCACGAACCGAGCCTGCTCCTGCTCGACGAACCTTTTGGCGCGCTTGATCAATTTACCCGCGAAGAACTATGGGGCACGATGCAGTCGCTCTGGATGAAACGCAAGCCGACCGTCCTGCTCATCACTCATGACCTGAAGGAAGCGGGCTTCCTCGCTTCACGTATCTGCGTCATGAGCGCAAGGCCCGGTCGCATCATTGATGACAGTACGGTCGATTTCCATCGCCCCCGCACCATTGAGATGACCTTCGAGCACGATTTCGTTGCGCTCAACCAGCGTCTGCGCGAACTCATCATCGATGCCCGCTCCGACACCGCAATCCAGGGAGCCTGATCCATGAGCTATGCATTACGCCGCCGCTTCTGGGCCGCCGCCCTCATCGTCGCCTTCTTTGGCCTGTGGGAGATCCTCTGCCTCGTACTGCAGGTGTCCGATCTCGTCCTGCCTCGTCCGAGTCAGGTCTTCGAGACGCTCATCGACCGCTTGCCCATCCTCATGCCGCATATCATCCAGACGCTCTGGACAACGATGGTCGGCTTTGTCCTCGGCGTAGTCGTCGGCGTCGTCATCGGTGCTGCGATCGGCGTGTCGCGCACGGCCTATGATACGGCCTATCCGCTGCTGATCGGTTTCTCGTCGATCCCCAAGGTCGCGGTCGTGCCGGTCTTCGTTCTGTGGTTCGGCTCCGGGTCGGTGCCTGCAATCCTGACCGCGCTCGCCATGTGTTTCTTCCCGATAGTCGTCAACATCGCCACCGGCCTTGCGACAACCGAGCCGGAACTGGAGGACGTCCTGAAATCGCTCGGCGCCAGCAAGCTCGACATCCTGTGGAATGTCGGCCTGCCACGCACGATGCCCTTCTTTTTCGCCTCGCTGAAGATTGCCGTCACCTTCGCTTTCGTCGGCTCCGTCCTGTCGGAAACCGTCGCCTCGAACCGCGGCATCGGCAATGTCATGATGTCGGCCTCGTCCAATTTCGATGTGCCGCTGGTCTTTGCCGGCCTTTTCATCCTCGCCCTTCTGGGTGTGCTTCTCTACGTCGCGTTCTCGCTCATCGAGGCACGCGTCACGGGCTGGGCCGTCCGCGGCCAGGATTTCACTGCCGCCTGAATATCTACTCAAAACAAATGGAGCCAGACATGCTGAAGAAACTGATCTCGACTCTTGCGCTTGGCCTTTGCCTCGGCGGTGTCGCCCGGGCTGACACGGATATCAAGTTCACCCTCGGCTGGAAGACGCAAGGCTCGGACGCCCCCTTCCTTCTCGCCATGCAGAAGGGCTACTTCAAGGATGAAGGCCTCAATGTCACGATCGACCAGGGCGAGGGTTCGGCCGCCACGGTCACCCGCATCATGTCGGGCGTCTACGATGCCGGCTTCGGTGATATCAATGCCATCATCCAGAATGCCGCCACCCGGCCGAACGAAGTGCCGGTCATGGTCTACCAGCTCTGGAGCAAGCCGCCCTTCGCCATCGTCAGCAAGAAGGAAAGCAACATCACCAAGCCGGCCGATCTGGAAGGCAAGAAGCTCGGCGGCGCACAGGGCACGCCCACCACCCGCCTCGTCAACGTGCTCGGTTCGATCAACAAGGTCGACATGACCAAGGTCGCAATAGAGAACATGGGCCCCAACCTGCAGGAGCCGATGCTGATCAAGGGCGATATCGACGGCGCGCTGGTCTTCAATATCACCAGCTGGTTCAACCTCATCAACAACCGCCAGGACCCGGCAAAGGACTATAACTGGCTATCCTTCGGCGATTATGGCCTGGATCTCTATGCCAACGGCATGATGGTGTCGCAGAAACTCGTCAAGGAAAACCCGAAGGCCGTGGAAGGTTTGGTGCGCGCGGTCAATAGGGCCACCAGGGAAATCGCCGGCAATTCCAGGGCAGGCATCGAGGCCATCATGGCCTATGACAATCTCGCCAAGGAAGAGCTCGAATTGGCGCGCATGAAATTCTCCTACGAGAACCTGATCATCTCGCCTGAAGTCGACAAGCTCGGCCTTGGCGATGTCGATGACGCCCGCCTGGCCCGCTCGATCGATATCGTTGCCGAAGGCTACCAGCTACCGTCGAAGCCGAAGCCGGAGAATGTCTTCTCGCGTCAGTTCCTGCCGTCGTTGGCCGAGCGCAAGCTCGTCTACAAGATCGACTGATTGGCGGAAATAAGCCTCCCTGGCCGGAAATGTCCGGCCAGGCCATGAAGAGAGGAAATTTCATGTCGCTAAATGTGCCGCAAGCAGCCCGGCCGGGAATGGTCACCAGTCCGCATCCCCTGGCAAGCGAAGCCGGCGCAGCGGTGCTGAGGCGCGGCGGCAACGCTATCGAGGCTGCCGTTGCGATTGCCGCGACACTTGCGGTGGTGATGCCGCATTTTTGCGGTCTGGGCGGCGATGCTGTCTGGCTGGTTGCAGACAGACAAGGCCTCCGCCGGTCGTTTCTCGGGATAGGTCAGGCCGCGGCGGTCCTTCCTGATCATCATACGCCGATCCCGTTGCGTGGCTCCGCTTCCATGATCACGACCGCCTGCGCGGTGGATAGCTGGGGGCATGCCCTGACATTTGGGCAGCAGCATTGGCAAGGGTGCGAGCAGCTTTCAGATCTCCTGACGCCGGCTATCGCCTTGGCGGAAAACGGCTACCGGCCGAGTCACTCGCAAGATTTCTGGCTCGAATTCAGACGCGCCGAGATAGCCGGCTGGCCGGGTTTCGCGGCCGCATTTGATCATCCCGGAAGCAGGGGTATCTTCACGCAAAGTTCACTCGCTCGGACGCTTCGCCATATCGCCGAGCATGGCCACCGCTCCTTCTATGAGGGAGAGTTGGCGGCACGCCTCGGAGAGGCGATGGCTTCGCTAGGGTCGCCGCTCACTGCCGCCGATTTGCAGCTTACCCGCACCCGCGATGCCGAACCCGTGTCGCAGGACTATCGCGGCGTAACACTGCTCGCGCCGCCCCCGCCGACGCAGGGGGTTTCCACGCTCGCAATCCTTGGCATTCTGTCCCGGTTGGATCTGGCGGCACTGCCGTCGTCAAGCGCAGCGCGATACCATCTTTTGGTTGAAGCCGTGAAACAGGCGTTCCTCGATCGCGAACACATCGCCGATCCGGATTTTGTTGACGACAATACCCCCGGCCTTCTTGACCCGATGCGACTTGAGAAGAAAGCCCGGGCCATCGACCGCCAGCGGGCCCTCGAGTGGCCGCATCCTTACCAGCATGGCGACACGGTCTTCTTTGCGGCAACCGACGAGCAAGGACGCTGTGCAAGCGTGCTTCAGAGTACCTATTTCGACTGGGGCAGCGGCGTGGTCGTGGGCGATAGCGGAATCATCTGGCAGAACCGTGGCGCGGCGTTTTCAGTTGCGCCCCGCCATCCGAACGCCATCCGGCCAGGAAAGCGCCCGTTCTACACCCTGAACCCCGGCATCGCATTCAAGGATGGAGTGCCCCATATGCTTTACGGAACGCAAGGGGCCGATGGCCAGCCGCAGACATTGTCGCTGCTGCTCACCGGCCTGCTCGACTACGGCATGACACCCACACAGGCTCTGGCCCAGCCTCGTTTTCTGCTTGGGCGCACCTTTTCCGACGTCCACAACAGCCTGAAGGTTGAGCAGTCGCTTGGCGGAAACATCATTCAGGAACTCGCTGCGCTCGGGCATGACGTCTCGTCGCTGCCGGCACTTTCGCCGATTTTCGGCCAGGCCGGTGTCATCTGCATCCAGGATGAAGGGAGGATTATTGGATCCCACGATCCGCGTGGGGAAGGCGTCGCTATTTGTGTTTCCACAAATTGAAAATCGGCAACGCGGTTTCCATGATAGAGCAACAGTTCGCAACATGGAGTCCTCCCAGCCCTCAAAGAGTATCAAACGGTTTTCCGGCCATCGGCGCGATTTTCGTGAACAGCAAATCCTGATCTTGCCACTGCTCTTCGAAACTTGCGATGGAGGTTGCGCTCATCTCAGGGCCGAGTGCTCCCAACTCAGCCGAAGACGATGATCTACGGCACAGAGCTGTTGGGTGAGATGCATGAACATCAGTCCGAGGAATTCGTCCTGAGAGGCGAACATCTGCCGGCTGCGCCAACCGTCATTCCTGGATCTCATGTGGCTACGAAATCACCATCGGTGAAGAGGTTTTCATCGCTGACCAGGTAATCATCCGCGACTGGGACGGACATTCGATCGTTGGCCGGCCGGAGAAGGCGCCCATTAGGATCGGAAATCACGTCTGGATCGGAATGCGAGCCGTCATTCTCAAGGGCGTTACTATCGGCGATGGCGCCGTTGTCGCGGCCGGTGCCATCGTTACGAGAGACGTCCCTGCGGGCACTGTGGCCGCGGGCAACCCGGCCAGGGTCATAAAAGACAGCGTTCAGTGGATACCGTGATCTTCGAGATCATCGGGATTATTAAGTCATCCCCGCATCGCCTGGACATCAAGCTTCTCGTCAGAAACCTGACGGCCACGTGATCGAGACATATTCTTCCGACAATTGATTATCGCACTCGCAAGGCCGGCGACGTCGCTGCTCGCGAGGTTTAGTCCCATTTGTTGTCTGTTTGAGTGATCAAGCAGAGTATAGATTACCGCGAGCACGGGAACCTGGTACGCTAGCCAGCCAGCCATTGCAACGGTTGTCTTGATCGCGAATGGACGTCATGCCCGGCTAAACGCCGGCGCTTACGCTGCGTTTCGTGGCTCAGATCACGAAGTCGAACTGCGCAAACTGTCCGTCGTCCGTTTTCTTAAGGTCGAGGAGGAGCGCGTGGTGAAACAGCCGGTCTCCCGCATTTCTGTTTTCACCAGGGAAAAATAGTTGTGTCGTCAGAAGTCGCCCGCCCGGGCGCTGGACTTTGACATGGAAGTAACGTGTTCGGCCGGGATAAAGCGCAGGTATGATGGTGTTGAACCACTAGCGCCCTTGGGCGTCGGTGAACTGATGCCCGCGCAGGCGAAAACCAACGCTATCATAGTCACCTTTCTCATCCGCATGCCAAATCTCGACAAGGCTGCCGGCGAGCGGCCGGCAGCGATTGTCGAAGACGAACCCGGCAACGGTGATCCGCTCACCACGGGGTGCGCTGGAATAAAGATCGCGCTCGAGCGGTGAATTCGGCTTGAAGAAGGGACCGGCCTCCCGTTCAAGCGTCGGTTCTTCTCCGGCAGGACAGTGCGGGGTCGGCGGCAGCTCGGAAGTAGTCTGTGCAAACACCGTCGAGTGCGCGGTATCAATGACAGGCAACGTTAGAAATGCGGTTAGAAGAGAACGTCTGGTGGAGGGCAAGTCTATATCTCCCGGTGCCGTGAGTTCAAGGGCGAGCTGCCCGCGTATTTTACCGCAGGCGCTGCGCCGCGTTGGCCTGTGCCTCGCGGATGAGGCCGGAATACATATTCTCCTTGCCCGGGTACCACGGCATCGTACCAATGGAGCCGAACCCGGGAATTGTTTCCATATGCGCGACCATCCGAGCACGCATGCGCTCGTCCGGAAGCGGGCCTGTCATCGCCTGGACATTGTCACTCATATGGTCAGGGTTTGACGTACCGCAGAGCACGCTCGTGACGGCAGGGTGTGCCATGACCCATTTCAGAAAGAACTGAGCCCAGCTGGTCGCTCCGAACTCGGAAGCGAACCGGGGAAGCGGTTGCCCCTCGACCACCTTCATCAGCCGCGCCTTTTCAAGCGGCAGATTGATCAGGACGCCAACACCCTTGTCGGCGGCGGCAGGCAGAAGGCGGCGCTCGGCGTCGCGGTTAAAGATCGAGTAATTGGTCTGGATGAAATCGACATCGTCGCGCTGGACAATCGCCAGCAACTGGTCCTGTGCCACCGACTCGTGATGGGTCACGCCGACATGGCGGACGAGACCTTCCTTTTTCCATGCCTTCATCAGCGGGATGATGACGGGGGCATTGGTGATGCTATGGCACTGCATGAGATTGATCGTGTCTCTCCATGTCCGAATGCGTGATTGTCGAAAGCTCTCAACGGCGTGGCTTTCGTCTCCAAGATACTCGCCTGTCGACCAGACCTTATTGGCGAGGAACATTTCGTCAGATCGTTCAAATTCGCCCATGAACTGGCCGACGCTGACTTCTGCCGAACCGTAGAGCGGCGATGTGTCGACCAGGCGCCCCCCTGCGGCGGCGTACCGCTCAAATACCTGTCGCAGGGCATCGCGGCGATCACCCGGCTTTAAATCAAATGTCAGAAAGGTTCCGAGACCGAGAGCTGTGACCCGTTCGCCGGTGCGAGGCAAGGTGCGGGTCAGCACCGCCGGGTAAGAAGCAGGTGCGGCCGACGACGCATTCGTTTCCTGGGCCTGCGCGGTCGTGCTGCTGGCGAGTGCAAGCCCGGTTGCCGCTGCACCCACCGTGCCGAGAAAGCCGCGACGATTGATCTTTGACTGATTCATAGGAGATTTCCTGCTCGATTGTTGTTGACTTCAAAATTGCCAGTTGGCGGGGACCCAAGCATAGCCGCCATCAGTCTTCAGCATTCGGCCGAGACCCGGGAAAGGATAATGAAAGCCAAGAACCGGCATACGCTCGGTAGCCGCCCTGTCAAAAATGCGGCGACGGGAGGAAAGGGCTGTTTCCTTGTCGCGGTCGGGGCCCGGCACCCAAGGTCTGTCGACGTTGACGACAGGGTGATAGGCAAGGTCTGCGGTCAGCAGCAACTGGTCATTTCCGGAATGAACGAGGAAGGTGGCCATGCCTGGAGTGTGGCCGGACGCGACGATCGTCGCCAGACCCGGCACAATCTCGGCGCCGGCCTCATATAGTTCGACATCGTTCCTGAACGGCTCAAGGCTGTTCTTGATGTTTGCCGCAAATCGCCTCCGGAAATCCTCTGGCACAGGCATATAGGAGAGATCCGGATCGGTGCGAACAAAGAAGTCCCAGTCCGCCTTCGGGACAAAAACAGTGGCGCGGGGGAAGGCCTTGCCGCCGTCTGCAGTTCTCAAGTTGCCGACGTGGTCGGGGTGGGTATGCGAGATGACGATCGCATCAATGTCAGAAGCGTCAAGGCCGATTGCCGAGAGGTTATCGAAGATGCGGCCGCCATTTGGGCCCATGGTCTTGCCGGCGCCGGCTTCGATCAGAATCCGCCGGCCACCAGTTTCGATCAGCAGCGTGTTGAGGTTAAGCGTCATGTGGTCGGTCGGCAGAAATGCCTGTCGCAGCACGTCCTGAAGCTCGGCTTCCGGGGCATCACTGGCGTAAATGCGTGGCGGACCACCAATCACGCCGTCACTCAAGACCATTGCGCTTATCTCTCCGACGCGGAAGCGATAATAACCGGCGTTGGCGGCTGCTGGTGAAGACGTCTGGGCGTGGGCACTGTCCGAACCGCCCAGGCTCGGGAGGATCATGCTTGACGCGCCTGCAACAGCGGACAGCATGATGGCGCGTCTGTTGAGAGTGAAGGCATTCATCTGTCTTTCCTTCTTCATTGGGCGTCCTGCCTCGTCTTGCTTCTCGATCAGACCGAAGCGAGGAGAGAGTTGCCGGAGCCTCTTCAGTTAGCGGGATCATGACACGGCGCCATTGATCTGATAACCTGCAATAAGTTTATCAACTTGATTAGAAAAACTTCGCAATGGATCCCATTCGGCTAGACAGTTTCGACGTGTTTGTTGCCATCGTGCGCTGTGGCGGCTTCCGCGCGGCAGCACTCGAGCGGGGCATCTCTTCATCGGCCTTAAGCCAAACAATGAATGCTCTGGAGGAGGCTCTGGGCATCCGGCTTCTTAATCGAACGACAAGGAGCGTGTCTCCGACGGAGGCAGGACAGCGTCTTCTGGAGCGTCTCGCGCCTGCTTTGAGCGACATCAGGCTCGCTATCGCAGAGGTCGATGAATTGCGCGATAGCCCGTCAGGGACCCTCAGGATCAACGCACCGGCGCCGGCAGTCGATCACTTCCTCTGCCCACTGGCTTTCGATTTTATGGAGGTATACCGCGAGGTGAAGATCGAAATCATCAGCGATGCAGCCGTCATCGACATCGTGGAACAGGGTTTCGATGCCGGCGTCAGGTTCGGCAAACAACTGGCGCAGGACATGATCGCTCTCCCGCTTGGCCCCGCGCTCCGTTATGCAATCGTCGCTTCGCCTGAATATATCAACAGGTGCGGAGAACCAGAGACGCCGCATGAACTTGTCCATCATGACTGTGTCAAGCGTCGCTTCCCCGGAGGCACGCTTGTCACCTGGCGATTTGCCGAAGGCGACGAGGAGATCGAAGTCACCCCAACGGGCCGCCTGACGGTCAGTTCAGCGCACAATGAACTACAGGCTGCCCTGGCCGGCAGAGGTATTGCACATGTCTTCGATGACTACGCCAGACCATACCTTCAAGATGGCCGACTGGTAGAGCTACTCTCCGACTGGAGCCCCACCCTGCCACACTGGTTCCTATATTACCCCAGCCGCCGCCTTCCGAGCGCGGCCATGCGTGCGTTCCTCGATTACATGAGAAGCTACGACTGGAGCGCGAAGGACGTCCTCGAACCGCGGTGACTTGGCCAGAAGCTTTCGTAGAAGCAGATCGAAGCTTCCTCCAAATTCGGCATTGTTCGGCCGCATCGAACTCTTTGCGCGAGGCTTCGATGTCTTGCCATTGTCGCGGATCCAGTCGGTGAATCCCGCACAGGCTACGGTCTGCCGCGATGTGGGTCAGGCGGCGGTCATGCTTGTGATACTTGGCGCTATCGATGTATCCGCACCGATGAAGGCCAACTTTGCTCTGAGTGGAAGGATCGTTCTCCGAATGGCCGTCGCATACATGGTGGCCGGCGTTCCCGCAAAGTCAGTTGAAGCCCAGAAGTCCCATTCTGCTTGGCCGAGGACATATTGCGCCTCGCTGAACGCCGGACGATCGCCTTACATCGGTCCTTTGATGTGGTCGGCATGCCGTCAAGGATGACGTCACCCCAACCCTCCAGGCACGAAGCGTTAAAATCCCGTGTTGGTTATATCCGATTGCGGCGGGACGGACCCGAAGGCGGCGCGTGTCATGATTTGAGGCGCTGAAACGCCAGCGCGGTTGCGGCTCCTGCCCTGAACATGTAACGGCGATTGAAAAGCATGGCTCTCTCCTCCGGACAACTCAACTTCGCTTTTGATCGTAGTCGATGGGCGAACGCTCGTAAGGTTGAGCCCTAATACAGAAGACCGCCCTTCTGTGCCTCATTTGACACGCTGCCATTCGATCCTGACTTCAGTGCCTTCCGGCCTGCGAAATTGTTCGGTCATACGGTCGCCCTCCACGACCATCCTTAGATCATCACGTGTTCGTACACTGCCGACCCAGTTCGGAAATGTCGCCCCTTCGACACGGTTTCCGCTGAATTCGCCCTTCTCATCAACGGTGTATGTTCCGAAAAATCCGATACTGCGTGACATAGCCATGCGGTTTTCATCATCCGTTCCCTCACCGCGAGCATTGGAGGCAAACCGCGGGACGTCGGCGTCGGTCAGAACCTCCACGAAGTGCATGTCGGAGGTGAAGACGAGAAGACCGTTGGGCTTTTCTCCATAGGCAGCGATGTTTTTGCCACCAGGATCGATGGTTGCCGACATCATCCGCCAGGTGCCTGCGACCTGGTTTTCAGCGGCTGTCTGCGCAAAAGCAGAAGACGAGACGCTGATGGCGAGAACCAATATAGCTGGTCGAATGGACATGTTATCTTCTTTCCTGTTCTCGAGGTCCGTGTTTCCGGACCGCTGCTGTTCACAGATCCTGCCTGTCGGCGGAATCTGCCACTTCACGCTGCGCCTCAAGAGCGGACAGACGCGTGGAAAGCGCCTGCGAGATAGACGAATAGGCAGTGCTGCCCAGCGCCAGTCGCAGCGGCGGCTTCTCGCTCTCGGCGGCTGATATGATTGCGGCCACCGTTCGCGCCGCATCGCCCTTGATCTCGAAGCTGCCGTCAGTGATCGCCCGGCGAACGGCGCCGGCGGGGGTGTCATCGTAAACATCCATGGTTTCCGCAAGGACGAGATTGGCTCCGAAATTCGTGCCCGTCGGCCCGGGCTCGGCGATGATGAAGTCGACGCCGAAAGGCGCCACCTCCTGTGCCACGGCTTCGACAAAGCCTTCGATGCCCCACTTGGTCGCGTGATAGAGGCTGAAGCCCGGATAGGCGATCTGCCCACCCTCGGACGAAACCTGGACGATCCGCCCGCCGCCTTGCCTTCGAAGATGAGGCAATGCTGCCCGGATCAAATGGATGGAGCCGACAAGGTTTGTGGCGATCTGCCGGTCTATCTCCTCATTCGTGAGCTCTTCCGCAGCACCGAACAGGCCGTAGCCGGCGTTGCTAACGATCACGTCTATCCGGTCTTGCCGTTGGAATGATCCTTTAACGGCGGAGTCAATGCTTCGCGGCTCGACCAGATCGAGCTCAACGATATCGAGACGGCCGCCGTATTCCTGCGCAAGTTTCGTCAGCGTACCCACACGACGGGCAGTGGCGACCACCCTGTGTCCCTTATCGAGCAGCTGTTGTGTCATCTCGAGACCGAGCCCCGAAGAGGCACCGGTAATCAACCATGTTTTTAGCATAGAAACTCCTGATCTGTTCATCTCTGAATGTAAGCCAGCAGCATTGGTGATATAAGATCTTCAATTTGAGATAAGGTGGTGAGGATAAATCACGAATGTCACGCCCTAGCCTGAACGATCTTGCCGCCTTTGCCGCGGTGGCCAATCACCAGAGTTTCCGCAGAGCTGCAGACATCATGGGCGTCTCGCGCTCCGCCCTTAGCCACGCGATCATCGGACTCGAGGGAAAAGTGGGAATACGGCTCTTCAACAGGACCACGCGTAGTGTATCGCTGACCCAGGCTGGCGCTCGCCTGCTCGCACGACTGGACCCGGTTCTGCAGGATCTCGATCAAGCACTCGATACCATATCCGAGGAACGCGGTACCCCAAGCGGCTCGCTGCGGATCAATGCGAACAAGAGCGGCGCGCGCATCCTGCTCATCCATGTCGTTCCGCGATTTCTAGATCTCTATCCCGACGTCGAGCTTGATCTGGTTTCGGAAGGTCGGCTCATCGATATCGTGGAGCAGGGCTTCGACGCCGGCATCCGCCTGCTGGAAGCTGTTCCGAAAGACATGGTCGCGGTGAAGTTCGGCGGCGACGTGCGTTTCATCGCCGTGGCAGCGCCATCCTACCTCGAGGGCAGAGCAAGGCCGCACACGCCCGACGACCTTTTCGCGCACCGCTGCATCCGCCAGCGTCTGCCGAGCGGGAAGCGCTATCGCTGGGAGTTCTCAAAACGCGGCGCCGAAGTGGCGATAGACGTCCCAGGCAATCTCACCCTCGATGACAATGATCTTCTCGTGCAGGCGGCGGTAGATGGGCGCGGTATCGCCTATGTGCCCGACTATTTCGCGCAGCCGTTTCTGGCGTCCGGTCAATTGGTGACCGTACTTGATGATTGGTGCCCGCCCACACCGGGGCTGGCGCTCTATTACCCGCGCAGCCGGCACGTTCCGTCACCACTACGAGCCTTCATCGACCTCCTGCGCGAGGTGGACAAGTCACGATAAGGAAGGGGCAGCGATGAATGGCATCTGCCCCTCTGCACTGTCGCGTTCGGGAGGCTTACCCGGTGGGTCACGATGCCGCTGGCTTGCGACGCAAGATCATGCCCCCATGATGCAAAGTGTTGGCATCAACGAAGTCGCCGTCGGCGGTAAAGCCGGTGTCGTCCCAGTACTCGATACGCGTGCCTTCGACTTCGTACCGGCCTTCATAGGCTCGCTCAACTGCGTTCGGGCAGTGTCTAGTTCTTGCTGACTAACCGCATTGTTGGCGCTCAGCTGTTCGTAGCGCTCGAACCTTGCCTTGGCGCTTGGAACGGCCGCTCTCGACCCGCTGCAAGGCAGCCTGGGCACTTCGGTAAGCAGCTTCAAAGGGCCTCGGGTCCAGCCCGTAAAACACCTTGGCAGGACCGAATGTTTCCTGCCAAGGCTCCTTATTGGCTCATTTCGTTTTGGCAGAGACGGCCTTTGCTGCCTGATCGATGGTATCGGCAATGACCGCCGGCTGCGTCATAAACAGGGCATGGCTTGCCGACACCTTGGTGATCCTGGCGTTGATCCGCTCAGCCATATGGATCAACATGGCCTGGTCGAAAGCCTTGTCTTCGGTTGCGATGACAGCCCAACTGGGCTTGGTGCGCCAGGCTGCATGTTCGAGCTTCGTACCGAACGCCGACATGTTGATCGGAACTTGGGCATCCCGCATGAATGCCACATCCGCATCACTGACGTCGTGCGCAAAGCCAGCCTTGAACTTTTCCGGGCTGACATAGCCGAAACCATCCTTCGTGATCTCGATAACGAACTCGGACGCGGGCGCAAATCCCTCGTATTGCTGAGCGGTCGTCTCGCCAGCATCGGGAGAAAGTGCCGAGACATAGACGAGGCCCGCAACCTTGGGATCGATGCCGGCTTCCGTGATTACGGTTCCGCCCCAGGAATGTCCGACGAGGATGACAGGACCAACTTGCCGCTCAAGCGCGCGTCTCGTGGTGGCAACATCGTCTGCAAGCGACGTCAGGGGGTTTTGCACGATGGTAACGCGATAGCCGCGCTTCGTCAGGTTGTCGTAAACACCCTTCCAGCCGGACCCGTCCGCAAATGCACCATGAACCAGAACGACGTTTCTGACGGTTTGGTCCTGTGGCAGCGCGTCAGCAGCGATTGCCTGCAAGGCGGCGGACAGGGAGGCTGCAGCTGCGATCGCGGTAATGGATATTTTGCTTGTCATGGCGTGCTCCTTTTATTTTCGCAATAACAATTATCGCGATAACATTAAGCTTTCATATTTGCCGATGCTCGTCAACATTTTTCTTATCGCGATATTGGTTTTTGCGATAAGTTAATTTATAAAGATCCTCATAGGAGTTCGAAATGTCCCAACGCCACAATGATCCCCCGCCCCTGCGCGACCAGCTGTGCTACGCTGTTTATACAGCGGGCATTGCAATCCAGCGCGCCTACAAGCCGCTCCTCGACGAGCTTGGGTTGACATACCCGCAATATCTCGTCTTGAACGTCCTTTGGGCGCAAGACGATCAGACGGTCGTGTCGATCGCCGACCAGCTTGCTCTGGACTCCAGCACCTTGACGCCTCTTTTGAAGCGTCTCGAAGCCGCCGGGCTTGTGTGCCGGACCCGCAATCTGAGCAACGAACGTCAAGTTCTGGTAGCATTGACAGACCAGGGTCGCACCTTACAGCACAAGGCGGGATGCCTCAGCGACACTTTGCTTGCAGCCTCGACCCAAACGCCCCCGCAACTCGCTGCCTTGAACCAAGACGTACGGTATCTGCGCGACGCGATCTATTCGCAGATCGGCGGGTGGAAACCACCCGCCTGATCCGCAATGGTCTACTTCAGCGAGACCACCGTCCAGAACACTGCATCCCCTTACGCGGTCGGGACAGTGCCGCCGTCGATCACATGCTCGGTTCCCGTAATCGACGACGCCCGGTCCGAGGCCAGGAAGGCGATCAGGTCAGCGACCTCCCCAGGCCTGGCCGGTCGTCCGAGCGGTATGCCGCCCAGCGAGTTCATGATCATCTGCACAGCGTCGTCATAGCTGATGCCGGCTTCCTCCGCGATCCGTAGTGCGAGACCGTTGGAGCCCGAATCCGCGATCCAGCCGGGAGAAACCCTCATCACCCGCACGCCCTTGGGAGAAACCTCCTTGGAAAGGCTCTTGCTGTAGGTGTTGAGCGCGCCCTTGGCTGATGCATAGCCGGTAGTCGCCTGGTGCAGCGGAAGAACCCGCTGGATCGACGTCACATGAATGACGACCCCACTTCCCTGCGCGATCATGCCGGGGATGAGAGCACGATCTAGTCGGACAGCCGGGAAGAAGTTGAGGTTGAATTCCTTCTCCCATTCCTCTTCGGTCAATGCCGCAAAGCCGCCGGAAGGTGCCGAAGAGCCGCCTAGCACGTTCACGAGGATATCGAGCCCGCCAAACTCCCGGTGAACAGCGTCGACGACTGTCTGCACACCATCGACGGTGGTCAGGTCGGCTTCGACGAACGCCGCGCCGGAGAAGTCTGCCGGCTTCTTGCGAGCGGTCGCAAGCACGCGTGCGCCAAACTCCTTGAACAGTGCCACGGTTGCTGCGCCAGCACCCGAGGTGCCGCCAGTGACGAGAGTACGACGGCCCTCCAAATTAAGAAACGCGCTCATACGGTGATCTCCAGTTCAGCAACCTTGTCGCCCGCAAGGGTGAAGATAAAACGCAAGTCAATCGGGCTACCCGGGAAGTCGCCCGCAGTGTGCGCAGTGACCTGGGTCTTGCCGTTCTCGACCGTGATCAGAAAAGGCTCGACCGTGTAGCTGTACTGCTGGGCCTCATCAGCCATCCATTCACGGATGGCGTCGCGTCCGCGGTGCGTCTTGCCCTTGTCCTTCACGATGCCGTTCTCGGTGAAGGTGGCAGCAATCGTATCCGGACTGCCTGTCCGGTCTGCCTCGAAATAGGCTTCGATGGCCTTCGGTAGTTTGATCGTCATTCGCTTCTCCATTCCTTCTCGCGGCCTCATTGGCGACCGTTCGACCTCCGTCTGAGATCGACTGAGTGAAAGGTAGATCATCATCATTGACAGGATAATCCGGACAAACAAGGATGTGGCATTGCGAAAAGAGGGACAATGACGTGACACCGTGACCAGATCCGTTCTTGCTGACCTTGATGCCGTTCTTAGTATCGCCCGCCTCGGATCGTTCCGGGCGGCCGCGCTCGATCTCGGCATTTCCACAACGGCCTTGAGCAATGCCATCGCCAAGCTCGAACAGCGTCTCGGCATCCGCCTGTTCAACCGGACGACACGGAGCGTCTCGCTCACCGATGCGGGAAAGACCTTCGTCGAACGGGTCGGTCCGGCGGTAACGGACATCCACGATGCCATGCTGGCCGCTCAATCCCTTCAGGAGGTCCCGACCGGCACGCTACGCATCAACGCCTTTGCCACGGCAGCCCGCGAGGTGATGGAGCCGCTCATCCTTTCGTTCATACAGCGCTATCCCCAGGTCCATATCGACCTGGTCACCGAGGGACGGATCGTCGATATCGTCGCGGCCGGCTTCGACCTTGGCCTCAGGCCAGCTGATCTCGTCCCGGCCGATATGATCGCCGTGCCTCTGGGCTTGACGCGCAGCAATGCGGTCGTCGCATCGCCGGAATTCCTGCAGACGCATGGAAGGCCTGCTGTTCCGGCCGACCTCTACCGGTTTCGATGCATCCGCGCCCGTCTTCCAAATAACGCGCTGTTCCGATGGAAATTCGAGAGGGATGGGAAAGCCGTCCAAATCGATGTGCAGGGCTCGATCACCCTTGATGAGTCGAGTTTGGTCAGGATCGCGGCGCAGAACGGCGTAGGTCTGGGATACGTTATGGAGGCGGACGTGCGTGAAGATATTGCAGCCGGGCGGCTGATCCGGGTTCTGGAGGACTGGACGCCCGCGTTGGCACCGCTGGCGCTGTATTATCCGGGCAGAAAAAACCCGCCGGCTGCCTTCACCTCGTTCATCCAAGCTGCTCGCGAATTCGCAAAGGGCTGCTAGCTCGGCAGATCGCGTCGTCGATATGGCGTCGTTTGCTGCCACCCGGCCTGAATTCCTGAACAGCTCCTGATGGCCTGTACATTATCTGCAGGCAAATGAGCATTCCATGCGACATAAAAAAGCACCTCAGGTCGCGTGCAAGCACGTAGTGAGCGGCTAACCCGCCCACTGCCAGACCGAGATTGAGACGTCAGTGTTTGTTGCTGGGCTCCCGTGGAGAGAGACGAGGCCCGACTATCCAAGCTGAAAGATGCGTGGCTATAGGAGCGAGGTGCCAAGAAAAATACGCGAAACTACTTTTATCACGCTGGTCGAAAACCGAAACATCTAAATTTCCGACAGGTCAGAGTATCTGCGCACACAAAAAGGCATCAGGGCAGACTGAAATTAATGCTTTTCGAGCCTCCGTTCATCTCTTACGCCTGTGTCGGTAAAGACGAAAGCAGGGACGAGAATGGCAAAGCCGTTTTACTGGAATGAACTGAATACGCTCGATTTTGCGAGCTTGTCCGAAGACCGAACGATCGCGGTCTTGCCAATCGCCTCGACCGAGCAACACGGCCCTCATCTGCCAGTGGCCACCGATGTTGCAATCGCCAACGGCATGTTGGCGGAACTGAAGGTTCTACGACCGGATGATATCGATTTCCTTGTCTTGCCGACGCAGGAAATCGGCAAGGCCAACGAGCATGTCTATGGTCCCGGTACGCTGTCTCTAGGCCCAGAAATCCTCATTCAGACCTGGACGGCGATTGGTACGAAAGTTGCTGAGGCGGGTGTTCGCAAGATGGTGATCGTCAATTCCCATGGTGGCAATGTCGATATCATGAGCATTGTTGCGCGTGAGTTGCGTGTTAAACATCGCATGGCGGTCGTTAGCACTCAGTGGGGCCGCTTCGGCAATCCCGAAGGCATGATCTCTGAGCACGAGCAGAAATTTGGCATTCACGGTGGAGATGTCGAGACATCCTTGATGCTTCATTTTCGACCTGATCTCGTGCGGATGGAACACTCCCAGAATTTCACGTCGAAGGCCGAATGGATGAAAGAACAGTCGCGGCTGCTGCAGCCACTACCGCCCCATTCCCTGGCATGGATTGCCCATGATCTCAATCCGCACGGCGTAGTCGGAAATGCGGCAGCAGGCACCGCAGCCAAGGGCGCGGCCATCTGCCGCCATCAGGTCACAGGCTTCATCGAATTGTTGCGCGACCTTTCCGACTATCCGCTGGACAACCTCTATGTGAAGTGACTGCCCTCGGCTTTGTCCGGTTGGCGCTGTGGCGGCACGTGCCCCCTGGCTTCAAGTTCCGCCACAAGTTCTACCAGTCGCGACAATATAAACTCTACAAAAAGACTTGTAACCGTGTCGAGCGAAGTGCGAGAGCGTGCGAAGAGTTTCATCGGTTGATGCCGGGAATGGGAGCCGGCCAATGGCCGAAAAACAAGTTCCCCGCGCTGGCACTCTGCCTGAACATCGAGCGGATTAAGCAGCGTCAGCCCACTTCCGAGCTTGACCAGCCGCTTGAGCATATCGGACGCGTTGCTTTCCACGACGGGCTGGACAGCGACGGAAAGCGGGGCGAATGCGAGATTGATGACGTTACGAAGACTCGTGCCCGATTGTGCAAGAACTAAAGGCTCCTGGGCGACATCGGCAAGATCGATCGGGCCTTCTCCTGCAAGGCGGTGCCCTGGCGGCATAACGACTCCAATCGGTATATCGAAATTGGCGAGCGTGCGAATACCGGGCGTAGCAGGAATGTTGAAGCCGAGGCCGATATCTACTTCACCAGCTAACACCGGCGAAATCGTGGTCGACGGGCCGTCATTACGCAGATGGACGTGCACCCGCGGATGTTGCGCGATAAAACTCGCGATGATCTCCGGAAGCGGCCCAGCCGAAAGTCCAACCGTCGCAACCATCGAGACCTTGCCAGCTTGCGGTGTCTTGAGCCCGCGAATGCGTGCTTCCATCCGCTCATAGGTTTTGAGCACTTCGCGGATATGCTCGATGCACAATTCTCCCGCTGCCGTTAGCCTCAATCCTCGCGGCATGCGTTCGAAGATGGGCGCACCCAACTCCTCCTCCAACGCCAGAATTTGCCGGTTTATGGCGGATGACGCGACGTTCAATCTGGCAGCGGCCTTGCGGATCGACCCGCATCTGGCGATCTCATCAATGTAACGCAGTTTTCTCGAATGGAGCACGTCGACCGTCCTTTGCTCAATTTTAAGGCGCGCTGCCATTTTCAGCGGCCCAATTGGCGAGCGATGCCGTAAAGGCATCAATGTGCACGAATTTTGATGCTTTTCAAAGATCATGGCAACCGCTCAAATGAAAGAAAGAGAGCTGGCACGCCTACAATGCCGGTTAACAGGGGAACGGATCGAAATGTTCAGATTCACAGATACAAAGAGCTGTCTGGTCGCATTGGGCCTGGGTACTGCAATTTTATACGCACAACCGGCATCGGCGCTTGACGAAGTCAGCTACGGTACCAATTGGCTGGCGCAGGCTGAACATGGCGGCTTCTACCAGGCGGTTGCCGATGGCACCTATGAGCGGCATGGTCTCAAGGTGACGATTGTGCAAGGTGGCCCCAACGCCGCCAATCGCGCTCTGCTGTTCGCCGGAAAGGTCGATTTCTACATGAGCGGCCAATTGGGGGATATGGATGCACGAAAGGAAGGCATTCCCGTCGTTAGTGTCGCCTCCCTCTTCCAGAAGGACCCACAAGTCCTGATGGCCCATCCCGATACTGGCGTGGAGACGTTCGGAGATATGAGCAAGCTCACCACTGTATTCATGGGCAAGGAAGGGTTTGCCACCTATTTCGAGTGGATGAAGAAAAATTACCCAGGGTTCAAAGAAGAGCAGTACAAGCCCTACACCTTCAATCCCGCGCCGTTTATTGCCGACAAGCAATCCGCGCAGCAGGGTTACCTGACATCGGAGCCCTATGAAATCGAAAAGCAGACGGGTTGGAAGCCCAAGGTCTTTCTGCTCGCCGACTCGGGATATGCACCTTATTCGACAATGATCACTGCGATGCAAAAGACGGTCGATGAAAAACCCGACATGGTCCAGCGCTTTGTCGATGCCACGCTGGAGGGCTGGTACAACTACCTCTATGGTGACAACAAGGCCGCCAATGATCTAATCAAGAAAGACAATCCGGAGATGACGGACGGCCAGATCGCATACTCTATCGCAAAGATGAAAGAATACGGCATCCTCGAGTCCGGCGAAGCAGCGACGAAGGGTATCGGCTGCATGACGGATGAACGATACAAGGCGTTCTTTGATCAGATGGTGGCGATTGGCGTCGAACCGGCCAACCTCGACTACAAGCAGGCCTATACGACGAAGTTCGTGTGCAAGGGCGTTGGGATGGCTCTCAAGAAATGACATGAAGCCATTGGATCACGTGCTTCACCCATTTGGGTGAGCCGTGGTCATCCCGTTTTTCCGTAATTCGAGACGCACCTGTTCGCCAAGGCCATGCAATGACATTACCGCCAGTTTCGAAAATGCCAGCCAGTAAAGAAGGCCGCAAGCGGCCGCTGGTCAGCATGCAGGACGTATCAAAACAATTTTCGAACGGAACGCTGGCGCTGTCAGGCGTGTCAATGACCATTGAGAATGGCGAGTTCGTCAGCCTGCTTGGACCTTCCGGCTGTGGAAAGTCTACGGCCTTGCGGATCATCGCAGGTCTCGGAAGTGCCACATCAGGCAGGATCGATTGGCCGAGTTCGCGCATCAATTCCAAAGGCCTGCCGGATGGCGACATCTCTTTCGTCTTCCAGGAACCTACACTGATGCCCTGGCAGACGGTGTTCGGCAACGTCCATCTGCCATTGAAGCTGAAAGGCATTTCCAAAAATGCTGCCAAGGACGACGTAGCCAAAGCGCTTGAAACCGTTGGGCTGAGCGATTTTGCAGATGCTTACCCACGCGAATTGTCCGGCGGCATGAAGATGCGTACTTCGATCGCGCGCGCGCTCGTCACGAAACCAAAATTGTTGCTGATGGACGAGCCATTCGCCGCGCTTGATGAGATCACCCGGCAAAAGCTGAATGACGACGTGCTGCGCCTGTGGAAGCAGACCGGCATAGCCGTCGTCTTCGTTACCCATTCGGTTTTTGAAAGCGCTTACCTGTCCAATCGGATCGTAATCATGCGGCCAAGACCGGGCCGCGTTCATGCGGACTTTCCACTCGTCACAAGTCTGGAACGAGACGCCCATTATCGCACCTCGGAAGAGTATCGGCAGGCTTGCGAAAAGGTGTCCAACATGCTGATCGAAGCTATGGACGGTGGAGGACACTCATGATTATCAACCGCGACATGGCTTTACGCCTCACAATACCCATCGCCGTGGTAATCGCGATGATCCTGATATGGCAAGCCATCATCAGCGCCTCTGCAATTCCGCAATACATTCTGCCCGGCCCGATTGCTGTGGGAAAATCGCTTTATAACGACTGGGGAACTTTGTCCCCCGCCTTGCTGGTGACTACCAAGATTACTCTTCAGGCGCTGGCACTGGCACTGATCGGCGGCGTGGGAATTGCGATCATTCTCGTGCAGTCGAAATGGATCGAGATCGCGCTTTATCCGATCACGGTCATTCTTCAGGTCACACCCATCGTGGCCATCGCACCCCTGATCCTCATTTACACGCCGACGACCCAGATCGCTCTGCTGATCTGCGCCTTTCTCGTCGCGTTCTTTCCGATCCTGTCGAACATGGCGCAGGGTCTGAAAAGTGTTGATCATAATCTATTGAACCTGTTCGACCTCTACGGCGCCTCACGCTGGCAAACGTTGATCCACCTCAAACTGCCATCAGCGCAGCCCTACTTCATGACCGGTCTGCGAATTGGCGGCGGCCTTGCGCTGATCGCAGCTGTCGTCGCCGAATTTGCAGCGGGTTCGGCAGGCGCCGGGTCGGGCCTCGCGTTCCGCCTTCTGGAGGCGCAATATCGGCTGAACATTCCAAGACTGTTCGCTGCACTGGTGCTGTTATCGCTGCTCGGCGTCGTCATCTTCTGCATAACCTCTTTTATTTCCTGGTTTTTCCTGCACCGGTGGCACGAGAGCAGCCTGAAGAGAGAAAATTGATGACAAATGGATTTATGGCGCTGCCGCAAGCGGATCGTTTTGCTCTCAGGAATGCCACATTACCTTCCGTGACGGTCGAAGGGTTTCAAGGTCAGGCGAAGGATGGCCTTGTTTGCGCAGACATCGTGATTGCCGACGGCAAGATCGAGGTAGTTTTACCGGCGGGCGATACCCCCTCTGACATGCCGCAGGCCGACCTTCGCGACGGCATGGTCTTCCCGTGTTTTATCGATATGCACACCCATTTGGACAAAGGACATGTATGGGATCGCAGGCCGAACCCCGATGGTACGTTCATGGGCGCCCTCGACAATGTGCGCGCCGACCGCGTGGTTCACTGGTCGCATGACGATATTCGTGCGCGCATGGAGTTTTCACTGAAGGCAGCTTACGCGCATGGCACGAAGTTGATCCGAACGCATCTGGACAGCATTCCCCCGCAGACGGATATCTCCTTTCCCCTGTTTGCTGAGGTTCAACAGGAGTGGAAAGATCGCATCGCCCTGCAGGCAGTCGCCTTGTTGCCACTGGAGAGCGTGCTCGACAAACCGGTTTTCGACGGCGTCGTCGCCACCACCAGAAAATACGGTGGTCTGCTGGGCGGCGCGACGCGCCTCCTGCCGGATTTGGATAAAATCCTCGACATCCTGTTTCGCAGTGCTGCCGATAATGGCCTCGATATCGATCTGCATGTCGATGAGACAGAGGATCGCGAGGTCCTGACGCTGGAGGCCATTGCCGACGCTAAACTTCGTCTCGGCTTTGAGGGTTCCGTCGTCGTCGGTCATTGCTGCTCGCTGGCGCGTCAAGATGATGACACGGTAAAGCGTGTCATCGACAAGGTCGCCAAGGCGAACATCTCGGTCGTGTCATTGCCCATGTGCAATATGTATCTTCAGGACCGCCATGCGGGCCGCACCCCGCGCTGGCGTGGCGCAACCTTGTTCAAAGAACTCTCAAGCGCCGGTGTGGCCATTGCCGTCGCTTCCGATAACACTCGCGATCCATTCTATGCCTATGGCGACCTCGACTGCGTCGAGGTGCTGCGAGAAGCGGTGCGCATTCTCCATCTCGACCATCCGATCGATGGCGTTGCGCGCGTCGTGACCACGACACCTGCCGACATCCTGGGTCGACGGGATGTTGGCCGCATCGGTGCTGGCCTTCCCGCCGATCTGGTCCTGTTTACGGCTCGCCGTTGGAGCGAATTTCTATCCCGTCCGCAGGGAGACCGCATCGTGATGCGCAATGGCAAGGGCATCGACAGCCGCCTACCGGACTACCGAGACCTAGATCCCATTCTTATGAAAGAGTGACATATGGCCGACTATGCGCAGATCAAGAAAGAACTTGAAGGCATTGCAACGGAAGACAATCCTGCCCTCGTACGCCAGAAAAGTCGGGATTTTTACTGGTATTCCCCCGTTCTGAAACGGCAGCTCGACAATGTAACCGCCGACCTGATCGTTTCACCGAAATCGGTAGAGGAGATCATCCAGACGCTGAAGGTTGCCTACGCCCATTCCGTACCCGTGACGCCGCGCGGCGCCGGTACCGGCAATTACGGCCAGGCCATGCCGCTTTCAGGTGGTATCGTCCTCAATCTCATCAATATGAATGCGGTCAAGGAAATCCATCGCGGCCGCGTCATCGCAGAACCTGGCATTGTCATCGCTGAGCTGGATCGCCAGACAAGAGCGCATTCCAATCAGGAACTGCGCTTCCACCCGTCCACTGCCCAATCGGCAACGATCGGCGGCTTTATCGCTGGAGGTTCCGGCGGTGTCGGGTCCATCCATTGGGGTGGGTTGCGTGACCTGGGTAACATCCTTCGCTTGCGCGTCGTCACCATGGAAGCCGAACCCCGGGTGCTTGATCTTACAGCCTGGGACCTCCAAAAAGTGACCCATGCCTATGGCACAAACGGGATTATCGTCGAAGTGGAGATGCCGTTGGCCCCGGCCTATGACTGGGTGGACGTTCTCGTCGGCTACGACGACTACATGGACGCGGTCCGGCTTGGCGATGCGGTTGCCCATAAAAACGGTATTCTGGTAAAGGAAATTGCGCCGATTGCGGCACCCATCCCCTATGATTATTTTCCGCGACACAAACCGTTCATTCGCGATCGGGGCCAGTCGATCTGCGTGTTCATGGTCGCACCCCAATCCATGGATGCCTTTGCCGCTTTCACCGAACGGCAACGCGGCGAAATCCTGTTCCGCTCCGACAAGGTTGAAAGCATGAAAGGCATCCCTCATGCCTATGAACTCGCTTGGAACCACACAACGCTGCGCGCCCTGAAGGTTGACCCGAGCTTCACTTATCTTCAGGTGCAATATCCGGGTCCCGATCACGTCGCCAAAGTTCAAAAGATGACCGAAATTTTCGGCGATGAAGTTCCGGGGCACCTTGAGTTCCTCAAGTTCGACGGTCGCATCCAATGCTCCGGCCTACCGCTCGTGCGCTTCACCACGGAGGAACGGCTGGAGGAGATAATAAAGATCCATCAGGACAACGGCTGCCCGATTTTCAATCCACACCGCTACACGCTGGAAGAAGGTGGGATGAAGCAGACGGACACGGTTCAGCTCGCCTTTAAAAAGGAGACCGATCCTAACGGCCTGCTCAATCCTGGCAAGATGATCGCTTGGGAAAATCCCGACTTCGACTTCAAAAGCGGTAAGAACTATCTCTTCCCCGGTTTGGCAGAAGCGGGTGGTTGATGAAGATTTTGCTCCTCCACTCTCACCCGGTTGAATCAAGCTTCGGCTCGGCCTTGCATGTCGAGGCCCTTCACACCCTGCGCAAGGCGGGACATCAGGTGGACGATTGTGATCTTTACGCGGAAAACTTTGATCCTGTGCTGACACGCGATGAGCGCCTTGGTTACCACATCGTGCCAACGAATATCGAGCCGGTGCGCTCATATGTCGAACGGTTGCGCGCCGCCGATGCGCTGGTGATTGTGACACCCGTCTGGAACTTCGGATGGCCAGCTATTCTTAAAGGCTATTTTGATCGCGTCTGGCTGCCGGGTGTCACCTTCGATATGGATGAAGGCGACCGGGGTAAACTCACCCGCAAGCTGACCAACATCAAGAAAATCGTTGTGGTGACGACCTATGGGGGAAATCGCTGGCGTGCTTTGCTTGCTGGCGACCCGCCTCGCAAGATGGCGACGCGCGTGCTGCGCGCGGTCGCCAGACCGGCAAGGGGCGTCACCTATCTCGCGCATTATGACATGAATAACTGCACTGTTCAGACCCGCACCAGATTTCTGGCACAAGTTCGTGCGGAAATGCAGCGTCTCTAGAAAATGCGTTAAAAATTATGACCTTTTGAACATCCCTTAAACCTTGGCGGCGGTAACCTCTACCTCAACCAGGAATTCCTCGCGAGTGAAGCCGCCAACCACAAGCAAGGTCGAAACCGGCTTAGGATCAAGGGTGAAACGATCACGAACAGCCATATAGGCTGGAAAGTCTTCGCGCTTGGTAACGAAACCGGAGATGCGTATAACATCCGCATATGTCATGCCCGCTTCCTCCAAAATGGCGCCAATCGCCTTGAAGCACAGTTCCGCTTGTGACGAGACGTCTGGTGGGACCCTTTCGTCCGGGCCAATCCCCAGTTGCCCAGATGTGACGAGCAGACTCGCACCGGGCTCCACCAGCAATCCGTGATTATAAGCGCCGAATGGTTGGCGCACGCAGGGAGGATTGAAAACACGCTTCATGTTGCACTTCTTTTGATGATGGTGAGACGAAGCTAGCTCGGCTTATCCCATACTTCAATCCACGTCGGCCCGACGGAAAGCTATAATACTCAATTGGTCGAGTTTGCTATCGAACTGTGGTCGATCGCTTGCGAAAAACAACTATGCATGGCGGATCGTCTTGGCAACATCATAGCGACCGACGAGGTAATTTAAGGTGCACGCCTTGAAGCGGCATTAGGTAGCAAAAGCCACCAGACCTGAAATGGTGTTGCGGCTACCTTGGCTCCGGTGAAAACGGAGCCCCGAATGAATGTAGCGTACGAGTTGAAGCAGAAACGAGCCGCCTTTACTGACAGGCTGCAGCAGCTTGAGAGGGAACGGGGCGACATTCAAGAACTGATAAGAGCGCTGGACCGCGTCATCCTAAGCTACGAGCCCGACTACCAGGCATCTGCGCTGACGGGGCCTGAACAGGGGAAACGCTCTCAGAAGGCCAATCGGTCATCGTCCGAGGTGAAAGCGGCGATGAGCGGCGTAAACAAACGCCAAGCCGTCTTGGAGGTCCTGCGCGAGGCAGGGGAACCGATTTCGGTGACCGACTGCGCCGCGAAGTTTGCAGCCAAGCTCGGCATCGCGAGCGAGCCAGCCAACCTCTCAGACATCGCACACCGCTTGTCGGCGGTCCTGACCCAACTGACGACTGCAGGACGTGTGCGGCAGTCGGGTCAGTTCGACGGTCGGAAGGTTCTATGGGAGGTCGCCGCTTAGCCTTCCCAGATCAGGTCCGGCGGCTTGTTGCCCTGCCAGTATCCGCATAGATAGCGTGACGTCGGGCGACACAGTGCCTTGCCAAGCACCTGGGACGTATGGCCGCGGTTGCTCACCTGGCGACAATCCTCACGCCACGCGAGCTCGGCCACATACCAGTCGAAGTATTTCAACGAAAAACGATGATGGATGCCGACATAGGCACGCTGAACGCGTGAGAAGAAACTCTCGACCTGGTTGGTGTTCGTGCCATCGTCCGTCTGATAGGCCTTTGAGTGGTTGGCGCGCTCCAGCTTGTTCAGACCAGCCAGGTCGTTATAGCTGCCGTGCTCGTCCGAGAATACCGTTGCCTCCCGAGACACGTGATCTCGGACGGCCGCCCAGGCGGCATCGCCGTCCTCGTTTCGGATGATACGGGTGAACGTCTGCCCTCCCAGTCCGCGTTGGCGGATCGCAAGAGCGCACAGCCGCTTCATGTTCTGGTATTTCTTGAGGCGACGATCGATGCGATCCTCGGCCTTGTTTTCAGGACGGATGTGGCCGCCAGCGTACTTGCCGTCAATCTCGACCTCGCCATCGAGTACCATCTCCTCCCTGCGCCATGCGATGGCCTCTCGCAGCTTCATGAGGAGGACCCAGGCGGTCTTGTATTGGACGCCGATCTCGCGCGAGAGCTGGAGCGCAGCCTTGCCTTTCACCGAGTTCGCCGAGAACCAGATGGCGATGAGCATCTTCTTGAAGCTCAGCTTCCGCGCATGAAAGACCGTGCCCGAGGTGACGCTGAACACGGCCTTGCATGTCTTCTCGGCACACTTGAAGCGGTTACGGCTCATCGTGTGGCAGCGCAACATTCCGCACTTGGGGCAGTAAGGCTTGCCCTCCGTCTGGTGCCAGCGCAGGCGCTTAAACCAGTTATAGGCAGTCGTATCCCGCATCTTGGCGAGATCGAGCACCGTCAGCGTTCGGCATTCTGGCGACAGCAAGAAATGCTGGCCCTTGGGCGTGTCGTCGGGGTTCGCCACGGCTCAACCCCTCCGCCATCCGGAGGAAGGCCGGACGTATTTCCAAGCCCCCAACCAAGACACTGACGGTCAACACCTCAGCGTGGGAGCGATGGGCAATGGCGGCGGTGGCGATGAGGGTCATGTTCAGACTCCAGAGGTCGGCGGCAGGCACAGCAGATCGGCGGACGAAAAGGCCGCGGGAGATCAGAGCTGTATTTGTATCATCCTGAACATGATCCAGGTTCTTATCTGGACTTCGCGTCGAGGTCGACCGAAGGAGGTCTAAATGGTTAATTTTGGCGAGAGATCGAAAGCCTTTTGCTGGATATCCGTGCGACCCGCGATTGCTTTCGGCCCATTGCAGGCATGTGGAAATGAATGCCCAGATGTCGGGGCTTTCTTTCCAGAAGCCCATTGGGGCCTGATTTCAAAACTCGAATTCACATTTCGTCAGATGAGGAATGTTCTCCGGGTTGACGCCTATGTCCCGTAGACGTTGCTCAGTAAGACGACGCAGGTGTCGCTTGAGGTAATGCAGTGTCCGCCGCCGGCGCGTTTCATCGTTGAATCGACGCACCAGATCGTGCATTTTTGAATTAAAAAAATTGAGGGTAATTTTGGTCGAGTTCATGCGGCATATTCCCTGCCGTTATCGCGGTGACCTGATATTTCTCGTATAATTGACATACTCGCATATTGAATGCGAGCAGGGAAACGAGTATTCTTGTTCAGAATTTCAAACTTTCTTTGAAGCAAAAATGAGCATAATTCCTGGAATGCGGGCGCTAAGAGCGCTTGATGCCGCGGGGCGACACCTGAACTTCAGTCGAGCGGCCGACGAACTTGGCCTGACCCCGGCGGCGGTCAGCTACCAGATCAAGGAAATCGAGGACCAGCTCGGCCTGTCGCTTTTCAAGCGCACCAATCGCTCGATCCGCATGACGGAGGCTGGATTGATCCTTTGCCGCGCATCCGGTGACGCGCTCGAACTCATGAAGCGTGCCGTCGCGCAGGCCCGCAGGAGCGAGCGCGGCTCCCGCCACCTGAAAATCACCGTCGATCCGGACTTTGCCGTCAAATGGCTGATGCAGCGGCTGAAACGCTTCCGTGGCGCTTGGCCGGAAATCGACCTGCGCTTTGATATCTCCCCCGAGGTGCGCGACTTCGAGCTGGACGACATCGATATCGGCATTCGCTTTGGCACGGGAAACTATCCCGGCCTTTGCGCTGATCGATTGTTTGATGACGTTGTCGTGCCCGTATGCAGTCCTCGGCTACTCGCGTCCGAGAGGCCCATTCGAACGCCGACTGATTTGTTTGATCACACCTTGGTTCATATCGAATGGGAGCGACAGGGTGTCGCGTGGCCGAACTGGTCGACGTGGATGGCGGCTGCCGGTATCGACGCCTTCGACGACAGTCGTACGGTTGCGCTCGCCACCTCATCGGAAATGCTTCAAGCCGCGATCAGCGGGGATGCTGTGGCACTTGTGGACCTGACCACTGTCGCAAACGATCTGGCCGAGGGTAGGCTTGTCCGGCTTTTCGATCTTGGCATCCCGATCCCGTCCGAACTCGCCTATTTCCTCGTGTATCCGCAGGAAACGGCTTCCGATCCCCGTGTCGTCGCCTTTCGCGAATGGATTCTTGACGAGGCAGAACAGATGCCGGGTCAGGAATCGCGAACACCTGCATCCGATGAAAAGGGGCGCGGGACCAGGGAGGCTTAGACAGCCCAAGCCGAGCATCGAATTACCCAACCAGAGGCAGCATGTCCGAAGTATTCACACGCTCTACTCTGAAAAGCGTCACTCTCCGCAATCGCATTGCCGTTCCGCCGATGTAGGCTCCGTAGCAACGCTGTCACTAACCCAATCAACGTCAGCGGCATTCACGGGAATGCTGGCCTGAAATTCCGTTTTGATTCAGAGGAGTAAAGCGCTTTTGGGGGTCTTTGCTACCTAATGCCGCCTTGAAGGGGATCGAAGCTTTGATGCGAGCTGCTGTATTTCTTGCTATCAGCATCTGAGGTTGCGCAACGTTCAGTAAGACTCTGTTTTTGAATCTCTTTCGTGACGCGGCCAGACTACTGCAGACTGGATAAACCCGCGTGTTTGCGTCAAGGCTTTGGCAACAGGTGCTTGGCGTGCTTTTCTGTCCTTGGTCCCAGGACAGAGGACACCATTCGGAACACATGATGAAAAGAAGTGCAGCGGATGGCGAAACGCGCCACGCACGCCGACAGATCCTTCAATCCCGATGGGCAACCAGCTGATCTCGAATTGATCAAGGCGAGCGACCACATCCTGATGCACATCAAATGGTGCTGTCCAATCGGGTCCGGCAGCTTTTCAGGCCGCACGAAGCATATGATACAGCGCCACATTG
The DNA here is from genome assembly GCF_036888815.1 of Agrobacterium sp. CCNWLW155. Taxonomy (NCBI): domain Bacteria; kingdom Pseudomonadati; phylum Pseudomonadota; class Alphaproteobacteria; order Hyphomicrobiales; family Rhizobiaceae; genus Agrobacterium; species Agrobacterium sp. CCNWLW155. The sequence goes on from NZ_JBAKFW010000019.1 coordinate 32,095, forward strand.
CAGTGATAGGCTGTAACCGCCCTCCAGGCCAAAGGGCGGTCAACTACGTTCAATCAGATCTCCGAAGATTTACGGCGACAGCTCTTCGAGAACTTTACCCCTGGTTTCAACTGCAAACAGCATCGTGACGATCGCACCGACAACCAAGATCACGGCGAAGGTCGCAAACACATATTGTATCCCGAAGGATGACATTACGACGCCCACAAGCATCGGGCCGGCGGAGGAACCGAGACGCAACCAGGCGCTGCCGGCGCCCGTGCCAATTGCGCGCATACGGGTCGGGTAGATCTCTGCCGAATAGAGATACAGTGAGAACGTCACGGTCTGGACTATGGCATAGGCAAGACCTGCCAGAATCAGCACCTGCATGGGCGAAGTCGCACCAAGCCAAGCCAGAATTACGAGCGGTACAGGAGCCAGAAGCAGGGCCCCCGCATACCAACGCTTGCGACCGACCTTATCGATCAGCAGTGCGCAAATGACGGCAGCGACCACGCCTGCCGCGGATGTCATGAAGCCATACAGAATGCTTGTCTCGAGCGGCAGATTGAAGGTCTGGCGATAGAGCGTCGGCAGCCAGGTGATCGTTCCGTTCGCCACCATGTAGGCGCAGAACCACATCGCCCAGATCGACAGGGTGCGTTTCAGATAGATTCCCTGGAACAGTTCCTTCCAGTCGGATGTACGCTTGACAGGCGTTGCGATGATCCGTGGCTCGGGAAGCTCCTTCCCGGAGGCTCGAGCGCTTTCTTCCATACGTGTTACTATAGCGTTGGCCTCATCATACCGGCCGGTTGCCGCCAGCCAGCGCGGGGATTCTTTCAGAAACCACCGCAGCGGAATCATCAGGATCGCGGGCACCAGACCCACGACGAACATTGCTTTCCAGCCGTAGACTGGAACCATGAAGTAGCCGATCAGACCGGCGCCAACGAGGCCGAGCAGGAACATGACTTCATAGAGCAGGAAAAAGCGACCGCGACCTTTCGAGCCGATCAACTCGTTAATGTATGCACTGGCGACAGGTACTTCCCCGCCGGTGCCTATCCCCTGTACGAAGCGGAACGCCATCATCATGCCGGCGCCCGCAGCGAAAAGGCAGGCAACATCCATGCTGACAAACAACAGAATGGTGAACAGCAGGACTTTCAGCCGACCGATCTTTTCCGCGAGCCAGCCGAACAGGATGGCGCCAATGAGTTGCCCAAGGTATCCCATCGACAGGATCATGCCCGTCTGGGATGGGCTGAGCCCCCATTCCCGGACGAGAACCGGCATCGCATAGGCAATGGCAATCACCGTATAACCATCGAAGAAGGTTGCGGCCCCCACAATATTGCGGGCCCAGAATACTTCTCTTGTGATAGGAAGGCGCTCCAGACGGGCGCTGATGTCGGCCTGCGGATCGGCAACAGCCGTCGCGTCAGCCCGTAATGGCTGCATGATATTCATGATTTCCTCCTCGACCCGCCGCCTATCTCTCTCCCGGCTACGGATGTGCTTCGTCGTCGTTGCTACGGTGTTTCTGTTTTCCTGTCAGAGATAAAATTGTATCGGCATCACCCGGCTTTTGCGTTCGACGCCCGGTCATGAGGCTTGCCGCCCAACGCGATCGCGCGGGGCGGCAAAAGGTTACTCGGCGGCCAGCAACTGCTCGACCCGGCCAATGCCCGCGGCATCGAAGGCCGCGAAGATTTCCTGTTCCGCCTTTTCGCCGAGGTTTTTCAACGGTTCGCGGATCGTCGCATGATCAAGGACCCCGCGGTGGACCAGGCCGAGTTTGAGAGCGACAGTGCCTTCCATATGTGAGCCGCGGTGGTAGACCGCACGGGTTACCGGCAGCAATTGTTCGAAGATCTTGCGCGCTTGCGGATAGTCCTGTGCCTTGCCAGCCTTGATCAGGTCGATCAGAAGCTCAGGCGCGATGTTACCATAGCCGACGAGCAGACCGTCGACGTCAAACATCGTCGGCAGCAGCCACTCGTCATGGCAACTGAGGACCTGCAGGTTCGGATTGGCCTTCTTCAGTTCCGGGACTTCCACATACCAGCGCTTCATGTTGCGTACGCCGTTCTTCGTCGCAACGACGCCGGGCTGGGTCGCGATTGCCAGCTGCGTGTCAAGGTCATAGGACGCCTTGGTCACGTCAGGATACTGGAACAGGATTTCCTGCAGGCCGGACTCTTCCCAGATCGCCTTGTAGCGGTCCTGCGGAGCACCTTTCTGGAAACCAAAACGAAGCCAGCCATGGTTTGGATAAACGAGCGCACCGGTGGCGCCGGCAGCCTTGCACTTCTTGGCCTCCGCAGCAGCCACGCGGGTTCCTTCACCGGTAATACCGGCAATGATGGGGAGAGCACCGCCAACGGCATCGACGTAAACGCGGATGAGTTCGAGGCGTTCGTCTTCGGTCAGGAACGTGCCTTCGCCGGCATGGCCGAGTATGACAAGGCTCTTTACGCCTTCCATCGAGGCGAGCCACTTGGCGATTTTGGCATTGGCTGCGTAGTCGACCTCGCCATCCCGCGTGAAAGCAGTGACGGGTGCCGGGCTGAGGCCGCGAAGGTCCATGGGTTGCATCTGATTTCTCCTCCTTATCAGCTGCTGTCCTTAATCGATCAGCAGATGGGATCGTTAATGGGAACGTTCCCGTTATCGATCTTCATTACTCTGGAGTCAACGGCATTTTTCGTGCAATGTGGCGTTCGAACAGCCATCACCAGAGTTGGAATGGAAAAAAGATAATGGAATCAAGAGAGCGCCCGCGTCAGCCGCGCGTCACTGTTCACAGCGTTGCGGCTGCCGCGGGAGTTTCGAAGTCGACCGTATCCCGCATTCTGGACGAGCGGCTACCCAGGTCCGACAGCGAAACAGCGAGACGCGTGCGGAAAATCGCCGCGGAACTGGGCTATGTGAGGGATGTTTCGGCCGCCAGCCTGCGGCGCGGCAGCACGCTAACGATCGGTGTCATCGTTCCGCGTTTAACGGATACGGTCATGGCAATGCTGTATGAGGCGATCGTTAAAGCCTGTGCCCGCACCGGACGTTTTGCCATCGTGGCAACGACGGAGGATGATCCAGAGGCGGATCGTATGGCGGCAGAATCCCTGCTCAATCGAGGCGTTGACGGGCTTATTCTCTGCACGGCACGCAAAGACGACAGTTTCCCCGACGAACTGAAAGAGCGCGGTGTGCCCTATGTGCTTGCGCTTCGAACCGATCATCACAGTCTATCGGCTGTCGGGGATGATCGGCTGGGCGGTTATCTCGCGACGCGGCACCTGCTTGATCTGGGTCACGAGCGGATCGGCGTGATCGCGGGTCCGGACTATGCGTCAAGCGCAACCGGACGCGTCGAAGGCTATCGACAAGCGCTCGAAGAGGCATCCATTTCCCTCGATACCGGTCTGATCGTCCCGTCCACATTCGGCATCCAGTCGGGTGCTGAAGCGGTTGAGAAACTCATGGCGCTCGGCGTCCGGCCGACGGCAATCTTCGCCGTTAACGACAATACAGCCATCGGGGCGCTATCCGCTTTGAACAAGATGGGGCTTTCCGTGCCTGATGATGTTTCCCTCGTCGGCTACAATGACATTCCCATCGTCAGCCACCTCTCGACCCCGCTCACGACGCTCCGCGTTCCATTCGATCAGATTGCGTCTAATGCTCTCGATTTGCTGACCTACACGACCGCCCCGCGCGACAACCGGATTCTCGTTTCAGCCCCAACTTTGATCCCACGTAAATCGACGGCAAGGCTCCACATTTAGCTCGGACTGACGCATTTTGAGGCCAATACTTTAAGGCTGCTGGCTACAGTTTAAATTGCGCAGGATTTGTTCGCCTGCAAGAGTGAAAGGTTTGGCAGCCGGTCAAGGCGGACTAAGAAATAAAGCTCGAGACGGATACCGCTTGGCTTGGCTTGCCTTGATTTCGACTGGCGCAGAGGCGACATGACGCTACTGCAGGCGCCATGCCTTCCGTGCGGCAGGCTGTATGATGGCAATCATACCTGGCGTCTTTCTCGCCTTGAAACGATCTGAACCGTCGACCCCTAGAATCAGAATCAAAACTGAACGATTTCTGTTATTTACGTCCTTAACTACGTAGAGGAGCGCAAATTTATCCCGCTGCGGGTCGTATCAGTCAAACCGCTCGCAACAGGCGCGGTGACATTTTCTATCACGATCCGTCCGTCCCTGAGTTCGATCGTTCTATCGAAGAGATCCTGCACACGCGGATCATGGGTGACAATCGCGACGCCTGCTCTTCTCGTATCGGCGATTTGCCGAAAGAGAAAAATCACTTGTCGTCCACGTACGCTGTCGAGCGCTGCCGTCGGCTCGTCGGCAAGAAAAAGGGCAGGATCATTCGCCAGCGCCCGCGCGACGGCCACGCGTTGCTGTTCGCCTCCCGACAGCCGTGCCGGAAGATTGCCAACGCGGTGCGCAAGATCGACGCTGCCAAGCAAATGCGAAGCATACTCGCGCGCCGCTCGCGCTGGCACATCGTCGATCTCGAGCGCCACGGTTTCCACCACCTTCAGAAACGGAATGAGATTGGCCCTCTGAAAAACGAAATCGATATTGTTGAGCCTGAAGATATAGATCTCGCCGGTCGTGGGCGGCTCCAAAAGGCCGGCAATCAGCAGAAGTGTACTCTTGCCGGAACCGCTGGGTCCCAGGATGCCGCCGACATCACCCGGATGAATATCGAAAGAGACGCCGTCAAGGGCGCGCACCACCGTCTCCCCGCTGCGGTAGAGGCGGGCTGCGTTGCGGACACTGAGAATCGGACTGTCGCCCATGACAGGATTTCCAACCATACGAGGCGGCAAGAATACCCCCCCTGCGCTACGTCACCGCGATTCGTTGAACAAAGTCCAGAAAAGCCCGCACCTTGGCCGGCGGCATGTGGCGTGACGGATAATAGGCGTAGAGCGGAAACTGCTCGTCGGACCATTCCGCGAGGATCGTCGTCAGCGCGCCGCTCTCAAGCCACTCGTCGAGACCTATGGCAAAGCTCTGGAATAGGCCTTGCCCTGCGAGACAGGCCGCGACGGCAGCCGAGGGATCGTCCATGATCAACCGCCCTGCCACCTTGATATCGATGGCGCCGCTATCACCCTGGAATTCCCAGGTGAACGGTCGCCCGGTCTGCGGGTCGCGAAAGAGGATGCAATCGTGGTGCATCAGGTCGTGGGGCGTGGCTGGAACTCCGCGACGGTCGAGATAGCCCGGGGCGGCACAGGTCAGCACCGGTACGTCCAGCAGTTTGCGCGCGATTAGCGACGATTCATCCGGCGGACCAAACCGCACGGCGACATCCGCGCCGCTCATCATCTCTTCGCGATAGTTGCTGGTGGTCAGATCGAGCGTCAAAGCGGGATAGCGCGCCAGAAACTCACCGATCCTCGGTGCTAGCACCATGCGCGCGAACCAGGGATCGATCGAAACCCTGAGCCGCCCGCCGACGAAGGCCGCCGAACCGGCAGCTTCGGAGGCCGCCTCCTCCAGCCCGGCCAGCAACGGCATTATCCTGGCATGGAAGCGGGCGCCCTCTTCGGTCAGCCTAACTTCACGCGGATTGCGGTCGAACAATCTGACGCCGACGCGTTGTTCGAGCCGCGCTATCGCTCGACTGACCCCTGATGGCGTCAGGCCGAGAACATCCGCGGCTCGCACAAAATTGCCCGCTTCCATCACCGCCCCGAAAACACCGACCCCGGTGAGCAACCGCGTGTCGAAACTCATGCCCTCTCTCCGTCGCAGGGTCGGACTTCGCCGACTGTCTCGTTATGATGATTTGAGATCATCTTATCTTTGATATTAATGCGTGTGAATCATCTTTATTCATCCCGTAGATACTTCCTCAACGCCCGGACGGCGCCAGCGGCATGCCGGAACCGCGTAAGTCTCCGGCCTTGCAGAGAAGGACTTCATCCATGAATGCGATCTCACGCAGAAGCCTGTTGGCGCACGGCGGCCTTTTGCTGGCAGCCGGTACAGCCGCTGCGAATACGCCGGTTCATGCGCAGGCAGCCAAACCGCAAGCATGGTCCGGAAATTTCAAACCGATCGACAGGGCGATGGAGCAGGCCGTTCGCGACGGGACCGTGGCAGGAGTCGTTGCCACAGCCGTGGGACCGGACGGCATGATCTACGAAGGGACCTTCGGAAAGGCCAATACAGCGACCGGAGCAACGATGCGCGCCGACACGGTGTTCTGGCTGTTGTCTATGACGAAGGCCTTCACCGCCACGGCCTGCATGCAACTCATCGAGCAAGGCAGGATCGATCCCGAAGACGATGCGGCGAAATATCTGCCTGAACTCGCCAATCCGATGGTGTTGGAAGGTTTCGACAGCGACGGCCAGCCACGCCTGCGCCCGGCCAAGCGTGCCATCAAGGTGCGTCACCTGCTCACCCACACCTCCGGCTATACCTATTCGATCTGGAGCGATGCCCTGACCCGCTACGAGCAGGTCACAGGAATGCCTGATATCGCGACCTGCCAGAACGGTGCTTTCCAGGCACCGCTCGAATTCGATCCCGCCGAACGCTGGCAATACGGCATCAGCATGGACTGGGTCGGAAAGCTGGTGGAAGCGGTCAGCGACCAGTCGTTGGAGGTCTATTTCCGCGAGAACATCTTCGCCCCGCTCGGCATGACAGATTCAGGCTTCCTGATCGGCAGCAAGCAGAAGGCCAGGGTCGCTACCTTCCACAAAAGGAACGCGGACGGCGGACTGACATCCGCCCCCTTCGAAATGCCACAACGGCCGGAATTCTTCATGGGCGGCGGCGGCGCCTTCAGCACGCCACGCGACTACATGACCTTCCTGCGGATGCTGTTGAACGACGGCTCCCACAAGGGCGTGCGCGTGCTGAAGCCGGAAACGGTCGCGTCGATGATGCGAAACCAGATCGGCGACCTCGACGTGCGCGCCATGACGACGGCCCAACCCGCCTATTCGCAGAGCTTCGACCAGTTTCCCGGTGAGCACCACAAGTGGGGATATTCCTTCGACATCAATACGCTGCCCGGTCCGAACGGTCGGTCGGCGGGCAGCATTTCCTGGGCTGGCCTGCTGAACTGCTATTTCTGGCTCGACCCGGTGCAAAAAGTGACCGGCGCCATCTTCACCCAGCTTCTCCCATTCTACGACGAAAAGGTCGTGAAGCTCTACGGCACATTCGAACGCCGCCTCTACGACGGCCTCGCCTGATCCATTCCCGACCTCAACACCAGGAGACATATCATGTATGCGATTACAGGAATTACCGGCAAAGTCGGTGGCGCGCTGGCGAAAGCCCTGATCGAAGCCGGAGAGCCGGTCCGTGCGGTGCTACGCGATCCCGCCAAGGCGGAAATCTGGCGCAAGCGCGGTTGCGAGATCGCCTTTGCCGAGATGGACGCCGCGACGCAGCTCGCCGCCGCGTTCAAGGGTGCCAAAGGTGTCTTCATCCTGCCGCCGTCGGAATTTGATCCGGCGCCAGGCTATCCGGAAGCGGCGAAGCTGAATGAGGTGCTGACGACCGCTCTCCTTGCTGCCCGCCCGGAAAGGGTCGTCTGCCTCTCCACCATCGGCGCCGACGCGGAAGTGGACAATCTGTTGAGCCAGCGGACGATGCTGGAAGAAGCCCTCGGCGAGCTCGATCTTCCCGTCACCTTCCTGCGGCCCGGCTGGTTCATGGAAAATGCGACCTGGGACGTCGCCTCGGCCCGCGACGAAGGTGTGTTGCACAGCTTCCTCCAGCCTGCCGACAAGACCTTCGCCATGGTGGCGACACAGGATGTCGGCCGGCTTGCCGCAGATCTGATCCGCGAGCAATGGATCGGCAATCGGGTGGTGGAACTGGAAGGCCCGGCTCGGGTCTCGCCCAACGATCTCGCCAATGCCTTCGCGTCGGCACTAGGGCATCCGGTGCGGGTGGAGATCGTCCCGCGGGACAGCTGGGAGGACCTGTTCCGTGCGCGGGGTACGCGTAACCCGCAGCCGCGCATGCGTATGCTCGACGGTTTTAACGAAGGCTGGATCGACTTCAAGGCCGACGGCGGAACCCATGTCAGGGGCACGACGTCACTTGAGCAGGTGATCGAAGCGCTGGTCCTGCAAGCAGCGGCGAGCGAGACCACCTGAGCCCGCCGGGAAAGCGGGCGGCGGACGGCTTCGGCCTCTGCCGCCGCGTCCCTCGCAACTCGAAAGGAATGATCATGGAAACGATTGAGACTCACGGTATAACGATTCCCCGGTTAGGACTGGGGACTTTCCGAATGCCTGGCGATGCTGCCCGACCGGTTGTCGAAAGCGGACTTGCCCTCGGCTTTCGCCACATCGATACCGCCGCCATGTACGACAATGAAGCCGCCGTCGGCGGGGCGCTTGAGGCCTCCGGCATAAACCGCGCTGACCTGTTCGTCACCACCAAGGTCTGGCACGACAAGCTCTCCCCCGATGCCCTGCGACGGTCCTTCGACACGAGCCTCAGCAAGCTTCGCCTCGATCATATCGATCTCTTCCTCGTGCATTGGCCATCAGCGAACATCAACATGAGCGTAACGCTGGACGCGATCACCAAGCTGAAGGAGGAAGGGTTGGCGCGCGCCATCGGCGTCTGCAACTTCAACCTGCCCATGATCCGGCATGCGATCGAGGAAATCGGCGCCCCCATCGCCGTTCATCAAGTCGAATATCATCCGTTCCTGTCACAGACGCCGATGCTGGATTATCTTCGCCGCAAGGGAATTCCGATGACCGCCTATGCGCCGCTTGCGCAAGGCCTGGCCGCAAAGGATCCTGTCCTCGCCAGGATAGGTGAAAAGCACAGCTCCACCGCCGCGCAGATCGCCATAGCCTGGCTTCTGGACCAGGAAAACGTCATCGCTATCCCCAAAGCCGCTCGCCCATCGAACCAGCGAGCCAATCTCGATGCGCTCAATATTCACCTCGACGACGAGGACCGTGCGGCTATCGCGGCTCTGCCGAAGGACCTTCGCTATGTTGATCCGCCTTTTGCGCCAAGCTGGGAGGCTGCAACGCTCTGAATGCCTTTTTTATTGTTGCGCTACGCTCGGGATACAACCCGATTTAGCCTCGCAACATCCGCTTGTTGAAGCCAAGGCTATTGGCGGGAACGACCGAAATGGGCGCGCGAAGTAGCTGTTGTGCTTCCACCGCAATTGGCAGCACTGTGCCGGACCGCTTCTTCGCTCTTGAAGGGAACAGAACTGGCGCGCCCCCTTTTTTGGCCACTCGATAACAACTATTTGTCGGTCTTGCGCTCAGGTAATCCCGCCTCCGTCCAAACATCATTCGTTCAGACGATCAACCAAACTCTTCATGAGATCCATTCGTTCATGAAGAATCGCCACGATGAGAGCGGGCCATCCTCTCGAGGCTGACAAAAGACGTAGTGGTGTTGGCATCGCACCATTCGTAACGCCGGATAAAGCGCACTTATATCCTTGAAAGAACCTTTGCCCTCGGCAAGGGTTGCGATACCTCGCTCCAAACTCGAGACATGGCGGCGTACTTGGACAGTACCCCATTGCGCACAGCGCGGGCACGAACTTCAGGAGAGCATTTGTTCGTCGTCTTGCTTGTCATAGACCGCACTTCTCACGAATTGAGGTCTCCGGCAAATTCGGGGCGGTTCAGGCCGCTTCTTTATCGAGCCGCTTAAGCTTAAGGGCGTCGAGGACTTTGCGGAGTACGGAATTGTAGTCAGCTTCGCGATGATCACCGTCCCAACCAGCCAGCAGAGCTTTATTCGACGTACGGCATATGCATCTCTTCGAAAATCGTTTCAGGAGAGTGGCGTCACTTTCGCTCAACCTGTCGTCAACATCGCTGGTAAAGACCCGTCTGATCTTGCCGCCGCAACCTTGGAACATCAGCGGTCAACGGCATCAAACCAAGCCATCAAGTGACGGCATCAGTTGAGGCGATTGCTCTTGAAGGGAACAAAACTGGCGCGCCCCCTTTTTTGGCCACGCGATAACAACTATTTGTCGGTCTTCCGCTCAGGTAATCCCGCCTCCGTCCAGACATCATTCGTTCAGACGATCAACCAAACTCTTCATGAGATCCATTCGTTCATGAAGAATCGCCACGATGAGAGCGGGCCATCCTCTCGAGGCTGACAAAAGACGTAGTGGTGTTGGCATCGCACCATTCGTAACGCCGGATAAAGCGCACTTATATCCTTGAAAGAACCTTTGCCCTCGGCAAGGGTTGTGAACCGCAGTTCAAAGGCCTTTGGCTAGTCGGTGCCAAGATGGCCGAATTGAAGGGCGCACGTTGATGCGCCCTTTCAAACGTGCCAACCGAGAATTGCGCCTTCAGATCAGCCGAGCTGTTCAATTGCAGCACCGGACTGCGGAAGCCCGATTGCGGATTTTCGAAACTCTCGTACTCGGCGGCTGCATTGACAAAACCGGAGAAGGGTATGACGGAACCTGCATCGAGGGCAGCAAGTCCCGCGCAGAAGTGGAGTTTTTTACGATCTATAGAAAACTCATCGGCGGTGGCTTTGAAATCATCACCGGCCGTTCCGATTTTTACGAGGCGCAGCGCGTTGCCGCTCACCTTTGCGGGCGGATTGACCCTCAAGATCGAATGTTAGATGAATTTCATGGTTGTACTGGAGATTCGGCGTCACCACAGGCCCCGGCTGTTCCCGTTTTGGGAATTTTCTCTTGTTCCCGTTTTGGGAATGTGATAGGTAGTCCCCATGCAGATCATCGCCAAGTCTACGTTGAAACAGTTTTGGGAGCTTCACTTTCAGGCCGAAACACCTCTGAAAACGTGGCATGCGATCGTCAGCAAGGCCGAATGGACCAGTCCGGCCGACGTGAAGGCAATATTTGGCGCGACAGTCGATTTTGTTTCCGACAATCGCATTATTTTCGACATTTCGGGCAACAAGTACCGGCTTATCGTCCACGTTGCCTACCCATACAAGCGAGTGCTGATTAAATTCATCGGCACGCACAAGGAATACGACCAGATCAACCCGGAGACAGTGTAATGGACAACATTCGCGCCATCAGAAGCGATGACGACCTCGCATGGGCCATTGCGGAGGTCAGCCAGTATTTCGACAATCCGCCCGATCCTCTCAGCACCGACGGCATGCGCTTCGATGTTCTTTCCGATCTGATCGAAGCATACGAAGACAAGCATTACCCCGTCGAGGCACCCGAACCGGTCGAGCTTATCAAGGCTCACATGGAGCTGACAGGACGTAGCCAAGGCGACCTCGCGACGCTGTTCGGATCCCGCTCCCGCGCATCCGAAGTGCTGAACAAGAAGCGCGCCCTGACCGTTGATATGATCCATCGGCTACACAAGGAATGGGGCATTCCTTCCGATTGTCTCGTTGAGCCCTATCACCTTGCAGCTCCGGAGCTTAAATACGCTTGACGGGTGGCCTCGTCTTAACCGATCGCCGACGTCGTGAGTGCTCCAACGGCGACCGGTGGTTCCTCGAACGCGTCCAATCGGGGGGCGAGGATATCGTTGTCCACCGTGCCAATCCTGCCTCTGGCGGAAAGGAAACCAGGACGCCTGTCTCAGCTTTTCTTTACGTGAACGCCAATAGCCCGACCGCAGGGCGCTTTGCGAAGCTCTGCGAGAATTGAATCCTCTCGGCGCACCACCGGACAGCGGCAAAGCCGTCTGGGAAAACGGGTCCCGGAA
>NZ_JBAKFW010000020.1:0-41034 GCF_036888815.1 Agrobacterium sp. CCNWLW155
GCGACCACCGCCGGCGTGCGGCCCGAGCACCTGACGCTGTCGAAAGAAACCGGGCTGTGGCAGGGCAAGGTCACGGTCGCCGAACATCTCGGCTCCGACACATTCCTCCACCTCGACGTCCAAGGCATCGGCCCGATCACCGCCAGAACCGATGGTGAGTTCGAATGCAGACACGGCGATACCGTCTTCATCACTCCCGATGACAGCAAAATCCACAGGTTCGATGACAAGGGTATCGCCATATGAGGCCTTAAGTTCAGGCCTCACCGATCCTGACACCGTTTCGGTCAAAAACATGAAGCCGTTCCTGCGGGAAACCGACCCGCAGGGACTTGCCCGGCTGCAACAGCGCGCGATCAGACGAAAACAGCTTGAAGGGCAATCCATGCACGGTCAGGTGCAGGATGATGCCGAGACCCGTCGGCTCGACGAGATCGATGGTCGCCTCGACAGCACCATCCGCAGGCGAGACGGTGACATGTTCCGGCCGGATACCGAGTGTGACCGGCTCACCATCGGCAAGCTTCACGTCGCGGCCGAGTTCGAGGCGTGTGCCATCGCCGAGCACGACAAAACTACCGCCATTCTCCCGCCCGAGCCGTCCTTCCAGAAAATTCATGCCCGGCGAACCGATAAAACCAGCGACGAACAGATTGGCTGGGCGATCGTAAAGATCGAGCGGTGCGCCGATCTGCTGCACATGGCCGGCATTCATCGCGACGATACGGGATGCAAGCGTCATCGCCTCGATCTGGTCATGGGTAACGTAAACCGAGGTGGCTCCGAGATCAGCATGCATGCGCTTGATTTCGGCCCGCATCTGTTCGCGAAGCCGCGCATCTAGGTTGGAGAGCGGCTCATCGAACAGAAAGGCCTTAGGCTGGCGCACGATGGCGCGGCCCATGGCGACGCGCTGGCGCTGGCCGCCGGACAGCGCCTTCGGGCGGCGGGCGAGATAGGGATCGAGGCCGAGCTTGGCGGAAGCACCGGCCACGGCAGCCGCGATGGTTTCCTTGGTGCTGCGGCGCAGGCGCAGGCTGTAGCTCATATTGTCTGCCACGCTCATATGCGGATAGAGCGCATAGGACTGGAATACCATGGCGATATCGCGATCCTTGGGCTTGCGGTCGTTGACGCGTTCGCCATCGATGGTCAATTCGCCCGCTGAAATCTCCTCCAGACCGGCGATCATGCGCAAAAGCGTCGACTTTCCGCAGCCGGACGGACCGACGAGGACTATGAATTCTCCGTCCTCGATCTTCAGATCGACCCCGTGCAGCACGGCGAGGTCGCCATAGGTCTTGCCGACATTCTTCAGCTCGATGGAAGCCATGGGATTATCCTTTCACCGCGCCGGCCGTCAGGCCCTGCACGAGATAACGTTGAATGAGCAGGAAGAAGAGGCAGGCCGGAATGAGCGCCAGAACGCCCGCGGCCATCATCTGCCCGAAATCGACGGAAAATTTGGAAACGAAGGTCAACAGCCCGACCGGGAAGGTGGCGCTCTGGTTGCCCGAAATCAGCATCAGCGCAAACAGAAGCTCGCTCCATGCGGCGGTGAAGACGAAGCCGAGGGTGGCGGCGATGCCCGGCAATGTCAACGGCAGGATGATCTGGCGGAAGGCCGTAAACCGGCTTGCTCCGTCAATCATCGCCGCCTCTTCCAGATCCTTCGGAATACCGTCGAAGAAGGATTGCATGAGGAAGGTGGCAAAGGGCACGTTGAAGGCCGTGTAGACGATGACGAGACCGGTCAGACTGTTGGTGAGGCCGAGCGGCGAGAGCATCTTGAAGATCGGCGCTACCAGCATGACCAGCGGAAACATCTGGGTGATCAGCATCAGCGCTACTATCCAGTATTTGCCCTTGAAGCGGAAGCGCGACAGGGCATAACCTGATAGTGACGAGAGTACCGTAACCGCAAGTGCCGTGGAGCCGGCAACGATGACGCTGTTCTTAAAAAACGTCGGGAAGGCACTGTTTTCTATGACATATCTATAATGATCCAGCGTCGCGTGAGACGGCCACATCCGCACACCTTCGCTATAAAGCAGGTCGTTCGGCGTGACCGAGACCTTGAGCAGCCAGAACAGCGGAAACAGCGCAAAGACGATATAGGCGAGGATCGCCAGGCGATGGGCAAGGGTGAGGAATATCCTTGATGTCATCGGTCAGTCCTTCTCGATAAGGCGTTGGCGCAGGAGCACGATGAGCATGGAATAGGCCAGAAGCAGCACCAGAAGCACCAGCGCGATGGCCGAGGCATAACCGAAATCGAGCCGCCGGAACGCCTGCGTGAAGATGTAACTGGCGACAATCTGGGTGCGGTCTGCCGGTCCGCCATTGGTCATGACGATGATGAGATCGGCGAAATTGGCGATCCAGACGGTACGCAGCAAAACTGTGATGGCGATAGTGGGCGCCAGAAACGGCAGCGTAATCGAGGTGAAACGCTGCAACGGGTTTGCCCCGTCGATGGAAGCGGCCTCATAAAGATCGCGCGGGATGGCCTGAAGTGCGGCGAGCAGGGTGATCGCGAAAAAGGGAATGCCCCACCAGACATTGGCGATGATCGGCCCCCACATGGCGAGATGCGGATCGGCGAGAATATTGTTCGGCGCGGAGAGAAGCCCGAGCGAGACCATCCAGTGCGGCAGCGGCCCGATGACGGGGTTGAACAGCCACGCCCAGTTGAGACCAGCGAGGAACGTTGGCACGGCCCATGGCAGGAACACCAACGCCTGCGCCAGCCCCCTGCCCGCGAAAGGCTTGTCCAGCAGCAGCGCCAGAATGAGGCCGAAGAAGAATTGCAGGAACACCGAAGCACCGGTCCACCACAGCGTATTTTTCAAGGCCCGGTAAAAGGCCGCATCCTGCGACAGCGCCTCCAGATGTTTCAGGCCAACGAAACCACCGGAAAACGGATTGAGCAGCTGCACATCGCGAAACGCATAGGACAGGCCGAGCACCAGCGGCACCAGCATGACGGCGACGATGAGCACAAGCACGGGCGCACTGTAGAGCCAGGGTTCGGCCCAGTCGGCAAACCTTCGCATCGCTGGTTTGCCAGCCGGTTTGCGCGCGGCCACCGGCCCGGCGCCATGGGCATAGGACATTGTATCGCTCCCTGATCGGACGACGGAACGGACATGTTTCCAGCCTCGCGCCGGCCGATCCGAAAATTTCAAGAATAGGCCCGCCGCAGCGAAGGCCCGGCAAGACCGCCGCACGGGCATAAACGCCCGCGCGGCCGACCCGTATCGTTACTTGGAGGCCAGGAACTTCTGCTGCGCCTTGGTCATGTAATCAGCCCATTGCTTGGCGAGGTCTTCCGGCGTGATATCGCCGAGCAGCGCTTCCTGCGATGTCTTGATGACAAGCGAATCCTTGAAGAAGGCGAATTCCTCAAGATAGGTCGGCATCGTCGTGGGTATGGCGTTCTTGTCCGCCAGCTCATCGAACCAGCCTTTGAACTGCTCGCTGGCATAGAAGGGGTCCTTCTCCGCCGACTTGTGCACCGGCAGCGCGCCCGTCTTCTTGTTCCACTCGATATTGCCTTCCGGCCCTTCCAGCGTCTCGACCAGCTTCCACGAGAGGTCCTTGTTGGCGGAGGCCGACATGATCGACCAGCCGGCGAAACCGATGGTCGGGAAGGTCTTGCCGTCAGGTCCCTTCGGCATGGTCATGACACCGAAATCTTCCGGCTTCATGCGCTGGGCAATGGCGATAAGGGCATCCGGATCCTGATCGAGGAAGGCGCATGTGCCGGAATAAAAGCCCGCGACGATCTCGTTGAAGCCCCAGTTGACGCTGTCCTTCGGTGCCAACCCGTTCTTGTAGAGATCGATCACATAGGTCAGGCCCTTCACCCAGCCGGGGCTGTCGAAGGTGGACGTGCCGTCCTTGGTGAAGAACTCGTTCGATCCTGCCATGGACGCGCCGAACATGACCCAGCCGTTAAGGCCGCCGGGCCCCCCGCGCAGGCAATAGCCATATTTTCCGGGAAGTGCCGCGACCTTTTTCGAAGCATCGGCGAATTCGTCGAGCGTCTTCGGCGGCTCCTTCACCCCTGCCTGTTCAAGCAGCTTCTTGTTGTAGAACATGGCCCGGAGGTAAAAGCCGTAGGGCAGCATATAGGCCGTATTCTTCACATCGCGGCCGAGTTCGAGCGTGCGCTCGCTCAGACCCTTGGTGTGTTCCCACTTGGCAAGATAAGGTTCCAGGCTCTCGAGCATGCCGTTATTGGCATAAAGCGACAGCCATGTGTCAGGCATTTCCATCACATCAGGCACATCGCCGGCCGAGACCATCGTTGCGAATTTCTGGAAGGCCTCGCTCCAGGGCAAGGAGATGATCTCCACCTTGGTGCCGGGATTGGCGCTTTCGAACTTCGAAACGATGCCCTTCAGCGTTTCCGTCCGTTCGGGACTTGTAATGACTTCAACCAGTTTCAAGGTCGTGTCCGCCAGCGCCGTTCCGGTCATCAGGGCGGTGAAGATTGCTGCTGCTACCAGTTTTTTCATGTCGTTCTCCCCTTTTTTGTCGTCAGGTTTAAAACGCGTCAGGCGGCCGTGGCCGCCTTGATCGCGGGTTCGAGATCGTTCCAGAGCGCTTCCGTGCCCTCCAGTCCGACATGCAGGCGCACCGAACGCGCGCTGATGCCGAACGTGTGGGCGGAGTTTGGCTGCGCCTTCTGTTCAAGCACCACTTCACCGGGAACGATCAGGCTTTCATGCCCGCCCCAGGAAACACCCAGTTTGAAAAGTTTGAGGCGGTCGGCAAAAGCGCGCACATCCACCCCTTCCTTGAAAATGAAGGAAAACAGGCCGGACGTGCCGTTGAGGCCGGGCGGCAGGCGGTTCGCCAGTCCCGGATGGCAGACCTTTTCCACCACATCGAGCGCCTGCAGGCGGGTTGCGATATCCAGCGCCGAGGCCTGATGCGCCTTCATGCGCAGCGGCAGGGTACGAAGCCCGCGAATGAGCAGCCACGCATCGAAAGGCGACATCTTGCCGCCAAGATAAGGATAGGTTTCTGCCCGGATGCGGTCGATCATCGCCTTGGAACCGGCAACCACGCCGGAGACCACATCGCTGTGCCCGCCGAGATATTTTGACGCCGAATGCACGACGAGATCGACACCAAGCGAAATCGGCTGCTGGAAGACCGGGCTTGCCCAGGAATTATCGATGACGGTGACGGCACCATGGCGCTTGCCAATCGCGGCGAGTGCACCGACATCATGGGCCTCCATCACCCAGCTGGTGGGGCTTTCCATGTAGAACAGCTTCGCGCCCGGCATAGCCTTTTCAACCGCCGCCTCGTCGCGGCCGTCGACATAGACCACCTCGATATTCATGCGCTGCATAAAGGTGCCGAACAGGCGGAAGGCATCGGGATAAACGTGGCGCACCGCGACGATGCGGTCGCCCGGCGACACGAAGGAAAGAACGGTGGACGAGATGGCCGACATGCCGCTTGCAAAACCGAGCGCGTCTTCCGCGCCTTCGAGCTTCGCCAGCATTTCCTCAAACATCCTGACGGTCGGGTTCAGCCCGCGCGTATAGACCGGCCGCACCTTTTCGCCGCGATATGTGGAAACCATTTCGTCGTAGCTGGAAAAGGTGAAAAGCGAAGTCTGCACAAGGGGCGGCACCACGGCTTCGAAAGCGTGGGTCTCGTCATGGGCGACGATCAGGGAGGCGGGATCGAAGAGATCGTTGCCTTGGTTCATTTCGACATGTCCTTGATATCCTCCTCGACGACGGCGAGGATTTTCAGTGTTTCTTCACGGGCGGTCTCCGCATCGCCGGCGGCGATGGCGTTGAACAGCGTGCGGTGAAAGGGAAAAGAGCGACCTGCAAAATCCGGGCGGTCGAACGGCTTCGACCAGAAGCGTTCGAAGCCTTCGCGCATCTGCTCCAGAAGCTGCTTGAAAAGCGTGTTGTGGGTGGCGTCATAAATCGAAAGATGGAAGGCAAGGTCGGCCTTGCCGGAGGTTCCTTCGGCCAGATGCACCCGCTCCATCTCATCGAGCCGCGCTTCCATCGTCGCTATATCCTCGGCCGTCCGGCGGCGCGCGGCGGCCATGGAGGCCTCAACCTCAATGCCGCGACGCACTTCCAGCGTCATCAACAGCGCGTCGCGCAAGCTTTCGGCATCGATGGAAATCGGCATATGCACGGTGGCAGCGGAAATCGGCTTCAGCAGATAATTGCCGCTGCCCTTGCGGCTGTCGATGACACCCAGCGCCTGAAACTTGCGGATGACTTCACGGATGGTGGATCGGCCCACGCCCAGCGCCGCCATCAGTTCCCGCTCCGCCGGCAGCCGGTCTCCCGCCTTCAGCCCTGCCCGCTCCACATAGTCGGAAAGAGCGGCCTCGACCTGGCGCACGCGATCGCTCGGCGGAATCGGCTGCATGAGTTCCCGGCTGGATCTGTCCAAGACGCACCCTCTAAATTGGTCTGACATCTTACCATTTCAAAGGGTGGATGGATTGTCAACCGGCAAGGACGGATGCTGGTGGAGCCACTCCTTCACGATGTCCTGTTGTGCCTCCGAAATGGCACAAAATACCTGAAACGATTCAGGTCGCCGTGCGTGATTACGTGGGTTGACGTTGCGGTAAAAAAGTACCGCGCAACCGCCCGATACGGGAAAAGATCGAGACCGAAAGTGACTGGAGTTAAGAGCTTAGCGCACCGAATCTCGGCGACTGACGGCCGCCGGCTAAGCCACCGTAGCGCGGGCTACCCCACGCGCCAATGCATCGGCATACTCATTGCCGACAGTGCCGGAATGCCCTTTGCACCATTCCACGACCACATGGGGATGCCGCTCCAGCAGATTGTCGAGCTTCTGCCAGATTTCCCTGTCGGGGATCGGTCTTCGGCGGGTGCGCTGGTTAGGTGTGATCCGCTTCCAGCCATTGGTGCGCCAGATGGCCCTATATCGGCGGCAGCCTTCAATGACATGAACAGCGTCCGTCCAGAGCGTGACTGCCCGCGTTGGCGCCTCGGCGGCGATCCAGGACATTGCGTTCAGGACAGCGAGGACCTCGAACGTATTGTTCGATGCGCCAACCGTCTTGCCCGAGGCGGAATGGACTTGATGGCCTGCTTCATGAACGACGAACGCCCATCCTCCGGATCGGGAGGCATTATCGAAGGAGCCGTCGGTGAAGATGTGAAGCGCATCAGCCATGAAGATGGTGTGTAGCACCAATATGGAAATCGCCAAACGAGCCGTTCCGGGGCCATTGCGAAGGGATTGTCGCTCTGATGCTGTCCCGCCTTCTCGCTCAACAGCAGACGACATGTTTGCGCCAGCAAGTGGGTGTGACAACAGTGCATTCATAAACTATCGAATACATTCCCAACGGTCAGTAATCTACGGAGATGGAAATGCCTCTCGTGACTATTCAGCGTGTTTTGGAGCCAGCGGAAGAGGATCGAAAGGCCATCCTCGAGCCTCTTCTTGCTTACAATCTCTCAAAAGCGGGAGATGAAAATTACAAGCCGCTGGCGCTCTTGCTCCGCGATAACGAAAATGAAGTTCGCGGCGGCTTGTGGGCGAAGCTCTATTACGACTGGCTTTTCATCGAGCTGCTGTTCGTTCCGGAAGCCATGCGTGGCGAAAATCTCGGATCAAGGTTACTTCGAGATGCGGAAGACTGGGCAAAAGGTGAAGGTTGCAAAGGGACCTGGCTCGATACCTTCGCATTTCAGGCTCCCGAATTTTACAAGAAGCAAGGCTACGAGGTCTTTGGCACCATTGAGAACTATCCCGGGCCGCACAGCCGGTTTTTCCTGCGCAAGGTTTTTTGATGACGCAGCGAAATCTCGACGGCTTCTGCGCCTGCGGTCGAACTGCATAAATATCTGCACGGGCAAACCACAAAAAGCAGAGAGGGCGGCGCATGCCACCCTCCCCAGCTCATAGCGAAACTGCCCGTTTTACTGGCTGAGAACGGCCGCCGTAATCGTCTCGATATTGTGGTTGATCATGTCGATATAGGTGGCAGCCGGGCCGTCGGCGGTCGAAAGCGCGTCGGAATAAAGCGTGCCGCCAACCTTGAGGCCGGTTTCGCTGGCGATCTGGTCGATCAGCCGCTTGTCGGTGATGTTTTCTACGAAGATTGCCGAAGCCTTGTCGTGCTTCACCTGATCCACCAGCTTGGCGACATCGGCAGCGGAGGCTTCAGATTCCGTCGATACGCCCTCCGGCGCGAGGAAGTTCAGGCCATAGGCATGCTCGAAATAACCGAAAGCGTCATGCGAGGTGATGATGACGCGCTTTTCCGGCGGGATGGCGGCGATCTCGGTCTTCACCTTCTCGTTCAGAGCGGCAAGCTTGGCGATATAGGCATCCGAATTGGCGGTGTACGTGGCGCAACCGGCCTTGTCGACCTCGCAAAATGCGCCGGCAATGTTCTTCACGTAGATTTCGGCGTTCTTGATCGACTGCCAGGCATGCGGGTCGAACTCGCCGTGATGGTGATGCCCCTCATGGCCGTGATCGTGATCATGGGCCTCGGCCACCTCGTGCTTGTGGCTGGCTTCTTCTGCCTTGTGATCGTGACCTTCCTCTTCCTCCGCTTCCGGATGGGCGTGACCGGCCGGCTCTTCGGAAAGCTTGAGCGGCTCCACACCCTTCGTCAGTTCCACCACCGGCGCCTTTGTGCCGCTTGTGTCGATCAGCCGCTTCAGGAAGCCTTCGAATTCCAGACCATTGACCAGCACCACATCCGCCTTGCTGACGGCGACGGCATCGGCCGGGCGCGGCTCATAGACATGGGCATCGCCATCCGGCCCGACCAGCGTGGTGATTTCGACACGGTCACCGCCAACGTTTTTGGCGAAATCGGCAATGATCGAGAAGCTCGCCACGACCTTGAGTTCGGCGGCGGACGCCTGCGCCATCAGAACCGGGGAGAGGGAAAGAAGGCTGACGC
The DNA here is from genome assembly GCF_036888815.1 of Agrobacterium sp. CCNWLW155. Lineage (NCBI taxonomy): Bacteria > Pseudomonadati > Pseudomonadota > Alphaproteobacteria > Hyphomicrobiales > Rhizobiaceae > Agrobacterium > Agrobacterium sp. CCNWLW155. Next base: position 8,957 of record NZ_JBAKFW010000020.1, read on the forward strand.
CCGTTGCTAGACGGAGGGTTTTGAACATGAAGGTTCTCCTTTTTTCGAACGCTGTTTTCAGGCCGCTCTGTGACGGCCGGAACCGAGAAGATCGCTGAGCACGCCGCGCGTGCCGACGAGGATGGAGAGCGCATAGATGACGCCCGCGGAAAGGATGATCGCCGGGCCTGATGGCAGCGACGCGTGATAGGACAAAAGCAGGCCCGCAAAGCAGGAAACCATGCCGATGCCGATGGAGATGAAGCACATGGGCGCGACGCGGTTGGACCAGAAGCGGCTGGCGGCGGCGGGCAGCATCATCAGGCCGACCGACAGCAGCGTTCCCAGCGCCTGGAAGCCGCCGACCAGATTGAGCACGACAATGGCGAGGAAGAGGAAATGCACCGGGCTGCCCCAGTTGCTGACCGAACGCAGGAACAGGGGATCGAGGCATTCCGCCAGCAGCGCCCGCCAGAAGGTGATCATCACCAGAAGCGTCACGATGCAGATGCCGCCGATCAGGCCGAGCGCCTCATTGTTCAGCGCCAGCACCGTGCCGAACAGCACATGCATGAGATCGACGCTCGAACCGCGCCACGAGACGAGCAGCACGCCGAGCGCCAGTGAAATGAGATAGAAGGCGGCAAGCGAGGCGTCTTCCTTCTGGATAGTGAAGCGCGACACAGCACCCGCGCCCAGCGCGACCAGTAGGCCGACGGCCAGCCCGCCGATGGTCATGGGCAGGATTTCCAGCCCGTAGAACAGAAACCCGACCGCCGCCCCCGGCAGGATGGCGTGGGACATGGCGTCGCCTGTCAGGCTCATGCGGCGCAGCATCAGAAACACCCCGACCGGGCCGCAGCTGATGGCAAGGATCAAGGCACCGGCAAGCGCGCGCTGCATGAAGACATACTGGACGAAGGGTTGGATGAAGATATCAGCCATGGGCATTCAAATTCGCGTGTGAGTGGGCATGGGAATGGACGGATGCCGTTTGCGGACTTGCCCCGACTATTTGGGCCGAAGGCTCGTCGGCCGGCTCACACCAGGGTGCATTTTCCTCCCATGCCTCGTGGAAATGCCGCGCCTGCCGGATGTTCTCCGCCTTGAGGACATCAGCTGTCGTGCCCAGACCGACGAGCTTCCGGGCAAGGAACAGGGTCTGAGGAAAGTGCTGCCGCACCAATTGATGGTCATGAAGGACGGCCAGAACCGTGCGCCCCTCCGCCACCCATGATTTGATCAGCACCATAAGGTCGGCAACGGTGCGCTCGTCGACGGCGTTGAAGGGCTCGTCGAGCAGGATCAGCTGCGCATCCTGCAGCATGGCGCGGGCAAACAAAGCGCGCTGCATCTGGCCGCCGGACAACGAGTCGATATTGCGCCTCTCAAAACCGGAAAGCCCGACCGCTTCCATGACGCGGCCCATCGCCGCCCGGTCTGCGGGACGGTGGCGGCCGAGCAAGCCGCGTTTCGGCCAGAGACCAAGTGCCACCAGATCCCGCACCTGCGCCGGAAAGGAACGGTCGAGTTCCGATTGCTGTGGCAGATAGGCGACGGAAATACCTGAACTCAGCCGGCACTCGCCGCCGAGCGGCTTCAGAATGCCGGCAATGCCTTTCATCAGCGTCGATTTTCCAGAACCATTGGCGCCGACCACCGCAGTGAGCGAGCCTTTGGCGATATCGCCATTCAGATGATGCACCGCCGCGCGGCCGGCATATCCAAGTGTCAGGTTTTTGAAGGCAAGGCACGGATCGTTCATCGATCCCTCCGGGGCAGGATGTCATTCGATGACACCTAATATGTAATGTTATTACATTCGTCAAACGAATATGTAATGAAATAACATTAACTCTTGGAAAGATGACGTTGCGCTCTGTGCAAGCCACAGACCACCTCGCGTTGCGGGAGGTTTTTTTCTGTCGCCCGTTGACATGCGGTCAATATGTAATGTTATTACGTTACAGAATACGGACGGGGCAGCATTGAACCCGTCGTTTCCAGATCGTCCGCGTGTCCGCCGTGAGGTCCACGCGAGCGTTGCTAAAGAACGAGGTCCACATGTCAAAAAAACTTCCCGTCACCGTGCTTTCCGGCTTTCTGGGCGCCGGCAAGACGACGCTTCTCAATCATATTCTCGCCAATCGAGATGGTCTGCGCGTGGCGTTGATCGTCAATGACATGAGTGAGATCAATATCGACGCCGCGCTGGTGCGCGATGGCGGCGCCAATCTCTCCCGTACGGAAGAGCAGTTGGTGGAAATGACCAATGGCTGCATCTGTTGCACGCTGCGCGACGACCTGTTGACCGAGGTGCGGGCGCTGGCCGAACAGGGCCGTTTCGATTACCTGCTGATTGAATCCACCGGTATCGCCGAACCGCTGCCGGTCGCAGCAACCTTCGATTTTCGCGATGAAAACGGCCGCAGCCTTTCCGATGTCGCGCGTCTGGACACCATGGTGACGGTGGTGGATGCCGCCAATCTTCTCAAGGATTACGGTTCTTCCGATTTTCTGGCCGACCGGGGCGAAACGGCGGGCGAAGGTGACAACCGCACGATCGTCGATCTTCTGGTGGAGCAGATCGAATTTGCGGATGTCGTCGTCCTCAACAAGATCGGCACCGCCACGCCGGATGAGAGGGATGCCGCACGCAAGATCATCGTCGGGCTGAACCCGGATGCGAAACTCATCGAGGCCGATTTCGGCAAGGTGGCGCTGAAGGAGGTTCTGGGCACCGGCCGTTTCGATTTCGCCAGGGCCGACGAACACCCCCTGTGGTTCAAGGAATTGCACGGCTCCAAGGATCACATTCCCGAAACCGAGGAATATGGCATCCGCTCCTTCGTCTATCGCGCCCAAAAGCCGTTTGACCCCGTACTGTTCCAGCGCTTCATCGACCGCGCCTGGCCGGGGGTGGTGCGCGCCAAAGGCTTCTTCTGGCTGGCAACGCGTCCGCGTTATGTCGGCGAGATCAGTCAGGCCGGCGCATTGGTCCGCACCGGCAGGATGGGCCTCTGGTGGTCCGCCGTGCCTAGGGAGCAATGGCCGCGCGAAAAGCAGTTTCTGGATATGATGAAGCCCTATCTCGACCCGGTCTTCGGTGACCGGCGACAGGAAATCGTCTTCATCGGCTCCGATCCGATGAGCGAGGCGCGCATCCGCGCACAGCTCGATGCCTGCCTTATCGATACCGAAGCATTCACGCCGGATGCATGGCGGCACCTGCCGGACCCCTTCGCCAGCTGGGACAGGCAGGCAGCCTGATTGACTCCACTGCCCGCATTTTAGCCGAGCGGATGCGTCTTTCGCCTTCTCCCCGCCGGGGAGAAGGTCGCGGCAGCGGGTTGAGGGGGCAAGCTCTCCGCAAACCTCTGCGCTTGCCCCCTCATCTGACCCTTCGGGCCATCTTCTCCCCGCCGGGGAGACGAAAGGGAACACCCTCTCGCGAAAATAAACAATTGAAACACTACAGAAAATTCAGCGTTACCAACGCCAGCACAAGATAGCGCCCGACCTTGGCGATGGTGACCAGCAGCAGGAAGACCGGTAGCCGCTCCTTCATGATGCCGGCGGCAACCGTTAGCGGATCACCGATCAGCGGCGCCCAGCTGAGCAGCAGGGACCATTTGCCATAACGACGATACCAGTTCTGCGCGCGCTCCAGCGCCGCCTCCCCGACCGGAAACCAGCGTTCACGCCGAAAGCGCTCAATGCCGCGGCCGAGCAGCCAGTTGGCAAAGGAGCCTGCAACATTGCCGGCGCTGGCCACGGCGACCAATAGCCAGACAGGCTGGGATTTAAGAAGGATGAGGCCCGCCAGTGCCGCCTCCGACTGCATGGGCAGAATGGTCGCCGCGATAAACGCCGTCAGAAACAAACCCGCATATACTGCCAGATCGGCCATTGCCTGCCCTTCATCATCCGCGAATCTCACGGTCTTTGCCGAAGTGCCGGATGACGCCCCCGGCGTCAAGCGGGCTACATTTCACACGGCCTTACAGCACATCGGCGGCAATGGCCTGAACCACATCATGGCGGGCTACATCCAGCAGCGCCTTATGAACCGACAATTGCCGAGTCTTGCCCGATGCGGACAGAATGAGGATTACGGTTTCCTTCGGCGGGCAATTCGGCAGCGCGCAGGAAATCTCGTGGACGGAGACGATGTCGTCTTCTGAAAGGAACAGCAGTTCACGCGTCCAGTCCTTCATGATGCGGGCCTGCGAGACGATCGCGGAGCCGCTGCGCGCAAGCGGATTCGTTTTTACCGTCATCGGAATACCTTCCGCCCCGCCTGCGAGGCCAATGTATCGAACAGATCGCGGATCGGCTGCTGCGGCATATCCATGCCGATCAGGACGATGCGCGTTGCGCGGTTGCCATCCGGCCAGCTTTCCAACCGGGTCAGTGGATAAAGCCGATGCTGCACCGCATGGGCGACAACCGGCCGCTCCGGGTCGTCAGTCGCACCGAAAATTCCCTTGAGCCGCAACAGGCCGGAATGCACATTGCTGGTGACGAGTTCAAGAAAAGTGACAATCGCCTGCGGATCCAAAGCGCCGTCAAAGGTGAGATCGAAGGCCTCGACCCCGACACCATGGCGGTTGATATCGTGCTGATGGGCGGCATGAAGGCTCAGCCTGTCGGCCGCCAACCATCCCGGCGCATCCTCCGGCTTGCCGCGCAGCGAATAATCCGATGCCTTAAATAACGACATCAGGTCGAAGCCGGCCGCATTACGGTCATGAAACGACGCCGCAGGATTGAGATCGGCGAGGCTTTCGCGGTCAATAGCCGCAGCATCCGCAAGATCGGTTTTCGTCAGGACGACGTGGTCGGCAAAGGCAAGCTGTTTCCAGCCCTCGATAAAACTGTCGAGCATCGCCGGGCCGGCGACAACGTCGAAAGCCGTCACCACGCCTGAAAGATGGAAATGCCGGGCGACAATGTGATCACGCAGGCCAAGCGCCGGCGTGCCGCCGGCGATCAGGCTGTTGATGATCGGTGCGGGATCGGCAAGGCCGGTGGTTTCGATAACGACGCGCGATACACCAGGCACCACCCCTTCCAGAAAGGCCTGATGCAGCTCGTAAAGCGAGGTGCGGATATCGCTGGTGGCGGTACAGCAGATGCAGCCCGTCGTCGTTCTGAAATATCGTTCAGAACCCGTCCGAACCAGACCGTGATCGATGGGCACCGCGCCGAATTCATTGACGATGACAGCGGCATCACCCATGGCCGGCTCAGCCAGAAGCTCGTTCAGCAACGTCGTCTTGCCCGCCCCCAGAAAACCCGTCAGCAGGGTGACCGGCACCGTGCTGACGGATGGCGCGACGGTTGGGTCGTCCCTGCGCTCCACCGCCTTCTTCCGCTTCATTCCGAACACGTCAGCACCTTCGCTATCCATAAAATTCACGGCACCATAATACGTAATGTAATAACATATCAATGACGATTACGGGATTTCCGGCGAGAGCAATTCCCTTATGCCGGATAAGAAAATGTCATGACCACATGCTCCCAACTCTCGGGCGCATGAAAAAACCACGGAACGAAGGAAATGGAATAATAAATCCGTTTCCTTCACTTTCGTTTTAATCGTTCCACGTTCTCTTGCATTTTCGTTAGAGTTCGCTTTTAATCGGTAGTGCTAATACAGGAAAGATCACCCGCAGCCGGATCGAGGAGGATAGGCTGCAATTAAGGGGCTGTATCTTTTACTGTTTTCATAATGGGAGGAATCACCTTGAAAAAACTCAGCTACCGCCTCGCCGCGGCATCCGCGCTTTCGTTTTTTGTCACATCGAATGCATATGCAGTAACGGAAATCCAGTGGTGGCACGCCATGACCGGCGCCAATAACGAGGTCGTGGATACGCTGGCGAAAGAGTTCAACGAGAGCCAGAAAGATTACAAGATCACGCCCGTCTTCAAGGGCACCTATCCGGAAACCTTGAATGCCGGCATTGCCGCCTTCCGCGCCAAGCAGCCGCCCGCGATCATTCAGGTCTTCGACGCCGGCTCGGGTGTGATGATGGGTGCCGCCGGCGCCATCAAGCCGGTGGCGGATGTTCTGAAGGAAGGCGGTTATACCTTCAACAAGGACGAATATCTGGCCGGCATCGTCGCCTATTATTCCAAGCCTGACGGCACCATGCTGTCCTTCCCCTATAATTCGTCCTCGCCGATCCTCTATTACAACAAGGATGTCTTCCAGAAAGCCGGCCTCGATGCCGCCAACCCGCCGAAGACATGGCCGGAAGTTTTCGAAGCCGCCAAGAAGATCAAGACCAGCGGTGCCGCCCAATGCGGTTTCACCTCCACATGGCTCACCTGGATTCAGACTGAAAACTTCGCCGCGTGGAACAACGTTTCCTATGGCAGTAATGAAAACGGGCTTGGCAGCACCGATGTGAAGCTTGCCGTCAACGCGCCGCTCTTCGCTGAACACTTCCAGGCGATTGCCGATCTGGCGAAAGACGGCGTCTTCCGTTACGGCGGCCGCACTTCGGAAGCCAAGCAGCTGTTCATGTCCGGTGAATGCGGCATCCTGACCGAATCCTCCGGCGGCCTTGGCGATATCGTCAAGACTGGCATGAATTACGGTATCGGCCAGCTTCCCTATTATGAGGGCCATGGTCCGCAGAACACCATTCCGGGCGGCGCGAGCCTCTGGGTCTTCGGTGGCAAGAGCGATGCCGAATATAAGGGTGTGGCCGAATTCTTCCATTTCCTTTCCCAGACCAAGATTCAGGCACGCCTGCATCAGGTCTCCGGCTATATGCCGGTGACGATCGCGGCCTATGAGGAAACCAAGAAATCCGGCTTCTACGACAAGAACCCCGCCCGCGAAACGCCGCTGCTGCAGATGATGGGCAAGCCGCCGACGGAAAATTCCAAGGGCGTTCGTCTCGTGAACCTGCCGCAGGTGCGCGACATCATGAACGAGGAGTATGAGGCGATGCTGGCCGGCAAGCAGGACGCAAAGACGGCGCTCGACAAGATTGTCACGCGCGGTGATGCGGCCATCAAGCAGGCCATCGGCAACTAAACGATCCCTGCCCCCGCCCGCATCCTTATCCGGTGCGGGCGGCACTCCCATCTCATCAGGAGATCGCCGTGCAAAGCGTCGTATTCCCCAACAAGATCCTGCCCTATCTGCTGGTCGCACCGCAGATCATCCTCACGGTGATCTTTTTCTTCTGGCCTGCAAGCCAGGCGCTCTACCAGTCGACCATGCGCGAGGACGCCTTCGGGCTGAGCAGCAATTTCGTCGGGCTGGCCAATTTTTCCGCCGTACTTTCAGACGAGAGCTATCTGAACTCGCTGCAGGTCACGGTCATCTTCAGCATCCTGACCGCACTCGTCTCCATGGGGCTGGCGCTGCTTCTGGCAACGGCGGCGGACCGCGTGGTGCGCGGCAAGGGCTTTTACCGCACCATGATGATCATGCCTTACGCAGTGGCTCCCGCCGTGGCCGGCATGCTCTGGCTGTTCATGTTCAACCCGGCCATGGGAACCTTCTCCTATATCCTGCGCCGCAACGGCATCATGTGGGACCCGCTGCTCAACGGCAACCAAGCCATGCTGCTCGTCGTCGCCGCCGCGGCATGGAAGCAGATCAGTTACAATTTTCTGTTTTTTGTCGCAGGCTTACAGGCAATTCCTAAATCATTGCTGGAGGCAGCCTCCATTGACGGCGCGCGTGGTGCGCGACGCTTCTGGACCATCGTTTTCCCGCTGCTTGCGCCGACAACCTTCTTCCTGCTGGTCGTCAACACTGTCTACGCCTTCTTCGATACCTTCGGCATCATCCATGCCGTCACCGGCGGCGGGCCTGCAAAGGCCACGGAAACGCTGGTCTACAAGGTCTATAATGATGGCTTCGTGAACCTCAATCTCGGCTCTTCCGCCGCGCAATCCGTCATCCTGATGGTGATCGTCATCGCGCTCACCGCCTTCCAGTTCCGCTTCGTCGAGAAGCGCGTGCATTACGGCTGAGGATTTCCCATGATTGAAAATCGCCCCGTCGCACGCGTGATCGCCCATCTGATGCTGGTACTCGGCATCATCATCGTGGCCTTCCCAATCTATTACACCTTCGTCGCCTCCTCGATGACGTCGAACGACATCATCCGCCCGCCAATGTCGCTGCTGCCCGGCGGCCATCTCGGTGAAAACTATACCGACGCCATGGTCGGAGGCGTCGAGCGTGTCGTCGGCGTCAGCCTCGAGCGGCTGCTGTTCAACAGCTTCGTCGTGGCGCTCGCCATCGCCATCGGCAAGATCGTCATCTCTTTCCTGTCGGCCTTCGCCATCGTCTTCTTCCGCTTTCCCTTCCGCATGGGCTTTTTCTGGATGATCTTCATCACGCTCATGCTGCCGGTGGAAGTGCGTATCCTGCCCACCTACAAGGTCATCGTCGATCTCGGGCTGATCGACACCTATGCGGGGCTGACGCTGCCGCTGATGGCTTCCGCCACGGCAACATTCCTGTTCCGGCAGTTCTTCCTCACCATTCCCGGTGAGATGGTCGAGGCGGCGCGTATCGATAATGCCGGCCCGTTCCGCTTCATGCGCGATATCCTGCTGCCGCTGTCGAAAACCAATATTGCTGCCCTCTTCGTGATCCTGTTCATCTATGGCTGGACCCAATATCTCTGGCCGCTGCTCGTGACCAACGACGCCAAGATGAACACGATCATCATCGGCCTCAAGCGCATGGTGGATTTCACCGATGCCTCGACGCCCTGGAATTATGTGATGGTGACGGCGATCCTCGCCATCATCCCCCCTGTTATCGTTGTGGTGCTGATGCAGCGCTGGTTCGTCAAAGGTTTGGTGGAGACCGAGAAGTAATGGCAAAAATTGCGCTGAAAGACGTCCGCAAGGTTTATGGCGGCAATGTCGAGGCCATCAAGGGCGTATCGATGGACATCGCCGACGGCGAGATGATCGTGCTCGTCGGCCCCTCCGGCTGCGGAAAATCCACCCTGTTGCGCATGATTGCCGGACTGGAGGGCATTTCGGGCGGCCAGATCATAATCGGTGATCGCGTCGTCAACGATCTCGAACCGTCGGACCGAGACATCGCCATGGTGTTCCAGAATTATGCGCTTTATCCGCATATGACGGTGCGGCAGAACCTTGCCTACGGCCTGAAGAACCGCAACACGCCGAAGGACGAGATCGATCGGCGTATCACCGAGGCGGCCAAGGCGCTCGAAATCGAACAGTTCCTGGAGCGCAGGCCGCGCCAGCTTTCCGGCGGCCAGCGCCAGCGCGTCGCCATGGGCCGCGCCATCGTGCGCAAGCCGGCAGCCTTCCTGTTCGACGAGCCGCTCTCCAACCTCGACGCCAAGCTGCGCGTGCAGATGCGCGTCGAAATCCGCCGCCTGCAACGCTCGCTCGCCACCACCAGCGTCTACGTGACCCATGACCAGATGGAGGCCATGACGCTGGCAGACCGGCTGGTGGTGCTGAATGCCGGCCGCATCGAGCAGATGGGCACGCCGATCGAGCTTTACGAAAAACCGGCCACCACCTTCGTCGCCACCTTCATCGGCTCCCCCTCCATGAACCTGCTCAACCACGGCACGGCGACGGCCAACGGCTCTTCCGGCTGGTCGGTGCAGGGAACCACTGCACTGCCACAGGGCGTCGCCACGCTCGGCATTCGCCCCGAAGACATCACCCTTGCCGATAAAGCCCCCGCGGATGCCGCCTTCACCGGCACCGTACAGGTGGACGCCGTGGAACTGGTGGGTGCGGAAAGTTATGTGCACGGATCCTTCGCCGATGGCACTGCGATCGTTTTCCGCGTCCACGGCCGTTCGCAGTTGCGCATCGGCGAGACGCTGTGGATCGCCGCACAGGCAAAGGATTTCCACCTGTTCGATGCGGCGGGGACGCGGATTTAGGCTGGTCAAAGAAACGGGACACCCGCCACTCGGCGGGTGCTCGCGCCATCGCTGGAACCTTCAGCGCCTCCTTACCAGACGAGTTCCACCTGCGGCCGACCGTTGGAGGTTTTCTCCACCGTCCGGCCGGATGTATCGACGTTGCAGTGAACCCGCTGCCGGAAGGCGGAAAAGCTTTCGAAAGTCACCACATCCACCGGATCGTCGAGATGCAGGGTCAGCCGGTAGCGTTCGGGATCGCCGCCGAGCGCCTGTACGCCCAGCACCGAAGCCACGAAGGGCTGGCCTAGATAAAAGCCTTCCACCCTTGAGCCCAGAAGGTAGGGGTTGAAGGCGGGGCGGTTGCCGGCTGATGCGTGGAGGGTATTCCAGTCGCGGAAGCCATATTGCGCGGCGATGAGTTCCAGCGCTTTCGAATGGGTGATTGCCTGCCCCTCGCCTGCGAGAGCGGCGCGCAGGCGTTTCGCCTGTTCCTTCAGCCCCTCAAGCGCGGGAAGCGGTTTGGACACGTACATAACGGTTCTCCAACATGCGCATGCCGAATGTTCCGAAGGGGGTCCGCGTTGCCATCGACGACATGCAAAACATGGGGATGACCGTTATTCTGAAAAGAGCTTCACCAGGGGCGCAAACGCCTGCGGACGGCCGGGGCTCTTCTGCCCGTGGCCGTCCCTATAGCCGATATGACGCCGCCCGTCAAAGGCGGCGCAGCATCGAACCGTGATCAGAAGCGATAAGTAATACCCGCGCCGATCAGCCAGGGATCGAGCTTGGCCTTGCCGCTGATCGGCGTGCCACCCAATTCGGCAGTCCAGTCGGTCTTCAGGAAGATCTTCTTCACATCGAAGTTCACGCCCCAATGCTCGTCCAGCATATAGTCGAAACCGACCTGCACGGCAGCACCAAGCTTGTTCTTCACGTCGAGATTGCTGAAACCGGGCTTTTCCGACTGGTTGTAGAACAGCGAATAGTTCACGCCCGCGCCGATATAGGGTTTGAAGGCGCCGAAATCGGTGAAGTGATATTGCAGCGTCAGCGTCGGCGGCAGCAGCCATGTCTTGCCCACTGGCGTTCCGGCGAGCACGCCCTCGCCGTTGATCTTGGCGTAGGTGGTGCCAAGAATAAGCTCGGCGGCGATATTCGGGGTGAAGAAATAGCTGATGTCGAGTTCCGGGATCACGGTGTCCGAATAGGACAGGCCCGCGCCCGGCACACCGTCGACGCTGCCGCTGTCATTGGTGATGACGCCGAGGCCGCGCACGCGCAGCATCCACGGGCTTGCCGCGGCAATCGCCTCTTCGGCGGTGGGCGCCGGCGCTGCCGGGGCCAGATCGGCCGCCATGGCATTGGCGGATATCAGCGTGGCCGCAACACCAGCCATGACACTGGCAAGCAAGGCGGTTTTTCTGTTTCTGTTCGTCATTCCATCTCTCCTATAGCGCACCGCAGCCGGGCAAGTCCCCGGAAACCGGCTGATGACGGCGGGTCTGGCGAATCTTCGCTTGGCCGCAACCGCTTGGGAGCCAGTATGACAACGGGAAAGGCAGGCCGATTGAGATGGATCAAACCGGCGTGCCGATCACGCAAGGGAGCTGATAACCGGCACGCATTGTGACAATTGCGCAACAAAACCGTCCGGCGATCGAGCAGCGGTGCACGCCGCACCCGGCACATGCTCGGAAAATACAAAAAAGGCCCGCATCAGCAGGCCTTTTCCAGTGCATCACCTCTCTCACGCGGTCTGGGGCGTGAGGCTCGCGGAACCGGGCTTGCGCAGAAGCAGAACCGAGACGGCCGCGATCATGCACATCAGACCGGCAATCTGCAGCGCGGGCATATAGGTGTCGAAGTCGCTCTTGAAGAAACCGGCGCCAAAGGCGGCGGTGGCGGCTCCCAGCTGGTGGCCGGCAAAGACCCAGCCGAAAACGAGACCGGCCTTTTCGCGACCGAAATTCTCGGCGGCAAGCTTCACCGTCGGCGGCACGGTCGCCACCCAGTCCAGCCCGTAGAAGACGGCAAAGACCGAAAGTTCCACGAAGCTGAACCCCGAGAATGAGAGATAGAGCAGGGACAGGCCGCGCAGACCGTAGAACCAGAACAGCAGGAAGCGATTGTCGAACCGGTCGGAAAGCCAGCCGGCGAAGATCGTGCCGAAGAAATCGAAGATGCCGATTACCGCCAGTGTGCCCGCCGCCGTCACCGCTGCCATGCCGAAATCACCGCAGATTGAAATCCAGTGTGTCTGGATAAGACCGTTGGTCGAAAGCCCGCAGACAAAAAATGTGCCGAAAAGCACCCAGAAGACCGGGTTGCCCGATACGCTCTTCAGCGTCACCAGCGGCGATAGCAATGTGGCGAGAAGATTGTGATCCTGCTTGACCGGCTTTGTCACCACTGTCTCGCCATAGGCCGGCAGGCCGACATCGGCAGGATGGTCGCGCATCAAAAGCAGGACGAGAACCATGGCCGTGGCAATTACCGCCACGGACAGGGTAAGGGCGGTTCGCCAGCCATAGGCTTCCGTCAGCGCCGCCAGCAGCGGCAGAAAGACCAGCTGGCCAGTGGCATTGCTCGCCGTCATGAGGCCGATCACCAATCCGCGACGCTTGGAAAACCAGCGAGCCGCCACGGTGGCGCCCAATACCAGGGCGGTCATGCCGGTGCCGACACCGATCACCACGCCCCAGAGCAGCAGCAATTGCCATACCTCGGTCATGAAAAAGGAGGCGACGATGCCGCCCATGATCAGGGCGAGCGCGGTGGACACCACCTGCCGGACGCCGAAGTGATTCATGAAGGCGGCGGCAAAAGGCCCAAGCAGGCCGAAAAGCACCAGCCTGACGGCCATAGCGGAGGAAATATCGGCAATATCCCAGCCGAATTCCTGATGCAGCGGCTGGATCATCACCCCTGCAGATCCCATCGCACCAGCGGTGGCCAGCATGGTCAGAAAGGTGGTTGCGGCAACGAGCCAGCCATAATGCAGATTTCTGCCGGCCATCCAGCTGGCGAGGCTTGTGGAGAGCATGTTCAAATTCCCTTTCCAGCGGCCGTGGCCGATATTTTACGGGTATATACCCTATATTGCGGGCAGATACCCGCATATCCCCAAAAATTACAGGGCTGCGAGCAGTTCCTGCAATTGTGCTGTCTTTTCGGGCCCAAGCCGGGCCTCGATTTCATCCTGTACCCCATCCCAGAGCGGCGCACCCGCCTTCAGGATCGCGTGTCCTTCCGTCGTCACCGTCAGCATCGCTTCCCGCTGATCCTCGCCATGGCCGATAGCCACCAGACCCATACGAGCCAGCACCTTGGCATTGCGGCCAACGGTGGAGCGATCCAGTTCCACCCGCGCGGCCAGATCGGTTAGCGAGACGGGCGCGGTGCGGTTGATGTTCCGCAGCAGGCTGAACTGACCGATATTGACGCCAAGCGGCGCCAGGGCCTCGTCATAATAGGACGAGACCTTACGGGATGCTTTGCGCAACAGGATGCAGTGGCAACTATCGTTTGGCATTTGTCTCGGGTATATACCCGTAAATTTTTGCGTGCAAGAGGTGCTCGGGAATTATCTGTGCGGAGTCAGAGGTTTTGACCGGGACTCATCGAAATGACCCGAGAACTGCTGCAGATTAGATAAACAAACAAATGAAGAAACGAACAAACTCATTAATTTAATCAAATTTCACAGGTAAATTTCGGCTATCGTATAAATAAAATTCTAAAATTCTGCGAAAACACCCGTGAATTAGACCTCACTTTGAAAAATTTTCCGGTATCCCACTTAGATATTTGGGATTTTGCATTATATAAACCAAATAGTTATCATGCGGAACTGTAGGTGTACGGCGACCCGTCAGTAGATAGATCGGCTAAAAGCGAGGCAGTGGAGGCATAAATGCGACGACTCGGACGGAACGCGGGAGGTAAAGACGTGGCGGGAAGGCTTACTTCTTAAAGCGTGGCTGCGATCCGGCCCAATACGAAGCCAACGTCGCCGAAAGGAGAAGGCTGCAGAATACAAGGTAACTGGCACCCACGACCGCCCGTAGCCTACAAAACATAACTCAAGTAATTAAAGTTGGCATTCCCGAACTACCCCGATACGGAACCCTGACGCATGCAATAGCGCCTCTCAATCGGCACCGGACCTGAACCAACGCTCGAACACGCTCTTGACCTTCCGCTCACCATAGAAAAGCCTGCCAAGCACAATCGCCCGATCTTTCTTCTCCGGCTTCTCCGCGAACGTGTTCATCGCCCCTTGGAGCTTTTCACGCGTGCTCTCCTGTGAAGCTCCGATCATGTCTTTGACCTTCGTTTGGCCCAATGCCTCGAAGTCGTTGATGACAGTGTCGAGCCCACCTTCGAGGGCTGAGCACAGGAAGAAACGGACAAGCACGTCCTTCTCATCCTTTCGCAGCTGCTCCCAAGTTCGAATAACGTTGCTGACGGTCACGGGAAGGTATTGAACCGCGACCTTGAGGTTAGTCCGAGTTACATCCTTCACCCTCTCGCGCACCTGGCGGTACATGTCGCCGTGAAACCTCGGGTCGATGGCTTCCACAAGCAAATCGAGGCGGGTCTTTCCAGTTGGCGTCGCCCCACCCTCAAGGACATCAAGCACCATTTGAACGACGACATCACGGAACACCGGGTCGGCAATTCTGAAATCCGATCCCTCAATCATCTCGAGCAACAGGTCTCCCAAGTGGTCGCTCTCTAAAACATGCGAGGGCCAATCCGTGACAGGCACGGCGTCCAGCTCACGGGAAACACGCTCACGGAGCTTTGTCCAGTTACCGTTCCTGATTTCCCTGACATGGTGGAGAAGTCCGACAGAGCATTCACCGAGCGTGATGTGATGTGTGTCCTCATCAGCAATCCGTTCCTCCAGGCATACCAATACCTCGGTCATTGACTTACCGAGAATAGACTTCAGGAACTCAAAGTGAGTATTCAGTGTTGGCAAGTCGAGAGTCGGCACATTATCATTTCGTAGCCCGCGACCTATGGCCTCCCTCGTTAGCTTATTATCTGGCTGAGCTGCACCAAGACTGATGAGGCTTCCAAAGATATCTGCTGCCTTGAAGAGTTGAGCGAGCCTGTCAATTTGTTCGGGGGCAATGCCTTCGCCAGTTGAGAGAACGCCTGTGAACTTTGTGAAGGCCTCCGATAAATCCGCTAGAATTGAGCCATTCCGTGCTTTTTTCAGAGGCGTCGCCAGCGGTAGCCCAACGGCCTGCATGGCCAGGAAAAGTGCGTCGCCCAGGGCTGGATCACTCGGGGACTCCAAAGCCGCACTCAGATGGTCGAAGAAGCTCGACGCTTCAAATATCTTTTCGGCACCGAGACCTGCCCGCCCGTCTGTCGAAAGCATGGAGTATATTTCCGCGGTAAGCTGCAACTGCTCCCTAAATCGCGGCAGATCGTCGATCTCCGGTGCCTGGAGCTGCTCCGCGAGAGTTGAAAAAAGGCCAGCAACCATAGTTGTGTGAAGTATGTCAGCCGATACGATTTCGGGTAATGCCATTCGCATCTGCGCAGGATTATGCACGGCAAGGTCAAAGTACAGACGATTTTCGCCACCGAAATCGATGCCACCGTGCTTGAACCACGCTAGGCGCATTCCCTCTTTCGCGGCCTGCGCCGCGACGCCGAAGGTAAATCTTGCGTCGTGTGATATCTCGATGTCCTCAAGCACGCTCGGAAATATGTCGCCCGAACCCTCCGCTGCCACCTTTCGGCGCAACGAGCCGACTACCGAAACCCAACGAACTCCTTCGTCGACCTGCACCAAAGAATGACCGCCGACCGCAGCAGCGTGACTTTGCTCGATCAACGCCCTTACCAAATTCGGTAATCTCTCGGGTTCTGCCAGCTCAGTCACCGCAAGAAGCTTCTCAAAATCTTGCCGACTGGAACTCGCGTCTCCCATATGCATTACGGACGACACTAAGCTCTCTTGGTAATAATCCTTAGCGTCGCCAACGTACACTTTTGAGAGAGCGGCAAAATGCGACACGACGTCTGAAAAGTCGCCGCTTTTTTTCCACTCGTCCACGTTCTCCTGTATGACGTGATTAACCCGCACATCGAAACCAGCAGACTTCGAAATCTCGATCAACCTTTCGGAACTGTCGACCGCGGCGTCTTTGATGCGCTGATCGAGCAGCAGCTGAAGCGCTAGGTCAGGCTCGACGTTGAAGATCATCGCCGACAAGTTCTTTTCGAGCTCTTCGTCGTTGGCGATCTCGCGAACGCGCTGGTCGAGTGAGTTTGGATTGTTAAGGAGGTTGGGATCGGCTTCCAAGGCATCCTGATACGCTATGTAAACGGCCACCGTCGGCAGTTTAAAACGCCCGCTATGCAGGTCGTACATTCCGGCGAGTTCATTAATAAATCCAATGATTTGCCTCGGCGTGGCGCTCCCGCTCTCGGCTCGGATTATCCGGTCGAAAATGAGGTACACCCGAAACAGTTCGTCTCGATCCATAACCTCGGGTAACGCGTCACCCATTTTCTCTATGAAAAATTCACGGGTGTTTGACATGACAGGCGGCGAGACCTGGAGGATTTCATCGAAGGTCTTTGTAAAAATCTCGCGCGCACCCAACGGAGTCAGTGCGACTGGAACCTTCTTTTCCGAATCCGTCTTTTTTTCAGAATCTGCCTGCGTCTTTTCTTCAACCAGGTGACGATCGTAGGGAACGATAACGGTGACCGAGCCCGACGCGTCCTTTTCCTTGACCGCCGGGCTGCCGGAGAATACGGCACGCACCTGCGCCCAATAATCGTTGAGCTCTTTCTTCGGCAAACGGTCGATGTTGTCGAGAACGATTACGACCCGCACGTTATCAGACTGCACGATCGACAGAATTTCTCGAAGTGTCGTCTGGAATTCGAAGTCGTTGGGATCGACCTCCCGTATGTATTGGGTGACCGTTTGGTTTTCAAATTGCTTCGAGCCAATTAGCAGCGTCTGTGAAAGCGCCGACTTGAATTTGCCCGGCACACCTCTCCAGGATCGTCGTTTCGCCCGCCGCCATTCACGAATTGCTTTGAAAAATGACCACCCGATAGTAACGCCGACAAACAAGAGAAGAGCCAAGAACGAGTATGACCCGAGAAAGCCGATTCCGTTGGCCTCAGTAAATTCTTTCCGCGCCCAGAAATAATAGATGGGAAGAAAAGGAAGAAACGCAATTACGAGGACTCCCCACCAATCTAGGATCGACCTGTTATTGGAACGGACCTCTCGCACTTTGCCCTTTACCTTCTCTTCGACCTCGTTGAGCGCCTTGGCGTGAGCCGGAAAAGAGACAATCGTCCACTCGAGGAAGTGCTCGAGTAGTGATCTGCGGAACGAAGACCCCTGAGATTGCCAGATATCGAAAGTGAAGAAATGGTAGGCGCGGTTCTCGGAGGTCTTGCGTTCATAGAGGATTTTTCGTGCGATCTCGACAACGGTCGATTTGCCGCTGCCCCATGGGCCGTCGAGACCGATCGCGCGGTCGTCTTCGGAGAAATTCGCGATCGCTTTTGACAGCGCGACGGCAGTCCGTTGATGACCCTTGCCGTTGAAATGATCCTCGTTCGAAGGCTCGTCGATGAGGATCGACCTGCGTACAACACCCATAGTTACTGTGGACCCCCGCCCATGAAACAACTGATGAGTGTAGGAATATGTCCAGTTAGCCCTTCCGACAACGGTATTGGGGCGACAACCAAAGACGATCAACAAATAATATTTTGTATGGTGTCAGCGTCGCCTAAAAAACTGCCGACGCGGTCAAGCTAATGCCTGCTTGAGCCTCTACGGCGATAAGCGCCATGTTGATCTGAAGCAGCGTTATTAGCGCCCGCGGCGATGGCTGAGACGGAGCGCAGGCGAAGTGCAATTGAAGCGCTAGTCGCCATCGACGTGGGGTGCCGAGGCGGCTTGGAACTCGTGGCTGCGGTTGTGGACGCCGTTTGGTGGGCAAAGAGCGACCGAACTCGATGAGAAGTCCGAGACAATCTGCAAAATCCAAGGAACTGCCCGAAGTTTACAATCCGGCTTTCTCAATGTGGGTTGTCGAACAATCGAAAAATCCAAATGGAGGAACCTATGCGACGGTAAGATACGCTTAGCGATCTTTCGGCCCGCCACGAGATAGCAACGCGCCAACAGGGCCCTTGGGCCGAGGCTTGAACGTGATTTCAAAGAGTCCATTCTCGTCGCGTACGGTCTGAGGGCGATCACGCGCAGCGTCGAAGACTTCGGATATCCGATCTTCAGCGTCTCTCCGCTCCCAGGTAGCTACAAAATTCCGCACGTGACCCTCATAAACTGGAGTCTCACATTAAACGATTCCTTGAGAATTGTGAACGTCGGCGGACCAATACCGAAACGCGAGTCCTTCAAATACGTCTTTGCCTATGGGGCGGCCTCAGCCGCACTGACGAGCGATCGAATTCAACCTGGTCGGAGAATATCTACCAGATCGGGAGTCACAAAACGAGTTTACAGGGCAACGGAAGCGACAACCAGTCAGGTTCTGAAGGCATCGCCT
The DNA here is from genome assembly GCF_036888815.1 of Agrobacterium sp. CCNWLW155. Lineage (NCBI taxonomy): Bacteria > Pseudomonadati > Pseudomonadota > Alphaproteobacteria > Hyphomicrobiales > Rhizobiaceae > Agrobacterium > Agrobacterium sp. CCNWLW155. The sequence goes on from NZ_JBAKFW010000020.1 coordinate 27,417, forward strand.
GTCGCATTGAGAACATGCCTCCTAAGACGGGTATGGTCGATGTCTGCCGCGACACCTTACACCCGTCAAATTCTGAATCACAAATAGTTACGGTTGACCAAACGACACCTGCAATCAACATTTACCGAACCACCTCCACATTGTCCCGACGGAGACCCGGGCATGTTTCTGTTAGACACGAGTGTTTTAAGTCAGGTCCAATACAAAAAGGCGCACCCTTCTGTTGCTGGTTGGCTCGCCGAACAAAAAGATTTGGCGATACCCTTTCCGGTGCTTTTAGAAATTCAACAGGGCATCGTTGAAATAGGCGTGAGCCAGCCGGCTCTAGCCGCGGAGATCATGGCTTGGTTCGATGAGCTGCTCGAATGGGAATTCCTGTACCCCGACATCAACCACGAAGTAGCCAAAACTCTAGCCAAGCTCCATTGTTGCGAGCCACTAAGGCATCTCTGGTACACTAATCCAGAAAACACCAAGAAGCGAAAACCTGGTCAGGACCTCTTCATCGCGGCCGTCTCTATCGCCCACGATCTACCAATAGCCACGCTGAATGCCAAAGACTTTTCCCTGATCAATAAATATCATGCGCTCCCCGGCGTTTACAATCCGGGCTTTTCGGTGTGGGTGGTTCAACCGGGGAGTAGTCCAGAGATCATGACCCAACAGGCGATTCGGTTTGCCTAAAGCACTCTCGGGCCACGTGCGGAAAGATAAGCGCCAGTTGGCGCTTTACCCTCTGCCTTGATCGTGATTTCGAGGAGACTTTCATCGTCACCAACAATCCGCGGCACGCAGTTTTCGCCAACTGAAAGACTTCCGACATTCGAGCCTTGGCCTTGGAGCGCTCCAAATGTGCGCCGGTTTCATCAAGCGCTACCAACTCCGCTATCTGCGAACGATAAGGAATAGATGCTAGAAAGGTTCGTGTTTGCGCTACGTCGGACACACATGGGAAGTCGGTTGGCTTCTTGAAATTGCGGCAACTGGCTCCTGAGTAGAATATTCCAAGCGACACATAATTTTTGCATTTCTGTATCGTGCGAATGCATAGAGCCCATCCTATATGCTTGGGCAATCGAAATCCGCTAAAGGAACCCGGACATGGGCTGGATCAAAAGAATCGCCACTGCAACCGCACTTCAGGCAATAGCTTTCTCTCCGTCGATAGCAGGCGAGAACCTCGACCAGATCAAATCGGCAGGCGTCATCAAGATCGGCACCGAAGGAACCTACGCTCCGTTCACGTTTCATGACGCCTCTAACAAGCTGGTCGGATTCGACGTTGAGATCGGCGAAGCCGTAGCAAAGAAGCTTGAGGTGAAAGCTGAATTTGTCGAAGGCAAGTGGGACGGTCTTATCGCTGGTCTTGATGCAAAAAGATATGACGCGGTAATCAACCAAGTTGGCATCACGGAGGCACGTAAGCAAAAGTACGCGTTCTCAGAACCGTATATCGCCTCGAAAGCGGTCCTGATCGTTCGCGAAGGCAACACGGATATCAAGGGGTTTGAGGACCTGAAGGGCAAGAAGTCCGCGCAGTCTCTCACTAGCAACTTCGGTAAACTCGCCGAAGCTGCAGGAGCCGAACTGGTTGGCACCGATGGTTTTGACCAGTCCATCCAACTGGTATTGACCCGCCGCGCGGACGCAACCATCAACGACAGCCTGTCTTTCCTAGACTTCAAGAAGCATCAGCCTGATGCACCAGTGAAGATCGTTGCAGAAAAATCCGACGCTGACTTCTCGGGAATCATCGTCCGCAAGGGAGATGACGATCTGGTCGCGTCGATCAATAAAGCCCTTGCTGACATCAAGGCAGACGGAACCTACAAGGCCATTTCCGACAAATACTTCGGACAGGACGTCTCCAAGTAAACCTGTCGTCGTACGGCACGTTGCGTAGTTACGTTCAATCGGTCGTCCGGCGTTTTCGCCGGGCGGCTTTGTTTTAGAGGTGAGCTTTGCCCCACTGGCTTCAATTGATGTTGGATTCGTTCCCCACCCTGTTGTGGGCAGGCATCCGCTTTACCATTCCACTTACGCTGCTCTCGTTTGCGCTCGGACTCGCACTTGGTTTGGTGACGGCTGTTGCTCGACTCTTCGGACCTGCACCTATCTCGGCGCTTGCTCGTTTTTACGTGTGGATCATTCGTGGCACCCCTCTGCTTGTGCAGCTCTTTGTTATCTTTTACGGGCTGCCGAGCATCGGAGTTCTTCTTGACGCATTTCCGGCCGCACTGATCGGTTTCACGCTGAACGTTGGGGCTTACACATCTGAGATCATCCGCGCGGCGATCAGTTCCGTTCCCAAGGGGCAATGGGAAGCGGCTTATTCCACCGGTATGAACTGGCAGCAGGCGATGCGCAGAACGATCCTGCCGCAGGCCGCAAGGGTATCTGTGCCGCCTCTCTCGAACTCATTTATTTCACTCGTCAAAGATACGTCTCTCGCGGCGGCAATCACGGTTCCGGAGCTGTTTCAAGCTGCACAACGGATCGTAGCTACCACCTACGAACCACTCATTCTTTATATCCAGGCAGCGCTTATCTATCTTGTACTGAGCTCTGTCCTCTCCGCGTTGCAGTCGCGGCTAGAGATAAGGTTTTCGCGTTATGGCGGGCTGTTGGAGGCCAACCGATGATCGAACTCAGTAAGATCGAGAAACGCTTCGGGGAAGCGGTTATCCTCAAGGGCGTCTCGCTGCAGTTTCCAGAGGGAAGCGTGACAGCGCTCGTCGGTCCTTCCGGCGGCGGCAAGAGTACTTTGTTGCGCTGTATAAACCTGCTGGAACAACCTGCCTCGGGAACAGTAAGTGTCGGCTCCGAGCTCGTCGAGTTTCATCCCGGACGCAAGGCTCGTTGGCAGGACATCCAAAAAATCCGGAAGCAAACCGGAATGGTCTTCCAGAACTTCCAGCTGTTTCCCCACCGAACCGCCATAGAGAATGTGATGGAAGGTCTCCTCGTCGTCCAAAAATGGACGAGAGAGAAAGCTCAGGCCAGAGCCATGGAGTTGCTTACGAAGGTCGGCATGGCGCACAAAGCGGACGCTTGGCCTGCAAATCTTTCAGGTGGGCAACAACAGCGTATCGCGATCGCAAGGGCCCTGGCCCCCTCACCTCAGGTCCTTCTTTGCGATGAGCCTACTTCTGCTCTTGACCCAGAGTTGGCTGCTGAAGTGGTGGACGTTCTCGGCACGCTCGCGAGGGAAGGCACTACGATGGTCATGGCGACGCATGATCTGCGGCTCGCCTCTCAAGTGTCGAACCAAGTGGTGTTTCTTGAGGCAGGCGTGGTAGTGGAGGCTGGGCGTCCGGAGGACCTTTTCCGTTCGGCCCGGCATGAACGCACGCGTCAGTTCGTGTCCTCCATTAGCGCGGCGCAAGCTTTTTGATGAAAACTCTGGCTACAACATAGCCCCCTTTTTTAGCTCGTCAAAAGGAGCGGTGTTGGTTTCCGCGCAGAACTGAGCCGGTTAGGCGCAGCCATGTGAACCTTCCCCCAACGCGGCGAGCGACGGGGGCAACGGAGTGAACCACATGGGACATTTAAACAACCTCCGCCGGATGGCGCTGCGCGAGAAGCAGTCAATCCGAGAGATCAGCCGGCGCACTGGGCTGTCACGCAACACGATTGCGAAGTATTTGGGCGCTGGTACGGTTGAGCTGACGTTCACGGTATCTGGAGTTCTCTTAAACGGTTAATGTTGACGAGAAACCTTTTGCAGGCGATCCGTGCGAACCGCGAAGCCAGTGCCACACCGTCGATTGGAAACAGGTCACCATACAGCTTCACAAATCTTCGGATGGGCGGCAGGCACACGGAAGGCGGGCGGCCTAAAGAAGCCGGCAGGCCGCCCAAACCATTTCAACACTCATCATCCAATCAGTAGTCATTAGTGACTACTGATCTTCAAGGCGGACTTTGCGCAAAACGCGCTGTCTGCCTTGAGAGAAGTTATGGCCGGCAAACCAAAACACCGGCGGCGTTGTGTTCACCGTGGGGCGCTTCTCTTTACCTATGCCAGAGCCGCATTCTCGAAGTGTGGACTACTTGCAAGAATGGAATTCAGAATGGCGCGAAATCGATTTCGATGAAGTTATGGATAGGTGGCGAGGAAAGGCTAAAGACCTTGAAGTCGCCCGTCCAGAAAATCCTCAAAGCGTAGCAGCACCTCGTTGAATTTGCGGGTCTGCTCCCAATGTAGGGCATGACCGGCATTCTGAATACGGATCGGCTTTCCGCCCCAGACGTTCGCAAAATGGAGGCTATCGATGTAGTCTAAATTGATGACTGTATCGTTCTCACCGTTTATGATCGCAAGTGGGATCGTAGACGTCTCAGCTGTGTGCCGCTGATTGCTACCCTCCCCGGCAATGGCAGCTTCGATCATATATTGGCGAGCTAGGCCATCTGTTCGGCGAACGGCATCAAGAAAGAATTGATCACCAGATGCGCCGCGCCCCAAAGCGAGTTCGACAACCGTGCCGATTTGCTGCTCGGTCAAGACTGCACTCCCCGTATATTCCATCTCTGGGGTCGGCTTAAATCCGGCTTTCAGCCCGTCAAGGTTGTTCGCGATCGGCGGGGTACCGAAAATCAAAGCGCCGTCGACAGAGGCCTCTTTTGCAAGCATTTCAAGGACAACATGGCCACCTAGCGAGTGTCCGACGGCGACAAACCTATCGACGCTCAAGCCCTTCAAAGCTTCCAGCAGCGCGTCCGCGTAACCGGTAATGCTGTAGGTACGTCTAGGGTCGACTGCGTTTCCAGAGGCACCATGTCCGGGAAGATCGAATGCAATGACACGTCGCAGGCCCGCCAGCGCCGAAATCTGTGGTTTGAACGATTCCTTGCAAACGGAGTTTGCGTGGATCATCACCACGGGGACACCAGTCCCTGCCGTATCGATAAAAGCGATAGACCCGTGGCTGGTTTCTATTATCTGGTTGGACATCCCATCTCCTGCCGAATCTGTCCGTCAGAAATCAACAGTTCCGAATGTGTCCGTCAAGCCACGCGGCTGCGCGCTCGGATATGCAGTTGGTGCGGGAATGTCAACGTGATCACCTCAAGTTTCCCGCAGACGCTACGCCCGTTATCGGGCACGAACGGAAGCACTGGAAACAAATCGTTCGACGATTTACATTAAATTTTGAAAAGGTGGTACGCCGTCCCCGGTCCTGAACCTCCCAAGATTTTGGAAAGGCACACAATGATCCGCAGGTTTTCTCTTGTTATCGCCGGCGCATTGATGAGCGCAACTGCGATGAGCATCATTTATTCGTCTGTGGCACCTGCCGAAGCCGCCAATGAAACCACGTATAGGGAGTTGGCGATTTTCGGCGAAGTGCTGGAACGTGTCCGGGCGCAATATGTGACGCCGCCAACGGATGACAAGCTTATCGAGAATGCCATTAACGGCATGCTGTCGTCTCTCGACCCGCATTCCAGCTTTATGAACGCCAAAGACGCCAATGATACGCGCACCCAGATCAAGGGGGAATTTGGTGGCCTTGGTATTCAAGTGTCAATGGAGAACGAACTGGTGAAGGTGATCGCTCCGATGGACGATACACCCGCAGCGAAGGCTGGCGTTCTGGCCGGGGACTTCATTTCCGAGATCGATGGCCAGCCGGTGCGTGGCCTGAAGCTGGAGGAAGCTGTCGAGAAGATGCGCGGGCCGGTTAACACACCGATCAAGCTGACACTGATCCGCGAGGGCGCGGACAAGCCGATTGAATTGACAATCGTGCGTGACATTATTGCCGTAGAGGCCGTGAAATCCCGCGTCGAAAATGATGTCGGGTATCTCCGCATCGTTTCCTTCACCGAGAAGACCTATGACGACCTGGAAGCCGCGATCAGCAAACTTAAAAAAGACATTCCAGCCGACAAGCTGAGGGGCTATGTGCTCGACCTGCGCCTTAATCCGGGTGGGCTGCTGGATCAGGCTATAAATGTTTCGGATGCGTTTCTTGAGCGCGGTGAAGTTGTTTCCACACGGGGCCGCAATCCCGATGAGACCCGACGCTTCAGTGCAACCGCTGGTGATTTAACGGATGGCAAGCCTGTTATTGTGCTGGTCAACGGAGGGTCGGCCTCAGCTTCGGAAATCGTTGCCGGCGCATTGCAGGATTTGCGCCGTGCGACTGTTATCGGAACGCGTTCTTTCGGTAAGGGGTCAGTTCAGACGATCATCCCAATGGCTGATGTGGGCGCGCTACGTTTGACAACCGCGCTTTACTACACGCCGTCCGGTAAGTCGATCCAAGGGACAGGTATCACACCAGACATCACTGTCGAACAGCCGCTACCACCCGAGCTGTTGGGCAAGCTGGAAGCCACTGGTGAAACAAACCTGCGCGGCCACATCCAAGGTCAGAGTGAGACTGATGACGGCTCGGGGTCCTCTGCCTACGTACCACCTGAAGTCAAGGACGACCTTCAGCTTCAGTACGCGTTGGACCTGCTCCGCGGGAAGAGGATCAATCAAGCTTTCCCGCCGAATCCGGAAAAGGCAGCTTCCCTCAAGTAAACAAACATCGACTGGCAATAATCTATCGTGTCGCAAATGAGATGGCTAAGCAGCCAGATCACCTCGATGTTGTAATGGGTACTGCCTACAGAGGCCGGCTGGATCAAACGCGGTTGATGTAACTGTAAGCTTCAAAAGGTCGGCAGGATCGTAAATCGGACCGTCGGTTTCCTTTGCAGCCGGCGGCCTTGAGATCGAGGCCGTTCACGAAATACCTAACGGAGCGGACCCGGTGTCCTACTTGATCCCTTAGACTAGGGCAGGAAATATGGTGGGTTACCGCACGACGAATTCTACATCTACGGGGACTTCCAACGGTCAGTGCCACCTCACAAGACGGCCTTCACCGACTAGCCGCATTGGTAGAGAATGTCGTCGTGTATATCCAAGGAGGTAACGGTGTTTCATTGGGTTCATCGATTTCTGGCGGTTTTGGGAATTTCTATCAGCTCAGCCATTGCGGCGGACGGCGACGCAGTGAGGACTTTTCACGACGCTGTCCATGTGGGCGAAGTGGAAACTGTTCGGACGATGCTCGCGACAGAACCTGGCCTGGCGATGTCTAGGGACGAATATGGTTTCCAGCCGGTACACCTCCTCGACATGTATCCCGATGAAAAAGTACTCGATCTCCTGCTTGCAAACGGAGCCGACATCAACGCCGCGAACGACGACGGCGTGACCATTCTCCACATTGTCACCGACCCGGATGCTGTCCCGCTCCTTGTGGGACGAGGCGCAAATATCGAAGCTCGCGACAAAAGAGGATGGACGCCTTTGATTATGCAGGCGAACAACCAGCAAAATGGGCCAGACGTCGTGGCCGCCCTTCTTGCTCACGGCGCTGATCCGAATGCCGAAGGACACAATGGTGAGACTGCTCTTTCCTTCGCAAGGGAAACTGGCGATGGATCGTTTATCGAGGTCTTGATCGCTAATGGCGCAGTGAAGTGAAGTGAAGTGAAGTGAAGTGACGACCGTTTCAGCTTCGATGCTCCTACGCAAGCTGCATGACTGCTTCCGGCCCGAAGCGGACTATCTTCATCTCCCATGATATTGTAATTCTCTGGAAAGTATCCCCATCATCAGGTCGTCATGCCAGACGCCGTCAACGAATACAGTTTCGCGCTCCCGTCCCTCAACGATGAAGCCGCACTTTTGATAGGCCCTAATGGCTCGCTCATTATAGGCTAGGACCCGTATGCCAATCCGGTGGAGGTACAGCTCCGTGAAAGCGTGGTGCAAAAGCAGTCGGATTGCTTCGCTTCCAAATCCCTTTCCTAGCTGCTGGGAATCGTAGATCGCAATTGCCATCGACGCTCGTCGATCCTGAGCATTTACGCTGTGAAGTTTGATTTCACCAATCAACTGCCCAGCAACTTCAATGATCCAGGCGTATGGGTTGACCGAGTGGGCACGAGCCCACGCTTCTGCCGCATCCATTGTCATAGGTTTGGTATCAGCGTGGCTGACACCGAACATGCGCACAATTTCCTGGTTGTACCCCAACGAAAAGCGGGCTGCGGCATCATCAGCTGTCGCGGGCCGTAGGCGCAAGCTTGGCCCTTCCATGCAGGTCATTATCGCCTCAATCGGAGTGTCTGGTGAAGGTATTCTATGCGAAACCAAGGTTCGCACAATGACTGCATTTGGCGCATCTACGTCACAACGGCACCCGGCCTAAGGGGACTTCGGGGCTCGCGAAATTTGACGAGCGGTCGCTTTTTCTCCAGGCGACGAGCAGCCTCTCGACATTTGCATCAGCGCCGTCCTCGGACTGTAGTTCAATGTCATACCGCTTGCCGAAATGAATCGTCTCAAAATCCTTCTTGGCGCTACCCACCGGTCTGTTACCTCTCGCGGCTTCACGCTTGACCAGCATTTCGAGCGGACAATGTACAGCGGCGAAGAAGACATCGTGCTCCGCCAAAAGATCAACGAGTTCTTCCAGCCATCCCTCGGTATCGAGAATGTGTTCAAGGATCAGATGATTACCCGCATCGGCATATGCCCGCAGCGATCCATGGAACCCGTGGAAAAAGGCCATGCGAGCGTCAGTCCAGCGAAAATCACCACTCTTGAAGCGTTCGGTCGGAAGCACGCCAGCGTCGCGCAGATGATCGATCGATACGTGCCAGAATGGTTTCTCGATGCGTTTCTGCAATGCCCTCGCAATGGTTGACTTGCCGCTGCTCGACGCGCCATGAAGAAAAATAACGTGTGCCATCCTTTCGTCTCCCGGTTTCCAGGCCGCAATTAATGCAGGCATATGACACATCAATGACCGCTGATGGCGCTTTCCTCCCAAGGCGACTATTGGCGTAATCCGTCGAATCGGCCTTTGGTCCAAACCAGACAAACAACTATGTCCTGGTAGAGAAGCGAAACGCCAGTTCGCTTCCCAAATCGACCCTCTCGATCTCCGAAATGTCCGAGGCAGCCAACATTCGCTCCCAAAATGCGTTCCCGGGTTCGTTGTTCGACATGACGCTAAGCTCCCAGATACCGGAGCGGCCATCGAGGAGGCAGGAGAATGCCTGTCGCCCGATTCCGGCACTCCGGAACAAGGGCAGCACATAAAACTCGGCGATTGCAAAGTCGGTGCCTTTTCCCGAGGGCGACCAAGTGTTCACCAGAGCGAACCCAACGGTATCTCCGTCTTTGACAATTAGGTAGGGCCAACGGCCGTCGTCGGTCCAGTAACAGTCAAAGTAAGGGTATTCGAGGTCGACATCCCCGTACTGACTTAACTCTACCAGATAACCAGAAAGCATATCTCGTAATTCAGATTTCTTTGCCTCGCTGGCAGCTATAAGTCTGATCGTCATGATTTCCTGGCTCTTCGCGGTCATAGTGACCTGGTCTGGAGATAGCGGAGGCGGAGTGCTGTTCGGACAATCTGCTTCTGAGCCAGAAACATCACGAAGCCGGCGGCATCAATCGAGCTATATTTGCTGTGCAGTACCATACTCTTCACGGTGAAGCGGAAGCGATCTCTTTTAGGAGTTCAATGAACGCGCTGGTGCGAACCCCCTTCGGGTTCTGTCGTAAATCGACAGTTTGCACCACCACTAGACGTTTTGACGGGACGACCGCGATAATCTGCCCGCCGTAGCCGGAGGCGTAGAACGCGTTCTGACCCCAAGTATCTTCTGGAAGCGTCCACCACATGTAGCCGTAACCCTGCCGTATCCGCTTTGCCCACGAATAGGTAGTCGTCGATTCCCTGACCCACGCCGCTGGGATGATCTGCTTGATGCCCCACTTTCCGTCATTAAGGAAAAGCTGGCCAAACCGGGCTGCATCGCGGGCGCTGAGCTGGATTGGATAGGCGGGATGCTCGGACAGCTTTTCGAGATCGTATCGACCATCCTTGATCGAGAAATCCTCCATTCCGATCGGTCGAGCAATCCGCTTCTCGAATCCTGCGAAGATGTCCTCGCCAGTCTGTTGTCGATAGATAGTCCCCAGAACGTTAAAGTCCCAATTGTTATAGAACCAGAACGACCCAGGCGGGTGACTTCCGCGCGCAGGCCGCTTGCGCTTTATGTCGGCGGTCTCGTGACCGGCTGGATGATAGATACCCGACCGCGACATGAGCAGATCACGAACCGTCGCGGTTTTCTCCTCAGCCGAAAGGCTGGGAGTATTGTCATCAACGCCAAGTCCGGAAAGACGGGCTGAAAGTTTAATCCGCCCCTCGGCAACCGCAATGCCGTAAAGAGCGCTGAGCAGGCTCTTGCGAACGGATGCCATATTTACTTTGCGAGAAGTGTCACCCCAACGAGCGATCACCCGTCCATCCTGGATGATCATCACTGCGGTAGATTTGAGAGATTTCGACTGCAGACGCGCCGCCTCGAGCCGCTCCGTGGACCAGCCGGCGGTCCTCGGAGCGATGTCCTCCCATGTCTGGGCGCGGGCTGCACCCGCAATGAAAATCCCAAGAAAAAAAAGGAATGCGAATCGTCGAATGAACATAACGCCTCCCTCTCCGACGAAGGAATGAACATCCAATAATGGCGGCTTTCCGGCACATCAATACGGGCGACAGCCATCGGTGCGATTTCCGCACAATCCACAAAATTGGACAGGCAGGCCACCATAGCTTGACAACAACGCAACGGCCTTGCCGACACCTTCATGACAATCGACGTATCCCTCTAAGGACCGTGCGAGGATGAACGTTGTACTTTTGAGCGATCTCTCGAACGGATGCGCCGGCATTCAGCATGGTGCGGATTTCCCTGCATTGCACCTTAGTCAGCGCGGGACGCCGCCCAGGTACTTTCCCTTTTGCGTTTGCAGCCGCAATATCCGCGCTGCCATTGCGCTTCGTGTCGGTGATTGCTTAGATCAGCAACGGCGCGCACGCCCTCCGACGATCTACGGCTTTCTGGCTTTGAAAGGACGCTGGAGTAACTCGTTTGGAATCGCATACTCTCTCCATTCTCCCTCAACGAGAGAAAAGATACGGTTTCCGTAATCAAATACGTGCAGTCTGCCTTCCCGGGCAAAAATCGCTGATGGCTGAACCCGTTTGCTCCCGAGCTGGAGCTTCACCTTTGGTGTGAAGGTTTTTGCTAAATGTCCATCGAAGCGAAACAATTCCGAGTCAGCAATGAGGACCAATTCGTCGTCGAGATAAGCAGCATCAGAATAATGCTTTTCGCGGTCTTGCAACGATGAAATCTCAGAGAAACCGCTTTCGGGTGTTCCTATCATAACCAAACCGTCGGAGCCCACCAAATAATCATTGCCTCGATTGTCGGAAGCGACAGCGGCTAACGATGCATATGGTGGTGAAGTCCTGGCGATCCGTTCAGGCAATTCCTGACGTTTCCAACTGCCGGGTGTTCCTGTGTAAAGCGTAGTTAGAACCGGATGGGTACCCTTTTCAGCTCTCAGTCTTTTTTTCAGTTTGAAGCGTTCGTCTTCCGCCATGTCACTCCGATATAGGGGATGGCCCGGGTAAAGGTTGAAATATCGTTGGTTCGGTCTTTGGATCGCAACGATAAAGATTTCACCCTTGATATTCTCGCCGAGAATGGCCCATTCAGTCTCCGAGTAAGGATATTCAGTTGTAAGCGACGGCGACACGTCCTCCCAGCTCTCGCCTTTTCCGAGCTTCAAGAAGTTCCCGCTGCCTGCCACAAGCCAACGATTGTCGTAAGGAAGAATGGAGCGGAAATCGACTTCGGATGCGGTCTCGGATTCGGCTTGAGTTCCGGGGATGATGAAATGCTGTGAACCGTCTGGACCGACGACGTAAATATCGCCCTGAAGGCTGATCGTGACATAGGAAGGCCCTGCATCGTCTTTCAACGACGGTATCACGCGGATGTCGCGCAACTCCCTGCGAACATCCGACCGCGAGAATGTTTGTTCAACGGCGTCGCGTATGAGAATGATCGTGTACGGATCGTCCCAACGCGGTCCGCCCAACAGAGCAGCGAAGTGGCGGTCAGTGTGTCCCATGGATGCCTGATAGAGTTTGGGCTCCCATTTGCCGTACAGCTCTTCGAAATCTTGCTCGTCATTCAAAGTGTCGTCCAAGAAGGTCTCTCCTTTTTACGGATATTTTCCAGCACGAAGTACATCAGCGATCTTGCCTGTTGGAAGCGGTTTTTCCTTCGTCCTTCCCGGAGCGGAAAGACCTGTCTTCTTCTTCACCTGCTCTTCCGCCCGCGCGTTTGCTGCTTCTGCGCAGGCTTTGTCGATTCCTTTTGTTGCCAGCAGCGCATCTTGAGACGCCAACAAGATATCTTCCATAGGAGCTGTTCCCGGATAATCCGGATGATCAATCCCTTTCAGCTCGTTTCTGGTCAGTTCATGCACACCGCCAGAGCCGTTTTTTCGGCTGTGTTGGGCCTCAGTCAGACAAATTGACTCCCCTTCACCTTCGGTAGGAGCATTAGGCACTCTTTCCGTCGTTACTTTCCCTGGACGATCGCCCAGACGGTATGTCATGTCGGCGACGACGTGGTGGGCATAGTCGCCCGCGCCAGAACACTCCTCTTTAATTTCGTCGTACGGACCGATCAGACATTTTTTACGTCGTCTTTTCTTACCATCGATCCTGGTACTTGGACCGAGCGGCGGAGGAGGGACTGGTTGAGGACCAGGTTTGGGGTCTTCTTTTTTTTCTTGCTCCTCTTGCTGTCGGGCTTCTCTGATGTCTTTCAGCTTTTGCTCGATTTCCTCGTCAGAGAGACCTTGGAAGGGGGCCAGCAAACCGTTTACTTCCGCATCGGACATCGTTCGAACGTCCATTGGTTTGCCGGATATTGATGACAGGATATCGTTTGCCAGCGGCACCCTTTCTTCTGGATCGATGGCAATACCGTATTTTCCGGAGAAATCCCAAGTCTCGCGTTTCAAAATATTCCCAAAAGTGACAGGTTGGCGGCCACCAAGAAGCTTGTCCTGAACAATTACCGCCTGCCCTGGTTTGGACATTATCGCGCCCAAGGCACGCCCCTCAGTGGCCCGCTCATCCTCCGGCATTGAGAGGTCGCGGAGCATATCCTCGAGCACCATGGCCCAGATACCTTTCCGCAAGAGTTTCCCACCACCAACCTTTGGCAGACTGGGAGTTTTGGGAATCGGTCGAGATGTCGACGGAGCGTGTGCTCCACCACCATTTACAGTACCTGTGGCTGTACCAGTGAGTGCGCGAGTATTATTGCCATTGGACGAGAACCATCCATTGTTACCGGCATCGGTCATCGTTCCGGTTGCAGCTTGCGCCAACTGCACAGGCGCATCATCCTGCCATCTAAGCGACCCCCGCACCGGATCATCATCCTTGGGAGGATCATAGGTCTGCGTGCCGCGGACGAAGATCGCCTCACCCTGGGTATTCCTGCGGTTCATATAAAAACGATCGAGGTGGCGAATGACATGCGAGCCTTCGGCACGGACCTGATCAGCATGCCCGATGGGTTCGCAGATGCTTTCCACCGTGCCGGATTTTACCCCCTTACGGTTACCGGGCGCGTCACCGTGCACATGTGTCGTACACGAACGCATCACCATTGCCTTTTTGCCGGTGAACCGAACAGACGGCGTATAGTTTTT
>NZ_JBAKFW010000021.1:0-38787 GCF_036888815.1 Agrobacterium sp. CCNWLW155
TCGCCTGCGCAGGCAGGTGCGGCCTTCCAAACGGACGGAGAGGCACAATGCCAGCAAAGCCAAGCATACGCATACGCCAGACGAAACCCACGCGGGACAAGTCCGACTGGCAACCACGGAAAATCATGGTTTCGACAGTCGGCGGGATGGTTAGCCTACCCGCCGTTTCCATGCATGCCGCCGCAATGGCTGACAAGCATCGGCGCCAGCGCAGGGGCATCCAGTGGTGACGGCCGCACCGATCGTCAGCCGACCGAAGTCGCTGTTCCGCGTCGTTTACCGCGACGGAACAACAGTCATCACATCCGCTACCAGTTCCTTACAGGCCGAGCGCAACGCCGTCAGCAAACGCCCAGGTGTCGTCAAGGAAATCAAATTTATGAAGGGAAGCCGCTAATGACGGATCTAAAATATCTGCCCTCTGCTTGGCAGGACGAATGCATTCCCGAGCCGCAAGAGAATCCGAACGCGTTCATCCATCGCGCGGACAATGGCTGGCTTCTTCGCCCTGTCGATGATTACGAGGAAGAAAACTATTCGCAGCCGCTCCTGCCGGGCGATATTGTCCGCTTTGATGAGCACCGGGCCTACGGCGATTTTATGCTCATCATAGACGAAGAAGGCGAATGGCGGACAGAACCGACATTGCCGGCCGACGCCTGTTTCTTCCGTCACGAAAGGGACACCGACACTCTGGCCATGTCGGTTGATGAGCTGATTTCGTTCATGGAAATGAGAGAGGGCGAGTATTCTATCGATGCCTATTGGTGGTCCGACTATGAAGTTCCGCTTCGCTTCGTTGTTGAAGGCGAAACGGCGCGCTTCGAACGGATCGAGGGGCAGGCATGATGGACGCACCAGCCCCCCACATTCGCCGCATCGTCGGACCGACTATTCTTCTCGGTTCCGGAACCTATTTTGACTTTGAGAACCCCGAAGCGGCCGAGCTAACGATTGAAGACGTTGCCTATAGCCTCGCATTTCAATCCCGCTTCACCGGCCAGTGCGTCAGCCGCCGCACCGGCAAGCGCGTCTACTATTCTATAGCGCAGCATTGCGTGATCATGGCGCACTATGCCGAGCCGCAACACAAGCTGGCTGCGCTCATGCATGAGGTCAGCGAAGCAACCTGTGGCGATATGAACGCGCCGCTAAAAGGCATCTGCCCGGATTACAAGAAGGTTGAAAAGCGTTGCCAAGTGGCCGGGCTGAGGCGCTTCGGCATCACGGTGAGCAATCCGGCCTATATCAAGCATCTTGACATGCGGATGCTCGCAACAGAGCGCCGCGATTTGATGGCTTGGAATGGTGAGCAATGGACAGGCACTGCCGAACCCTTCGAAGCGGAGATTGTGCCCTGCCAAAATCCCCATGTTGCGGCCGAAACGTTCCTCGCCACCTTCGATATTTTGAGGGAGCGCGGGCTGTGAGCGGAAGCAACAAGCGCAGGAGGGATGCCGCTTATCGACTGGGGTTCGAAAAGGGCCGCAACGAAGCGCACGCTTTGCTGGAGAGACTTTCAAAGTGGGACCGGGATTTTCCCGTCAACTGCTGGAACGGTTACGCGGGCTTGAAGGAACTGGACCGTATCATAGCGGAAGCCCGAACGATCATAGGAGAGGACAAGGAATTACCTCTGTAGGCGTAGCCGGTTTTGTGAGCGACGAAACGCCATCACCGAGGAAACTTTGTGACGCCGCTTGCAGAATCACACGGAATCACTGTTACATGTAAATCATGAGCAAAAATGACATCCGCACGGCCAGAGTTAGAGAAAGCGTAGCAGCGCTGAGAGCAAGGCAAGCCGCAGCCGGCTTCGTGAATGTCAGCATCGCCATGCCGGGCGATGTAGTAGCAGAGATCGACCGTTTGAAACAGGAACGAGGGGCTTCGTCCCGCGCTCCAATACTGGAAGAAGCAGTTAGATTTTATCTAGAACAAACAAGGGCATAAAATAAAAAAGCCCGCCTTTGGCGAGGCAGGGCTTTTTTGGATAAGTAGTCAAAACGATCTTTGAGGACCGTGAACATCCTCAAGATAGTGCAGAATTAAGGAACTCGCAAGATGTTAGCGCTTGCGGGAACGCTGATTTTTTGTCTGCTGTCCATGCCCTCTTGAGAGAGGACAAAGGAACCATGTTCCAGCAGATTGGCGCGGTGCAGGCAAAATCCGGCACCAGACGAACCGGCGCACCCGTGCGCAGAAATTCCCGCCTGAAGGGCAAGTGCGAGGCGGTATTCTGGAAGCCCCTGCCCCGGCACGAGGCCCGCGAAATCCTGCTTGCCGCGCGCAAGTACGAACTGGCGATGAAACAGCCAGGTAAGCGCACCGGCCCACTCGGCCACGTCGCGCTTGAAGTGCTGGATTACCTCACCAATCTGGTTGATTTCGGAAACGGCCGGCTTGATCCGTCCATCAGCACCATCATGGAAAAGGTCGGCCGCGCCCGAGCTGCGGTATGCCGCGCGCTCGACGCACTCCGCACCCACGGCTTTGTTGATTGGTTGCGCCGTTATATCCCAACCGGCAACGAGGGCGCAGGCCCGCAGGTGCAGCAGACAAGCAATGCCTACCGATTGAGCCTGCCGGCGCGCGCCAAGGCGCTTCTTGGCAAGTATGCGAGGAAGGACGCGCCCCTGCCCGACGACGCCATACAGGCCCGTCAGGAACGCCAAGACGCCATCAAGGCGCACATGGACAGCCTTTCGTCAGCAGATCGCCTACGGGAAACAGTAGAAGACAGGGCGCGCGCCGAGCAGTTGGCGGGCTACGTGGAGCGGGCAGCACAGAACCGCGCAGAGCGGGCCGAGGAAGGCCGCCAGACGCCGGTAGCAAAGCAGACGCAGTTTCACTACACCCAGCCGGCGACGGCAAATCCTGCCATCGAGCGCATCCGCAAAAATTTGGAGGCGCGGAAGGCCGAAAAGCTTTTGAATGAGCGTGAGTTCACTGAAAGAACTGAATCCGGTCCTGATTTTTATAATCCTGCGGATTAGTAAACGGACGCCGCTTGTTCGGTCCGCTTGCGCGGCCCTGCGGCGGTTCCGAACCGCGTTAAAGTGCGGTTCGGCGGCAACCTATGCGCAGTTTCAGGACCGTTAGCACGCCCGGAAAGGTCTTTTGGCTTATGAGAGGTCGCAAGGGGAAATCTTGAGGGGAATATTATTCCAAATCGCCCGGAGCGGCGTCTTGCGATGCACCTTTAAGGCGAGAGATTGTCAGGCGGCTGATGCCGAATTTTCTGGCCACTGCGGCTATGCTGGTTCCGGCCGCCAGATCGGCAAGCGCCACCTGTTTTTGCCGATCCGTCAGGGCGGGCGGCCGGCCGAAACGTTTTCCCTTTTCGCGCGCCCTCGCCACGCCGGCTTGCGTACGCTCAATATTCAAATCCCGCTCGAATTGCGCCACGGCGTTTAAGACGTTCATTGTCATCGTGCCGGCCGAGCTGGTGAGATCGAGGCCGCCCAACTGGAGACAATGCACCCTCACCCCGTCTTCCGCGAGCATCTTGACCGTGCTGCTGACATCGATGGCATCGCGGCCGAGGCGATCCAGCTTTGTGACGATAAGCACGTCGCCCGGCTCCATCCGGTCGAGCAACTTCATGAAGCCCGGCCGCTTCGCAGCCGGCGTGCTGCCGGAAATCGTTTCGGATATGATCCGGCGCGGCTCGACTGAAAAGCCAGCGGCCGAGATTTCGGTAGTCTGGTTTTCGACCGTCTGCCCCGTGGTTGACACTCTGACATAAGCGAATGTGCGCGACATAGCTGTTTCCCTGTTCAAAAGTGTCCCGTTCTTTTTGAGCATGCAAGAAAGTCGGGATAGGCACTTTTGAGCAGAACCGCCCTACCCTGTCTATAACCGGACGGTTTTGAGCATCGAGCTTACGCGCCGGGGGTGGCCATGCAAGGTCTTGAAAATGAATGCCACAATCCGCCGATTTAAAATTAACAAGGGGTTTACTTTCACCACTCGGCACACCGGATTTAACGAGATACCGGGTTTGTTTAGTTACCGGATAATGCTCCGTATCGGATTAATGCACTTACCCGGTTTTTAAAAATATCCGGTTGCATGATGTATCCGGTATGTGGTTATATCGGATTAATTCAGTTACCGGATTTAAAAATTAATCCGATATCAACTTTTACCGGGCATCTGAATAAACCAGATTATTTTCTCAACCGGAGTTTTGCCCATGCCCGTTGTCGTAATTGCATCATCGAAAGGTGGCGCTGGGAAATCAACCACGGCAGTTCTGCTAGGCACTGAGCTTGCCCGCAAAGGCGTGCCCGTCACAATGTTGGACTGCGACCCCAACCATTCCTTGAGCATATGGGCTGGAAAAGGGACACTTCCTGAAAACATTCAGGCACTGAGCGACGTCACAGAATCCAGCATCGTCAAGACAATCAAGCAGCACGATGTTGATGGTGCGGTTGTAATCGTTGACCTAGAAGGCGTTGCATCTCGCATGGTATCCCGCGCAATATCACAAGCAGATTTGGTGCTTATACCCATGCGCGCGACAATCCTTGACGCGACGATTGGCGCGCAATCGCTCCAGCTCATCGCCGAAGAGGAAGAAGCAATAAACCGGCGTATTGCCCACGCAGTTGTTTTCACCATGACACGCGCCATCCGGTCAAAGCAGCAGACAGGAATTGAAAGCTCACTGAGGGAAGGCGGTATCGACATCATAGACCCGCCTCTTATGGAGCGCGCTGCTTTCTCTGCGCTCTTTGAATTCGGCGGCGATCTGCATTCAATGGAAACAAAGCAAGGCAATATGTCATCGGCAATCGAGAACGCCGAGGCATTCGCCATGGCAGTTTACAAACGTCTGACGGAGGCACTGAAATGACCGATTTCAAACTTGATTTGGGTGCGCTGAAACGCACCGCAAAGCCGGCGACAGAAGCGGCCATCGCGAAGGCCGACGCGGCAGGGGAGGCGAGGGGGTTTGTTGATCGCTCGCCGCGTGGAAAGCCCGGCCGCAAGAAGAGCGAGCGCACCGGCCAAGTGCACGCCAAAGTGCTGCCGCACGTGTCGGAAGAGATCGCGGAGGAAGCTTTGCGGCGCGGCGTAGTTCAAGGCGTCATCATCGAAGAGGCGTGGGCACTGTATTTGGAGAACAAGAAATGACGGACAGGACACCTGACGAGATTAAAGCCTTGAAGGCCTCCTGGGAGGCCGACCCGAGTTGGGACATAGAAGACACGGAGGGCTTCGAAGGGCACGCAACCGAACTAAAATCCTACCGTCACCAAATGGAGCGGAAATGGGAAGAGGCAAGGAAAAAGAAAATTAGGGATCGTGCGCATGCGTTGGGTTGCCCTGAAAATCTGGCTTTGGCTGAGTATGTTGAAAATCTGGAAAGCCGATTGGAGTCTCAGTTTGAAAGCATCTGGCGAGGGCTGGAGGAGGTCCGCGCCAACAAGTGAATGTTTTTCGATTAAGAGGCCGCCCTACACGGGCGGCTTTTTCTCAGCAAGAAGCCATGTGATGCATCTTGAAAAGTGTACACTATTCGTGTATATATCTTTTCGCAGGATAGGCCTGCAATTAAATCGTCGCTGCTATTTTAAAGGTTTTAGATAAAATGCACGCATACTTTATGGAGATTAGAAGTTGGAATTTGAGTGGGATGAAAAGAAACGGGAACATGTAATTAAAACCCGCAAAGTTGATTTTGGATATGCAGCCCTGATTTTTATGGGGCCGGTCGTGACAAATGAAGACGACCGGCAAGATTACGGCGAAACAAGACACAGGTCTGTGGGAATGGTTGGGGATGAATGCTTCATCGTTGTTCATACTGAGCGCGATGGCGTTACCCGCATCATCACAGCATGGAAAGGAGGTCGAGATGACCGACAACGTTATGAGGCGAGTATCTCTGCAAGACCTCGTCAAGATGAAGGAGAGGGGTGAACTTTACCACGATCCTAATGCACCTGAAGGCGAAAGCCTCGGCGCTTCCTTCTGGGAAACCGCAAGGATCGAGGAGCCAAAAAAACCTCGATCTGTTCATTTGAAGTTGGACCCGGAAGTTTTTGACTTCTTCTTTTCGCTCTCAGGCGGAAAGGGACATCTTACGCGAATGCAGGCTGTCTTGAAGGCGTACGCGAAAGCCCACAGCCCAAGATAGTTGCAATCGAAAGCCGCGCGGCAACATCGCGCGGCTTTTTTGTTTTTTGCGTCGGCAACACCGCAGTTAAAAATCTAGGTCATCATCTGGCGAAACTGACAGGAGCGCTTCATGGGCGGCCTCAACAAAAGCCGCACGCGCATCTTCCGGCCGATCATCCAAGCCATTTTCAAGAACGGCGGAACATACCATGAGGGCCGTCACGTAAGCTTGACTATCGGAGCTTGCCGGCCAGTTGTCGAGAAGGCAGCGGGCCAAGTCCGTCACCGTTTCATAGGTTTCGAAATCACCCCAATTGACCGTGATCGGTTCTATCCTGAATTCGCTCATCAGGAGAGCTTACACTAAAAGCAGCCGCGTTTAATCAAGCCGGTACACGTCCGCGTTATCCTGCCGCTCTCTGAGGCCCTTATAGGCCGCATGACGCAGCTTGCGATCCGGCGTCATCTGGCGGAACTCAATTTCCGCAATAAGCGTCGGCTGCACCCAAATGACCGCACGCCGGCCAGTATAGGCCACAGGCGGCTTTCTCTTCCGCCAAGGCAGTTTATCTAACATCCGGCGCAGCTCGTTTGCGGCGCGCTCCTTAAAGCCCGTGCCGACGCTTCCAACATAGCGCAGCTCGTCGCCGTCATAGGCGGCCAGCAAGAGCGAGGCAAAGCCGCCGCTTGCTGACATTGAGGGTTCATATCCCACGATCATGAACGGTTCGGATTGGACGCATTTGACCTTGATCCAATCGCCGGTTCTTCCGCTCCGGTAGGAGCTGTTTCGATCCTTGCCTACGATACCTTCCAGCCCGAGGCGGCATGCATGTTCGAGCATCAAGCCGGGATTGTTGGTTTCAACTTCTTCCGAAATCCGGATTGCACCTTCGAACCCCGTCAGCATCTCTTCAAGCAGGTGTCGGCGGCTTCTGTAGGGCAGCTCGCGCAGATCGCGGCCGTCGAGATACAGAATATCGAAAGCGTAGAGCAGGGCATTGCCGGCCACTTTATTGCCGCTACGCGCGCCAACGGCACCCAAGCTGTTTTGTAAAGCATTGAAGTCCGACCGCCCTTGTTCGTCCAGGACGACCGCTTCGCCGTCGATGATGAAAGACGCCGGCCCGAGATCGCGCGCCGCTTGCTCGATAGCCGGAAACCGCGCGGCCCAATCATAACCGCCGCGCGTCAACATCCGGACGCCGCTCGCGTCGGCGTGGACCGTGAGCCGATAGCCGTCCCATTTGATTTCCCAGCCCCACTTGTCGCCCGAAGGCGGCTTTTGCTTCAGCAGCGCAAGGGCAGGTTCAATACGCGCCGGCATTGGCTCCAGCGGCAATGCCGGCTGGGCCTTGTTTCGCTTGCGGATCGGGCGCGACTGGATGGGCTTGCCATCATCGGTCAGCAGCGGCTTTGATCGAGAGCGAGGTGGCTTTGTCATGCTCACAGCCTGCGCCCGAAACCTTTACAAACATTTGTCAGGCCACCATGTCAGGGGGCATGAAGAAAAATCCCGACGATCCCGGACCGGAACCGCGCTACCGCTGGCGTGAGACGTGGCCCAACGAGGGCCATGAAGACTATCAGGCATGGGATGGAGAGCGGTCATTCGGCCGCATCATGCTTGAAGTGAATGGCACCATGAGAACAAAGTGGCGTTGGTCTATCAGTCACATGGAGGGCGTAAAGCAAACCATCTTGCCGCATAACGGCTGGGAGCAATATCCACGGGTCGCGGCGGCAAAGGTCGAGGACGCATACGAGCAGATTGCAGCGCTCAATGGCCTGCCGATTAATGAACCGCCACGAAAACCCTAAAGGAAAATCATTTCAGCATTCGCCGGCGGCCGAGACGCCCGCATGAAACATTCGTTCGCGATCTTGTAATTTTATTGCGGCCGCGGATCCGCTCGAGCGCGCGATCGGCGCGTGAAATTAGAATGTCATTTCCGACACCAGCGCCAGAAACGCAAAAAGCCGCCCGGCGTAACCGAGCGGCTTTCTTGTTCATAGCAACGGCAGGTTCGGGATTGCCGGCTCCTTGCCGTCAAGGATGACGACTTCGCCAACTTCTTTGCCTTCGCCGCCTCGGATTGTGTAGGTCAACGAAACCGGCGTCATTGGATAGCGGCCGAAGATTTCCCGCACTTCCGGCCGGTCATTGAGCGAGATCATGAAGCGGCCCTTGATGGTGCTGAGACGTTCAGCCATTTCCGCAAAATCATCCCGCTTGAAGACGTTCTTTCCATAATCGTTCTCGCAGCCGTAGTAAGGCGGATCGAGATAGAACATCGCCCCCGGCCGGTCGTACCGGTCGATGAGCGTGCGCCAGTCAAGGCACTCTATCACGACGCCGGCGAGGCGTTCGTGGACTTCTTCCATGATCGGCGTCAGCCGCGTGACGTTGAACCGAGCACCGCCCGTGGTATCGACGCCAAAGGTTCGGCCGGAAATCTTGCCGCCGAACGCCAGCTTCTGGAGGTAGAGGAACCGGGCGGCCCTTTCCAGATCGGTCAGGGTGACAGGATCGCACGCGGCCAGCCGCTCGAATTCCCGCCGTGACGTGATCTGGAATTTCATCACCTCCAGCAGCTGGGGCAAGTGACGCTGCAGGATGCGAAACAGCGTCGTCACGTCGCCGGAAATATCGTTGATGACTTCCGCGCGAGGGACAAGGCGACGGCGGAAAAACACCCCGCCCATACCGGTAAACGGCTCAACATAGAGATCGTGCGGGATTTGCTCGAGCAATGCAGCGATCCGGCCGGCGAGCTGCTTTTTACCGCCGAGATAGGCGGCAGGGGGAGACACCGGCCGCACTTCGGAAAACTGAAAGAGATTTTGCATTTGTCTAAGACCATCTTTTCTGACAAACCGCTCCGGCCTGCGCAGGCGAAGGGTGCGGCAATGATCTTTGATGTTGTCGGGCGGGGTATGACGCCAATCTGCACCCGCTGTTGCAGCCGTGAGGCTGCGGCCACCCGAGGGCAGCTATAGAAACGGGCCGGGCAGGGGATACCTGCCGGCCCGTTCGTTTTCAGATTTTACCGATGATGACCGCCGCGATTCGTTTCAGCACGTCCGCGAAGGACACGCCCAGCGCCATGCCGCCGATACCGATCACGGTCAGGCCGCCTATCCCCATAAGACGCCAGCGCTTCACATCGTCCGTGACGGGCTTCATGTCCGCCACTACCGCCTTAACCTTGGCCGTGTCTTCTTCGAGCTGGCGCACATTCTCAGTGACCGGCTTCATCTCGGAAACGTCCTCTTTCACAATCGCCATGGATTGCTCGACACCTGAAACACGGTCGACCAGCTCATCCATGCGCCTGTGCACCACGGCACGGCTTGCGTTCGCCTTATCTTCGGAGCGCCGCGCTCCGTCCTCGATACGGCGGATGGACTCTTTCAATGCGTCCACGCCGGCGAGCAGTTGCCCCATCTGCTGATGTAAAAGCAGATCGTTATTATCAGGTGGTGCCATAGCCCCGTACCCTTCCACCCGTTATTTAGGCTTCACGCCGCACAGCTCTTGAAGCTTTTCGTTTTCAGTGAGGATTTGCCGCTCTGTTTCCGGAGTCAGGTCATCTTGCGTTGATGGCCTGATAGCGCGGGCAACATCGCAGTAATTGCCGCTAGTCACGCACCCAGCGACCAAGACGCCGCTTAATGTCAGCATCGCCAGTCTTGCGAATGTCATCTTCAATCCCTCGCGCCTTTGCGGCCGATTTCGCGTTTCGCTTGAGCTGTTCGGCCGAGGCGTCCGCCTTGCCGGCCGAGCGGCCGTAAAGAAAAGCGCTCACAACGAATGTGAGCGCCACGCCGGCAACCGCCAGCCACCGTTTCAGTGTGTCCAGCATGTCAGGTTGCCTTTGTCCGATTGATTGTGATGCGGCCGGAAGTAATCAGCCAAACCAGCACGCCGGCCGCCACGGCCGAGAACACCAGACTGCCAAAGGCCCATGGATTGGAGATCGCGCCGAAAAGCGTTGCCCCGCTATCGGCAATGTCTTTCGCGTCACGTACCGCACTAAGGCCGCCAGCGCCAAAGACGCCGGCAATGATCGTCCAGAGGGATTTGCTTTGCGCAGCCGGCACGTTGTCCGGTTGCGCATCGAGCGCGGTAACATCGGCTGGCGGCTTTCCCTGAAACCGGGCGATGGTGGCGGCTTCCAATGCATCAAGGAAGGACTTGTAGTAGCCGGCGATCAACTTCGCCTTGTCGGCCCCGTTTACGACTGCCCGAGCGCCGATAGGATCATCCTTCTTGAGATTGAAAAACTCCGTCAGCTTGCGCTCGGTAAACAGGCCTTCCAACATGCCGACGATGGCAATCTCGGCGCTGATATCGACATCGAGCGCAAGGGAGGGATTTCCGACCAGATCGACGCGGATCCGCTTTCCGAGCCTCTGATAGTTTTCCTTGTGCGTGAGCTGGATCACGCCACGGCCGAACCAGCTCTTTTTGTCAGCATCCTTGCGCCAGTATGGCGTCTTTACCTGCCCGAGCTTTCCGGCTTTGTACGCCTTGTCCAGCGCCGCGATTGCGCCGGCGTCGGTTGACGAGAGCGTTTCGCGCACCGGCAACATACGGCCGGCCGTTTCGTGAAACACCGATGCCAGGATGTAGGCGAGGAGGCGGTTATTATCCGAGCCGGTAATCTTGTGGGACCGCCAGCACCGGAAAAGCGCATTCATGCCGTCAATCTGGCCCTGCGAAAGGCGGCCACCAAAAGGCGCGCGCCTCGCATATGCGAAGAACGTTGTCATATCCATTGAGGATATCTCCTGATTTTTTAGGGTAGGGTGGCGCTAAACCGCGCCGGAGTTACTGCTGGGAGGAGGGCGCAAGGATTTGCGCCGCCCTTTCTTCACCAAAGAGCGTGGTGGCGATCTGCACCAAGAGCGGCCACAGTTCATGGTCCGCGCGATAGGTATTGGCGGTTTCGAAGATTTTGCGGACACGAAAAGGCTGTTCCGCCATGGCCGCGCCCACCTGATCGGCTTCCGCGTTTGTCATGCGCGACCAGAGATCGACCGCAAAAACCACTGTCACGGGTGGAACGAACGGGGGCTCAAAGATGACCACCTCACCATCAATGAACTTACGACCGCCCGCGTTTTCGAGGAATTCAAGATGCTGTGCCTCGGTGATAACGATAGCGTCAGCCGGAATGACTTCCTCCGGGTTGCTACACGCCTCCGGGATCCAGAAGCCAACAGGAAATCCCATGTCATCGAATTTCGCAAAGATCATGGCGCGACTCCTATTGCGAACCAATCAATTCTAACGCCGGTTGACGCCAGTCCCGCACCTGTGGACCCAAGCCTACACGCAACAGCAAATCCGGTAGATTGAGGCCACGGAGCCGACCTGAGTTGAGAAACCACCATATTTCCTCCTGCCGTTTGGCTTTCCCCGTTCCAAGCGACAACATTGTAAGCTCCGGGAGCTGAGAAGGCGGTTGGAAAAAATACGCCTACATGCCCGCCGCTATCAGTTGTCGATACTGAGGAACCCCACTGCATCAGTCTGCCGTTCGGCAACTTCATCCATCCCGTCCCGGATATCGCGCCCATCGTGGCAAACATTGCTGCGCCATTTGCGTCATCTAGGATCGTCCGGGCAAAGGCGGTGAGATCGGCCAGAGACGCCCCGTTTTCGGCGCTGAAATACGGGAGCTTGTTTGCGGCTGGCACCAGCTCGTGCAACGCAGCTATCGCGCCAGTGATGACCTTGATTAGCTTTCCCGTCGTGCCATCGAAGGCAGCGGGAGCGTTGTTTACAACACCACCGTTCGGCCCGATGACGTCACCGATGCCCGTGCCATCAGTGCCGCGCCGCGCAAGAAGCCGCCAATAATCGTTTTGCGTTGCAGGCAGGACAGGGGGCGGATTGCCGGGCGGTACAGCAATTCTTGCCAGCCAAGTGGAGCCGTTATCGAGAACCGCATCACGGGCTGCATAGAGATCGGTTGCAACATAAGCGCCCTTGTCCGCTATGCCGGTTTCGCCCGCGTCGCCTTTCGGCCCGATTGGTCCCGAGAGATAGAACGGCACGGACCAATCGCCGTCAGTCGAGCTGCGCTTGATGAATATCGCCGTACGGCCGTCGCCGGCATTGGCAACGAGAACAGAGAAGCCTTTGGCCTCGCTGCTATAGAGGTTGCGGCCGACAATATCGTCCGCGTCAGCATCGTAATCGACACCTTGAACAAGGCTGCTGCGCTGGATGACGG
Organism: Agrobacterium sp. CCNWLW155; assembly: GCF_036888815.1. Lineage (NCBI taxonomy): Bacteria > Pseudomonadati > Pseudomonadota > Alphaproteobacteria > Hyphomicrobiales > Rhizobiaceae > Agrobacterium > Agrobacterium sp. CCNWLW155. Next base: position 12,378 of record NZ_JBAKFW010000021.1, read on the forward strand.
TTGCCGTGTCCGGACCGGTAAACAGGATAAGGCTGTCGGCTTCCGGCACCAGTCCGGAAACGGCCGCCAGCGACGGGTTGTTGAGCCTTTGCAGGTAGAGCGCCAGCGCGTCCGCATTGGCCGACTGCTGCCGGCTGTAGGACATATCGCGCACGATGGCGTAATTGTAGGTGCCACTTGCGCCGGTCCAGTTGATGGCGGCTGTCATCTGTGTGTTGGTGATCGGATGCAGGTTTGCGCCGTCGCTGTCGTCGGGCAGGATAGGCAGCGGAGCGCCGCCTTCCGCCTCGACAAACACCGTGCCGCCGACAATGAGCGCGACTTTCCAGCCCGTATCATTGCCGACGATGACCGGCGACCCTTGGATAAGGGTAACGGTTCCGTCCTTGTAAATGGCGGTCATAGTCAGTCTTTCCGTGGAATGCCGAGGATGTAATAGCGCAGCCCCTGAAGGCTGTTGTCGAACTCGTAGGAGATACGGCCGCTATCGAAGTCGGAAGCGTTGTTGTAATAGGCCCGCACAGCAAGGCCCCGGTAAGTGTGGAAAATCACATGGTTGGCATAGAGATCGGCATAGGTGCAGTCGCCTGCCATCGTCTGAGGAAGTGGCGAGGGAATGCGGTCAATGCCGATCATCGAGACGTAAGGCGCGCGAACGCGCCTGCTCCAGGACGAAACGCTGTCACCGCCCCCGCCGTGCACGGTCATGAACTTGACCATCGGAAACACGCCGTCACCATTGAAATTGACCTGATAGGTCTGGTGTCCGTCGCCCGAGACGGGCAGATAACCTTCCGCCAGAATTTGCAGACAAGGCCAGCGGCTATCCAGCGCGATATCCGCGAAGGATGGATTGCCACTCGATCCCGGCCGCAGGAACTGGACGATGTTTTGGCCGTTCCAATTGAACTGCCGCAACACTTCGTTGTCGCCGGCCGTGGGCGGAGACTCGTCAAAGGCTATGACGATGAAGCGCGCACGACACGGCCGGTCCGCATTGTTGAACCGTATCTTACTGCCTTCGAACCAGTATTCAGCGCCATATGGCGTGGCCGAGGGCGAGGCCGGAAACGAGATCGTGCCGCCATCGTAATAATGCACATCCGCAACCGTCCCGTAGGGAATGCCGATCCCGATTTCATAATCAGTCACGCCGACCGGCAGATAAATGTCATCGGCCGCGATGATCTTTGCCGGGTTGTTGGAACTATCGAACGCGATTTGCGTCAGGCTCGCCACATTCACATCATAGCCGGGCTTTGCGACCCGTACGCCATCCTTGCTGATCTGGATGGACTGTTGACCGGGAACCGGCGCTTTCGGCTGGCCGTCGATAATGGCTGTGTTATCACCGGGCAAGCGCCAGACGACAACCGCTTTCATGAAATACTCAGTGCTGCTGACGTTCTGATAGATGCTCTGTGTATAGATTCCCGTCATGGTCCCGGCCGAGGGAATGGTGTCGTTCCGGTAGTTTTCGACCCAGCCCATTTCGGAGCCGGCCGAAGACGTCCATTTCGTGCCGCGCTGCTGGTATCCGGTCATGTTGCTCTTGCGCACCATCTCCCCGATGAAGCGGCCGTTCGAAATGCGCCGACTTTTCACATCAAAGAGCGGAAAGCCGTAAGGCAGGTTTGGAAAATGAAACTGCCGGAAAAACTTGTGCTGGCTATAGTCGCCATTCGTCGGGCTGTACGAATGGAAACTGTAGTTTGATGGCCCCGTGCCGGGTGGGTGATAGATCGTCCCGGCCTGATAGGGGATAATCCAAGTGTAGGTGACTTTGACATCAGCCGACCATTTGGAATTGTAGAAAAAGGCCCCGACTTGGCTATCCGGCGTGGTGACCGGATTGAAGTTGCCTTTCGTGATTTTCACGCAAGGCACCCCGGCATAGTCGAGGCCGATAAGTGTTTCGGTCATGAGCGTATCACTATGGTTCCGGCGCTGAGATTGATCTGCATTTTGCCGTTCGGGCTTTGCAGCAGACCGGCGTTGACCGTGCCGATGTTGGCGACCGCCAGACGCACGCCGTTCTGATCGAACACAACGATTTGCTGCCCGCCTTGCCCGTTCTCATCCACGAAAATGGTGCGATTGGCGGACAGGATGTTTTCAGTCTTCAGGACGCCGTTTTCCATGAAGACGCGCAGGATGAGGGCAGCAAGTGCTGCCTGTTCGCCCTTGCGCGCACGGGCGGCGATTTCCACGCGGGAAAGCACGTCGCCGGTTGTCTGCGCCGTCATGGACAGATAGCCGTCAGCCAGAACGTCACCCATCTCGGCGCGGACACCATCCACCCGCCGAGCCATGGCTCCCATCTGCGTTGCGCGCACTTCGCTTTCACGAATGATGGAGGCGATGGAGCTGCCGAGCTGGGCGCGCATGGCCTGCCGTTCGAGCTGGGCCACCGTGTCCGTGGTCGAAGTGACCATTGAGACGCTATCGACCTGTTGCCAAAGATTATCGATATCGGCTTGCAGCCCTAACAGGCGGTCGGAAATATCTTTCCGCACCTGCCCCAGCCCGATTTCGAGATCCGCGTTTCCGCCGTCCAGAGAACGCACCGTGATTGGCTGCGTCCAGCTTGTCGGCCGATCCGCGACGAACTTGTAACGGAACTGGTAATCCGACAGGCTCAAAACACCTTCCTGCAAAAGCGCCACGAGCTTGTCAGCCGTGACCGTGCGCGGAATGACGTTCTGCGGCTCACTTTTCAGCCAGTATTCAAAATCGATGGCGCGAATGGTTACGTCTTCGATTTTCGCCCACGACAGGCGGAAGGCTGGATAGCTGCGGCCGTCAGCGCCAATGCCGAGAACCGGCGTAACGGCGAAGTCTTGCAGCTCATTGAGATAAATCGGCTGATCGTTCGGAATTGGAACGGTCGGCGGAATAACGCCCACGGCCTTGTAGATGAGGCCGTTACGCTCTTGCAGCGACAGCGCCACATTTCGCGGTCCGTCACTATCAAGCGCGGAGATCGAGCGCCCCTGCACCATATAGACGCCGCGCCGCTTTTCGTTCCGGCTGTCCCAAAAGACCCAATCACCTGCCTTGATGTTTCGAAAGCCCGGCCGAAGGACAACTTCCGCCGTCGCCTCGTATCGGTTTTCATTGAGGTAGATGCTGGCGAGCTGGTTTGCCTGCCCCTTGGAAAAGACCATGGGAAAGCTGAGCGGAACGTCACGCGTGCGCCTGTCAATTTCCACCATGGCGGTGCTGGTTTGCACATCATAGCCGGCCGGCGACCACATGTTGCCCGGCTCCTGATAGGTGCCGGAAACAGCGTTGACGAGATCGCCCATGGATCGACGCTTGCGGAAACGGACCTTTTCACCGCGCACAAGATCGTCGTCGGTGAAGGTGGCAACAATCGGCTGTTCCGAGCCGATGATAGGCCACGAGCCTTCCACGCCATCAACTCGAATCCCGCCGCAAGAAAGCATCAGCGCATCGAGATTGTCGCCGTGATCGAGATCGGCATCGAGAAAGATCGAACAGCGGTAGCGACGGCCGTAATCTGCAAATTCATCAGCGAGATTGGCCGCCATTACATACTTGTCAAATGGCAGATCGGACGCCGGCATATCCATGCCGAGGAACAGATCGCCATTCCACGAAAAGCCCCGGCAATAGTTATAGTCCATGATGATGGGGTTCTCGGTGTACTCATATGTTGAGTAATCACCCCAGCGATGGTTGCCGTTTCCGCCGATGCTCGAATCCTTGCGGTAATCGTAGAGGCGAGCGCCGCGCAGCTCGAAAAAGAACTCTGGAAACTGGTTCAGCTTCTCCTGATCGTAAATCAGCTCGACTTTCAGCCAGCAAATTCCGACGCCGATATGATCTTGCGTCCAGCGGCCGGGCGGGTTGCTGTGCGCGATCATGGCGCCATCGGCCGCCGTCTGCGTTCCATCGTAGAATGTGAAGAACATCCGGCCGGCATAGTCACCGGTCGCAACCTCGTACCGCCTGTTATCGGCAGTCGTCAGATTGAGTTGGGAGCCGCCCGCCCAAATCCGCACAAGGCCGTCACAGGGGAAATCCGAGAAGACATAGGCCTGCTCAAGATTGCGGTTCGCCTGTTCCCATGTGTTGACGTAGCAATCATGGCCGGCGAGGGCGACCGGGCCGCAGGCAACCTTGCGGCTGACATTCTCGCCATAGTCCCGGTCGAACTTCGTTCCGGCTGCTGCGGCTTGTGCCTTCTTTGCCCGGCGCTCCTCCATCTTTGAAACGATGAGGTTAAGGCCGAGACCGACAAGCATCTTGCCGAGGCCGGTTCCGAGGATGCCGCCAACGAAAGAAACGACAGGTGCGAGGAAGCCCATTATTCCACCCTGAATGCCGCCGTCACGAAAGAGACCGGCACAAATTCGACCGGCCCGCCGTGGGCGCGTGTCGCAAATCCGATTGAGGTAAAGACGCCGCCAGAAAACTGGCCGTCGCGTTCAATCACGCCGATATCGCCACGCTGGGCCATGACAGGCGGGATTTCCGAGAAAGCGGCCGCGAAAGCCTCTTTGACGTTCGCAAAACCATGCCTGCGCAACTGTTTTGCCGCGCCGGCCTCTGACGTGTAGCGGCGGCCCTTCGGATACATGAAGGAACCGCGCACTGCCTCGACCGCGTCATCCGGCAGGATGTAACAGTCGGAAATGCCCCATTCGCCGGGCAAGTCTTGATGCCGCGCCACAACCGCATTGAGGCGCGCTTCCCATCCAGATTGTCGCGGCATGTCAGAGAATCCCTCGCCTCATCGCGTTCCGAACCACAGCGATAACGCGCGCGGCGAGATCGTCCTGTTCTGGCGTGTTTGGCGTGGTGCGATGGTCTTCGCATGACGGCACATTTTCGAAGGCGGCGATTGCAGCCTTCATTTCGTCAACCGTGCCAACGATCCGGTCACTTGCCACAATGAGAGGCTTTCCGGCCGCATCGAAGGCGCGCCCGATTTCGAGAAGTGCAAATTTCATGACGAGTTTCCTCTAAGGCAAATCGCGTCACGCGATCCGAATGAAGCCCCAGCCGAGATCGATCACCATCGATCCATTGCCCGATTTCAAAACGCCGGCCGTGACCGGGCCAATATTGGCAACGTCAAGACGCAGCTTGCCGGGAATAGGTCGTTCTGGTCTTTTGGGAACGTGGGCCGCTGGAATGTTCGGCTTGACGGGAACCAGAGCGGCCGTGGCGGGCGCAGCAAGAAGCGCCGCGAGGAATGACCTGCGTTTCATTAGAATGCTCCAACGTTTGAAGGTGGGTTTTTGTCAGGTAGACGAGGCCAAGCGGCCCCAAAACACTTCGGTTCGGCCGGCCTTGCCGGCGTGCTCAAAGAACCTGTCGCCGGGTGCGCGGCGCTGCTGATCTGCAACCGAGCGCACGCGGCCATTCTTGCGGCTGTAATCGAGCTGGCGGCCTTCGCATTGTGCCGTCAGCACATAGCCGTTCTCGTCTTCGTCGTGGTCGATGGTATCGAGATAACCACGCGCCACCGCCTCGACCTGTAGCAGCTCGCGCGTGTCCGGATGGAAATGCGCGTCGAAGATCGTAACCGGCGCATCCCGGTATTCCTCGTCTTCGATCTGCTGGAGGATTTCCGGCGTAAGGCCATCGTCAGGACTTGCTGCAAGCGTCAGCGTGAAAGAGCTGCTGGCGTTCGTTCCGCTGCCATCTTCAAGGCCAGATACCTTGATTAACCCGAACTCTTTATAGGTCACGCCCTGCCAAACGAGCGGCGAGCGGTCAGAAATGAAGCCATAAACGCCGGATGGAAACTGAAATCGCAGCATCTGCCGCGTGTTAATGCGCCCCTCATTATAGAGCGCCTGGACTTCTGGAGACATCATCTGCCGTCATTCCTGAAGCTTGAAAGAAACAACATAACGCCCATTGGCTTCAGGAGCCGAAAAGCTGCCGGGAACCGGCCGCATGATGAGCGGGATTTTAGCAAACCGGACAATTGCCCCAGCCTGCGCAACGGCCCTGTATGGCGGCGGCTCGACCGTAATCGTCCGCGTCGTACCAGCGCCGGAAACCTCGACGACTTTCCCGAGATAGGTGCGGGTCAGGAATTCGAGGCCGATCAAGTCGGTATCACCGAGAACCAGATCGGATGACACACCAGTGACGGACAGAACGTTTCCGTCCGTCACGGAGGCCAGCAACCCTTCGTCCTCGGCAGGAGCATGATTTTGCCAATGCGCTTTCGGGTAGCAGACGCGAGGATGCCGAAAGATGACACCCTTTGCCCGCGTCCCGCCACGAAGGGAAAGCCACCACGATTCCAGAGAGGATTTCTCTGAGAACGTGAGCGGCTTTGTGACAAAGGATGCCGACCATGATGGTTCGGCAACCTGCGTATAGTTGGTGAGCTTGCCGCGCGTGGCAGAAGCGCTCACACCATCGTCAAGCGTCAGATCGGCCGTTGTGAATTTCACATTCGGCAGCTCACGCGGAAATGTAATCGGCATCACAACAACCTTCGCCGCTGGGCATCTTTCACGGTTTTGATGATCTGGCTGGGCAGCTGCGCGTCCCGCTCGCGGGCGAACGCCATAAGCTTGGCGTCCGTGTCCGCGTTCCCGCTCGCCTGTATGGTCGTTCGGGCATCAACGGTTGTGTTTCCCGAGCGGGCGGCATTCATCGCCGCAACCTTCGGAATTCGCGGAGCGGAAACCGCCCCTACCGCTCCGCCATCCGCGTAACCCTTCAGGCCTCGGCGCATGGCATCCATCGCCGCAGGACCGCCTGCCCGGCGAACGGATTCGGCATCAAAGACATATTCGCCTTTGTGAACGACGCCGGCGGGTTGATACTTTCCACCAGCACCCGTGTAGCCGCCGTCCGCAAAGCCAAGCCCTTTGAAGATATTGGACAGCCACCCACCGCTCCCCGTTGCCTTCGAACCGCCGAACATTGAATCGAACGCGCTATTCAAAAACAGGTCGGAAAGCTTGCCGGCGAGATTTGAGAGAGCTTCACTGAGACTGGTTGTGCCTTTTATGACATCCACGAAACCGGTTTTGGCAGTGTCGTAGAATTCTTGAGAGGCACTTTCCGCCCGCTGCTGGGCCTCTTCAAGCTCGCGAAGAACGTCTGACTGCTTTGCATACGCCTCGGATGCGGCGTTGATTTTGGCAATGTGATCTGGCGTCAGCTGTGCATTCTGCCAGTCTGCAACGCCTTTTTTTCTCGCCTCTTCGCGAACATCCCGCAAAGCCTGCTGCTCCAGGTCGAGCGCCATGCGCCGTTTTTCCTGCACGTAGAAGCTTTGACCGACGATCTGTTGCTCTTGGATAAGCGCGGCGGTCCGGTCCTTCACCGCCTGAATATCTTCCGAAAAGCGATCATCGGCGGTTTTCTTGGGAGCCTTAGTTTTTCCGGATCCAAGATCGCCAACACCCGCCCCAAAGCCGGCAGTGTTTTGTACCGGCTTTTCCTTGCCGCTGGCATAGGCCTCGAACTTCGAGTTTATGCCTTCAAGGTCGGAAAGTTGCTTGTCGAGCGCATCGATAAGTGCCTGCCGATCCTTAACGACCGGGTTTTCGGAAACGATATTTTGGACATCCGTTGCCTGCGGCGTTGGCAACAGCGACATGGAAGGATTTACTTCCTGCTGGATGATCGATGCGGCGAGTTCCCTTTCCGCCTTGGCGCGCTGCAAGGCCGCCTTCGCAGCCTCGATATCGGAAACGATCTTTGTACGAGTTGAAGCCACCGCTTCCGAATTCGCATAGTCCAGATTTTGGATTTCGAACCCGAGGGCCTTTACCGTTTCGCCATGCGCTTTTGCAGCTCGCTGGGCGTCCGTGTTGGCATCATACATCTGGTACAGCGCATAGGCCGCCAGAAGCGCCGCACCTGCCGGCCCGCCGACAAGCGCCAAAGCACCGCCGAATGCCCGCATAGCGCCGGCAGACACGGTTGCAACGATGCCGGTATTGGCAATAGCGGCGTTTGCGGCCGCAGTGGTCAATACTACTTTCGAGTTTGCGGCAGTCAGCGCAGTCTGCGCAGCAAGCATGTCTCTTGACGCCTTCTGCACACTCAACCCGAGAGCCGCACCATTCCTTGCCGCGAGCAAGGCCGTTTCGGCATATCGCAGGTTCGCGGCCGCTGCGGCCTGCTTTGCCTGTGCTGCCGCAAGCGCGCTTCGTGCAGTCTCGACAGAGGCCGCGCGTTCCGCGAGCTGGGCGGATGCGAGTTTGTAGGTGGCGGCCACCGCACCGTTGACGGCGTTGCCGGCATAGTTCACCAGCAAAGCGCCGGAAAGAATAATGACGGCATCCGCCACCGCGCCGATGTTATCGGACAGTAGGCCCATGACATCACCAATCTTGCCGGATGCGCCAACCGATGAATCAGCGCTGCCGACATATTGCGTGATTTCGTTTTTCAGGCGCGTGAAGCTGTCACCAATGGTGGCGTTCGTGGCCTGAAACTGCGCTTCAATGGGCTTTTGAGCGGCAAGGATTGCCTTGAAAACCCGGTCTGAGGTCAATTTTCCTTCCGCGCCCAATTCCTTCAGGCCGGCAATCGTCGTTTTGAATTCCTTCGCGATGGCATCAGCAAGGATGGGCGCGTTCTCTCTCAGAGATCGCAATTCATCACCCTGAAGGACGCCGGAGCCAAGCGCCTGCCCCAGCTGCATAATGCCAGCCGCCTGCTCTTGCGCCGACGCGCCGCCCGCTTTGAAGGCTTTCGCAACCGTGCTCGTCGCGGTCGCAATTTCTTGCTCGTTTTTGGCAACGTTCGAGGCCGAACGAAGAAGGCGGGCATAGAGATCGGCATAATCCGTGATCGAGGCACGGGCTTCGATAGCGCCTCGGTTCAGCTCCGAGAGAGGCCGTGCGGAAACCCCCATGGACTGCGCGGCCGCATTGATCTTGTTCCCGGCTTCCGTCCATGCATCCGCATAGCCCGCAACCTCGGAAACACTCAGAGCAGTTCCGATGCCTGCAACCGAACCCAAGAGGATATTGCGGAAGGAGGCCGAAATATTCTGGTTCATTTTCTGGAAGCGGCTTTCGATAGCCTGCGCGTTCCGGTTAACAATACCGACGTTGCGGTTCATCGCGTTCTGGAATTGGCGGAAGTCCGCTGACAGCTGGACGACAAGCCGCTCGATGTCTGTTGTTGCCATTTTGGATTTCGTCCTGATATCTAATCAGCGTTGCAAACAGGGGAGAGGCAGCGCGTGAAGCTGAAGCAGCGGTTCACCCGAGTTGGAAAATTTGGCCTGCTCTTTTTCGTAGCAGGCCCGATTATTTCGTACGGGATGAGGGAGTGGCTTATTGCCTATCTGAAATCACTGAGGGGAACCGGGCTAACCGAGGTTCCAGACGTGACGCTGTACCACGCCGTCATCATCGCCGGCGTGGTCATGTTCCTAGCGTCCATACCTATGATGATCGCTGGTCGAGAGTATGAAGGGACGAATGAACCGGAAGATAACGGACTATGGCGATAGTCCCTCGCCTTCCTGTATCCAATCCCACAATTCATCGACCTCTTGAGTGGTCAAGCTGCCGTCATCCGTGGAATGCGCTTCGACGTACCCATCCACGGCCGCCATGAAGGCCCAAACGGACATTTCGTCGCATTCGGCTGGGGTGAACCCCATTACCGCGCCTGTCCCGTAGATCGCGGCAATTCTCAGCTTTCCGTTTGGGAGGGCGTCGAGCTGTTTTCCTTTGGAATTGCCGCGTCGGCCTCCCCCACTGTCTCATCCGGCGCACCCATAAGAGCCGCCGCAAGTATACCCTGGGCGGGCAACAGATTGTCCATTGGCGGGAAGGCCTCGACGTACGCGCGCGTCTTTTTCAAAGCGTCAACGGCCGTCATCCCGCCGCCTATAAGGCCAAGACGGATAACATTGCTGATATCCTCCATTTGCCATGCCCCGGTCTGGAGACGCTGCAGGATGACATAAGGGCCAGCATCACACTTTTCCTGAAGCTCGATCAGCTGCCCCCAAGCGAGACGGAACGTATACGTTCCGTCTCCCCAATCCAGCTCAATGCGGGCACTACGCATCAGCCACCGGCCGGCGTGACAACACGCGTCATCTTGCCGTCACTCTGCATGGAGACGTTGTTGGTGGCGCGGCGGCCGTTGTTCGCCCCGACTTCCAGCGTTTCCACATGCATTTTCCCGGTCCATGTGATCGTTTTGGCGGGAAATTCCATTTCGACTTTCGCCGGAATCGAGTCCACGCTTTCCCAAGCGTCCAGCCAAGTTTCGACGCTTTCAGCCGCCAGAACGCCTTCGCCGCTGATCGACATGGACAAAGAAACAGCATCGCGACCAAGCCAGTCCACTTCATCGGGATTGTCGCAGTCGGGAATCTGCTGTTCCTCAAGCCCCTTGCTAAAGGAAATCGAGCGCTGGGAAAAACCGCAGGGCGCGGAATATACGATAGGGTTCGCGTCGTTTCCGAGAAGCACGCGAATTTTACCCCCCTTGATGGTGGTTGGCTGTGCCATGAATGGCCTCCTGTTTGACGAGTTTAGTGGTTTTCGACCCCGGCTCGAAAGGTCATGACGATTTGCGTCGTCAGGCCATCAGGCGCACGAATATCCCGCCGCCCTTCGAACTCGAAATAAACGAGCGCGTTATCGGCAAGGGCAAGACTTTGCTCGTGAAGTCCTTCCCTGATCGCCTTGGCGATTTTTCGACCTTCGGCAAAACCCGGATCACGCGACCACGCATCAATCTGGATAAACAGCTCCGAAGCGTTGATGCAGTCAAAATCCTCGGGAACGTCCTGAGTAGGACCGAAGGAAATGTAAGGAAACTCGGCCGTGATTTTGCCGGCCTCCATCGGAACCCGGTCATACACCCGGTTGCCGACAAGCGCCGTAACGGACGCGTCTGCGCGCAAAGCTGAAACAATTGCGACTTGCAATTCGTGAGTAGCGTCTAGCGTCATGATCCTACCGCCACTTTCTTGATTGCCTGCCGGGTGGCGCGGCGTACAGCACGAACCGCCCGCCTTTTGTTGGAGCGCCAAGACACATAGAAGAACGGCTGGGCTGTCGTTCCGGGGTGCTGCGTGCCAGCGAACATGCCGCCGTTTTCATGCCGCGCGGTTCCAAACTCGACCCACCGAGCATAGAACGCCTCGCTGTTGCCGGCGTAAATTGTGAGGGTCATATCGTCCGAAGTCGTTGCCTTGACCTTCGCGAGAACCATTGACCCTTTCGGAGCCTTTCCCCACGTCCAGCCGATACTATCCCTAAGGATTCCATCATCGACCGGGACAAGGCTTTTCATCATCGCGACAATGCGATCTGCCTGCCGTTCCATGGCAACCCTGATGCGGTCTTTCGCAACGGCCGGCAGCTGCATGAGTTTGCGCTTCAGGCGGTCGAGGTTCCGAATTTTCGTCATCCGTCCGCAACCCCGCTCTGACAAAGGAAATCTAGCCAAAGGCGGTCGCGCGTCCGGGTTATTTCACGAATGTTGTACGAGATACCCGACCGGATATCCCGAACGCGCCAATCGGCATTAACTTCCAGAGTTTTCCGGGAGGCACGCACGTAGATAATTTGGGTTTGCTGCCCCTGTAGGCGGCCTGCCAAGACGGCCTCACCTCCACGTAATGGCGTAAAACCGGCCCTCACCTGAAACTTTTCCACCCAATTTCCGACTGTGACTCCATCGCCCCTATCGACTTCCTCTCGGACATCGAAAGCAACGCGGTGGAACAAGTCACCCGCTGATCTGGTCGCCGCCATCTGAAACCGCCTTTTTTGCTGGCCTAGTTCGGCCGCCAATCCAGACCGCTTTCCCGGCCGCTACCGCCTTCATGGCGCAATCTTTTTTTACGGTGCCTTCCCAGCCGGCTTTGTACTCGACCGTCACGGCGCGAACCGGCTTGTAATCGAAGTCCAAAATGAATCTGACGCTTGCCATCATGCACCTATCGATAGACGCGGTACGGCTGCAAAAGCGCATCGACCGCAAAAGGGAGATTGGTAACGTCCGCGCCGATGACTACGGCCTCGCGGTTCCGATACCAGTGAGCCACCAGCAGCAGCACAGCGAAACGGATTGGTTCGGGAACGTCGCTAACGAAAACGCCAGCATCATTCTTGCGGGCGCACCCGACTTTGAAGCGGATGAGGACATTATCCCCGCGACCGGAAACAAAAGGCCAAGAGCCTGAAACCGGGTAGACCCCGCCGATATCGGTTTCGTAGTCCGAAGCTGGCAGCGTCTGGTAGGTGCCGTCCGCCCCTCGATACTGGATCGAGATCACGTCAAGCACTGGCGGAAACGGCAATGGAATGCCGCCGCACTCGCTTGAATAGAAGTCCTGCACGGCCAATTCCAGCGTCTGGACGCCGAGGGCGCGGCCGAGCCAACCAGTCGGGCCATCAATCCATGTCGTGGCCGCAAGGATAAGGCCCTCAACAAAAGGCTCATCTTCTTCCGGCAAATCGGCCAGATGCCGGCGAGCGTCATCGAGCGACACAATCGGTTCCGGCTTTTCCACGACACGGATATCAGGGTTCATTATTTGCCGTCCTTCTTGCCGGCTGGTTTCTTGCCGGTATCGTTGCTCGAACCATCATCCGCAGGCGTCGCGCCATTCTTGCTGTCGAGCGCAGAAAGCTGCTGCTCAAAAATGGCGATGGCGGCGTCTTTTGCCTTGATGGCGTTTTCGAGACCGGGGATTTTCCCCAGTTCTTCGGCCTGCTTATCGAGCTGCTTACGCAGATCGACGATTGTGGCGTCACGATCCGCAACGGTTTGCACGAGCGTGGCGTTTTCGGCCGCCAGCTCGTCCAACTTGTCGGCCAGAGCGCTCCCGGCTTTCTGGTTTTCCGCTTCGACAGCCTTGGCCGCTTCGGCGTCCGCGAGTGCTTTTGCCTCGCGTTCTTCTTTGGCCTGCCTTTCGGCTTTCTCGTCGTATTCGACGTAAAGCCCAGAGGCCGTGAGCGCCTCGACCTCTCGCTTACCGTCAACCTCAATGATATCGCCACGGCGGATATTGCCGTGCTTTCCAAAGCTACTGCGTACTGCTTTCAATTTCATGGTTCTTCTCCATCGGTTCACAGAGCGGGCGACCGGAGCCGCCCGCCTTCGTGAGCCGATGAAATCAGGGCACAAGTGCGGTCGTGAAATCGCCCGTCACCAGAGCGCCGGGACGCTTGACGGCGAGTGCCAGGCGCTTTTCCGCGCGGACGGTCAGCATGTTCTTGACGAAGTTGTCGCGGTCTTCCGAGGAAATAGCGACTTCGGTATCCATGCGGTCCCAAACCTTAGCGGCCATGCCGAAAGCGCCGACAAGGAAATCGTCCTGATCCATCGCGGCGGTCGAAACCACCGGGCGACCCCAGAGCTGCGGCCCCATCATCTGGACGATGGAGGCGAACAGGTAGCGCTTTTCGCCATCCTTCATCAGCTCGATATCGGCCCAATCGACGGGATTGAGAACGATGCCGTCAGCCGGGTACTCGGCAAGCGATGCCTGAAGGATAGCAAGGCGAAGGACATCGACCTTGTTCTTGCTTTCGATGGTGATGCCATTCGGGGCAACGAACGCGGTTGCCTGCGGAACCAGACCATGGAGGTTCTGACCCGTGCCATCGCCCTTGAGGATCTGCGCTTCCTCGACAAAATCGAGGCCATAGCGCAGCTCGCCATCAATCTCGCTCTGAAGCTGCGGGATATCGTCCATCGCCTGTCGGGAGACAGGAATCCAGTGAGCAATAGTGCGCACATTCGCGTCGGCCGGCTCATAAACCAGATTGGATTCCGGCTTCATCTGGCCTTCCGCTACAGCGGCGGCCGCGAGAACGCGTTGCTTCAAACGCGCGTATTCGACGCTGTTTTGCGTGGTGCGACCCTGCTGCAAGAGCTGTCGAATGAAAAGCTGGCGGCGAGGCAGGCCGACAATTTCCGTGTCACGCTGCGGCGTCACCAGCGCGCCGGCCGAGCCGGTCGAGGTGGTGATAGCGTTATTGAGCGTGACGACAACCGCGCCCTTGGAGCCGTTTTCAACGAACTGCTTGACGCTATTGTGCTCCGCCACCATCTGGCCGAGGGATTTCGGCTCGTCCTGACCGCCACCACGGCGCGTTGCGAGGCGCTGCTCCAGATCGGTATTGCGGGTTGAGAGCTGTTCAACCTTTTCCGTCAGCTTGTCGTGGGCGTCGGAAAGCTTGGACTGCGTCAGCAGCAGCTTGTCCGCCTGCTGCTTCAGTTCGTCTGTCACCGTTCCAGACTGCTTTGCCTGTTTCAAGGCTTCCTCGGCGGTCTGCTTTACGCCGTCCGTCACTTCCTTCAGGCTGTTCTTGACATCAGCCAAAAGCTTTTCGATGTTCTGCGCCTCGTTACGGACAGAGCCGATGATAGAGCCGGGAACGGATGCCATCAGCAACGCGGCCGGAAAGGACGGCATGGATGCTTTGCGCATTGCCGGGTGCGCCCCGACAAGGGCAATCATCGCCATGGTGGGCGCGGGTGCTGCGCTGGATGCCATGGCGTGAAACATGTGGCCCGTCGAAGGCGCGGCGAACAGGGCGGCAGCGAAGAAGGCAAGCGCGATCGCTCCGCAAACAATTGCGAATTTTTTCATGATATTTTCCTCTTGTCCGAGCCTGTCAGGCGGACTTTTTGAGTTCGTTGATTTGTGAAAGGAGGTCTTCGACCCCGTGCAAAACAGCAGCGTCACGCATGCTGGATAGGGTAGCGTCGTGCGTACCCCCTTTCAGCGCCTGTATGAGTTCGCGCCGCTCAGATCGCGGTACGTTCAGTTGGGCGAGAAGATCATCCACCCGATGCGCGGCGACAAAAGCCTTGCCGCGAACCGAGTTTTGCGGCGATGCCGCAACCTCGTCGGAAGAAAGCAAAGCGTCGGCAAAACGCTTCTCAACGGCCTCCGCGCCTCCGATCCATGTTTCTCGGTCGAGCATCTTGGCGACCTCGGCGCTGTCCATACCGGAGCGCGCCACGTAGATATCTACGGCCGCCGCGTCGAACGGCTCCAGAAAATCTGCGACCTCGCGCAGCTGGTGGCGGTCGCCCGAGGCAACCACCCACGCGTTATGGATCATCAGGAAGCCCGCGCGGGCAATCTGGATTTCGTCGCCCGCCATGGCGATGACGGACGCGGCCGAGGCGGCAACCCCGAGGATTTTGACTGTCACCTTGCCTTTGTGTTCGCGCAGGGTGTTGTAGATCGCCAGCCCCTCGAAATAGTTGCCGCCCGGCGAGTTGATGTTGACGACAACATCCTTGTTGCCGATGGCACGGAGAGCTGCGGCAATCCGTTTTGCCGTCACGCCCTCGCCCCAATAGTCCGCCCCGATCACATCGAGAATGGAAATCGTATTGTCCTCGGACTCGGCGGCCTGCCGAATATCCGGGTTCCATGTCTCCAGCGCGCGGGCCGTGACCTTGGATTGCAGGCCCGGCCGAACGCCGATAGCTGCGCTTGGAAGTGCACGAAGTGTCATGCTGCCGCCTTTTCTGTCTCGTTTTGTAACCACGCGCGCAATGCAGCGCGGGCCGCGTTTCCGTCGCTCGCTGAGCCCAACGCCTTCAATGGCGCCAGATTAGTTTGTGCCGTCAGCTCATCGCCGCCTTCGACACGCGGAAGGTTGAGCTTTGCGCGGCCTTCGTTGCGGGTCATCAGGCCGTTTTGCGTCATGGTCGAGAGGAAGGCGGCCTTTGCCGCGCTATCCATCTGCAAGAGCGCTTCGCGGTTGAACTCGGCATAGCGGCGGCGATTGCCGGTCGGCCGAATAAGCTGCTTTTTGATGCGCGCCTCGATCCGGTCACAGAGCGGATCAATGCCGAGCGTCAGCCATGCCAGGAGGATTTGTTCAACGCCGCTGCCCCACATGGTTTGGCCTTGAGCGGCATGGCCAATGATGATTGGAGGCACCCCGAACCAGCGGCAGATTTCCTCGACGGAAAAGCGCTTGTTTTCGAGCATCTGCGCATCGACAGGCGAGAGCGAAAGCCGGTCATACTTCAGGCCGGCTTCAAGGATCATCAGTTTGCCGGCGTTCGAGGAGCCGACGAACTTTTCCATGATCTTGCCGAGGTCTTCACGCTGCTTTCCGTCCAGAACCTTATCCGATGATAGAACGCCACTGGCCTGCAAACCCTTTCCGAACAATCGGCCGGCCGCCTCATCAATGGCGATGGCGGAACCGAAAGCCTGAGAGCCGAACCGGATTGGCGATAAGCCAACGTCACCGCCGAATCCAAAGCCTTTCAGGTGAAACACCTTGTCGCGCGGTAGCACTTCTGTCTTGCCGCGATCATTGAAGGTGTATTTCAGGACGTTTTCCGCGTCTCGGATCGGCTCGCAATGGGTGCTTGGCAATGGCTGCAAAGCGCTCAAACGGGTGCCGATTTCGACCTTTTCCGCATACCCGTTCCCGGTTGTCATCATCCACGCGACCATGGTTTCCCAAAATTCGAGCGGCGTTTGATCTTCGTTCGGGCTGTCGCACAACACCTCGACAAGACTATCGTCGGTATCGATTTTCACGCGGTCGTCATTGCCGCGTTTCTCGTAAATCGAAAGCGGAAGACAGGAAACCGCCTGCGCCGTCAGTCGGACACATGACCAGACCGTGGCGAGCTGCATGGCGGTGTTGAGGGTCACAGTCTTGCCGGCATGATTGCTCATACCGAACGCGGCGGCCCAGCCGGCACCCTCCTTCAGGTTCAACCGCTGTTGTTTGGCAATCAGCTGGTCTTGCGTCATGTTGGATGGCGCGGTGGCGCTGCCCCGCTTCTTTTTCCCGGCCATTAAACACCTACCATCACGGGGTTAGAGAGGAAGTCGTCAAGGTTTTCGCCGGGCCGCTCGCGGCAGAAGGCCATACCAACGGCCATGGCTTTCGAAACCATGCCGTCAATTCGGCCGAAGGCGTTTTCCTTGTCGAACATGCGATGCCCGGTCCTGTTCTCAGCGAAAACGACACTGGCCGCGCAGGAATCGAGCATTGGGTTTGGGTCGATCTGAATTCGTTCCTCGTAAAGAACGTTTTCCAGCATGTTGATGCTGTGGGGCATCCAGAGGTAGATTTCCTTTTGGCCTTCCGGCGCGTCTTCATCACGCTCAAGAACGCGCTTCTGGAAACCCTGCGGATGGATCGTGATCGGCAAAGAAACGCCGTCCTCGGTCAGATGCTCTTGAAGCTGCTCAAGCCCGTATTGGTCGCCGCCAATTTCCAGCGGTTCGTACTTGGCACAGATCGCCGCAATTGCTTTAGCCAGCCAGGAATATTTCAGACGCTGGCCCGGAACTGCCTCGATGTGGCCTTGCTTGCTCCAAGTCACATAGGGCGCTTGGTCGGTGTTCGCCCGATCCTCAAGAGTATCTTCCGGCGTCCAGAACCAAGTTTTCGACACGAATTTCTCCGCATCCTTGGTCTTGTCGAGAACCCAAATCAGAGTAAGCGCCGTAAAATCTCGCGTTCTGGACAGGTCAAGACCGCCGTAGCAGGGATAGCCCTTCTCAACCAGCTCGGCCAGATCAATAGGCTTCTGGCATTTCATCCACGCTTCGCGCTTGATTGCCGCGTTGACCGATTGCGTCCACTCGCAGAAATGCAGGCGGGCAATAGTATTTCGCTTGCCGGGAATTTTCTGCGCCATGGCAACACGGCCGGCGAGGTAGGTTTCATCAATGGTCGACCCGAGAAGCGGGTTGACCTTGACCCAGCATGATGGATCGGTTTCCCAATCATCGCCTTCATCAAGGGCGCAAACGAACGTGAACTCGGTATCGTCCTCGACGATGCCTGCGGCGACGTTTACGGCATGCTGATGCTCTTCCCAGCAGATAGATTTGCGATCCGAACCGGAGTTTGTCGCCATGATAAGAAGCGGCTGGGTACGGAACTTGAAACCAGCCTCTAGGAGATCAATGACATCCCGGTTCTTATGTTCGTGCACCTCGTCACATAGCCCGCAATGAGGGCGCGGACCAGATTGGCCAGCGTCAGCGGAAATGGGTTTGAAGTATCGCTTGTCACCTCGCGAACCAACATAGGTAATCTGCCAGACAGGGTTTTCTCCCTGAGTGGTCGAGCGCTTAGACAACCGAGCGGACTGATTGCGCATCGAGACGGCATCTTGAAACAGAACCTGCGCCTGTTCCTTCTTTGAGGCGGCAGCGTAAACCTCCGCTGCTGCCTCGCCGTCGTTCATCATCATGTAAAGACCGATACCGGCCAGCATCGGGGATTTGCCGTTCCCCTTGCCCTCTTCATCGTAAAAACGCCTGAAACGACGAAGTCCGGTATCGGCCCACTTCCAGCCGAACAGCGAACCGATACGGAACGCTTGGCTTGGATGCGGGATAAACTTCTTTCCCTGAAACTTGCCGTCCTTCAGGCGAAGGTTGCGGCCGAACCAGTCAATGACCTTCTTTGCCGCTGCAACGTCCCAAAGCAGGCCGCGCGCCGGGCCGTCGCGAAGGTCGCGGAGATGGCGGGCGCACTGGTTTCGGACATGCGGGCCGGCCACAATGTTGCCAAGCAGGACATCTGCCGCCCATGCCGTTACCGGGTCCGCGTCATAGTCGGGAGCCGGGATTTCATCGACAGGAAACAAGTCAATCGAAGTCGTCGCCGTCATCGTCAAAATTGAAACCCATCTGGCCAGACGCTTGCAGGCCGCGTTCGGCGGCCGGCGTCATGCCGAAATCACTGGCGAGGGAGCGGATTTGCCGCCATGTTTCGTTGTACTGGCTGACTTCCGGCAGGTTCTTTATCTGGACGCCGTTCCGCGTCTCGCTTTCGTAGGTCTCGCCGGCGTCGAGCTTGAGCCGCAATCGTTCGTGGCGCTCAATCGTCCAGCAAAGCTGCTCGAACATGTAGACGTTCGATTCCGTCAGGCGGTTCTTGCGAGGATCGCAGAGAGGGAGCGCGATCCGGTCCCAAATGGCAGAAACCGTGAACGGAAGGGCTTCCGGCTTCAGTTCGCGAGATCGTTGCGCCGCTCTGGCCTCGAAATTCGCGCCTTTTGCCTCGCCGTTTTCGGTCATAGGCACGACATTTTCAGACACAGGCTTACGGCCCTTCATGGTCTAACCCTCTGATAAAAGTGGCTTTTTGTCTCCAATTTCCACTTTCTGCAAAGAAATGGTGGACGCCGGTGTGCGGTCGAGGTGCCTTTTGACTTTTGACCCCCCTCCCCCCCCTCCTGTGACATTTTTGCAACGTTTCGGCCTCGGCCTTGATCGGCCGGTCTGTCAGCGGTTTGCGGGGTGTCGCGGGTCCATTGGCCAGCCATCCAAGCCGGTCGCGGTCGAGAAGCCGCGATGTTCTTCGGCCTGCTTTGTCGCATCGTGGTGCGTCTTGCACAGCGACTGGAAAGGCCCGTTCCAAAACTTGTCGGGGTTGCCGTTGTGTCGCTCGACGTGGTCGCAGACCGTGGCAACAGTGATGCGGCCTTGCAGCCGGCACATACGGCAAAGCGGTTCAATCGACAGCTGATGCTTGCGGGTACGTTTCCAACGCGCGAGCTGATACCAGCCGCGCCACTCGCGCGCCTCGTCTGATCTTTGATCTTTGCCCATAACCTAGAATGCAAAAAGGCGACCGGGTTAGGGTCGCCTCTTAAACATAGCTATCGCACTGGCCTTGTCTCTGTGCCTCATGAGCGAGGCCGGCAAGGCTGGGTTCCGAACCGCCTGTTCCCTGTGACCGTTCCGGTCAACTCTGGCAGCGTCTGGCGCTGGCATATGAGGGTGGCGAATCCGAAGTGTCCGTTAGCGAATGACTCTCACAGCTTTTTCAGAAATGCAAGAGCCATAGTGACGTCACCCATTCCACCCCCGAACGCCTCAACCCTTACCCGTGCCCGAGGCGTGCGACCGCTCATGACTTGGACAACAATGCATTCATGGCCAGCGAAATGACCGTGTGTGATAGTCGCCCTGCTGCCCTGCCCAATTGTCCTGTCGACAGGCATACGGGAAACTTCGTTTCTGTCGGAAATCCCTTTCAGAACAGCCACATCGACATCACGCACAATGTGGTAGCAAGCATCGCGACCGACAAAACCAAAGACGCTTTTTTGCTTTAGCAAGCCCTGAAAAGCTGCGGCTGAAGGAACAATCCGAACGAGCGCATAACCGGGCAGCAGCACGCTTTTGCCCTCGATTTTATGCCCTTTCTTGATCGTCACCCAGCTTTCCTGCGGCACAAAAATTTCAACGCCGGCATCAGAAATTCTTTTTTCCACAGCGAACTCATGACCGCCATGCACAGCCAAACAGTACCATCGCGCCTCCTTTTCGCGCTCCGCGACCACCTTTGCGGACGCGGCTGAGAGCTGCGCCATCGACAGGCGAAGCGCCCTCGTCATTCTGTTTTTCGACCATTGCGACGGCTCGACACCATCACTGGCACAAGCCCCCGCCCGCGCCCCTGAAACCTTGTTTGGCATTCAATCAAACCTTGCTGATAAGCGTTTCGAAATTTTCCATCGCGGCATCAACGGCCGCGTTGAGATCGGTAATGCCGAGGTCAACCGCTGGAAGCGGAACGTAATTCGGCGTGAAGGTGAAGAAGGGCCAGCCGCGCCTGTCATGCAGCCGCGCCCACGCCGCGAATAGATCGCTGTCGCGCTTCACGGATTTAAGCTCTGACGAAAGCTCCTCCAGGACGGCCGGGCAGAGGTATGGTTTGCCCGCCCGCATATCTGCCATCATTTCGTTGACGGCCGGCCAGCCGTGGGCCGCAAGCTTTTCCCGGCGCGTCTCGTCCTCGGTTTTCATGCCGTTGGCGATGCGGCCGCGATCAAAAGCCGTGATGACAATTGAGCCTGTCGGCGGCTGGAGAAGCATGGAAAACCGCGTCGTCATCCATAGCGGGCTGAACGATTTTGCTTCGATCAATTCGGGCTTTGCGGCCGTCACCGTCGAAGGCAACTTTTCCCAAGCCCTGTCACGCAGGATGTTCGCCGGGCTAGGCATTGCACCCTTGCCGATCCACCGAACATAGGCCGGCGTCAACCGGATGCACTCTCGGCGCTCACTGTCCGAAAGCTTCAACCACTCCGCACGCGCCGAAGCATCGCTATGGTTCTCATAGCCCGGTATCGACGGGAGCCACCTGAGGAACTGGCGACGGATTTTCACCCGATCCAACACGCTCCGCGCCCCCGCGCCTGCGTTCTTTTCTGGAGAGTTATTTGGAGAGGTTTGTGGAGAGGTATTATACGTGGGGAAATCCACGCCATCTAGGGAGGGAACATCGCCCCCACTGCCGGGTAAATACTCCCCATCTGTCACCGGCGCGGAACCATCAAATTCCGGACTCGGAATCCCGGTTTCGTTATGGCCGTCAGGCCAGCGCGCGACATAAGCCTTGCGAGCATGTTGCGGGCCGCTAAACCCGGCCGATTCAACGACCAGCCAGCCCCGGTTTTCAGCTAATGACAGGTGTTCCCGCACGGTTTTCCGGTCGCGGCCGCTCTTCTGGGACACGTCCGAGACGGACGGAAAGCAGCTATCGCCGTTTTCACCCATGAATTCGGACAGAACACGGAGAATATCGCGTGTCGTCGCCGGCAGGTCGGATTCCCCGATTGCCCGCCGCCAGCGCCACACTCTGGACGATTGTTTTTGTGGCCTACTCATCGCGGCGCACCCCCTTTCCATTCGCGAAAATCTTTGTCGAGCCGCCGCCACGCATCGCGCGCACGGCCGGGCTTGTTCAGGTCTTTCTTGGATTCGAAATTCAGGATCGATTTCAGCCGGGTGTCAGCGGCCGTCTTGTCGCGCACGGGACCACCTGCCCCGCGCGTTTCCAGAAAGCGCCAGAATGTCGGGTTCGAGATCGCGATAGAGGCGGCCGTGGTGTAATCAGGGCCAGACGCTGCAGCCTTTAGTTTCGCTATCGTTCTCGCCGCCCGCTCTCCGACACTTAGGAACAGCGTCAGCAGCTCGACCGCGCGGCCCACAAGGTCAATCTCACTTTTGATGGCGGCCGGATGGAATGTGGCAATGACGATCATTTCGCCGTCCGAGGACCGCGCGCTAATCAGGTGCACGCCGGTGTCGTCGGTTTCCAAAAACCAACGGTCGCCCCGCAGCCGTTCTGCGATGTATCGGAGCTTGGCAACGAACTCCTGTTCCGTTTCCTGCCGGTCAGCCATTCGCCATCCCTTCCAGCTGGAGGGTGCTATTGGCGGGCAGCAATTTTTCAACCGGCATATAGTCTTGCCAGTCAACGCGGCGAACGATGGTCTGAAAACCATACGTGCCGTCTTCCTGCATTTCCCAAACGAACCAAGCCGTATTCATTCGGCTGCTGGCAATGTTGCCGTCCCAGCCGTCACGATGCATCATTGGAAGGCGGCGCTTGAATTGATAGATGCGGGCGGGCGGGCAAGCATCCAGAATGAAATTGCGGTCCTCGTCTGCGAAGCCGGAATAGGCATTCCAATTGAGAAGCAACGCCATTTTGCGGGGTTGATGAACGCGCAGCGCGTGGGCGATGAATGCATTCATGATCCCGCCATAAGGTGGGTTTGTCACGATGTCATAGGAGCCAAAATCTGCCGGCTGCGAGGCCATGAAATCCCGGACGTCTTGCTTGCTGCCTTCCTTGTTGGTCGTGCCGTAATCGTGCAGATCGGACAGCACCACACCGTAGTTGAACGCCTCCAACATGCGGACAATGGCCCCGCGACCGCAGGCAGGCTCAATGACGGTTGACGAGAATTCCTCCAGAGCCAGCAGCGTGAACATTGCTTCAGGCGGCGTCTCGTACAGGTTCGGCCCGCGCTCTTCTTTGGTGGCGCTGGCAGTTCCAACAGCCGCCCGAAGGTTCGACCTGGGCGGCTCGATTACGGCAGGCGCGGAAACCGTGTCTGCGGGCGGTTCATTTGTTTTCAGCTGCCCGAGATAGGATGCGACCTTTTCAATATGCTCCCTGCTCTCGACGGC
Source organism: Agrobacterium sp. CCNWLW155 (assembly GCF_036888815.1). Lineage (NCBI taxonomy): Bacteria > Pseudomonadati > Pseudomonadota > Alphaproteobacteria > Hyphomicrobiales > Rhizobiaceae > Agrobacterium > Agrobacterium sp. CCNWLW155. Next base: position 35,317 of record NZ_JBAKFW010000021.1, read on the forward strand.
CTTAAGGACAAGTTTCATTTCCGAAATGTTTTCCCGTTCCGGCATGAACATTGTCTGGATTGGCTTGCGGCGCTCTTTTCCATCTGCGCCCACTGTCCGCTCGAACCGGGGAATTTCCCCGGTTACTTCCAGCCGGGTGCGAACGCCGGCGACCGTCTTGTGATCGACGCCCAGCTTAGCCGCGATAGCGCGGTTCGAGGCCGAAGGCGTGTCCTTGAGCTGCGCCTGAATGACCTTCTGCTTTTGCTTCGTATCGAGATGACGCCGGGCGAAGTTGATCGAACGGGCGAAAGACCGCTTTTCCTCCTCCGATAAGCCCTTGCGAACGAAGCGCGGCCACTCGGTAATGCCCAACGATTTGCAGATGGCAACGCGATGATGGCCGTCGAGGATATGACCGTTTTCGTCATACTCGACCGGCACCAAGACGCCATTTTGCTCAATCGATTCCCGCAATGCGTCGAAGTCGTCTTTCGAAAGTGGGTCGAGAACCTGATAGATGCCATTTGCCGCCTCTTGGCGGGCATCAAGAATTAGACCTGTCATCGGCCACCCCCTGCCCGGCGCGGCCGGTGCGGATCGTTCTCGATAAGGATTTCAGCGCACCGTTTTGGCGAGATACCGCGGCCTAGTCGTTTTTCAGCGGCCTGCGGATGAATTTGAAAAGCCGCGTCAAGGGAAATGGCGCGGCGAACCTCAACTGGCAGGGCATCAAAGCGGGTCATGGTGGCGACCTTGTCCGCAATTGGCGGCGGATGATGAAGCGACTTCTTGCCCATCAGTGCGCCCCCATGATTTTTCGCAGGTAGGCTTGCCCGCGCGCCGTCAGAAGAACCACCTTGCAGCGGCTTTCTTCACGAATGAGAACATACCCAGCGTTTTCACAGGCCTCCGCGCACTTGCGGTCATGCAACCGGACTAGCTGGATGCGGCCGCCAGCGTTTTTCACCATGCGGAGGAATGACCTGTCGCGGTCGGAAATCGGGCGCTCGATGAGCGGCTGGACAAGGTGCGGAGACGGTGGACGGACGTTCATAATCAGCCCTCCCGAATGTTCGCGGCAAGCTCATGCAGCTCGCGTTCCAACTCGGCAATTTCGGCAAGGATTTTCTTGCCGTCAGCCTCGCAGATACGGCCATCGGCGCGGGCCGACTGGATGGCGCGGACGAGGTCCATGGCCTCGCTCATGATATCGACGGCATCGCCATCGGTAACACGCCGCGCGCCGGGCAAGCCGCTCTTTGGTACAAGATGAAAGCCGAGAATTTCAGCCATCTTGCCGGTTATGACCGGATGCTTTGCGGCGGTGTCGAGATCAATGGCGACATCAACAGGCATGAATAGCTCATGATGTTCGGCACTGGACGAGCCGTAGCGGGTTAGCATCGAGCCATTAACGCGCGTCATGTAAGCGACGAGCTTATTACCGCCAGCGAGTTTAAGGCCGACTTCAACAGCGCGTTTCAGTCCCGCGTAAGCTTCTTCGGAAAAGGGGCGCATCAGACCTCCAGAGAGATTGCAATGAAAAATTTCAGGCAAAAGATTCAGTGAACGGCAGACGCCCGCGCGATAACTTGCCGGTCAGATTGTCGAAGCTCTCAGGGGAGCCAGTACGCAGATGACACAGAGAACAGCGCGCCGGGTTTCGCTCGATTACCCAAGATGCCAAGCGAACCCGGCGCGGATCGCAGCAGGCCGAGAGGATTGGCCGCGCGAAAACACAACAAGAGCGATCATTTCACGCTCTCCTCTGGCCCATACACGTCAGGCCGAATTTCATGACGGGAAATCCCGGTTATCCGCTCGAAAGCGAGCACGCGCCCCGCAGGAACGCGCGGCCAGCGATACAAGGACGGGTGCTTAATCCCAAGCTCACGAGCCAGAGAGACAACGCCGCCGGCCTTTTCGGCCCCTTTTCGGACAACATCAATCATGTCGCGGAACGTAGTTTAAGACTACGATTTCTGTCAAGAGAGTTCGTAGCTGCAAAATGGTAAGCAAAGACTACAAATGGGCCATGGATACCATCGGTTCACGCATTCGTTACGCCCGCACCGCCAAAGGTCTCACCCAGCAGGATGTTGCCGACTTCCTGAAGATAAACCGCGTGAGTGTTTCCACTTGGGAGAACAATCAAACGCGGCCCGAAGCGGCAAAGATTCCAGCGCTTTGTGAATTTCTTGGAATAACGGAGAGCTGGCTTTTGAGCCGCAGCGGCGACGATCCAGAGCCAATAAAGCGTGATCGCGCGACACCCACGCAACGTGTGAAAATTATCCCCGGAACAGAGCTGGTAGGCGTGGAAAAAATGCCAGTGTTCGCGGCCGCTCAAGGTGGCGACGGACATGTAATTGTGACGTTCGATGCTGTGGATTATGTCAAGCGACCGGCCGAGCTTGAGAGCGTAAGGGGTGGGTACGGCCTGCTGATAGCTGGGGAATCAATGGTGCCGGCCTTCCGTGCGGGAGACATGGCCCTTGTTAATCCGCATCTTCCGCCGTCCCGAGAAAAGAACGTGATCCTTTATCACACACCGCCGCATGGCGGCGATGTTGAGGCAATCGTGAAGCAGCTCAACGGCTGGAATGATCGAGAATGGTTCCTGCAACAATGGAACCCAATGCGCGAGTTTACCGAGTTTCGCCAAGAATGGCCTATCTGCCATCGCGTCGTCGGACGCTATGACGCGCGCTAGTTGGCGAGCGCCAGCAACTCGCTCGGCGTCTCTCCGTATTGTGAGATAATCTTCGCATCTTCCCAATCATCGGATTCCGGGTCGCCCGTTCGTGAGAACGCGACGACGCCGGCGCTTCTCTCAGCAAGCTTCTCAGCAACGCGCTCGCAATGGAGCAGGTCACGCGCCGGGCGCGGGATATCAGGAATTAGCGCGCCTTTTTTTCCACGCTGGAAAGTCTGGACGACGAAGTACGTAACCATAAATTTTCTCCCTCGTTCACGGTCTGTTCTTATATACGACTCAACTCACAGACTGAGTCCAGCGAAAAATTCACGTAGCTGAAAACTACGTTTTGCCGTTGACAACCGGCGTAGTCTGAAACTACCTTGCCGCCATCCCACCCGTTGAACCCCTCGGCGGAACGGGAACCAACGGCCGGGCGCATTCCCCTCGAAATGAAATGTCGCCCGGCCATCTCAAACAGGATGGAGAAACCGGCATGAAGACCAGCAGAACCAACAAGGGCGAGAATAAGCGCCTAATCTCGGAAATGGCGGATTACATCGTCGAGCAGGGCGACAACTGCACGCAGGAAACCATGCTCCTGCAATTCAGCCAGAGCGAAGTCGACTCCTGCTTTAAGTCCGCTCGCGATGAAGTGCACCAGCGCCGTTTGCAGCGCGCCGCCTGACGCGTCCGCTTTTGATTTCCGCACCTTCGCCTGCGCAGGCAGGTGCGGCCTTCCAAACGGACGGAGAGGCACAATGCCAGCAAAGCCAAGCATACGCATACGC
>NZ_JBAKFW010000022.1:0-35761 GCF_036888815.1 Agrobacterium sp. CCNWLW155
CCCCGAAAGACCGGCGGACGCAGCACCTGGGGAAGATTCAAACGGCACTATTGGGGAGTATTGCTCCGGTACTGACAGTTAGGATTGAACTGCACCCCAATTCGACCTGACAGTCGGCATAAGCAGAAAGGCTCAAGCACAGACTTGAGACAGCTCTTGAGCGAGGGAGGTGCTTCAGCCGTGGATTCTGACGAGCCAGTTGTTAGCAATTCGGAAGTGAAGAAGCTGGAAGATCGCGTCCGCGAGCTGGAGCGCATGCTCGCTCGCAAGACGATGGGGGTCGAAATCCTCCGCGAAGCCCTTTCCAAAGCGGACTCAAAAAACGGCTATCGCGGCCGATCTTGTTGCCGAAGGACGGTTCCCGATGAAGACTGTCGCAAACACGCTGGGCGTCTCCCGTTCCAAACTCGTCGAGCGGCTGAGAGGCAGATCAACGCCACGCGGACGTTATAACAAAGTCGAGGATGCAGAGCTTCTGCCGATCATCCTCAGGCTGGTGGATCAAAGGCCGACCTATGGCTATCGGCGGTCGCCGCGCTCCTCAATCGCGAAAGGCGAGCCGCCGATAAGCCTGTCGTCAACGCCAAGCGGGTTCAGCGCATCATGGACAACCACGCAATGTTGCTGGAGAAGCATACGGCTGTTCGCGAGGGCCGCATCCATGACGGCAAGGTCATGGTCATGCGCTCAAACCTGCGCTGGTGTTCCGACGGTGTGGATTTCACTTGCTGGAATGGTGAGGTTATTTGTCTAGCCTTCATCATCGACGCTTTTGCCCGCGAGATCATTGCCTGGATGGCAGTTGCCAATGCGGGCATCTCCGGCTCGGACGTGCGCGATATGATGCTGGAGGCGGTCGAAAAAACGCTTCAACGGAACCCGAGCCCCGCATGCAATCGAGCATCTGCCGGACAATGGTTCGGCTTACACCGCGAGGGATACGAGGCTGTTTGCCCAGGCCCTCAATCTGACCCCTGCTTCACGCCGGTGGCCAGTCCGCAGTCCAACGGCATGTCAGAAGCCTTCGTCAAAACCCTGAAGCGGGATTACACCAGAATCTCTGCACTACCGGACGCCGAAACGGTGCTTCGGCTCATCGACGGATGGATCGAGGACTACAACGAAATCCATCCACATTCAGCGCTCAAGATGGCTTCCCCGCGGCAGTTCATCAGGGCTAAATCAATCTAGCCGACTTGTCCGGTGAAACGGGGAGCATGTATGGACGGCCTCCGCTCGGCAAGGCCTTTTGGTGCGGCAACGACTTGGTTGGGTGCAGGCATGTATACGGCCTTTGAACGCGGCCGTTAAATGCCGCTGGCCCTGATGAATTCCGCAGATCTGGTCCCATACCACTCCCACGAGCTATTGAGCACATCACCCCAATGGCGGGTTTCCATATCCCGGTTCGACCGTTCGCATCACACCATTTGCACCTCACCAATCTTCAAAGGCTTAAGCTTGCTCTTGCTCTCTCAGATTGGATCGATCGACCCGGCAGCGATCTTCAGAGAAATTCAATCTTGACGCCCCGGCTGCGATTAGACAACCCCATCAGTTCAGTCGTTCTTCGCTCGTGTCGCATATGGCCTGACGTATTGCGGCGGGAGTAAGCGGACGTGAATCGCAGAATTGACAGCGATTTACTCCGCACCAACTCAATCTGTTACACTTGGTTACAATTTGGATCTGCGCTGCGAAATTTTCGCGACACCCTCACGGTAACTTTCCTCAGTCGAAATGGAGCAGCAGCGCAAACCGCCATCGCTTCGTCGGCGGGTTGTGTATTTCGAGAGGAAACAGTTATGGAAAATTTCCGAGAAGACTACCTGAGCCGTTTGCAGTCCACGAGTCACGGCATTGCTCAGGCATTGTTCGCCGACATCTTGCTCCTGGTCGTGGTTGTTGGAATGGCCTTGGCGTTGAACTCCGTGGTGACCTGACTCCGACACGAACCACGGATTCAGGCTTTCCAAGCCGGGCTAGATGTGAGATTTCAGTAGGTTGTCCATTCGGAGCGGATTTAGGAGACTGGAGTTACCACACAACAGTTTTCCAGGATCGGTCCGAATGAACATCCACAAGAATGCCCGACTGACACCTTTGCGTCGAGAGGAAATGGCTTTGTCGGTGGTGGCTTGTCGACAGCCCAAGCCGTTCGCGTCGCGTCTATGGCGTCTCGCCGAAGGTCATGCACCGGGCGCCCATCATCAGATTCTGCTTGTAGCAGCGATAGACTGGACTTTGTGGATTGCCCCTATAGGCAACACTCAGTCGCCGCCCACACCTTCCGCAGCTTCGGAGCCCCGATAATAGCGCTTTGCCCCGTGACCCGATTTAGTCCCGCCCGAGCGGCGATAGTTATTGAGCGCCAGTTGCTGTTGGTTGGGTTCGTACTCGTCCCAGCTGATGTAGCCCTCGTGGTGATCCCTGACCATCACCTCCCAGATGCCCGGCGGCTTGCCGTGCCCGTAACTGTGGCGTGGCTCGTCCATCAACGATGTCAGTGGGCGTCTCGCACTTTCCATAGACGTAGACGCTGGCGTAGAAAGGGTTCTTAAGGATGCCGATCACATTGCGATAACGGACTGGCGTCCAGATGAAGTTGGTCATCCACCTCATCACTCCATATCCGGCCCAGTTCTGCATGAAAACCAACCCCCCGGGTCAGTTCTCAGCGGCAATCAAGGGGATGCGGACGAAAACTTGGACCACCAGGAGGTAGTTCATGTATTCCCATGCAGACAGAATTCGCGCGGTTGAGCTTTATATCAAGCTGGGCAAGCGGGTTAAGGCGACGATCCGCCAATTAGGTTATCCGACCAAGAATGCGCTGAGGAACTGGTACCGCGAATACGAGCAGTACCGTGACCTGCGCGTTCGTTGTGTGGCTCGCGCGCCGAAGTTTTCCGAGGCCCAAAAGCAGGCTGCGCTTGAGCACTACCGCACCCACGATCGCTGTATCTCTTCAACGATGAGAGCGTTGGGCTATCCAGGTCGGGGGACACTGACGGCCTGGGTTCGAGAGGCATTTCCGGAGGCGAGGACTTCGATGGCCGGTCGATCCTGGCGTCCGGCCTATCCCGAGGCCTTGAAGCAAGTCGCGGTCCTTGGTCTTTGCAATGGAGAAGAGAGTGCGCAGGAAGTCGCCGACCGGCTGGGCGTATGCCGGCCAACATTGTACAGTTGGAGGAATGAGTTACTCGGTCATGAGGTTGCCTCATCGATGAAACGCCGCAAAACCTCTGCGCTGGCACCTGAGCGCGAGGAACTCGAGCGACAGCTTGAGGCCCTCCAACGCGATGTCCGCCAATTGCAACTCGAGCATGATCTGCTGAAGAAGGCCAATGAACTCCTAAAAAAAGGCCTGGGCGTCGATCTGCTGCTCCTGAGTAATCGGGAGAAGACACAGCTGGTTGACGCCCTCAAAGATATCTATCGATTGCCGGAACTGCTTGTGCAGTTGAGAATTGCGCGAAGCTCCTACTTCTACCACCGCGCCCGAGCGAACTTGGAAGACAAGTATGCCACCATCCGTCGCAACCTGACGGAAATCTTCGAAAGCAACCATCGCTGCTACGGCTATCGTAGACTGCAGGCGTCTCTGGCCAGGCAGAGTGTGACAATCTCGGAAAAGGTTGTGCAGCGATTGATGAAACAGGAGCGCCTGGTCGCCGCCAGACCACGGCGACGGCGTTTCGGCTCGTACTTGGGAGAAATCAGTCCTGCGCCTGAGAACCTGATCAATCGCGACTTCCATGCGAAAATACCGAACGAGAAATGGCTCACGGACATCACCGAATTCCAGATCCCAGCCGGTAAAGTGTATCTCTCGCCTATCATAGATTGCTTCGACGGGATGGTGATCAGTTGGTCGATTGGAACGCAACCTGATGCGGGGTTAGTCAACACGATGCTGGACGCCGCTATCAAGACAGTTACCGATGCCGAAGGCGGGACAATCATCCATTCGGATCGTGGAGCGCATTATCGCTGGCCCGGCTGGCTCAGTCGGATCAGCGATGCGAAGCTGGTTCGTTCAATGTCCCGCAAGGGCTGTTCACAGGATAATGCAGCGTGCGAAGGCTTCTTCGGCCGATTGAAAACGGAACTCTTCTACCCTCGAGACTGGAAGACCATCACAATTGAGCAGTTTGTCCGGGAGGTCGATGCGTACATCCGATGGTACAATGAAAAACGCATCAAATTATCACTGGGCTCACGAAGTCCGCTCGAATATCGGGAAAGCCTTGGCCTAACAGTATAAATTAGTCCAACTTTTTATCCGCACCCCCCAACACAGGCAGGTTTGAAAATTGAGCTTGGCGTAGGATTTTGCCCCTCAGATGAGAGAAAATATTGTCCGATCAACGTCGAGATCGGAGAAAATGTAGAATGGCCTACAGATACCCGGATAGGAGCACTTAAAAAGTGTCCCGGCGAAGTGCCCATCGTGACCAATCACAATCCGAAGATAGAAGTCCTGTTCGGTATTTGAGGTGTTACTGAACGTTAAGGGCTCAGTAAAACGTAAGAGAATTGAGGTGGCAGATAGTCCCGAGTTCACAATACAAATTGATACATAAATACATGACGACGGCACAACTGTGCGACACATGTTCAATATCCTTCCCTTGAATTGCCCTCGTGAAGAGCGATGTCCAAAGCGCTCGTCTCGATAGGCACCGAAACGACAGTATCCGCAATATGCCGGAGAGAGCTTACTTGCCCAACTCGCATCACAATGAACGATCCAAACCCAAAGGCTCTCTAACTGCATTTGACGCGGTCCTAGGTACCATCGTTCTGACATCACTCTACGTAGCCGCTAGTATCGCTATGCTTGCAGTGCTGGGTCTGGAGGGATTGCGCACCTCGGAGGCAGTGGCAAGCGATATGATGCGCACAGCCGTAGGGCCATCGGGTGGTTTGGTCGTCACCCTTGCAGTCATCGTGGCAGCTGTCTCGACCTTGAATGCGACGATCTTCACTGGTGGGCGGGTGTATTACGCCATGGCCCGCGATCTCACGCTGCTTCCAAGGGTCGGCGAATGGAACCAGAGAGGCGAGACACCCGCAAACGGGCTGATCATGCAGGCTTGTGTCGCGCTTGCCCTCGTCGGTATAGGGGCCGGAACCCGCGATGGCTTCCAGGCAATGGTAGATTACACAGCGCCGGTCTTTTGGGCTTTCCTAATACTGATCGGGGTCTCTCTTTTTGTATTGCGTTGGCGAGAGCCAGATCGCCAACGGCCGTTTTCTGTGCCCCTATATCCTTTGACGCCAATCATCTTCTGCCTCATCTGCGCCTACATGCTTCACGGTAGCCTGGCATACACAGGTATCGCGTCCCTCATTGGCCTCGCCGTGCTGGCAGCTGGAGCGCCGCTTCTTTTATGTCAAAGGCGAGATCGCGGCAGTGCCCCCTCGCCGCAACCACTTCGGTTACAACGTTCCCTCCCCAATCCGACGGACAAGGAGATCCGCCATGTTGATGCTACGTAATATCGCTCTTGCTTGCACGTTCGCCATGATTCCACTTGGAAACGCCTTGACACAGACAGCTGCCCCCCAAACCTCAAGTGCAACCTATACACCTGAAGTGGGTCAACAGGGAAAAGATGTCATTTGGGTACCAACCCCTCAGGCCTTGGTTGATCGTATGCTTGAAATGGCAGGTATTACGGAGAACGATTATGTCATTGATTTGGGGTCCGGAGACGGGCGCACGGTCGTCAGTGTTGCCAAACTAGGCGCTAGCGCTCATGGCATTGAGTACAATCCCGACATGGTCGCGCTTTCCCGGCGTAACGCTCAGGAAGCTGGCGTTGCGAATCGCGCAACGTTTGCGGAAGAGGATATCTTTCAGTCCGATTTCTCGGATGCGTCGGTGATTACACTTTTCCTTTTGCCCGAGCTGAATGTTCGTCTGCGCCCCGCTCTGCTGGACATGAAGCCCGGGACGCGAGTCGTTTCAAAGAGCTTCAATATGGGTGACTGGCAACCGGATGACCGGGTCGAGGCCGTAAAGAAATGCGAGAATTATTGCCGGGCTTTCAAATGGGTGGTCCCAGCGAAAGTGGCTGGCGACTGGAGTCACGGCGAAGGTCAGCTCTCGCTGACGCAGAACTATCAGATGCTCTCAGGGACACTTACCAATAGTGGAACGTTGCACGCCATTTCAGAGGCGAAGATGGACGGCACCGGCATCAGCTTTTCCGCTGGCGGCGTGCGCTACACGGGGTCCGTGAGTGGTGAATCCATGACTGTCAGCAGCGAAGGCGGTGTCAACTGGACTGCAACACGCCCACAAGACTGAGGTCCCCAACAGACAATCGAAGTGCTTACGAAAATTTAATTCACCCTTCCACAAGTGACTCACCATAGTCGCTTCATGGTACAGCGCAAAATCGAGGTGTAAATGAAGTGGGTAAACGGAGCTTTAGTGGCCATGGTTGCGGCGGCAGGCGGCGCTGCGAGCACGCATTGGAAGTTGATTGACCGTATGGCGGTCTTTTCAGCAACCGCCGTGACTCCTACAAGAGCAAGTGCGCAACAAGCCTTGTCTGTTGAGGTTTCGCCAACAACCGAGGTGCCAGTCACCACCGACATCAGCGCCATTGGCACGCTACAATCCGATGAAAGCGTGCAGCTTGCACCGGAGGTATCTGGCCGCGTCGCCGTGATTCAAATGAAGGAGGGACAGGCCGTCAGGGCGGGTGACCCCCTTTTGAGTTTTGACAATACCCTGGCCAAGGCCAGCGAGGAGGAAGCCAAGGTTCGTCTCGACCTTGCCACTGTGAACTACGCGCGGACTGAGCGGCTAGCAAAGACCGGAGTTGGCACGACCCAAGACTTAGACATGGCGCGTGCCGAGCGTAACACGGCGAACGCGCTCCTCAACTCACAGAGGGTACAGCTTTCGAAGCTTAATGTCGTGGCGCCCTTCGATGGAGTAGTTGGATTTCGCAACGTCTCTGTTGGTAGCTATGTCGGTGTCGGCTCCACACTCGTCAATCTCGAAAAAATCGACGTTCTTAAGGTCGCCTTCAAGATTCCCGAGGCGAACCTTCAGAAGGTCGCCATTGGCCAGACGATCGAGATTTCGGTAGACGCGATTCCCGACAAGATGTTCGAGGCAACCGTTTATGCCATCGATCCCATGCTGGATGTCAACGGCCGTTCTCTCAGCATACTGGCACGGCTCATCAATCCCGATCTCGTCCTGCGCCCCGGGCTATTCGCCCGGATCATGCTGAAGGGCCAGGACGAGCGGCAGGCCGTCACAGTGCCGGAGGCTGCGATCGTGGCGCGCGGGCAAGACCACTTCGTCTGGACGGTGACCGACGGAAAAGTTCGCGAAACCAAAGTGACCGTCAGCAGACGTATGTTGGGAGCGGCGCAAGTCGATGGCCTTTCGCCAGGATCTGTCGTCGTCACCGCGGGGCAAGCCCGCCTACGCAACGGCGCAAGCGTCAATGTTGTCTTCAGCGAACAGACCCAGGCAGGGAGCTAAGCGACATGGTACTTTCCGAACTCTGCATTCGACGGCCGGTGTTTGCGACCGTGCTAAGCCTTTTGATGCTGCTGGTCGGCATCGTCTCCTATGAACGGCTGACCGTACGCGAATATCCGAGCATCGACGAGCCCGTGGTCTCAGTGGTGACGCAATACCCCGGGGCTTCCGCGAGCATCATCGAGAGCCAGGTCACGCAAGTGCTAGAGGGGTCGATCGCAGGCATCGAAGGCATCGATGTGCTAGAATCGACCAGCCGCGCCGAGTCCAGTCGCATCACCGTCCGCTTCCGCCTGGAAGTCGATCCGAACGTGGCGGCAAGTGATGTTCGCGACCGCGTGAGCCGCGTGCGGCAGCGCTTGCCCGGTGAAATTTCCGAACCGGTGATCTCTAAGGTGGAGGCCGACGCCCAGCCCGTCGTCTTCGTTGTCTTTCGCAGCGAACGCGTCTCCGCACTTGCATTGACGGACTACGTCGACCGTAATATCGTTGACCGTTTCAAGAACGTTACCGGCGTGGCCGACGTCCAGATTCTCGGCGAACGACGTTACGCGATGCGAATCTGGATCGAGCGCGAACGTCTCGCATCCCTCGGCCTCACCGTGCAGGACGTTGAGGATTCGCTCGAAAGCCAGAACGTCGAAATTCCAGCGGGACGGATCGAAAGCAGCGACCGAGAGTTCACTGTTCTGTCGAAAACCTCGATCAATTCAGTGGATGAGTTCGAGAAGCTCATTGTCAAGAGGGCAAATGGTGCCTTGGTGCGTCTTGGCGAAGTCGCACGTGTGGAACTGGGCGCGGTGGACGAGCGCAGGGCAAGCCGTTTCAATGGCGAGAGTGCCATCGTAGTCGGCATCATCAAGCAGGCTGTCGCCAATCCGCTGGACGTTTCGAAGGGCGTGCACGCGCTCCTTCCCGACATAAATGCCGACCTTCCCGATGGTATGATTGGTGCAATCGGCAACGATAACTCGATCTTCATTGAGCAGGCGATTGGTGCAGTCTACACGACAATCATCGAGGCTATCGTTCTTGTGCTGATTGTCATCGTGATCTTCTTGCGCTCTGCGCGCGCCTCGATCATCCCGATCGTCACCATTCCTATCTCACTTTTGACCACCTGCGCCATAATGTACATGCTCGGCTTTTCGGTGAACACGTTGACGCTACTCGCTTTGGTGCTGGCGATCGGCCTAGTGGTCGATGACGCGATTGTGGTGCTGGAAAACATATTTCGGCACATCGAGAACGGCATGAAGCCCTTTGAGGCAGCGATCAAGGGTACACGCGAGATCGGCTTCGCAGTCATTGCGATGACGCTGACGCTGGCGGCCGTCTATGCGCCAGTGGCTTTCGCCGCAGGGCGAACCGGCAAGCTTTTCCTCGAATTCTCGCTGACCCTTGCCGGTGCCGTGATAATCTCGGGGCTTGTGGCTTTAACGTTGACGCCTATGATGTGTTCGAAGCTTCTGAAACATCAGGAAAAACAAGGACGCATCTCCGCCTTCATCGAGCGACGGCTGATGGGTATGGAATCCGGCTATAGACGGCTATTAACCGCCTCCTTGAGAATTCGGCCGATTATAGCTTGCGTTGCTGTAATAGTCGCCGCGGGAAGTGTGTTCTTCTACCTCGAGCTGCCGCAGGAACTTGCGCCTGTTGAGGATCGCGGGGTCATCCGCGTGCTAGGCACAGCCCCGGAGGGCGCCACGCTGGCCTATACCGAGCGTTATTCCCGTCAGGTGGAGGACATACTAAAACCTTATTCGGAGGTCGGCAGCATTCAAGCGATCAACGGTATGCCGGAAGTTAATCGCTTTATCATTATGGGTCGGCTGAAGGACTGGGACGAGCGAGGCCGCTCGCAGCAGGAGCTTGTTGCCGAGCTCATGCCGAAGCTGCGTAAGATCGCTGGCGTCAACGCCTTTGCCAACAACCCACCATCACTTGGCACTTCCAACAATGCGCGCCCGATCGAGTTTGTGCTCCAGAGTTCTGCGAGCTACGTCGAACTCGACCAACTTACAAAGCGATTTCTCGACCGGTTGTCGGACTACCCGGCGGTGACCAATGTCGATACCGACCTGAAGCTTAACAAACCGGAGATGAGCATCGAGATCGATCGCGCAAAGGCGTCCGACCTCGGAATCGATATTGCTGTCATCGGCCGGACGCTCGAGACTCTACTGGGCAGTCGCCAAGTGACCCGCTTCGAGATGAACGGCGAGCAATACGATGTCTTCGTGCAACTCGCCGCCGCCGACCGCCAATCGCCAGCAACTCTACAATCAGTCTTCCTACGCTCCATCAGTGGTGACATGGTCCAACTGTCCAATCTTGTCAGGGTGACCGAAACTGTCGCACCGCAGGAGCTAAAGCGTTTCAACCAGATGCGGTCGGTGACAGTCTCGGCGAACCTCGCTGCGGGTTATTCGACCGGCGAGGTTCTGGCATACATGGAGATGCTTAAACGCGAGATTTTGCCGGAGAACGTGATGACAGATGTTTCGGGCCCTAGCCGCGAATTCCGGACGTCGGGGCAGAGCTTGGCAGTGGTGTTCGTTCTAGCGCTCGGCTTCATCTATCTCGTGCTTGCAGCACAATTCGAAAGCTTCCGAGATCCATTGATCATCATGATCTCCGTGCCGCTCTCGATGACAGGCGCGCTGGCGGCACTCTATATCACTGGCGGTTCACTGAACGTCTACTCGCAGATCGGTCTCGTTACGCTGGTCGGTCTCATCACAAAGCACGGGATCCTGATCGTCGAATTTGCCAACCAGCAGCAGGACGCGGGTCGTGACGTACAGTCGTCCGTCATCGATGCTGCCTCGCAGCGACTGAGGCCGATACTAATGACGACAGGCGCCATGGTGCTTGGCGCGATGCCTCTCGCTCTTGCCACGGGCGCTGGCGCAGAAAGTCGGCAGCAGATCGGTTGGGTGATCGTCGGCGGCATGTCTGTCGGCACACTTCTTACTCTATTCGTCGTGCCGATGGTCTATACCGCTCTCAATCGACAAAGCCTGTCTCACTACAGCCCGCAGCCTATCAGTTATCCTCCCGCTGCGGAGTAGAAGCCATCGCTCGGTGTTTGAATTATGCCGGGCCGGGGATTTAGGGCATTTAACGTGGCCAGGTTTGCTTAGGCAGAGAGTGATTTCAATGCTCGATTGGTTCAAGCGTCGGTTTTCCGTGGCTCTGCTGAATGGATCGTCCTCCAACAAACATTCTCGCCTTTACGATGCAGAGATCGCAGGTCTGGTGGTAGCGTTTCGTGTCCGATTGTGTGCTGTTGCCGTCATTGCTGTATGGCTGCTCGTCAGCACCGTCTGGCCGCGAAATTTGTACTATCTCACCGTGAGCCTTGTATTTCTGGCGCTCAGTTACATTCCGTATGCAACACGACGTCATCGCGCCGCTTGGCCAATCAAGATCGCCTGTACTATTCTCGACGTTGCCCTGATCACCTCGGCGATACTTCTTCCGCCGCTTGGTGACTTTGCATCCGACTGGCCGGTACAGACGCGGACGCGCGGCCCGGAATATCTCTACGTGCTTCTGTTGCTCGCCGAGTCGGCTTTGACCTATTCGCCTATCCTCGTCCTGTGGACAGGAGGGGTCATTGTTGCGATCTGGTCAGCCGGGATCAGTAGCATTTATAATCGCCCGGACACGGTACGGTCCGGCGATGCAGACGGAATCTCAGGAATGCAGGCATTGGAAAGGTTCCTCAACCCCAACTTTGTCGGCCTTACCCAGGTGTGGGTACAGGTGGTCACGACGGTGCTATTCACTCTGATTCTTGCGATTGCCGTTCTGAGAAGCCGCAATACACTGATCGTCCAGATCAACGACAACGCCATGCGGGAATCGCTTGCTCTTTATGTTTCTCCTGACGTGGCCGATGCGATGCGGGATGACGTATCGGACTTTGGTGCTCCCTCCAAACGCAACGTCGCAGTCATGTTTGTTGATATTGTCGGCTTCACGCGAATGGCGGAAAACCAGTCTCCGGAACGGGCTCTGGCGCTCCTGAGCAGCTTCCAGGAACGCGGATGCTCCGTAATCTTCAATTGCGGCGGTACCCTCGACAAGTTCCTAGGCGACGGGATTATGGCGACCTTCGGCGGCGTCGAACAACAGCCAGATGCAGCGGGACGCGCACTTGCATGTGCTTTCGATCTGCTAAATATATACTCGGCCTGGAACGCAAAGCGCGCGGCCCGTGGCGCTGAACTTGTCCGCGTTTCCATCGGGTTGCACTTCGGTGAGGTGATCGTTGGCAACGTTGGCACAAGCGAACGAAGGGAATTCACCGTCATCGGTGACGTCGTCAACGTGGCGAGCCGTCTCGAACGGGCGACGCGGGAGTTACGAGGAAGTCTTTTGGTCTCTGATGCGTGTCTTCAGGCAGCCGGTAGCATCCCCCCGGGTTGCAGCTTTACCTCTGCGACCACCATTGACTTAGAGGGTAGAGATGGCTCAATCTATGCACACATTGCTTGATCGGTATCCATCCGAGCAGCGCCGTGGGATTTTGCGTCCCCGCGTTATAATGTTGGTTCGTGAACATCGATGAGGACAAGATGGCAATGCAGTTTTGGCGCTGTTGTGGTTGACGCGGCATAGCGGGCGTTGTGCCTGAAAGGGTTTCGACTGGGCAACGACGGATCGGCTGTACAAGAAGGGCTTGATCGGTGCCCCAGTCAACAAGTCGAACTCAGTGAACCTGACCGATGAAGCCTTATAGCGTTCGCAGGTATTGTTCCGGGAGTTGTTTACGCGACCGCCGCAATAGCCGTCGACCTTCATTGCCACGGCAGTAGTTCTTGCAGGCGGGAAACGGGAAGATCGGCGAGTTATGCTGACCGGTGAACATGCCAAATGCCTCTTCTGATCGCAACCGTACAAAGCACGTTCCCAGCCAATATAGTTCTGACGCTCAAAGAGCATTCAGGCATTCCAGAAGCCTGTGTTAGGTTGAAATCGCTCGACCTTGGCACGTACGGATTCCTTGAGCTCAAGATCTGCGTGAAGATTGGTCAGCGTCTCTTACATCGTCTCATGGCTCTGGCGGGCTTTCGCTGACGGACAACACCCACGATGCTCCTCCAGTCAATCGTGCCTGCAGCAGATCGGAGTTTGTGCTCTCCCGTACATCTAACGTTCGATGAGCCTCAGTCGTGTGATCTGCCTGCCCATTTTGACCATGGTAACACAATCGCGTTTCTTACAGCGTCGAGGTCTTTCGCGCGGCCTGCAACTTCGCACCTTGTGAAGTTATTCGGGCGTAAATGAAAAATTATATAGCAATTAGTTCTCTACGGGCGCGCGTTGCCCGCGATCTTCTTCGTGTCGGCTGCCGGCCATTCGATCAAGCGTTCCGTCTTTCCAAACCAGCTGGTGGATAACGACCATGGCTACATGTCCCGCGACGAGCACAAGCAACAGCCAAGCCAATGGCGAATGGAGAAGGCCACCAATCTCGGTCATCCAACGAACTCGATCACCACCTCCCTCGAAAAGATCCAAACCAAAGGGGGCGAAGGCTCGCCCCGAGCCGATTTGACGGATCAATGCCAAACCTGGCACGGCTATCATCATGATGTATAGGATGATGTGTCCAAACCTCGCTGCCCAACCCAGTACTCCGGACTGTTGGAGCCGAGACGATAGGTTAGCCAAGCCCCACGCACCGCGCACGACGACCATCACGAAGAGTAAAAAGCCGATATCACGGTGGGAAGACCAGAGAAACTCGGCCGCAAGGGTATGCTCTGCGAGTAAGTGAAGCACTGCTCCAGTAAACTGCCAAGCAAATAGCAAAGCCATCGCCCAGTGCAACACTCGGCTAACAGAACCATAGACGCCTCGGTCATCCCGTAAACGATGAATCATGATGAAGATCTCTCATTTGAACGATTTAAATATGGACGATGCGCTATTTTGCTGCAATGCAACAGAGTTCACGCCGCTCTCAAAATTTCGTGGGTTGGGTCCTTGAGTATGTTAGGATCTGCATCTCTTAGATCGATGACACAGGGCACGCCGGGCGTCGGAATGCGCAGTCGCGACAACGGGACTCCCGCGCGTTATCGCCCGTACTCCATCACCATCAACATCCGACGCGCCCCCTCCCGCGTCGGCGCCGACGACGCGGGAGGGGGCTAACTGCACTTGGATATGGTGCTGCCAGCCGCTTGCGATCGAGACCTGCTCGTAGGCTCGGTCACAACGCCCCGATGAGATCATCGACCAGCAAATCGATGGTGCAGACTTGGCCAACCACTCGCGCAAGCATCTCGCGGCGCACCGGTTCTGCGAAAGCAAACATGACCGCCTCGACCCTGTCGAATACAAAGACAGAGAAGGGCCGTTTCCGGTCCCTCCCGCATATTCACACTGCGGTTGTGTCGCTGCATTCCGGTCGCGTCAGACTTGGCTTCGCGCCCTTCGCTAAGCGCTTCACCGAGACTGTCGTAACGGGTTTGACGTCCTTGCGCTCATCGTTGGTTTGCATCGTATACTCCCCTGAGAGCAAAATCTTCTGCTCGGTTCGGGTTCTAAACAGCCAGCGAGTGATTGTAGAGTCTATACAGCCAGAAGTTTTCTTTCTAATCGAGTGCATGATATCACGGGTGTCTTTTCTTATTGATGGCGTTACGCTATTGGTCCGCGCCTCAGATTGTTATCGTAGGATTTCGCCCCGTCAAACTACCCCATAATCATCAGATCGAGGGGTGGAACTGGTAGTTGGACAACGACGCGACTTCACTAATCTCGTAGAACTTCAAGACTCCGTGATGTCTCCCCTACGTGATCTCGGTAAGGAGACCTTACTGATAGCTGAGTTCCCCCTGCAAAACAAATCGACCCACCGGGCTTCCCAGCTCGGGGTACAGCCGGGGTTGCTTACCATCGAGATCTCTTATGCCAAACTCCATTCCAAGCTGAGCAGTGATATAGGTTTGACCAGATCGCTCCATAAGATTCGGTTCTCGCCAGAGTCGCTCGATAACTAAGCCCGCAAATTCCGGTGTTTCAAAGTTCGGAAGATCTGCGACCAACTTGGCGGGGAGGTTTTCCTTCGGAATTGCCTTGAGCTTGTCAGACAATACAAACCCGGGCCAAATCGACACGGACGCCACCCCGTGTCGCCGCAAGTCAATTGCCATGTCGAAGCTCATTTTGTCAGTTCCCCCTTTTGCGGCGCCATAGGCCGGACCATAGTGGTATGATACGGCGCCATAAAACGAAACATGCGCCATCAGACTTTTGCCAGTCTCGATCATAAGAGGGGCTGCGAAATAGGAAGCCACATAGTTGGACCGGAGACCAACCGTAATCATGTCCGCAAGGCTAAGTGGCTTCTCCCAAAACCCGCCGGGTGCAGGTAGTGCCCTAAGGTCCACGGCAGCGGCATTGTTCACGAGAATATCCAGCCGGCCAGCGTCCTTTCTTACACGCTCGAATAGGGCTTTGACCTGTGTGTCGTCTACATGGTCACATTGGACAACAATGCCGGTACCGCCATTGGAGTTGACTTCTTCGGCCGCGTGACCAAGCTCTTCTAGGTTCCGGCCGGTTATGTAAACCACTAGCTCCCTACCCCCAAGTGCTCTGGCGATTCCGCGTCCCAAACCGCGACTGGCACCGGTAACTATTGCTACACCGCTTGACATCTATCTGTTGCTCCTTGACTGCGTTTCGATCGTGTTTCAGTGCTTTGCCAAATAGCAGTTAGTTGCGCTGGGCAATAACGACCATACGGGCTTCTTCGTAAACTGTCGCTAGTATCCAGAACTTTGCAGCATTTCTCTTGCTTCGAATGCCTAGCTTCGGCGGAAAGACGTCCACATGGCTTTAGCCTTTCAATAAATTATTCGGCTGCAATACGACTGGATCGGTACAAGAGCCTGACCGAAAAAGAGTTGAGTGAAATCGCCAGTTGCGATTCTGTTTATTTGCTTCGGACGAACGGAGACCACAATTGGCTGAACTGACTTCACCTGTTGGCAAAATGCCCGACGCGCAATGCGGTATGCAAGCGATCTGACAGACCGGGAATGGGGATTAATCTCACCTTACCTACCTGGACGGAGGCGGTTGGGCACGCCGCGCAGCACCGGTCTTCGCGAGGTCGTGAATGCGTTGCTTTACATCGCCACGACGGGGTGCCAGTGGCGGATGATGCCCAGGGATTTTTAACTGTGCAGTCCTATTTTTATGAATGGCAAGCGAAAGGGTTCGGGGGTCGGCTCAACCATCATCTTGTGATGGAGGCCCGTAAATTGGAAGGCCGGGAAGCCTCCCCGTCTGCACGCTTGATCGACAGTCAAAGCGTGAAAACCACGGAAAGCGGCGAAATTTTGGACTATGACGCGGGTAAGAAGATCAAGGGACGCAACGCCATATCGTCGTCGACACGCTCGGACTGATGGTCGGCCTCATGGTTTAGAGTGCCGATATTCAGGATCGCGACGGGGCGCCTGCCGTCTTCAAAACTATTCTCAAGCGCTGGCCGTGGCTGAGACATATCTTCGCCAACGGTGGTTTTGTCGGACCGAAGCAGAGGGGCGCACTGCAAAAGATTGCTGGGTTCACTCTCCAGACCGTCAAGCGGACCGACAAGGCCAACGGCTGGTCCTGCCGCGTCGATGGGTCGTGGAGCGCACCCTGGCTTGGACCGGCGATCGGCCAAGGATTGGGAAAAGCCCGTCGCATCAGCCGAGGCCTGAATCACTATTGCCCCCGTCCGAATCCTGACACGACACTTGGCAAGGTACGGATTTTGTTGAAACTTTTTCAAGTCAGGCTCTTAAGCTGCCCAATCGTGCGGCGCGTGCCGGATGCCGCGACAACAACATGATCACACCGACAAACAGATGTATTTGAGTTCCAGGAACTCTTCTATGCCATATCTTGATCCCTCACGGCCGAGGCCAGAGGACTTCACGCCGCCGAATGGCGCTTCTGCCGTAGAGATAAGCCCTGTATTGACACCGACCATGCCATATTCAAGCGCTTCGGCTACACGAAAGACACGCGAAAGCTCACTGGTATAGAAATAGGAAGCTAAACCAAACTCCGTATCATTTGCCTGACGAATGACATCGTCTTCACCTGTGAAACGGAAAAGCGGCGCAACCGGCCCGAATGTCTCCTCGTTCGCGAGCATCATGTCAGCGGTTACATCGGCAAGTATGGTCGGTTGGAAGAAGTTTCCGCCCCTCTCGTGTCGGGCGCCACCCAGCATGATCCGTGCGCCTTTCGACTGGGCGTCCGAAATATGTTCCTCAACCTTTTCAACGGCAGCACTATCGATCAGCGGGCCAAGTGCTACGTCTGGCTCCATACCGTTACCGACCCGCAACTTCGATACTGCCTTACAAAGCCGTTCCGCGTAGGCTTCGAATACTCCGTCCTGCACATAAATACGGTTGGCGCAGACGCACGTCTGACCATTGTTACGGAATTTGGAGATGATCGTGCCCTCGACTGCGGCATCCAGGTCAGCATCATCGAACACGATGAAGGGTGCGTTGCCACCAAGCTCCAACCCCATCTTTTTGATCGTCGAGGCGCTTTGACGCATCAGTTCGGCGCCAACGTCCGTCGAACCGGTGAACGTCACTTTGCGAACAAGGGGATTTGAGGTGAGCTCTGCCCCAATTTCCCGTGCTGGACCGGTAACAACGCTGAAAAGTTCTGGGGGGATACCAGCGCGCTGAGCGAGGATGGCGAGGGCAATCGCGGAGAACGGCGTTTGGGACGCGGGCTTCAAGATAACTCCGCAACCTGCTCCCAAGGCGGGACCGGCCTTTCGGGTGATCATCGCGTTCGGGAAATTCCATGGGGTGATGGCCGCGACAACGCCGATCGGCTGTTTCATCACCAGTATGCGCTTGTCCGGCTGATGCCCCGGAATGATGTCGCCATATACGCGACGTGTCTCCTCGGCGAACCACTCTACGAAACTGGCACCATACAGGATTTCTCCCTTGGCTTCGCTAAAGGGTTTGCCCTGCTCAAGCGTGAGAATTTCGGCGAGATCGTCCTTGTTCTCGATCATGAGTTCGAACCAGCGCCTGAGGAGACCAGAGCGTTCTTTCGCCGTGCGGGCGGCCCATGCTGGTATCGCCAATTGCGCAGCTTCGATAGCTTTGCGTGTGTCGACCGATCCCAGCTTCGGAACGCGGCCGAGAAGAAGTCCGTCTGCCGGATTGACCACGTCTTCCGAGGGACCATCGCCAGCCTCGATCCACTGCCCGGCTACGGGGGCGGCCTGTCTGAACAGGGTATTGTCTTTGAGAGCCATGGCCTATGTCCTTTATGGAAGGTGTCTGTGCGGCTAGCGCGCGATTTCGAGAAGAATTTCACTTGTAGTATGACGAGTGCCGTAGCTGGAACCCGGGGATCCAACGCCAATTCCACGGGAACAAGCGCGACCGATGGCGTCAAAAATTGTGGTCGCGAGTTCCGTCTGCCCCAAGTGCTCGAACATCATCGCGGCCGACCATGTTGCGGCAATCGGATTTGCCGCGTCCTTGCCTGCGATGTCTGGTGCTGAGCCATGGACCGGCTCGAACATGGACGGCGATCGCCCCGTCGGGTCGATGTTTGCAGATGCCGCAAATCCAAGTCCTCCCTGGATTGCCGCGCCAATATCGGACAAGATGTCGCCGAACAAATTGGACGCAACAATCACATCCAATGTTTCCGGAAACATGATCATGCGAGCGGCAATTGCGTCAACGTGATAGCTGCGCACCTCGACGTCTGGATACTCCTTAGAAAGTTTCCTCGTTACGTCGTCCCAGAAAACCATCGAGTAGCGTTGCGCGTTAGACTTTGTCACTGAGGCAAGCAGCTTCCTACGCTTTCGCGCCATTTCAAAGCCGTATCGAAGAATCCGCTCTACCCCATTGCGCGTGAAAACACTGGTCTCGATCGCGACCTCTTCTGCAGTACCGCGGTGCACCCTGCCACCGGCACCAGAATATTCTCCTTCCGTATTTTCACGGATGCAAAGGATATCGATATTCTCGGCACGAAGAGGCCCTTTCACTCCAGGAAGCAGTTTGTGCGGACGGACATTCGCATATAGGTCGAATTCTTTTCGGATGCGAAGAAGCAATTCATGTAGCGAAACGTCATCCGAGACTCTAGCTGGCCATCCAATCGCGCCAAGCAAGATTGCGTCATATTTCCGGAGCGTTTCAATGCCGTCCACCGGCATCATAGATCCGGTTTCAACATAGTGATCGCAGGACCAGGGAAATGTCGTAGCCGAGAGCTTAACGCCGCAGGCCGCCGCCGCGGCAAGCGAAATCTCCCAGGCTGCCGCAGTCACTTCGACGCCTATTCCGTCCCCGGGGATGAGTGCAATTTTTAGGTCCACCATAATTTTCATCCATACTTTTAGGCGTTTCGTTTAGCCCATGCGGCCCCGTTGCCCTGGCTTCGGTTCATTGCGGACAAGCTTGTTCACGGTGTGATGCCGCCATCCAAGCTGGAAACGTTAAGGTTGAACCGGCGCCCGGCCTGTCCAACAAGAGCGTAGAAGCTGTTTGATTTGAAAGCCGCGACCCCATTGTGCCGCCGGCTTCCACTGACAACCGACCTTCCACGGGTGCGACTTCAAATCAAAAAAACCATTCTTCGCTTGGCTGTTTCGCTCTCCTCATCTGACGCTACACGCAAGCTTCGCTCAATTGATGAACCGGAATCCGGAACAGTAACCCAGTGTCACGGGTGGATGGTGATGAATTTAAGATCGAGTTCGTCATCGTGGGAAGCATGTTTTGCCGTTGCCGAGATATCGATTATGCCGATACGTTGTTGCAGCCGCAAATGGCACACAGAGTTAAGGGTCCGCAGAATGAGCCCGGATAAGAGGAACATGTATGTATTTTACGTTCAGACAGGTCCAGTACTTCGTGCTGACGGCCGAACTAGGAACCATATCTGGCGCGGCGACGGCCGCGCGGATCTCGCAATCCGCGATTACCGAGAGCATTCGACAACTCGAAGAGCAGGTTGGAAGCGCGCTATTTTCCCGCCATGCTCGGGGGATCGCATTAACATATGAGGGGCACCGGTTCCTGCGACACGCCAAACTCATTATTTCTACGGTCAAAGATGCCGAAGACGCTTTCACCGCAAAAATCGACAACGTCGCCGGAACCCTGCGACTGGGGGTGACTAATCTGGTCGCTGGCTATTTCCTTTCTGACATTTTGGCTCGATTCAGGCGCGTGTTCCCTGAAGTATCGGTAGAGGTGGTCGAGGACCACCGGCGATATATTGAACATCTCCTCATTAGTGGCGAGCTGCAACTTGCACTTATGGTCATATCCAACATCGAAGAACAATTCGCCCTGTCGGTCGATCCGCTCATGCGATCGAGATTCAGAGTCTGGGTGTCCCCGAAGAATGGCCTCGCCGACAAAAGCCGTGTCAAATCATCCGATCTGCGCGATCAAAAGCTTATCCTGCTGGCCAATGACGACTTGCTGGAATCGATCTCCGGTTGGCTACAGGGCGAGGAACTGATCGACCAGGTCTTCTTGAGAACGACTTCGGTGGAAGCGGTCCGAAGCCTTGTGGGCACCAATACGGGCGTCGCCATTATGCCTGACCTGGCCTTTCGCCCCTACACTCTCGAGGGTGATCGCCTTGAAGCCCGTCCGGTCGAGGGCCTCTCGGTAACGCTGGACGTCGGACTGGTCTGGCGTCAAGGGTCGCCGGACACTGACCAAGCCGAGATTTTTAAAACCGTCGCCCGTGATTACCACTCGAAGCGATAGTCGAGAGAGATATCAATAAAACCGATATGTCATCCCAAGCATTTCGGATTTTCCCTTTGCTCAGTTCCGCGACACACTGCTGAAGATCGAACCGCAACAACAAGGTGCGGTCCGCAGAGCGCCCATAGGTCAGGGAGACACTTAATGGATATGACTACCACTCCGGCGTTTTCGACGAAGCTGCTTATCAACGGCGAGCTCGTAGACGGTATTGGCGGCGACGAGAAAATCTTGAATCCAGCGACAGGTTCGATACTTGTTTCCGTCAAGGAGGCGAGCCGGGAACAGGTGAATGCCGCGGTGGCCGCTGCGCAGTCCGCCTTCAAGACTTGGTCTCTTACGACACCGCGGCAGCGCTCCGAACTTCTGTTGGAAGTTGTCGAGCATCTCAAGCAGAATATTGAAGCTTATGCGCGTCTCGAATCCCTGAATTGCGGCAAGCCCTATCTCGGCATGCTCAATGGTGAAATGCCGGCGATCATTGACGCAATTCGCTTCTTCGCGGGTGCTTGCCGAGTGTTGAACGGCAGCGCTGCTGGCGAATATGTTGAAAATCATACGTCCATCATCCGCCGCGATCCGGTCGGCGTCGTCGGCTCTGTCGCGCCATGGAACTTTCCGCTGATGATGGCCGCCTGGAAGGTCTTCGCGCCCATTTCGGTTGGCAACACTGTCGTTGTAAAACCGTCCGAGCAAACCCCTCTCACGCTTCTTCGTCTTTGCGAATTCCTGGCGACCCTTTTGCCGAAAGGTGTTGTCAACGTGGTTACCGGCCGTGGAGAATCTGTGGGCTCGACGCTCGTATCACATCCCGGCGTCGCGATGGTCTCCTTAACAGGCGACGTCACGACCGGACAGAAGGTTCTGCAATCCGCTGTTACGACACTGAAGCGCACGCATCTTGAGCTTGGCGGGAAAGCGCCTGTCATCGTTTTCAACGATGCCGATCTGGACGCCGTCGTCGAAACGGTCCGCATGGCGGGGTTCGAAAATGCGGGCCAAGATTGCTGCGCGGCTTGCCTCGTCTACGCCCAATCAGGCGTCTACGAGAAGGTCGTGGAGAAGCTCAACACAGCGATCAAGAGCATTCGCAGCGGCGCCCCTGAGGACGTACAGACTGAACTCGGCCCGCTCATCAGCCAGCGCCAGCGGGACCGCGTCGAAAGTTTCGTTCAGCGCGCACGCAGCTCGCCGCACGTTGACGTTCTGACAGGCGGGAAGCCGGCCCTAGGAGACGGCTTTTACTACGAGCCCACTCTCGTCGTTGGCGCAAATGTTCAAGACGAAATCGTCCGTCGCGAAGTCTTCGGCCCGGTTGTGGCGGTGGCCCGCTTCGAAACCGCCGAGGAGGTGGTCGATTGGGCGAACGAGAGTCACTACGGCCTGGCATCTTCCGTGTGGTCGTTGAACACCACGACAGCGCTCAAGGTTGCCGCCCGTCTGCGCTACGGCACGGTCTGGGTAAATCAGCACTTCACACTTTTGAGCGAAATGCCGCACGGTGGTCTGAGGCATTCCGGTTACGGCAAAGACCAGTCCATCTATAGCCTCGAGGACTATACCTCGATCCGACATGTGATGTTCAACTTCTCGTAACGAAGCAAAGGGGGCACCGCGATGCTCTGCGCTGGTCCAGTTCAAATTCAGAGGCAGGTGGTGACCCGCTCTCAGCCCGAAGAGGTTTGCTGGGACATCGAAACCGCCTCCGCCGTTCTGTCCAGGTCGCCGCGGTCCCGACCGGCGACAGGCAAGCATGTGGTTTCAGGTGCGATTGTCGAGCAGAGGTCGAAATTAGCTTTCAGTCGCCGGTCCAGCAGTAGGAAGACCGAGGAGGAGGTTAAACATGTCTGAAGAAGACCTTCTCCAGAGGTTTGACGGAGGTGGAGATGGTGTCCGGTCTCGCGTAGAGGCGCAGGAGGTCGCGCAAATACTCGAGCAGTATTGGGGGGTGCGCGGACGCGTCAGAAGCCTGGTAGCAGAGCGTGACGAGATCCTGGAAGTTACCACCGGCGACAACTGCCATTTTGTCTTGAAGATCTACAGTGCGTCGGAATCGTCGTCCCTAGCCGATCTGCGGGCCCGGGCTTGCGTCCACATCGCCGAAAGTGACCCGGCCCTGCCGGTGCCGGAGATCGTCCGCACGAACGGTGGTCTGCAGGCGATCGCAACGATGGACAGTGGCGAAGATCGTGTCGTCCAGCTGATGACCTTTCTCGACGGCGTACCGCAGGTCCAAACCCCGAAAAGCAGTCGGCAGGCATTCGAGATCGGGATGGCCCTTGCAAGAACGGCAAGCGCGCTTGCCACGTTCGAACACCCTGCCGATCGGAGAAATCTCGTCTGGGATTTGGCAAATGCAGCAAGCGTGCGATCGCTGCTACCGGAGATCAACTCCGATCGCTGGCAAATGCCTCACCGGATCTTGCAGCGTTTCGAGGATATCACCCACGGGAAGCTGCACGATCTGCCTTCACAAGTCATCCATAATGACTTCAACGGGCACAATCTGCTGATGGATCCTCTCGATGCGACGAGGATTACCGGGATCATCGATTTCGGAGATGTGACGAGAAGCCAGCGGATCAACGATGTTGCCATCGCAGCCAGCTATCAGTTGCGTTTTGATGAGCCTGGCCTTTCTGGCGCGTTCGATGTAGTGCGAGGCTACAATTCCGTTACGCCCTTGGATCCGTGCGAAATCGCGATCCTACCAGACCTCATACTCACGAGACTCGCGACGGCTGTCGCCATTACGGAATTCCGTGCAATCCGGCTTCCAGAGCGTGCAAGTCAAATCCTCAAGAACACTGGTTACGCGTGGCGCGCGCTATCGCATTTAATGGAACTCGACAAAAAATGGGCAGTCGATCGGTTTTTCGCTGTCTGCGACAAGGAGACTTTCTCATGATTAAGCCGTTGATGATCAATGCGTTCGATCCAGATGCGGTTGACGGGCTGGACAATGAGACCCTCCTGCTCATTGAGCGGCGCAAGAAGGTACTCGGCCCGTCCTATAAACTCTTTTACGAAAGGCCGGTGCACGCCGTTTCCGCCGAGGGTGTATGGATCACCGACGGCCGGGGACAGCGCTACCTGGACGTCTACAACAATGTTCCCTCCGTTGGTCACAGCCATCCAAGGGTTGTTGAAGCCGTCTCCCGGCAGATGGCAGTGCTTAACACCCACACGCGTTATCTAAACGATGTCGTGTTGAGTTACGCGGAAAAACTTCTAGGACATTTTCCATGTGAACTGTCGAATGTGATGTTTACCTGCACGGGCAGTGAATCGTCTGATCTTGCCCTGCGCATAGCTAAAACTCACACCGGCGGTGTCGGCATTGTCGTGACCGAGAACGCGTATCACGGCCTCACCGAGCAGATCGCGCGAATGTCCCCATCGCTGGGTGTTGGCGTTCCGCTATGGCCCAATGTCAGAACTGTCCCGGCGCCGGATGCGTACCGCCTCGGACCTGAGAACGTTGCTGAAGTCTTTGCTAACTCCATCAAGGAAGCTTTCGAAGATCTGTCTCGCCACGGGTTCAAACCAGCCGCTTTTGTTGCAGACATGATCTTCTCCTCCGACGGCATCTTCGCGGACCCGGCCGGGTTCCTGAAGCCAGCTCTCGACGCGGTGCATGCTGCAGGTGCCTTGTTCATTGCCGATGAAGTTCAGCCGGGATTTGGGAGGACCGGGCCAATGTGGGGATTTGCGCGCCATGGTATCGTGCCCGATCTCGTCCTGATGGGCAAACCAATGGGTAACGGCCTGCCGATCGGCGGCGTGGTGGCTCGCCCTGAGGTTCTTGGCGAATTTGCAGCCACCGCCCGGTATTTCAATACGTTCGGTGGAAATCCCGTCTGTTGCGCTGCCGCGCACGCTACGCTTTCCGTGATTGAAGACGAGGGACTTGCCGAGAATTCCCTGAAAGTCGGCAACTACCTCCAGCGCGGTCTTCGCGAAAGGACAGCCGGCTTGGCGGCCGTTGGAGATATCCGTGGCGCGGGCCTCTTTGTGGGTCTGGACTTCGTCAAGGATTCCCAGACCAAGGAGCCAGACGGCGATCTCGGCCTGTTCGTTGTAAACGCACTGCGCGACAGAAACATTCTGATCAGCGCGAGCGGCGTTGAAGGAAATGTTTTGAAGATCCGTCCGCCGCTTCCGTTCGCGGCGGAACATGCCGACATCTTTCTGGATGCTTTCGAGCACGTCATTCGCAGCACCGAGTTCCAGCGCAAGGCGGCGGTACATTAGCCGGTCGCCTTTTGCAAGGCGACCATCGTTCAATACATACCTGAGGGCATGGCATGAGCATCGTTCAACTCAGCAACGTCAAAAAATCTTTCGGTCATTATGAGGCAGTGAAAGGGATTAGCCTCGACGTCGCGGACGGCGAGTTTCTTGTTTTGCTCGGCCCGTCTGGTTGTGGCAAATCAACATTGATGCGGATGATTGCCGGCATCGAAACCGTGACGTCGGGTGCTATCAGGATTGATGGCAAGGATGTCACGGATTTGTCACCAAAGGACAGAAATGTCGCGATGGTTTTCCAAACCTACGCGCTCTACCCGCACCTCACCGTTCGTGCCAACATCGAGTTTCCATTGAGAAAGATGAAACTCGACCGCACGCGGATCGAAGAACGCACGCTGTGGGCCGCCCGGATGTTCAGGATTGAGCGGCACCTTGATCGTAAGCCGAAGCAGCTTTCGGGCGGCGAGCGTCAACGCGTTGCCTTGGCAAGAGCCCTGGTACGAAATCCGTCCGTGTTCATGATGGATGAACCGTTGTCCAACCTCGACGCAAAACTGCGAGCGACAGCTCGGCAGGAGATTCAGCAGTTCCAGGCAGAAACCAAGGCAACGACGATTTACGTCACGCATGACCAGATCGAAGCCATGTCGCTGGGGCATAGAATTGCTGTCCTGTCGGAAGGCGAGGTGTGCCAGGTGGGAACACCGGATGAAATCTATAACCGCCCGGCCAATACGTTCGTCGCAACTTTTGTCGGGTCACCCGCGATGAACCTCGTTCCGCGTGGCAATCTCCTCGAAGGCTTCCGCCCCGAGCAACTTCTTCCCGATGGCCTGGTTGCCGAGAAGGCAGCAACCAGGGAAATCAGTATTATCGTGCGGCGGATAGAGAAGCTCGGCTCCACTCAGCTCGTCTACGGTACGCTGGACGGCGCCGGTGATGTTCAGATCGTTGCCGACGTGCCCGCAATGGCTGGCGGCAGGTTTACGATTGGAGAGCGGCAGACATTTCGGGTGCCGCTCCGGGAAATTCACTCGTTCGACAAGTCGACCGGAAAACGCCTGGAATCGAGCGCTGCTGCCGCAGCCTGATGAACCGGGGAGCGATCTTTTTAGAACGAGCTAATCAGTCGCGCTAACTGGGGCGCGGAATACTTGGTGGTGTTGGGTACGCAAGCGGTCCCGTAAACGGCATCACATCTGAAAGAAAAAACGGACCTATCAGTCAGAATCGAAAAAACAATAGGGGAATGAATTATGACAAATACACCTCGTTTCACAGTTCCGCTTATATCGCGTCGCTTCCTTCTGCAGTCGAGCGCTGTCGCTCTTGGGGCCGCAGCGTTGCCATCGGCTCTGTTTGCGCAGGACAAGACGGTGGTTACCCACTCGAACTGGCGCTCAACCGAGATGCCGGATATTTTCCTGAAGGTTTTCGATGATTATCGTAAAGCCAATCCGAACGTCGATCTCCAGGTCGAAGAAATCGGGTTCATCGAATACATCAAGAAAATGGAGCTTTCGGGCCAGGCTGGGGCATTACCGGACTCTTTCGAGCTTTGGGTTCCTACACAGCTCGCACGCTTTGCCGAGGAAGGCTGGATTGCTCCACTTGACGAATTGATCGCTGCAGACAAGTCGGCCGGCAACGACATCCTCGGCGCCTACGAACCCTGGGCAGACAGGGGCTACAAAGGTTCGACCTATGTCCTTCCCTCGCTCGGCCTCACCAACGTCCTGCTCTGGAACAGGACGGCATTCAAGGAAGCCGGCCTCCCGGACCGTGCTCCCGAGACCATCGACGAGATGCTGGAATTCGCAAAGAAACTGAACAAGCCACCGGAAATGTATGGCCTCGGACTCGATGGTAACGGCCCTGAGCTTTGGCTTGCTCTCGCCTGGATGTTCTACGCGAATGAGACCCGCATCGGTCGTGTCGGCGGAGACTTCCAGATCAACAAGCCAAAGGCGGTCGAAACCGTCCAGTTCATCGTGGATCTCGTGAACAAGCATGGTGTCGTGCCGTCATTCACGACAACTGACTTTGAGAAGTTGCGGAGTTCGTTTGCAGCCGGACGTGTCGCTATGATGCCGGACTGGAATGGCGTCCCAGCGGTGATTGAGGGATTGAAGCCGACGTTCGAATGGGCAATCTCGCCGCTGCCGAAGGGCAAGACCACAGGGGCAATGCTGATGGGCGGTGACAGCACCTACGCGATCAGCGCCAATGCGAAAAACAAGAAGGCTGCTTGGGAGTTCATCAAGGTCCTCGCCGGCCATGACACCCAGCAGGCGATCGCTGACAAGTGGCCATTCCTTATCACTCGGAAGGAAATCTGGGATGAGGTCCAGAAGGGCACCGTGGGCACATCCGACTCTTTGAAGATCGCTTTGGAGCAGTCGCGGCGCCCGAACGCCTACGATACCTACAGCGAGATGCCTCCTCAGTTGCTGCAGGCAGTAGACATTTTCCGAACCGAACTCCATGGCATCGTAGCGAACCAGCAGACCGCTCAGGAGGGAATGGACAAGGTGGCCAAGCAATGGGCCGACCTGTACCAGCAATGGGACGACAGCTACGGCGAACTCGGAGACCGCTACACCCGGTAGCAAGGCACGTAGGCAGTGCGCGACCAATAGGCCGCGCACCAATTTGAAAGGAGTGCGCCGTGACCTTCGATAGCCTTGCTCCGCGGGAAAGAGCTTCCGCCGTTCGCCGCCTGATACGTGGCAACTATCACACCTACATCATGCTTGGGCTTTTGCTCGGAGTAGTACTGCTGCCGATCGCTTATATGATCGTCATTGCGATCACCCCAGCAGACCTGCTCTTCAAGCAGATTATTCCTGAGCGAGTAACCTTTCAGAATCTCCTGAAGGTCTTCTCGACCGAGGAACTGATCTTGCCTTTCCGAAACTCTGTCGGGATCTCGGCTCTCACGGCGTTTTTCACGATTGCTTTGGCCGCACCAGCTGCATACGGCATGTCGCGCTACAGAGTGGGGCTATCCGGAACCCTTATCGTCTTGCTGCTGTTTACCCAGGTAATCCCGGTTGAAATTCTGGTCCTAAGTTACTTCCCATTCCTAAAATCCAGCGGTCTGATGGACACCTGGACTGGGTTGATCTTCCTCGACACCACCCTGACCGTGCCGTTCTGCACACTTATCTTGAAGTCGATGTTCGACGGCGTGCCCGAGGACATCGAGCAAGCCGCGCGTATTGATGGATGCAACTCTCTGGAATGTTTCTTTCGGGTAACCCTTCCACTCAGTTGGGGTGGCATTCTGGCGGCGTTCATCTTCGCCTTTTTAATGGCGTGGCAAGAGTTCTTGTATGGGCTTACGTTCACTGCTTCACTCGCGGCGCGCCCAATCACAGTCGCTCTCAATCTCCTGATCGGTCACTATACGATCAGCTGGGAAGTGCTGATGGCCGCAAGCTTTCTATCCGCGTTTCCGCTGCTCGTTGTTTTCGCGCTTTTCCAGGGCGTCTTTATCAAGGGGATGGTTGCGGGAGGTGTCAAATGATCATCGAACAACAGCCTCAGGCAGCTTTGGCTCCGGTCAGTGTAAACCGCGTGAAACTCGCAAGGGCCCGCCGGCGAGAGTGGGCTTTCTTTGTCGGGCCAACTTTCCTGTTCCTGATCGTCACCGGCATATTTCCGCTGGTAGCGAGCATCTACTCGGGCTTTTTCCAGACACGACGCGGGGAGCAGCATTTCGTCGGCCTTACCCATTACAAATGGGCGTTAGACGACGACGTCTTCTGGCACTCGACGATTAACAGTTTTATCTTTACCGGCGGCACAGTCATAGGGCATCTGCTGATCGGCTTGACCTTTGCACTTCTATTGAATTCAGCAAAAGGCATGCAGTCTTTTTGGCGGGGCCTGCAGTTCATTCCCTGGCTCTTCCCACCCGCAGCCGTGTCGATCCTTTGGATATTGATCTATCAAGGTCAGTTCGGGCTTTTGAATTCCTTGCTTCGCGACGTCGGCCTCGGAAGCTGGGCCATCGATTGGCTAGGGCAACCATCTTCCGCACTTGCGGCCGTAACGATCGCCAGCATCTGGAACTGGTATCCCTTCCTGACCTTGGTCTTGTTGGCTGCCTTGCAGAACGTCCCCGATGATCTCTATGAGGCAATGGGCGTCGATGGGGGAAGCGCCTGGGACAAGTTCCGCCTCGTCACGCTGCCCCATCTCGCTCCAGTGATGCTGACAGCTTGCCTGCTCGACTTCTTCTGGACGTTCCG
The DNA here is from genome assembly GCF_036888815.1 of Agrobacterium sp. CCNWLW155. Taxonomy (NCBI): domain Bacteria; kingdom Pseudomonadati; phylum Pseudomonadota; class Alphaproteobacteria; order Hyphomicrobiales; family Rhizobiaceae; genus Agrobacterium; species Agrobacterium sp. CCNWLW155. Next base: position 28,839 of record NZ_JBAKFW010000022.1, read on the forward strand.
GTTCTTCGATATGACGTGGATCATGACGAAGGGCGGCCCGGGGAGGTCTTCGGAAGTGCTCGCGACTTATCTCTACAAGCTGGCATTCCAGGAATATCGTTTCGATCGAGCAGCAGCCGTTGGCGGTCTCATCCTGCTGATGATGGCGGTTCTCACGGGGCTTTACCTGGTCGCCTACCGATATGTTGAAAATCTTTCCGGGCGCGAAAGAGCGGCACCGCACGCGAGCTAGGGAGACCACCCTCTCTGAAGAAATCTTTGACTACGAAAGGAAGTATCAAATGCACATGAAAACGATGTTGATCGTTTTTTCCGGCAAGGGCAAGCAGATTGGCCATGCAGAGGGGTTTGTATCGTCAACGGCCGACGGCGTCATCGCAAAACCCGAACTGGCAGACACCGGTCAGAGTGGCCAGCTATCGAGCCCGTGCGGGAAAGCCCGCTTCGAGACCGTCGTGATGGCAAGAAACGGTCGAACCGTGGAGGCTGGCCGGGTTCTTTTCCCTGAGATCGACAGCTACCTCGACGTGTTTACGCCTGAGACCGGTATCGTGCTCCCAGCGGATGAGGGAAAGGAAATCGGTTCGATCACGTGGCACATTCGGGACGGCGGTGGCGCGTTCGCCGGAGCGACCGGCGTCGTAACCGGCAACTTTGTAGGATACCCTGACGGAACATTCGTTGACCATCAAGTGTACCGGCTGCTTCTGCCCTGAAGAATAGAGAATGCGGACTAGGCCTTGATCAAGGCAACAGCCCGGAAATATCCCCATTTGATGAACCTGACTGGCTTGAGTGCCCTCATGGAAAGGACCGCTTGATATGAACCCAGGATCCGTGACTGCGGTGAAGGCTGACGCCATTGTGATTGGAGCGGGTCACAATGGTTTGGTTTGTGCAAATTATCTTGCGAGGAGTGGGCTTCGTGTCCTCGTTCTCGAGGCGCGCGACGTGATCGGCGGCGCTTGCGTCAGCGAGGAGCTCGTTCCCGGTGGCACATTCTCTTCCTGTTCCTACATCCAGATGATGTTGCGACGCGAGGTCGTCGAAGATCTGGAACTCAAAAAATACGGTCTGGTGTCAGTCGCGCCTGACATGCTTGAGATGGGCCTATGGGAAGACGGCGACCACGTCATGCTGTGGCGCGACATTGATCGAACCTTGAAGTCCATGGAAAAACACAATGCCCGTGATGGCGCGAATTTCATGCGCTTTGGAACGCGGTTGAGGCGTTTTGGCGAATTGACCGGCGCTCTTTTGATGAGTGATCCGCCGTCTGTCGAGGAACTTCGTGAGGTTTTCGAGCAGGCGGGAGAAGTCGAATTGTTCAACGAATTTGTCATGATATCTGCGGAGGATCTGCTTTCGCGTTATTTCGAGAGTGATCGACTGCGCGGTTTCATGATGTTCATGGGGATGGTTTCGACCTGGGGCGGCCCACGCACTCCCGGAACCGCCTATGTTTACGGTTACCATGCCCAAGGCGAGTTCGAAGGTAACTATGGTCAGTACGGCCTTCCGCAAGGTGGAATGGGCATGATCTCCGATGCGCTTGCCAAGGGTCTGGAAGCGTATGGCGGTTCCGTCAGAACCGGCTCACTCGTCCGTAAAGTGATAGTCCGGGACGATAGGGCAGTTGGCGTCGAGATGGTGTCTGGCGAAGTGATAGAAGCAGACTTGGTGGTTTCCAATGCCGACCCCAAGCGCTCACTGCAGGGCTTTCTTGATGCAGGTGTCCTGCCACCGCCGGTTGAGAGGAAGGCGTCGCAGATCGACGTCCGCGGTTCGATGGCCCGCATTCACCTTCTTGTCGATACCCTGCCCGACTATGTTGGCTTTACCCCCGGCAAAATCGGACCACAACATCAGGGTCTCGTCATCATGGGGGCGAGCCCCGCTCTTTACGAAAAGGCATGGGAGGCACAGAAGAAAGGCGACTTCCCGGACGATTTCGTGATTGAAGCCCTGATCCCTTCCGTTACCCACCCCGGCCTGGTCAAGAGGCCTGGGCACCACACGATATCGCTCGGCGTTCAACAACTGCCGTTCGATCTCGCCGATGGCGACTGGGACAGTCGTAAGGAAGAATGGGCCGACAAGGTTCTGGAAGTCTACTTCCGATACGCTCCCAACCTGCGCGGCAAAATTCTCGGACGCCACGTCATTACGCCCCGCGATCTGGAGCGGGTCTATAACATCACAGGCGGCAACATCTTCCATTCGTCGATGGTAGGAACTGAGAATAACTTCGACAAACGTCCGATCGAGGAGGCAGCACACTACCGCACGCCGGTGCAAGGATATTATCTCTGCGGCTCTGGTAGTCATCCTGGTGGTGGCGTGTCCGGTGCTCCGGGGCACAATTCTGCAAGACGCATCATCGCCGATCGTGAGGGGCGCTACAATGAGCGTCTAATCCGAGAGGATGCAGTCATGCGGAGCTCGACTCTGGCAAATCTGGTGATGAGCACCGGTGTCGGCCGCAAACTCGGTTATTCCGTTGCACGAAGTTCCGTGTTCCGGAAAATTGTAGAGCGCCTCAACAAGACAAAATGAAGGTACGGTGAGATGGACGGGTTTCTCATTCGCGGCCCGGTAATTCTATCCCCAGAGTGGGACATGGCCGACAAGGTACGGAGGCCGTCTACGGCGTGCCGGAGCCCGCTGCCGTGCGGCAGCGGTACTCTCATTGAGCCGATCCGTCTGAAGGGGTTCGACCGCATGTTCGCGCGCACGCTTGTTGCGGCTCGCACCGGGTTGGTCCACATGACGACGAACCTTCCAATCAGATCCGCGGCATCATGAAGACGTTCGGTCTGGCCGTCCCAGCCGGCAAAGGAAGCGTATTCGAGAAGAACGTTCGAAATCTCCTTTCCAGCCATCATGATCTAGCACATATCGTGCTACCGCTTCTCGATGCTTGGAAAGGTCTCCGCGCCGGTGCTGCGGTCACTCGGCCCAGTTGGTTGCTGATGCCCGCCAAAGCCAGGCTTGCCACATCCTGATGTCATCCCCGGCGTGGGAGCAATCACTGCGACATCTTTCGCAACGGCCGTTTAAAAGCCGGAAAACTAAAGGACGTCTCGGTCCGTGGGCGCGTGGATCGGTCTTACCATGCGCCGCTACCAATCCGGCGAAGTCGATTATGACGGACATATGTCCGACGCGGCGACCGCCATTTGCGAGGGCTTCAATACGAAGCGGCCTCAAAACCAAGCCTGTTCCGTAACGGCTTTGTCTCGATCAGCGCCAGTTCATCAAAGTTGAGGCTCCACCATCTGGCGAGTTTCGCGCCATCCCACTTCTGCTGCACGTCACGCTCCCACGGTTAAATCTTCCAGTGGCTATTTTGCGTGCAAGTGTGTTCTCTTGAACACAGAAGCAGAAGATTCTCCATCTGTTCTTGCAGTTGGCCGTTTTCGCAGCGACGTACGCACTGGGCCGACTTTGATGAAGAAATTAGGCAGAGCGTCCAAAAACTCTTTCGATGAATGATGGCATGCGCTGTACAGTGCCGGAACTCTTGGGGGGTGCGATATTTTCCGGATTTCGATGCCCAATAGCCCCGAGACAACACGACGGCAATCTGATGCAGAGAAATGCTTCATGCCAATCAGAGCAGCGATACGCTGTTCGAAGCTCTTATAAATGTCCTCACCAGTGATTTTTTCATAGATCACGCCAAGCGTGTTGAAGTCCCAATTGTTATAATACCAGGAGGAACCGGGAGCAAAGCTTCCGCAGCGATGGTCGCTTTGCCTTCATGCCTGGCGGTTCATAGGTGGCCTGGTGATATACGCCCGAATGTACCATTAGCAGATCGCGAATGCTCGCCTGTCGCTCCTGATCTGAAAGAGCAGGATTGCGATCATCGATATTCAATTCTGCTAGCGTCGTCGCTAGGTTCAACGGCTTGTCTATAGCGTCAGCTCCGTAGAGGGGTAAGCGTCCGGTTAACTGATTTACAGGCGAGGGATGGCGTTTTCCGTGTCTAAGACGCTATGATAACAACCTCAGCGTTTAGAGGTTGGGCTTTTGATGCGTGAGATTATTCTGCTTCTGGTCGTGGCTCTTGGAACACCGAGCTACGGTCAAGCTTCAACGGAACTTGGACCGAACACGGATGAGCATCCTTTCCAGTGTGGAGCGGCCTTTGCGATGATGGCGAAGGTTTACCAAGAAGCTGGAGACGCCAAAATGTCCGCAGGCTACCAAACAAAATTCGACAAGCTGGCTACTCAGGCGCAAAGCATTTTCGAGCGATCACGGCGATCAAAGAGCGATGCAGAAGCCTACATGCAAAAGCATGTAGACTCTTTGGCTGCTGTCGCCGAGAAAGACGCCGCGCTTGTTATTGATTTTGCCCGAGTTTGCGACCAGCGATTTCCCGGGTAAGTGAGTGAGCACCGGTGTATCGGCGAACGCATTTTCGGGTGTCGAGAGATGGAAGCTATAGACCGCGTTTCATCTCATCGGCCATGACGCGGTCGATTATTTCAGGATCGCACTGCGTGTCGATGAGGAACTCGCGGATGCCGCCCTCCCACGTCCTGATGTCGGCAAGTAGGCTTTGAAGCTCTTCGATGCCGTTCTCGGTCAGACCCTTCGTGCCATCCTCACTGCCATCACTGACGTAAACCAGTTCGCCTTCGGAGATGTTGTCCGAGTTTGCGGTGATTTCCTCGATCAGTTCGAGGTTCTCGCTGATCATGCCGGCGACTTGGCTGAGCGTGTAGATGAACCTCGAGCGAGCCATCAGGCGGCCTCGTGTCGAGCTTTTGCCGGCGTCCAGTTCCAAGGCAGCAGGTCTTCAAGTCGATCCTTGGGGTGATCCTGGATCCGGGTCAGGACATCTGTCAGATAGACCTCCGGATTATGGCCTTGCAGTTTGACCGTCTCGATGATGGTCAGAATGTTGGCGATGCGCTCACCGCCCTTATCCGAGCCGGCAAACAGCCAGTTCTTCCTTCCAATTCCAAGCGGACGCATGGCTCGTTCAGCGATGTTGTTGTCGATTTCGACACGGCCATCATCGATGTAGACGCTCAAGGCTGCCCATCGCGACAGCGCATATCGCATCGCCTCGGCCAGTCTCTGCTTCTGTGGCAGAGTTGAGAGTGTCGCCTCGATCCAGGCCTTGAGCTCGTCCAGAACGGGCCGGGCATGGTGTTGGCGCAGAGTACGCCGCTCGTCAGCCGCCATGCCGCGGATCCGGTTCTCGATATCGTAGAGCGCGCCGATGCGCGACAGCGCTTCCTCCGCGATCGGTGACGGCTTCAGCTTGATCACATCATGGAACTTGCGCCGCACATGCGCCATGCAGGCGGCCTCAACGATCTGGTTGCCGTAGAGTTTCCTGTAGCCCCCATAACCGTCGGCATGCATGACGCCGCTGAAGCTTGCCAGGTGGTCAGCCGGATGTGCCCCCTTGCGGTCAGGGCTATAGTAATAGGCGATGGCTGCGGGAGTGGCGGATTGATAGCCACTGCCGTCGAAGACATAGACCCAGACCCTGCCGGTTTTTGTCTTGCCCCGCCCGGGGTCGAGAACATCGACCGGGGTATCGTCAGTATGTATTCGGTCGAGTGCTGCGATATGGGCCCTAATCAACAAGACGAGTGGTGTCAGTAAAGCGGATACGCAGCCGACCCAGTCGGCCATCACGGATCGGGAGATGTCTATCCCCAACCGGTCGTACATCTCGGACAGGCGGTAGAGGGGAATGTGATCGTCAAACTTCGCGATCATGATATGGGCGAGCAGTCCCGGCCCGGGTTTACCGCGCTCGATCGGCAAGGTCGGCATCTCGCCAGCCACCGTCGTATCGCATTCCCGGCAGATCATACGCTTTTCGACATGCCGGACAATCTTGACTGACGCCGGCACGTGCTCGAGCACCTGAACCACCCTGTCCGCCGCCTTCAGGAATGACGTGCCACCGCAGGTCGGGCAATTGCACGGAGCCGCATAAACCAGTTCCTCGGCGGGAAGACCATCAGGCAGAGGCTTGCGCTTCGGCTTCTCGGATACATCGTCCAACTCCGGCAGAGGAGTTTTGCCGGAGCGCAGTTCAGCCTCGGCACGGGAGGCCTCGATCTCCTCCAGCATCAGCTCGAACTGCTCGATCTTCCGGTCGATCTTTTCCGAAGAAGCGCCATGCTGCCGATGTCGGAGCAGCTCCAGTTGTGAGCGAAGAAGCCCGATTATGGAGTCACGCTTGATGACCTCGGCTTCCTGGCTCTCAAGTTTCGCCGCCTGTTCGGCGACCAGTACGCGCAAAGCAGTGAGCTCTTCCTGACTGTCCAGCGGCGCTGTTTCCATACCCGCAAATCTAGCCGATTTGCCTCTGACGCGCCAGCGTTAAGCCTCGGATGCGCCTGCAAAATATGGCTTTTATCCCGTTCGGCCAGGAGCGGATGTCCACGCCGGGCGGCGCCAATCGATCCCTTCGACGAGCATCGAAAGTTGCGCCTGCGTCAGGTGCGCGACGCCCTCTTTCGCCGTCGGCCAGGGAAAGTATCCGCGCTCCAAAATCTTGTAGAACAGGCAGAACCCCTGACCGTCCCACCAGAGAAGCTTGATCCGATCAGCGCGCTTTCCGCGGAAGCCGAAGATCGCACCGGAGCCCGGCGCCTCCTTCACGACCGTCTCGACCAGCGCGGACAGACCATCAATGCCACGCCGCATATCGGTCACCCCGCAGGCCAGATAAACCCGCACATTTCCCGATGGCCCAATCATGCCGCCTCCACGCAAGCGACCAGCGGACCAAGCAGCTTCAACTCAACGTCAGCCGGGACCTTCAAGCGCCGACCGTTTCGGAGCAAGATCTCGAGGATCGCCGGCCTAGAGCAGATCCTGTGATCGATGAATCGATTGTGAAGTGACGGGGCGAGCGGAAGCTGATTCAACATCCACAGCGA
>NZ_JBAKFW010000023.1:0-31397 GCF_036888815.1 Agrobacterium sp. CCNWLW155
ATTACGCCATGCTGGACGCGCCAGCCATGGCCGCATAACTTAAACCAAACGGTCTCCGGTAAAGCCGGGGCGGTTCAGTTTCTGTTCCATGACAGCATCACGAGGATGGCTTTGTAGACACCATATGAGATGTCAAGGTTTAAGCTCGTTCAGCTTCGAGCGCTTTGGCTGCTTCGAACATCAGCTCGTTCATCCTCGCCTGGAGATCGCCTTCGGTTAAAAAAACGCCCTTGCTGCGTAGATCCGCCAGAACTTTCTGGAGAATATCGGCATCTCCAGGCACCGCCCGTCCGGCAAGCCTCAACTCGGCATGATAAGCTTGAACATCGGAACAACCGAGCTTGCTCGCGGCCCAGATCGCAAGGAGCTCGTCTCGTTTTGCCCTCGTTTTGGCCAGATTGGCGAAGTCGAGGATGTAGTGCTCTTCCAGATATCGCCGGCGTTGGTCTTCCTCGGACATCGCACACCTCCTGTCGGTTTCGAGAGATTTTAGTGCTCGCCGCATTCCGATGGATTGCGGTTGGTCAACGCGGGGCGAGACTTGACGTTCTACCATCCAAACAACCGTATGCGGAGGCGTAAGTAATGGAGAGGGGGCAGGAACCGGACTGAGCCGATTTTTGCTAGACCATCTGCTCTTGTGGATCCTGATTACAATGATTCTGACGATCGTCGCGGTCTCGTCTATCGCCCCGCGTGGCGTCGGGCTCGATCCTGCGCGAGTAGCCTCGGTCGCTGAATTAATGTGTCAAACCGGCGTTGACGCGCGTCAATGGAAAATCGTTTGACGTCGCCGATCATTCCCGAGCTCATGATGAGCGTAGAGGGAGAAATGATCATGGGCGATAAAACGTTGGGACAGGATATCATCGATGAATTCGGCTTCGAGCCGAGCATCGATGCTGCAAACGTCGGCGCCGCCGATGACGCAGGTTGCCACCTTGACTGGCCACGTGCCGACCCACGCGCAGATGGCTTCGGTCGAGACAATCGTGTGCAGAGTGAAGGGCATCGCTGAAGAGGTCGAAGTCCGGCCATTTGGCGCCAATCCCAGAGCCGGCGACGAAATCGCGAAACACGCTTAACACGATTGCCTGGAATGCGGTGGTTCTGCGCGGTGCAATCACCGTGCAGGTCCAGAAGGGCTGGGTGACCCTAAAGGATTGCGCCGAATGGTGGCATCAGAAGGAAGCTGCGGCAAGGCGCGGTCTACGCTCTGAGCGGGGTTCTTGGTGTCAACAACCAAGTTGAGGTGACTCCCAAGCTTTCGACCGGCGCTGTCAAGAAAAGGGATTGAAGATGCCCTCAAATGCTATGCCGGCGTCGAGGCCCTCAAGATCAAGGTCAACGTCGCCGGCGATCAGGTGATGCTTGAAGGTCACGTCGATGCCTGTTCGGAACGGCAGGCAGCGGAACGCGCAGCCTGGGCGGCGCCGGGTGTACGCTCCGTCGTCGACCACCTGCGGGTCGTTTGATCCCACCTTGCGGTAAGTGAGGCTGTGTACGCGGGATCGCTCGCGGCCTCTTTTGGAGACGATATGCACGCGATGGTTCTTGAAAAGGTGGGTAAGCCGCTTGTCCTCGTCGAAGGCGACGATCCCGTGCCGACCGATAACGAGTTGCTCGTGCGCGTCGAGGCCTGCGCCGTCTGCCGAACGGATCTACACGTCGTTGATGGCGACTTGAGGTCGCCAAAACTCCCACTCGTCCCTGGACACGAAATTGTCGGGATTGTCGAACAGGTCGGAAAACATGTTTCGCACAAACGCATAGGAAAGCGCGTCGGCATTCCCTGGCTTGGCCATACCTGCGGTGCCTGCTCCTACTGCCGCGCCGGAACTGAAAATCTCTGTAATGAGCCGTTGTTCACGGGATACACTCGAGATGGCGGTTTTGCCACGCATGTCGTCGCCGATAGCGAATTTGCGTTTGATTTGCCAGTGAGTGAGGACGCAATCTCGCTAGCGCCATTGCTGTGCGCGGGTCTGATCGGCTGGCGGTGTTTGAAGAAGGCCGGATCCGGCAAGCGGATAGGCCTCTACGGTTTCGGTGCGGCCGCCCACATCATCTGTCAGATCTGCATCTGGCAGGGGAGAGACGTTTATGCTTTGACCGCCCCAGGCGACCTGCAAGCCCAGCATTTTGCGAGGGAAATGGGAGCGAGCTGGGCCGGTGGTTCGGATGAGGCACCTCCTGGAGAGCTTGACGCAGCCATCATTTTCGCACCGGTCGGTGCTCTAATTCCTGTCGCGTTACGAGCTGTCCGCAAAGGTGGAACGATTGTCTGTGGCGGGATCCACATGAGCGATCTCCCGGCCATGCCATATGCGCTCCTGTGGGGCGAACGCAAACTTGAGTCGGTCGCCAATCTTACGCGTCAAGACGCAGAAGAGTTTTTTCCGCTGGCACGCGCAGCTGGCGTGCATACCTATACGGTCGTCTATCCGCTCTCCAATGCGAACAAAGCGCTGGACGATCTGCGGAATGGGAGACTGACCGGCGCGGCCGTGCTGGTTCCCTGATGGCAAAGTATAAAGTCAGTCTCCAAACGTAGCCAGTTTTCAGTGTACTTCGGCGTTCGGTGCCCTTGACGCTCGTCAACGAGACATAGACCGAGATGCCGCAGATTAGTTTAAATCTCAACCGGAGGGACAGCAATGACATTCGCAACGATACTGAACGCGGCCAGACACGATGTCACCGATGAAGAGCTCAACTCCTCGGTTTGCCTAGCCCACGAACTATCAGCGCACCTTTCGCTGGTGCTGGTCGCGACGGCAGAGCTGCCGCCCATCGGCTCGGAGCTCGAGAGCGTCTCGATAGACTGGTGGCGACAGCGACAGGCCGAGCAGAGCAAGCTGCAAGAACATGTCAAGCGCATTGAGGCATTGCTGCCATCGAAGAAAATTCCGTTCGACGTCGATGCCGTCTACACAGAACAGCTCCAGATCGACAACGTCATCGGTCATCGGGCGCAATTTGCCGATCTGGTCGTTATTGGCCGTGACGTTCTGGTCGATCCGGATCTACGTAACGCCGTGCTGGACGGCGCTCTGTTTCATGCGGGTGTCCCTGTCTTGCTTCACCCCGCCCATGGAACCTTATCTGGCGCGGAACGTGTGGTGGTGGCCTGGAAAGATACGCCAGAGACGGCAGCCGCCGTTCGGGCAAGCATGCCATTCTTGAAACAGGCACGGAAAGTCTACCTGGTCCTCGTCGACCCGCCAAACGACGATCGGGAATACGCGATGGAACTACGCGACTACCTGACCCGGCATGGCATCGACTTTTGGGTCGATCGCCTGGCCAGCGATGGTCTGACGGTGACGGAGACGATCGAAAAATACACAGCCAGCAAAGAAGCCGATTTACTCGTAATTGGCGCCTACGGGCATTCCCGATTACGCGAGCGGATTTTCGGCGGCGTCACCAAGTCCATCATCGATCACCCGAAGCAATCCGTCTTTTTGGCACGATAGCTCAGGAAATCACGGACGACGTGGTGCCCAATGGCGCGCCGCTTAAAGGTTGGAGGAAGCCATGAAAGCATTTGTGTATGAGGAACCAGGACATGCCGCTTGCCGCGATCACGATGTGGAAACCATAAATATTGGCGATCGATTTCGGCAGTTCTGCAGTCTCAGTAATTCGGACATCGTGCGACTTCAGAGCCCGAAGAAGTAGCTCATTTCGTGCCTTTCGGTCGGCTCCGATGTGGTCCAGAGCCGGTATTTGAGTGTCGCTCATTGTCGCCTCCAGTGATTACTAACAGCTACGTCGGCTGCTAGTGACAGGTGGCGCGCCAGGCGCGCGCGTCGTCGGCCGTGACGTTGACGTGTCCAGTCTGATCCAGCGCGTGCTTGTCGAATTTTTCGCTGGCTATTTCGCTGAACGCTTCGATGAATTGCTGCAGGCGGAACTCGTCGGCTCGGGGTGGATCGGCAATCGCTTCCAGCGCTCCCTGGCTGACCAGCACGATCTGGTCGCCAACCCCGCAGTCCATCAGCAGTCTTGCTTCCGCCCCCGAAGAGACCATGAATCCTGATTTCAGTTTCAAAGGCATGACGTCCTCCTTGAGTTGATCATTGACGAAGGATACGCGGCCCTGCGGGAATGATCAGTGACCAAGATCAATGGCGGAAGTGGCGACACAGGACAGCGCATCATCGCTTGGATTGGATGCCCCAGATCCTAACTCCTTGCCGCCGCTTCGATTGATAGCGCTTGTGATCCCGTTTCGGAAAAAGCGAAGCTTGGCGCTATCGGAGATAAAGTGTGCTGATCACGACGATGCCGCAAATGAGCGGAAGCGGAAGTGGGACAATTCCGAGCCAGCCAGCTAATGGCAAGATGGGCAATGAGAACGCTCCGACCACTGCCAGACCCGTCAGCACTTAAATCGCTTTCGCTGATGATGCCGATGCGCCGTCGTCGACGACTCGCAGACCCCTGAAGCCGCAATGCAGCACAACATTTGCGGCCTCCCAGGTTCTCGTTTGCGGCCCGACCACGATCGGATCGGAACTCATGATGGATCTTGCAGTCAGCATCATAACTCTCCTTGCTTTGTGCCAATCTAGCGAGACGTCGCTCACGTGCGTGACGCGCGTCAACGCCTGCATCTCATCTGAGAGAGCGGCGGAAACCTGTTAAGGAGAAAATGAACAAGACCCCGGCAATTCCTGCGAGCCAAATGAACTGGGGCCAGACGACGGCGAACCCCGCGCCTCGATAAAGCACGGCCTGCGCCATCAGGATGAAATGTGTGTTTGGGGCCGCGAGCATAAACGTCTGGATCACCTGCGGCATGCTCTCTCGCGGTGTCGTCGCACCGGAGAGGATCTGCAGCGGCAGCAGGATCAGCATCAGCAGCAAGCCGAACTGCGGCATCGAGCCGGCGATCGTCGCAAGCGCGATGCCCATTGCGGTCGTGGCGAGAAGATGCAGAGCCGCTCCCGTCATAAATAGCGTCAACGATCCTTCAAGCGGCACATCGAGAAGACCTTGAACCATGAAGATGAGGGACAGTCCGGTGGCGACGAAGACGACCAGCCCCATCGACCAGATTTTGGCGAGCATGATCTCGGGTGGCCTGACCGGCGTGACCAGTAGATGCTCTACCGTTCCATGTTCTCGCTCTCGGATGAGCGCCGTGCCAGTCAGTATGATCGACAGCATGGTCACGTTGTTGATGACATGCATGACTGCGGCAAACCAGGTCTGGTTGAGCTCCGCGTTAAACCGGGCCCGAAGAGCCAGATCGACTGTGGGCCCGGAACTGGTCGCGCTGGCCTTTGAAAAGAAACCGACTTCGTCCGAGACGATTGCTTGAACATAGCCGGAGCCGGAAAAAGCCTGAGTCATGCGCGTTGCATCGACGTTGAGCTGGATGCTCGGAGACTTGCCGGCGATGAGATCGCTTTGGAAATTCGTCGGGATGTCTAGCGCGAACGTATCAGTTCCGGCATCCATGCGTGTGTCCATTTCGCCGGCGGTTATCATCGCTGGCTGCTTGAAATATGGCGCAAGGAATGCATCGGCGATGCGCCGCGACAGCGGAGAGGCGTCCTCGTCGACGATGGAGATCGGTGCGTTGTTCAGGGTTTCGGGAACCGCCTTCACTTCGGCATAGACGGCAATGGTAAAGGAATAGACGATCAAGCCGAGAAGGATCGGATCCCTTAGCAGGCCGCGCAACTCCTTGATCCCAAGATGGAAGACGTTGGCGAAGTGCATCTTGTCACCGAGCCTGTTTCTTGAGGAAAAGGGCGCTGATGGCAATGAGCAGGGGGCCGGCCACGATGAGAGGAATAAGGGCGGCCTTGAGGCTTTCCAGGCCCAGACCTTTGGAAAACGTCCCACGGGAGATGATGTTGAAATAGGTTGACGGAAAGATCTGGCCGACAACCGCGCCAATGCCCTGAAGGGAGGAAACGGGGTCGATCATGCCGGAGAACTGCACCGCCGGAATAATCGTCATCAGCGTCGTGCCGAAGATCGCGGCAATCTGGCTCGACATGAACGTCGAGATTAACAGGCCAAAGGCCGTCGCGAAGGCGACATAGAGAATTGCGGAGATCGTAAAGGCCAGCAGACTGCCCGTGAATGGCACCTGAAATACGAAAAGGGCGAAGAGCCAGAGCAAAACCGCATTGGCCATCCCCAGCGCCAGATAGGGAAGTTGCTTGCCGATGAGGAATTCGAGTCTTGTGGTCGGCGTGACATAGAAGTTCACGATCGATCCAAGCTCCTTTTCCCGAACGACTGAAAGCGCAGACAACATCGCCGGAATCAGAAGCAACAGGAGGGGAATGACGGCCGGGACCATCGCGACGAGACTTTCGATACCTGGATTGTAGCGGAAACGGGTCTCCACGGAGAACTGTCCGGGCGTATCGTCGCCGAAGATCTCGCGCGCCTTGCGCAAAAGCCATGCATGGTGCATGCCCTCGACATAACCCCGAATCGTTTCGGCGCGCTGTGGCATGGCCCCGTCGATCCAGGCGCCGATCGCTACGTCATGACCGCGGGCAATGTCCTGGGCAAACCCGGATGGAATTTCGATGGCCAGCTCCAGCGAACCATCGCGCATGCGCCGGTCGAGATCAGCGTAATCGATGAGCGGCGTTTGTTCCAGGAAGTAACGGGAAGCGGCAATATCTGCGACGTAGTCTCGGCTCGTAACCGTATCGTCGTTGTCCAGAACGGCGAATGTAAGATCGTTGACATCCATGTTGATGCCATAGCCGACGACGAACATCAGGATGACACTGCCGATCAACGCCAATGTCGCGCGGATCGGATCGCGGCGCAGTTCCAGCGTTTCTCGCCGGCTGAGACTGAGGGTTCGATGCAGATTGAAATAACTGCTTTTCCGGGGGGGCGCGAGGATCGTTGAATGCTGCTTCTCCTCGGGCCTTGTTGGCTCCCTCGCGGCAGGCTCGGCTATCGCCTCTTCCAGATAGCCGATGAAGGCTTCCTCCAACGTGACGGCATGCCGGCTCTCGCGGATAGCAGCTGGCGTGTCGCTCACCAGAACGCGACCGGCATGCATGAGCGAGATGCGATCGCAGCGCTCTGCTTCGGCCATGAAATGGGTTGAGATGAAAATGGTGACACCGTCGTTACGCGATAGGTCGACCAGCATCGCCCAGAGCTGATCACGGGCAATCGGATCGACACCCGACGTCGGTTCGTCGAGGATCAGCATTTCGGGAGCATGGACAAGTGCGACTGCTAGCGACATCCGCTGTCGGATCCCTAGCGGAAGAGCATCGGGAAAACTATCAAGGATCTCGGAGAGCTCGAGCCGGCGGGATAGCTCATCAATGCGGGAAGCCACGGTGGCGCTCGGCAGCCCAAAGAGCTTGGCGTGCAGCTCAAGATTCTGCCGGACTGTCAGTTCAGAATATAGCGAAAATGTCTGGCTGACATACCCCACCCGCCGCCGAACATCGATGTCGCGCGGATCCACCGGCATTCCGAATAGGTTCGCGGTTCCGCCACTCGACGGCAGGAGGCCCGTCAGTATTTTCATCGTCGTCGACTTGCCGCAGCCGTTCGAGCCGAGAAAACCAAAGATCTCGCCGCGGCGGATCCTGAAGCTGACATTGTCGACCGCGGTAAAATCGCCGAAGCGCTTGGTCAACCCGTCAGCCTCGATGGCATAATCGTCCAGAACCCGCGGCGGTGACCGTTCGGCAAGACGATGAGTGGTCCGTCTTTCCTCAGGCATCAGTGCGATGAACGCGTCGTCAAGCGTCCGGGTATTGGTCGAAGACAAAAAAAGGTCGGGGGAACCAATGGCGACCGTTCGTCCACCATCCATTGCGACCAGACAGTCAAAGCGGGCAGCCTCTTCCATGTAGGCGGTTGCGACGACGACGCTGAGGCGGGGCCGCTCATGGCGAATATCGTCAACCAGCTCCCAGAACTGTCGACGTGACAAAGGATCGACGCCGGTCGTCGGCTCGTCGAGGATCAACAATTCCGGGTCATGAATGAGGGCGCAGCACAGACCGAGCTTCTGTTTCATCCCTCCCGACAGATTTCCCGCTGGCCGGTCCTTGAAGCCGACAAGACCCGTTCGGCGAAATAGCCTTTCTATGCGATATTCTCGTTCCTCTTGCCCCTGACCAAACAGGCGCCCGAAAAAATCTGCATTCTCGAACACCGAAAGCGTTGGATAAAGGTTCCTGCCGAGGCCTTGAGGCATGTAGGCGATCGATGGGCAGACACGCCGGCGATGGCTCGCGCGGCGCATGTCGCCCCCGAGCACTTGAATTTCGCCAGCCTGGATTTTGCGCGCGCCGCCAATCAGCGAAAGGAGCGAGGACTTGCCGACGCCGTCCGGGCCGACAATGCCGCTCATGCGCCCATAAGGGATGCAAAAAGAGATGCCGTCGAGCGCTGATATTTTGCCGTAGGCGTGACTGACATCCTTCAAAATCACGACATCATCGTTTTTCCCGATCGTGTCCATTGGGCGCGACCTCTCACGGTGAAAGCGGCTTAGCGAGCCGCTCGGGCCAGGATGCATTCGGATCGATCTTCACATAGGCCCGCCCGGGAAGCCCTGTTTTCACCTGGGCCACATATTTCTGAAGCAGCTCCGTGGGCACTTGCGCGCGAAGGCGGAACATGAGTTTTTCGCGCTCTTCGTCCGTTTCGACTGTCTTTGGTGTAAATTGCGCAACGTCGGAAACGAACGAGATTCGCGCTGGAATGACATACTGAGGCGCTGCGTCGAGCACGATGCGAGCCTCACTGCCGATGGCGGTCCGGCCGGCGTCGGCGGTCGGCAGAAAAAACGTCATGTAAACGTCGCCGACATCTAGCATGTTGAGCACGCGTCCGCCGGCGGCGACGACTTCGCCGGGACGAGCGATGATATATTGTACCCGGCCGCTCCGCGATGCCTTGAGCTGGCTGTCGCTCAAATCAGCGTCGACCCTTGCAACGGTCGCCTCGGCTGCCTCGACGGCAGCCTGTGCATCAACCACCTGAGCGTTGGCCGCGCTGATCCCGGCTTTTGACGCAGCCAGATTGGCTCTTGCCGCACCAAGCGCAGCCACGGCTCCATCGACTCGCGCCTGATCGTCATCAAGGGTCTGGTCTGAAACTGACCCGCTTCGGGAAAGCTGTGTGCTTCTTGCCAGCCGCTTTTGCGCCGAGTGAAGCTGCACCTCAGACTGGGCCACCGCCGCGGCCGTTGCATCTCTTTCGGCCTCGCGTTGGGTAACAAGAGCCCTGACGGTATCGACGCCGATCTTCGCCCTTGACAATTGCGCCGCCGCTTCGCGCTTTTGGGCGATCAACTGCTCGATATCGAGGGTCGCCACGATCTGGCCGGCTTTGACGAATTCTCCTTCTCTTACATAGACCGCGTGAAGACGACCGGCCGTGCGCGCGGCAATATCGATTTCCACGGCTTCGATCCGCCCGTTGCCGCTCGCAATTCCACTGGGTGATTGAGCGGCCACATGGCTCTCGTAAGTCTTCCACGTGAAGTAGGTCGTGCTGGCCAAAAGAATCGCGCCAAGACCAATTTTCCAGAAGCGGTTCAATGTCCTGTACCCTCAACGAAGCTCGTGAAACGATGCTTGCTCCCGCTTCGGACGGTCCGCCTTGACGGCGATCAAGGGAAGGCCCGATTTCCCGGCCAAGTGGAGGAGGCAGACGCCTCTGCACACAGCGGCAGCAGAGGTTGACGAAGATCATCGCGGCCTTCTCATTTTTCGGTCACGCTGGCTCCATTTCATCCTAACCGACAAAAGGAGCCACCACATGTCCTTCAAGACCATACTTGCGATCGTCAGCGTTTCGAAAGCCACTGCAGATCTGAACAATGCAATCAATCTCGTCGCCGATACTGACGCACATCTTTCGGTCCTGGTTGTCGCAGCAGCCCTCCAGCCGTTCGGAGCGGATTATCCCGTCGCGACGGCCTGGCTCGAAGAAAGAGAAAAAGAAATTGATGAATTGTCCGAAGTTCGTCAGGAAGCTGATGATCTTTGCCGGAAGGCCGGGATATCCTATGATTTGGATAGCGTCTACGACGACCTGTTCATCGTTCAAAGCAACATTCGTCTCCGGGCTATATACGCGGATATTGTCGTCCTTGGACCGAGCGTTCGGTCCGATGGACGTTTGCGCAAGACCGTCATCGCCGCGGTCGCATTCGATGCCGGCACGCCGATTTTTCTGTTGCCGGGAACCGGCAACACCAGCCTAGCACCGCAGAACGTGATGCTGGCGTGGAATTCCAAGCCCGAGGCCGCTAATGCCGCAAAAGCGGCGCTTGCCCTCCTGAAAGGGGCCGCAAACACCCATGTCGTTCTGGTTGACCCCGACAGCAATTATTTCAAGAACGGTGGTGAGCCGGGTGCCGACATTGCCACGTTCCTTGCGCGTCATGGCGTCACGACAACTGTCGAGCAGGTGGCCAGTGGCGAGCGGCCGACGGGGGAGGTGCTTCGGCAGCATGCGCTTGAGCTGGGCTGCGACATGATTGTCATGGGCGCTTACGGCCATTCCAGGCTCATGGAGCGGATTTTCGGTGGTGTCACCGCGTCCATGCTTGAAGAGTGCCAGTGCCCGGTATTCCTGGCTCGATAGGCGAAAACCCCCGCTCGACCTCGATAAGGGCGCATCGTCTAGCTCTGCAGGACGCGAGAGGCCCGGCTTTAACGAGCGACTGCCCCGTCGCGCAGCGAAGGCGCGACTATTCAACTGCTCCTCTACCAATGAGGTGAAGCAATGTATTTCCGGGCTCTTGCCGCAGACTATGATTGTTGGGGGGATGCGGACGAAAACTTGGACCACCAAGGAGGTAGTTCATGTATTCCTACGCAGACAGACTTCGAGCGGTTGAGCTCTATATCCGGCTGGGCAAGCGACTTAATGCGACCATTCGCCAGCTGGGATATCCCACCAAGAATGCGTTGAGGGGCTGGTATCGCGAGTACGTACAGCATTTCGACCTGCGTACTCAGCCGGTAGCGCGAGCGCCAAAATACTCAGAGGCTCAGAGGCAGGTGGCACTTGAGCACTTTCGCACCCATGATCGTTGCATCTCTGCGACGATGAGGACGCTCGGCTATCCCGGTCGAGGAACTTTAACCGCATGGGTTCGTGAGGCGTTCCCGGAGGCGCGGACATCGATCGTCGGTCGATCGTGGCACCCTGGCTATTCCGAGGAGGTCCGGCAAGCGGGGGTCATCGAATTATGCAGTGGAGATGAAAGCGCTCAACAGGTAGCTGACCGACTGGGCGTCTCAAGGCCGACATTGTACAGCTGGAAAGAACAGCTACTCGGTCACGAGGCTCCCTCATCCATGAAACGCCGCAAATCCAACCCCAAGGTGCCTGAACGTGAAGAGCTCGAGCGCCAGCTTGAAGCCCTCCAGCGTGATGTCCGCCAGTACAGCTCGAGCATGATCTCCTGAAGAAGGCCAACGAACTCCTAAAAAAAGACCTGGGCGTCGATCTGCAGATCCTTAGTAATCGGGAGAAGACCCGGCTGATTGACGCCCTTAAGGAAGTTTATCGCTTGCCAGAGCTGCTTGCCCAGCTTCGGATTGCCCGCAGCTCCTACTTCTACCATCGCGCCCGCATATGCCTGGCAGACAAGTATGCCGCCGTCCGCCACAGCCTAGCGGAGATCTTTGAAGCGAACCGTCGTTGCTACGGTTATCGACGACTGCAGGCGTCGCTGGCCAGACAAAGCGTGATAATCTCGGAAAAGGTTGTCCAGCGATTGATGAAGCAGGAGCAATTGGTCGTTGCCAAGCCGCGTCGACGGCGGTTTGGATCCTATCTGGGAGAGATCAGTCCAGCGCCCGAGAACCTGATCAATCGCGACTTCCATGCAAAAGCGCCGAACGTGAAGTGGCTGACAGATATCACCGAGTTCCAGATCCCAGCCGGTAAGGTGTACCTTTCGCCCATCATCGACTGCTTTGACGGCATGGTCATCAGCTGGTCCATCGGAACCCAACCAGATGCGGGTCTCGTCAACACCATGCTGGATGCAGCCATTGGAACCGTCGCCAACTGCGAGGAACGGCCAATCATCCATTCCGATCGCGGAGCCCATTATCGATGGCCGGGCTGGCTAACCCGTATCAGTGAAGCGAGACTGGTTCGCTCGATGTCCCGAAAGGGTTGCTCGCAAGACAACGCCGCGTGCGAAGGGTTCTTCGGTCGGTTGAAAACCAAGCTCTTCTATCCACGAGACTGGAAGGTCATCACGATCGAGCAGTTCGTGGCAGAGGTGGACGCCTACATCCGATGGTACAATGAAACGCGCATCAAAATATCACTGGGATCACTCAGCCCGGTCGAATATCGTAAGAGCCTCGGCCTGAGCATTTAAAACAGTCCAAGTTTTTATCCGCACCCCCTTATGCGCCTAACCGGCTCACTTCTGCGCGGAAATCAACACGCTTCAGCCTTACCTGTTCGGGCAGACGGCTTGGCTGGAGAAATGTCATCAGCGACTGGAGGCGCCTTCAGCCAACGGATGATCTCATCAAGGGCCGGCCGCAATTGCTTCCTGAGTTCAGTGGTCATGTCGTCTTCGATACCGCAGGCCTCTCCGATCGCAGTCCAGTCGAGATGGCCGTTCAGGATTGGCGGCCGTTTGCGGTAGATGATCAGGCTGGTCAGGTAAGGGCGGATATTTTCCAGCACCCGCTTCGAGGATATCGGTGCAATACGCACCTCGCAAAATTCCGAAATTTTTCGCTGAAAATGACGTGATGAAAGATCGTGTTTGGGCATGCTCATTCCGTTTCTCTCTGGCACCAGTGCCGAGGGCGAGCGGAAATATGGTCGTGCGGTAAACAAAACATGTATGGTTAGTGCATCTCAGCGTCGGTGGGCGGCAATTGAGAAAATAACGTGAAAGATATATAAACAGATCATATGTTAGGAAATGATCCTAAAAGATATCTTTTCTATTGACCTGCGCGATGAGTTTAAGATATCTCCTCCTATACTAGGGAGAGTGGTTGGTAGGCGATATGGCACGGTCTGAATCAGATGCTCTGCTGGAAATCGGACAATTGCTGAAAGCTGCCCGTAAAGTCCGGCAGCTGACACAGGAACAGGTTGCCGAGATGGCAGGCATATCGCGTCCCCGCTATCGTGAGATAGAAACCGGAAGCAGTGCTGCGCGCACGACGACCCTCATCAACATCGCCCGCGCGCTCGGGCTTGAATTGATGCTCATCCCGCAAGCTATGGTTCCGGCTGTTGATGCCCTGCTGCGGCCGCACGACGATCTGGATGATCTCCCGGCATTCATGGCTCACCCAGATGAGGGTGAGAATGTCTGAGGTTGCTCCCGATCCGAGATCCATCTCGTCGCTCGACGTGCTGCTGAACGATGTGAAGGTCGGTACAATTGTTCGGACGCCTGGCGACTTCAACGCCTTCAGCTTCGCAGACAGCTATCGCGCAACCGGCGGCGTTCCAGTGCTTAGTCTGTCTTTTCGCGCAGCCACTGGCGGCTTGCGGAAGGATCCGAAGCCCGTCGCCAGAGCGTTACCGGCGTTCTTTGCCAATCTGCTTCCCGAAGACAAGCTGCGCGAGGCGATGGAAAAACACCACGCGGGGAGTGTTCGCGCGGGAAACGATTTCGACCTGCTTTTCGCGCTTGGGTCTGATCTGCCTGGCGCAGTCCGCGTCGTGCCGAGTGACGGAACGGTTGTGTGTTTCGACAACCTGTCCGCTCCCAAGCCGAAGGCCCGGTTCTCGCTTGCCGGCGTCCAGATGAAGCTTTCGGTCATCAAGAATACGGGGAAGGGCGGTGGACTAACTCTGCCGCTCGGCGACGACCAGGGATCCTACATCGCCAAGTTTCCATCGACCTCGTTTCCCGGGGTGTCGGAAAATGAATATGCCAATCTCGCGTTAGCTGAAGCGATCGGGATGGAAGTGCCGGAACGTGAACTGGTCGAGCAGTCGGAGTTTGAAGGTATACCGAAGGAGTTCGAGACGCTGTCGGATGGAAAAGTCCTGCTCGTTAAACGCTTCGATCGCGGCGCAAGCGGCGAGCGCATCCATATTGAGGATTTCGCGCAGGTGTTCGGCGTTTATCCTTCGCGGAAATACGAAGGTGCCGCCTATCATGATATCGCCGCAGCCTTGAACGTTGCCGTATCGTCCACCGCTGCTCTTGAGTTCGTCCGCCGACTGGCTCTGATAGCCATCACCGGCAATGGCGACATGCACTTGAAGAACTGGTCGTTGATCTATAACGGGGCAGGTGACAAACCGCAGCTCGCGCCCGTCTATGACGTGCTCTCGACGATCCCTTACATCCCTGCGGATGCCATGGCTCTGTCGCTCGCCGGCGAACGGCCCTTCAAGGCGCTGAACGTGCAGCGATGGAAAGCCTTCGCCAATCGTGCGCGGCTGCCGGAAGCGGCCGTGCTCAAAGCGGTGGTCGAGACGGTCGAGCGCGTCAACGAAGTTTGGTGGTCGCTGCCGGAACGTAGTGTTGCTCCGGCGAAGATTCTCGAGCGTATCGATACGCATGTCAGGCTGATGACATCGATCCTTGGCACGTGCGCGGAGTAAAGCCGTCCGGCCGAGCGGTGGCGGCGAAGCTCCGTCCTAGCCCGTGCGCCAATTCTCTTGGCGCATCTTCACCCGTTGCTAAAGAGTATCATCAACGATTCTGAGCGAGAGCGCTTCCTGCACGACATGGTGCTCCGCAGCATCCACAGTTTCTGAGATGGCATCGCGAGAGTACCTTTAAACAACAGCGCGCCGACGGTTCAGATCCTTTCAAGGCGTATGATGCGGAGTATGTCCAAATTGAAAGCGGTCGCAAACAATGAGGACTTGCTGCAACGCTGCATCTGCCTGCGCACCAGACCGGCTAGTGGCAAACCAGCGGTCACGACTTGGCAACCTCACTCTGCATCTTGTCGCGATAAAGGGAACGGTAACGCGCCGGCGATTGGCCGATGGCGCGGCGGAAGCTGGCGGCAAAAGCGCTGTCGGATCCATAGCCGAGCGACTGGGCAATCCGTGGCAGTGGCTCGTTGCCACGCCGCAGCCGGGCGGCGGCAAGCCGCATCCTCCAGTTCGCGAGATAGTCGATCGGCGATGCTCCGACGGTGGCACGAAATCTTTCGGCAAATCCGGAGCGGGACTGGCCGGCAAGAGACGCCAGTGCTTCTACCGTCCAGCGGCGCGATGGATCGGCGTGGATGGCCCGCAGTGCCGGCGCCAGACGAGCATCCGCAAGGCCGGCGAGCCAGCCGGGATGCTGTGATGTCTGGCGCGCCATATAGGCACGCAGGACATGGATAAACACCAGACGCAGCAGGTCGTTGCAGGCGACGCGAGCACCCGGTGCTGCGCTGTTCCACTCCAGGTCCAACTGTTCGAGCAGCCAGCCAATCGGTCCGGCCTCTTCGTGGTCAATCACTACAACAGGCGGCAGGGCGTCGGTGAGGAGTGAGCCATCGACGGTATCGAGGTTGACGCTGCCGCCTAGGAGCACGAATTCCCGACCATCGCCCACTGAGACATCGAGATTACCCCCAGCGAATACCTCTGCCGCTGCTATCGGCGTCACGTTGGGATCGCTGCAAAGCGTAAACGCCTTG
Organism: Agrobacterium sp. CCNWLW155; assembly: GCF_036888815.1. Classification (NCBI taxonomy): domain Bacteria; kingdom Pseudomonadati; phylum Pseudomonadota; class Alphaproteobacteria; order Hyphomicrobiales; family Rhizobiaceae; genus Agrobacterium; species Agrobacterium sp. CCNWLW155. The sequence continues at coordinate 15,627 of NZ_JBAKFW010000023.1, forward strand.
CCGCTGACCACAAGACAATCGCCGGCTTCAATGCGCAACGGTGCCTCTCCCTCCGAGATCAGCCAGGCAACGCCTTCACGGACTGCATTGAACTTGAGGTAGCCCGGTGGTGGAAAAGCAACAGACCACGCGCCTCCGGCTGCAAAACGCACGGAGAACAGCGCACGCGCATCGATGGCGCTGAGCACGTCGGACAGGGGATCCTGGATGTTTTGGACGATCACGACAGAAATCCGGATCCTGCAGGCTGGGGACTCCGAGAAGCTACCCGATATAGGGGACGGACACCAGAGCCACAAATGAAGGAGTAACAACATGTCCGAACAGAAACCTATTGGATCTCGTTTCAGCGCATCCAGCACGGCACGCGAGGTCACCGAGGGTATCGACCTTTCCGGCAAGACGGCGATTGTCACCGGCGGCTATTCCGGTCTCGGCGTCGAGACGACGCGGGCGCTCGCTGGTGCCGGCGCTCGTGTCATCGTACCGGCTCGCAATCGCGAAAAGGCCGAACGCACACTTGCCGGTATCGACAATGTTGTTATCGAAGCGATGGATCTTGCGGATCCCGCATCGGTTGCCGCCTTTGTTGACAGGATCGTTGCGGCGGGCATGCCCATCTCAATCCTGGTCAACAGCGCCGGCATCATGGCGACGCCGCTTGCCCGGGATCAGGCTGGGCACGAGAGCCAGTTTGCCACCAATCATCTCGGCCATTTCCGGTTGGTTGCAGGCCTGTGGCCTGCGCTGGTCAAGGCTGGCAACGCGCGGGTGGTCTCTGTGTCATCGCGCGGCCATCAAATCGGTCCAGTCGATTTCGACGACATTGATTTCAAGGCTCGCCCTTATGACAAGTGGCAGGCCTATGGCCAGGCGAAGACGGCAAATGCTCTGTTCGCGCTTGAACTTGATCGGCTTGGAGCAGGGCATGGCATACGGTCATTTTCCTTGCACCCGGGCATCATCCTGACCGATCTCGCCCGCCATCTTACCGAAGACGAGATCAACTCTTTTGATGTCTACGACGAGAATGGCAATCGTCGAGTCGATCCATCGCGCGATCTCAAGACGCCGGAACAAGGGGCAGCAACAAGCGTCTGGGCAGCAACGCGACCCGAACTCAACGGGATTGGTGGCGTCTACTGCGAAGATTGCGAAGTCGCCCTGCCGCAGGCGGAGACGGATGGGACCAGAGGTGTGGCGCCTTGGGCCATGGATCCACGGGCTGCTGAACGGCTCTGGCTGATTTCTGAGCATTTAACGGGCTTGTCAGTACGTGATCGTCGAGGCTGAGCGCATATCGGCACACGAGTGATTTGCGGTGTTGTCAGGCGAGGCCTTCGGGCAGTCGAAGGCCTGCTACATCGTGGTCAGTCGGTTTCACGCAGGAGTAAAACAGCGGCTCACCTTCATAAACACTCTGAAGTGTTCGATCCGGATAATGCCTTCCGTGTCTGGGAGATGGCGACCGGGATGGTCGCATCTGCAGGTCGAAACACCCTGTCGGACCTCGACGGCCCGGCAGGGAGGTGCCTATGCGGTTGCACTGCTAGCGCGATCACGCCTTGGCTGCAACCGGAAGCCGGAATGGCGCCCCGAGACGATTGAACGCATTCATCGCAGCGATCGTGATCGTCAGATCGACGAGGTCCTTCGGTTCGAAAGCTGCGGTTGCGGCGGCATAGGCCTCGTCCGAGGCGTGGGTCTGGCTGACATTCGTGACTTCTTCAGCCCAGGCCAGTGCTGCTCGTTCTTGGTCGCTAAACAGGTGAGGCACCTCATCCCAGACAGGAACAAGCGTGATCTTATCGACGGACATCGTCTTGCGCAGATCGCGACTATGCATGTCGATGCAATGGGCGCAGCCGTTGATTTGCGACACGCGCAGGAAGACGAGATGAATCAGCTCCTCAGGCAGGTTCGTTTTCTTGGTGACGTAGTGATGCACGCCGAAGAGCGCCTTGGCACCCTCGGGGGCGACTTCGGACCAGTTCATGCGGGACATATTGTTTTCCTTTCTCGTGGACACGGTTCTCCGTTCGCCGGAGAAACCGTCGTTGCGTGTGCTAGGTGAGGGGGTAGGTCTGGTAGGTAGCGCTACGGCTTTCGCGGTGTCGTCAGGGCGGTGTCATCGGTATCGACGACGAAGACGGCAAGCAGCTTCGCCGGCTCGGTCTTGCTGGCGTTGGCGCTGACGTCGTGGCGGTCGCCCGGCAGCTCGGTGAAGTTCTGCCCGGCGATGAAGGTCTTCGTCTCGCCACCGTTCACGGCGCTTAGGATGGCGCCTTCGAGAACCGTCGCATAGATCAAGGCGGATTTTGCATGCGTGTGAGCGGAACTGTAGCCGCCGGGGCCGTACTCGACGAGGACGCCCTTCACGCTCTTGCCGGGAACGTCCGGGAGGGGATGCTCGTAAACCAGCGTCACCTTCGCGTCCTTCGTATCATATGCAAGTCCAGGCTTGGCGACGTCATGAGCGGAAGCTGTGGCCAGAGAGACCGCAAGGGCTGAAGCGGCATGGAGGATGGTCTTCATGATTGTTTCCCTCCTATGTTCTGAGCCACTCGGCGATCGTGATCGCACCCTTGATGTAGTCTCCGCCGGGAACCAGCGAGCCGGCGACAACGGAAGCGCCGAAGTAGTCGACGGCGGCGTCGGCGTTGACCGGACGAGCGTCGCTCTTGGCATCGAGATAGGTCCGGATGAAGGATTCGAACGGTGCCCGTTCGGGCCCGGCAAGATCGACGGATGCGTTCTTCGGCTCCCCGAGCGCGGCTTCCACCAAAGCAGCGGCGACGTCGTCGGCCGCGATCGGCTGGAAGTCGATATCCGGCACTTTCACCGCGCCGTCGGCCGAGTAGGCGCCCACCAGTGTCTCCGTGAATTCGTGGAACTGTGTCGCGCGCACAATGGTGTAGGCCTGGCCCGATGCTGCGACGGCGTCTTCTTGGGCGAGTTTGCCGGCCATGTATGGGTTCGCGGCGAGGCGGTCCGCGTTGACGATCGAGAGGACGACGTGATGGCGCACGCCCGCGGCTTGTTCGGCACGTGTCAGGTTTCGGCTCGACTTGTCGAAGAAGTCGGTTATGACGGCCTTATCGAAAGACATCATGTTCGACACGTCGATGACGGCGTCGGCGCCCGCAAGCGCCTCGGCCAGTCCTTCGCCCGTGTAGGCATTAATCCCGTTGCGGGAGCTTGCGACGACGGCTTCGTGGCCGGCGTCCTGTAGCAGCTTCACTGCCTTCGAGCCGATCAGGCCCGTGCCGCCGATGACGACGACCTTCTTCATCTTGGTCATGGTGCTTTCTCCTATGACGAGGCGCGATTGCCCGTCTTGCGTTCGTGGAGTTCAAGGAAGGCGCATCCCCGGGCGGCGATACCACCGTCGTCGGCTGCACCAAGGTCCGCCAGAAGGTCCGCGACGGACACCTTGGCGAGTTCTGCGCGATAGGCCTTCTCGGCTTTCAGCATCGCGGCGTTGATTTGGCAGGGCTTAGTGAAGTAGCGCGCCGGAAGTGGATTCGGCCCGCGCTGGCGGATCTCGGCGCACCGGAAGGCGGGCGCTGGTCCTTCGACCGCGAGGACGATGTCGAGCATCCTGATGTCCTTTGGCGCCTTGGCCAGCCGATATCCACCCTTCGGACCCGGCGTCGTTGCGACGATCCCGGCGCCGGAAAGCGCCTGCAGATGCTTGAGGAGGTAGCTCGTCGATACGCCGTGGAGTTCAGCCAGTGCTGCCGCCGACAGGACGCCGTCTTCGGACAGCCCCGCCAGGAATGCCGTGCAGTGAATGGCCTGCTCGACGCCTTCGCTCAGTTTCATGGTGCATCTCCTAATCATGGATATAAAATATCCACGATTAACTTCGATGTCAATCCGGGATCACATAGACCGTTCAAAATTCGGAATATGACAGAAAACCGCGCTCCGGCGGCCGGGGCTTGCCATAGTCAGGAAGCTCGCACTCTCATCGACGCCCGAACATGTTGCAATTGCCCCGGTATATCTCCGCCGCATGGTGGGAATTTAATTATTGACGGATCAATCAATAATTGGTACGTCGTCCGCATGGCAAGACCGAGAGAATTTGACCGCGACGCAGCGTTGGAGAAAGCCCTGAGGGTGTTCTGGGCAAAGGGATTTGCCGCGACCTCTACCGATGATCTGCGTGTGGCGATGGGCATCGGCAGACAAAGCCTCTACGGCGCCTTTGGCGACAAACGTACTCTTTATCTGGAAGCGCTGGATACCTATCAGCAGCGGACAAACACTGGGCATGTCATGAGGTTGAGCGGCCCGACATCGCCTATAAAAGGCATCGAAGACCTGCTTTCCGGTCTTGTGTCGGAAGACGATTGCGAGCGGGCGCTGGGATGCATGGGGGTTGGATCAGTCGGCGAGTTTGGCGTGACAGACCCGGACCTTAATTCGCGCCGCAACTCTGCCAGTGCGGCGTTAGGTCGACGCATATTGGAGAGAGTGTTGGAGGGCCAGCGTTCGGGGGAAATCAATCCCGTTCTCGACGCTAAAGAAACTACCGCGTTCATTCAGATGACGATGACCGGCCTGCAGGTGGCTGCGCGTGGCGGCGCAAAAGCTCTCGATCTGAAGGCGATGGCACGATTTGCAACACAGCGTCTAAAACCATAACGCGGCCTCCACAACAAGGAGGCTTTTGATTTGCTCAATTATGGACTGATATGTCAATAAAAGGAGAATCCCATGACAATCGTCGAACGAAAGACCGCCCTCGTATTTGGAGGTGCCCGTGGTATCGGCGCGGCTGCGGTCGAAAGACTTTCAAAAGACGGCTACGATGTCGCCTTCACATATGTTTCGCGACCGGACAGCGCACAGGCGCTCGTGAACGAGATCGAGAAGAGTGGGCGCCGCGCGGTGGCCATCCAGGCCAATAGCGCAGATGCTGCCGCCATCCGTGGCGCGGTGGCAAAGACTGTCGACATCTTTGGGCCAATTGACGCAGTCGTCGTCAATGCAGGGATTTTGCGGCTCAACAGGGTGGATGCTGTCACTCTCGAAGAGCTCGATCTAATGATCGACATCAACATCCGCGGCGTTTTCTTGTCCATCCAGTCCGCAGTGCCACACATGAAGGATGGCGGCCGCGTCATAACGATCGGGTCGAACACGGCGGAACGGACTGGAATGGCGGGAGCAAGCGTCTACCAATTCTCCAAGGCTGCGGTCGCAGCGATGGTGAAAGGCTTGGCCCTTGATCTGGCTCCGCGGCGCATCACCGTCAACAACATCCAACCTGGTCCAACGGACACTGACATGAGCGCCGGCGCCATTGAGATGTTGTCTGACCGCAGCCCCTTGAAGCGCGTTGCCGACCCCAAGGAAATTGCGGGAATGGTGGCCTATCTAACGGGTCCCGACACGTCTTTCATGACAGGATCGAGCCTGACAATCGACGGAGGCTGGGCGCTATAAATTCAGCGCTCCAGGGGTAGGGCCGTTCACAGCGGCCCTCTCCACCACTCCGGCATCTTTCCTCGTGCAGAAGTCTGCTGGGCAAAACTAACCGGCAGTCAATCTTTTGGCTTATCGCGGTGCAATTCGCGAGTTCCACTCAGTCCAAGAGCTCCCCGCGTATCCGGCATCACCCATGAAAATCGCCAAGAACGATCTTTCCGAACACTCCGCGGGCGTCCATCCGGCGATCGGCATCCGATGTAGCTGAGGGCGGACACAGTGCCCCGACAACGGGCTGAAGTTCTTTGCCCATCATTGGCAGCACATCGTCCCTGAACCGGCAGATCATAGCTCTCTTTTCTGAGCGCGATCTGGATTTCACGACCGTGCCCAGCAATTGCAAGTGATTGTAGGACAGTCCCGAGCGGAATGATGGCGTTGTCATCTCGCCCCAACAGGCCCACTTGGACAAGCCGACCACCAGGAGCAAGACTACGAATGTTGCGGACGAGGTAGGACCCGCCGACAAAGTCGATGATCAGATCGACCCCACAGGATGCCGTCGCATCGACGACCTCCGCCTCGAAGTCCGACCGCTGAAAATCGAACACGGCTTCGGCGCCCTGCGAAAGCACGTTCCCGATGTTGCCCGCCGAAGCGGTGGCTAGCTCGGTTGCTCCTGCCGCTTTGGCGGGCTGGACTGCCGCCGATCCAATGCCGCCTGCAGCAGCATGAATGAGAACGGTCTCGCTTTTTTGCGGTTTGTCCGAGATGTGCAAGAGCCTCCCAGCCCGTGACGAAGCTTTCCATGACTGCGGCCGCCTCGATGAAGGACATCCCGGTCGGAATGGCAGCCGCCATCCCGCTATCGAGCCGCGCACACTGGGCATAGGCCCCGCCGCCGACATCCCCATGACACGGTCGCCGACGGCAAAGCCTGTTACTTCGTTTCCGACGGCTGTCACTTCTCCCAGCGACCTCAAGGCGGAGGAATGGGGTTGCTATGTCTGATCGCAATCCCGATTGCAACGAGCATCATTCCGCCCGCCAGCAGGAAGGTCAACCGCATTCCGGAGGCGATGGCCGACGCGGTTGCGCGCGCGAACTCTTCCATCCCCACGGCGAAGGCAAAGACCGCCCCCATGGCAGACGCACCGGCAATCAAACCGATATTGCGCGACAGGCTGATCAAGCCCGACACCGTGCCGCGGCGGTCCTTGGAGACCTCGGCCAGGGCGGCGGTGTTGTTGGCGGCCTGGAAGAGTTGATAGCCGGGCGTCAGCACGATGCTGGAGATCACATAACCGGTGACGCCAATCCGATTTGGCAGAAGCGCCAGCAGGAACGATCCGGCGGCCAGCAGGGCAAGGCCGATGGCGAGGATGCGGCCACTGCCCCAAGCGTCGACCATCCGCCCGGACGGAACGCCGCTGAAGATGGAAATGACCGGGCCGACCGCCATGACGAAGCCGACCTGTGTCGCCGTAAGGCCTAGTGCGATGCCGAGATAGAAGGGACCGACCACGAGCGTCGTCATCATGACCGCAGCGACCACGATATTGACGAGGAGATTGGTAACAAGGTTCCGGGTCATGACCGACCAAAGGGTGACAGACAGCGTCTTTGCCTTGGCAGGACCGGCCGGAAGCAGCCTGATTGCCAGCACTAGGGCCAGAACCGCCAGCGGCACCTGCACCCAGAAGATGCCGCGCCATCCCGCGACTGGTATCAGCAGCCCGCCGAGCGAAGGGCCGAGCGCGGTGCCCAGCGCCGACACCGTGCCGAGCAGGCCCATGGCGCGTCCGACATGCGCTTCGTGTGCGGTCTGGCGCATCAGCGCCATGGCGAGCGTCATCAGGAATGCCGCGCCTACGCCCTGAAGCGCCCGCGCGCCGATCAGCAACGACAGGTTCGGTGCAATGGCGCACAGCAGTGAGGCGATGGCAAATACGGCGAGACCGACCACCAGCATCGGCTTCAGCCCGCGGCTGTCCCCAAGTCGACCTGCGATCACCACGGACACGGTCATGGCTGCGAGATAGGCCACGACCACCGCCTGAACCTGCAAAAATGGTGCGGCGAAGGCGTCAACCAGCGCCGGCAGTGCGATATTGGCGATGCTAGTGCCGAGCGAGGCCAGCAGCATCGCGAGCGCCAATGTGACCGTTATTCCGGTTTTTTCCTTTTCCAATGCGAATGATTTTGTCTGTTCCACAGTCTCACCTACTTGCTTCGATATTCGTTCGAGAGCAGGCTGCCACTTCAAGCCGACTTGAGGTCAAGCATGAAATTTCTGGATATTGGAGAGGTCGCGGCAAAGAGTGGGATGAAGCCCTCGGCGCTGCGCTATTACGAGGAAGCCGGACTGATTTCCTCAATTTCCCGCCATGGATTGCGGCGACAGTTTCCGCCTGAAGTGCTCTTGCAGCTCAAACTGATTGCAATGGGCAAATCGGCGGGCTTTTCGCTCGAGGAGATCGGTGGGATGTTCAGCAAGAACGGAACGCCAAACATCTCGCGTGACGTGATCCACGCCAAGGCCGACGAAATTGACCAAAAAATCCGCGAACTGACGGCGCTACGCGCTACGCTCCGCCATGTCGCCGATTGCCCGGCGCCCTCCCATATGGAGTGTCCTACGTTTCGGCGGCTTGTGGATGTGGCGGGCAAGCGAGGCGGGAAACACGGGAAGATGAAAAAGCCGAACCGAAGCAGGAGCTCTCAATAACCAAAACCATCCGGCGGTGACACCGCCCTTATGCTCCAGATAAACCATCGTGAAAGCTTCGATATCGACATTTTCGTCAATGATCCGCAGGTCCTCCCATATCTGAACCCGACAACACAGGGCTATACCCTGCAGGTGAATCCACAGACATCCATAGATAGCCAGACGTTAAGCGCTTTAGACGTCGTGTAAAGCTGGGTAAATTGTAGGGGTGGCGAAGTTCATCTTGACCGGGGAAGAGAAACAGCAGCAGCTTCCATCCAAGGCCGACGATGGGCGGTTAAATCACCGCCCTAGAATCTCGGGAACTCGCAGGGATCACGATTTCCACGCGTAGTCCACCTGACGGCGTATTGGTGGCCGTTGCGCAACCGCCATGCCATTCGGCAGCGCGGCGGGTGATGGCGAGGCCGAGGCCAAAGCCCGAGCGCGTCGTGACGGTGGAGCTCTGTGAGAACGGTTGGAAAATAGCGTCCAGTTCCGCGTCCGGTACGCCAGGTCCCGCATCCTGGATGGAGAGTGAAAGTTGCTGACCGTGTACTTCCGAAGTGACGAGAACAGATGTCTTGTCTCTGGTGTAGGCAATTGCATTGCGGATCACGTTTTCTAGCGCCCGGTAAATCAATTCTCCGTTGACGGAAGCAACGAATGTGTCGACGCCTTCATATTGAACCCTAATATCGCGTGACTGACCTTCGAAACTCGCATCCTCGACAATCTCCCTCACGAGATCGACAACATCCAGTGTTTGTCGATCAAAGCGCGGATCGTTTCGTTCCGAAAGCCTCGCCAGAGTTAGAATTCCGCCGACCAATTCATCTAAGCGTTCGACTTCTCTTCCCATTCGCTCGATCATTGCGGTCAACCGCGCCGGGTTTTGTTGCAAGAGGCCGATAGCCGCCTGTAATCTTGACAGGGGTGAGCGTATCTCGTGAGAGACATCGTGAAACAACTGTTGCTGTGCAATCTGGAGTTCCTGAAGGCGTGCTGCCGTAATGTCGAGGTCGTGCGCCAGAGAGGCAACTTCGTCGCGCTTGCTGCCAATTGTATGCGCTATTCGAACATCGAGTTGGCCATTGGCTATGGCTCGCAACCCGTATCGAAGCTGCTCCACGGGGGTGATAAAGTACCGGGCGAGCCAGTAGGCAGCTGCCGCCGCTGCCATGAGTGCGGCCAACCATGGAACCGTCCGCGGCCAGGTTTTCGAAATCACACCCTGAGGCGAACCGGCAATCTCGACCTCGTAGCAATTCCCGTCTCTCACCGCGTTTATAATAAGATCATGTCCCACCTTCACCACACAGTCGATTGCTGGACCAGCCGGGCTGATGCTGATGGATAACGCGCGACCGGTACGCTGCATGGCCTCCGCCAGCTTTGTTGCAGCGTCCAATCCATCCGATTGTAAGACCTGGGCCGTTGTTTCCAGGGCAAGCCTGTGTTCGCGGTTGACGACTTCTTCTTCAAAAGGGGATTGGAACAGAGTGCTGATTGCAAACAGCAGTGCTATCGACCCTGCCATGGCAAGCCAAACCACTGTGAAAAATTTCCAGAATAATCGATGCATCACTAGCCCTCTAACAGCTGATACCCGCGGCCTCTTACAGCCTGTATCCACGGCTGCCCGTCTTCGCGCGTTCCGAGCTTTTGGCGGATACTGCTGATATGGACGTCGATGCGGCGATCAAATGCGGTTAGTGGCTTCCCGAAGGCGCGCAGCGAGATATCCTGTTTGGAAACCAACTGGCCGGAAGAGCGGACAAGCACCTCGAGCAGACTGAACTCCGTGCCGGTCAGTTCGAGCTGGGTACCGTACCACTCGGCTTTGCGGTTGGAGGGATAAAGGATCAGCGCCCCCGTTTTCAACACCTCCAGCCCACCATCCCGCTCGGTTCGACTGGAACGACGCAGAATAGCGCGGATTCGAGCAGCCAGTTCTCCTGGCGAACAGGGTTTGGCGACATAATCGTCCGCGCCCAGATTGAGCCCGGAAATACGATCAATGTCATCTCCGCGGGCCGTCAGCATCAAAACCGGGACATCGCTAACCTGCCGGATTTTCCGCAACACATCGAGGCCGTTCATACGGGGCATCATGATGTCGAGGACGATGAGATCGATTGACGACGTTGTCGCTACAGCGACACCGGTTCTGCCGTCGTGTGTGGAGTCGACGGCGAAGCCTTCTTCGGTCAGGTATTCGCAGAGCAGATTTGTGAGCTCGGTGTCATCATCGATTAAAAGCACCTTGGGCATGTCTTGCATCCGTCGCGTCGATGCTTGCACTCTTTAAGGCCTGACGCCCGCAAATACAGCAGTTTTACATAACTTAACACGTTCTTGACCGACATTAACATCGCGATCCCTATAGTGCAGCCGACAGCTTCAAGGCAGCCCGGATTTCATGCGTATAGTTTTCTCTTCAGTTTCCATCCTCACCACTTTGGCGGTACTCAGCGGTTGTACAAGCCTTGGTGCCCTCAAACCTTCGAGTTCTCTCGTCGCAGCCTATTGGCACGTGACGCTGCCGCATGGAGGTCGCTCTACCGATCTCGTAGCATGGTGGGCAAGTTTTAAAGATCCCTCGCTGACGGAATTGCTCACACTGGCGGAACGGGAAAATCCGACCGTTCAACAAGCTGTCGGCAATATCGACAAGGCGCGTGCCACGCTCGACAGCGCACGTGCTGGCCTCTTCCCGTCGCTGGATGGGGCTGCCTCTGCATCGCGCGAGGGGAACAAAGGCGATGACCTTAACAAGATTGTGGCCGGAACGAACAAGAGTGGTGGTCTCGACGCTGCCTGGGAACTCGATTTGTTCGGCAAGACTAAGAAAGAAACGCAGGCTGCGGCTTCGAGAGCCCAAGGCAAGGTCTGGTCGTGGCATGACGCGCGGATTTCCGTCGCAGCCGAGGTCGGTGATTACTACGTCCAGTATCGCGCGTGTCGCCAGTTGGAACAGCTTTACCGCGACGAACTCGCATCGCAGAGAGAGACGATACGCGCCACTGAAAAGTCAGCACAGTCCGGCTTCACGTCGACAGCCGATCTGGCGCTCTCCCGCGCGAGTGCGGCGACATCCTCGTCAAATCTGACCGCCCAACGCGGTGACTGCGAAATCATCATCAAGTCACTGGTCCAACTGACTGCTACCGATGAGATGGTGATCAGAAAATTGCTGGACCGGGGGAACAGTCGCATTCCACAGCCTTCATCGTTGCGGATCGTCTCCGTACCGGCAGAGGTTTTGAGGCAAAGGCCTGACGTCAATGCGCTGGAAGCTGAGGTCGCCGCAACGGTTTCGGATGTTGGCGCGGCAAAGGCTGACCTTTATCCCAGTCTCAGCTTGAGTGGATCTATTTCAATCAGCGAATCCATTGTAACCGGCAGATCGTTGCCATGGTCATTTGGGCCTGCATTGTCGATACCCCTGTTTGATGGCGGCACCAAAAGGGCTGCCATCAGAAGTGCAGTGGCGGACTACGATGTTGCTGTAGCTAATTACAAGTCCGGCGTCTTGACGGCTGTCGCCGATGTGGAAACAGCCCTCATTCGCGTCAACACGGCTTTGAAGCGTATCGGCGATGCCAAGACGGCCGCTGACAACTATCAAAGCTATTTCCGCTCGGTCGATGAGAACTGGAAATCTGGTGGCGTCAGTATCCTCGACCGGGAAGAGGCCCGTCGTTCGGCACAGTCTGCCGCCATCACCCTCATCGAAATCAGGCGCGACGCGGTCCAGTACTGGATCGCCCTCTATAAGTCTCTCGGTGGCGGCTGGCCCGCGCCTGCTGGCTCGCCAATTGTCTTTGTTACTGGAACACACTGATGCGAAGATTTTCCCTCATTCTGGTCGCGACAACGGTCGCGCTAACGCCCTATCTTGCGCGCAGCGAAGACGCCGAACAGAGCAGTACTCGAGCGGCGGCCTTGACCGTTGCGGTCGCCGCTCCGCAGACCCTGGAGTGGCCCGTCACCATACCCGCGAGCGGTCGTTTTGCCGCGTGGCATGAGGCGGTCATCGCTGTCGAGGTCAGCGGTCTGAAAATCGCCGATGTTAGGGCAGATGTTGGTACTGAAGTCAAAAAAGGAGATCTGCTCGTTCAGTTTGACGCCGCGACCTCTCAAGCGGATCTGGAACAGCAGCAGGCTAACGTCGAAAAGCAAGAGGCCGCGCTCGATCAAGCGGTTGCGGATGCGGATCGCGCCCGAGGACTGACGGGATCCGGTGCGTTGTCGAAACAGCAAACAACGGAGTATCTCATCAGCGAACGCAAGGCGAAAGCCGACGTTCTCTCTGCAAAAGCTGCGTTGGCATCTTCGCAACTGACACTGGACCGCACAAAGGTTTACGCCGTTGACGACGGGGTCATATCTGCGCGCTCAGCCTCGCTCGGAAACGTCGTTAATGCCGGCGACGAACTGTTCAAGCTGATCCGGCAAAACAGGGTCGAATGGCAGGCCGAGCTGCCAATCAAGCGGCTAGCCGATGTTAAAGAAGGAACGAAAGCAGTTATACCGACACCTGATGGTGATATCGGCGGCGAGGTTAGGTTGGTTTCACCGACAACTTCGACGAATAATGGTCGGGTCACTGTTTATGTGACCCTCCGGCCCCACGCGGGAATGCAAACTCCTAAGACTGGTATACTCGCCAGCGGCTACTTCGAATTCGACCACACCGATGCGCTGACTGTGCCAGCGACCGCTGTGACGCTCCGGGATGGGTTTTCCTATGTCTTCATTTTAAATGAGGCCGAGAAAGTGACGGTCGTGCGACGGCGCGTTGAGACCGGTCGCCGAGACAGCGGCCGCGTCGAGATCGTGTCCGGTATCAGTAAGGCCGACCAGGTCGTCGTCTCAGGTGGCGCTTTTCTTGCAGATGGCTCGGTCGTGCGGGTGTCTGATGGTGCTGAGATTGCTAACAAGGAGCAAGAGAAGTGAATTTCTCCTCATGGTCTATTCGCAATCCTGTTCCGCCCATTCTGCTTTTCGTTCTGTTGACCGCCTGTGGTCTGTGGGCCTTCAATCGTCTCGACGTTCAGAATTTCCCCGATATGGACCTTCCAACCATCGAGATCAGCGCCTCGCTGGATGGGGCGGCGGCGTCTCAGCTTGAAACGGAAGTAGCTCGCAAAATCGAGGATGAGCTGACGGGTCTGATCAAGCTGGACTCTGTCACCACAACAATTACTGATGGTTCTGTTAGCATCTCTGTTGCCTTCCAAGTTGGAAAAGACACCCAAGAAGCGCTGGATGAGGTCAAGAGTGCTGTCGACCAGGCACAGAACGACCTGCCCGAGGAAATGAACGCACCGACCGTTTCGAAACAGTCGCTGAACTCCTCGCCGCTCATCACCTATGTTGTGCATTCAGATAAACTAGATGCTGCGGAGCTGTCGTGGTTCATCGACAATGATCTGTCGCGCGCGCTGATGGCCGTGGACGGTGTTGGTGAAGTCGGCCGCCTTGGAGGTGTTGATAGAGAGGTGAGAGTAGAGCTCAATGCAAATCTGCTCGAGGGGCTTGGCTTGACCGCGAATGATGTCAACAGCCAGATCGAAGCGGTGCAATCCGATCTGTCCGGAGGCAAGGGGAGAATTGGCGGCGAAAGTCAGTCTGTTCGTACGCTGGCGACCGCCAATAGCGTCGAACAGCTCCGATCATTGCCTATTCCCCTGCCCGCCGGGAGCTGGGTTCGACTGGATGAACTAGGAACGGTGACAGACACGCACAATGATCTTACCTCGCTTGCTTACCTGAATGGCAAACCCGTGATTGCCGCTCAGATTAAGCGTTCAAAAGGCTATTCGGATACGGCAGTTACCGAGAAAGTTCGAGACGCGGTGAAGGTATTTGCCGCGGCCAATCCGGGCGTGACAATCGAGGAAGCCTACAACACCATCGTGCCCACCGAGCAAAACTACGAATCCTCGATGCACATGGTCTATGAGGGCGCACTAATCGCCGTCTTCGTAGTTTGGCTTTTTCTGCGCGACTGGCGCGCAACGCTTCTGGCGGCTGTTGCCCTGCCGCTGTCGATCATACCGACTTTTCTCGTGATGTATCTGCTTGGCTATACGTTGAACACAATTACACTGCTGGCGATTTCACTTTTGGTCGGGATTCTTGTGGATGACGCCATTGTCGAGATAGAAAATATCGAGCGACACCTCAACATGGGTAAAAGCCCCTTCGAGGCGGCGATGGAGGCAGCTGACGAAATCGGCATGGCTGTTATTGCCACGACGTTTACCTTGGTCGCGGTCTTCCTTCCAACAGCTTTCATGGGCGGCATTCCGGGCATCATTTTCAAGCAGTTCGGTATTACTGCGTCAGTTGCCGTTCTCGCCTCGCTTCTGGTTGCGCGATTGCTAACGCCAATGATGGCAGCGTATATGATGAAGGCCAGTGGCAAGACACACGAAGAGGACGGCCGCCTGATGCGGAGCTACCTCTGGCTGGTAAAGGGTGCGTTGCGCCGCCGCTGGATTCCAGTGCTTGGGACGGTCGGGTTTCTGGCATTCACGATCCTTCTGTTGTCTCATTTGTCGACGGGCTTTTTCCCGGCCTCCGATGACAGTCAAACGCAAATTACCCTCACCACGCCATATGGATCGACGATTGAAGCGACTGACGAGGCGGCGCGAAAAGCATCCGAAATCATCGCAGGCGTAGACCACGTCACCTCGGTGTTTCAGGCAACCGGAACAGCGTCCACGGGCGGGATGAACAGTACGTCAAATTCAAGCACTAACAGTGCGACAATCGTCGTCAATCTAACGCCGATTGACGACCGGGATATAAAGCAGTCGGAGATCGAAAATGATTTGCGAAAAGCCTTGGAGCAGTTGCCCGGCGTTCGCCTGGAAATAGGCTCCGGAGGCAATGGGACAAAGCTCACGCTGACGCTTGCAGGCGACAATTCTGACCTTCTTGAACAGGCGGCGGCAAGCCTTGAGACTGATTTGCGCACGCTTCCAGGGATCGGCAATGTCACTTCATCCGCGGCCATGCAGACTCCGGAGGTCACCATAAAACCCGACCTTGCGCAGGCGGCCTCTCTTAGTGTGACGTCCAAGGCCATCGCCGAAGCCATTCGCGTGGCGACTGCTGGTGCGTATGATACAGCTCTGTCGAAGCTTAATCTGCCCGAACGCCAGGTCGCCATTCGCGTGATGCTCGACACCGCAAGCCGTCAGTCATTGGATGCTATCTCGCTGATCCCAGTCGATGGTAAAGAAAGCAAGATCTCGCTGGGTGCTATCGCCGACATCTCGATTGGCTCCAGCCCCAGTCAGATCGATCGGCTTGACCGATCGCGCAACGTCTCGCTGACTGTCGAGTTAAATGGCAGGAACCTCTCCGACGTTACCGCAGAAGCCGCACAGTTGCCCGGCTATAAAAACCTGCCGCAGGGCGTGAAGTTCGTGGAGCAGGGCGAATTAAAACGTCAGAGTGAGCTGTTCAGTAGTTTCGGCACATCCATGGCGATCGGCATTTTCTGTATCTATGCCGTTCTGGTCCTTCTGTTTCATGATTTCCTCCAGCCTGTGACTATTTTGATGGCTCTGCCGCTGGCGCTTGGCGGCGCTCTGCTGCCT
>NZ_JBAKFW010000024.1:0-31317 GCF_036888815.1 Agrobacterium sp. CCNWLW155
CCGAAAGACCGGCGGACGCAGCACCTGGGGAAGAT
Organism: Agrobacterium sp. CCNWLW155; assembly: GCF_036888815.1. Taxonomy (NCBI): domain Bacteria; kingdom Pseudomonadati; phylum Pseudomonadota; class Alphaproteobacteria; order Hyphomicrobiales; family Rhizobiaceae; genus Agrobacterium; species Agrobacterium sp. CCNWLW155. The sequence goes on from NZ_JBAKFW010000024.1 coordinate 36, forward strand.
TCAAACGGCACTATTGGGGAGTATTGCTCCGGTACTGACAACCCTCACCTCATCCTCTTGATTTCGACTGGCGATATTCGGACGATACCGTACATTCGATCACTGAAGGCATATCGAAATCGGCAACGGTAATTGCTGGTGGGACGCCATCCGTCGCACGGCACCTAGATGCCGAAGCCCGCGATGCAATTTTGGTCGACCGGCAGCCTTTTCAAGCTGTCAAGAAGCATATCATTGCAGACATTGAGCAGGTTCAGCTTAAGGTCCAGCAGGCAGTCGCGGTACTCGATCCGCCATGGTATCCGGCGGAGGCAATGCAGTGGATCGCTTGGGCCTCCGGAGTCGTCGGTGTTGGCGGCGAAATCCTTGTCAGCTTGTGGCCCGCCCACACTCGACCTTCGGGAGGAAAGGAACGCGCCGATCTTGATCGGTGGATGGGCGAATGGGCCGAGATTTCGCAGACAAATATCCCAATCACATACATATCGCCAACGTTTGAAGACGCAGCAAACGCTACAGCCAAGGGGATAGATACTCGATCAGTGCCAAGATACGGTGAATTAGTCCGAATCAGCGTCAAGCGGGAACAGGCTGCAGTGGCTCGGATCCAGAGATCTACGCGTTGGACGCGCTTCACCATTAATGACTATCAACTCGCTGTCCGAGAGCAGCCTCCAACCAGCGGTACGGCTGGTATTGCTCAGGTCAAAGGCGCAGACGGCTGGATCTGGCCGCATGTCAGCAGGAGAGCTGCTGGGCGCAGCGAGATTGCCCTTTGGAGCTCGCATAATGAAGTAGCGGTAGTCGGAAATAGCGCTCACCTGATCGAAAGCTTGCGAGCTTACGTGAGAGCCGAATTTTCGCGGGCCTACCTTCTGTCCGAATATCCGCAATTGGCAGAATGGTCGATACCCGCACCACCTTTTTCGAGAGCCGCAGAATGGCAGCACCAGCAATAGCTTTGAGATTTAGAGATACCACGCCGGGAGTCGATACGATCCAAGCCCACCTCGACATCATTGCTCGTACTGGTTTCGTGTGGTGGGGTTGGTGGAAAAAGGCGTTCGAGGACGAACATTTAGACGTCCTTAATGAGATACTGAAGCCGGCGTCCGCGTATATCGTCGATAGGTCGACGAGACGCATGTACATTGCGCGGGTCGAAACGTGGCGCCAAGGCGCCTTATCCGACAGCGAGCTGACAGCGATCCCAAAATATTACGCGCAGGAGCGGGATCGAATCTTCGGTTGGTTCAAGCTGGTTGATGTCAAACCGTGCGAGTACTCCGATGATGTCGCAAATAAGTTCGGCGACCACACGTTGGTACCGTTGGACGGCACTGTCCCGCTGCCAGATCGAGTAACCGATGTAACCTTCACCGTCGGCCGCTCTTCAATACTGCATCTATCCGATCTCCATTTTGGTCCAGATTACGACTTTCTCGTTCAAGGGGAGGTTCCGGCGATTGGCAACCCTAAACGTACACTAACTCAATGCATCCTTGATGATTTGGCACGTATTGGCGCGCAAAATGATATAGCTGCCATATTGGTGACTGGAGATTTCACGACACGTGGAGATTGGAGTCACCAGACTCGAAGCCAAATACTTGCGGAGTTCGCAAGTCTTACGGCGGCACTTGGTATCGACCAAAGTCAGATCGTCGCGGTACCCGGCAACCATGACATAGTCCGCGCCGCCGACGCGTCGCACCTTGACCCTGCCAAGCTGTCGGTCAGCAATCAAGCAACATACGAACATGAGCTCAATTATCGTGTATTCTGTGAAGAGTTAATGGGGCGTCGCTATAAGGAAACGCTTAACTATGTGCGGCGGCTAAAGTTCGATCATGTCGACATACTAATAGCGGTATTGAATTCCTGCACGATCGTTCAGACAGAATGGACGGAATACGGCTACATTGGTGAAGGCGGCATCGACGCGCTCCGAGAACTCGGCGCCGAGAAAATCGATCGACCGACTTTCAAGCTAATGGCTCTTCACCATCACTTGCTGCCGGTGACCAATGTGGCAACACTGAATAAGAAAGGCATTACCCTCTCGGTAGACGCGCCAAGGATTTTAGATGCTGCTCAACAAGCGGGAGTTCAATTGGCTGTCCATGGGCATGAGCATATGCCAAGGGTTGTGAAGTATGAGAATTTCCTCCTGAGTGGTTCCTTAGCAGCTCCGCCTATCTGTGTCGTATCAAACGGAAGCACCGGCGTGTCTTCTACCCGCCGCCCCGGTGATGAACGCAATACTTATTGCTTGTTTCGCTTCGCCGAGAAGGAAATGGAGCTAACCATGCGGGAGCTCCGGCCCGATGGCAAATCAGGCGCCTCGCTGTACGATGGGGGACTCAGCATCCGAGCGTTGATGCCGTCCTCATCGACATAGGCGGCCGGCGCCGAGGCGCCACCATTTGCTTGATGTGTCATTCTTGAACACGAGGCATCATGGGTTCGCTCGTGCATAGAAATAGCGAACCGCAGACATGCGGTCGCAGCTGATAATGAAAGTCACAACGAGACCGATGATCCAGCAACACGGATCGGCAATCGAGGGCCGGAATACTATCTATTAAATAGGCACCCCCGATGCCGTAGTTCGCTAGTTAGCGTGGCGAACTTAGCCAAGAACCGATCCCGTGCTACCGACGGCGAGAGGAACTCAACGCAGATGTTCGCACTTTGTATACCGGACCCTTCAGTCCAATAATCGGTACCAATAGGCATAACTTGGCGTTGCTCAGCAGCAAGAACGCTCAAATCCGCAGCCTTGATCACTGTTTTGGAGCTTTTTTCCAAGCCAAAGCGTGAAAATATTGCGTCTTCGACTGACTTCTCTATTTCTTGATACTGAGGCAGTAGCTGCTTCAGCGGACGAGTGATGTCCCCAAGAAACGCCTCCGTCGCATCGTGCAATAGAGCCTCAAGTTTAAATTCGTCAACAGTATCGGAAACATGTATCGAGTGTTCAGCTACGGAATAAAAACGCGCGCACTGTCCTGAATATCGACAAATATTTGCTAACCCCTGCGCAATGTCTTCAATCGAAAACTCGCTGTTCCAAGGATCAAGAAGATCGAACCAATTACCACTAGCAAGCATAATGCTAGGGCCAGATTTCATCTTTACAGCAACTTGAGCAGTCATCGTTATCTCTCTTGAGCGAATCAGTTCAACACTGCTACCTATGAGTGATAATTATGCACTCTTCGGGAAGGGGCAAGTGTTGAAAAAGATAATCGTTCTTTCCGGCGCTATTGCCGTCGGCAAAACAGCATTCGCAGATGAGTTGATGCGGCGCTACCCATGCGAAAGGGTTTCCACGCGAAAATACATCCTTAAAGTTAAGCAAGTTCCGAATGAGCGGAAAGCGCTCCAAGAGGCTGGAGCAGCGTTGGATCGCGAAACGGGTGGAGCTTGGGTATCTGACGCAGCTTCAGAAGCTGTTCTACCTCTGGACAAGAAATTCCTCCTTATTGATTCGGCCCGGATCCCCGGACAGGTGGAGTATCTGAGAGAACGGTTTGGGCGGGATAATGTTCATCACATACATCTCACGGCCCCGCAGGATATTCTCAAGAAGCGGTTTGAGGAGCGCCTGGTGCACTTGGGCGAGACGCCCAGCTTCGAGGAGGCAAGGGCGGATCAGACCGAAGCACAGGTCCACCGTCTCGAAGCATTGGCCGATGTTGTTGTGGCCACTGAAAAATCTGACGTAAAGTCATGCGTGACCTTCGCTGCGGCGGGCCGTTTATCCGTTGAAACCTCATTGTCGTATGTTGATCTTTTCGTCGGCGGGCAGTGGGGTAGTGAGGGTAAGGGCAATATCTGCGCCTTGCTTGCGAATGAATACGACGTTCTCGTGAGAGTGGGCGGACCAAACGCCGGCCACAAAGTTCAGGATCCGTTGTACACCTATCGCCAACTCCCGTCGGGGACAGGATCAAATCAGGACGCCGAAATTTTTATTGCCGCTGGATCCACCATATCCTTGGAGCGGCTCTTCAAGGAGTTGGATGAACATCCGTGGCTTAAAGAAAATGGGTTGCTGATTGATGCCCAAGCAATGATCATAGAACCCGATGACATTCGCCTAGAGCAGGAGTTACTTGGAGGCATATCGTCCACCAAACAGGGCGTTGGCTTTGCCGCAGCACGGAAGATCATGGGACGGGATGGCGTTCTGGAATGGTTACCGAAAGTGAGGTTGGCCCGCGACGTCCCTGATTTAAAGCCATACATCGGTGACGTCCGCGACAAAATTGAGCGTGCTCTTTCGGCCGGCAAGAAGGTCATGCTGGAGGGCACTCAAGGCACAGACCTCAGTATTCACCACGGAACATATCCCTACGTTACCTCGCGGGAGACGTCTGCCGCTGGCTGCCTCTCCGATGCGGGCATTCCATACACACGGCTGAGGAAGGTAGTCGTGGTTGCGCGAACATATCCCATTCGAGTCGGCGGCACGTCCGGACCCATGGGTGTCGAAGTAAGTTTCGAGGAAATTGCGCGTCGGTCCGAACTTCCGCTGGAACGAATCAGTAAAACCGAAATCGGCAGTGTTTCTGGCACGACGCGCAGAATGGCCGAATTTGACTGGGAGCAAATCCGACGTTCAACATACTGGAACGGGGCGACCGATATCGCTTTGACCTTTGTCGACTACCTCGGCACGGATAACGAAGTGGCAGAGACTTTTGATCAGTTGAACTCAAGCTCACAGAATTTCATCAAAGATGTCGAACGTGTTTGTGGAATGCCGGTCTCCCTTGTCTCAAAAGGATGGGGGCGTGCCGGACTAATTGACCGAAGGAATTGGTAATGACTGAAGATGAATTGGTCGCGAACTACCCACGACTCTATCACATGGCTCATGACGGAGCTTGGCCTGCCATACAGCAGCATGGTTTGTTGAGCGCAACCGCATTGCTCGATCTTTACAAAGTCACGGGAAAAGATCGGTTTGCTTTGGAATCCGAACGTCGTCCTGAATCTGTGGCTTTGTTCCACGAAGCTTTGCCGGGTGCGGTCATTCGCGATCAAAAGCCAATGCATGACCACCTTCTGGCACGATGCTTGGAGGATGGACTGACCCCCAGAGAGTGGTACGAGATCCTCAACTCGCGGAGTTTTTTCTGGTTATCAGCCTCCCGGATTTGGCGGCTGCTGAAGGCAAAAGCTTATCGGGACCAGCCACAAACGGTTTTGACGATTGATTCAGCTGAGTTGATTGCGGCGCACAGGGATAAGATCTGGCTAAGTACGTTGAATAGCGGATCTACGTTGTTCAACCCTCAACCAAGAGGGCTTCAGACATTCAAGCGAATCGGTGATTTCCCGTACGGACAACGCTCAAAGACCCGGCGAAAGGAAGACAACGTTGTTGAGCTTGTCGTCGACCATTCGGTCCCTGACATCACAAAATATGTTCTTGCCGTTCATCGAGTGGCAGGCGACAAGATTCTTGACGAAATCTGGAGAAGCGAGCAGTCAACAGAGGACGATCACCCCTAATCGATCGCCTTTGCTTGGAGACGTGCTGGGTGCTTCGCTTTCCGAAGCAGATCTGCTACGTGGCTCGTCAACCCCACTTCCCCAACTATTATGAGCCCCTGATCATCGCCTACCGACATCAGAACCCTCCGAAGGGCGTCAAGTCCTTCGGATACATCGAATTCAATCCAGGATGCGGCCTCCCCGGGAACGACCACATCAGCCTCGGAGCCCGTCGCTCCGCAATGAAGCTGTACAATCCAGACGATTTCTCCGTCATGCACCCATTCAAAGCGAACCGGACCAAGCCGGTTCGCCAACACCTTGTATGTCGCTTGAACATTCTCGACTACGAATGATGGAAGGTGTTCGGGGGCTTGATGGCCGAGCATGAAAAGATCGCCCTCACCCCGCCGTCCCTCAATGATGACGTGCCCTCTTGGACCCGCAACAGCCGCACCTGAGAACTTTGCTCGAACGGCAGCTTGGCACAGTACCGAACGTAGATTCTGGCCATCCGGATCCTCTTTCCCAAGGAGCGCAAATGGATCAATCCAACCTTTGACCGTCGTGTAAAGTCCGGGCTGCGGTTCGCGCGGAGATGTCCTCGTCCAGACCTCCGCGGAACCTGTCTCACGGCCAAAAGTGAATGGGGCGATCCGTCGCGAAATTACCGTAGTCTTCGGAACCGGCAGGCCTAAGCTGTCGGCTACGAGAAGACCGTAAACTTTATCGCCCAAATGCTGGCTGAAACGGTTCGGCCAGTGCACCGCAGCGGGTAGAAAGTCCGACACATCTGGCTCAAACTCCCAGACGATTGTGTGACGTTGGTGATACCCTCTAACCTTCGGATGAATACTGAACTCCACCCGCGCGTTAGCCGGAAAATTGAGATCGGGAGAGAAACCGTATACGGTATGCAATATGCGCTTTCCTAGATGCATCGGAAGCGAGGCAATACCAGGCTTCTCGACGCACCTCGGAGTGTCGTCAGGCGCAAACTCGATTAGCTGGCCCTGGAGAACGCCTGAAACGCCACCGTCATGGATGTCGATCGTTTCGTTCACGATCAGGTGCAAGTTCTCCTTCGACAGGCGGGCAATGGTTTCGAGGACAGCGTCAACAGTATCCAATCCGTAGACAAACTCACGGCTCCGCGGACTGTTTGGCTCATAGCTTCTCACGTTCACCATTCGATCGGAACTCGCAGTCATCAAAGCCGTGATCGCATCTTCAACGCCATCAAACCGGTAATTCGCTGGATACCCCGCGACACGGCAGTAACTCTGAGACACGGATCCCTTGGCCGAGGGTCGAAAACCGACGAACTGCGCCACGTTCGCCGTTGCTGAGAGAGAATTCAGGACCTCGTCCTTATGCAGAGCCATACCCATTACCCATTTTTGGACCGACGGCTGCTCTTAGCGAAAAAATAGCGATACTGAAACCGACAATTCTATCCCGCCGCCCGATAAGATCAGCTGATGTTGGATAGACTCGGAAGTCAAATTACACCCCACGCCCGAAACCTCCCCCTCCCCGTCATCTCCCTGAGGCCGAGTTCCAAAACGATCCGCCGCGCCGCCTGCGGGGTGACGTCGAGCGTTTTCGCCACCATCCCGGCCGATACCAGCGGCTTTGCCATGACGAATTCGACCAGCACCGGCAATTTTGAAGATGTTCGTCTTCCCGACAATTTACGTTCCATCATCTGCCGCGCCAGCACCAGCCGGTCATGTTCTTTCATGCCGATCTCGGCGGCCGCTAGAAATCCGTGGGCGATGGCGAGCAGCCGGGTTTAGCAGTCGCAATGCCGGCACCGATCGACAGAGATGGTTTTCAGGCCGAGATTCATGGCATCCAGATGATTTTGCGTAGTGATGCCGGCTTGGCGCGGGATGGACGCAAAAAATAACCGGCCGAGCCAGGTCCCGCGCTGAGGGACGGACAGTTCGTTCCAGTCATCGAGGGGTGACGACCGCCCGAATACCGGCGGCAGGCCCTCAGTCGCGGCAAGCACAGTGCGCCATTTATCCAGCCGTTTCTCGGAGACGCCGAGACGCTCGATATCAAGCCAGATATACTGAGCCATGTGGCTTAATGTCGGTTGCAAACACCATCTAGCCAGTTCAATCTGGAACGGAGCTGCTTTATTGCCTCCCATGCTCTCTGCCAGCCCGGAAGATTAAAATCGGTCAACGATCTTTCAACTCCCATCGCTTTGATTAAAATTGACAAGGAATGATCGCTTCCTGCAGCAGCGCTGCTGGAAGATCGAGACGCAACGAGGCGAAAAGCAATCTGGATGCACGAAAATCAACAGGAGACGACCGCCGACGCGCTGGATTTCCTACAGTGCCCGGAAGCCCTGCATCCGGATCTGCAGCCGTATCTCCAGGACGGTCCCGTTGGAAAAATGCTGCATCACCCGCTTATCATCAATGTGATGACGCTGCCCGGTCACCACAAGGCCGACAACATGATGTACCTGCATCGTAAAAAAGCAGCGGAGCAGTCCTGGCATGAACAAAACTGGACCCGCTATGTCGTCCTGCATGAGCGCCCCTATCGCGCCGAGGCGTTGCAGCGCGTCCTGTCTGACGGCGGCCTTCCCTTTGACCAACCGGCCACCTGGCAACTGATAAAGGCCATCTGGATCGACAGCGAGAACGTGCACGAGCACGAGCAGTTTTGGATCGCCACCTGGAATAAAGCCACGTCCAGGCTGACGCTCGACGCCAGGGAACAGGCCGCCTTCGACGAATTACCCGATATGGTACCGGTGTGGCACGGGATGGAGAGGGAGGATGGCAGGACACTCGGACTGTCATGGACGACGGACAAGGGCGTCGCAGAATGGTTCGCGCAACGGTTTGCCCGCTTTAATCGTCGGCCGGCGTCCATCGCGGCCGGACTCGTAAATAAAGAGCATGTTAAGGCGTTTTTGTTGGACAGAGGCGAACACGAAATCATCGCGTTCCCTGACACGGTCGACCACATCGTCGTGGAACTCTGCACAAGCAAAGGCGTGCGGCCATCAAGATCATAGGAGATTGCCCTCCCCGTGCTAAAGCCCGCGGCCATGGCTGCCGGCGAGCGACCACACCTCCCGGAATATGGCTGCCCGGAAATATTTTCCGGTTGGTGCAGCCTTGACCTCGGCGTCCTCGGCCGAGGTCGCCAAGTGCTTTCTCGCGATATGATCCACACCTTCGTCCGGCAGCCCTAAACCGACCTCCTGCTGCAGATGATGGCAAATAAGCCCGCCCTCCCGAAAGGCCTCAAACCAAATCTGCGATGCAGATTTTCAGCGTACAGCTTCCAAAGAAATCGGGAAACGACAGCCGCAACGGATACGCCCCGAACCCGGCCCCCGGCCGACGTTGTGAGCGCTTTGCTAAGACAACAAGCCATTGAATTTTCGATTATCTGACCCTTAAAAGAAAGCTAATATGGACTTTAGTTTCATTACCGGGCAGTTAACCATGTTACGCATCTAACCATCGATAATATTCAAGTATCGATAGTGATATGGTTAGGCCTTGACCAACTTGCGGAAATCGCCGTATGATCGCGCAGAATGTCGAAAACGGTGCAAACCACCGTCTGCTCGACCAGAGAGACTCAACCCTGGAGCATCCATCATGACCGTTACCGTCAAGGTCGCCGAGGCCAAAACCCATTTGTCCGAGCTGCTGGCCAAGGTCGAAGCCGGCGAAGAGGTGATTATTTCGCGCGGTAATACACCCGTCGCCCGCCTTTCCCGCATACGCCGCGACAACGACGTCGATGCGTTGATCGCCGAAATCAAGGCCCAGCGCGTCGGCCGGCCCGTCACCACCCAGGACGAAATCCGCGAATGGCGCGATGAAGGCCGCCGTTACTGATGTCCTTCGTTCTCGATGCCTCCATCGCCGCCGCCTGGTTTCTTCCCGACGAACAACACGACGCAGCCGATCGACTGATGTCGGAGATACGGTCGACGGCCGGTCTCGTGCCGGCCCTGTTCTGGTTCGAGACACGCAATCTGTTTCTGGTGGCCGAACGGCGTGGCCGCCTTCGCCCCGGCGAACCTATCCTGCTGATGACACAGTTGCGAGGGCTGCCGCTCGAGGATGCCGGATCGGGCGGAGACGGCCTGGTCCTGGAACTGGCGGCCCATTACACGCTGACCGCATATGATGCGAGCTATGTCGCGCTTGCCAGAACGCAAGGGCTGCCTCTGGCGACCGGGGACCGAAAGATGGCCATCGCCGCCCGCGGTGAGGGAATCACCGTGGTCGGGCCACTCGAACATGAGCACTGAACTATCGGTTTCAGGCAATGACGTTCTAAAGCGCGCCGAGGAACTGGATGCGCTAGACGCGATTTTGCCGTTTGATCGCAGAGACCAGCTCGCCGAGTTGCTCACCGACGACGACGTCGCGACGCTCAAGCACCTCGCCAGCGAAGGCATGGGCGACAACACCATGCGGGCGCTGGCGTCCGATCTCGCCTATCTGGAGGCGTGGTGCGTGCTTGCAACAGGCACTCCCCTCCCCTGGCCTGCCCCTGAAAGTCTGCTTCTGAAATTCGTCGCCCACCATCTTTGGGATCCGGCCGAGCGGGAAACCAATGCCGATCACGGCATGCCCAAGGACGTCGCGATCGCTCTCCGCCTCAAGGGCTTGCTGAGAAGCACCGGACCGCATGCGCCGGCGACCGTTCGCCGTCGGCTGACGAGCTGGTCGATCCTGACGCGCTGGCGTGGACAGATCGGATCGTTTTCGGCGCCGTCGCTGAAAAGCGCACTCAGGCTGGCGGTTCGCGCCAGCAATCGACCGCGGCAGAGAAAGAGCAAGAAGGCCGTCACCGGTGATATCCTTGCCAAACTGCTTGCGGCCTGCGCGGGCGATCGGCTGGTCGATCTGCGCGATCGGGCGCTGCTGCTGATGGCTTTCGCATCCGGCGGCAGACGCCGTTCCGAAGTGGCGGGACTGCGCGTCGAGGATCTGGTCGACGAGGAACCGGTCCGCACCAATCCCGCCGACGAGCACTCCCCTCTCCTCCCCTGCCAGACGATCCATCTCGGCCGCACCAAGACCACCACGTCAGACGATCATGAACATGTTGTGCTGATCGGCAGGCCCGTGACGGCACTGAAGCATTGGCTCGAAGAGGCAAAGATCGAAGCGGGGCCTGTCTTTCGGCGCATCGACCAGTGGGGCAATCTTGATCGGCGGGCGATGACGCCGCAGTCCGTCAACCTTATCCTGAAAACCCGCATCAGGCAGGCCGGGCTCGATCCGACGCAGTTTTCGGCACACGGACTTCGCTCGGGGTATCTGACCGAGGCGGCCAACCGCGGTGTCCCCTTGCCGGAGGCGATGCAGCAGTCCCTGCACAAGTCGGTCACCCAGGCGTCGGGCTACTACAACAATACCGAACGGAAGATGGGACGCGCCGCCCGGCTCGTGGTCTGATCGATGGATCAGGGGCCCTAACGCAGGCGGTGCCAGGACTACTCGATTTGGAACGATCATTCCCGGCACGAGTTCGCCTTATTTCTCGAATGGAGCAACCATGTCTTACGGCCGCTTTGCCGCAATGATCGTCACCTCGACCGTGGTGATGTTCGGCTTGATGTACCTTAATACCTACGCTCTTGATCACGTCACCTGCAGCCAGACACGAACATGGATGGCGCTGCTAATGGGTGCCGTCATGGCGATCATCATGATGCTATTCATGTGGTCGATGTACAAAAACAAGACGACAAACGCTGCCATCATCGCGGCGAGCGTCGTTGTATTCGCCGGTTCGCTCTGGCTGGTCCGCAGCCAGGAGACAGTTTACGACATCAGTTACATGAAGGCGATGATACCGCATCATTCGATTGCGATCATGACCAGCGAACGCGCCCATATCCGAGATCTACGGGTGCGAAAGCTGGCGGACGGCATCATCGAAGCTCAGGTTCGCGAAATCGCGGAGATGAAATCGCTGATCGCCGATCTGGAAGCGCATCCCGTTCCAGACGCCGCGCCGGATCTTCTCTCCTACCGCCAGCGAGGCGCACCGCCGCCGGAGTGAGCGAATGCCAAGAGTTGCGCTTTGCTTCCGCGTTTACAGCCGATGTCGCGCGCAGATCCTTTCCACGATGCTTTACCCAACGACCCTGTTCCTGCCGAGCGCCTTTGCTTGATAGAGGTTTTCATCCGCGGCCTTCAGGCACTCGGATGGATCAAACCCCATGGGGCAGTGACATGCACCTATGCTTGCAGACATCATTACACGTGAACCGGATGGCGCATGCAGGATAATCCCCGCGATTTCCTCTCGAAGCTGCTCGCAACGGCCAAGCATTTCATCGAACGTCAAGCCGCTTTGAAACACGCCAAACTCCTCGCCGCCAAGTCGTCCAACAAAGTCCGACTGCGTTTGATAGCGAGCGAGGATCCGGCCGACACAGCGCAGCGCCTCGTCGCCCGCAGCGTGGCCATAGCGGTCATTGATTGCCTTGAAATGATCTAGGTCCAGAAAAAGAAGCGTTCCCGACATACCCTGCTGACTTGCAACCTCAAGATCATCCATGAACGCCGTTCGTGCAAGGACCCCCGTCAAACCGTCTGTACGTGATTGAAGACGAAGCGTCTCATAGGCATCCGCGAGCCTTTTCAATGCCTCTCTTGTCGCGGCTTCCGCCTGCCGCACTTTTTCCGACTGCCTAAAATGGAGTGCCGAAGCGGGGATCGATATCGCCAACGGGCAAAAGATTGTCATAAGCAGACCGGCACCTTCTACGCGCCCACCCAGAAACGGTACGACGCTGCACGAAAGCGCCAGGGAGGCTGCCACTGATACCAAGCCGGTCAAGATAGACTTATAGAAAACACGACGCATCGAAACCACCGCTAGCAATATCGGTACTTATGAGCCAGATGACTTTAAAATGATTGAATCTTATATCTAAAAGACGCTCCACCAGATGGGTTGGCCCCTTCAAGCGCTACCACGGGAAGATCTTCCATGGCGCAAGGCCCGCGAGAGTCAGGCCGACGCCCAAACACCGTCTCCAGATCCCAGCTGACAAGAACAACTGACGACCACTCCAGCTCCCGCCATGTTCTTCTCACTGAGGCTATTCCTTGAGAAGTCCATGCCGATCGACCATCGCGCTCCCCATGAACAATTTCACCCATCAGTCAGAGGACAGCGTTCAGATCGCTGACCGCCCGCTTACAGTAGTCATTGCCTACGGTGCACCCGACACTATCGAGTGAGTGGCATGTAGGCCTCGGCCACTATAGAGTAGGGCGGGGAAGGGCCAGCCACAGTGAAAGCAAGTTTGCGCTGAGGTTGGATTGTGGTGGATAGCGGCGGAGCCTCGTGAGGAGAGGCCGCCGGATAGCCTCCCCGATAAGACGAATGAAGCGAGAAACCAGAAGCCAGCCCGACATCAACGGTTGCCGCGGGACACGCACCTGATCATCGCCGGATCGAAACTGGCGCCCGAAACCTTTCCGGTCTCACAGAGAAATCTTTACAACTGTAAAGTTCGAGTCGGCGCAAGGGGGTTGGGCCGTCGAACTTAACAACTGTAAAGTCGGCACACGACTCGAATATGGAGGTTGGCGCCACCAGCATCGTTAATGTTTCATTAACTAAAAAGGGCTTGTGGAATCGGACGACGTCTGCCAATCATGACGGAAACGACCCCGTAAAGTGAATTAAACCGTCAAGAGGACCGGATGCATCAGATGGTATCCAAGAGCGCCAGCGACACCGCATCGAAAATTGGCGTGTACACGTCGAAACTTTCTGCGGAGCTCCGAGACATGCGAGAAGCAGTTTATCCACCGGAAGCACGAAAGACGTTCTCAAAAACGTTCTCCACCGTCGATTTGGTTCGGCTCCTCGGCGTTCCTGAGAGCACCCTACGCCAACTCACAATCGAAGGAAAAGGACCAGTTCCCGACAGAGCGGAGAACAACCGTCGAACCTACACGGTAGAGCAGGTTTTGGAACTACGCTCGTTTCTGGCTTCGCTACGCCCTGACGACGCCGGACACCTTGTGCCTCACCGCCGAAACGGCGAGAAGCTTCAGATCCTTGCCACTGCAAACTTCAAGGGCGGAAGTTCAAAGACCACAACATCCATTCATCTCGCACATTTTCTTGGTCTGCAAGGCTATAGGGTTCTGTGTATCGACCTTGATCCGCAAGCCTCAATGACCGCGTTGTTCGGAATCCAACCGGAATTCGATCTTAATGACAACGAGACGGCCTACGCTGCGATCCGGTACGATAACGAGCGGAGGTCCTTTCGGGATATCATCCGACCAACCTACTTCCCCGGCGTTGATCTTGTTCCCGGCAACCTCGAACTCATGGACTTTGAGTTCGACACGCCTACCTATCTGACTTCGAAATCTCGTGACGAGCTTGGTCTTTTCTTTGAGCGGATCAATACCGCTATAGCAAGCATCGATGACCTGTATGATTTTGTCATTCTCGACACACCCCCCTCACTGGGCTACTCCACCCTCGCCGCACTGTATGCTGCGACCTCGCTCATCATCACCGTACATCCGGCCATGCTCGATGTTGCGTCCTGCAATCAATTTCTGATCATGATCTCGGATCTGTCCGAGGTACTCGCACAGTTCGGGGCCAAGTTCGAACACGACTTCTTCCGATTTCTGCTCACGCGCGTGAATCCAAACGATGGCCCGCAAAAATACATGGGCGGCGTTATGCGGCGACTATTCGGTGATGACGTTCTCGTCGCAGAAGCCCTGGAGTCGACCGCTATTGCTGGGGCCGCCGTGGCTAAGAAATCCCTTTACGAGTTGGAGACAGGGGAGGTGGGCAGGGAGGCACTCAAACGCGCGCTCGAAAGCGCCGATCGAGTGAACTTCGAGATCTTGGCACTCGCTCACAAAATCTGGGGACGCAGCCCATGAAAAAGAGCATCCTTCAGCGTATGGCCGAGGAGGCCGGCAACCGTACCGAAACAATTGAGCCCGACGTGGTCGAAAAGCCAATTCTGTCGAGACGGCATTCATCGCCTGTTATAGCCAACATCGGAAAGTCCCTTACCCACCTTGGTGAGGATAGCATCCTTTCAATAGATCCGGCTAAAATCGATCGATCGCCCTATCGGGACCGGTTCAACAATGATGAGGAAGCCGAAGCGGAACTTGAGGCCTTAAGGGTTTCCATCGCGTCTGAAGGACAGAAAATCCCCGTTCTCGTTCGGCCGCATCCAACCAAACCTGACCATTACCAGTTGGCCTACGGCCACCGCCGGCTGGCAGCCATAAAGTCCTTGATGGCAGAAGCCGAGCGACCGGAAACGGTTAAGATAAGAGCGCATGTCCGCAATCTTACGGACCGGCAACTCATCGAAGAACAAGCGGTTGAAAATGGTCCCCGTGAAAACCTTACCTGGATAGAGCAGGCGATGTGGGCAGTTCAATTAAAGGAAGCCGGTTTCTCTCATCGTCAGATTTGTCCAGTGCTGGCTCTGTCGGAAGCCGCAGTATCACAGTTGTTTCGGGTCACGTCGGTAATTCCGACTGACATTATCTTTGCTATTGGTCGGGCCAAATCCGTCGGCCGTCCGAAATGGACCGCTCTTTCCGAGCTTCTGAAAGACCACAGCAAGATCGCTTCTGTTCGCAAAATTCTTGACACTACGGACTTTCAGTCAAGAGATGGAGCCGGCCGGATCAGTATGGCAATCGACAGCGCCAGCGGCATCACCTTTACGGAGCCCGACGGGTCAGTCGAAGCGATCAATTTTGCGGTCGGCGAGCGACTTTTCGGCCGCATGAAACGCTCATCTTCGGGTACCACCATCACCATCCCGAAAAAGGAAGATGCGTTCGCCCGATGGTTGGCGGAACGGATACCTGAGCTCGTGCGCGAGTACGATCACCAATCGGACCGCGTTAAGTAAGGTCTGGCAAAGCAATTAATTTAGGCCAAAGGAGCAATAGCGCAAAGAAAAAGGCCACCAAAACGTTCCCGTCGTGGAAGCCTTCCTCAAGTCCTTAAGCAAGATCGAGAATCGCATTTCCACGAATCACAGTCAAGAGTTTTGGCACCGTTTTTGGTGAGCGAATTTCTTTTGCCTTATGAAAGGTGAAGAAATGGACAGTGGACATGTGACGACGCCTTTTGGGCGGCGCTCGATGACGTTTGCCTTGTTGGCACGGCAACGACAAATCAGCGAGGTACCAGCAGAGACCAAAAGAAATAAATGGAGACTCTTCAGAGCTGTCTGCGAAGCTCGAGAAGTGTTAAAAGTATCTGACCGATCGCTGTCGGTCCTCGATGCTCTATTGTCGTTCTATCCGTCAGACGAGCTCTGTGCGACGAACGACCTCGTCGTCTTTCCGTCGAACGCCCAGCTCTCAATCCGGGCAAGAGGGATGACTGCAGCAACCCTGAGACGCCATCTGGCCGCGCTGGTCGATGCCGGTCTTATCCTTCGAAAAGACAGCGCCAACGGAAAACGCTTTGCCCGCCGGAACAGGGCAGGGGAGATCAATGAGGCTTTCGGCTTCAATCTGACTCCGCTGCTCGCGCGCGCAAAGGAGATCGAGAACACCGCAGCGAAAATAACCGCTGATCGGGAATATTTCCATGCAACAAAGGAGCGGATCAGTCTCTGCCGGCGCGACATATCTAAGCTAATCCAGATGGCCTTGGCCGAAGGCGTTAAAGGTGAATGGGTGCAGCTTCACGACCGTTTTCGCAGCTTTCTTGCGTCGTTGCCCCGACGGCCTTCGCTCGATGAACTCGATGTATTGTTAAATCGCTTGAGCGAGCTTCGTACGATAATCGTCAAACTCCTGGACAACCACGATAAAACGCAAAATATGCACGCCAAAGAGTCCCAAAATGAGCGCCACATACAGGATTCACAAACACAATCCTTCTATGAATCTGAAGCAAACGAAGAAGCACCAGCAACCAGAATCGGCAGTTCGCCGGCAACCACTAAAGCAACGAAAGAGAAATACCGATCAGCCAGCAACGATCCGGGGAATCCGATCGAATCCGCTAAACCGGCGGTCCCGCTGGACACTGTGCTGCGCGCATGCGCTGAAATTCACCCCTATGGCCCCGGCGGATCGGTCCGATCCTGGCGGGACCTCATGACTGCGACTGCCGTCCTGCGATCCATGCTTCAGATCACTCCATCGGCTTTCCATGAAGCTTGCCTCGTCATGGGCCCCGAAAACGCTGGTACCGCCATTGCCTGTATCTTCGAAAGGGGAGGGCAGATCAACTCTGCAGGTGCCTACCTGCGCGATCTCACCAAGCGAGCCACGCAACGGCAATTCACAATCAAACCCATGGTCTCAGCCCTCCTGAGGTCCAAGGCAGGCATATCCTGAATGACGGTAAGCGCGCAGGCGACCCCACGTAGCGGGGCGGCGTAAAATGGCTCATTTTCGGCATGAATCATGCGGAGAAACCTATGAGCGACAGTGTGAATCAGGCTCGTGCCTTTGAGGTTCTGACGGCGACACCAATACGGACGAGGCGCACGCCACGAGATTGGCCGGATGCTGAGAAGGCTCGGCTGATTGCTGAGACAATGCTGCCGGGGGTGAATGTATCAGCGATCGCCCGCGCTGAGGGGCTAGATCCCTCGCAGCTTTACGGCTGGCGTCACAAGGCATTGGCCTCGGGATCGGTGGTGCCCCTTTCGAAAGAGGCTACTGAAAGAGTTAGTTTCGCGCGCGTCGAAGCTGTTGCAAGTTCACCGGTGGAGATCGTCATGGGTGTGCGCGTGCCGGCGACCGTCGCCAGGGCGCAGCGCCACGTCATTCCGGCGCGCTGACGGACGGGATGTCCCCTCTTGGGCCGGAGGCGTAGCTCAAGGCGGGTGGTTCCCTATAATAAGCGTTTGAATACAATGGCGTGTTTGGACGAGCGCGGGACATCGTTTCATATCCGTCCAAGGCGACGCTACTTCGTCTCTTGCTCAAATTGATTATGCGTCTGGCCAAAAATTTTCCGCTGACCGTCGGCGGTGGCGAAAGTTAGCTTGTCTGCCTAGACGGTCGAAGAGCCGCGCCGCCGTCAACCCAATCAGCAGAAGGACGGGGGCGGCCAGCTGCGCTAACCAAATCATCGGCTCTGGCCATCGCAGACACGCAGCAAATAAGGCTCCCGCCACGGAGGCTGCAAGGGCCAGCAGGAGACTGACCACGGCACCTGAAGCCATCGCTACGATCAAAGCGACAGTCACAACTATAAGATAGACAATACCGAACATGGGTCTTTCTCGGACTGACGGATAACCGTCTAGCGCGGCTTCAGTAGCTGCTGCGGGCAGCGGACACTCTACAGAATATGTGATCCGCGTTAACAGCCTGATACTGCAAGCCCCGGCAACCCCTACGTTAACTGGCAAGGATTGAGAATACTGCCACTAATGGGTTTCCTCCTTTAACTTTTCATCACTTTGGCAGCAGCATTGCAGCAGCAAGAAGCTGGTCGCGATCACGAAGGCCTTTATGGTAAAGTTTGGCCACTGATACCGTTAGCCTCCCAATTGCCGCTGGCTCCCGGACGAAACCTTGCGCATGGGCGACCTCCTCCACGATACTGGCGCACAGACGTGCATCTTCTTTTGAGATGAGTTCCGGCATTTCCTATCTCCCCAAATGGCCCGCTCTCCGATTGGGGCGGGACTGTAACCCACTAGAAGTTCGGGCTGGAACGGGCCGACAGTGCGGGAATTGTTGACCTGCAAATCGGATATCAGGTGCTCGCACAAAAGATCAATCCCTTGGAGTCGGGCCGCAGTTCGATTCAGTTTAGGCTGGTTGGCTACGTTAGCAGATTGGTTCGGATTTGGCAGCTGCCAGCCCCTGTACTTATACTCCTGTTGGACGCCTATCCCCGAAAGGAGAAGAATGCTGCGGGTCCGCACCGCCCCTCACCACGAGCGTGAACCGGACTGCAATCGTGTCGCTCATCGCACGTCAGGGCATCGGATGAATTCGTAGCGAATGAGATATAATCATTAACCGTGTCCATTCCTTCAGGCTTAACCCAGATGCTGTAGGTTATGTCCCAACGAAAAGGCAGATGGCGCATGGTTAAGCAGTCACAATGGTTCTTGAAATGGGTTCTTCCCGCAAGTGTGTCGCTATTGGTCGGAGCGATGCTACTCGGCACTCTCTACTGGTCTGCAGCCAAAACCGACGAGGTTGCCGCAGGGCGGCAGAAGGATCTCGCCACCGTGATCGTAGCCAAAATTCAGTCTTCCGTCGCTCATGATCAAGAGAGCGCCACGGTGTGGGATGACGCGGTCATCAAAACCAAGGATGATGATCACGATTGGCTTGACGTGAACCTCGGCCGCTGGATGAACACCTACTTCGGGCATGATGCCGCTGTCGTTTTATTGCCAGATGGGCTGCCGATTTACCAGTATCTAGCAAAATCATCCATCGGGGTGTCACCTGAGGACCTTCGTCAGGCCTATAGTCCACTTGCAAAACGGCTGCGTGAACGGCTTGTCGCTGGAGACCAGGAAGGCATCTCGGACAAGGTCCTCTCAATCGGCGAGAGTGATCTGACCTACGTAGGACGCCGACCTGCGGTGGTCAGTGTCAAACCTATTCTGTCTGACACAGGCGAGATCGAACAGCAGGCGGGCGAAGAAAACCAGCATGTCGCGGTACGGTTTCTGGATCGAGACTTCCCGTCTGAAATAGGTAACGAATACCAGTTCGCTGAGATGCAGTTCACAACGGAGATGCCACGCGACAAGCGCCACTCCCATATCGCTCTCACCTCGAAGTCCGGAAAGGTGATAGGGTACTTTAACTGGCATCCATTTGAGCCGGGAAGAAGGGTTTTGCAGGCAACGCTCCCCGTCATCGGACTTGCTGTCACTGGCATATTCATCGCCGCAAGCCTGGCTGGAGATGCAATCTGGAGACGCTCGGTCAAGCTGAATTCTAATCGCCGGGAGCTTCAACATTTGGCGCTTCGCGACACTTTGACGGGCCTCGCAAACAGGGCTTATTTTAATAGTGAGCTCGCGTGGCGGCTGAGGCAAGCATTGCCTGATGACGTATTCAGCGTGCTCTTCATTGACCTAGACCGGTTCAAAGCGGTCAACGACACATACGGACATCCAACCGGTGACAGGCTGATTTCTCTCGTTGCTGCGAGAATGAGGGAAATTCTCCCGGGCGCTTTGATCGGACGGATCGGAGGCGACGAGTTCAACGTCTTGCTCGAGAGGACGAACGCCGACGAGGTCGCCGCCGTCGCAGACAAAATTGTCACGTGCCTGCGCGAGCCTTTTGAGATCGACGGGGTATATGGCTCCATTGGCGCGAGCGTCGGTGCGGCGATCGCAACAGGTGTGAACGCGGATCCTGTCGAGCTGACGAGGCAGGCGGATATCGCGCTTTATCATGCAAAAGCAGCGGGGCGGAATACATATGCGTTATTTGGCGATCATATGGACGAACTTCTGCGCACCCGCCGAAAACTGGAGCACGACCTTCGCGATGCGTTGTCAACGGGGACGCAGATTGAGGTTGTCTATCAGCCGGTCTACGGTGCTGACAGCTCGCAACCTTGCTCGGTCGAGGCACTGGCGCGGTGGAAACACCCGGAGCTAGGCTCTATCGCTCCGGATATGTTTATCCCGCTTGCAGAGGAGATCGGCGTGATCAACAAGATTGGCGATCATGTCTTGGAGGACGCCTGCAGTCTGATTGCCGGGTTGCCTTCAATCAGTGTCGCCGTGAATGCATCCGCCTCCGAACTCGCTTCCGCTGGCTACCCACTGCGGGTTCTTTCTACCCTGGCAAAATGGGGGATCGAACCGGCTCGATTGGAAATCGAGATAACAGAGAGCTTGGCCATCAATGGTGAGGAGGAGACCGAGCGAAACATCGCGATGCTGAGAGTGGCAGGGGTTAGGTTTGCAATCGACGATTTTGGCACCGGGTACTCTTCGTTCTCAAGGGTTCAGAACGTGACTGTCGACAGGCTCAAGATCGACAAGTCGTTTATCGCCGGGATGGGTGAGGGCCGGAACAGGGCAATTGTCGAAGCGATCATCAAGATGGCGCGTGCCAACGGGCTACAGACAACGGCCGAAGGGGTTGAAACCAACCAGCAGAGAGATGCACTGAAATCGTTGGGCTGCGATAACATCCAAGGGTTTCTGATGTCGCGCCCAATAGCCCGAGCAGAAGTTACGGCGCTTCTGCCGATAGTCTGCCTTAACACCAAGCAGGGCTGATTCGTCGGCTGAGTCCAGCGTCATCGAATGCGGTGCTAGACGATACACGGTCGTACGGCCAGGGGGGCGTGATCACCGCAATTCCCCCTTGTTCTATTCCAATCCGTTTGAAGGGTCATGCGAAATCTCTCTCTGGCTCTCCAGTCATTCTTAAGCACGGTATCAGCCACCGTATACAAAATAGTTGTGAGCGTCCGTTGAGCCGGTTTTGGGCGGGTGCATAATTGGCGTAACAGGGCAGGAATGGCAAAGATTGAGATCCTGACGGGTGGCGAGCGACAGCGGCGATGATCGACAGAACATAAGCTTTCGATATTGCGCGAAGCGTTCAGCATGCATGGCAGCGTTTCGTATGTTGCACCTCGGCACGACGCTTCCGCAGCTGATTTACTCCTGCCAAAGGAAGCTCTTGCCCCCGAATTGAACCTTCAAAGACTGTATCGTTTGTCCGGGTGTCGCTTGTCGGGAGATCTGAAAGCTTGAGTGACGGCTCCAAGAGAGCCGGCGCTCGGTCTCGATCGAAAGACGCCGCGACGGTACGTCACCTGTGGCTGGAAGGTGGGATATTCTCTGTCAGACTGGAAATTATCGGTCGCAAGAATACGCCCAAAAGGCCGCCAAGAGTGGCGAAAACCGCAACTGTCCAATGAGGGAAACCGAGAGTCTGAGCGGCCCAAACGCAAAGGCCAGTTCGCCTCCTTGTCCTTGCCGGGTGAAGCATGACCAAGATAGAGCGTCAACGATTTGTCCTTGCCGTACCGTCCGAAAGCGCAAATTCTTAATTGAAGCTGGACGTTCCCAGAGGCTACGGCCGCCCCGTAGCCTAGACAATTCACAGCTGCAACGATGCACCAAAAACCAAGAATCCACTGTTTTCATTGGATTCCACTATTCTTGTCGAAGGTTCGATTCCTATCAAGGCGAGACGACGGCAGTGCGCCCGAATGACGCCGACATTTTGCATTCATGCCTGCAATGAGCTGAGGGGCTAAGCCATCACACTATGCGGCCTCCCACACCTGATTGAGGATCCGCGCCGCCAATGCTGCTTTGTCCTGCGGCAGAAAGCGCCCGTAGTGCTGCTGCACGACGTCAGGCGTATCCTGTATCGCATAGCTTGCCTGCTCGTAGGATCCGGTCTGCTTCAAGATGTGAGTGGCGAGCACGTCTCTGACATTGTGAGGACCATGAGGAAGGAGCCCCTTGATGGCTCCGCGGCCGGTATACGGGTTGTAGATGCCATAGCGCTGGATCACCAACCGCCAGGCCTCGTAAAACGTCGTCTGATTGTAAGCGGCGTCGATGCTGGTCGTCTTAACTGTCTTGACGAACAGCGTGCCGGGATCGGGTGCGCGACCCAAGAGCACCTTCCGATGCCGTTCGATATAGGCGTTGAGATAGGTGTAAAGATCAAGAAGATCCGGCAGTACCAGGCGAAACGGCTTCTGCCCGAAAAAGGAGGAGCCCGAGTTCTTGAAAGCGTTGGATGGGATGAAGACTTCCCACCCACGCTCGCGTTCGTTCCAGCGCAGTTCACCGCATTTCATGTCTTCTAGCCGGCGCTCCGCCGTGGGGAACTGTCCGCGTGGGCAGACCAGCAGTTGCCGAAGGTTTTTCTGCCTGAGGCCGAGATGTAAGCCAAGCC
Source organism: Agrobacterium sp. CCNWLW155 (assembly GCF_036888815.1). Taxonomy (NCBI): domain Bacteria; kingdom Pseudomonadati; phylum Pseudomonadota; class Alphaproteobacteria; order Hyphomicrobiales; family Rhizobiaceae; genus Agrobacterium; species Agrobacterium sp. CCNWLW155. Next base: position 22,463 of record NZ_JBAKFW010000024.1, read on the forward strand.
TTAGCATAAGGAACGAACGGACGGCCTCAGCGGCCGCTCTCGGGTAGCGGTGCTCGTCGGGCATCCGCTTCAAGATCTCCTCGGTGATCTTCCGGTATTCAGCGAGCGGGCTCTCCGCTTCCAGCACGCACATGATCGGCTCGAATGGATCGCGGTGGACCCGCATCACCCGCTGGATTTCTTTTGAACGGTTGGCGGCATGGCGGTGGAATTCTTCGCATGCACCGTGCCAGTCTCGGCGAGCAGACGCGATCTCGTCTGTCGTGATCAGTCCTTCGATCGGCTTCACATTGCGCAGGAGTTCGGGATGTTGGCGAATCCAGCCGACTTCAGCGCGAGTAAGGGCCATGGCCACCATCAGCATGTCGTCTTCCCATTTAGTAAAGAAGCCGCGACGGCGCTCACGCCACTGCAAATACCAATCCCACACGCCCGGGAAGATCAGGAGGCCGAAGGTAAGTTGACTGAGGGGCACGCCTCGGCCTTTGACAACCCCGTTCGGGGATGCCGCAAGTGCCCCAAACATCAGGCCGAGATGTTCGATTTTCTGGCTGGCTGTCTCCTCATTCCAGACGCCATTCCTGCGGAAGCCGATTTCGGTGAGAGTCGACGTTTTGAAGCGGATGAGATTTGCCATCTCCATCGCAAGCCGAGGGGGTGCATCGACGACACCGGAGAGCAGATCTGGATCCTCAAGCGCCTCGGTCGAACGCCCGTTTTCGTCCCCATCTCGCAGCCAGCTAGAAGCCGCTAGTCGAGGAGTAAGTGCACTCCCGCCATATGTGATCCCAGGGAACCGGATTGCGTAGCGCTGCTTCGTTGCTGCGGCCTGGAAACGCCTGAAATCGGTCGACCCCGAGATAATGACGCGCCGGACCCATTCCAGGATCTTTTCGCGCTTCGAAAAAGGCAGGCTGCCGAAGTCGTCGGGAAGATGCCAGGCAAGCCGGCGCCGCTCTGCCGGGCTGATGTCTTCCAGATCGTGGCCATGTAACGACCTGGACTGATGTGGCAGTTTCGCCTTGAAGTAGCCGTTCGGCAGGCCGTATCTGCGCTCAATGCGGCCGAGAATGTCGAAGCTTGCGACCGAGCGAGGTACACGCTGGCCCTCTATCCACGACAGCAAGGTTTTCGCATTAAAAGATTCGTCTATCCGAACGACCGCTCTATGGAGTTGCCAGTAACTCTCGCCAAAGCGACGCATCTGATAGGCGAGTGCATCGGCGAATGAACTCGGGTCTTCGTTCGTCTCGAACAATGGTTCTGGTTTGTCAGAAACTGGCCTCGGTTTAGGGCCGGGGCGGCCAATTGAACGGGAACTGCCGACCTCTTCAACTCCGTGATGCTGGTCCATCGGGGAGGGGGCAAACTTGTTCGTGGCACGAGCTTTGGGCCTCGCTTGCGGTCTTTTACCTTTCTTGGCGTCGTCTTCTACAGGCGGCTCCTTCAGCCAGCGCATGATCGCATCCAGTGCTGGTCGCAGTTGCTTCTTCAACGCTGTCGTCAGCGCTTCATCGATCCCGCAATCGTGTGCGATCTGCCGCCAGTCATAGCGGTTGTTTGCAAGAGCCGGCGTCGTTCGAAATGTGATTAGCGCCAGAAGGTAGGGGCGGACGTTGTCCACCACCCAATTCGGCGCGACGGGAACAATGCGGACGTCGCAGTAGGTCGAGATCTTTTTCTGGAAATGGCGTTTGGAAGGGTCTTCGTTTGGCATGTGTCATCCCATATGCTCTCGGGGCCTCAGGCCGAGGGCGTGCGGAATTAGGGGCAGACGGTTAAGAAACCGTAAAGTTCATAAGGACGACCCTATGACCCAAGAAAGTTGTCGGGCGGTCTCGTCAATTTTTCAAGGATTGCGCGGGCTCACGTCAATCCGGTTATGTTCCGGCGAAGCATCCCTGAAAACTTCTTCAACCCGCCTTGATGAAGCGCGTCGACGAACGCCTCAACCGATGGGATCGACTTTCGCAGATTATGCCTCGCACTTTTGACACTGGAGATTAGCGCTTCCGGAAACGCCGCATGGAGATCGGTGAGGAAATCATCGGGCGACTTGCTGGTCACACCATGGGCGAGAAGGTTGCTTGCGGGAAAGTCCTTCAGGTTCCATGTGACGATGACGGAGGCTTTGTCCGCGATGGCTGCCGCGAGGACATGTCGATCGTCGGGATCAGGTAGCGTGAGATCCGCAATAAGCGGGCGATGGTCCCCCAACGCTGCCTCTGGGAGGACCGCGTTCATCCGGTCGCGCGTAGCTTCCAGGCGGTCGATGGACAAACCTGGCGTGTTGACGGCGAGATTGCGCATCCATTCATCATGTATATCGTCGGTCCAGCGCGCCTCGACGAGACCGTCGAAGGCGCACTGGATCAGAATGTTACGTAGGTGGAAGGGGTAGAGGACGCAGGCATCGTAGACCGCGACGGGCGGATTAGAGGCCATAGGTCTCGATCAGGTCCTCTGTATCCTCGGCAAGTGCTTCCATTGCCGTCTGTCGTTTGTCGAGCTTCGACTTTAACGCGAGCACATCCTTCAGGAGGGCGCGGCGATGTTTGCCGACGTAGCGGAATGGCAGATCGCCTCGGTCCATGCGCAAGACGACGAGCGGACGAGAGATGCCGAGAATGGCTGAAGCGTCACTCGGGCTCACTTCCTGGTCCTCGGCCAGTACGGCGACGCGCTCCCCGCGCAGCATATGCGCCAGAAGGGCTTCGACAGCTGCGGCGGCCGAAGGCGGGATCTGGAGCGTGCGCGCCTTGCCACCAGCATCACGAACATGGAGTTCCAGCCTGTCGCCGGCAACCAGCTTTGGCAAGGGCGTAGCTATTTTTCGATCGCGATCTGACAGTCTGGCGAAATGAACAATTTGGCTGGCCATGCGATATCTCCTTGGCCTTCAAATATAGCGAACAAGACCTCTATCTGCAATAACTGAAAGTGTGGGTTGGTTGCAATGGCGGCGGTTCTTCGGAGTGCCAGTTCAAGTCCGATCAAGGCGGTCGGCTTTGAAATTGATAGGTCGTTCGTTCGATTTCGACTGCATCGGCTTCGACGCCAGCCGTAGAAAGTTCCTCCTTTGGAGGTGCGTATTCCTCGGCCAGCAGCCTGGCGGAGCTTCGTCCCAGTGGTTCGAGCGGCGATCCGACCCCAGCAGGCTATAAGCTCACAGCGTCCTATTGCGCAGCTCACCGGGATCGCTCAATTTTGAGTTGATAAATGCGGTCGGATTTGTAAAGTGGCTCTTACTAGGTGGGGGGCGCTCGATGCAAAGTACCAAAACAGTGAATTCAGACCGACAAACTGAGGCTGAGCTAGGCAAGGGGGTGGGTCAGGCGCGTATCAATGCTATCGGCCATGCGTTGTGGCTCATGTCGCGTTCTCCGCTTCATAAACATCTTATGATCACTGACATCGAGTGGCTTGTGTCACCGCCGATAATTTTAGGGCAGTTCCATTTATGGGAGCGGGCGGGCAGTCCTTTTGGATTTGCATCTTGGGCACTTCTTGGGGAAGAAGCTGAAGAGAGAATTGTGGCGAAGGGAATCCGGCGCCTGATGCCGACTGACTGGAAATCAGGTGAGCAACTCTGGTTAATCGATTTTATATGCCCTTTTGGCGGTCATGAAGCATTGATCCAGGAACTGAAGACACAGGTACTATCAAACAAGCGTTTTAAGATGTTGCAAGCAGCACCAGGCGGACGGAAAGCAGTTGTCGAATGGTGAGGGCTCTTTAATAGCTGTATAAACTCGCTACCGTGCTAACTTTCAGTAAGTAGTTGTTGTCTCATGAGATTTATGTCACTCGCGACGTTCGCGGCAATATCGTTACTTTCCTTCTACTCGCATTCACATGGAGAAGAGATTGCGGGAAAGCCGTATAATAAAATAAAAATTTGTGCTCAAGATGCGGATGAATTCGCTCCGAAAGTGAACAGATTTTTGACCCGCGTTTTCGGAAATAAGTATAATGTCGTTAGTGCAAACGCAATTGAGTCCGATACAGCTGATCAATTTACTTTAATATACTTCGGCACAGCTTCTTCCTTAGATCGGCCACGCTGCCTTACCGAGGCTCCGGGGTTATCAACACTCGTCGCGCGTCTTTCTGCAGACTACGAAGGCAGGGGTGGGGTACTCCCGCTGCTGGAAGGTGGTGTGGTCGCGCATCAACTTTGCGGGCTTGCGGTCGCGCCCTCCGGTGATGGCCATGCAAATTTCGTTGCCTCTGTGCAATTCAAAGCAACAGCTTGCACTACTTCTAATATACTATCCATATTTGGATTAGACGCGCAGTATTGTGATCGAAATAACTGCGATCTTAAATGAATTGGAGTTATAATGTCTAGTATAAATGGAACCCTCCTCGCGGAAATTGATGGAGTCAAATACTATACTGATGGCATTGAGAAAGGCAATATTTCTGTTTCAGGAAATATATTTTATGTGAGTTTCGGAACAAATTACGATGCCGTAACTGGAACCTGGGGGGACGGCTCCGCATTCGGCGGTGGCCGAATGGTGACCTTTGAAGTGGACGATGCCGGGAATATCCGCGTCGGTGGAAGTGTTAAAGGCTTTAGTGGCGGGGTTGTTAAATACGCTGACGGGACTTACGGATTTTACGCCGGAGCATCCATATCCGCTTTGGACGATTTCATTTCTCTCGGTGTTTCTATTGATGGGACGCTTGGCTCTAACGGAAGCAACCTCAGCTCCTATAACACAATAAATGTATATCCAGACGGGCGGATCCAAAGAGTAGAGTATTTTCCCGGTAATAGTGATTATAATTATGTGATGGTTCAAGTCACGACGACCGACAAAAGCGGCGTTGTGACCGTAGATAAGTATAGTGTTGGGGATCCACAAGTTGCCGCGCGACTAGCCGCCGGCCTTATGCCTCATCTTTACGACCAGAAATGCTTTCCGGCTGGGACGCTTATATCAATGGCCGACGGAACGCGGATTCCTATCGAAAACATCAAGATGGGGGACGAAGTTCTTTCCTTTGAAGGCTTGGGCGGCGTAATATGTCGAAAAGTAGTGAGGGTATTTTCCGGGGAAACTGACCAGTGGGTGGACCTTTATCGAACGGGCGAAACCACAGATCAGGCGCAACTGCCTTTTCTCACCGCAACTCCCAGCCATTACTTTCTGACACCGAGTGGCTCGTTCAGCCAGCTGAAAGATCTACTTGCCATCCACGACGATGTTTTCGAAGTTGTTGGTGAAGATGGGTTCATAATCAAAGTTGTCGGCAAAACCAGATATAACAAAACTCTGGTGGACGCGGGGGGGCTTGAGCCTTCATCTGAATGGCGTACGTTCAATTTCGAAGTTGACGGTACCCATACCTATGTAGCTAACGGAATTCGCGTACATAACGACTCGCTGTTCTTACCGCAAACTAATGAAGCGCATCTGATCGATTCAATCATTGAGAGGTTGTCCTTCGCGTTATTCGAGGGAAATGCCTGGAAGGATATCGTTCTGGGTTCGGCACTGCGTTCATTCGGAACGGTTGCTGCCGACGCGGTTTTTGGTGAGGATGATTTTAGCGCGGAGCTTCTACTTGGCCGTTATGCTCTCAATGTAGTTGACAGTGTTGGCGGCTATGCTGGACGTGCACTCGTTTCAGCGCTCATCGATGATGCAGACATTGATCCAGCACTTGCGAGCGCACTTTCGATTTTTGCGCAGGAGGCAGGGTCCAACCTTGCTCAACTTGCAGCCCTCGAGTTTCTAGCAGCGAACGCGGGTGGTACTATCGCTCTCGAGTCGCAACAGGCGCTGGATAATTCAGCTAACGGCTTCAATTTCGGCGAAATCATCGCATCTGCCGGCTTTGCTGCGCTTGGATCCTATGCTGGTTCTCAACTTGCCGATTTGCTCGACATGGATCCAGAACTTGCCGCACTCGTTGCAGGTCCAACACAGGCCGCAATCGTTAAAGTCGGCGACAATATTATTGCGGGCAATCCCTGGAATCTGGGCGTCTCCAGCTCCATGCTGAATTCGCTTGGAAGTGTGGCGGGAACGATTCTTGCCAACAATATCGGTAACTTCGATACTTACACCGAGCAGATGGGGTCGAATATCGGCTCCAATATCGGCGCATTCATCTTCAGTTCCCTTGGACCTGTCGGTACGTTTATTGGATCTCTTCTGGGCGGTCTGCTCGGAGGACTTATAGGCGGCGTATTCGGTGATGACCCCGAGGGATTCGCCGATATTGAATTCAATACTCTTGAAGATCTTTATCGAATTTCCAGGGTTTACGGCGAAGATCGCGCGCACAAAGACGTCGCACGGGATCTGGCCGAAAGTCACATCAGCATTGTGAAGTCCATTCTCGATCTGGTGGACGGGGACGTACTCGCCGGTAACGTCGCGCGCCTGACCTTCGGTTTCGTCGAGGAGGATTTTTCCGTCAAAATTGACGGTGAGGAATATAATCTTGGATCGGATGCCAAAAGCACGATCGATATAGGTGTATTCGAAGCCCTGCGATCGATGCAGATAGCGGGTGGGGATGTTTATGCTCGCCGCGCAATCCATACGACGCTGGAAACTTATCAGGAATGGTCGATCAGTGCCGACGGCGCGACTGCAGTACCAAGAACGGTGATAGATCCGACGGGTGGAAGCGCAAGTGCGCAACAGACGTCAAGTTCGGATGCTCTTAACCAGCTGATGTCCGCCTTAATGATCGCGAAAGAGTACCAGAACTATCTGCGGAATATCTCTGCGATTAACGCCATTATAGCAGCTGATCCGAACAGTGAATTCGCGATCGGCTGGCAGATGACACTGGCGCAAGCTTTTGCTCTGGGCATTCATCAACGATCAGAAATCGACTGGACAGGTGGCTGGGATTGGTGGCTGGAGCACAATGCTGTCACTAGCGATAAAGTCGTCTTCACATATCTTGATGGAGAACGGTGGTTTGTACTCGGAGCGAATTCACCGGCAGTCATTGCTGACACAATAGCGCCGGGACAGAAAGACACGATCAGCGGCGGAGAGCGTTCAGATTATATTTTCGTCGATGAAGAAAGCTTTGACGGCGATGTTTCTCAGTCCGGTAAGGCCGGTGAATTCATCGGTTTCAATGGCTTTGACAGGGCAGGAAAGACCGAAATTGGCTTTGCCGCTAGAATAAATGGCGGCGCCGGCGACGATCAGATCTACGGCGGAGACCTCGGCAATGATCTGTTTGGCGGCGCGGGTTCTGATTTTCTAATTGGTGGAAAACTCGATGACTGGCTGTTTGGCGGGGACGGAGACGACGTTCTTCTGGCCGGTGGCGGGCTCGGTGATGTTCTCGACGGAGGATCCGGTAACGACCGTTTGCTCGGTGACGATTCAGAAGACTGGCTTTCTGGCGGCAGCGGCGATGATATGCTTCGAGGGTTCGCTGGCAACGACGTTCTCGAAGGTGGTGCCGGCCGTGACATATTGATCGGCGGCGATGGTTCCGACAGATATGTCTACCGCGTTGACAGTGGTGTAGACGTCATCACAGACTCCGGAACGACGGGAAACGACGTCATTGTATTCGGAAACGGAATTCTTCCCTCTGATCTGGTCATCCACCGCCTGGCTGGCGACGATCTCGTGATCCGGATCAACGGCAACGATTCAGCGCTTCTCGTTATAACCGGTGGCTTTCTGACGGATTTCAGCGGTATTGAACGCTTCGAATTTGCCGATGGTACGGTGTGGTCAAGGGGCCATGTAATATCCCTGGCCGTGCAGAATGAGCTTTCTTCGGTCACATTAGAAGGGGACGGAGCATCCGCTACCATTTCAGGCACTGCAGGTGACGATGATCTCGCCGGCGCGGGTGGTGATGATGTCCTCCAGGGAGGTGTCGGCTCTGACGTCTACCGGTTCAATCTTGGTGATGGTGCGGATACCATCATTGATCTCGGTCTCACACGTGACATTGATCGAGTGGTATTCGGAGCCGGAATTACATCTGCCAGCCTGATGCTGAGCAGAGATCCTGCCGATAGTTCCGTCCTTGTGTTGGGCATTGATGGCACGAATGACAAGCTTTCAATCCATTACCGGAATCCCGATTTTTCGGACGGCATTGAATTGTTCGAATTCGCTGATGGGACGCGGCTATCGTACAGGGAGTTAAGCAAGCTTTACATCAGCCAGAACCAGACCATTGGTGACGACATACTCGTTGGCGGCTTCACTGACGAAATTCTATCTGGCGGTAGGGGCGACGACACGCTGCGTGGCGGCGGTGGCTATGATCAACTGATTGGCGGGGAAGGCGACGACACGTACATCTACAATCGAGGTGATGGATATGTCGTCATCTCAGAAAACTCTGGTGCGGATAAACTGGTTTTCGGCCAAGGAATTTCTTTCGAAGATATCCATTTGTCCGTCAGCGGCAGGGACGACCGTTCTTTGCTAATCTCATTTCGGGGGATGCCTGGACGCATTGAGGTAGTTGGTCAACTATACAGTTTTGGTGTCGAGCAGTTCGTGTTCCCGGATGGGACGATCTGGTCGGCTCAAGACGTAAAGAGTGCGCTTACAGCGAGAGCTACAGACAGAAATGACGACCAGATTGCAGGCTCGTCTCAAGCGGATGTACTGCATGGCGGCGCGGGCGACGACCGCATTTACGGCTATAACGACAACGACCAGATTCGTGGTGGCGCCGGCGACGATGTTCTGATCGGCGGCTGGCACGACGACACCTATTTCTACGATCTCGGCGACGGCAACGATATCATCGTTGAGGGCGGCTACGACGGTGATAACGACAGACTTGTCTTTGGCACCGGCATATCGTTGGGCAATCTTTCCTATAGTCAGGGACCC
>NZ_JBAKFW010000025.1:0-28228 GCF_036888815.1 Agrobacterium sp. CCNWLW155
ATCGAGCGCGCCGGCGCCAAACTCATGTTCCTGCCACCCTATAGTCCCGACTTTAATCCCATCGAAAACGCATTCTCCAAATTGAAAGCCATGCTGCGGGCTCGGGCGGAGCGGAAAATCGACGCCCTATGGGATGCCGTCGGCACATTGATCCCCCGATTCACATCCGCAGAATGCGCAAACTACTTCAGGGCTGCAGGATATGACCCGGATTGAACAGGATCTGCTCTAATCACAGAAATGTACTGTACACCTCCAGTAGCAGAATAATTTTGTTCATGCTATGTACTCCCATCAGAGGAGTTGCCGATGTTCAAGAATCTTCAGCGAGAATTGAATCGTTTAGCCAGCACCAGCAGCATTTCCATCCCCCTCGAAAGTGATTCAGACGGCTTCTTCGACAAAGAATGCCCAGACGAGAAATGTCTTTTCCAGTTCAAAATTCACGCGGAAGACTGGAAAAGCATCGTTCGCGACGAGGAAGTGTTTTGCCCCTCCTGTCGCCACGTAGCGCCAGCCACAAGCTGGTACACGCGGAAGCAGGTCGAAGAAGGGCGGGAGTACGCGCTTAATTCGGTCAAGGCCGGTATCAACAAGGCAATGCGGGCTGACGCGGCGGAGTCCAAACGCCGCCAGCGCCGCAATTCGTTCTTTAGCATCACCCTTGAAGTTAAAGGTGGCCACGATGTCGTCCTGCTTCCGGTTGCGGCGGCCGATCCGATGCGGCTGCGGACAACGTGCGAATCCTGCCAATGCCGGTATTCCTACATTGGAGCGGCCTTCTTTTGCCCAAGCTGCGGCAAGAACTCAGCTAGCCACACGTTTTCCCAGACCCTTACCACCATACGGACAGCCGCGACCCTGGGAGATTCCCTACGCGCCAACCTCGGCCCCGACGAAGCGGAAGTCATCGCACGAACCCTGCTGGAGAAAGCGATGCAAGACACGGTCATGTCATTCCAGCGATTATGCGAACAGCTCTACGAGATAAAGTCCGGCCCGAAGGCGCGGCGCAATGCTTTCCAAAACCTGGAAGCAGGCTCCGACCTTTGGGCTCAAGCAATTGGTGCCAGTTACGAGCAACTCATTGACGCCGGAACACTGCAGAAGCTCACGAAGTATTTCCAGCAGCGCCATCTACTCGCACATCAGCAAGGGATCGTTGACGCTGACTACATTACCCGCAGCAGCGATGCGTCTTATGCCATAGGGCAGCGACTGATTATCCACCCCCATGCGGTTCTCGAGTTCGCCGATCTCATCGAAAAACTTGGCCAGCAGCTTATAACCAGGTGCTAACCAAGCAGCACCCCAAGTGATGCGCGGGCGGGAGGAGAGCGCGAGAGGAGGGGCTTTGGGGCTCCCCTCGCCCTGCTCCGGCCGGGTCGAACCCGGCCGGAGCAGGCAGCACCGAACGCAAAAAGCCCGGACGGTGAAGTCCGGGCTTTGATAACGCTCTTATCGCTGCGCGGTCATGCGGCAGCACCTTGCAACTGGGCGGGGAGCCAGCTCGTTCCCTGCAAAAGCTTTTCCGCTTCGGCAACAGCCTCCCCTTTCGGGGCTTTTTCGATGGCCCGGATAGCCTGCGGCTTGCAACCGGCCTCGGCCATTACCTCGGCTATCTGCGCCTTCGACAAGCGCGACAGGAATACGGCTTGCGGCTCCCAATGCTGGTGCATGTCGAGGTCCACCGCCTCCGCAATCCGGGAGGACATGAGCCGAAGGCAGATATAGGTGTGACGTAGGCTGTACGCTGTCCGAGGTTTGCCGTCCCGGTCGAGCTTGAGATGTTGCGCTTCAAGAAGGTTGTTGAACATCTTGAGATAATTACCGGGGAACAGCAGATCGGTCGGCGCGGGAAGCTTCGCACCCGCCTCAGCCCCTTCTTTACCACGCACCGGCTTGGCGCGTTCCCGCAGGCGCTCATAGGGCTTGACCGCACCGGGCATGGATTTACACCAGCCAATGCCGCGCTTGCCCCGCACTTCGATCTCAAGAATGCGCTGGCGGCTGTCCGGGTCCTCCACAATGGTCACGTCCCGGTGCTGGAGCTGCTTGGCCTCGTCCGGGCGCAAGCCCGTGTTCCCCATGAACAGCACGAAATCGTGCAACTGCTCGGCCTCCCACCGGAAGTGAGGGTTCTTTGGTTCTTTTGCGTTTTGACGGGTAGCCTCATAAAGCTGCTTGTACTCGGCCGGGCTGAACCAGGGCCGGTGCGTGATCTTCCCTTGCGTCTTGTAGGGCGGCGACAGGTCCGGCAAGTGGTCCAGCCATTTGTGCCGGATGGCGGTTTTCAGGACCTGCCGCAGAGTGCCTACCTCATCGTGAAGCGTGCTGCGGGCCGGCGGTTTGCCCGTCGTGGACGTACCGATGCGATGCACCCGGTAATCCTGCACGGTTCCGGCCGTAATCTCCGACAGGCCCATCTTGCCGAAGAACGGGATCAGATGCAGACGCAGGCGGATGCTGTGGCCCTCGACCCATTTGGGGCTGCGCTCACCTTCGGTGATGACGGCATATTCCTGCTCGAATTTCTTCGCGGCCTCGGCAAACGTGGTCTCGGTCTTCAAGAGGCCTGCCGCCGCCTTGCCCCGCAGGCCGAGATACCAGTCCTCGGCAAACGCCTTGGCTTGTTCGAGACCCTTTTCCTTGGTGCTGGTGCGGTACTGGCGGCCCTTTACGGTGGCGGAGCAATGCCAGGTGAGGCCCCCGCGCCGGTAGACATTGACCTTTCCTCCGAGGATTTCATGGCTCGCCATACCGGCCCCTGCTTGTTTCCCATCTTCGATATGGGAACAGGGAATCACGCGAACAAGGACGCGTCAAATCAGGGGCCGGTTTTGTGCTAGAGTTGTGCTAGAGGATTTTGGGCAAAAAAAATAGCTCCGGGGTGACCCGGAGCTGTTTGATATCATTTGTAAATTTTGGTTGCGGGGGCCTGATGGCATGGAGACTTGTATATTCTCAGCCTCAAGTCGGCCCAGCATTGGCAAACAGCGCTTACGCCAGAAGCGGCCATTATGCACAATAACCTCGCCGTCCGAAATGAGGCCGTGAGCCGTCCGTCGGCTTTCGGGGTAGGGAACGCGTTAGCTGCTGTCACCGCACAGGCGGACGCGGATGACGGCTTCCGAGTGCGCATAGACACGCTATCTTACAACCAAGCCGTTGCCGGTAGGAGGCCGCAGCTAACCTGCTCGTGATCCCGGGTGCACACAGTGCCCGCCACTCTGCTTTATTCAACGCGATTCAGCAGGACGCAGACATCGTCGTTGGGCGACATGATCGTCGTGCGGATCTTCGCGCGGGTCACGCTGACGCGGAAATTCTGGCGGGCCTGTGTCATCGCACCTGAGTTCACATTGCCGCCGACGATACGATCCGGGTTGCCCACAATCTCCCCCTTCACCCGCTTCGGCCAGCCTTCGAAGATGATGACTTCGTCGAACTGCTTCCCCTTAGCCTTGTGCATGTTCATCACGACGATGCCGGACTCGGGCTTGTGCGCCGTCGCGAAATGTTCCTGGACGAACGCCTGCCGCGTGAGGGCAAGCGCGTTCTTGTAGCCACCGGTGTCGCGCCAATCCTGTGCAAGGCTCTGACGCATCTGCGTGCCGCGTTCGAGCAGGCGGACATTGCGGGTTTCCTGCGCCACTTCGGCGAGCCGCGTGCAGGCGCCGGCCTCAAGGACGGCTCGCACCGCGGTCCAATCGGCATCTGGCTGTCCGGTCAAGGCGATGGCCGTCGCGGCCTGGTGGACCGAGAACGTGGCCTGGAGCACACTGTTATTCGGCGGCGCCTTGCCCTTGGCGAGGCATCCATTCCACTTTTCTAGCGCCAACCTGAAACGCGCGGCGTCGGCAAGATCGCCCTTCGTCGGCGTCGCCCCGCCGCGTCCGTCGAAGAAGCTGCAGAGCACGTCGACAAATTCATCGAAGCCGCCGCTGTGACTTCGCTGTTGCAGGAGGAAGGCGATCACCTCGGCGGCAAGGATCGGGCCTTCCATATCCACCGCCGCCGTATGCATGATCGGCGGCACGTTGCCAAACGGCGCGCGCAGGTTGTCCGACACCAGACGCGTCATGCGTTTCGTCGGAACCAAGATCGCGAGCGACCAGTCACGGCGACCGAGCGCGATAAGCCGTTGCCGCGCCTGCAAAACCTGCGCGACGAGCGACGCATAGGCCTGGTTAGGGTTCGACGCGAACCCTTGATATTCGACGCCTTGATAGGGCTCGTCGCGAAACTTGCCGGTGAGGAGGTGATTGCCGAAGATCGCGATGTCAGTGCCCTTGCTCCGGTGATTGTCCCCGGCCAGGTCGTGCTCGGAGGGTTTGAACGCCTCTTTGAAGTGGTTGAGGCGCTCGGGATCGGCGCCGATAAAATCGAAGATCCGCTGCTCTGGGTCGGCCAGCGCGATCAGCGTGCTGCTCTTCCCCATTGCCTCGACCGCGCGCCATTGCTCGGCGCTCGTGTCCTGGAATTCGTCAAGGATGATGAACGGGTACATGGTCGACACAAGCTCGCGGACCTTAGCCGAGCCATGCAACAAGATCGCCACCCGCTCCGCGAACAGGTCGAAACAGACCTTGCCCTCGTCCGTCGCCAATCGCATGCGTTCGGCCATTTCCAACGCGGCCTTCTGCGCTTTCTCCTCGTCCGACAGCTTGGACGGTGCCTTGAAGCCACTGCGGATCGCCGACAGCGCAATCGCCTCGTTCGGCGGCGTCAGGATCGTCATCCGCCGCGGAAACCCGACCAGATAGCCGTGCGCCTTGAGGACGCGCCAGAAGAAGGAGTGATAGGTGTCGACCTCAATCCACTTCTTTTCCTCCTTCGTAACTGACGCCTCTTCATCGATCGCCTCGAACACGCGCGAGACTGTCGCGCGCGCGAAGCTGAGAAAAAGGATACGCTGCCCCGGCTTCAGTTTCTCGCGCGCGATCTTCGCGGCTCTCAGGATCGACACAGTGGTCTTACCCGAGCCGGGACCACCCACAACGAGTTGGTGCCCCTCGACGGTTAGAACATCCTTTTGCGCGGGCGTCAGACTGACCATCGCGTCCTCTAGCCGGCGGGCGAGGCGGCGGCTTCCCCACCGTTGCTGGACGTAGGCGCTGGCGGCACGGCGGGCGCAAGCGGGGGATCACAGATCGCCTTCAGCGTTGTGCAGGCATCGCGGATCCAGGACGGGATTTCGGCCTCGGAGCACTGGCCAAGGAAATCGGCGATGCCCCAATTGCCCTTTGCCCAGCCGAAATACTCTTTCAGCGCCGATATCACATTGGCCTTCGGATCGGGATACTTCACGAGGATATGCGGCGGCCAATCGAGCGCGTCCGAGAACCGCTCAAGCGCATCCTTCGTCGTATTCTTGAGGATGAGATCTTCGATCCCCTTCTCCTCGTGCATGAATAGCCGCTCGACCTCGGCTTCGATCGCAGCCTTCGCTGGATCGGTCTGCTTGTCGCAAAGCCCGAACGTTCGCTTACCGAGACCCTTATACAGCCGGGCGAGATCGGCGATCTGGGACTCGGTGCCCGCATCAATGATGCAGATGCCGAGCGCCTCAAGCGAAGCATAGGTGGCGGGGTTTAGCTCCGACAGCCGGCGCGCGGCCACCGGAAAGGCGCTGGCCTCGGTGGCCCCTTCGGCGATCAGCACGCGACGGGACAGGAGGCCCTCGCAGAAGCGCGTGCGAAACTCTTGCCGATAGCGCTTGTGCTTTACGCTGTCGGGCAAAGCTATCTGCGCCTGGCTGAGCACACCGTCATTGCCCCGCGACAGGATCACGGTCTCGTCGAGCTTAAATTCCTCGAGGACGTAGGGCGAATGCGATGTGACGATCGACTGGGAGGCCAGCTTGCGCAGCTCATGAACGATCCGCTTCTGGGCATAGGGCGGGATCGCGGTTTCGACCTCTTCCATTGCGAAGATGACGTTCTGCTTGTCTTCGGCGATCTGCGACAGCATCGCCAGGACCAACATGTTGATCGTGCCGGTGCCCTGCCGGAAGAAGGGCGCGGCGTGATCGCCATCGCCGGTGGCGATGAAGGCGGTCACTACCTTGCGCAGATGCTCACGCGTGAGGTTCGACACCTTAAGGTGCGGTTTCACACCCCATTCACGCGGCACATATTTCTTCAGCGACTTGTCGATGCTGTCGAGCACGCCAGAAATCCCGATCGCGGGGTCGCTTGCCACGTCGAAGGCGGCGAGCGTGCCGATCGTGCCTTCCCACATCTGCGGCCGAATTTCCTTCAGCCGCAGAATAATGTCGAGCAGGCTGCCATGTTCTAGGCTCAGCGCGCGCGATCCAGTGCGTAGGGAGCGCAGGAACAGGAAGCCGCAATGCTGTTTGTCCTTCTTGGAGAACGGCTCGGGCTTGTCCGCCTCCGTCAGGCTGCGCGAATAGAAGGTGTTGCCGACGAAATCGTCCTCATCGGAATCGTAGGCGCCGATGAAGGTGACGCGTAGCGCCGCCTTAATGTTCGCGGCATCGACACCCGCCGGATTGGCCTCGGTGAAGAAATCGCCGGTTTCGACATTGAGCCACTCGATATTGCCGCCGAACCTGGCCCCCTGCTCTTCCGACAGGCCGATGATGGTGACTTCAACAGTGATCTTCGGGGCTTCGGCTACGGGCGCCTCGTCCGCCTCATCGGGCGCGGCGCCCTCCTCGGCGGTGGCAGCGGCCACGGGAAGATATTTGCCCTCAAAAAAATCATGCTCATCGACCGGAGGGCGGCGGCTCAGTCTATCAGGCCCGAGCACAAGATCTATCGCTTCAAGGACCGAGGATTTGCCCGTGTTGTTGTCGCCGATGAGAACAGCATGGTCGGGCAGCACAAGCTTCGCATAACTGATGCCCCGGAAATTCTCGATTGATACGGAGTAGATCTTCAACGCAGCCCCCTGACGCAATGCAGTTTTCTCGTTTTACGTGCGTCACAGTTACACCTGATTCGATGGAACGTCATCCGCCGTGTCAGTGGCGGCCGTTTCTCAAAGCGACCATTTCGGTCCAAATGAAACCCAGCGAGAGTGAGAGTGTGGACAGGCTTTGCTGTGACGATGAAGGACCGCAGGAGCGGTCTTTGGCACCCGTCACGGAGATCTTCGGCGCGGACGGTTTCCTCCCAAAAGCGGTTGTGCAGGAACATTCCCAATGTCCGTCTTTCCGGCGAACGCTTCGAGAAGATGAACGGACGAGAGGTTTTATGAACACGGCGACCGAGCCCGCATGGCCGCTTCGAGGGCGCAATGCCGAGGCCGGTTCCGACCCGCTTCGCCGTGACGTCGAACCGGATAACCCTGATGACCGAACGTCGCATGCCCGGCTTCGACTGAATTCAGGCGGCAAGCGACGAATTTGCATAGACAACGCGGTATCCATCGTACAACTTCCCAACTCCTGACGCGACGCCTCCTCCCCCAACCGACCGCGCTCTCTGAGGAACTGAATGAACCCGAAGCGCCGAACCGCACTTATCAGCCGTTTGGCGAATGGGATAGGCTACATAGCTACCGATTTCGAGAGGTTCGGCGGCCTGTTCGTCCAGGCCCTGCTTGAGCTGCCGTTGGACCACCGGGGACTGAACTTGCTCGGCTATCCTGTCGCAGGCGTTGTAGACACGACCAACGGCGACGGGAAAGTCGCGGTCGAATACTCCGACCGCAAGGATTACTTCAGCGGGGACATGGATAAGGCGCGCGGCGACCTCGCCCACGCTCTGGCCGGCGCGCCCAGCGCCGAAAAGATATTCCTCCTATCCGGGCAGCCGAGTCGACCGCAGGTCGCTCAGGAATTCGAACGTGCGATGCTCGACCTGCCCGAGATGGAAGGCAAAACCCTCTATCTCTGGGGCGCGGTGGAAATCGCGACGCAGTTGGTCGACCACCTAATCCTGAGCGATTCGGTGGTCCGCAGGCTCTCTCCATACCTTCCGGATCTGGAGCGGATTCGAGAGGAGGAAGCGGCGAGCCGAATGGTGCCAGAGCCGCTGCCGAGCTGGTTGCCTCGAGACGATATTGACATGGCGATCGTTGAGCGGCTGAGACAGAAACCTGTTTTGGCCATCGGCGGAGTGGGCGGAATTGGGAAGACCGCGACCGTTCAGGCTTTCTCCCATCGGCATCAGGACGATTACGAAGTCCGCATCTGGCTAGACGGCGACGAGATCGACCGGTAGCTCCAGGCGAAACTTTATGCGATCTTTTGAGCGCAAACCGAGAGCCCCTGCGACACTTTTCGCTGAAACGGAGCTTTCGTCCTAACCTTTGAAAGGCCTTGGCTTCGTATGAGAGGGCGTGACAGGGTCATTAAGCTCATGCTCAATCATCCCACCTGTATGCGAATGCCTTTGGCGCCGTTGAGCAGCCGTCTCAAATGATAGCTGGCGAGCGGATCATCCGAGTGCATGCCAACCAGCGCGGCGAAAGCAGGCATGGCGGCGGCGCAATTCTGCTCGAGCTTGGTAAAGGCTGCCATATACCGCGCCGTAACCGGCGCATCGAACTGCGCTACCGACAAGGGTTCGTGGGCGCGCAACGGCTCGCTGCGTCCGCGCAGGACAAGATCACCGATCGGTCGCCCTCTGAATTCCTTTGCCCCGCTTGCGACACTGTCGCTGGCGCAAATCCGCGTACCCAGCGTCTTATTCGCGGCTTCTAGCCTCGCGGCAGTGTTGATTGTGTCGCCGTAGGCGGTAAAATCGAAAAAGCGATCGCCGCCGAAGTTGCCGACCAGTGCGGAGCCCGCGTGAACGCCAATACGCGTGGCTCCGAAGTCAACGCCTTTCTGCTTCCAGCGCTCGCGAAACGCTTCTGCCCATTGGTCGAGCGCTTGCGCGCAGGCGATTGCGCGGGTCGCATAGTCGGGCTGGTCGCCAGGTGCATTGAACAGCACCTGAATGGCATCGCCGATCACTTTGGCCACCGTTCCTTCATGCGCGAAGACGACGTCCGTCAGCCCGCCGACATATTCATTAAGCAATTCGGCCAGCACCTCGGGAACGGCTGTCTCGACGAGCGAGGTGAAGCCCGTGATGTCGGTGAAGATCACGGCGATGTCGCGCCAGCGCACCTGCATGTCATCGTCATCACCGTCGGCGGCAAGGTGCCTGGCAAGTTCGGGCGAAAAATAGCGCGACAACGACGCATGCGCACGCTCCGCTTCCGCCTGACGGCGTCGTGCCTCGCGCAAGACCTCGATATGTCCGATGGTCTTTAGGATAGTCGCCTCCAGATCGGCGAAATCGATCGGTTTGGTTAGGAAGTCGAAAGCACCGCGATTCATCGCGGTCCGTATATTACCCATATCACCGTAGGCCGAGATGATGATGGCCGACTTCTTGTCCTCTCGCTCCTGGAGTTTCGCCAGCAGTGAGAGGCCATCCATGCGCGGCATGTTGATGTCCATAAGCACAAGATCGACATGGGGATGCTGCTCAATCGCGTGGAGCGCATCAACACCGTCATGCGCGAACACAAAACTGATGCGTCCGTCGCGAACCTGCCGTCGGAATTTCCGCAGAATAAGCGTCTCCATGTCTGGCTCGTCATCGACCACGAGAATAGTTGTAGTCATGTGGCCGGTCCCAGTCTCGTCTCGATGACCTGACGTAGCAGGGCGAAGTCGATCGGCTTCGTCAGCAGGCCCTCCGCGCCCCGATCCAGCGCTTTCCTGCGCGTCTCGGCATCTCCATAGGCGGTGATCATGATGACAGGAACATCCGGCCTTCGTGCGCGCATTTCCGGCAGCATGTCGAGACCGTTCATCCCAGGCATGTTAATGTCGGAGAAAATCAAAATCAGCATTTGCTCGCCAGTGTCGGCAACGCGGGTCAGAGCCTGCGTTGCCGAGACGGCAAAATCCATCACGAAGCGCCGGGCGCGAAGATCGCGGCGGAATTGCTGGCGGAACAAGACTTCGACGTCCGCTTCGTCATCTACGACCAGAACCAATACAGTCATGGCTCACCTCTCCCCGTGTTTGAAAAATTACTCCTCCGTGGCAGTAGGACTATGAACTCGGTAAACGCGCCGGGCTCGGTCTCGACATCGATGCTGCCGCCGTGTTGCTTCACGATGATGTCGTGGCTCATGGAAAGTCCGAGGCCAGTGCCTTCGCCAGGCGGCTTTGTCGTGAAGAATGGATTGAATATTTTCTCCTTAACCTCTGGCGGAATGCCGGCGCCGTTGTCGCGGATGCGGATTTCGACATGTTCGCCACGGTTACGTGTGCTGGCGCTGAGTTCGGCTTCAAAGCCGAGGCTGCTATCGCCGCTTCGCTTGGCTACGGCATAGAAGCCATTGGAGATCAGGTTCAGTAGCACGCGTGTGATCTCCTGCGGAAACACGTCGGCGACGCCAGCGTCTGGATCGAATTCCCGTTTGAGGGTCACGTTGAACTCCGGCTTCTCGGCGCGCGCGCCATGGAAAGCCAGGTTGAGGCTCTCTTCCACCAGCGTATTCACGTCCGTTGGCCGGTGTTCGCCGCCGCCGCCGTGCGAATGCAAGAGCATGTTCTTGACGATGGAATCGGCTCGCTTGCCGTGCTCCACGATCTTCTGCAGATTGTCGTTCAACAGACTGCGTATTTCGTTGAGTTCGTCGCGAATATCGTCCGGAAGTGCGAACGGCGCGAGCGCATCGTTCAACTCATCCATCAATTCGACTGAAAGCGTCGCGAAATTGTTGACGAAGTTGAGCGGGTTCTTGATCTCGTGCGCGATGCCGGCAGTGAGCTGACCGAGCGAGGCCAGTTTTTCGGTCTGGACCAGACGGTCCTGCGCGGCGCGCAGGTCGTCAAGAGACTTGGCGAGCAGCGTGGTCCGCGCCTGGACTTCTTCGAACAGCCGCGCGTTCTCGATCGCGATCACGGCCTGATCGGCGAACGTGTTGAGAAGGTTGATCTGGCTGTCGCTGAAGATGCCCGGCTCGGCACGCGAAACACCGATCGTGCCGATAGCGATGCCCTCGCGAAGCATGGGCACCACGATGATGCTTCGGTATCCCCTGACGCGCGCCATCTCCTTGACGGCTTGAGGGACGCCGGGTTCGGTTTCGATATCGGAGCGGAACGCCATGGCCGAGTTCATTGCCGCCCGGCTGTGGATCCCTGAAGACGTCAGTGGAGCAGGAAATGAAGCCCGGATCTCCTCATGACTGGCCCGACTTCCCGCTGTACACGCCGCCAGATGGAGCATGCCATCTATGACGCGTGTCACAAGCGCCGTTTGACCGCCGAGCAGCCGTCGCGAGCTCTCGGAAATGACGTCAAAAACCGGTTGCACGTCGGTTCGCGACATGGAGATGACGTTGAGAATTTGCGCAGTGACGGCCTGGCGTTCCAACGCAATTCCAAGTTCCGATCGCAGATCGGCGTTCTCGACCGCCATAGCGCCTAATTGCTGTTCAAGTTCGTCAATCCTGTGCCTCAGCTCGACGCCCATGGCTAAACCGTGCTGGATGAGATTGGCCTGACGATAGCTGCGGGCTCACCGGCCGTAACGGCTGGCCCCCAGAGCAGGCTCTCGGGCGGCATCGCCAATGAGAGGCCGTTTGTCTTGCAGTGCCGATAGACGAGATCGATGACCTCATTTTTAGCGGACATCCTGCTCGCCGGACTCGCCACGCAAAACTGCAGCTTCACCTCGATGGCGATTGCATTGATCGCTTTGAGCGCGACGGCCGGCGGCGGGACTTTAACGATTCGCTCGCAGCTCCGCAGAACGCCAAGCATCAGGTCTTCAACGACCGACGGCGGCTGGGTGGCGGCAACGTGCACGGAAAGTGCAATCCAGTGCGTTTCGTCAGGACGGCTGAGATTGGTCATTCCTTGTTTCGCCAGGACGCTGTTGGGCACCACCACCATATTGTGCGCACCGGTCAGCAGATTAGTGGAGCGCCAGTTGATTTCGGCGACGCGCCCTTCCGTGTCATCACCGAGCCGGATCCAGTCGCCGATGAAGTAGGCCCGCCCCAGCGTGAGCGCGATCCCGGAAAAGACATCGGCAAGCGTGTTCTGCAGCGCCAGACCTATGATGATGGCGACCACGCCAGAGGTAGCAACCAAAGGGCCGATCGGAGCTCCGAAGACGAAGCCGATGACCGACAGCGCCACGCCGAGATAGACGACACCGACGATCAGATCCTGGAGAAGATGTGCTTCCCGCGGCTTGTGGTTGAGAGTGATATAGATCTGCGCGAATCCGATCAGCGTCCATGCTAGATGGGTCCACCAGAGAATCCTCGCCAACTTGGCAATCAAGAGGCCGGCACCCTGAAGTTCGCTCTGGTCGAGCCGGTAAGGTGAAATTCCGCCCAGCCCGAGCACGAGGCTCATCGTGGCGAAGAATAGAATTTGCACGATCAGGCGCCCAGTCGGACGGCTACGCCCCTGAATGTGCCATACGAAAATACCAGCAAGCCCTAGAATATTGATCAGGACGAGTGGCAGAAAATGATCTTCGCCGAACATAGCCAAGCTCACCAGCAGTGATTTTTGACGATTGGGAAAGGGCCAGAAACCGCAAACGGCCACTGGCCCTTTCGCCTACTCCTTGATCGGGAAGGTCAGTTCCTTCTCGCTACTGTCGATGACAAAAACAGCCAGCAGCTTGGCAGGCTCGGTTTTGCTGGCATTTTCGCTGACACCGTGGCGATCGCCCGGCATTTCGGAGAAGCTTTCGCCCGCCTTGTAGACCTTGATGGGACCGCCATTGACCTGGCTGCGGATCGCTCCTTCCAGCACCGTCGCATAAATGAAGGCCGAGTTGGGATGCGTATGAGCCGAGGAAAAGCCGCCGGGTCCGTATTCGACGAGAACGCCTTTCATGCTCTTGCCCGCAACATTCGGCAATTCGTGCTCGTAAACGAGCGTGACTTTAGCGTCCTTGTCACCGGCGTCGTGAGCGGCGGCGGCGGACAAGAGGGCCGTCATGGCAAAGGCGGTAAGGATTGACTTGATCATGTCGAGACTCCGTTTGTAAAGTCGGACGGTGCGCCGCCGGAGGCGACGCATCGGCGCCCGGTTATTTCCGCGCTGCGGTTGCGAACCACTGCTCGAAGGTAACGCGGCCGATACGTGGATTGTTGTCGGAGACCAAGGAGCCGTCCTCCAGCTTCGTGCCGAAATAGTGGGCTTCCGGATCGGCCACGACCTTGCGGGTGTCGCCCATCGCCTTCAGGTAGCGGGCGACGAAATCGCAAAGCCTGGCACGCTCCGGGCCTGAAATCTCAATGATGCCGTTCGCAGGCGCAGCAAGGGCCGCGTCCGTCACGAAATCTGCGACGTCATCGGAGGCGATCGGCTGCAAAAAGCCAGTCGACAGTCGGGTCGTGTCGCCAACGGTGCCCGCCTGGGCGATGCCACCGAGAAATTCCATGAATTGCGTCGAGTGGACGATCGTATAGGGAATTCCGGCATCCTTTATGATCTTTTCCTGGGCGACCTTGGCGCGCATGTAGCCGCTCTCGGGCAGGCGATCGGTGCCGATAATGGAAAGCGCGACGTGGTGCTTTACGCCAGCGGCCTTTTCCGCCGCCGCCAGATTGCGGCCCGATGTCTCAAAGAATTCGAGCACAGCCTTGTCCTCGAAGGACGGCGAGTTTGCTAGGTCGATAACGACGGAGGCTCCGGCGAGCGCCTCGGCGAGACCTTCACCGGTGATCGTATTGACGCCGGTGTTAGGAGCGGCGGCAATGACTTCATGGCCTTGCTTGCGAAGGCGGTCGGCCGTCTTTGAACCGATCAGGCCCGTTCCGCCGATGATGACGATTTTCATGAGCTTCTCCATGTGCGGCCGCTCAGCGCGCCGCGTTGTTGTTCGTTTTTTCGAAGGTGGTTACGGTGATCCAGGTCGGCCCTGTCGAAGTCGTGGATCCGCGACAGAGCCGGGCGCCCTGAACCAATAGGCGTCAGTAGTCCCAGAAGACCGGAACCCAGCGAAACGCATCGCCGTCGATCGCCACCCGGCCAACGGACGGGAACGGCAGGTGAGTGGCGACGAGCTGTTCGCCGGTCCGTGCCAGCTCCGTCAGAAGACGGACGCGAACGCGAGCCGCCTCCTCCGGATCGTGCTCGAAGCCATTGAACCAGTCGGGGTGATCGAAACCGACCGCAAAGACGGCATCGCCGGCAAATGTCAGCCTGTCACCACCAGATGCCAGACGAACTATACTGTGCCCGGGCGTATGACCGCCCGTGCGCTGGACGACCACGCCTGGCGCCACCTCATGTTGCTCATCGAATTGCCGCAGATGGGCCCGGTATTCCGCCACGAAACGCTTGGCGGTTGCCCTAAGGGCGTCCGGGAACCCTTGTGGCATGTGAGCGTAGGTGAAGTCGGGCGCCTCCCAAAACTTGACCTCGGCGGCTGCCACATGAATCTGCAGATCTGGCCGCAGCCGGTCCTTCACACCTTCGACGACGAGGCCGCCGATATGGTCCATGTGCAAATGGGTAAGCACAATATCGGTCACAGACCCCAGATCAATGCCGGCCGAGTCCAGTCGCCTGACCAATTGGCCAGCCCGCGGGAGGTTCAAATTCGGATCCAATCCCAGCCCGGCGTCGATCAGGATGGTCCGATCGCCGCTACGTACCAAGGCGACGTTGAGCGACCAGTCGAAGGCCTCTGCTGGCAAGAACATTTCGTCCAGCCAAGCCGCCCGCGCGGCTGGATCAGCGTTGTGCCCCAGCATTTCGGTTGGGAGCGGTAGCACCCCATCGCTGACCACCAGCACCTCAATCTCGCCGACCCGCACCGCGTAGCGCGATGGAACCAACTCTTCGGATCCTGTTCTGCGGAGGTGTGCGTCGTTGTCCAAGCTCATGTTGGTCTCCTGGTGAGCAATCGTACGGGGTCTTGTTTCTGTCTGCGACATGATGCGCTCCTGTTTTGCGTAATTGAAACGTGTCGGTTACAAGCCACGGCGCGGATTTTATGTTGAGGCGCGTTTGGCGGTCGATCCGGCCAAGGAAGAGGAAAGGCCATACCTGAGGATAGGGCAGCCTATGCTCTCAGTGCGGCCGCAGTGGCATGAAGGAGCAGACGCTTTGCATTGGACCTTGCCGGGCAAGATGGATCCGCCCGGCGCGTTCGCGTCTGCTGAGCGATTAGGCGGCGCGTTTGTGGTCTGCCGGATGCTGCAGCCGAAAACCGATCGCCAGCCGGTTCCAGGCATTGATCATGGCTATGCCGATGGACAGCACCAGGAGTTCGTCTTCCGAAAAGACACCGCGGGCAATTTCATAATCCGCATCCGGCGCACGGCTCTCGGCGATATTCGTCAGCGACTCGGCCCATGCGAGCGCCGCACGCTCGCGATCCGTGTAAAGCTGCGATTCATGCCAGGCGTCCAGCAAGAGCATGCGCTCTTCCGTCTCGCCCAGCTTGAGCGCATCCTGACGATGCATGTGCAGGCAATGGGCGCAGCCGTTGATCTGCGACACGCGCACCTTGACGAGCTCCATTAGTTTGGGATCGAAGCTCTTGGCAATCCAGGCCTCAACGGCGACGAGGCCGTCGATGCCGTCGTTCTTCCTGGCCAATATATTCAAACGTCTGGTCATCCTGCTCTCCGTGGATTGATTGCGATCGGGTCGAAGCCACGCGGGTCGCCCGGATCACTAACTATTCACGGCATCGCGGATCATCCATCTGGCCGGAAGGCTCTCCCGATTAGTGTTTGATGGAGCTGAGCCTTGCCGATCGATCAGATTTCCCGCCATTTGAGCCATCTCCTCCTATACTTCGGCAGTGGATGGGCCCGTCCCACGTAGGATGGTTTGCGACCGCAAATCCACGCATTCTCCAGGCATACGCAACCGCAGCGTTTGGAGAAGAAGATGCTCAAAATTATCAATGTCTTGGCGCTTAGCACCGCGATCGCTACGCTGACTGTCGCAAGTGCACAGTCCCAAGATCACGATCTCAAACCGACAGTCGTTCTCGTTCATGGCGCCTTTGCCGAGTCGTCGAGCTGGGATGCCGTGATCGCCCGCCTGACCGGGGATGGCTATGTGGCGATCGCGGCAGCTAATCCACTTCGCAGTGTCGCGTCCGATGCCGCATCCGTCGCGGCGGTCGTTCGCACCATCCGTGGCCCGGTGGTTCTGGTCGGCCACTCATATGGCGGACCGGTCATTACCGAAGCCGCAAACGGCAATCCGAACGTGAAAGCGCTCGTTTATGTTGCGGGATTTATGCCGGATACTGGCGAATCCAGCCTCACCCTGTCGGGCAAATTTCCGGGTAGCACGCTTGCCGGCGCGCTCGCGCCCGTGATGCTGCCGGATGGCACGCAGGACCTCTACGTCCAGCCGTCCAAATTTCATCTCCAGTTCGCCGCCGACGTTTCAGATGACAAGGCGGCGCTGATGGCTTCGACGCAGCGACCCGTCGCCCAGGCTGCACTCGCCGAACCCTCCGGCGCCGCGTCGTGGAAGGCGCTGCCCTCCTACATGATCTACGGGTCTGGCGACCGCAACATTCCGCCAGCAGTCATGCAGTTCATGGCCGATCGCGCGCACGCCGCGAAGACTGTCGTGGTCGACGGGGCTTCGCACGCGCTCATGGTCTCGCATCCCGGCGAAGTCACCGCTCTCATCGAAGAAGCGGCATCCGCCCGATGAAAAGTCACATTGCCGGTCCGGAGACGGTCCGCCTCTAAACTTTCGTACAGTCCCCAGAGGCTTTCGGCCAATAGTCTTTCGGGCCGGTGGTCGCCATCCTCGTTCGTTTTCAACCATCATGAAGGATAAAACATGCAGGACATTTCAAACCCATCGACAGTCAGCGTCTCACGCCGCGGCGCTCTGCTCGGCGGTCTCACCGCCGGTATTGCAGCAGGCTTGCCCGCGGTTGCCGACGCTAAGACTCCGAAGCAGCCCCTTCCCGCCACCATCAATCATGGAAAGCAAGCAATGAGCACGATCACCACCAAGGACGGCACAGAAATCTATTACAAGGACTGGGGCACCGGTCCGGTCGTCACCTTTTCGCACGGCTGGCCGCTGAACTCCGATGCGTGGGACGGCCAGATGCTCTTCCTCGCCCAGCACGGCTTCCGCGTCGTGGCGCACGATCGCCGCGGCCACGGACGTTCCAGCCAGCCGACGTCGGGGAACGACATGAATGGATATGCCGACGATCTGGCCGCCGTTATCGAGGCGCTGGACCTCAGGGACGCAACGCTGGTCGGTCACTCTACCGGCGGCGGCGAGGTCGCCCGCTATATCGGTCGGCATGGCACGAAGCGTGTCGCCAAGGCCGTACTGATCGGCGCCGTGCCGCCGGTCATGGTCAAATCAGCGACCAATCCGGAAGGCCTGCCGATCGAGGCCTTCGACGCGATCCGCGCCGGTCTCGTCAAGGATCGTTCACAGTTCTACCGAGACTTTGCCCTGCCATTCTATGGCGCCAATCGACCGGGCTCTAGTGTGTCCCAAGGCACCCTCGACCAGTTCTGGCGCTTGAGCATGCAGGCCGGCCTGCTCAACGCCTATGAATGCGTCAAGGCATTCTCGGAAACTGACTTCACGGAAGACCTGCGGAAATTCGACGTGCCGACTCTCGTCCTGCATGGCGAAGACGACCAGATCGTTCCAATCAAGGATTCCGCCGTCAAATCCGCGCGGCTGATCAAGGGTGCCAAGGAGATCTACTATCCAGGCGCGCCGCACGGCATTACCGCCACACATCAGGACCAGGTCAACGCCGACCTGCTTGCCTTCCTCAAGGCTTGAACCCGCCACGGCTCGCGGAGCAAGCCGCCGTTCTCCGCGTCCCGTCAGGAACTGGCGCGGCCTTGCCGCGCCAGTTCCTCGATCCCTTTCTATCATCGCCTTTTTAGAGGTCACCCACCATGTCGAAGACTTGGCTCATAACCGGCAGTGCCAGCGGAATCGGCCGTAGCACGGCCGAACTCGTGCTCGCACGTGGCGAGAATCTCATCGCAACGGCCCGCAACATCGATCACCTTGTCGACCTTGCGCGCCGCTACGAAGAGCACGTGGAACTCATCGAACTCGATGTGACAGACGTATCCGCCTCGCGAGGCGCAGTCGCAGCCGCCATGGAGCGATTCGGTCGCCTTGATGTGCTGCTGAACAATGCCGGCTATGCGCATCTCAGCCCTTTCGAACAGGTCTCTGAAGATGATTTCAAGGCGGAGATCGACACGAATTTCTACGGCGTGGTCAATCTGACGCGTGCAGCACTCCCCGTAATGCGCCGGCAAAAATCAGGACATATCATCAACATTTCGTCGAGTTCGGCACGCTTCGGCAGTCCCGGTTCCACCGCCTATAGCGCGGCGAAATGGGCGGTAAGCGGCTTTACCGCTTCGCTCGCCAAGGAAGTCAAGCCGTTCGGCGTCAAGGCCATCGCCATCGAGCCGGGCAGCATCCGCACGAACTGGACACGGGTCGCCCGCAGCCATGTCCCGCCGCTGCTGCCGGAATACGAACCAACCATCGGCGCAATCATGAGGTTAACGGAGGGCTATGCCGGCACCGAGCCCGGCGACCCCGACAAGGTGGCCGCGGTCATCTTCAATCTTTCACGCCGGGACGATCTGCCGGAACAGCTCGTCCTCGGGAGCGACGCGCTGGCGCGAATTGCTCAGAATGATGTGGTCCGGTCGACGGCCGCGCTCCAGTGGAACGAGGTCAGCCGGTCGACGGATTTCAACGAGGGCGCCACTTCCTTGCGGCTTTTGGACTGAGTCAGGAACCAAGCGACGGCATTCCCGCCAATGCATGGATTTCCATAAGTTGCGGCCGCGCGGTGGCGTGAATAAGGTACAAGACGGGATCGCTGACGCTAATATCGAGATCGCCCACTCGATATGCTCACACCGCCCAGGCTTTATTTTCCCTGCAGGAGCCGCCGATGACGCGCATCTGGTCTTACCGCCCCCAACTCCTGCACCTGGGTCTATTTTTTGCTGCTTATGTCCTGGGTTGCGGTTTCGCGCAGGCACTTGCAATCGTACCGGGAACAGGCATTTCCATATGGCCTCCAAGTGGGCTTTTCATTGCAACTCTTATCCTCGCACCCAAGCAGAGCTGGCCGTGGTGGGTGCTGGTCGGCTGCCTGGGCGAGCTATTCAGCAATGTCATGTGGTTCCATAGCCCGCTGCCCGCCGCCGTCCTGATTTATGCCGGCAACGCGCTCGAAGCTACGGTCGGCGCGTGGCTCGTAAACCGGGCTTTGGGTCGGCCGGCTCGGCTGGAAACCTTGCGGGAAGTTCTTGTATTTGTCGTATTGGGGGCTGGAGTTGCCCCGGTGGTCAGCGCGACGGTCGGAAGTGCGACGCTGGCCTGGTTCGGCATATTTTCGCAAACCTTCCTGGGGGCCTGGCCTCTCTGGTGGATCGGGGATGCCACTGGGGTCCTGATCGTCGCGCCGCTCGCGCTGGTCGTGATCCAGAACTGGAACGGCAAGGCCGAGCTAACGGCTGCGCGATGGATAGAAGCGTGTGTCGTGGGACTTATCCTTCTTGGCGTCGCGGCCCTTTCGCTCAGCGGCTACCTGCCCTTCGCCTATATCATCATGCCACCGCTGCTTTGGGCTGCTGTGCGCTTCGAATTTAAGGGGGCTGCCGCTACCCTCGCCCTCCTCGCGCTAATAACCGCGATCTTCACGGTATCCGGCGCCAGCCAGTTTGCCGGAAATGCCGAGAATCAGCGCCACAACCACATCATGCTGCAACTTTTCCTGGCGATCTCGGCATTTTCTGCGCTGATCGTGGCCGCCATATCCCGGCAGCACCAACTCGCGTTGCTGACACTACGCCAGAGTGTGGAGGCCCTGCGCGACCGAGAGCGAGAGCTCTCGCAGATTGTGAACATGGTCCCAGTCCACATCAGACGACTGACACCAGAAGGCGAGCCGACCTTCTTTAACAAGCGCTTGGTGGATTTTTTTGGGTTTGACCTGCAACAGTTGAACAGGCCGGGCACAAGCCAGCTAGTGACAAACATTGAGACTCTCGTCCATCCAGATGATGCGCCTAGTGTGTTGCAGGCGGTGCGCCATGCTGTCGCCACGGGCGAACCATACTCGATGAAATATCGCATGCGTCGTGCGGACGGTGTGTATCGCTGGGTTGATGGTCGGGCGGAACCGTCGCGCGATGAAGACGGCGCCATAGTGCAATGGTTCGCAATCTCCATTGACATCGACGACGAGGTGCAGGCGCAGGAAGCGCTGCGGCAGAGCGAGCAAAAGCTCCAGCAATTGATCGACGCAGTGCCCGCCTTTATATGGTGTACTACAGCCGAGGGAAAACCCACCTATGTCAACAAGCGCCTTGCCGACTATGTGGGCGTGACCCTGTCAGAACTGATTGCTCCGAATGCATCCCGCTCATTGGCTGACATCCACCCGGAAGATCGCGCGGCTGTCGAGCGTGCGCTGACGCATTCATTCGAGACGGGCGATCCATTTACACTGAAGTATCGTCAGCACAGATCAGACGGAACCTATCGCTGGACCGAGGGGCGTGCGGAGCCGTTGCGCGACGCGGACGGCCGGATCGTGCAGTGGTACGGAGTCTGCCTCGAGATCGACGATCTCGTGATCGCCCAAGAGGCCTTGCAACAAAGCGAACGTAGCTACCGCGACGTTTTCCACTACATGCCGATCGGACTGACTCGGGTGGACGCCAGCAAGCTTATTCCGCTGTTCAAGGAGTTGCGAGTGCAGGGTGTGGCGGACCTTGAATCCTATATCGACGAGCACCCCGAATTCCTCGCGCGCGCCGTGGAGGCCTTGGAGGTCGAAGAAGTCAACCGGCACATCACGGAGATGTTCGGCGCACAAAATGCGGAGGAAATGCGCGGCCCCATCACCCGCTACTGGCAACCGGGCATGGCCACCATCCGCCGCTCGATCGAGGCGCGCTACCGCGGCGAGGAGGTCTTCCAGGAAGAAACGAAGGTGGCGCGCATGGACGGCAGCGTCATCGACGTCGTTTTCGCGACCGCCCGTCCCGGCGCCATCGCCGACAAGAGCCTGGTCGGCTTCATCGACATCACCGAGCGCAAGAAGGCTGAGGAGGCGCTGCGCAACCGGGAGCGGGAGTTCTCCCAGCTCGTCAACATGGTACCGAGCCTTCTCTGGAGGCTCAGTCCAGACGGCGAGCCGACCTTCTTCAATAAGCGCCTGACAGATTTCTTCGGCGTGGACTCGGCGGAAGCGGACAAGCTTGACACGAGCCGGATGGCGGCGATTATCGAAGCGGCCATCCACCCCGACGACGCTGCTGGAGTGGCGGAAGCGCTCAACAGCAGCCTGGCGACCGGCGAACGCTTTTCCCTGCGCTACCGGCTGCGGCGGGCGGACGGCGTGTATCGCTGGGTTGACGGCCGGGCGGAGCCACTGCGGGACGACAGCGGCAAGATCGTGCAATGGTACGCAATCTCCATCGACATCGATGATGAGGTGCGGGCGCAGGAGGCCTTGCGCAACCGGGAGCGAGAGCTCTCGCAGCTTGTGGACGCCTTGCCAGTCCACATCTGGAGCTGGACGCCTGCTGGCGAGCTGGCCTACGTCAACAAGCGATCTTTGGAGGATCTCGGCCTTTCCAAGGCGAACTTCGAAGATACCGTCCGGGTGGCGCAAAAGCTGGTTCATCCCGAAGATGCCCCCGAGGTGCTGCGGGTGTCAGCCAACTGCCTTAAAACAGGCGACGCCTTCATGATGAGATATCGTCGACGTTGGAAAGATGGCAACTATCGCTGGATAGAGGCGCGCGCGCAACCTTTGCGCGATGAAGATGGAGCGATCGTTCACTGGTATCAGGTGTCTATCGACATCGACGATCAGGTGCAGGCCGAAGAAGCGCTGAAGAGCAGCAAGCGGCAATTGGAGCAGATGATTGACGCCATGCCCTTCAATATCCTGAGCTTTACCGCTTCGGGTAAGATGACCTACACCAGCAAGCGATATCTCGACGACGTTGGTTCGCCGACGATGGATATCAAAGATTTCGACGCGTTGGCCCGAGAAGTCGCTCACCCCGACGACTTTCCAACAATGTTTCAGAGGGCATCGGATGGCCTCGCGACCGGCCAGCCTTTCGTGAACCGGTTTCGCCGGCGCAACAAGCAGGGCATCTATCGCTGGATAGAGGCGCGCGCGCAGCCTCTGCGCAACGCAGATGGCACAATCGTGCAATGGTACATTGCTTCGATCGACATTGAGGACGAGATGCGCGCGCAGGCGGCATTGCGTGAGAGAGAACGCTTCCTTTGGCAACTGGTGGAAACACTGCCGGCGATGATCGATTGTGCTGAGCCGAACGGCGAACCAGTCTATCGCAGCCAACAACTGCGCGAGTTCCTTGGCTATGAGCTGGAGGAACTGGATGGGAAATCCGAATCGCGCCTGAACGGCACGCTCGATGCCGGGGTCCATCCCGACGATGTCGCGGGCGTCAAAGAGCAATATGCCCATTGCCTGGCAACCGGCGAACCCTATCTCAAAAAGCACCGCCTGCGACGCTTCGACGGCGAATATATCTGGGTCGAAACGCGCGCCGCGCCGATGCGGAAGGACGACGGCACCATCGTGCAATGGAACGTCATCTGCCTAGATATCGACAGCGAAGTGCGCATGCAGGAAGAGCTACGCTTGGCGCAGGAGCGGTTGGCACGCGCCGGCCAAGCCGCGAGTCTTGCGGAGCTGTCGGCCTCCATCGCCCATGAGGTGAATCAGCCCTTGGCGGCGATCGTCGCCAATTCGCACGCGTGTTACCGCTGGCTATCAGCTGAGTCCATCAATGTCGCGCGTGCCAAGATCACGATCGAACGGGTCATCCGCGACGCCAACTCGGCGGCGGAAGTCGTCGGCCGTATCCGGGCGCTGTTCAAGCAATCCGTGGAGAATAGGATCAGCCTGTCGCTCTCCGGTGTCATCACCGAGGCGTGTAACCTCGTGGCAGGCGAGGCTTTGCGTCGCCGCATCCGGATCGACATCGACGCGGAAGCCAAGCTTCCGCCTATCGCGATCGACCGCATCCAAATCCAGCAGGTCCTGGTCAATCTCATCCGCAACGGCATGGAGGCGATGGAGACTGTCGCAGGGGAAAAAGCTATCGACGTGCGCGCTCATCGCATGGGCGGCGAGGTGCAGACCGAAGTAGCCGACCGCGGAAACGGCATTGAGTTCCCGGATCAGATGTTCGAACCCTTCTTCACCACGAAAGAGAACGGAATGGGCATGGGTCTCGCCATCTGCCGTTCGATCGTCGAGGCACATGGCGGGCGTTTATGGGCCGAGAAAAATGAACCGCATGGCGCGCGGTTCATTTTCACCTTACCAATCGCCGGGAAAGCCGCGCCATGACAACGGATGACCATATAGTTTTCATCGTCGATGACGACGAACGCATCAGGGAGGCGCTCGGCGAACTCCTGGACACCCACGGCATGCGTGCCATCCCATTCGGTTCAGCGGGGGATTATGTGAACGCCGAGAGACCGGATCTACCTGCCTGCCTGATACTCGACGTTGAACTGCCCGATATAAACGGTCTCGAACTGCAGCGGCAGATCGCGGAAGGTGATCATCCCCCGATCGTTTTCATTACCGGCCATGGCGATATCCCCTCGTCGGTGCGAGCGATCAAGCACGGTGCGGTAGATTTCCTCACCAAACCGTTCAGCGACGCGGACCTAATGACTGCCGTGCACACGGCAATTTCCGAGGATCGGCGAAAGCGATCGGAGCGGGCGGAAATCGGTATGCTGAAACAACGCTATCTCGAGCTGACGCCACGCGAACGCGACGTGCTGCCGCTCGTGGTGAGCGGCCTGCTCAACAAGCAGGCAGCATCTCAACTCGGAATCAGCGAAGTGACACTCCAAATCCATCGGAGGAATGTAATGCAGAAAATGGCGGCAGCATCGCTCGCCGACCTCGTGCGCATAGCAGAGCGATTGGGAATACCGATCACCCATTCGCGCCGTGCGGGAGGAAATTGAGCATGGAGAATACAAGACCCATCATCGCGGTGGTCGATGACGATCCACGGCTGCTCGAGTCGCTGGAGGAGTTGCTGGAGTCCGCCGGCTATGCAGCCTGCTGTTTTCGATCAGCGGAGTATCTGCTCACCCGGGGCCTGTCGGATCTGGATTTGTTGATCACTGATATTGGCATGCCGGGCACAAACGGCTTTGAGCTTCGTGACATCGTCAACAAGGCGCGTCCAGAGTTACCGGTATTCCTGGTCACCGGCCGCCACGAGATCGCCGACCAGGGCCGTGCGCAGGGCATCAGCGGCTTTTTCCGCAAGCCTTTCGATGCGCCTGCTCTGCTCATTGCAATAGGGGAAGCCTTGCAAAAATCAAAAAATGGAGGGTGATATGCGAATGGACCAGCCGCTCCGGAGATCGGCACCGCTGTCGCGGCAGCACGAGAATGACACAAGTGAGCCCGTTGTCGTCATCGTAGATGACGATGCGGCCGTCCGCGAGGCCTTGTCGGAGCTGATCCTCTCGGCGGGTTTTCAGCCCGTGAGCTTCGCCTCTACCCGTGAAGTGCTTGACGCCAACATACTGGACAGCCCCGGCTGCCTGATCCTTGACGTGCGCATGCCTGGGGCGAGCGGCCTTCATCTGCAGAACCATCTGGCGGAGAGCGGCAATGCAAAGCCGATTATCTTCCTGACCGGACATGGTGATATTCCGATGACCGTGCAGGCGATGAAGGCGGGGGCCGTCGATTTTCTCACCAAGCCGGTGCGCGACCAAACGCTGCTTGATGCGGTGATCGCCGGCCTTGCGCTCGACGCGTCGCGACGGGCCAACGCCCTGGTCGTCAAGCGCAACATCGAACGCCTGGAGACGCTGACGCACCGCGAGCGCGAAATCTTGCGTGAAGTGGCGCGGGGGCGGCTCAGCAAGCAGATCGCCTTCGACCTCGGGATAAGCGCGGTCACGGTCAAGCTGCACCGCGCCAATGTCATGCGCAAGATGGAGGCCGGGTCGATAGGCGAGTTGATCAGGGCTTGGGAGACGCTGCCCATGGCGATGCGCGAGGTCGGCGGCGCCCGGTTCTGACGGGACCGACCCTGCAAGGGATACCGATGTCGCCGATGGTACGTTCACATCGCTTCGATGGCTCTCGCCTCACGGGCTATGAAGTCGCAGAACAGTTTGACGCGCAAGGGCACGGTGCGGCCGAAGGCGTGCAGCGCATTGAATGGCAGGCTCGGAAGCGCGATCTCCGATGCAAACGTGACAAGCGCACCGGCTTGCAACTCCTTCGCCACCAGACACCGCAGCAGATAGGCGGCACCCAACCCAGCGAGCGCCGCCTGGATGAGCGCAGCGCCTGAATCGCAATCTACGCGACCGGCGGGAACAAAGCTGCTGCCGTCTGCCAGACGTACAGGCTGGATTGAGCCGCCGAGCACGTAACGGGCAAAAGGCACGGCTGCCAGATGTTCGACAAGCGGCGGATTGCCCAAGGTCTCAAGAAAAACCGGAGATGCGACGATCGCCATCGGTAAATTGGCCAGATGGCGGACTATCAAATCGCCTTGCGTCGGATTGCCAGCGCGCAACACGACATCGTAGTCCTCCCGGATCAGATCGACGAACCGGTCGGTAAGGCCGATATCGAGATGTAAGTTGGGATTGTCAGCCGCAAAGCCTGCAAACAGTCGTGGCAGCAGCAGGGGCGCCAGCTCGCTTGGCATGCTGACGCGCAGTCGGCCGGAGAGTCCGGCATCAGCCCCGATCCCCTCATCACTCGAATCCAGATCACGCAAAAGGGGAGCGACGCGTTCGAAGAAAATCTGGCCGTCCTGTGTCAATGTCAGGGCTCGGGTGGAGCGCAGGAAGAGACGCGCGCCGATCTTTTTTTCAAGCCTCGCCACGCTCTTCGACACCGCCGATGGCGTAGTATCGAGATCGCGTGCCGCGGCGCTGAAGGAACCGGCCTCCACCGTTCGCACAAAGGCCATCAATCCAGACGTCTCGTTCAGTAGATTCGGCATTTGCGACTCCGGGGCACAAATCATGTGCCCGTTCATGATCTAACGACTGAGGGTGCCCACGTTTATCTCAATCACAGCTGAAAGGAGATAAACAATGAAACATCTCAAAGACAAGGTCGCCGTTGTCACCGGCGGCAATAGCGGTATCGGCCGGGCGACCGCCAAACTTTTCGCCGAAGAAGGCGCGAGAGTCATTATCACCGGCCGGCGGCAGGACGTCGTCGACGAGGCAGTGCGCGACATCGGTCATCATGCCATTGGCATCGTGGGCGACGTCGCCAACCTCGAACATCACCGCCAGGTGGTGGACATGGTCGAGAACCAATTTGGTGGCCTCGATATCTATATGGCCAATGCTGGTGTCATCAATCTCACTGCATCTCGCAATGTGACACCGGAAGACTATGATCGTCATTTCGCCATCAATACGCGCGGTGTGTTTTTCGGTGTGCAGACGATCGCACCGCTGATCCGTGATGGCGGCAACATCATTGTCACGAGTTCGCTCGCCGCGACGAAGGTGCTGCCGGACCATGCCGTCTATGCGGGATCGAAAGCCGCCGTCGCCGCTTTTGCTAAGAATTGGGCAATCGAATTCAAGACACGGCGCATCCGCGTCAACATCCTCAGCCCAGGGCCGGTTGAAACCGAAATCCTAGGCAAGCTCGGCGTATCGGAAGCTGAGCGCCCGGCATTCGAGGATCACATGGCATCACTCATCCCGGCAGGCCGCATGGGACAGCCGGACGAGTTGGCGCGCGCCGCGCTCTTCCTCGCCTCCGACGCGGGCAGCTTCGTCAACGGGGTCGAACTTCATGCCGATGGCGGGATGACCCTGGCTTGAAAGGACCGGAAAATGCAAAACACGTATAACCCCGAAATCGTCGCCTTCATCGATCGCCTTGCTGAGACCGGCAGTAACTACCGAATGGAAGAGATGGACGAACTCTACACCGAGGACCTCGGCTTTCTCGTCCTGACGCCGGAGGGCAAGATCACCCGCTTCTCCAAGGACGAGATGTTTGCCGAGTTCCGTGCTCGGCGCGATGCCGGTGAAACGCCGCTGTCGACCGAAAAGCGGATTCTGCACATCGAGGAGCAAGGCGATGAAGCGACCGCAATCCTCTATCGCCGCATGAGCGCGCGTGCGGCGCCGGCCTTCTACGAGCTCAGGCTGCGCCGCGTAGACGGCACATGGCGCGTGGCCGGTGAAACTGTGCTTCCCTGGCCGGACCCGGCCGCCGTCAAGAGCTTCCTGCCACCGCGCGAACATTGATGGCTGGACTAATTCGGCGCAGTGCGAGGGGCGCTTAAGGGCAGGCCGCCAGCCAATGAGGTTGCTCGAGCGACAAGGCAACCTCTGCCATGGGCCACGTCCTTATCGCAAAAGCTTCGCGATGGTGCCTCTCTGATGACAGAACCGGAGCACCTTCTTTCCATCATTCGCTCATGACGCGCGGCTCTCAATTCCCGCGCGTCTCTTCCATGGAGAGACATATAAAGCGAAATCCCTTTGCAATACTGGCAGTGCTGTCGGTCTTCTTCCTTTACGCGTCCGCGCTGGAAGGCACCTAAAGGCATACCCGGACAAGCTTTGGCGTCGTTTTCGTCAACCACATCTCGGCGAAGAGGCCAAGAGGCTTTCGTCCGGAGACCTACCACCAGGGGCCGCATTGCCTGGTTCATTCCGAATCGTCCTCGATCCCGACCTTCACAAACGCATAACTGTCAGCTTCCGCTCATGGAGCATTGTTCGGCAGATCACTCTCAGTCAAGATTTGCAGCACCGCGTTTTCATCCATTGCCTGTTCCTCGAACAGTGCCTTTGCGAGGGCATGGAAGGTGGGTCTGCGCCTCCTGAGGATCGTCGCCGCCCGGTCGAGCGCCGCATCCAGCTTGGCGTGAACCCGAGCTGCCAGTTCGGGATCACGGTCAAGAATTGCGCCTGGATCGCGATGCGGTCGATAGAGCAGCGGATGCTCGGTTCCAAAGCCGAGGGTGCGCTCCATGTCAAAGGCAAGCCGCGTGGCCCGCGCCAGATCGCTATCGTCGGTACCACCGGAACCGCTCGAGACACGTTTGAGCACCAGTTTGTTGATTTCCGCGCAGAAGTGAGCCGGTTAGGCGCATAAGGGGATGCGGATAAAAACTTGGACTGATTCAGATGTTATGGCCGAGACTTCTGCGATACTCGATCGGGCTGAGCGAT
>NZ_JBAKFW010000026.1:0-27319 GCF_036888815.1 Agrobacterium sp. CCNWLW155
CCCTGAGTTCTTTGAGCTTGGCAGCCAAAGACATGTTCGAATTACTCCCTTGAATCACTGAAGGCGCGTGCACTCGCGTGCCGCGCCGTTCGGTTAATCTGTACAAAAATATAGCACGGAGCTTGACGATGGCAAGCGTTCGATTTATCTGTATGAAACTGGACTGGCAAATCTTACAGCCAAATCCCTTTTCGGGGCGCAGGAGGAATGCATGTTTCACGATCATCGACTTGTCATGCGGGATGGAATGCTCATCGGTGCTCTTGATCGAATGTGCGCCACTCTCGAAATCGCGCCGAGCCAGGCGGACCTTGCAAAGGAGCGCTACGACGGGGTGGGTGGATGGTTGGCTGACGCGGAGGATCCGTTGCTCAAGGCAATGGGAATTTTCCTCCAGGGATCGACCGCGATCGGAACGACCGTCAAGCCGATCGGCAGCAATGAACATGACGTCGATCTGGTAGCGCATGCACCATATCTTGGACATTGGGTCGAGCCTGCCGCATTGAAGAAGGCGATCGGTGATAGGTTGAAGGCCAATGGCCATTACAAACCGCTTCTGGTGGAGATGGCGCGCTGCTGGCGGCTCGTCTACGCTAACGAATTCCATATGGACATCACCCCGTCCATTCCGAACCGGAACTGCGCCATGCGCGGAGAACTCGTGCCCGATCGGGCACTCAAGATCTGGAAGCCGTCAAACCCGAAGGGCTACAAGGCATTGTTCCTTGAACGTGTGAAGTTGCTGCCACGTTTCCGGGTGACGAAAAGCTTACATACTCAGGATCGCGCTCGTGCCGACATCGAACCCTTTCCTGAGCAGGTTCATTTCAAGGGCCTGTTGCAGAGGGTCGTGCAGATCCTGAAGCGCCACCGGGATGTTTTCATCGCCGTCAACGAGATCGATATATCTCTGTCGCCGATTTCGGTTCTGGTGACGACCTTGGCGTCCCGGAGTTACGAGTATTGCGTCAGAACCTACATCTACGACTCTGAACTGGATCTGCTCTTCGACGTCATCCGGCACATGCCCGACTTCATCGAGGCGCACCGCGTTGACGGCCAGATGCAATGGTTCGTCTGGAACGAGACGACGAAGGGGGAGAATTTTTCCGAAAAGTGGAACGGCGATCCCAAGCGCGCCGAAATATTTTTCACTTGGCATACCCGTGCTATGGACGACCTCAGCAGGCTGAGGGATGTGGAAGGGCTTGATGGCCTAAAGCGACAACTCGGCGACGCCTTCGGGCCTGCCCCGGCAAAGGCTGTAGTAGATTCCATCACCGATGACATCTCGACCTCTCGTCAGAAGGGCACCCTTGGCGTCGCACCCCGCATCGGTCTCATGACAGGTATCACCACGGCCACGGTCACCTCCGTTCGCGCAAACACTTTTTTTGGAAGATAGCCGCCTTGCGTTTTTCCGATCCGAAGCCACTAACCGCCGCGCAGCAGTTTCTTCTGCTGACGAAGAACCCGTTGTCGGCCGGGGATGGTGAACTCGGATCAGGACATTTTAGTTGGCACTATAAATCGTCACCCACGCCGCTTTCACGAATCTATGACGCGCGGTTGGAATTTGCGGTCAATCGCTCGCCGAGGGTGTATCTGGACAATCCTGATCTGCTGATGCTATCCGGTGGAAAGGACCTTCCACACGTATACGACCAGAGGCCTACCCGTCTCTGTCTCTATTTGCCACGCACATATGAGTGGCAGCCCTGGATGAGGCTCGATCAGACCATCATTCCCTGGACGTCGCTCTGGCTCTTTTATTTCGAGGATTGGCTGATCGATGGCGAGTGGCGAGGCGGTGGAGAGCATCCGGAGCATCGCGATGTGAAGCAGCGTGTCAGTCGAAGCCGTCTGCAGCGACACGCGCCAGTTCGGGAGGTCTGTTGAATGGCAAAGTCGAGGATTCCCGAGAAGGTTCAGCGCGCGCTGTGGGCGCGTGCTGCCGGCCGCTGCCAGTTTCGCGGTTGCAACTGTGAGCTCATCGGTGACCTCCTCTCGGGCAAGGAGGACAAGATGTTTGGGTTTGTCGCCCATATTGTTGCCGACTCGCCTGAGGGAGCCCGCGGTCATCCGACAAGATCAACGCTTCTCGCCAGAGACATCTCCAACCTCATGCTTCTCTGCGCCAAGTGCCACCGACTGATCGACAATGAAGCGCCAGACGACCATCCTGAGGAACTTCTGGTCCTTATGAAGGAAGAGCATGAGCGAAGGGTCCGTCTGGCCAGTGGTATCCAACCGGATCGCGCCTCGCATGTCATCCGTTTCGGAGCCAACATCGGCAAAAATGAAGCGCTTGTGGCAAGAGAGGACATATTCGCGTCGATGCTGCCGGAGCGCTCACCGGCATCATTTGAAACGATTGATCTTGAAATGCTCGGCCTCTCCCTCGACGACGCCGACGAACAGTACTGGCAGGTTCAGCAGACCAACCTTCAACGGTTATTTGCTGACAAAATCAGAGGCCGGATAGAACGACAGCAGATCACCCACGCAAGCATTTTCGCGCTAGCGCCCCAGCCGCTCCTGATTGAACTGGGAAGGCAGCTTTGCGATATTCTGCCTGCCGAGGTTCATCAACGCCACAGAGAACCGGCGACATGGAAGTGGCAGAACGACAGCGCTCCGATCCAGTTTCAGGTTGAAGCACCCACCGAGGTTTATTCGAAGGTGGCCCTGATTCTGGGTTTGAGCGCGACGATATCGAAGGGACGCATCGAAACCGTTTTGGGTCACGATGTTTCGGTCTGGTCGATCAGGGCGATCTCGCCGCATAACGACGTCATGCGGAACGCCGGAGACCTCTCGCGATTTCGCCAGGAATTGAGACGGCTGTTTGACCAGATAAAGGCGGTGCACGGAGAAGGGGCAACGATCAACGTCTTTCCCGCCTTGCCGGTCGCTGCGGCGGTGGAAGTGGGGCGCATATGGATGCCGAAAGCCGATTTGCCGTTGAACGTGTTTGATCAAAATCGCAAAGTCGGTGGGTTCTTCTATGCTCTGCGGATCCAGTGAAACAGTGGATCGTAAGTTCGAATTGGTTCAAGAGCACTAAACTTGATAGTGAAACGCTCTTAGCTTTAGCGTCACAGCAGTCGAGGCTATCGCTCTTGCATTGCCTCAGACGCCACCCGCGCGACTGGCGACCAGAAATAGTCAATGATCCGCCGGGTTCCGGTTTTTATTTCGACTGACACCGCCATGCCAGGTGAAAGCGGGCGCATGACCCCATCGACGTTTATCTCTGTCGTATCGAGAGCAATCGTTGCCGGGTAAACAAGGTTTTGCAGCCGCTGCACATTCCCGCCCGGCACAACACTCCTGAACTGCGGGGCGGCTTGCTCTTCCATCGCTTGCGCGTCGGGATTGGGTATGGCGTCCCGTGCCACGGTTTTTACTGTTCCGGTGAGAACACCATAACGGGTGAACGGAAATGTTTCGACCTTGATGACCGCCGGCTGGCCGGGCTTTACGAAGCCGACATCCTGGTTTGCGAAAAACACCTCGATTTCGAGAGGCAGATTGGCGGGGATAATGCGCATGATTTCTGTCTCCGCCGACACGACCTGACCGGTCGTGGTAATCGACGAGGCTTGGACAACGCCGTCGGATGGAGCATAAATCGCGGCGGCAGCGAGCCGTTTTTCGGCCTTCACCAGCTCCTGTTGTGCTTCGTCCATCTGCCGGGCGAGATCACCTGACTTCTGGATATTATCGGCAACGAATGTCGACAGGACCTTGTTTTTTTCGGTCTCTGCAACAGCGAGACTTGCCTGGGCTTCGAGCAACTGTCCTGCATAGGTCGACAAGGTTGCCTCTTCTTCGCGCAAAGCCTGTGTGGCGTCGAGGACATCCGATTTCCTGCCGGCGGCGCGTTCGAGCAGGCCTGATCGCATTGAGACACGCTCGGTCAGCGTGGTGATCAGGTTGGCCTGAGCGCGTGACATGGATTGAAGCCGGTCGATCGATGCGGACTGCAATTGCGTCTGGGCGGCGAGATTTCTCATCGTCTCCTTGAGCTGCAGAAGGTTGGCTTTCAGGATTGCTGTTTCCCGCAGGCGGATGGTTGCCTGCGTATTCGCCGCGAAATCGGGGATTACATCGACGGCGATATCCGGACCTGTGCTCCAGTCGTGGTTTTCGACGGTGACAAGTTCCGTCATCCGTCGAACGTGCTCAGCCTGCAAGGCCTCGATTGTCACCCGCAGCCGAGCGTCTTCCGCCTTCAGTTCGATATCATCGAGTTTCACCAGAAGATCACCTGCCTTGACCTCGGTGCCGTTGGCAAAAGGCGCTGAGACCACACGTCCGGAGATCGTTGATTGAACGACCTTGACGCGACCGGATGGTTGGACTTTTCCCTGCGCGGTCGCAACAACATCGATCCTGCCGATAAAGCTCCAGATCAGTGCCGAGGCTGCGACGGTGCAGACGAACCACATGAGGGCATAACGGACCGGGGAGGCGGGCTTTTCGATAATTTCGAGGGCGGCAGGGAGGAAGTCGCTATAGTCATCGCTGACCTTTGTGTTTGTTGCCCCGGTCGGTACAGGTCGCGTCTTTCCTCTCATTTGCTCGACCCCATCTGCAAATCCCATAAATGCTTGTAGAGGCCGCCATCGCGGGCCAGCAGATCTTCGTGGCTGCCCTCTTCAACTATTCTGCCGTCGGCCATGCCGATGATGCGGTTACAGCTCCGGATGGTCGCGAGCCGGTGGGCGATGATCAACACTGTGCGGCCCTGAACAATGTGACGCATGTTTGCGAGGATCAGTCTCTCACTTTCGTAGTCGAGCGCGCTGGTTGCTTCGTCCAGAATGAGAATGGGTGGATTGACGGACAACGCCCTGGCAATTGCCAGCCGTTGCCGCTGGCCGCCGGAGAGGTTTGCACCGCGCTCTTCAATGACGGTGTCGTATCCCTTCGGAAGCTTGGCAACGAATTCATCTGCGCCTGACAGTCGGGCGAGATTGATGACGGCCGCGCGCGACATGGCAGGATTGGCGATACTGATGTTTTCGTGGATCGTGCGGTTGAACAGCATGTTTTCCTGAAGCACGACGCCGATATTGGAGCGCAGCCAGGCCGGGTTGACATGGGCAATGTCCTGACCGTCGACCATGACCTGGCCGCTGGAGGGCAGATAAAACCGCTGCAGAAGTTTGGTCAGCGTCGACTTGCCCGAGCCCGACGGGCCAACAATGCCGATCACTTCGCCCGGACGCACGGACAGCGAAATGTTCTTGAGGATTTCCGGACCATCACTGGAATAGCGGAAGTTCACGCCCTTGAAGGAGATAGTACCCTTCGGCGGCGGCAGGCTGACAGGGATCGCGGGTTTGGGCTCTTCGGGCGCATTCAGAACATCCGACAGACGCTCGACGGATACCTGCACCTGCTGAAAATCCTGCCACAGCTGCGACAGGCGCAGAACCGGCTGAAACACCTGACCGGCAATCATGTTGAAGGCGACCAGCCCGCCGACGGTCAGCTCATTGTCGATGACGGCCTGTGCGCCGAACAGAAGAAGCGCGGCCGAGGTGATCTTGTTGACATACTGGATGGCCGTCTGGCCCTTCGCCGCGAGCATGGTCGCTGCAAAGGACGACTGCACATAAGCCGCCAGACGCTCTTCCCATTGCGCGGCAACGACGGGTTCGACGGCAGATGCCTTGAGGGTCTGCATGCCGATAACGGACTCCACGAGCAATTGCTGGCTGAGGGCACCCCGGTCGAATTTTTCGTCGATACGGTGTTTGAGGGAAGGGCGGATCAAAAATCCGATAAGCACGAGAAAGGGGATGGAGGCGACGACGATCCAGGCAAGCACCGTGGAATAGGCAAACAGCACTGCGATAAAGACGAAGGTGAAGATGAGATCAAGGACTGAAAACAGCGCCTGTCCGGTCAGGAAATTGCGGATGGTTTCGAGTTCGCGTACACGGGCAACCGTCTGGCCGGCGGCGCGGGTTTCGAAATAGTTCAGTGGAAGGTTCAGCAAGTGCCGGACGAGCCGGCGTCCAAGCTCCACGTCGATCCGGTTGGTCGTATGCGTGAGCGCGTAGGTTCGCAGATACTGAAGCACGACGTCGAACAGGCCGATGGCGGCAAGTCCTATGATCAGGACAGTCAATGTCGAGTAGCTACGGTGGGCCAGTACCTTGTCGACCACCACTTGGAAAAACAATGGCGAGACAAGCGCAAAGAGCTGCAGGAAAAGTGAAGCGAGAAAAACATGGGCGAGGGCGCTTCGGTAGCGCCAGAGCGATGGCAGAAACCAGGCAAAACCGAACCGCCGTTGGAATGCAGAAACGTCTGCAAATCCCCGCTGGAGCAGTATGAAGTTTCCCGACGTTAGCGACAGCAGTTCCTCGAGTGGCACCGTCCGGCTGATGAAGCTGACGGGGTCGACCAGCCGATAGCCGTCCTCCTCCGTTTTCCCCGCAAAGACGGCAAACCCGCCATCGGCCAGCACGGCGATACATGGGGTCGGGATCACCTTGCCACTGGCAAACCGATCCTCACGAACGGGTTTTGCCTTCAGGCCCACACGTTTGGCTGCCCGCAAAATATCGTCGCGGGTCGCCTCGGTGGTGAGAGCCAGTTCCCGTGACAGGTCTGCCGGATTACAGGAAATCCGGAAAAATGCTGCGACGGCTGCGAGCGACGCCAGTCCGGCGTCGGCATTCGTCGTGGAGGAGGGGTTCAGTACACCTGTATCCATATCTCAGATCAGTTGGTGAGCGGATTTGCAGGTGTCTGCAAATCCGCATGAGGTGAAGATGGAGAGGTTTATCAGGTCGGCGCAGACGGCTGGTATGCCAGCCTGACGTCGCCGACGAGGCGGGTTTGACCGTCAACCTGTTCGAGGAAGCTGGTGCCAGTTATCGCTGAGCCATCAGCGAAGTTCTGCGCTCCATCAGCAGTCGGTATCAGGTTGATGTATTTGATACCGAGTTGGTCGAGGGTCGAAAGCTCGCCGACCTCGCTAATACCGTTCTGGTTGATGTCCTGCCAGACACGGAACTCGCTCCAACGGGCATCCTCGGCACTCAACAGACCGTCGTTGTTCGTATCAAAGACAAGCCGCACTGCCTCCAGATCGGAATCGGTCGAGCCCTGTTCTTCCGTTGGCCACAGAGTGAAAGCGAGTTCTTTCGCCTGGTTGATCATGCCATCCGGACCCGTAGAGCCGTCCGCTGCAAGGTCAATAGCAAGGAAGCCATCCTGTGGGCCAACCCACGCAGTCGTATTAGTTGAACCGTCTCCGTCCCAATCAAACTG
Source organism: Agrobacterium sp. CCNWLW155 (assembly GCF_036888815.1). NCBI lineage: Bacteria > Pseudomonadati > Pseudomonadota > Alphaproteobacteria > Hyphomicrobiales > Rhizobiaceae > Agrobacterium > Agrobacterium sp. CCNWLW155. The sequence goes on from NZ_JBAKFW010000026.1 coordinate 7,300, forward strand.
TATTCCGGCCTCATTGAACTGTGCCACGTCCAACGGGCGTAAATCCAAGTGCTGATCATCATTTAGGTCGATTGCAACAGGTTGCAGTGTTGGGCGAACAAACATCCGATTTACTAGGGTGTCATAAACAACGTACATTCCGTCCCAGAAATGAGGTGGAATTTTCAACTGGCCTGAGGAGGTGTAAGTATAATCTGTTGTTCCATTTTGAGATCGCACAAATAATTGGTAATCGCCGTTGTCCCAGTCTTTTCGCAAAAGCTGCGGTGAACGTACATGCTGGGAGTTCACATCAACAAAGTTCACTGTTATCGATTTCCAGTTATAACTATTGCTAACATCAAATATTGTTTTCTGAACACTACCGTCATCGATGAACATCGTGCTCGTGGAAATCTGGTCAGGGCCTGCAAAAACCTGTTCGATTCTGCTCCAAGCCTGAGTTCCGCTCACGTCGGAATACGTACGGTTTCCATTGTCCCAGTACTCGATCCGAATAGTTTCCCGTCCGGAAGAATCAAACGCCTGCTCCAACTTGGTCCACGGCTGGACATTTGAAACATCGAATGTGATGGTGTCATAGGTGCCACTGTCGTTCGTACGATGCGCATAAAAATGACGGCCGGCGCTGTCGAACCGGTTCATGTATCGTGACCAAAATTCCGTGTTCGCGACATCGAAGGTGTATTCGACCTTAGAGCCGTCATCTTGCATGTCGATTTGAGTAACCACTCTGCCCTGCGCGTCGAACGTGCGGTGGACCTCACGCCAGGATTCGGTATTGCCCGTGTCGAAATCGACCAGACCCGTTCTTACGCCGGATGCATTGAAGTACTCGGCCTTGATCTGAGCACCCGTCGCGGCAACAAAGGAGATCGTGACAGAGGTACCATCGTCCATAAGCTGCTTTTCAAGCGTTTTGCGTTCTTCCCCATCATAGGTCTGTTCGACACGGGACCAGGCTTCGGCATTCGCCCGGTCATAAAGCGTGGCGCTCTTCAGAAAATTGAAGCTGTCGAGGACCTCACTGCTTTTGACCCATCCGGATTCCGCAACGTATGTCAGTCTGGTCGACGTACCGTCTGCAAGTTTGTTCTGCTCGGCAATCTTCCTGCCCGATGCATCCTTGGTGATGCTTGTCAGAATGCTTCCGAACGCATCAACGTTGGTTGTGCGGGTTTCCGTGTCGACGCCAGCCGCGCTCTTTGTAACCGCCGTCTGAACAACCGCGCCGCTCGTCATCCTGATCGAGGTTTCGACGTAGTCGACCACACCATCGTTGTTGCTGTCTTTCTCAAGGACGGTCGTGGAGCCGTCGTGGCTCATGCGGAATGATCCGCGTGCCTTCACCGTGCCGTCCGTCTTGGTTTCGGTGACATCCGTCTTGACGCTGCCATCGATCAATGTCGAGGTTTTCATGACGGTTTCAAAATAACCGTCGCCATCCTGATCCAGCTTGCTGGTTTTGGTCATCTGGTTCGCGTTGGCGGTTGTCTCGCTCGCTGCGGGGGTAGCATTGTTCCAATAGATTTCACCAAAACGCATGTAGGCGGATTTACGAGCCGCTGCTGTGTTGGTGACTTTCGTGACGCGTGCGCCGGAGGCGAGCGATGTTTCCTCGACGGTTTGATCGATCGATCCGTTTCCGTCGACGTCTGTTTCCTCGAGGAAACGCCGTCCGTCAGCACTTGTCGTGCTTTTGCTGGTCGAGCGTGTCTTGCCGTTCGCCAATTCTAGTTCGGTTGTCGTCACCTCCTTGCTGCCGTCAGCATAGAGGTAGCTTTTCAGGGTCTTTTTGGTATCGAAGGCGCCGTCACCGTTTTTGTCGATCTCGATGATCCGCGTGAGGCGGTCGGCCGAAACCGTATCGACGCTCTTGCTCGAAACAGTTCCCGTAGTTCGGAAGTTGGTGATGGTCGTGATCTCGCGACCGTCGATCGTCCGCTTCGTTTCTTCGATCTGATCGACTGTGCCATCGCCATTTTGATCACGCTTCGTGACAAGTAGACGCTTGTCGAACGATGTTTCCGCGGTGATGGTCTCGATGATCGCATTACTGCCATCACGGACGGTCGCCGTTTCAACCTGCGAGCCGTCAGCCTTTTCTCGCAACGACCGGACTGTCGTTCTTGTCGCTGCCGGCACGAGGGCTGATTGATCTCTCGTCGTTGTCGTCAAACCGTCTGCGCTTGTGGTCATGCTCACGAGGGAAAGAAGTGCGTCGCTCACGCCCGTGGTACGGGACGTCTCCACGATCGTGCCATCACTGTTGAACGTTTTGTTCGTGACCCTCTTTTCGTCGAACGTGCCGTTTCCATCGGCGTCGACCTGCACGGTCTTCCCCATACCATTGGCAGAGACGGTCGTCTCGGTGCGTCGGACAGTTGTCGCTGCGGCCTGCCATGTTTCAACGGCAGTTCGCGAGCCATCGGCGTGCAAACTTTGGGTCAGGCTTCGGCTGGCCGTCCACCCCGAACCGCCGGCATCATTCCATGATGTGGATTGTGTAAGACCGTTTCCGCTCTCGGAATGCTCTTCCTTGCCCTTCGTGACCCAGTTGCCATTCACGTTGGTCTGGTAGTCGGTGGTCGTCGTGGCACCGCCGTCGAGCTTCAGCGATTTGGTTTTGATAATGCGACCGTCGGAGGCGCCGTCGCCGTTTGCGTCGAACGTCGTCGTCTCGACAAGTTTGTTGGTACTCATCTCAACCGTTTTGCTACGATCAGCAGCTATGCCGTCCGGTCGCATCTCGACAAAAGTCTGCCGCGATACGCCGTTGTCGAGCAGTTCCTGGTTGAGGGAGTGATCGATCTTGCCGTCACCATCCACATCCACGGATGTCACGATGGATTGTTTGTCACCCGAGGTCAGAACAACGGTCTTGCTCTCAAGAGACAGATCGCCCTTTCGGATCTCGGTCGTTTGTCTGGTCGAGCCGTTTTGCAGAATCTCCGTGGTTTCGTTGACGCTCCGCAACCTGGCCGTGTTTCCGTCAGCATATACGGTACTTTTCGAAAGCCCATTGGTGGTTTCGGTGACAGTCGCGCGTTCAAGCAGCGTCGAACTGCCCTGATAGCGGGAGGTTTGCGTTGTCTTGACGCCGTAAGCGTCAATCGTCGTGCTGGATGTCCGGGTCTCATCGACGGTCCCGTCTCCGTCACGATCGATAACCTGCGTCGAAGACAGTCCACCGCGCAGCGTTGTCGTTGCGGTGCGGGAAAGGACCTCGCCATTCTGACCGAGCTCTTTCACCTCGAGGGAGGAATTGCCGGACGCGGCAATCGTCTGTTCGGTGCGATAGTCGGTTATGCCGTCGCCATCAACATCTTCCAGCTGGACGATGGACATGCCGTCAGAACTGGTGGTTTTGCTGGTCGAGGAGACGAGCTCGTTGTTTCCGGAGCGCTTTGTGACGGTCTCGATCACTGCTCCATTCTCAAGCAGAGATTTTGTGGTCCTGGTGACATCGTCAACCGCGTTGTCACCGTCAAAGTCCTGCTCAGCGGTCGAGATCAGGCCATTTGCCGAGGTTCTGACGGTCGAGCGGGATGCAATGCTGCTTCCAGACAGCTTCGTTTCGATGATCCGAACCGTGCCGTCATCTTCGACTGCGGTATTCCGGTTGGTCGTCTCGTCATACACCCAGTCACCGTTGAGGTCCGACTGGCTGGATTCGTTCATCCCGTTGCCCGATACCCATTTGACGTCCTGGCGAATAACGGAGCCGTCGTTTGCCGACGTCGTGCGCGAGGTATAGGAACTGCCATCGGCTGGAAGGTCGGTATATTGGTTGTGAACACGGTCGATAATGCCGTCGCCATCAAAATCGACCGTCTGGTAGATATTGAGCTTGTTGGCCGACGTGACGGTTGTGGTTCGAGAAAGAAGAGTGCCGGTATTCGTAAGAGAACGGTTTTCGACGAATTCACCGCCGTCCGCTCCGATCGTGCTGCCGACCTCTGTATTGATGTTGCCATCGCCGTCACTGTCAGTCCGAACGAGCTTGCCGCGTTTATCGGCAGTCACCCAGTTTTCCTCTTTCGAGATGAGGGTTCCGTCTCCACTGCGGTTTTCGGTGATAAGCGTTTCGCTGCCATCGGCGTTTTGCGTCTTGTTCGCACTGATCACCTGATCGAAACTGCCGTTTCCATCAACGTCCGTGGATTTTGACGTCGAGAGGCCCGTGGCATTGCTGGACTCGACGATACGATTGACAAGCGTGCTGTTTTCGGAGCGCTTTTCGAGGGTTCTTGTCGAGCTGCCATCGGCTTGCCTGATGAGACTGCTCAATGTGATTTCATCAAATCGTCCGCGACCGTGACGGTCAAGTTTCGACGTCGACACCAACCCGTCGGCACTGGTTTCCTTGAGGGACTCTGAGGCCACGGAGCCATCAGCAGAAAGTATCCGGTTGGTTTCAGTGATCGTACCATCGGCGGCTCTGGACACCGTAATGAGCTGGTCGGTGTGGCCATCGCCATTGGAATCCACAGTGTTGCTGCCGGTCAGGCCGTCCGCGTGCCTCTGTTCCGTTGTTTGCGACAGAAGATGGCCGGACGCGCTGCGATTGGTAATCGTCCTCGTCTTCGTGCCATCGGCAGATATCGACGTAAGGTCCGCCACCCTGCGGTCAAAAGTCCCATCGCCATCCACGTCTTCGCGAATGCTACGCGATAATCCGTCCGCGGACGTAGTCGTCTCAAGGTCTTTGTATTTTGCGCCGTCACGCACAAATGACGCTTCCCGAACGGTGGTATCACCGGCCTGGTTGCGAGACACTAAGCTAGTAAATGTATTGTCCCAGATAGCGTCCCCATCAAGGTCCACGAACCGCGTCTGTGTCAGATTGTCGGCGGAGATCGCGACTTCTTCCTTGCGCAACAACGACCAGTCCGCGCCCCATGTCAGGTCGCGCTCGAAACGGCCGCCATCCGCGTACCGGATTGTCTGGTGCTCGGTTATACGTTCGTTCTGACCATTGCCGTTTGCGTCGATGTAAAACGTACGGCTCAGCCTGTCAGCGCTGAGAGCGCTGGATGTCTGGCTGATCATATCGCCGTTCTGAGCGAGTTGGGCAATCGTCGTCGTCAGGCTGTTGTCGCTACCGATGACGCGCGTTTCCCGTTCTGTGGTATAGCCGCCACCGAGCTCGTCACGGTTAATAACAGTGGTCTTGCCATCGGCGCTGAGGTCTGACGTTCTCGACCAAAGCAGGGTTCCGCCGCCGTTTCGCATTGTTTCAGTCCGTGTGCGTGCACCATCCTGCCCGATGGTTGTAACGTCGGTCAGGACACGATCAACGACACCGTCGCCATTGTCATCGAACCGCATCGTCACATCGAGGCCGCTGGCGCTCGTTGTTTTCGTCGTCTCCGAAGCGAGACGCCCATCCTTGTCATGGGCTTTCGTCACGACAGTGACACTACCGGATGCATCAATGGTCCTGGTCTCTGAGACCGCAAAACCGTTGTCGTCATGTTTCAGCGTCGCGGTTGCCGCAGTACCCGTCTGACCATTTGTTCGGGTAAACGTCGTCTGCCCGTCAATCGAGGAACCACCATCAAAATCGATCCTGGTTTCGTCGATCGAAAGATCAATGGATTCGATACCCAGTTCCGCGAGGCTCTTTTGCGTAACAGTGCCATCCGCGTTGGTCAGCATGATCTTGAACTGCGACCATTGCGCGTCACCGGCATCGAGCTTGCCGTTCTGGTTCGTGTCGAACACCTGGCGGAGCGCCTGCATGTCCGACCCGGCCGACGGGCTCCACTCGGTAAAGACGATCTCCTTGCGGGATGAAATGGTCCCGTCATTATCGGCGTCGATCATCAGAACGCCATCGCCGGCGCCCACCCAGGATGTTCTGCGCTTGTAACCGTCTCCGCCGATATCGAGGAAGATATCCGAGTTTGCTTGATCGCTCAGATCAAGACGGCCGTCTCCGTTCAGATCAAGCAGGACAGGTTTACCCGAAGAGCTGCTGGACGAATTGTTATTGCCGGAGGATTTGCTGGAAGAGCTTTTTCCACTGTTCGCTGGTGTGGAATCACCTCCTCCTGATTTCCCCGAAGAGCCGGACGAACCTGATGCTGAGTCACGACTTGATGTTTTTCCAGTACCGGCAGAGGTGCCCGAAATCGATCCCGAACGCGATGGGGTGGAAATCGCTTCGGCACCGCCGCCTTTACCGCTTCCTCCTGTGGGCTGCTCCATCTGGCGGCGAACATACGAGTCGAATACCCCGTCCGTCTCCACACCGTTCTTTTGCGCTATGTTATAGGCAACTGCAAACGCGTCGGTCCTGCTATGCCCATTTGCCATCGCCCCTACCGCTGCGGCCGCGGCTCTATCCTTCGCGCTGGCAGAGGACCCGCCTTTCTCAGCGAGGAAGGTGTTGAATGCCGTCTTATCGATTGAAATTGCACGTCCTGCAGACGTGTAGCCGACTGGGTCACTCTTCCCATAGCTCGGGTCGTTAAAAGCCATGGCTGATCTGCCAAGACTGATCGCGTAATCTAGTGGAACATTGGCAACATATCTCGCATGCACAGCGGCGGCTATGCCGATTTCCGTCGTGTGCGCCCACGGCGCCGATATATTATGAACACGAATACCTTCTGCAACGTAAGTGTGAAGGTCTTCAACCTCGAAATTGTACGTTTTCCAGGCCGCAGGGGAAACTTTTACCAACGCACTGCTGCCGCTGGATATATTGACCGCTTCCGCGCGTTCAAAATAGTGGGCAGTTTCCGCGGAGTACGTGATTGTTTCAGCTAGAACCTCCAGGATTTCTCCCGCCCGAGAGAGGAGCGCCGCCCTTCCACCCTTAATCATGTTTCCGAGTTCAGGAAAATCACCGGAAACTGCTAGGAAATGATGGCCTGGGGTGGCAACGAGGTCCCTTTGTTTTCCTTCCGCTATCCAAGAAAGCCGGACAAATTCGCTTGTTGTATTGCTAAATACTTTCTTTACCCGCCGCGGGCACAAAGCTCCTCGCCCGAGATTCGCCGACCCGTCAAAGGCGAGGACGGTGTCACCAACCTCGACCTCCGATATGGGTTTCTCCGTGCCGTCGGCGAGAAGAATTTTCGTTGACGCTTCGAAGCATTCCGCTATTCCAATGGAATTCGCCGGGTTAATCCGGTGCGAAATTCCTGCAGATATTTTTTCGAGCTCACGGAGTACTTTTTGACTGGCGGAGATCGTTTTTTGCGTGATTTGTTCAGCGGCTTTTTGCCCTCTGTACGAGGTCGTGAAGGTTATTCCAATTCCGAAAGGTGCGCTAACTTTCATCCGCGAGCTAATTAGGCCGCCCAAAAGCCCTCCAAGAACACCACCGGCAATCCCCGCCGTCTTGACAGTTACCCGCTCCCAATCGCCCTGTTTAGCCGCCGCCACTAGATCAGCGACAGTTAATCCAATCGCCAGCGCGGTACCCCTGGCTAGAGCAAAGTTACGTCCGGCCGATTGTTCAACTGCGTAATTTGCGGCCTCTGCGGTTAGACCGAAGCCAACGTTCCCCCACTCAGGCATATCCCGATATGAGGGGGGAGTATCTTTTGAACGAGAGTCACCGGAGTCCATTTATTTAGCCTCTTTTGAGAACGAAAAAGAACAAGAATGAAAAAATCTGCACTAATAATTCCTGAATACCATAGTAAAATCCAACGGTTACAACTATAATCAAAGGAGAATTTAGTACAGTATAAGCAATATCCCTATCCTCATTTCCCGATATATCTGTTGTGAAAATAAAATCGAACATCATGTAGAGTAGGACGACGAACAGGGGAATAACTGCGAACTGTCTAATATCTAATTGTTTTGGCGGAGTACCGTGGAACCTTTTAAAGGTAACAAGAATAAATATTCCGATAAAAAAGGTTGAAACTTGAAGCAGTGCGTTGATAAGAAAAAAACGCATTCCATTACCGGTTGTTCTCAATTCCAGTTGCTGGTATATATTTTTGGTAAAACTCGCCGGAAGCCAATTATGATCCGTAAAGGAAATTGATTCTTGCAGATAGACGTGGAGTCCTGGAATATAGTAAATTGCCATGCATAGAGGCAACAATACATAATTTAAAATCTTCAACGTTCGGAACAAATTTTTATCAAAGTACTTATCATCTCCGTGGGCCAGTATTGGAGATATGTAGCCTTTCCTTCTTTCCGTTATCATTGTTCTCGTACTTTCTTTTACTCGCTACAGAGCTTTATCGGGCCGCACTGGGGCAACTAAACCTCATAACATAAATGCTCCGCCGACGAAGGTTGCTCCCGAGGCCTTCATCAATCGTTCCGTGGCCTCTATACGAGAACCGGTGGTCACATGAACGAATGAGTGGCTGGCGTTGAGAGAGGCTGCCCATTTCTTGATGGCTGCGACCAAAGATAGAAACACCTTGGCACGGCGCACAGGCGGCAACGATAAATCGACCGCGATCACATGGACAGTTACGAACAGTGGGCCGTCGCTCAGCATGTAGGAATCAGCGATTGCCCAAGTGACTCCGGCAGGCTTCCCGTCCAAAATTGCGACAGGACACACCATGCGTGGCGGTCGAGACAGAATGAGGTTGAAGTGTTCGTTAAGTTTCCAGTCGGAGAATTCTTGGTCACGAAACACCGTCGAAGCATGATGTTGCTTCATGATTTCGCGAACGGCGGGCGTGTCTTCCTTTTCGAGAAGACGAACTTTCAGGCCTTTTCTTTGCGGATTTGCCTGGGGACTATTTTCAGCAAGGTTGTGGTCGGGGAGGGTCATCCGCGGCGCCCTTCGTATGATTCTGGCGAATTGGACGCCATAATATCGCCGAATGGCTCATACGCCCTCACAAACCGCCCACAAACACGCAACGACTGCGCAGTGGCACCCATCCCGCCAAAAAATTCGTGCTGACCCATTTCGCCCCCGAAAGTCACCCGCGAATTCACCGATATCACCATGCAAGATTTCGTCAACTTGAAATTGAATGCAGCCTTGTGGAAAGTCTACACCTCTACCTGCGCTAGGCCGAAAGTATAGCCGTCTTCGTTAATGCCAATCTTGCTTACAGCTATCGACCCGTGGGTGATTGGCCATCACTGCCCGTCTTGGACACCGGAAACGGATAGCGCTTAAATATCAGTTCAGCCCATATATCCGAAAACTAAGAAGAGAAGCGGGAGCTTGACCAAAACCGCAAAGACAGACGAACCTAAAGGCAAGTCACGTCTCTTCACAACTACCTGGGTTAACTCTCCGTGCAAATCAACAGTCCGGCGGATTGCACGATTTCACAGAGAAAGCTGCGATGACAAACGTCGACACCAGTTCGGCGTCGGCGTTCGTCGCCTCCGGTGCCGCAGGTCAAGCCGCTTGAGCGTTGAGGATCAGCGGGGTCTGATAGAGCTTCGGGATTTGGCACTCGCTCAACGCCTGGATATGCGTCGTTGCAATCATCACGCGACACAACATGCGCTGCTAGCTTCGTCTTCGTCATCACTTAAGTATATGCTTGTCTTGAGAGATTTAGATTGTCCACTCTACCAGCCGTAATTTCTAGCATTTCGATCAGAAAAACGAGCCCAAACGTGGCGCGGAGGCTTCCCAACAGCCACTTTGCCGGCGTTTTTCAACTACTGCACCAGAGTTCGCCATCAACATCCCTATTTTCACGGCCGCTCCCGCCCCAGGTTTTGCTAACTATAATCAGTGGTCCAATACGGCGAACTGGCTAGGCCCACCACAAACCTCAGCACTGGGGCCGTGATTTCGCGATCCGCTTGATGTTGGGCAGCAGAGCGTCTACGTCTACTGTAAGCAGACTGCGATTGGCGAAGTCGGTAAGGAAGGTTTTGACGAAATCCAGGTCAGCCTTCGAGATGACCATGCCGCGACCGTCCTTAGCGCATTCGGCAAGGAACGCCTCTTCCAGGCCGGCCTTTCGGATAGTGTCCACCGCCATGAAAATGGTAGCCGCTGGAACCAGCTTCCGTTCAACCTTCGAAAGGACCGGTTTGATTTCCTGTTCTGCCATAGTGGTTTCTCCTCAACGATTGGCAAAGGAACGCAGATCATCTCGCAAACGCAGATATTCCAGTTCGGCGCGTACGCGCTCTTCGGCAATTGTCATAGATCTTTGATCCCCGCCCGCGGGCAACACCATGACGATTGATACCTGATGCACGTCCGTGCGGCTATTTTCAGCGGATCCATCTACACCAACCACCTCCCAGGTCAGTCCTCGTGAAGGTAAGTTGAGGTCTGGCGTCAACGTGGAATTCCACAGGGTCGTGAACTTGAGCTTTACACTGTAGGTCGCCAAATCTTTGCTGCCCGTAGCGCCTGCGAGGTTTCCCGACTGATTGTGGTCGAGATATTTTTTGACGTAACTGATCAGGTTTAGATTGCCGGTGATCGGATACATGTAGTTTTTGGGCTTGTAGACATCCGGCTTGCAATAGTCTGCGTTGCTGACCATGGTCGCTAACTTCACGAAACTATCAAGTTCCCGGAAGGTCTCGACATTGTTGCGCTCTCGGTTGTTGGTAACCTTTGCACCAAGACCGAAGGTCCCCCGCGTAAAGGTGTGCAGAACGTCCACGCCCGCGGTAGCGTCGTTCTTTTCAGTGATGTCAAAGTTCCAATCATAACCGATAAGCGTATCTTTATAAACGTTGACAATGCTTTGAGCGTCGCGACCGAGGACTGCAAAATCGAATTTCAAGAAATCTTCATCATCAACCAGCTTCGCCGCAATTTCAGGTTGGCGCCTAGCGATCGCTTCCTTGGCTTTTTGGCGCACTGCGTCCCGCATCTCACAACGGACACGTCTAGTTATATCGTAAGTGTCGACATGCGCGAAATCCCGGACATCTGGAGGTATTGCGCATGCGCTCAATGTAACGAGCCCGGCAAGGGATACACCAAAAAATCGACAGTACATGCCACCCCTCAACAATAATAGGGCATAATACACTCGCTAAAATTGCGGTCAATCGGGATTCGTGGTCGGGAAAGGAACCGAAGAAGATGAATGCATAACAGTCTTCGGACGCTCAGAAGTCGTTTATTCTGAAAGAGGATGATAAAGGTAGACTGATCGCTGAGATCCGCCTGAAGGCAGGGAGCACCCAGACAACCTGCTTCGACTGGAAGAAAAAATATGCCGGCATGTTGTAAGCCCACGGTGAAGCTTGCAAGAACTTCAGATTCACTACCGGGAAATACGGTCGTCTGGCACGGCCTCAGCCGGCGAACAGACATTCGCCTCGGAGCCGAAATTGCGGTGACGCTCAGATGTGGGTAGTTGCAAGCTTACCGTATGCTTACCGCCCGCATGCCCGAGAACCCATAAGTCCGCCATCATCTCGATCACTGAACCAGGCGACATCATTGTGGATAAAAGAGGCGGGGCGTTGGTACCTCGCAAATCTGGTCAAGCAGCCCAGTCGAGAAGTGGCAGGCCGAATGAGCATTTCGGCTAGAGGAACATTTTTGAGAAGCTGGTGGTACTACGTCTGGAATTAACTTGTCTCACACGTTTCGGCGAATTACGGTTCACTACCCCACGAAGGGCGGTTATGACCTCCTCCAGCACGGCCACAATACTTAGGGGCGGCGAGTGATCTCACCAGCACGTCTTTTCATGAAAATTTCAAAACTTCGAAAAGCAATACCTATCATGTGCTTCAACAGAGTATCAGGAATGTCTCGTCCCGCTCGTTTCAGCTGTGTGACCGCGCGATCAAGATAGACGGTATTCCAGTGAACAATTGCACTGACGACGAGATTGAGCTCTGAGGCGCGGAATGCTTGGCTCTCGAACGGCCGGTCGTGGATCTCGCCGCGCTCGTGGAAGAACACAGCTCGTTTCATCTTATGGGCGGCCTCGCCCTTGTTGAGACCGGCTTGGCATCTGCGCCGTAGTGCCGGGCTTGAGTACCATTCGATCATGAAGAGTGACCTTTCAATACGGCCGAGCTCGCGGAGCGCCCTCGCAAGATGGCTTTGCTTCGGAGACGCAGACAGCCTCTTGAGTATCGTAGGCGGCACCACGGACCGCGTCGTGATCGACGCCGCGAGATGGAGCAGATCGTCCCAATGATCGAGGATCAGACTGGTATTGATCGGTGCCCCGATGTGATTCGACAGCGCAGGATATGCACCGCTCTTTTCTAAGGTGTGGAACTTCCGGTCTTTGAGATTGCGCAGTCGCGGTGAGAACCGCTTTCCGATCAAGGCGAAGAGCCCGAAGATATGATCACTCGCACCACCCGTATCGGCCTCGATCTTCGCTAGGAGTTTAGTTGTTCTAAAGCCTGCCACGCCTGCTCCGGAAACCATTGGTGACTGGTTTCCATAATAGAGTCTTATGGCGGGCACCAGCATGTAATCAGAGACTTAGCTAATTAAGTTGAGCAGGCGGGTTCAACCCGTAATGACCCTAGCGCGGATGGTTTTCGGACGCTTCCTTCGTTCCCGCAAGGCTCGGCCCTCACCCGTATTTCAGCCCCGTTCGCTGGTTCGCTCGCAATGCTATTGAGAGTTGGTCTGGCGCGCCGATATTTTTCCGCACTATGAGGACTGTTTCGCCGCATGTCCATGATGGCGGAGGGGCGGCATATCGTTGGATTGGAGCCTCCGCTAACAGTAGTGTCGCCGGTTCGATTTGCATCAAGAGCTTGAAAGCTCTTCTATTGTTGTACCGGTCGAGACGCTCGCTGAGCGAGAGCCCAGCGCCCTCATGTCTATCATGGCTGCTAACCGTATAATCTCCTGAAAGCAGCCGTCTGCTTCCCTGCCTCGGCAAACCGCCAACACCGGAGATTGCGGCCAGTGCAAGACATCCTATTGTGTGATGTCGCAAAAGCCCTGGAAAACAGGTTTCTATTTGATAGCGCGTTTGGTGGCTATCGATATTTTACTGGAGATGAAGCATGTTCACGCACGTCATGATTGGAAGCAACGATTTGGAGCGGGCGAGAGGCTTCTACGATGCCACGTTCGCAGCATTGGGAGGCAAGCCCGGGGAGATGGATGCGAGAGGAAGGCTGATCTATGCCCACGAGGGTGGTCGGCTGATGATCACGAAGCCGATCGACGGCGAGCCGGCGACCGCAGCTAACGGGGGGACTATCGGTATAGCCGCTGCGAGCCCCGATCGTGTGCTGGCGTGGCACGAGGCTGGTGTCATGCATGGCGGCACGACGATCGAGAACCCGCCTACGGAGCGTCCGAACGGGGCATTCGTAGCCTATCTTCGCGATCCGGACGGAAACAAACTCACGGCGCGGTCTCCGCCAACGAAGTAATATCGGCGTCGAAGAAGACATCGTCGTTAAAGCAACCTGGAGGTTCCGCCGGGCGCCCAAGCAACGGCTTTGCCGTCCTCCACGCTGTTGCGGCCGTTCCGGTGCATGGCCACATCATCGGCTCCTGACTTCGGACCTCCGCGACGGACCGCGATCGGCGCGGTCCTAAGAAAAGGAGATAGAAGTCATGGCAAAGAAATTAGAATCGGACCGTAGCGACATTTACACGCGGATCACCGATCGGATCGTCGAGGAGCTCGAATATGGAGTGCGTCCCTGGATGAGACCGTGGAGCGCCGCCAACACGCACAGTCGCATCAGTCGGCCCGTGCGCCACAACGGTCAGCCCTATTCGGGCATGAACGTGCTGCTCCTGTGGTCGGAGCAGATATCGCGCGGCTTCGTCTCGTCAATGTGGATGACGTTCAAGCAGGCGCTTGAATTGGGAGGGGCTGTGCGCAAAGGCGAGACCGGCTCGACCGTTGTTATCGCCAGACGTTTCATCAGGTCTGAGGTGGACGGGAACGGTAACGAGGTCGATCGGGAGATCCCGTTCCTGAAGGCCTATTCAGTGTTCAACGTCGAGCAGATCGACGGTTTGCCCGAGAGCTATTATGCACCGCCCGCCAAGGTCCTTGATCCGATCGAGCGGATCGAAAGCGCTGATCGCTTCTTTCGCAATACAGGCGCGGTCATCCGGCATGGTGGCAACCAGGCCTACTATTTCCCGGTGATGGACTATATCCAGATGCCACCCTTCGAGGCGTTTCGCGATGCCGCCGGGTACGCGGCCGTCCTCAGTCATGAGGCGACTCACTGGACGGCGGCGGAGCATCGCGTCGGACGAGACTTGTCGTGCTATGCGAAAGACCGGACAGAGCGGGCGCGGGAAGAACTCATTGCAGAACTTGGCAGTTGCTTCCTCTGCGCCGACCTTGGCATCGCGCCGGAGCTCGAGCCGCGGCCAGATCACGCCTCCTATCTGCAGTCGTGGCTCTCGGTCCTGGCCAACGACAAGCGGGCGATTTTTCAGGCGGCAGCCCATGCGCAGCGGGCGGTCAATTATCTCCACGGTCTTCAGCCGCAGGCGGACGCCCGCGAAACGAGGAAGGTAGCGTGATCGCGCTCGTCTCTTTTTGGGCGTTCTTTGGTTCGAGCAAAACAATGGCCGTCTGCGGACCAATGCGCCACATTGTAAATGCGCCCTGCAATCTGGACATTCCGGACAATCTGTACTATCTATCGTCGCAGATGATTGGAGCAGGAACATGGTCACATCCGTCAGAAAATCGTCAGCAACCTCCCTGTCGGGGTTGAACCCGGCGGCCATCGCCGATGTCGTTGAGGTCCTCGCCCGTCATAATCCACGTCTTTCCAAGACGGCGCTTGCCGCGACGGGGCGTGTCGTCGCCGCAGTCACCGCGGCAACCGCACGTCTTGCCGCCGACCAGCAACGCCGGCTCGTTGCCGACGAACGCGAGCTGGCGCAAGCCGTCGAGGTCGCGGTCGCTGGCCTCGTCGCGGAAGCGGACGTCCGCCTCGCGCCGCTTGCGGTTGGCAAGTCCGTCGAGGTCAGTCAGGGCGCCGGTCTTCCCGCGCCCATCGATCTCGATGAAGGAAGGCGCAGACTTGCAGCTTTTGCAGAGCCGACGCGTCTCGAGGACTGGGCCGGTCCTGTCGCGGGACCGGCCGAGATCGAAAAGACATTTGGCACGAAACGGTCGACCCTGCACGACTGGCAGAGGCGTGGCGCGGTGATTGGTCTGCTGAAGGGCGAACGCAAGCATGTCTTTCCATTGGCGCAGTTCGTCGATGGACGCCCGGTAGAGGGCATGGCTCAGGTGACGCGGATCATCGCCAATCCTCGTGTCGCATGGCAATGGTTAATCTGGACGAAGCCCGATATCGGCGGCTCGCCGTTGGATCTCATGAAAAATGGCCGTCTGGACGAGGTCCTTGCTGCGGCCGAGCATGATTTCGGCTGATACTGTGAAGCTCGATCCCAAAACAGTTGCCGATCTCGCACTAGCGTTTCGGCCGAATGCCTGGCTGCGCGTTTTGCCGCGCGCCCACATGGCGACGCCACTCGGCATGGGCTTTGGCAATAGCCGCTTTTCCAGCCCTCACAGGAGATTCCGCCTGGCCTACATCGCACAGGATCTGCCGACGGCGATTGCGGAAACGATCGTGCGTGACCGCTTCGAGGGCAGCGCCGACCGGGTGCTTGATGAAACAGAGTTCGAAGACTGGGCGATTGCCGAGGTTTCCGCTGTCGATCCCTTGGCCGTCCTCGACCTGAGAACCACCGGTTTGCTCAAGCTAGGAGTCAGCACCGATGCTGCCCGTGCGAAAGCCCACAACGATGGGCAGGCGCTGAGCGAGGCCGTCTACGGGACCTTCGATGCCGACGGGTTATTATACGCATCGCGGTTGACAGGCGCCCATTGTCTGGCGGTCTACGACCGTGCGGTGACGCGCAAGCTCGCAACGACGCCGGCAATCGAGCTTCTTCGACACCCAGGCCTCGTTCCCGCGCTGAAGAAAATCGGTGTCTCGGTCCGGAGCGCCCGCTCTCCATGACAGGCGTTCGGCCGAGGCGCTTATGGCCGCGGCAGGGATGCGTGGACACCCGCCGTCGACCGAGGGGGGGGCGGGATCAATCAGCTGCGATTGAGTGCAAGTCAGAATATGCTGCTCGCGAATTCTGAACCGGACAGTGCGGCTTGTCCGGTCCGGTGTCAGCGGACGCGATCTTACGTCATGCGGCTACTAAGCAGTGTTGCTGCGACTGGCCCCCTGCGTCCTGCCAACAACGGATCATTCTTGGCGAACAAGAACAAACATGGATGACTTCTGCCCGATCGGACACCGGAAGCCGTCATCGAGGCAGAGAGTCCGACGACATTTCCAGGACTTGCCGCATTCGATCGGCAAATTCCCTGACGATTGATGTGGCCATTGGTGTCATCCATTCGGACATAGCACGCGGGCGCGGCCAACGCGGCCTCGATTTGACATGTCTGATCGAAGAGCGGCTGCGCCTCGATCGTCCTCCCGCAACGGCATCGCCAACTTTCTTCCCCTGCAAACTGCGTTCGCATTCCTCGCGGTCCAAGAAAGCCGTCTCGTGCCGCCCTCCATTGTATTCCGGTCCCTTGGGGATGCGGTCCGATCGTCCCCGATCAATTCGACAGTCATCGAGGACGCGATGGTCGCGGCCCGATCAACCCGAAAGGATCACGACAATGGCAGTCATCGGCGAATTCACCACCAGCGGCAACACCATCACTGGCAACGTCCGCACCCTCACCGTCTCCCTGAAGGCCCGCCTGAACCCGATCGAGCGTACCTCGCGCGACGCTCCCGACTTCCGCATCACCGCCGGCCCCGGCGTTGAAATCGGCGCAGGCTGGAGCCAGGTCTCCAACGACGGCGAGCCCTACATCTCCGTCAAGCTCGACGACCCGAGCTTCAACGCTCCGATCAACGCCGCCCTGTGGCCTGCCGAGAAGGATGGCGACTACACCCTGGTCTGGAACCGCCCGAAGCGTGACGTCTGATCGAAAACACCGCCCCGCCGGAAACGGCGGGGCTTACCCCGCGCTCAGTACAAGAAGAAACCGGGCATCGAGCCCGCTTTTTTCTTCCGGTCGCGATACGGAGAGGTGGGGTCTGCTCAGAGTGACCAATGGTGCCGTGAGGAAGTACCGGCTTCAAGAACTTCGCGGCCCCTCCAATTTTCAGGAGCCGCCCTGAAGGGCGCCACCAGAAAATCGGTTCCTCCGCTTGCCGCCTCCGGCGGTCGCTGGCGCGATCCTTGACCCCGCCATTTCCTCCCGCCCCGCGGCGTCATCTTTCCCAAACGTCAAGGAGACGACGATGCTGCTGGAACAACACATCGAAGAACTGCGCCGCGAACTGAATCACTGCCATCCTGACGAACGTCACGAGATTGCCGTCGAACTCGAACTTGCTCAGGCTGAGCTGGCGGTCATCATGGCCGAGCAGGAAGGTTCCACTGACGCCGTGCCGCCCTTCTAAGGGCGGTTGTCGCAGAACGTCGTGCCACCGCTCCCGTCGCGGTGAGGCGCGACGCTTTCACCTTCTCCTTTTGAGGACGGTCATCGATTATCGGGGATCGTGCGTCCCGCACGGTCAGTCAGCAACTTTTCGCGGCCAGAATTTTCCCCGCCGTAAACAGCTCCTCGCGGTCCAAAATTCCGGCAGCGCAAGGTCCTCCACGTTGCTCCGGCCTGACGGTGCAGCCGGACTTTCCGGTCCGCATTCTCTCCCCGGGATAACCGCAATCGACAAGGAGAGATTTCAATGAAACGCCTCGCTCAATTCCTCAACCGCACAGGTCGCCGGCTCCGTATACTGGGCAAAGTCATCTCTCACGTCTTCCGGGACGGCAAGCTCGGCCTGAAGCTCGCGATCAAGATCCCGTTCTTCGTCGAAATCGAGATCAGCTATGAACGTAGCCCCGAGCGAGGCCGATAATGGCCCCAGGTAGCCGCTTACGCGGCTACTTCTTGGCATTCGTTTCTTCTGCGTCGGCTCATTTGTTGAGCGTATCCTTCAATGCCTTCGCGGGCTGGAAGGTAAGTTTCCGCGCAGCTGCAACCTTGATGGTCGCACCCGTTCCTGGATTGCGGGCCTCGCGCTCCGGCGTGTTCTTGATTTTAAACTTGCCGAACCCCGATATCGATGTTTCCGCGCCGGATGTAGCAGTCGCCATGATGGATGCGAAGACGGTCTCGACAATCGTCTTCGCCTGCGCTTTGGTCAGGCCCTGTTGATCTTATCGGCGATTTCATTGGTTGTGGTCATGATGGTTTCCTCGTTAAAGACGGAAAACCTTTTCAGCCGGCCCCGCGATTGTCACGTGCCGATGCTCTCCGAATTGGTGGCCCCGACGGTGTTTCCACAACTTCTTACGGGGCGATAACCTCGTTTTCTTTTCTGAAGCATCAGCTCGAGAAAACGGGAAATCGCCTCCTTCTCCGTACCGAACACTTCTGTCATCTCTCCACCTGCCTTGCCGATCCGTCCCCATGTCCGTACCAACGCGGTTTCTCCGAACAGGGTTTGCTGGATCGCAAGCGAGTAATATCGGGCCATGTTCCGGCTGACGTCAATCCTCTGGCAATAGAGCTGGTAGTGGTGAATACTCATGCCCAATGATCGTCGATGTTCACGCTATGGTCCAACGACACTTCTGAATCGAAGGGCCGCTTTCGATTCATTTTCGTGATGGATATCGGTGATCGATCATGCTCCGCTCGGGCGAGACGACTTCGCCGCCCGGCTCTTCTCGCTACGCTCACCAAACCCGCTGCGCAGTTTCGACCGTCGCGTTTCTGTCTCGCATGGCCGGCCATGCCGACGGATGATAATGCAGGAATGGCCTGGTTGCGGTGGCGGAGGCGCGCGACGGTTCGATCCCTCCCAACGGCGCGCTCGTAGGACAACTTACCGCCAACCACGACCACCGTAGCGCTCATCGCCCGATGCATCACGTACTGACCGTTCTGGCATTTGCCGCAGTTTCTCGTTCGTCGTCCTGCTGCCTACGCTTACCGGTTTTTGAACGAAGCCTGTTCAATATCGGTGGCAGGAATGGAACATCCTCCCATACCCCATTACCTTCGAAGAGCATCTCGGTATTGCGATTGCGCCATCTCACCTCTTCTTTTGTCACGAATGGCGGTGCAATTTCGGCAAGGATCGCCAAGGGCACAAAACCGGCCGTGCAGATCAAAGCAACGATCCTCAGCATCAAACCCCCATGAGGTAGGAATACCCCAAGGCTGATGATCGCTTCGACAACGATGATCGGCGTCAACGCCATGAATGCCGCCCAAATGTTCAGCGGTCCCATCAGGGAATACCAGTCATTTTTCCATTGCATCTTTAGTGTTCCTCCTGACTCCGTGGTTGCCGGGAAAGGTTCAAAGCGTCCAACGCCACGTTACATCTACTATTCACTACGATGAAACCTGTTCGTGCCGACACAGGCCTTCATGTCCTCGCGGCGGAACCAGACGGCTCGCCCGCATCGAAGGGGTGCATTGCCCGAGGTGAAGACGATCTGCTCGTCGGCGCGCATGCGCAGAACCTCATGCGGAAGGATCAACGGCCGGCGGTTCAGCTGCTTCGATCGTGATCGCGACGATCCCTTCATTCCAGACGAGCGATTGGTTTGGTCTACCTCGACCGTCGTGTCGCCACATCGCTTCGAGATGTAGTCGGCGGTATCGGGATCATTGATCGCCGAGAAAGAAATCCACGATACGGATTCGAACCATTTGCTCGTCGCATCACGCCCGCCATACGCCTCGCGCATCTGGCCGAGCGACTGGAAGATCATCGTCAGCGTGATGCCGTACTTTCGGCCTGCGTCTCGGGCGGTTTCAAGGATGCGCAGATAGCCGAGGCGCGCCACCTCGTCGAGCAGGAAAAGGGTGCGACCCTTCACATTGCCCTTGTGATTATAGATTGCGTTCAGGAGCGAACCGATGACGACGCGTGCGAAGCCCGGATGGGCTTCCAGTACTTTCAGATCGAGCGCTATAAAAATGTCGGTCTCGCCGTTCGCGAGATCGTCAGTCGAGAAACTGTCGCCGGAGACCAGACCGGCATAGTTGGGGTCAGAACAAGAGCAGTCCGAAATCGTACGCTAAGGACGAACGGAATGAGAACTTACGCGGCGTTCCTTAGC
>NZ_JBAKFW010000027.1:0-20006 GCF_036888815.1 Agrobacterium sp. CCNWLW155
CGATCATAATAACAATATCATGATATTGTTATTATGATCGATTGCCACCAAAACAAACCCACTCTTTCAATCAGTCCCCAGTCAGATTCCCGGTAAAATCCCTAGTTTCCGCACAAACCCGCATAAATCATCCGCCCAGGCAAAGCAATCCGCCAGGTAAACAAGTGCATAAATTATATGTTTGCTCGGCCATCCATATGTATATATATATATATGTTTTCACCAACTTCATTTTGCGACCGGCAGGAATCGCCCTCACCACGTCACAATGTGAAACAATATTCCATCCAAAAAGTATAAATATAAAAATATATGTATTGATGCAGATGCTGCAGCAAAACCATTCCCCGTCGACCCGCCGCGCCGCAGGCGCATTTCTGAATGACGCCCTCGTCAGCACGGATTCAGGTTGCTGATAAATCCGTCAAATCAAAAAAAACGAAAATATATAATTTGCAAAACGTAACCGACGAAACAATTCGCCTGCCTTCTACGAACACAAGAATATCGGAAAGCTTCAAAGCTTTTCCAGCTTGGCAAGAAAAAAACGATCACTCCAAAGATCCGTGGATTTAAGCTCAGCTGGACGAAGAAACCGTCGAACATCCCCGGCAGCCTCTTTCCAGTCGATACGTTTGATCGTTTCTGAAAGAGCCGCTTTCAGCCAGGCAGCATCTACATGGACAGTCTCATCTCCCGCCCATGGACCAGCCTGCATCAGCGCATTGCGTAAAAGGTCCAGATTCGGCGAGACGCTGCGGGACACATACCAGGAGAAGTCAAACCAATCACGCCCCTTGAGAAATCCACGGCATAGCAGAGCGTGTATCTTGAGCGCAAAATTGGAAGGCAAATCCTGATGGCGGACCTCATAATCAGCCGGAAAATCAAGATAGGTAGTTGCCTCACCCGATCCCGCAGGCGGATTAACGTCAATCTCAAGCTTGATACGAATTGTCTTGGGTCTCCCTCTTCCCGCAAATGACAGATCCAACTGGCTCGCGATGGAATCATCCTTGATAACAGCCTGCCGGATCGCCGTATCCATCCGCACCTTGGGATGTGCCTCCAATTCCAGCCCGAACTGGCTGACAACATCCGTCAGAACCTTGAGATAAGGAGACCAGTTGAAACCCGTGTCGGGAGCCCGCAGAAGAAAATCGAGGTCCTCGGAAAAACGCGGCAGGCCATGAAGAATGCGAAGGCTTGTGCCGCCTTGAAAAAGAGCCACATCGAAAAAATCGCCCCGCCACAAAGCGTAGAGTACGACCTCCTGCAGTATCTCCTTGACGGCATTCTCTTCCTCTATTGCACTCTCCGCCGCATATTGCCGAAGCTTGTCCCGGATAATCTCAATCATGCCCTGACCTCGAGATCATGCAGACGCCTGGAAGGCATCAGGGCGCCTTCCAGCGCCCGGAGAAAGGCATTCGCAGCCTTGTGCTTGTACACCGGCTTCAATGCCGTAAAATCCGTACGTCGCAATCCGAAAAGGGCATCTTCCTCGATCCTCATACCAATCGTCAGCCATTCAAGCCCGCTCCACTCCACCTTGCGAAGCGCTACCAGATCCATAAGTGCCCGAAGAGGTCGGGCAACGAACGCAATCGAGCCGTTGAGCGGGACACGGTCAACACTCGTCATGAACCGATAATCGTTGATCGCCAGAGGATGATAGCTGAAGGTCCCGAACCCGGGCGTCGAAAAATCCTGGCTTTTGCGTCCAGGTGAAACACTGGCGGTAACAAACACCGCCTCCGGAATCCATCCATGGAACGACAGTGCTGTTTCGAAAGAGATATAGCTGCCCGGCACGAGGTTTTGGGCGACGGCAAACGGATGAACCGGGTCACGTCGATAGCGTCGCGCCAGCACATAACAACCACGCTTCAGG
Source organism: Agrobacterium sp. CCNWLW155 (assembly GCF_036888815.1). Lineage (NCBI taxonomy): Bacteria > Pseudomonadati > Pseudomonadota > Alphaproteobacteria > Hyphomicrobiales > Rhizobiaceae > Agrobacterium > Agrobacterium sp. CCNWLW155. The sequence goes on from NZ_JBAKFW010000027.1 coordinate 1,895, forward strand.
CGGATGAGGGACCCGTCTTTCAAAGCGCGGTTGACAAGGCCATAACGGCGCGCGTCACTGCCGCCCAGCAACTCGGCGAGTTGCCGGTCATTCAGAAAACGATCAGCCAATCCGGCTGCAGAAACCTGGTCCACCAACGAAGACATAATTCTTGATACTTCCAATTTATGAAAGTTTCAAGAATTTTTATAATTTTGCTACAGGTGCCGGAACCCGTTCCCGGTAGGACGTACCTGTTCAAGTATCGAGTGTCCACGCGGATCACAGCCAAAATAGAGCAATATGCAAGCGATCCAAAATCTCTTGCCAACAATGTGAAAATACTGACTGGCTCACAATTCATTCGCTTACGCGTTGCCGACTGGCGCATCATTATGGACGACCAGGGAAGTGTGCTGGAAGTCATAAAAATCGGGGCACGCGGCAGTATCTACGAATAGGAGGCAAATGATGCAAACCATAACCACTCCAAATAGGGAAACGCTCATCGTCCTTCCCCTGTCTGAATATGAAAGCCTTGTGGACAGGGCTGATGTCGCATCTGCTGAGAAGATCAAGACTAATATCGCCGCCGGGCATGACGAACTCGTTCCTGCCGTTGTCGTCAATCGTCTTCTTTCCGGCGACAACGCCGTAAAGTCTGGCGCGAGCATCGAAGAATGACCGCCAAGGACCTCGCAACTAAAGTCTCGATAAGTGCGCCCTATCTGTCAGAGATTGAAAGCGGCAAAAAAGCCGGAAGCCTCACCGTCCTGCGAAAAATCGCTCAGACACTCAACGTCGATATAGACGACCTGGCGTAAGCATTGCATCGCTATCAGGCCGAGCAATTCTCACGCCAATGACACTTGACTCCGCTCGGCAACTGCCGGGCATGATGCGCATGCCTGTTGTCTGAACAATCACCCTTGCCACGGATCGACAACGATCACGCCCGTACCATCGAAATCCCCAACATTCCGCGTCACGACGGCAAGGTTATGAACAAGCGCGGTCGAGGCGATCAACCATCGCCACTCCATACGGGGCCATCTCATCGGCCACCTGATCGCTCCTGAATTTGTCTACACCGCTTTCGAACGTTGTGAGTAATTCTCTCAAGGGTCCTCGTCGGATCGCTGGAGATGCCAGCGATATGCGGTGCTACCTCATCGCATGCGACGCTGACCAGTTGTGCGAGTTCCTCCACACGTTTCAGTGTCGATGCGCCGCTCAGTCCAATGTCATCAGCCAGTGCCTGCCAATCGGCACGCCGCAGGTCAGGCGCACGGAACCGACCGGAAACCCCCTGCGGCAGGCTCTGATCTACCTGGCCATAAACGGCAGCGCACATCAGGTCATAGAGCGGAGCCATCTTCGCGGATCCACCGGCACCGATCAGGATCGAGTAGTTTTTCGCATGCGAGTCAGAATTACAAATCAGGACATTGAAGATCACCGCGTCGAGAAGTTTCAGCCGTTCGCCAGGCGAAACAAGATCGCTGACAGCATCAAACATCATCTTCATGGTCACGCCCCGGCCGGTCGAGGATCGCTCGTATTTCTGCGAGGGGAAATGTCCTGTTAACTGGCAAAGATCTTCCTGATGCAGCCGGCGGATTTCCCCTTGCGGATCGGTGAAGCGATCATAGCGTTTCACAAGAAGATAACGTCGCTGGCCAGCCACTCCGATCGTCGCCTCGGCCGCGTCCAGCCCGCAGGCACGCGCAAGCGACAGGCAAAACGCCTCGTTCTCCACGCTCCCTGCAAGACGTTTCGTATCCGGCTTCAGGATATGCGTGGATGGCGTCCCGTCCACCGGAACTGAAATATGGCCATCCCCGTCTACAAACACCGGCAGTTTCTCCTGGACGCCCGCAAGCGACATGGAAACACCGCGCTCTCCGGCCAGAAAAGGTCTGGCAGGAAGTTCATTGAGAATACGCTCCAGTGCCTGCTCATCCGGCACGGGCTGGAGGTTGACACCCGCTTTCCGCGGCTCCCCGATCGACAGCGCCCCCGCCGTGTCACGTCCGATATGACCAAGCAGACCGACAATGTCCTGCGGAGAAACCTTGAGCCGCTGACCGATCTCGGCAAGATGTGTTTCCGGAAGCAGATTGGCAAGCCAGGGCAGCAGCTTCGCAGCACCCACGGGCCCGGAGCGCAGCGGCATGGTGAGCGACACCGGAAAGGCCGTGCGCCGTGCTTCCCAGCCCGCATCGTAGTCCATCCTCCATTCGCCTTCAAAAGTCAGACGGGCGACAGGCAGCGTCTCGTAAAAGATGGTCGTCATCAATCAGCACCGAACGTCGGCAGGAAGCTGAGGTCATCGTCCAGCGTGGATGGAGCAGCCCGAACGGTCCGGAGATCGCCGATCTCGATGCCGACGGTGCGCGCGACGATCAGCGCCTTTTCGAGCTGGCAGCTCGGTTTGCCGGATTCAAGCTCGACGATGAAGCGTTCACCCGTTCCGGAACGGGCAGCAAGCCCGGTTTGCGTCCAGCCAAGCGCTTTGCGTCTTTCCCTGATAGCAGCGCCGAAATCGCGCGCAGACCTGAACATCGTTAACCTCCATCGGATTACTTACCGTACAGGAAGATTTCCAAGAGATCAATATGCCGCTTCCCGATCGGTAAGTTTGACTCCCTGCGGTATTAAATCATCCTGATCGGGAAATCTCGCGCCCAGGGAAGCATCCTTTGAAATCCCCGACATGTATGGCCCGGCAACCCGTATTCCGGTTTGGATGTTCGTCAGAAGACTCAACCCAATTGAGTAAACCGGGATATCTCAAAACCGCCTCGCCATCCAATGGGAGCGACGGACCCGCCTTTGTGTGACCGGGTTTGACAAATGAATTGAACCGGAAGCGGCCACCAACCTTTGATTTTGCGGTCTCGATCAGCGACAGAATGGCGGCCGCCTTCGGTGCCATGAGGCCGCACGCCCGGAAGCCGGCGTTGCAACCTCCGCAGCTGGCAAAAGGCGCCTTGGAATGGCCCCACTACAATGGGTCAACCAATTGGGGAACCATCGATATCGCCCCATTAAAATGGATCAATATATGCGAATTGCCGCCCAGAAACAGGCGGGCTATCATTTCGAGTTGAGGGGCGGAACATCGCTTTCCAAGTGTTTGGGGATAACTGACCGCTTCTCCGACGATATCGATCTCAGGATAAATCCTCCTGATGATATGACCGTTGCCACCGGTCGAAATCAGGACAAGCCCAGGTAGATCGAAAGCCGGCGCAACTTCCATGACGGCTTGCCGCCGATATCCCGCCCGATGGAAGCCATCAAGCGGGATCATGTCTTCGATGATGAGAAGTTTCGAAGCGGAGGAGGTCGAGGTGCAGTTCATCGATCCCCGAGCGAATGTTATCCGGGCTGTGCAGTTTTCCCGAGCCAGCTCTTTCAGTCGAACGTAATCCAAGGCACTCCTTGCACCAGCCTTCCGCCATGCGCGCAGGAGTCGCCAATACGGGCAATCCTCTTGCCCTCTATCTTGGCGATCGAAGACCCACCTGTGATCTTGTCTGATGTCGTAGGCACTCCAGTGCAAAGCAGACTGTCACCGATCGTGGCCACGGGTACGCCTTCCACCGTTACAAAATTCTGCTGTGTAGAGACGACCGGTCCGCCAATATGCGGCCGAGGCCCAGGATCTATCATCGGGCAGACGTGCCAGTGTGCTTTCAACGTTACGGGCATTCCAGGCAAAGTAAACCTCCTGAGCTTGTCACGAAAGAGCTGAACGGTCTGGCGGAGTAGAAATTATCGGGATATCGGGATTAATCTCGATGAGTCTCGCGGGCGATGTCGTATCGCTGCAATCCACACTGATGTCCAAAAGCAAGCTTGGCAGTGGACTCGATGCGCAGAGCTCTGCCGCCGTACTGATTATGCGCTCCTTGATCGCGACATCTGGACGCACACCTTGCGGAACGGACTGCCACCTTGCGTCGACCATCTTGCCGTCGCGAACCCTGACCCGCAACTCTGCGTGCGAGGCTAGATCAACTGCCGGGAAGAAGTGCAGGAACGTCGGCACCTGCCCAATCACGAAGGCTTCCAGAATGATAGCCATACGGCTTGTCAATGACGCGAGCATTGCTGGTATCATTGCTGCCGCTTCAGACGACTCCATAATGCTAAAGGTCGGTACTTCCTTCCAACTGACCGGGCCAATCTTTGGGAACACCCGACCCCCGCGCAACTCGATGGTATGCAGGGCAATCTCCGGTATGGCGATCGCCTGCTGTTTCCAGCGTGCTCGATCGGAATTCCCGCGTAAAACCACCTCGATTTCGTCTGAACTCAGGGGAAGAGATGCTACAGGATGTGCCAGTGCAAATTCCTTATACAACGGAGGCCAGTTTTCGAACGCGGTCGTGATGATGTCGTCGGTATGTCTTTCCGCGACCGAACTCAAATGCGTATAAGCGTCCTGAAGCATCGCCCCCTCTCCAAAGTCAGAGATAATCCGGCGTCAGACCAGCCAGGAACTCATCGAAGTCCTTCGCGACTGTTCCGACCTGATCCCAGCCGTAACCGGCATCGCCGAAGGTTTTCGCCTTGATCACTATATAAAGAATACGTCCGTGGGTATCTGCATTCAGATCGAGTAAGCAGTGACCATAACCGCTATCGAATGTCAGGGGGTAAAGGCCTGCGGGCAGTCGCTCACCGGAGTTTCCATATAGCGGGTCAATGTAACGTTGGCGCGCCTCGATCATTTTGCCGGGACCGGCGATCGCATTGACGTCGGCTTTCTTCTTTTTTCCATCAGGGAAAACGACTTTCGTCTTGAAAGCAAAGATCTTCTTGCTGTTAAGGTCGCGGCTTCCGTAACTTAACCAGAAACTTTTAAGCGAATCCGGCAGGGTGACGCCTTCCGAGCGTTCAAATTCGTCGATCTCGGTATTGGCCACCGGCTTTTCCGCACGACCCATTTCATCAGGCTTGTCCAGCATATCCTTCAGGGCTGCATCCATTATTCTAAGAACCTCCAATTTACTTACGCTATTTATCGCATCATTCTTGTCGAGATTGGCTGGTGCTCCAAGCCGATCCGATAACGCATCCAGAAAGCCGGAGGGTCTTGGCGTGTTGTACGCGCACGCCTTGTGTCCATTCGGACCAGCGGCAATCCAGAACGACAGTAACTCCGCGCCGCCTTCCCCCTCATGGCGCCACCCCACGACATCAACAGAACCGCCATTATAACCGACGAAGCTGCGACGCCACTCATCAATGTCCGCATCGGTTAAACGCTTCCAGTCGAGTTTGTCGCCGCCTACCATCGCTTCTTGCACAGTGGGCGCTTCACAGACGGTGAGAAGGCGCTCCACCGTCATATCCGCCGGCGTGGCCGCGGCTTCCCCGAAACTCAACAATGCGGCAAGGCAGCTGATTGTCGATACCTTGAGGTACCGACGCCGGAACGTGCACGCTCCGTTTTTCATATCGTCACTCCGTTTTGGTCTCACCGCCATTTTGTCGCTGTAGACAACCTCCACGCCAAACGATCCCCCGGGAGGTCGCAGACTGATCGACGTTCGCTTTCCGGCAATCTCCGCGCCGATAATCTCATTTTGCACAAGCGGAACGCAACCCCGGATTTCTGCACTCAGCACTCAGCCATCGACCGTCCAAAAAAAGGGCCAGCATGATGCACGCCTCATATTTTACTTCCGGAAAACCAACCAAAGCTATGATAGAAATAGGAATAATTAAGAGATAACGATAAAAAACCTCACGTCTGTATCCACGCGCCGTGATGCATCGGCATCACAGCCTGGCGTCAACTTCGGGGCCTGAAGCTTACCTCGAAGGTCTTCCATTGACGCCCGTCAGCCGACCCGGCACCCTCGTCCCATGACCTTGACGAACAGTCTCATTGCCGAGCTCATCCGCGACGCCAACAGGCTCGATCACCTCGATGGCTATCAGAAGCGGCGTATGCTGGAACGGGCCGTCACAACAATCCGCGACATGCGCGAAACAATCGGAATTCCATCCGGTCCCGGCCGTGACAGTCTCGTCGACATCCACACCGTTGCCCTGTCAATCGAACGCGGATGGCGCAGCGATGAAGAGGTGCGAAGCGCTCTGCTGCAGGCAGCCAGCATGATCCGGGATTTGCATATCGTCCTCGACAGCGAAACCGAAATCAGCCTCGTCAAGCCAGCCAGTTGAGGGTTGGCGCCATCTTCGGATGGCCAAATGCAAAATGATACCAGCAATATTCAGTTCGCAAACATTAGGATTTCATTAACCATGCGGAGCCACCCTTCCCTCACAGCAACGATGGAGGTTGGCTATGGCCTATGACTGGAATCGCAATGAACGCGACGGCAGGTTCGATGAACTGGCGGCAGCTCTGATATTCTTCACCGTCGTCACTCTGCTTCTGGCATCCGCCTGTCTGGTGACAAGCTTTGCCGCATAGGCAGGGCGTGGCGTGCTTCACTGGCTGACCATCGCAGGGCGCTGAAGGCCCGGCGACGATACTGTGTGTGTCACCACAGACCGCTGCCGAGCCTGCTTCACGCCGCTCACACGGCAATCCTGTCCCTTTCCTCCTGAAACCGCCTCTCGCGTGTTTTCGGCCTCAGCAGGCGGATACGCGACTGCGGTTCGATCACAGACCAGTGCGGCTGGATCAGCTCACGCAGCATCTTGCGCAGTTCCGGCCAGGGGGTCTCTTCATTGCGAAGCTCCGGATCATACATCACCAGCATGCAGTGAAGCTTGGCGGCAATGTCGTGGATGTAATAGGGTTGCAGCGAAATCAGGACACGCCCGGCAATACCCTCGAACCGGGCAAGGTCCTGCGCCTTCGCAAGACTGGCGCTGTAACCGATGCGACGGTCAGCCGCATTCCATGCCCGTCTCAGTCTCAGCAACTCCAGACGCGCGCTCTCTGCCGCATCAGCGCCAATCCGCGGCGCAAGTTCCCTGATCTCCCCGAAAGAGGATACCGTCCCGACCGATGGACCACCATCGTCAACTGCAATCACGACAGCAGGACGACCGCCGGTCTCTTCCAGCAGTCGCGCCTCGAGTTCCCGGCATTCCCGCTCGGCGGCAAGCCGCTGCTGATACATGTCATACCAGTCCGGCCACAGTTCCTTGGCATGCACCGGTCCGGCAATGGTGCGCGAGGGAAGATCGTTGAGCAGCATCGGCAGGATCCGTGCGGCCAGCGGCAAAAGATTGCGCCGGTTGATCACGCTTGGCAGGTTGTCGACAAACGTCTCGTTGGGGAATGCATTTGCGCACGAAATTTTAGGTAAAGTTCTGCTATTCTCAGAATCAGCCATGATCCAAGCTCCTGATAGCTAGATTGTGGTCAGGTCGAGTCAGGCGGTAGGACGCCTGATTCGGCCGCCTGCATAACGCAGACATCTGATAGTAACTGGAATTGGTAGCGAAGCAATATTTTTCGCTAAATTATGGCGATTTTCATGTTTTCTGTTCAAGTGAGGATGGCGCGTGCCGCTTTAGGATGGGGAATTGTCGAACTTGCGGAACATGCGGGAATATCGACAAACACCCTGGTCCGCCTAGAAAAAGGTGAGGACCTCAAGGAATCAACGATCGAGAATATACGCTTTGTTTTAGAACAAGCCGGCGTGAAGTTCGTAGACAACGACGTCACGTTTGGTGTTCTCGTCAACAAAGACAATTACATTCCGTTGCCGTAAATCGCCTACACATATAACGGCGAGTTACGGTACCGAGCGAGCATCTTCGCTAAAGAGCGAAATTGCACCTGATCCTTTCCCAAAAATTGCGCCATATCAGACTTTCGAGCGCAGCTCTTTATCACGCGAACAGCGAGATCGGCAGCAGGCGGTTGACGATCGATCCGGTGGAATGAAGGATTGCGCAATGACCATTCATAACAACCTTTCCGGCCACATACTCCTTCTCTCCGGCCATCCCGGCTCTGGCAAGTCCACAATCGCCGAAACGCTCGCGCACTTGCCCGGTGTGCCAAAGGTGCATTTCCACAGCGATGACCTATGGGGTTATATCAAGCACGGCCGCATCGCCCCTTGGCTTCCGGAGTCCGATCAACAGAACCGGATGATCATGCAGATCGCCGCCGACGTTGCCGGTCGCTACGCCGAGGCAGGTTATTTCGTCATCCTCGACGGCGTCGTGCGACCGGACTGGCTGCCGGCCTTCATGGCGCTTTCGCGCCCGCTGCATTACATCGTGCTGCGCACGACAGTGAAGGAGGCGATCGAACGCTGTCAGGCACGCGGTGGCGACAGCCTCGGCGATCCGCTTGTCGTCGCCGATCTTCATGCGCAGTTTGCCGATCTCGGCGTCTTTGAACATCACGTCCTGTCAGTATCGGACAAGGACAAACAGGCTGCCCTGCACTCGGTCATCAATGCGCTGCAATCGACGCGCTTCCGTCTGGATGCATCGATCGATGGCGACCGATAACGCGGAAATGGGTGAAGCACGCGTGTCTGGACCGACAATCTACCTCCTGCGTCACGGCGAAACTGTCTGGAACTGCCTTGGCCGGTTTCAGGGGCAGTACCCTGACGACCGGTTGCCAGGGCAAATGGAAGTCGTTATAAGGGTTTTTGAATTTCCTTATAACGACTGTGCCGATTTATCGCGATCCCGGTTATAAGGAAAAAAAACCGTATAATGACACATGTCGCCGCAAGGATCGCATGTCTTGAAACAGATTGACCTCGCATACAGGACAATGTTCGCGGAACTGGCGCAGCGATCGTTCGATGGGCAGTTCTCCACCGACTTCCCTCATAATGGACGGTTCGTGAACGTCCCCGTTAAAGGCAAGGGTTACTGGTACTTCGAGTATCCGACCCCCGATGGTGACAAGCGGCGCTATGTAGGGCCGGAAGCAGACGCGGAAATAACCGCGAGGGTACACGCCCACAGGGAAGTCAAAGACGACCTCAGAGAGCGGCGTCGGCTCGTTAACGCCCTTACACGAACTGGTGGCATGGCGGCGCCTGAACGTTTTGCCGGCGAAGTAACGAAAGCTCTTGCAGATGCCGGATTGTTTCGCCTTCGAGCGCTTATCATAGGCTCGGTTGCGTTCAGCTGCTATTCAGGGCTGCTCGGGGTTCGCCTTCCAAATGCCGCGCTCCAGACGGGCGACGCCGACTACGCCCAGGATTTTGCAATAAGCTCAGAGATTGGGGACAGCCTGCCACCAATCCTGGACGTCTTGCATACCGTCGATCCGTCCTTCAGAGCGGTACCACATCAGGCGGACAAGGCGCGTGTGGTCGCCTTCGTGAACTCGGACAACTATCGCGTGGAGTTCCTGACGGGGAACCGCGGGTCGAACGACCATACGGGCAAGCCGTCACCCATGCCTGCTCTCGGCGGCGCGTCGGCGGAAAACCTTCGCTTTCTGGACTATCTGATCTACGAACCCGTGAGAACGGTGCTGCTGTATAGAGAAGGCGTCAGCGTCAACGTCCCCGCTCCCGAGCGCTATGCCGTTCACAAGTTGATTGTCGCGTCTCGCAGGCGCAACGATGCCCTGGGCAGAGCAAAGCGTGACAAGGATCTTCAACAAGCATCCCTGTTGTCAGAGGCCCTGGTGGAAACACGGCAAGGATATTCGCTCGCCGACGCCTGGAACGAGGCGTGGGAACGCGGTCCTGCATGGCAGGAAGCGATCACTTCAGGACTCGCCATGATGCCGGAGAAAGCCAGGTTGCCCTTGGCAGTCGCGCTCGGCGTTTCCGCCGCTGATCCGGTTAAAAAATGATGGCAACCCCGGTGCAGATGCCCGAACTTCCCGTTCCGCAGGACGGGTTCTACCGGCTTCATAGCGGCAGTTGCAAACTCGTCACCGGTTGACCATCCAAAACTGCGCCTGCTCAGTAACGGACCGTTATTCTGCCGGCGAAACGTACTGGCGAGCCTCGCACGAAACGGCTGCCGCGGCGCTGATGCCGGAACCGGTTTGACGTTTAATCGATATGGAGAAACCCATGCCGACACTTCACGACATCTATCTCGCCTATCTCGACTGCCTCAACCGTCAGGCCTTCGATGAACTCGGCACCTTCGTCGACGATACAGTCGAACACAACGGCCGACCATTCGGGCTGTCGGGCTATCGCGACATGCTGGAGAACGACTTTGCCGACATTCCCGACCTGCGGTTCGAGGCAGAGATCCTTGTCAGCGGCGCGACCCGGGTCGCCGCCCGGCTTTCGTTCGATTGCACGCCCGGGGCCACCTTCATGGGCCTTCCGGTCAATGGCAGGAGGGTTCAGTTCTGCGAGCATGTGTTCTACGAATTTGAGCACATGAAAATCCGCAGGGTCTGGTCGGTCATCGACAAGGCCGCAATCGAACGTCAACTTGGGTGACGGCCTTGGCCTTGCAAAGACATCTGCGGCCGGCAAAGGCCCGTAAAATTACCCTGACGAGCGCGATCGCAAGCGACTTCCCACCGCGCCCGGGCAGTCTCCAGTTTATGCAGACAGTCGCCGAGATCGTGGGCGTTGCACAAAGGTTACATCATTTTTCAGGGAAAACGCATATGAATGATCTCTCATGTAAGGGAGTTCAGAGACTATGAAGAAAATCGTATCGACTATCGCATTCGTGCTCGCCGCATCGACTGCAATGGCGGCCGATGCCGTATCAGAAGTTCCTGCAGCCCCGGCAGCAGACGTTGCACCGCTGTTCAGCTGGACCGGATTTACAGCCGGTGTCCAGGCCGGTTACGGCTGGAATCAAAACGACGCTTCGATCGTGGGCCTTCCAGGTGAAACATCCGCAGACTTTGACGGCGCTCTTGCCGGCGGGTTCGTCGGTTTCAACTATGACCTTGGCAACAGCTGGGTCGTTGGCCTTGAAGCAGACTTCGAAAAGAACTGGGGCGACGATTCCGCCACTATTCTGGGCACAAGCTTCGACTACGGGTTCGACTGGCAGGGCTCGGTCCGCGGCCGCGTTGGCTACGCATTTGACCGTGCACTGGTCTATGGTACCGCAGGCTGGGCCTACGCCCGCGGCTATGCGGAAGTTCCAGGCGTTGCCGACGTGAAGGAAACCTTCAACGGTTACACCGTCGGCGTTGGTCTCGACTACGCGTTTACCGACATGGTGTTCGGACGCATCGAGTACCGTTACACCGACTTCGGCGACAAGGATTTCAATTTCGGCGGCGCTGCAATCAACGCAGATGTCGACCAGCATGCAATCCGCGTCGGCCTCGGCGTAAAATTCTGATCCACTCGGACAAGAAACAGCGAAAGCCCGGCCATCGTGCCGGGCTTTTTCCTTGTCCTTTTCCGAAGGCAGGAGAGCGACAAACCGGGGGTAAACAAGTGCGAGCGACCTGTTCGCCACACCTCATGGCACCACAATGATTGAAAACGCCGACCAGCACCGGACACGGTCAGGCACGCTCCCGCCAACCGCCAGCAAACGTCAACCGTTCCCGTCCGCGTTTTCCTCATTGAGCAAATCCTCAAGCAGTTGACGATCGGCATCCCGCAGCGTCATCTGCGGCAGCTGACGCCGCAGCAGGTCGCGCAGCATCTGCACGTCCGGTTCCGCGGTTGTTTTCCGAAGTTCGCCGGTCACCCACGTGCCCAGCAGCATTTTCCGCCGTACCTCAAGCCGCCGTTCGCGTGCGGCAAGCCGTGCCCTCAGCGAGCGCTTGCGTGCCTCCAGTTCCTCGATGCGACGGGCAACCGGTTTACGCACCATCACGGGTTACCTCGCAAGCTGTGGGGGCCTTGTTCTCCACCAGCCTCACCCGCACCAGATGACCGCCCTCGCCACAGCGCCGGACGTTTATGGCAGGGCAGGCCTCAACGAAACCGCCCTGTCCGGCAAAACCGAAGTGGCGCGGATTGAACGCCGGCTCATGCAGGGCAAGCCAGAGACCGACCTTTGCCAAAGGTGACCAGCCATCTTCTTCCCTGCTGGCAGACACGGCCTCTTCCATCATCGCCAGCATCTGCTGCTCGACATGGGCGGAGAGATCTGTTTGCCTGCCGGCGGCCTGTGTTGCGTCTGCTGTTGTGGCGGAGAGCCACCGCATTTCTTTGGACGGCCGCAGCCTGTCGAAACGGGTAAAGCTGCTGCAGGCGGCAATGAAGGAAGACGGTGTCTGCCGGCCACCAAATCCGTGCACGGCGATCCCCTCTTCGCGGATGCGTACCGCCAGCCGGGTAAAGTCGCCATCACTCGAGACGATGCAGAAACCGTCGAGGCGGTTCCGGTGCAAAAGATCCATCGCATCGATGATCATGGCGCCATCGGTGGCGTTCTTTCCCGGACAATTTGCAAACTGCTGCACCGGCTGGATGGCGTGATCGCCAGGCCGGCTTTTCCAGCCCCTCATGGTTGCCTGTGTCCAGTCGCCATAGAGACGCCGGACCGTTGCATCTCCCAGCATCGCGATCACGCCGAACAGCCGGTCGACGATTTCCGGCGAGACATTGTCACCATCGATCAGCACCGCCAGCCTGGGGCTTTCCCGGTCCGTTCCGGTGCCGTTGTTTTGCCGGGCACCCCTTGTCCCTGACCGTCGTTTCGTTTCCCTGAACCTGACCGCATCCATCACCATCTCCATTGCTCCCGGTGTCACAGGGCCGATGGTAGCGGGGATCGTTTTGCAGCGCATTCTGGTGAATTCACCATAGAGCCAGCCATCCCCCGTCCCGCTAGACTGAATTCGACAAGGGCGCACTTACGAGTTGGCGCCCCGGCGACAGGCAAGACATCGAAGGGCTGACGTCCGGTTGTTTCCGGTGACCCGCGGCCGGGACGGGGCGGAATCGGGTTTTTCTGCCGGCGCGTTTTATCGGGAGACCGGCATGGCGATCTATCATTGCAGTGTAAAACCGGTCGGCCGCAGTGCCGGCAAAAGTGCCGTCGCCGCCATCGCCTATCGCACCGCCAGCAAAATCCTCAACCAGCGTGACGGCATTATCCATGACTTCACCGCAAAGACCGGTGTCGTTCACACGGAGATCATTCTGCCCGATGGTATCGATGCCCCATGGCCGTCCTATCAAACGATTGCCGACGCGACCGGCAAGAGCGTCAAGACTATTCAGCGCGCCGTCCATGAACCTGAGGTCAAAGGATGGTTCGACATCCAGCGCGGAAATGGCGTCGGGTACAACACGGAATATCGTCCCTCAGAACCATCGATTTTACGCGCATCGGACGCCCGGGAAAAGACGGACAAAGTTGTCACCCTTTACCCTGACAAAGGCGGTCAAATTCCTCCGGAAAGGCGGTCAGATGTGTCCGGCGAAGGGGGACAAATATGTCCACCAAACCCAGAGAAAGAAAAAATAAATAGACCTAACCCGCACGACTACGCCCCGCTGCGCGTCGAGACGCGGCGAGCCGTCCCGCTCGTTTTCGTGGCTGAGACCAAGGCGGATCAGGTCGAGCAGTGGTGCGCCTGGCTACGCCGTCACAGGCTTCCATCTATCGAAACCCTGGGCTTGCGAACCGTGAAAACCGGCAAGCCAGGTTATGCCTTGCCGGGATATTGGCCACCGGACGAGACGAGCCCAGGTGCGCTGGACTGGATCGCTTTCTTCAGCCGCCGCCGTGACCACATTGCCACCGAAACTCCCCGACAAACCGACCTTCCGAGGGCGTCATGACGGACGGCGATTTGAAGGGAGCAAGGCGACCCCTGTCATACGGCGAGCCTTCTGACAGGAAGCCTTGTGAGGGGAGGCAGGCCTCCCCTTCAACCCCCACCAAGAGCACGCGGCGATCGCCCAAAGGCGAACTCAATGCCGTCGTGGTTTTCCGCTGCACCGCATCGGAAAAGCAGGCGCTGACCGCCCGCGCTGCGCGGGCCGGTCTGCCCTTCGCCACGCTGATGCGGGAAGCGCTCGGCCTCACCGAGGCGCGCCGCCGCCGTCCGGTTCCGAAGGTGGACCCGGAGCTGGTGCGCGCCGTCGCCCGGATCGGCGGCAACCTCAACCAGATCGCGCGATGGCTGAACGCGGCCCAGGTTCAGGGCCAGGTGTCCGCCATCGACGCAATCACGGTTGCCACGCGCCTGGTCGCCATCGAGCGGGCGCTATCGGAAACCCTTGAGCAGTTCACGGCCAAGGATGACGCGCCGTGCTGATCAAGTTTTTCCGAAACGGCCAGGGCGGCGGATCGGGGCCGGTTGACTACCTGGTCGAGCGCGACGTCGTCGCTTACGACCAGAACCGCAATGCGATCCGCGATGAGCGCGGCGACGTCATGCTGTTTGCCCGCGAGCCTCTGCCGGAGGTGCTGCGTGGCGATGCAGACCGCATGCGCGCGCTGATCGACGCCTGCCCGCACCAGTGGACCTATCGGGCCGGAGTCATCGCCTTCACGGCGGAAGACGCGCCGAGCCCTGCCCAGCAACGGCAGGTGATGGACGCCTTCGAGAACCTTGCCTTTGCCGGCCTCGAAGCCGACCAGCGCGATATGCTTTGGGTCCGCCATACCCACGAGGGACGCGTCGAGCTGCATTTTGTGACGCCACGCATGGAGCTTGCGAGCGGGCGCAGCCTCAATATCGCGCCGCCCGGCTACCAGAAGCACTACGACGCCCTGCGCGATGTTCTGAACAAGGAACACGGCTGGAATGACCCAATGGCGCCAGAGCGCGCCCGCGAGACCGTCAGCCTCATCGAAAGCGTCAGGCGCGGCGATGCCCGCGAGCTGATCCATGACTGGATCGTCCAGCGCATCGAGACCGGCGGCATCTGTGACCGCCCGAACATGACCGAGGCTTTGACGGCGGCGGGGTTCGACCTGCCGCGCACCGGAAAAAACTACATCACCGTACGCGATCCCGAGACGGACGAGCGCTGGCGCCTGAAAGGAGACCTGTTCCGTGAAGACTGGACCCGAGAGAATACCCTTGAGCGAGCGCTTGAAAGATCGTCTGGCGAGCCCAGCCGCTCCGGAAGCCGGCTCGACGCCATCGCTCCCGATGAGCTTCGAGACCGACTGGAGCGAAGCCTTGAGGCGCGCGCAAGCTACAATCGAGACCGATATCCGCAGCTTCACGGACGCGAACCGACAGCACTTGAGCGAGGCACTGGCGACGACCGAGGCGGACGTGAACCGGCTTCGGTCGATGGTGCAGCCGTTCTTCCTGACCATGGGCGCGGTGGCCTTTCTGATCATCCTGTTGAGCTTCACCGCGAGCTGGTTTTGGGCGGGTCTGATGATCGACCGCGCCCAGAGCGCCAGCCTTTGGCAATTGGGCTTGCAGATCAACCAGACCGGCAGCGGCAAAGTCCTCACCTGGGACGTCAACCGCCTTCAACTGATCACCTGCCAGGCAGGGACCGACAAAACCCCATGCCTGAAGATCGCCCAGGGAGATTGACCGATGACCGAAACCACCAGACCACCGATGCCCGAGACCCTGTCGCCGCTGGAACGCGAATTGCTGGGTTACGTCGAGACGTTGATGAACGCCTTGCAGAACGGAACCGCGCAATTCGAGGCGCTGGAGAAACGCTCGACCGACATGATCGAAAATCGGCAAGCGGCTTTGGAAGGATCGCTGAAATCGCTCATCGCGTCACAGGCTACCTTCATGAACGCCTGGCTCGCCTCCGGCAATCCTTCCAGCGGCACGGCCTCAACCGGGCTGATGGAAGCATTCGCCCTGCTGGAGCAAGCCGAAGCGATGCTGGAGGCGGTCGCGCAGCAGACGTGACAGGCCGACCGATCGCGCCCGGTCACGGTCGCAACTGACCCTTATTTCCTTCTGGAGTTTCGATTCATGAATTTGATCATTCAGCCCTATCGCTATGCCCTTTCCATTGCCGTGGTTGCGGCAGGTTTCCTGCTGATGGAAACAACGCCCTTGTTCTGGCCACCCATCTACCAGAACGCGCGCGCCGCGATCCTCGTCATGTTTCTTGGGTTTGCGCTGCTAACCTTGGCAGGAGACACCCAGGGCCGCGTCCGCAGCGCGTCGGGCTTGGCTGTGGGGGCTGCCCTCCTTGCCGCGTCTGCTCTCGCCCTTACCGACCCGACCATTGCGGCCGGCGTCCTGCTCGACAGCTTCAAGGCTTGGCGAAATGCCGGCTATTCCGGAATCGAGAGCATTCGAGGCATGGTTTCGACCTGGGATCGCTTCACTGAGGCGCAAAAGCTTGGCGTGCAAACCAGCCTCGCCATTGGCCTGCCTGTGCCGCTGTTCCTCATTCTGCGAGCGATCTCGATTGCCGCCCCGGCATCATCGAGCCGCATTTCCAAACAGGGCCCATGGCGCGCACGGTGGATGAACCGCCACGAGCTGCGCCAGCTCCGGCACAACGACAGCGGCTTGCCGCTCGGTCTCTCCGGCGGTGCAATGCTGCGCTACCGCCCCAACCCGAAAACCGGATGGCGTGCAGGCCATCATGTCGCCATCGCCGGCACACGCGCCGGAAAAGGCGTGTCCGTCGTCATTCCCGCCATCATCGACCATGACGGCCCGGTCGCCGTTCTCGACATCAAGGGAGAAAACTTCGCCGTCACCCGCCGCTATCGCCAATCGCTCGGGCGTCAGGTCGTGGTTCTCAATCCCTTCAGCGTCATCGAGCCGTCGAGGTACAGCTTCAATCCGCTCGACTATATCCGGCAAGCGCACCTCGTCCGCGACATCGAAGTCATTGCCGAAGGCCTTGTTCGGCCGGAAAGCGGAAACGGCGCGCACTTTGCCGAAATGGCGAAATCCATGATTGCCGCCGTGATCGAGGTCGTCATGACAAGGCGCACGGAAGCCGATCGCAACCTGATCACCGTCATGGACTTGCTGTTTTCCGCAGGCTTTGAAAAGACCCTGACGGAATGGGCTGGAGCGCCGGAAACCTTCGGCACCCGCCCTGCTGCCGCCGCTGCCACCTTCCTCGCAGCCGGCGAGAACGAGCGCGGCGCGATCAAAACGACGATCAAGAAGGCTTTCGATTGGGCGCGTTCCGACGAATTGCGCGCCTTTCTCAGCACCTCGACATGCTCGCTCGGAAACCTGTTCGAGGGCCGCGCCGACCTCTTCATGGTCGTGCCACTCGACCAGGTAGAAGCCCAGGCAGTCTTTCTCCGATTGCTGACAAACATCATTCTCGGCATGGCCGTACGCCTCGAAGGCGCGAAGAAGCCGAAAAGGAACGTGCTGCTGGTCTTGGACGAGTTTGTTCGTCTCGGCAGAATGGAAAAGCTGATCAACATCGCCAACGTCGCCGCCGGCTGCGGCATCGAGGCACTGTTCATTACCCAGGACAAGGGCCAGATCGAAAGCGTCTACGGCAAGGGCGACACCGCCAGCATTCTCGGCTCCTGCGTCACCACCCGCATTTTCGGCCTCGGCAGAGCGGAGTTCGAAACCGCCAATTGGGCCGCGAACGCTCTTGGTGATCAGACAGTGCTGACCCGCACCAGGCAGTCGACCGCGAAGTTCGGCGAGGCCCGCAAGACCTCAACCGCTGAGCAGCGCCAGAAGCTCATGACCGCCGATCAGATCCTGGAAATGAAGACCGGCAAGATGCTGCTGCTGACAGGTTCGAAGCCGCCGGCACTGGTTGACGCGATCGTGTCGCACCGTCATCCGGTATATCGGGCGAAGCTGGATCGGAACCCGATGGTCGCGTGACTGCAGGCGCAACTCCAACTGCTTCGACAAAATCGTTCGCAGCGCCGTGGTTGACAGTACGTCCGGAATTGGGCAATTCAAAATTGTGCTTGTAGCTCAAGTGGTAGAGCATCCGCCTTTATGAAGTCTTGGCTTTCTCAGAGCGGATGATGTGCGTTCGAAACGCGCCAAGCACGCAAGAGCTGGCTCGGGAAATTTGAACAGCGGGGATAAGTGGAATTTCTGCCTGACTTCGGCTTAGATGCCGGGAACAGGAGATACCATGACGAGACGACCGCGCCGGAACCACAGCCCGGCTTTCAAGGCGAAGGTGGCACTTGCCGCTATCCGAGGTGAGCAGACGCTGGTGGAGTTGTCCCAGCAGTTCGATGTGCACGCCAACCAGATCAAGCAATGGAAAGACCAGCTCCTTGAGGGGGCGACAGGCGTTTTCGGCGATGAAACCAAGACGGAGCCGGCGGGTCCAACCGTCGATGTCAAAACGCT
>NZ_JBAKFW010000028.1:0-17989 GCF_036888815.1 Agrobacterium sp. CCNWLW155
ATTACGCCATGCTGGACGCGCCAGCCATGGCCGCATAACTTAAACCAAACGGTCTCCGGTAAAGCCGGGGCGGTTCAAACTGCAGGCAGCCGTTGATGTCACGAAGGCCCAGCGAGACCAAGCTTACTTTACCTATCAATCAACCGTTCTGTCCGCCATGGAAGACGTCCAGAACGCCATCGTGGCGGTCAATCAGTCGAGAATTCGGCAGTCGAAACTCGCTGTCTCCGTGCAACGATATCGGCACACTTTACAGATATCAACCGAACTCAACAGAACCGGTGATAACGATCTCTTCAGTTTATTGGATACGGAACGGTCGCTTTACTCCGTAGAAGAGGATTTGATTGAAACGCGATCGGATGTTGCAACTTACTACATCGCCCTGAACAAAGCTCTAGGCGGTGGCTGGGGTGGTGAAATCGATTCCTCAAAACAGAAGATCACTGACGTTCGTGAAGGACCGCGACTAGCAAGCACCCGTTGATACATCGCCATTAGATGTCGCTCGAGGCAGTGCACAATTTTTCGATGCATTTGGTCATATCGGCATTCGCGCAATGAGTATGGCATTTAGCCACAGCCAATCTCTGTAGTTTTTAGCGGGGCCGAAACAATCGGCCGGTTCCGCACCTGCTCAGCAATGACCATAGTAATCCGCATTGCAGATAGATAAAATACGCCCCAGTCAACAGCCCTGGAATTCGCGAAACTGGCAAATCTGCAATGAGAAGCGTCAGCATCAACAATATCGTTACTGCCATAAGTGCTACTGCTGTAATTTTCGAATATCGTCCAATCATTTTACGCTCACAGTGGGTGATGGGTAAATATAGGGGTCAAGCATCAACCTATGACGTTAGCTTGCCGGAACAAGAAAACTGACTTAGTCGCTCTACTTTCGAGGATACCATTCCATTCGAGCCCCCCGATTGCCGGCTGGGGAGCTTCAGCAATCGGAGGGGCCCTGTTGGCTTCACCAAGAGCCGGGACGTTCCGACGCCCAATAAAGCCAGCGGTTTCAACCTAACAAAACGAACGTTAAATGGGGTCAGGACCATGTAAAGTTGGGTAAATCTTTACATAAGCGCTTTTCGCCCAAGATGGTTGTTAGCCCGCCTTGAGATCCCATCAGGGGTGAGTAGCGGCCTGCACCGTGGCAGAGTGAGGTCGCTAGAAAACTCTCTGGAGGCCAACCATGCCGATGACAGCAGATCAATCTCAAGCGCCGACCGCCACTCTCGTCGATCTTGGCGCAATTTTCATCTCCTTGGAATTAAGCAAGTCGACCTGGCTGGTGAAAGCTGGTAATCCCCCCGACCAGATGGGGCCGGTCGTGCGCAACACGGCTGACGGAAAGAAGCAGCTCGTGCATGCGCGATGGGGCCTGCCCTCGCCGCGTTTCGCACTCGAGAGAGCAGCCAAAGCCAAGGCCGAGAAGCTCGCAGCCAAGGGCAAGCCATTTGATCTCGAGGAGCTGATCCGCATGGAGGCCGACCGCGGCACGACAAACGTGCGCAAGCTCAATTTCCCGCACTGGACGCGATGGTTCGGCGTGGAGCATCGTTGCCTCGTCCCTGTCACCAGCTTTGCCGAGCCGGATCCGGCGAGCAAACAGGATGGTGGCATTGTGCCCAATGCCTGGTTTGCCCGCGATGAGGCAAAATCGCTGATGTTCTTTGCCGGCATCCATGTGCCGCAATGGCAAAGCGTCCGGAAGGTTCGAGACGGGCTCACGACCGACGATCTCTATGGTTTTCTGACCACGGATCCCAACGATCTCGTGAAGCCAATCCACGACAAGGCCATGCCTGTCCTTCTGCTGACGAAGAAAGAGACGGAAACCTGGATGCGGGCGTCATGGGAAAAGCCCAAGGGACTGGCCCGTCGGTTACCGAATGATGCGCTGATCATCTCGTCCCGCGAACCGTACGGATCCACCATCGTGTCCAAATCCGGAAAGCCGGTGGAACAGGGCAGTCTGCTTTGACGCCTGAAAACAAAGCTTGAAACAATCAAAAAACGAAAAAGCCTGCCGCGGGAGGAGGTGTGACAGGCTTTCCGAAATGATGAACAACGGCTGGGAGGAGGAGTGCCGCTGTTCCGTCAGGCGCCCCTTGGGAGGAGGAGGAGTGGGTCGCCCGATAATACGAAGCTTTGCGGGAGGAGGTGCATCGCTTCGACGATCTGAAAATAGCAGAAGCTGCCTCGATCGCCAGCGTTCAGATCGCAGCGCAGCCATGCGTATATTGCAATGCAACATGAAGCGCGTGCTTATTCTCTTGCCACCGTCAGGCAAGCGACGCGTCCTCGGCAAAGTGGTTCGAAACCGAGAACGAATTGAATAACCTTGGTGGAGGACATTTCGCATGGCTTCAGGACCGCACCCGGCCCAGCCAGTCGATAGAGATTGAAGCTGACGATCTCCGTTCCGCCGTGCTCCTCGCCATAAAGCCAGGCCCGTTTGCCATCCTGCGACCGCTTGACTGTCACGCCCCATGGTCGACCGCTAAAACTTCCGTCGACATAGCCGTCCGGCAATCTGCCAAGCGCGTCTTCGAACATCGCCAGAGCAGG
Source organism: Agrobacterium sp. CCNWLW155 (assembly GCF_036888815.1). Taxonomy (NCBI): domain Bacteria; kingdom Pseudomonadati; phylum Pseudomonadota; class Alphaproteobacteria; order Hyphomicrobiales; family Rhizobiaceae; genus Agrobacterium; species Agrobacterium sp. CCNWLW155. The sequence goes on from NZ_JBAKFW010000028.1 coordinate 2,578, forward strand.
GGACGGCGTTTCGCCGACGTCGTTCATGGTTCCAGACATTCGTCACAGATCCCGCAGCCATCGTCATCCATGCTCGAGGCTGGCCGCAGCTTTAGGCAACAAGGGCAGGTCCTTGCATCCGAAGCGCTTGTCTCTTCGCGGTCGGGCGGAAAAATTTCTATATAGAACTCCGACAGCATGTCGGCCCCGTGTTGATCCATGGTAATGTTCCAGTTCTGGCTTACGCCAGAGATAGTGTGCACGGACGGCTGCACAAGCGGCAGATGGTTGTCAGGGACAAGCCGATCGTACACATTGACGGTCTTCCCGCTACCGTGTTCATTCGTGGAATGTTTAAAGCCGCAAACGCTGTGCAGATCAGGGTTTCCATCGACGAGCTTGACCCGGAGGTCTGGCGTCAGTTAGTCCTGCCGGTGCACTGGAACCTGGAGCATCTGCATCTTAGTATTCAGGCTGCCTTCAAATGGTGGAATTATCATCTTTATGAATTCCGCATCGGCGGCCTGCGCGACCCGGCAGTTGAATGCTTACGAAAATCCGGCGGTGATCAATATTTGAAGCTAGACAGTCCAGTCTTCCACTCGTAATCCGGGTACGCGATCAAATTCACGGCGATTATTGGTAACCACAATCAGTCCGCGCGAGCGCGCGTGCCCAGCAATCAGCTGATCATATGGACCGATCGGAGCTCCACTGCGCGCCAGTTCGGCTCGCAATTGACCGGTATGGCTTGCTGCCAATTCATCGTATGAGAGCACCTCGAGACGCGCTGCGAAGCCTTCCACAACGGAAAGGTTCTTTTCTGGACTGGCTGACTTTTCCGCTCCGTAAATTAATTCCATTAGGCTGACCGAGCTGATGCAAAGCTGATCATGTGAGCGATTGAATGCATCGCGCACTTGCTGAGGTCGATTCTTGATCGTAAAAATACAGATGTTGGTGTCCAGCATATACTTCAGCATTAGAATGCATCGCGCTCCTGCGAAGCAGCCTGCTCACGCTCAATCATAAAGTCGGATGTCGCCTCCGCTCCTTCAAACCAACTGTCCCAGATCTCACCGACTGGTGCAATGATGCGAGTGCGTCCCACCGCAACGATATCGACACGCTTTACGTCATCGGGCAAAGCGACCGCCTTTGGCAAACGTATTGCCTGGCTCCGATTGCTCTGGAATACTGCACCCTGCTCCATATGCATGCCTCCGAATTGCATCGATAACGACGTAGCCCATATAGTTCTTCGCTTGGGATATGTCAATGGGATATACAGCATGGGTCTTAGGCACATGCGATCAGCATTGCAACCAGCCGTCTTCGCCTTGAACTGATACGAACCTTCAGCCCGTCTTCTATGCGACAGCGATTCATGTTGGGCTAATTGTATTTGCGAATTCAGCAAGTCTAGTGCAATTCGACCTCTGCAAACCGGGCGGAGCGATGAGCCCTTCACGTATGCTTCTGCATACCCTGGAGAGAACGGATGTCTGGAAATGGGGCCATGTTGTATCACCGCGGTTAAACCCGACTTGCGGGATGGTGATGCAGGCCACATTCACATATGGGCAGCGCAAGGCTTAAAGAAACCTGCGAACAAGGGCTGCATGGCGGTTACGAGTGCACGCTTCGATGAAGCTGCAGGCCCGGTCGTTTCAAACTGTCCAGCAAATGCTGCGCCATTGCGTGTCGTCAAGGACGTCGCCGCCGAATGCATCAACTCTTTAAATTCGTCCAGACCCACGTCGTCGGCGCGCATGACTGAACGAATCAGTGGATCTGCAAAAATCTCGGAGAGCGTCATCTCGTCTATCGTGTGTCTCATCTCAGTCTCCTTTTGATAATTCCCAGGCTCTGAAAGCGGGCGATTGCTTGACGGGCTCGCGCCAAGGTGTTACCGGTAAGTAACATTTGAATAGTTACCGATCGGTAACACGCATGTCAACACCGCTTCAGGGTAAAAATTAAACTCATGAAATCCGAAACATCTGATCGTGCTTCTGAGCAGAAAATCCCACCTCGTGACCGGATTGTGTCAACGGCCTGTCAACTGTTTCGTGAACATGGGATACGCGGCATCGGTGTTGATGCCATTGCCGAAGCCGCCTCGACCAACAAGATGACGTTATACCGACATTTTGGTTCCAAGGACGATCTTGTGTGTGAAGCACTCAAGCACAGTTCTCGAACGCTCAATAAGGCCTGGGAAGATCTCGAAAAAGAGAACCCGGGCGACCCGAGGGCTCAGCTCACGGCATGGGTTAAAGCGCGCGCACAATGTCTTTCCAGCGAGCCCTATGGATGCGATTTGGCCAATGCTGCGGTAGAGTTGAAGGAGCAAGGACACCCTGCACATGCGATAATAGAAACGTTGAAGATGGAACAGCATTCCCGGCTCGCCGATCTTTGTCGTGCGACAGGTGTAAGCGATCCTGAACTTTTGGCTGATACGCTATCCATGCTGTTGGAGGGAGCACGCGTCAGCAAACTTGCCGCCGGCAAAGAAGGTCCGTCGATGCGGTTTACGCGTGCTTGTGAAGCGGCGATGGTCTCGTTTGGTCTAGGTGCACAGGCTTCTGCCTGATCCTGGTGGTGCAAGGAGGAAGTGCTACTGAAAGAGCGAAGGTAGCATGTTGATTGGCTAACTTGGAGTAACCTTCGCGATATGCGTTCTCTTCGGGATTGAGGGGCGGCTGACCAGTTTATCAGCAGCAATTGCGTTCTTTCGGCTGTCCACTAAATGTGGGGTGCGACCACCGCTGTTTTGAACATACGGCCTGAAAGTAGAAATTGACCGTCTGCGCTGTTCAAGCGCACGACACAAGAGGATATATGACCATGGCAACACCCCGACGACCATCCAATCCAAAAGACGCAGCCGAGGCGCTGTTCAAACCGGCGAAGAAGGTCGCAGCGCCAGCCGTTGAACGGCCTGCAATCCCCAACACCAAGGAGCTTGTATCCTTGAAGATCGACAGCGATGTCCTTGCGCATTTTCAGGCGGACGGTCCGGGATGGCAAGAGCGCATCAACGATACCTTGCGAGCCGCACTGAATGTGTCCGATTAAGCACTTGAAAGGATGCGAACCTTCGACCCATGAAATAGATCAGCTAAGCACCTGATAACATGCTGCTTTTCGGTGATCGCCGAGTACTCGTCCTCACCGCGTTGGTCCGGCGGGTCGCAACCATAAAATGATTTGCGCTGTATTTCTTGGTTAAGAGTCGACTTGCGACCGCCAGCGTACACGCCATCTGGTTGACGGCAACATTTACGTCCCCCGGGCGATGCGGGGTCCGGTGATCTGTATACTGCATCGAGACACGTCAAACTTCTCGCTCGCGTGTTTCCAGAATTTTAACCAGCCGCTATCGGATCATCGATATCTTGGCTCTGGAAATGGTCGATAAGAAAGCGGGCGGCCGGTCCTGGAGGAGTGTCCGTTCGATAAACAGCCTGAAGGCGATAAGGACCGCCCTTGCAGTCGGGGAGATCAAGGTGCACCAGACGGCCTGCCTCTATATCATCTCTCACCATTGGTTCGGGCATGTTGCCCCAGCCAATGCCTTCCTTGAGCAACATGTGCTTCGCGCCAAGATCAGCGAGGCGCCACGTATGGTTCCCGACGACAGCAAACTCGTGCCCTTGGGTAAGAGGTGATCTGTCTGTCAGAACCAGCTGGATATGGCCTCGGGCGGCACCCGGGGGATGAGAGCCGCCCGCGAGGGGATGATCCGGCGAGGCGACGGGGATCAGCTTTACGAAGCCCACCCCGATGCGCTCAAGGCCCGCAATTTCGACATCGAGTGGGCCACTGATGCCGATCGCGGCGGTTCGATTGAGCACGATCTGCGTCACGGCGCCCAAGGCTTCGACATACAGCCGAAGAGATACGCTTGGAAACTCTTTTCGAAACGCCTTCAGCGCATCCATGACGCGTGCCGCCGGCAGCATAACGTCCAGCGCAAGGTGCACCTCCGGCTCCACGCCGCGGAGCATGCTTTTTACTTTAGCCCGGAGATTGTCGATGCCATGGGCGACGCTCTTGGCTTCGGCGAGGACCGTCCTCCCCTCCAACGTCAGCTGCGGCTTCTTGGTCGAGAGCCGATCAAAGAGCGTGACCCCCAACTGAGCTTCGAGGTTGGCAATCGTGTAACTGATCACCGACGTGGCACGGTTGAGCTTCCTGGACGCCGCCGCAAAGCTGCCTGTCTCGACGACCGTGATGAAAACTTTGAGCTGATCAAGCGTTGGTTGGCCGGGGTCTGACATTTCTAATTCCTCGAACGTTTTCGCCGAAATTATCTGAGTTTTCCGAAACGTCTAGTGGACCTACCTTCATTCCATCGAATTCAACCGCCGGAGCTGACAATGTCCTATTTGTCTAACGCTGACATCGAACAGGTTATCCTGCCCTCGACCCGAGACCTAGGAGGCTTCTCCGTCCGAAGAGCCCTGCCCGCGGCTATGCGCCAAATGGTCGGGCCATTCATATTCCTCGACAGTTTCGGGCCCGTGCGGTTTGGTGCTGGAGAAGGGATTGATACCCGCCCTCACCCACATATCGGCCTTTCAACACTCACTTACCTTCTCGAAGGTGAGCTGCTGCATCGTGACAGCGAAAGCTACGTGCAGTCGATCAGCCCCGGGGAAGTCAATCTGATGGTCGCCGGTTCCGGCATTGTTCACTCCGAGAGGACGCCGGAACATGTCCGCAACGAAGGGGGTAAACTCACGGGTCTGCAGAGCTGGATCGCTCTTCCCAAGCAATCGGAAGAGACTGCACCGCTCTTCCAGCACCTTGGCGCCCATGAACTGCCAACGAGCGATGGTGAGGGCATCAATATGAAGCTTCTCGCCGGCGCACTGCACGGACGTCGATCACCTGCCAGCACCTTCTCTGACCTCTTCTCTGCAGAAATCCAGCTAGAGGCTGGAGCGCGCTACAGGATCGACGGTGAGTATATCGAGCGAGCGATCTTCGTCGTCAGCGGTGCAATCGAGATCATCGGGCAGGACGGTACCTACGGGCCGGATCGTCTTATCGTGTTCAAACCAGGCGCGGAGATCGTAGTAAAGGCGAACGAGCCAGCCCGGTTTCTCGCCTTCGGAGGCGAACCGCTCCCTGAAGAACGGTTCATCCGCTGGAATTTCGTAGCCACGGACCAGGAGCGCATTCGCCATGCGGCCAACCTGTGGCGCGAGCGGCAATTCCCCGGCGTGCCGGGCGACGACGAATTTATTCCCCTACCCGACAACTTCAACTGAAACCCAATACAATCAAGGAGAACTACCATGACGACCTATGCAATCATCGGCTCTGGTGCGATCGGCTCTGCACTTGCTGAACGTTTTCATGCCGCGGGCGTGGATGCCGTTATCGCCAACACCCGCGGTCCGGCATCGCTTCGGACAATCAGCGACAAGTTTGGCGCCAAAGTGAAAGCGGTCGAGCTTGATCAGGCTCTTCAGTCGGACGTCCTCATCCTGGCCGTGCCTTACGACGCCGTGCCGGAAGTCGCCAGCAGAAAGGCAGCCTGGGTTGGCCACACCATAGTCGATGCGACAAATGCTATCGACTTTCCTGCTTTCAAACCACGTGACCTGGGTGGCCGGCTGTCTTCGGAAATCGTCTCCGATCTCTTCCCAGGCGCTCAGCTCGTGAAGGCGTTCAACACCCTCCCGGCCGCCGTTCTGGCTGCTGATCCGGTGAAAGCGAGTGGAAAGCGCGTTCTCTTCCTATCAGGTAACTTTCCAGAGGCCAGCAAGAAGGTCGCAGACCTGATCGCTCTTTTGGGCTTTGCGCCGTCCGACCTTGGTAGTTTCAAAGCCTCCGGTTCAGTTCAGCATTTCGGGCAGGCACTGGTCGCGCTCAACCTGCTGAAGGACTGAAATCGTTCCACAGAGAGCGAACACGGGAAAGCAACATTGGATCTCTGGCGCCGCAATCGATCGATAAAATCGAACATAACAGACAGAATTATGCAGCTTTTATCGAATGATGAAAAAACACATGTTGCCTCCATCGAATTCAACCATCCTAACGGAGCAAAGCGAATGACCAAGGTCCTCGTCCTCTACTACTCGTCCTACGGCCACATCGAGACAATGGCAGGCTCGATCGCAGAAGGCGCAAGAAGCGCCGGCGCGGAGGTAACAATCAAGCGTGTCCCGGAAACAGTCCCGCTCGACATCGCCGAAAAGGCTCACTTCAAGATCAACCAGGACGCACCGATCGCGACGGTAGCGGAGCTGGCGGATTATGACGCGATCATCGTCGGTACCGGCACACGCTTCGGCCGGATGTCGTCGCAGATGGCGGCCTTCCTCGACCAGGCCGGTGGCCTTTGGGCACGGGGTGCTCTCAACGGCAAGGTGGGCGCAGCATTTGCATCGACGGGCACTCAGCACGGCGGACAGGAAACCACCCTGTTCTCGATCATCACCAACCTCATGCACTTTGGCATGATCATTGTCGGCCTGCCCTATAGCCACCAGGGCCAGATGAGCAGTGAAGAAATTGTTGGTGGCGCTCCTTATGGGGCAACGACAGTTGCCGGTGGCGACGGGTCGCGCCAGCCTTCGCAGATCGATCTCGCCGGTGCCTTCCATCAGGGCGAGATCGTCGCCCGCACTGCAGCTGCTCTCGTCGCTGCCCGCAACTAAACCCGCCTAACTCACTCTTAAAACTCAGCTCCAACCAGACCAGCCGATTGCGATCGGCTGGCAAGGAGAGGTCATGTCCTCGCTTTTCTCAAACAAGGTCGTCGCGGTCACCGGTGCAGGCTCCGGGATCGGTCGGGCGATAGCACTTGGGCTCGCGCGCCACGGCGCGACAGTGCATCTGGCTGATCGCGATACCGACGGGCTCACCCAAACGGCAGATCTCATCCGCGCCGAAGATGGCCGTGCGATCATAACCGAACTGGACGTCGCGAGCGAACTTCAGGTCGTCGGATGGATCGAACAGATCGACGCTGCATCCGGTCGGCTCGACGCGGCCTTCAACAATGCCGGGATAACCGGCCCTGCAAAGCGGACTGAAGATTACCCATTGGAAGACTTTCAGCGGGTCATCGCCGTCAATCTGCAGAGCGTCTTTCTCGGGATGAAATACCAGATCCCTCTGATCACGCGTAGTGGTGGTGGCTCAATCGTGAACACGGCTTCCGTCGCCGCTTTGACGGGACCGGGAGGCATGAGTGCCTACGCTGCTTCCAAGCACGGCGTGCACGGGCTGACCCGGGTTGTCGCAATGGAGAATGCAGCGCACGGCATCCGCGTCAACGCGATCGCGCCCGGCTGGACGGAAACGCCCATGGTCGCGGCAAACAGCCGGCAGAACCCGGCTTTTGCGGCACTCGCTCAAAATGCCATTCCCGCCAAACGCGGCGGCAGGCCGGAGGAAATCGCGGCCGCGGCAATCTGGCTTGCCTCCGACGCCGCCTCCTATGTCACCGGACACATGCTGACCGTCGACGGCGGCATGACAATCGGTGGTTTTGAACTCTGACACCGAACCTTGAAAGGAAAATCCCATGTCAGACCAAGCTGAAGCATTGAAAGCAGTCGTCCGCCGCAACACACTCGAAGTGCAATCTGGCGGCAACTTCGAAGTTTTTGACGAGCTTTTCGCCGACGACTTTCTGGACCACACACCGCAGCCAGGCGGGACGCCAGACAAGGAAGGAGCGCGTCGCCTTTACCACGCGCTGCGGGAAGCCTTCCCGGACTTCCACGCCGAAATTCACTGGCAAGCGGTCGATGGCGACATCGTGACGACTTTCAAGACCTATCACGGCACGCATCAGGGCGTCGTCCTTGGGATCGCGCCAACAGGCCGCCGGATTAAGTTCGAAACTGTCGACGCCATGCGCATTCGCAACGGCAAAATCACCGAACACTGGGGTGTCGCCAACCTCTATTATCTTTTGCAGCAATTAGACGCCCTGCCCTCCTCGGCCCCCAAAGTGCCGGAACATTAAGGATCACCACAATGAGCATCAGTAACATTCTCGACGGCAAGGTCGTCGTCGTAACCGGCGCATCGAGCGGCATTGGGCGTGCGATCGCCATCCGGGCTGCCGAACATGGCGCCAAAGCAGTTATCGTTTCGGACGTCGTGGAAGCACCGCGCGAAGGCGGGGAGCCGACTGCCGCCGAGATCCGCAAGCTGGGGGCGCAATCCGTTTTCGTGAAAGCAGACGTCAGCCGCAAGGCTGACAACGACGCCCTGGTTGCGGCGGCAGAAGAATACGGCGGCGTCGATGTCATGGTCGCAAATGCAGGCATTACGCTGAAGACAGACGGGGCTGAGGTTCCGGAAGACGATTACCGCCGCCTGATGTCTGTCAATCTCGATGGCCCGCTGTTTGGCGCGCAGGCAGCTGCGCGCCAGATGAAAGCGCTCAACAAGCAGGGAAGCATTGTCCTCATGGCAAGCATGGGCGGGATCTCTGGCGCCGGCATCACTGTCGCCTACTCGACCAGCAAGGGCGGCGTTGTGCTGATGGCCAAATCATTGGCCGACGCTCTTGGCCCCGACGGTATCCGCGTCAATGCAGTCGCACCCGGCACCATAGACACGGAGCTTCTTCGCACGAGCCCCGGTATCACCCAGGCCTCCGAGGGCTTTCGCCAGAGGACGCCGCTTCGCCGGCTTGGCAAACCGGCGGAAGTCGGAGATGCTGTGGCTTTCCTTGGCTCGGACCTGTCGAGCTATGTGTCGGGCACCGCGCTCCTGGTGGATGGAGGGTTGCTCTCCGTTATCTGATTTCTCGACCCTCCAGTCGGACCCGCGCCCTCAAAAGCGCGGGTTTTTCTTTGTCTTCATCATTCGATTTTATCGACGATAATCTGCGATATTATCCAGCTTTTTCGTTTGAACGGATGATGGCAATTTCTCCTCACGACGCAGCCACGGTGGCTACGCCCCAAACTTAAGGAGAACGTCCATGTCTTATTCCGATGCAATCGCTCACCGCGTTGAAACGCTTTCCCAGTCGGCCCTCATCAACGGCGTCACGCCTCTCACCGCCCGTGTCCTGTTGGCGGCAATCTTCCTTCTGTCCGGTATCAGCAAGATCTCTGATCCGGCTGGGACGATCGGCTATATCAATATGGTTGGCCTGCCCTTCCCGCCGCTGTCCTACGGCGCAGCCGTCGCGACTGAACTCCTGGGCAGCATTGCCCTGATCCTCGGCTTCCAGACCCGCATCGTCGCCCTGATCCTTGCCCTGTTCAGCGTTGCGACGGCACTGACGTTCCACAACAATCTCAGCGACCTGAACCAGTTCATCCACTTCTTCAAGAACATCGCAATGGCCGGCGGCCTGCTGCAGGTCGTGGCGTTCGGCGCGGGTCGTTACAGCCTCGACGCCCGCCGGTAAGCGAAGCACACGATCAAAGGAAAAGCCCGGACCATTGTCCGGGCTTCTCGTGTTTTTACTTTCCCCATTCCGGGCCACCATCCGTGCAGGTCTGCCCCCCATCGACCGGCAGGACAATTCCGGTGATCCAGGCAGCTTCATCACTGGCAAGAAAAGCAACCGCCGAGGCAATCTCTTCAGGTTGGCCTGCCCGTCGCAACGGGATCCGGTCCCACGCCTTATCGAGAAGCGCGTCGTCATCCATGATAGCATCCACCATTCCCGTGACAGTAAGCCCGGGTGCCACTGTGTTTGCTCTGACACCGAACTTGCCGAGGTCACAGGCTGCTGAGCGGGTCAAATTCGCAACCCCACCCTTTGCAGCGTTATAGGCTGCATGGCTCCAGCCGCCACCAAGGGATGAAACGGAGCCGATGTTGACGATCGAACCCCTGGTCTCCTTGAGATGCGGAACCGCGGCTCGGCTCATGTAAAAGACGCCGGAAAGGTCCGAGGCAATGCATTCGTCCCAATCCTGATCGCTCGTCTCCTCGATGGTGCCGACAAGATTCATGCCCGCAGCATTGACGACAGTGTCGATGCGGCCAAACCGTTCAACCGTGGCAGCGACAAGCGCGTCGCAGTCCGGCCGGGAGGAAACATTTGCGACAAAGATGCCACTGCGGTCGGCCGGCATTTTCGAGGCAGCTTCCGACAACCGCTTCTCGGTTCTCCCGGAGATCATCACGGACGCTCCTTCCTCAAGAAGCCGGTTGGCAATGGCGGCGCCGATACCGGAACCCCCGCCCGTTACGATTGCTACTTTTCCATCAAATCGCTTTGACATGACACACTCCTTCATTCTCCGTGGCGAAGGCCGCGGCAGTGTTGGTTTCGTGTTTGGGTCTGACTGGATTGGTTCAGTTTGTCGGGAAGTCGGCGGAACGAGACAAAGCTTCCCAGGCGAGGACGGTTGCCTTGAGATCGTCAGCCTTCTTCAGGGCTGCGTCCACGGCATCATTGCCGAGCGGAAGATGGTGCGGAGGCTGCTGCGCCAGCACGGCTTCCCGGATCGCCTTCGCCGCGCGCGCGGGGTCACCGGCCTGCTTTCCGACCGATGCGTGGTAAGCACGACGCGCCTCGCCCGCTGTCGCGCCGTAATCATCAATGGACGCGGAGACCTCGTTCGACGAGCCTGCCCATTCCGTCCGGAACGCGCTTGGCTCGACGGTCATGACGTTGATCCCGAGCGGGGCGACTTCTTTTCGGAGCGTATCCGACAGGCCTTCCACGGCAAATTTGGTGGCGCAGTAGTAGCCGACGCCCGTGTAGCCGACCAGGCCGCCGAATGATGTCAGATTGACGATCGTACCACTGCGACGGGCTCGCATATGCGGGAGCACCGAATGGATGGTGTTGGCAGTACCGAAGAAATTGACATCAAACAGGCGGCGAGCGTCGGCTTCTGCTGTTTCCTCAATAGCGCCAAAGAAACCGATCCCGGCGTTGTTGATCAGGACGTCGATCTGGCCGAAGTGCGCTTCTGCAGCGTCAACAACCTTTTGGCACTGATCCCGATCGATGACGTCGAGCGGGAGGATCAGGGCATCGCCCTTCTGCTCAAGATCCGCGATTTTGTCAGTCTTGCGAGCCGTCACCACGACCTTTTCACCGGCTTCCAGCAGGTGTTCTGCGATGTAGCGACCGAATCCTGTAGAGCATCCGGTTACGAGCCAGACTTTAGGGTTTTGCGTGCTCATTTCATATACTCCTTTCTGTTTCAGGCCTGCGGGGACCGTTGCTGGTAGCCGCAGATTTCCACGTCTTCGACACAAAGCTCCGGGACCTTCGCCATGAAGGCTTCGACGTAAGGCGTGCTCATATGCAGTTTGAAGTCGGAGGTGTGCCGCCAGTCTTCGAGCACCATCCATACGTCGGGAACGTCATTGGACTGGTGGATCTCGTAACGGAGGCAGCCTTCCTCGTTTCGGGACGGAGCGACGAGCTGAAGCAGTTCGTCACCCAGATCTCCTGAGCGGCCCGGCTTTGCGGTGAAGTAGGCCACATTTGTAAGATCAGCCATTTCAGGTCTCCTCTCAGGTTGGGGCAACACCCGCATAGTGACGGCGTACCTGGAAAAGATCTGCCGCGCTTTTGCGGGAGCTGTCGTGATCTTGCTGATTTCAGACGCCGTTGATCGCGATGATGCGCGATGCGGCCGCACCCTGCCGCTGAGCGGCCAAGGGCGCGTATTCGGGGGATGCGAAGAGCTCACGGATCGCTTGCCTGTCCGGGAACTCGATGATAAGCATGTTGGTGGCAGTCCAGCCCTCCAGCTCCAGTGGTGTTTCGTCGATTGCGATGAGCTTGCCGCCGGCTTTGGCGACGAGCGGCAATGCCTTTGACCTGTAATCTTCGATAGACTTCATGTCGTGGATGTCGAGATCGACGATAAGATAAGCAGACATAGGTCTTTTCCTTTCCTGTTGAGTTTGTAGCTTCTGGGGCTCATGGCGCTGTCAGGGGAGATGGCGCCATTTGACCATGCGGTCTTTGAGGTCGAGCGTGCCGCCGTCGACGGTGAACGTGCCGTCGCCGCGGTGATGCATCATTCGACGCTCTTTTCGGGTCTCGTTGATCCAGATCCTCGTCGCTTCAAGGATGAAGAGGTTGTAGGGATCCGAAAGCCTGGTATCGACGACCCGACATTCGATGTTGACCAGGCAGTCGGACAAGAGCGGTGCTGCCACGTCCTTGGCAGGTCGCGTCTCGAGGCCGTACCTCTGGAATTTGTTCACCCGGTCGCCCGAACAATTCCCGACGTCGACAACCGTTTCGGCGAGATCCAGACCGGGGACTGCGATGACACATTCTCCGGTTTTTCGGAGAGCCAGATAGCTGTGATCCCACGGCCCGATGACACAACCGATCAGCGGCGGGTCATGCTGGATCATCATATGGAAGCCCATTGTCATCACATTGGGCTTGCCGTTATCGCTCGTGGAGACCATGACGATCGGGCCAGGTTCCAGAACGCGATAAGCTTGAGATGCGGGTAATTCCTTCATGACAATCTCCCTTGAGAGGTCCCTGCATTGAGGCAGGGACCCTTCAGGGTCGGTCTGTTACCAACCCTGTTCTACTGGCAGGACGAACAGCTCGGCGACGTCCACATGAGCCGGGGCCTGGGCGGCGAAGACGATGGTGTCGCCGATATCCTCGCCCTGGAGGAAGGTCATCTGGCTCGCCAGCTCGTCCATCTGCTTGCGGTAGCCCGGATCGGTGATGTGGTCGTAGAGCTCGGTGGCAACGGCGCCCGGCTGGATGCAGGTCACGCGGATGCCGTGTTTCTGGCCGACTTCCATACGCAGGCCATCAGAGAAAGCCGTTACCGCATGTTTTGTCGCGCAGTAGACCGAAAGACCCTTGAAGACCTTGCGACCAGCGATTGAGGACATGTTGAAGACATGGCCCGAATGCTGCTTGATCATCTGGGGCAAAACGGCGGCCGTCGTGTTGAGCAGGCCCTTCACGTTCACGTCCACCATCCGCTGCCACTCGTCGACCTTGAACTGGTCGATATCGGAGAGCGGCATCAGGCCGGCATTGTTGACCAGGATGTCAATCGAGCCGTAGGCGTCGATAAGCTTTTTGACACCCGCGTCGACCGAAGCCGAATCGACGACGTCCATTTCGATCACAAGAGCTTCGCCACCCTTGGCTTCGATCTGCTTCTTGAGATCCCCGAGCTTGTCGGTACGGCGGGCTGCGATACCGACCTTTGCGCCGGCTTCAGCAAGTTTGACGGCGGTAGCAGCGCCGATGCCGCTCGATGCGCCGGTGACCAGTGCGATCTTTCCGTTGAGGTTGGTCATTATTCTTACTCCTTGTCCTGGAGCCCACCACCGCGGTGGGCGTTTCGGTTTGACAAGAAGGAATTTAGGCCGGTCATCGGCGCCCTTCTCACGGGCTCTTGCTCGACCTGTCGCGATCTTGCTCGAAAACGCGAGAGGTCAAATTCAGCCCCTAAGACGGAAGGGCCCAGTTTCGCAAGGACAAGCCGGGCCAGCCGGAAGTCATCGCTGACTGCGACGGGTCCACACGTCTATAGCTGGAACTGCGGATGGGAACGTGCCAACTGGAGCTGTCCGGGAGCGGACACGCTCTCTCACGCCAGGGCTTGATAGGAAGCATCAAGCGTGTAAAGCATTTGCGCGCCTTCTACGCCCTTTAATGCGAACCTGCCTACGCACGCGAGACGTTGGCGATTAGGCCCCTCTATACCCTCTGCGAAATTCGACGAAGCCAGCAAGTTTACATCAAGCGACCGACACATTGAAACGATGCGGCTTACCTCGTTCACGGCGGGACCTATCACAGTGAAATCGAGCCGGTCCTCGCTCCCGATGTTCCCGTAGAAGACATCACCGACATGTAGCCCGAGACAGACTTCCGTTATGGAACGGGCTTCCAATGTCCTCCTGGTATTAAGGGATTTTAGCCTCAGGCGAAGGAGGTTTTCGGCTTGCAAAGCGGCTTCACAGGCATCGACCTGTCGATCCGCTCTGAAAATTGCAAGGACGCCATCCCCCATTAGTTTTAGAACCGTGCCTCCGGCCTCATGGACTGCCGAGATCACCGCATCGCTGTAATCATTCAGGAGAGGGATGATCTCTTCAGGCGCTACTGTTGCGGAAATTTTTGTATAATTTGCGAGGTCCGAGAACCACAGGGCTGCGGATATGCGTTCGGATGCGCCCCGGTTGATTTTGCCTTCGAATACTTTTCGTGCAGCATCGCGCCCAAGATAGACTTCGGCAATTGTCCTTGCGATCCGCGCAAGCGCGGCGCTTTTAATCGCCAGTGCCAGAACTGGCAAAAGTTTGCGAAGGTTCTGAAGATGGACATCAGAAAAACCACCGGGGTCCCGGGTCACGAAGTGAGAGAAGAAGCAATCCATCTCCCCAATGGTCCCCTGCTTCTCAAACCGATGGATGAAAGCCACAAAGTCCGTGTGGCCAGAGGTACGCATATCGTCCAGCGTCGCAAAGTCGGCCGGATCGCCCAGTCCGATACGACGTCGGATCTCGGACTCTTTCCCGGCCCACAGGTGATAAAAAGCTGAGCGTTTCCAGTTTTCCAGCGCGTCTCCGGAACTGCTGGGACCATACGCGAATTCTGTCTCCACCAACTGCTGACTATCCCATCGAAAGGCGCGCCCCTCGTGAACCGGGTGAAGCGTGTCAATGAGCGCAAGACTGCGGTCAAGTGGTAGACCGGCGTCGCGACATGCTGCACAAAAGCCACCTAGCAAAATCGACTCGCTTGCTCCCCGAAGTCCCTGCTGCGCTACCCAGGCGGAAATCCTCTCAATGTCTTCGTTAATCATGTCTCTGGAACTTCCGCGCAACGTTGTCAGTGACTTACTGTGCGGGCCGGGCTTTCCGAAAACAAGCACTTTAGTATCTGGCTCTACCGAACGACCCGGGCCCATACCGAAGCCGTGGCACATCGTCTTTCGCATTTGCGGAAACGATCACTCGCACCTTTACGGGCGCTGTCGGTATCTTCTTTGATCGCAACAGGTCGTAAATTCAGCCTCGCCGATAGTGGCTCGGCGGCAGACCGGTTTCGCGACGGAAGACCTGGGCGAAATGGCTAGGGCTCGAATACCCGACAGACATGCCGATCTCGATGATGCTCGTATCGGTCTCCTGCAGGAGAAGCTGCGCGCGGACTATCCGCTGACGGATAAAGTAGCGTGAAGGCGAGAGACCCGTTGCCTTTTTGAACAGGCGACTGAAGTGGAATTCGCTCATGCCCACCGTTTCAGCAAGCTGGGCAAGATTGAACGGCTCTGCCAGATTTTGCTCGAGGTGAGCGACAGCACGGCGTAGCTTGAGGCCGGGAAGTGCGTTCTGACGATCATCGGAAGCTTCACTGGCGGCATAATTTCGGATGAGATGCACGGCTAGAGCAGATCCTGTTCAATCCGGGTCATAGCCTGCAGCCCGGAAGTAGTTTGCGCATTCTGCGGATGTGAAGCGG
>NZ_JBAKFW010000029.1:0-17761 GCF_036888815.1 Agrobacterium sp. CCNWLW155
GCTCGACCGCGCGAATTCGGTCGGCATGGGAATACATGAACTACCTCCTGGTGGTCCAAGTTTTAGTCCGCATCCCCACCGGCTCACTTCTGCGCGGAAATCAACATCCTGCCGTTATATTCCTTCACCGCTCCAGTGATTCTGATGATGTTCGGGTTTTCTTGAATGGACATACGAGTCTCCCTGCAGGTTTTCGGGAGACGGTGGCTGTTTCGGATTAAGGGAGTTACCTGTTGGCAGGGGGAAACTACCCGATCTCCGGCTGGAAAGGTGGATTTCTGGCCCCGAGCGCCTGGCTCTTTCCGGCTTCAGCGAAAATAGGGTCAGGCCTGCGAGCCCGCGGGCCCTCCCCGATCGCCCCCATGGAAAACACACGCAAAGGTCGTTCATATTCGCCCTTACTGGCCGGGAAAATCAAAAAATCTGTCCCGGATTCGCCGCGTCTGGTGCTCATGCCGGCACGTGGGGCAGATCGCAAACAATCACATATGATTTTTTGTATTTTATCCCGCGAACAATCCAACTGCGGGCAAACGGCCGCCTGCTTAGCTTCGACTGGCAGAATAAAACAATCCACATCAGACACTTAAATATAATTCTAACGTGAAGCATCGCCCCTTGGATACGCTCTGGCCAGCACCGTGTGAGCTTCGATCTCGGCGAAATCCAACGCATAACTGATGCAAATTGGTAACTCAATTCTCATTCTTTCTGTAAGCGCGCCAGAGTTGTCTTGCAAAATACCCTCTATTGATTAATGCGTCGCATTGGGCAACATGGGGTTGAAGTTTATTGATGACCAGATATCTAGTCAGAGCGCGATTTGTCGTTCTGACAGCTACCAAATCATCTACAGCAGGTCGTTTCGGCAGGAAGGTGATCGGTGGTATCGCACCGACGTCACCCGCGTTGCGAAACTCGGTCGTCGTTCTCTGCGCAGCTCTTTGCCTTGCTCCGCAAGCGGCATTGTCACGGGATGATCTCAACAAACGATCGTCGGTAGAGGCAAACGCAGGCGAGGCAGATCCAGGTGTTGCTGCATCGCAGGAGCCTGCCCTGACGATCCAGACATTTGCGGGTCCCGCATCTGATAATGCGACGTCTGGTGCTTCGCCATGTTTTCGCGTGGACACGATCCGCATCGAAGGCGGCCACGAACTCATTGGCAGCGAAGCTGTGGAGGACGTGACAAGACCCTTCGCATTGTCCTGCCAGAGCAATGAAAGCGTCGGCGGATTGCTCAAGGCGGTAAACGGCCTTTTTGCCGACAGGGGTTTTGCCACGACGCAGGCCTGGTTGCCGGAGCAGGACATTGCCGCCAGCAGAACGCTGGTCCTGCGCGTTGTGCCCGGGCGGATCGATGCGGTCGTCTACAAGGAGGAGCAGCAGCCTTATAAGGCGTTCTTTCCCCGCATGGCCGAATTAAGTGGCAACGTCGCACGATCCACGTCCATTTCCGAGTTCATGCAGCAGGCGGATGCCTGGTGGGAGGGCCTTGATGACGATCTTGAGCGCTTGACCTTGTTGCCGCCGCCCGCCCGGATCGCGATGACTGGCACAATTGCCAGAGACGATGTCCTGCATGTCGATCGCCTGCAGGACACACTCGATAGCCTCAACAGGGTTCCTTCGAACAAGGCCAAGGCGGAGCTTGTCCCGGGCAAGAGGCCGGCGACTTCCGATGTGCAGATCACGAACCGCGTCAATGACGCGTTCAGGCTCTACGGCGGCTACGACACGGAATCGATCGAAGGTGTCGACAAGCTTCGCTTCGGGATCACGGCGGAGAAAGACAATCTCATCGGCATCAACGACATGTGGGGACTGACGCTTAAGAGCGGCGTCGAGACCAATGAGCTGAGCGGCGATTTCGCGGTTCCCGTCGGACGTGCCACAATGAGGCTCAAGGGCGACTGGTCCGAAAACATGATCGACCTCGGCCCGCTTTCCGAACTGTTCATGACGACCTGGAACGTCAGCGCAGGTGCCGACTGGATCGTTCATTCGTCGCGCACGGAGCGGCTGGTTGCCGATTTCACAGTCGCGCATCGTGAACAGAACCGCTATATCAACGGCGTTGGGCTGATGGACCAGCGCGTTTCTCCGCTTCAGGCAGGCCTGACTTACAGCCGCTTTTTCGAACGCGCCAACGTTTCGGCCCGGATCGGTGCCAGCCAGGGGCTGTCTATCTTCAATGCCCGCGAAGATGCCGACGATATCGACGACTCCACGCCCCACAGCCAGTTCACAAAGCTGGATGCGTCTCTTTCGGGGTCTTATGTCTTCCCCGGGCGCGCCTCCGTTTCGTCCAGCCTGTCGACGCAATGGGCGGCA
The DNA here is from genome assembly GCF_036888815.1 of Agrobacterium sp. CCNWLW155. NCBI lineage: Bacteria > Pseudomonadati > Pseudomonadota > Alphaproteobacteria > Hyphomicrobiales > Rhizobiaceae > Agrobacterium > Agrobacterium sp. CCNWLW155. The sequence continues at coordinate 2,335 of NZ_JBAKFW010000029.1, forward strand.
ACAGCGCTTTATTCCGACGACCAGATGACGATCGGCTCGCGCAGTTCGGTACGCGGCTTTTCCAATGGAAGCTTCAAGGCTGACCGGGGCGCGGTGTGGCGAAACGAGGTCGCATTCGCCATGCCGGTGGATTTGCTTTTGGGGAAAGCCGGATCAGGCACACAGCCGGACAGCCAGGGTCTAGTGCAAATAGCCGCCCAATCGTCCGAATGGGCGCGAACGACCCTCTCCCGTCTCAACCCCTATCTCTTTCTCGACGCAGGGCTCGGCCGCGACGTTGCCAATGAAGTCACCGGATACCGGGTCGGCAGTGGTGTGGGCCTGCGATATGGCGGCCCAAGGCTTTCTTTCGATGTCGGCTACGCCTGGCGGGTTGCCGAAGACAGCCGAAGCCGGCGCGTGAGCGAGGAAAAGGGTGAGTTGTTCATGACACTGCGTTTGAAGGTTTTTTGAGCCATGCCGTTTTTGTTCGATCCTCCCTCAAGAGATGCTGGCGATAATCACCTCACGTTTGCGCTGTGCCGCTGGCGGGTCTCATCGGTCTCCGGAATTGGCATGGCGGTTGTTGCCGTTGGATTGATGCTGATCGCTCCTGCCGCGAAAGCAAATGCGGAGGACGGCAAGGCTCCCGCTGTCCGGGAAGAGACTTCCGGGGTTGCGTCAGAAGCAGTCGTAGATCCCAGGCGTTATGGCGATTGGGAGCTGGTCTGCAAGCCACAGGCGAATGCCGCGCCCCCTAAAGCGGAAAGCGGGGCATGCCGTCTCCAGCAGGCGCAGGCCGTCAATGGCGGGAAGGATGTCGTCTTTCTGTTCAACATTGCGAGGCAGGGAAAACAGCGCGTCGCGATCATTTCGACGCCGCTGAATGTCTATCTACCGGCAGGTCTGGAGCTGAAGATCGATGGCGGTCAGACACAGCGCGTTATCTTCGAGACCTGCAATATCTCCGGATGCCACGCCGGCTTCGCTCTCAGCGGCTCGCTGCTCGGCGCTTTGCGCAAGGGAAACGTTCTGACGGTCGCTCTCAAGGACACCAAGGCAACCACCATTCCGCTCACGGTTTCACTCAACGGGATCAGCGCCGGTATCGACGCGCTGGATGCGGCAACACCATGAGACCAGACAGGGAGATATGCGCAGGGATAGCTCGCCATGTGTTGGTTGCCGGACTGATGGCGGCATGCTGGCTATCAATGGCAGGACAAGGATTGGCGGCGCCCGGCGAGTTCAAGGACTGCACGGGCACGATTGAAGAAGTGTCCAGCAGCCGCCCGATCTCTTTTGCCGACCTCGCCGGTCGCGTCCGCAAGGTGGATTACCTGCTCTTTGGCGAACGGCATGGCGTCCGGGAACAGGCGGTTGCGTCGTCCTGCGTGCTGTCGGCAATGGCAAAGGATGATCGTCCCGTAACCGTCGTGATGGAAATGCTCTCGCGCGATGACGATGCGGCAATTGCCCTCTATCGCAAAAACCATCCGGAAACACCGGCCGGGCTCGGCGCAGAACTCAAATGGTGGACGCGAGGCTGGCCAGCCTTCGACAACTGGTTGCCTCTCGTCCAACGTGCATTCAGCCTTCGCGTTCCGTTACATGGCGGCGATCTGGCGGAGAAAGACGGACGCACGAGTGAACTAACGCCAAACGAGAAAAAGGCGATCCGCAAACGGCTCGGTGCAGCCGAAACCGCTGTGCGCGAAAGCTGGACGAAAGCAATGATGGCAGCGCATTGCGGACTGATCCCGGACCGGCAGGCCGCGCTCAACGCCGACCATCAGATCCGCCGCGATCTTTCCATGGCCGACGCCGCGGAGCAGGCCCGGATGTTGAAGCATGGTGTTCTGCTGCAGGTCGGCCGCGGTCACGGCCGCAAGGACCGCTCTCTTTATCATGTCCTTGCCCAGGCAGATGCATCGGTTCTGACCATTGGCGCTTTCGCCGAAGGTGAAGAGATCACCGACGAGGAGCGCAGGCTCTACGATTACCTGTGGATCGTCGGCAAGGCTGAACTGGCCGACCCGTGCAAACTGACAGGACTGACGAGCAAGACAGGGGAGTCTATCTCCAGATGAGACGTAAGTTCCGGTTGGCAAACATGAAGCATTCCGTGGCAGCTAGTCTGTCCTTGCTGCTGTGCGGCGTGGCGCTGCCCGTCCTCGCGCAGGTCATTCCCGACGGTGGCAGCAATACGACCACCAGTATCGACGCCACCAGCGGCGCTACAAACGTTCAGATCGCACCAGTCGGCAATCCGACATCCGCCATCAGCCACAACACTTACACGGAATTTTCCGTCAACTCTCTCGGTGTCAATCTCGACAACCGGACAGTCAACGCACGCACAATCTTGAACGAGGTAACCTCCTCCCGCATCTCGAACCTTAACGGTCCGCTGGATGTGCTGGGTGCCCGAGCCCATGTCATCGTTGCGAATCCGAACGGCATTTCGGTCGACGGGGCAAGCTTCCGCAATACCGGAGGTGTCGTGCTTTCCACCGGCAAGGCGTCTGTCGTGAGCCGGCAGATCACATCCGGCTCCTTTCAAGATAATGTGGTGCTCAAGACAGAGGGCGGCACGATCGATATCGGTGCGGGCGGTCTTTCCGGCGCGATGTCTACTCTGCATTTGTTGGCAGGCCGCATCCGCATCGATGGCCCTGTCGAAAACAGCTCTCCCCAATTGCGCTCGTCTATAGAACTGACCGCCGGCGGCAGTTCCGTCGAATACGATTCAGCGATCGTGCCGAACTCCGATCTCGAGAACTGGGGACGGATGACAGACGAGGGAAGCAACGACAATTCTGTCGCCATTGAAATAACCTCGCGCGGAACGCTGAAGGCCAATACGGTCCGCATCCGCGCCACCAGCAATGGCGCAGGTGTCAGCCACGCAGGCAACGGGCTCGCGACTTTGGGTGATTTCGTTATCGATGCATCCGGCAAGGTCACGACGAGCGGGTCGATTGAAGCGAAGGGCAATGTCCACATTAACGCAGGCTCGATAGAGGCCCGCTCACTGGCCGGCCAGCCTCAGAGCAAAATCGAAGCCATCAACGGCGCATTGACGCTCCTTGCCGGCACGGGTGACATCAAAAATACCGGTGTTTTGATGAGCGGCAGCAGCCGTGACGGAGCGAATGCAGACTCCAAAGGTGCCGCTACACTCAAGGCTGCGGGTGATATCGCGCTTCTGACCGAGAATGCCGATCAACTCGCAATCGTATTCGGAGCGAAGGGCGATCTCGATGTCCGCGCCGACGGCTCCATTATCAATAATACTGGCAGGCTGCTCTCGAACAGCGCGACAACACTCGAAGCAGGCGGCGACATCCTCAATATCGCCGATGTCCTCAACGGCGAAGGTGTATGGCACTACCAGAAGGACGTTGGCAAGCGGCTCTGGTACACCCTCTGGCAATCGCGCGAAACGACCGAAACCATCAGCCTGGATTATGGTCAACAACGGGTGCCGGGCCAGCAGGCATATATCATCGGTGACAGTGTCGCGATGAAGGCCGGTGGAAACGTCGTCAACCGCGGCAGCTCGATCAATGCCAATACCGGATCGGTCCTGGTTGACGGGACAAGCATCCTCAATGAGGGCGGCCTGTCCGGCTCCCTGCAGTTCGTCAAGCGCTGCAGGCTGACTTGCATCGGTTATGGCTCATCCACGACAGGCGTCGCGGGTGGCGCCATCAATGCCAACGGCAATATCGAATTGCGCGCCTCATCCTCAATCCTGAACAGATATGGCCAGATCATCAGCTACGGCAGCATCAATGCAACTGCTCCCTCCGTGGTGCTGGAGGGCGGCTCGATCCCGACCGTCGTTCAGCGTCCAACCGGCCTCTATAATTTCTGGGGCGGATCGACCGCGTGGATCGGGACCGGCGATCAGGGCGGCGTTTTTGATGCGCCCCAAGGCAGCATCACGATCAATGCCTTTCGTCCGGTTCAGGTGACTGCGGGCACGCTGCGGGCGCGAGATGGTGTCTTCGCCTCATCAGGCATCGAAACCTTCAAGGAAACGGCAGGCGAAGAATACCCGTTCGGCCTCGACTCCATCGGGCTCTTCCCGAGGATGGTGGGTAGATGATGGCAAGCCGAATTCACCGGAAATCACCGTTCTTGCTCGCCGCGACGCCCAAACTCACGGCGCCGAAAAAAGACGAAATTGCTCCCGGGCATGACCCGGAAAATCCCGATCACGGAGTTCAATCCATGCGCAACACACCATGCCGCCGACCCGCCCTCACCTCTCTGGCCATTATCGCCCTCATGGGCGCTTTGGGTTTGGCGCAACCAGCAGCGGCTGGCCCTCTTGAAGATGGCAAGGCTCTTCTGGAAAAGAAGGATTTTGCCAATGCGGCAAAGGCTTTTGCCGAGGGTTTTGACAAAGGCGATGGCGAGGCCGGCTTTCATCTGGCGCGCATGGTCGAGCTCGGTGTGGGTTTTACGCCTGACGCGGTGAAAGCACGGGCTCTCTATATCGCTGCGGCGGAAAAGGGTTCGGCTGCGGCGATGAACCGGCTGGGGCTCATGCATCTTCGCGGCGAAAATGTCCGCCAGGATTTTGCTGCCGCGGCTGAACTGATCTGCAAGGCTGCCGATCTCGGTAACCCGGAAGCCCAGTTCAATTGCGCAGGTCTTGCTCTCGATGGTCTTGGCCGCGCCAAGGATGCCGCAATTGCCTTCGGTTATTACGAGAAGGCCTCGCAAAATGGCCATACCGGCGCACGCAACATGGAGGCCGCACTTCTTCGAACTGGTACCGGAACCGGACAGGACCTCGCCAGGGCGGTGAAGCTGTTCGAACAGGGCGCATCGCTCGGAAACCCGGTCTCGCTCTACGGTTTCGCCGAGATGCTGGAAAAGGGTGAAGGCGTGGCTGCCGATCCGATCCGTGCCCACCTCTATTACAACCTCGCCAATGAACGCGGACACCCCGGTGCGCGTGCCGCTCTTGAGCGCCTGACAGCGAGCATGACACCGGCAGAGATTGAGGACGCGCAGGCGCGTGCTCGCAACTGGAAACCTGCTCAAACGGCTGAAGCCAATTGAGCACCAGGATTGAGAGAATGGTTGGCGCGAAGATGACCCGATTTCTATCCCTGTGCCTTTTACCGGTCTTTGCGGCTGGCTGCCGGCCGACTGACCCACAGCCAGTGGCCACATGGAACGGCGAAAAGATTATGTCGGCGACGTGCACCAATTCGATCATCACCCCGACGGAGCGATCCTGCAAAAAAGCCCTCCTCGAAAAATGCAGGCCGGGCGCGACGATTGCCAATGTGAGCGAAACATCCCGCCCGGTTTACCGCCATCCGGGATGGACCACGCAATATATCTGGACCGTCCTCATCAAGAACTGCTGACGGCGCGGTTTGCGTCTACCCGAATATGAACTCAATTGCCCTTGCTGGTGGGAGTATCCAAATGAAAACGATGATGGTCAAAGTGCTGATCCGCAAGTCCAAGCCGGGCAAGCTGGTCAAGAAAGCGACCGCATTGGTGACGTCGGTTAGCCTCGTGCTGACGACGATCGCCAGTTCATTTGCACCCGCCAGCGCGCAGGTCATCACAGATCCGACCGCGCCAATTGAGTTTCGTCCAAATGTGACGTCTTCGGGCAACGGAACGCCGACGCTCAATATCGTCAAGCCGTCGAGCGGCGGCGTCAGTTATAACAAGTTGCGCGAGTACAATATCGATACGCGCGGACTGATCCTGAACAATTCCGGGCTTGGCGGAACCTCGATCATCGGCGGCAAGGTTGAATCCAATCCCAATCTCGTCGGTGGCGGCTCCGCCAAGATCATCGTCAACGAAGTGACAGGCAGCAGACGTTCCAACCTCAATGGCGTGACCGAGGTTTTTGGTTCTAAGGCTGACGTGATCGTGGCCAATCCCAATGGCATTGATTGCATGGGGTGCGGTTTTATCAACACCGGTCGCGCAACACTGACCACCGGAACACCGCTTATCGACTACAATGTCGGCACGGTAGGACTGGAGACCCGGTCGGGCGACATCACCATTTCCGGTGCCGGTGTTTCGTCCGCCGACGGCCAGTCGCCGGAAGAGATCCGGCTTGATGCAAAGTCGATCCGGATCGATGGCCTGATCGATGCGCGGGGTCGTATCGACCTCAAGGCCGGCTCCAATCGTACGGACGGTTCGACGGACAAAACGACGGTCATCGCCGGCGATCCCGTGGGCCAGGGGATCGTTTCGAGCGCGGCAGGCGTTGTACGCGCGGCATCGATTGCGGCCCTTTCCAGCGATCTGAACACAGGTATTTCGCTGGCTGGCAACATACAGGCTCTTGGTATGCTCGACGCCAATGGCACACTCCTGCCGGGCGCACTTTCGCTCGTATCCGCTGGTGATATCCGGATGGTGTCGGGTGGCGTAGCCGGCAACGCCGACCTTCGTGCAGCAGGCGCGCTTCAGATTGCGCGCGATCTCGCGGCACAGGGAGAAATCTCCATCACTGCCCGAGATGTTTCATTGCTCGATACGGCGACCGTAGAAGGCGGGCGCGGCCTTTCCATCGTTGCGAGTGCTGACATCGTTTCCGCTGCCGTCCTCAAATCCGGCGGTGCTATGACGGTGGATGCGGGCAGCAGCGCCTCTCTCTCCGGCATTATCGCCAGCGTCGGCAATATGAACCTGCGCGCGACAGACAAACTTGCCACCGACACGGCAACCCTTGTTGCGCCGAACATCGACATCAGGGCGAAGGACGTGGTGCTGACCTCGACCTGGCTCGAACCGGAAAACCAGGGTTCGATCACGGCAACCAATGTCGAGATCGGTGATGGCACCCAGTTCAAAAAGACGTCTCCCGTCTTCATCAATGCGGCTGAACAGCTAACCATCGGCACCCGGATCGATACCGCGGGCTATCCCGCGCTTGCGATGGCATTCCGGGATCTCGCGATTTCGAACACCGGTGTGTTCACGACGGGCGACCACCTGTTCGATGTCCGCAACTTCAGGAATGCCGGCGTACTCCTTTCAAGCGGCCAACTCGCGATCAACGCTCAGCAGGCTATCGTTGATGCAACGGGTGTCATCAAGGCCGGGACGCTCAGGATAACGACCGCAGGCAATCTCACCAACTTGGGAAGTCTCCTCTCCGAAACGACGCTTACGCTTCTTTCTGACGGAAGCGTAACAAATAACGGAAAGATCACCGCAGCAGGTGAACTTGAACTCGATGCCGTAAATTATATCGCCAACTTGCGGGGGGCTCAATTGGCTGCCCGGAAGGCAGAGTTGATCCTCGGAAGCGAGCTCCGCAATAACGGAGCGATTAGCGCACTCGAGACCGTCGATATCAGCGCCGGTGGCGCGGTCACGAACACCGGTACGATCAGCTCCAATGCAGACCTCACTCTCGTGGCCGCAGATCTCCTCAATTCCGGTGCAACAGCATTGATCGGAACATATGGAAATCTTTCGATCACGTCCGGTCACCTCGCCAACCTGCTCGGGACGCTGCAGGCCAATGGAAGTTTCGAGATCGCCGCATCCGGCTCTCTCACTAATGCCGGCCTGCTGCTCGGACGGTCTGACCTTGGGGTTACAGCCTCCGCACTGACCAATCTCGAAACCGGCAAGATCCATGCGGGACGGATAGACATCAAGCTGGATGCTGGAGACTTGAGTAATCTTGGTCAGATGGTCAGTGGAGGCACGCTCGGTATTGTCACTGCGGGAAGTGTCCTCAACAACGGTGTCGTCCAGGCGAGGTCATCCACGCTGCGCCTTGAAGCCGTTTCCTACGTTTCGAATTCTCCTGCCGCAGAGCTGGTTGCGGCAAACGCAAATATCATCCTGTCTGGATCCTTACGCAATGCAGGTCTGATCGCCACGCCTGGAGTGCTGACTCTGCACGCGGCGCAGGGTGCGCGAAATGAGGCAAGCGGCGAAATCGTCGCCAAGGTTATCGAGACGAAGGTCGTTGGCGATCTCGTCAATCTCGGCAAACTCGTTTCCGAGACAACGCTGAGGGCCACCGTTTCCGGCCTCCTTGCCAATAGCGGTTCTATCCATGCCGCCGGCGATCTGGAACTGACTGTAGCCGATCTGATCAACAGTGGTTCCGGGTCAAGTATCGCCAGCAACGGCGACATAACCGTTCTCGCCTCGCGCGGTATCGCCAACAATGCAGGTTCAATCGCTTCCAATCGCGCGCTAACGCTTTCGGCAGACACTACCTTGTTGAACTCTGGTCTTCTGCAAGGTCGCGAGGGACTTTCAGTTTCGGCTGTGAAGCTCGATAACCAGCAGACGGGGCGTATCTATGCCGGTTCGACACGCCAGACAGAAAATGGTCTCGTACCCGTTGGCGAACTGACCGTAAACCTCTCCGGAACTCTCTCCAATCTCGGGCAGATCGTTTCGGCCAACGGTGCCCTGCTTTCAGCGACCGCGAGCCTTGGTAACAGCGGATCAATCGAGGCCGGTGGAAACCTGCGTCTGCAGACTTACAGCTATATTCCCGGTTCTTCGTCTGCCCGTCTGGTGGCCCGCAATCTCGATCTCATCCTTGGATCGTCCTTCACGAATGCAGGGCTGCTTAGCGTCGCCGGCAAGCTGGGCCTCGATATCAAGGGCAATCTTGTCAACGGTGCCACAGGTAAAATCGATGCCGGCGCGATAGAGACCAGTGTCAGTGGAAACCTGTACAATCTTGGTTCGATCCTGACACCGGGAACATTAAACGTCGTGGTTGGCGGCCTGCTGACAAACGAAGCGCTGATTCATGCCGGGGCAGGATTGAAAGCCCAGACCGCATCGCTCGCCAATGTCGGGACCAATGCCGCAATCAAGTCCAGCGGTAACATGATCCTCGAGGTTCGTGGCAATCTCGATAACAGCCTCGGCCGTATATTCGCCGGCGGCAATCTTGCTATCGAAGTCCTGGCAACGCTGACGAACGCATCGGCCCGTATCGAAAGCGGCGCCGACATGCAGATCAAGGCGACGGCACTGATCAATACCGCCCTGGATGGGACGGACAGCGCGCAGGACTATTATCAGCTCGGTGATCTCAGCATCCTCTATGCGACCGAGCGCACCAGCAGCCCCGCGCGGTACTGGGGAACGATGACTGCCACGCGCGACGAGTTCTCCGGGATTGTTCGAGTTCGATTGCCCGGCACGATTCGCGCCGGTGCCAATATGGCGATCTCAGGCGACGCCCTTGAAAACCGCGAAGGCCGTATCCTCGCGGTCAAGGACCTCTCCATCGACGTGAACCGTATCCTCAACGATATGGTCACCAGCAACGTCGATCACTATCGCGTGCAATGGGGCGGTGTCCGCAGCTTCATGGATAGCGGGTCGGGCAAGTTTCATGCCCCGGTCGGTGCCGATCCGCGATGGCTCGTGGCACAATTCAACCCCGCCATTTTCAAGGACCCGGCGCTTGCCGAACGCGCTGAAGGCGGCAACCGGATGATTGTCATTTCCAAGGGCAAGTCTCCGGTGACGATCACCTATTCGGGCAAACAGAAATACAAGGATGGCGTCATCAACGGAGGCGCCGTCCAGGTCATCGAATACGCGGACGCGGCAAGTCTGCTTGATCTGGCTGCACTCGGTATCGATCCGAACAACATCCCCGACGTGATCATGATCGGCAGCCGTATGGCCGAGGTCGGAACTGGACCTTACGGCAACGCCACGAAAACATATGTCGGAACCGCCACGGTCGGTGTCGGCTCCATGATAAAGTCCGGCGGCTCTCTGATGATCGATGGCGGCGCCGCGATCACCAATCGCGGTACGCTTTCCGGAAGCCTCGTGTCCATCGAGGCCGGAGAATTGCAAAACGGCCTCGGCACGCCCGGCGGTATCGATGGTTCCGGTTTCGGCAATTATAGCGGCACGACGCCTGTTGGCATCAGTGGCAATGTCGGTTCGGCTATTGGCGGTGCTGCAGGCCAGTTGGGCATCGTCAACTTTGTGCTCGATGATGTCTCGGTTCCGCCTCTTGACCTCGGGGCTTTCGAAGCGCGCAATCTCCACAGCGTCAACGCCTCCGATTTCGGTAACCTCGTGCGCGTTACCGGCTCGGCCGAAGCTGCACGCCTGCTCGGCTCGGCGCGCATAGATGGCGCGGCGCTCACCTTCTATGCGGATCCGGTCGCAGAGGCGAAGGCCCTGGCCGAGGCGGCCCGCCAGCAGGCTGGTACGCATCTGGTCGTCGATCCGTCCCTCTCCGTGGAAGAGCAACGGGAGCAGCTTTACCGCAACGCTGCGGAATTCGCGGCGAGTACCGGCGCGCAATACGGCGTGGCTTTGACCGAAGCGCAGCGCGCTGCTCTCGAAAAGCCGATCGTGTGGCATGAAACCCGCATCATCGACGGCAAGCCGGTACTTGTTCCGCGCCTTTACCTGCCCTCACAGGACGAACTGCTGCGTGGCGGGCGCGGCGCCGGCCTGATCGCTGCCGACGATCTCCTGATCGACATTGACGGCAAGCTCAACAATAGCGGCGCGATCGTGGCCTCCGGGCTCGCCTCGATTTCCGCCTCCTCTATCCTTAACCAGCGTCTGATCGACCTCGATGAGCGTGACCGTGCACTTGCCGAAGGACGCGGGGACAGCGGCCTGATTTCGGCGGGCACTCTGTTCATGGCAACCGATGGCGATCTCCTGAACCGGGGCGGCACACTTGCCTCGGCTGGCAACATCGACCTCAGGGTCGGCGGCTCGCTGATCAACGAAACAGAGCGTTATACCCGTACCGTCGATTCACAGGATGGCTGTGTCGGCAAGGCCTGCGGCACCCTGCGCACCGATTATAATGTTGCATCCATCTCGGCCGGACGGGATCTGACCGTCATCGCCGACCGGGATATCGTCAATAGCGGCGGGACACTCGGCTCCGTCACCGATATGCTGCTGGCGGCAGGGCGCGATGTAACCTTCGAGACGCTAAAGGACAGTTTCGTCGCTGAAGATTACAAGAAGCGCGGCTTCCTGTCGGGTATCACGGTGCTGCGCAACGAGATCACCACAGCCGAGGCCAGCGCCCAGTCGCTGGTTGGCGATGTCTCGATCCTTGCCGGCTACGGCGTCTGCGATGGCGGCAGCCTGTGCGCGAAGGGAACCGCTCCTGGCGATGTTCTTCTGAACGGCGCGCTGGTCAGCGCCTTCGACAAGCTTTCGATCGACGCCACCGGCAAAATCGACATGGGTGTCGTCAGTGAGGAAGTCCATAACCGCTACAAGGAATGGGGTTTCAAGGGTCTGGGATGGGGCTCTGTCAAGCAGGCGTGGAACGATGTCGATACGACCGTCACCCGCCTTTCGGGCAATGATGTCTCGCTCAATGCCAAGGGTCCGATCACTGGAACTGGCGTGAAGATCGCCGCCGTCAACGACCTCCTGATGAAGACCGATGACACGATCCGGCTGGAAGCGGCGCAGGATGCGCTTTATTTCACGGAGAAGGGTTTTTACGTCGGACTGAGCTTCCCGGGATCGGCCGGCATAGACGCCGCATTGAAGGGCGGCTACGGCGGACAGATCCTGTCCGGCCTTGCCGGTATCAATCCCGTCACCGCCAAACTCGCAACGCTTGCCAATGCCGACAATGGACTTGCGGCTGGGCTGGCTGTTGTCAATCTGGCGACCACCGGCGCTTCCGTTTTCGGCGGCGCTGTGGATTCCACCCTCGGACCCAACAAGGGCGGTGTGGTTGGTTCCGCACTCGATCCCCTCAAATCTTTCAGAGATCCCGGAACAGGGCAAATTACGGCAGGTTCGATAGCGAAGACAGTCGGCATCAACCTGTCCGTCTGGAAGAGCGAGCAGCGCTGGAGCGAGAGCCAGATTTCCGAGCTGACGGCTGGCGGCGATATTGTCATGAAGGCCGGGCTGGACGTCATTCTGGATCAGGGCACGAAGATGGTCTCCGGCGGCGATGTCTCCATCGATGCCGGCCGCGATATCCTCATGGCGGCGCTTGTCGATTATGCGAAGGACAAATCATCTTCCTTCGGGCTGCAGCTCTCCCTGTCCTCGATCGGCTTCGATATCGGCAAGTCGAAGGGCTATGACGAGACGCTGACGAATGCCTCCATCACCGCCGCCGGAAACGTCTCGCTGACATCGGGCCGCGATACGTCGCTTCTCGGCGGCAACATCATCGGCAGGACGGTCGATCTCGATGTCGGGCGCGATCTCACCATCCTCTCGCCGCAGGCTCAGGGCTGGCGGGACGGATTCTCCTTCGGCCTGACGGTTGGCGTCAACCCCGCCGACTGGAGCGTTCGCGGCTCGAAGGAGGACGGTTTCAAGGCCTGGTCCTCCGGCTCGGGGATTGTCGCGGCACAGGGCATCGATATCAAGGTTGCCGAAGACACCACGCTGATCGGTGCGCTGCTTCAGGCGACCGATGGCGATATCAGCCTCGACACCGGCACGCTGACGGTGGCCGACCTGAAGGATACCGACCAGTACAAGAACGTTGGCGGGTCTATCGGCATCAGCGGCGGTGGGCTGAACTCCGTCGGCTTCTCCTATGAGAAGAAGGACAAGCAGGGCGAAACCCGCACGACGCTCGATGCGTCCGGTGATCTGAACGTCACCATTCGCGATGCGGATAAGGATGGCGTTGCTGGGACGGAAGCGGACAAGGCTGCCGCCGAGCAGCTACTCGCCTCAATCAACAAGGATGCCTCGAAGTATCAGGAAATCACGAAGGACGACTACACCAAGCTGTCGGGTGAGCTTGATGTTCAGAACCTGCTCGAGTTTGGCGATAATCTGAAGAAGATTCAGAACTATCAGCGGGCACAGAACGCGGCAATTCCCGAAACTGTCGCGGCGCAGGGGCCGGAAGCCGTCGATCTCTATCGTGACGCTATCGTGCGCGGGCTGACTGGAGCAGAGCTGCAGAACTATGTGGCCTCGCAGGAGTTTCACGACCAACTCGTGAAACGGAACAATCTGTCTGCGGCAATTGCGTCTGGTGAGAAGACCAAGGAAGAGATCTCTCAGATTCTCTATCTTACAGCGGCGGGCGAGCAACTGTTCTTCGACAAGAAGGACAATCAGCTCAAGATCGTCACGGACTGCGGAACCAACGGTTACGGCTCGAGTCCGTGCGGAGTGCCGCTAAATGAACTTAGCAAGCTTTCACCTGACAAGGTACAGAGTTTCATCGATTCCTCGCTTGTTACTCTGCTCCAACCCCAGACTAACATCGATGCTGCAATCCAGGCCGCACTTGATTGCGCCATTGCCTGGACCATTCAGGGCGGCTCATTCGATGCCTTCGGCTACATTGAAAATTATCTGCAAACGAACACCAGCGCCATCAGTGTCGAAAGCCGCTACAGGGCCGACGCCTCTCTTGCCGTGGCCCGCGCCAATGCAATCCAGATTGCCAAGGCCGTTGATGCGAAGCTCATCAAGAACCTCAACGATGAGAGCATAAACTGGGGCTCCCAGCTCTATGATGTCGCTAAAATTGCACAGGCCGATCCGGATTCGGCCTGGGGCATGATTTCCACGCTTCAATATCAATTGCTGGCCATGGGCGATGCCTCCGATGTGGGGGGAAATACCTGGGCGCGTATGATACCGGCTCTCAATGCACTGGCTGACAGTCTTGGCATGGGGGATGCCGTGGCGGCCGGTCGGGACCGCTTCCAGCAAACGAGCGACGAAGAGCGTACACGCGTCAATCGCGGCATTCGTGCCTGGATGGCGGGGGATGGCAGTTTTGAGAAGTTGCCAAAACAGGATCAGGAGGCGGCCCAAAATGCTCTTGGCATGGCGACGCTTGGTACCGCCACAGGGCCCGGAGCCGCGATTGGAGCAATGATCGGAGGTGCTGTTGGCAAGGCGACAATTTGGACGCTCGGACGCAGCCAGAATTCAGTTCAGAATGCATATGATCACTTCAAAAACCATGGCAACGAATTCAATGCCAAAAATGCGACGCAGTATGTCAAAATGACTTATGAATTCAGAGACAATCCTCCTACTGGGAGCTTGTCAAAAGTTCGTCTTAACGGCGATCGAATCGTTTATGATCCCGCCAGCAATACACTAGGAATATTCGACAAGAACGGCGCCCCTAAAACCATGTACAAACCGATGCCAAAGTCAGCGAGTAACCCGAGAGGCTACGATCCGAACAAATTTGGCTCACCGATGGACTACTACAATGCACAATGATGAGAAAAATTTCTGCCGAGTGTGCGGATATAATCTAGGGTATCCCATATGGGGAGAGGACGGAGAGACACCATCCTATGAAATTTGTCCCTGCTGTGGAGTTCAGTTCGGCTATGGAGATACCAGCCCCGAGAATTGCATCGATATTCGAAAGCACTGGATCGAAAATGAAAAATGCAAGTGGTTTAGTCCCAAGTTGAAACCCCATAATTGGGATTTATGTGCTCAACTTGAGAAAATACCCGAGGGCTTTAAATAGTTTCTTCTCATTCTGGCGGTCAGCCCTGCCGGGGCTCTAGTCGCCGCTGGATAAAAGTTCAGTGGCAGATCAGCATCGTTTTACAAATGGCGGGCTAAATTTGGTGGCATGGACACAATACTGATCTGCCCGCATTAGAGGGACTACTTTCCACCAGCGACTGGATTCAAGCACAGGCTAGAGCATGACATCAGAAGTAAATGACGATAAAGCTTATGCTCTGCTTGCTTTGGCAATGGCGCGCGCTGCGCACGGTTGGGCTCAGCCAGCCGACAAACACGGAATCTCTTCCGGTCAAATGCCCGCCGACCATCTTGTGTTTTACCACGATCATATGTCTAGTCTCGAGAACATTGCCGACGCCCTAACTCGGCTAGGCATCATAAGAAAATTTGAGAATTGGGAATGCTTGTTCATATTTACATGTGAAATGACTGCGGTTCCAAACTTGGCGGTCGAAAACAGAAGCCAGGGGCCCGGCTTCCATGAGATGCTGCATTACTTTTGCTATCACTTCTCCGATTTCAGTGCAGAATACTACGGCCTAGACTTCCATATTGATACATCATTTTGCCCGCAGCACGGCATGTGCGAAGTGGTCGATGCTCTGGCAGAACTCGGTTACGCACACAGGCTTGGTGTGGACTCTGTCGGTCGCCTGAAAAATCCCGCTCAGTCGATTATCAATTCCGAAAAATGGACGACTGCGCAAGTCGCGGAGAGTGGTGGCGATAAGATCGGGTCCTTGCATAAAAACGAGAGTGAGGGAACGCCATGCTTCGTGTGGACCGAACGAATGCACGCAATTCCGGCAAACGGAATGGTCTGGGACGTACTTCAGCGCCCTGACAGTCCAGATTCTTGAGTTGCTGACATAAGTATGTTGGGGGATGCGGATAAAAACTTGGACTGATTCAGATGTTATGGCCGAGACTTCTGCGATACTCGATCGGGCTGAGCGAT
>NZ_JBAKFW010000030.1:0-17546 GCF_036888815.1 Agrobacterium sp. CCNWLW155
GAATTTGTTCGTCGTTTTGCTTGTCATAGACCCTACTTCTCACGAGTTGGGGTCTCCGGCAAACCCGGAGCGGTTCATAGAGGCAGGCGACGACACGCTTATATGGAACGCCTTTTTGCGAGCGTCCCCAGGTCCCGAATCTGCAGCTAGGGCGCGCCATTCATCATCAGAAACCTGACGACCAGATATGATTACCGCCCCACCTTCTTTATTCAGCGGCTCATCAACGGATATAATTAAACGAGTCGAGAATTCCGGCTCATTCGCCTGGCTTGATGACCATGATACAGTCAAAGCAAAAAAGACGGCTAAGCTGACAGCTTTCTTCACGATTCTCGTCCCTACCGATATTCCTCAGTTCAAATCCATTCGCTTAGCAGCGGTTTTAACGAGCTTTCTTCGTCGACAAAGTTTTTTTCATTAGTCCTGATAATCCGATCAGGAAGCATTCGAATGCGACCTGCCAGGTCGATGGCTCAAGGATGCACGGCTCCAAATGGATGCCAGGCAGGTTTTGCACTTGCTCTGTCGTAGGAAAGCCGTTTCGCGGCTGTCAACTCCGTCAAATGATATTCGAAGTCCGGTTTGGCCCGAACCCGGTCTTCCAACGCGTTCGAATTATGCCGAGCTTTCAATCCTGGATTACCGGAAATCTCGGGCTTTAGGGAACGGGCTCGGCATAGTATCGGGCTCGGGATAAATCCCTTTATGCCGAGTTCGGCATAACGGAATGAACATGTCCCGCGGGACGACCGGCTTCGGCCTGTCGCGTGAATCCGGCCCGCCGCCTCCATGCGCAAACTCATCGCCTCGCCCGGACGGCAGCTTGAACTCCGTATCCCGATCAGCCAGCCCGACGAGGTCACCGGAGAGATCGAACAGCTGTTGTGCCACGAGATGCACGACCTCCCCTTCCCGCTGAATACGGCCGTTGATCGCCATCACCGAGGAGCCCAGCACCACCCGTCGACGCTTCTCAAACAGGGCCGGCCATACGACGATGTTGGCCGGTCCTGTCTCATCCTCGATGGTGATAAACATGACGCCCTTGGCCGATCCGGGCTTCTGCCGCACGAGCACCAAGCCCGCCGTGTAAACCCACTGCCCATCGCGAGCATTCATTGCCTCTGCACAGGTGATAATGTTGCGTGCCGAAAGGTCCTCGCGCAGGAAAGCGATCGGATGTTGTCTCAACGTCAGCCCGGTATGGCTGTAGTCTTCGATGACGTTATGGCCGTCGGTCATTTGCCGAAGCGCTACCTCCGGCTCCCGCTGCTCCGCAATCGCCGTTGCCTCGCGTTCGGCCGCGGCGGCAAACAAGGGCAAGGGCTCGTCGCGCAAAGCCTTGATCGCCCAGAGCGCATCGCGCCGTTCGAGCCTTAGCGCTGGCAAGAAAGCATCGGCCTCCGCCAGCTGAACAAGCGCCTCGGTCGGAACACTGGACCGGCGCCACATGTCATCCACCGAGGCGAACGGGCTGTTCAGATCATCAATCTTACCAGTCCCGACCCGGAGCACGGCACGTCGATCAGATTGAAACTATCATTGGCGGTCACACCGAAAGGATACCCTTCGCCGTCATGGGACGGCGCGAAACTCTCAGGACCTTTTGCGCGATTTCGAGATAGCTATCCATTGTTCTTCTAACTAGCAGGACGCGGCAAAACTACAGCGGCACACCTCGTGCAACAAGTAGTCCGGCGGCATCTTCAACCAAAAATAATGGTTAACGGGGCTGCTATTCTCCCTTGACAGGTCTTCCATTCGCAGGGACTTGATCCTGTTGCAGCTCACCGCCAGCGGTCCCCATGTCATATGTGCAGAAATTTGGACGCAGAACGCATTTGTGACCAATTAAATGAACAAAGCTAGACCTATCTCAAGAACTGTGGCAAAATGTACAAATTTCTGGACACAAAGTCACAGCACGTCCACTTAAACGAACGAAATGGTATAGCTATGCCCCGTCAAAGAAGCTACTCCCGCGTAACGCACCAGGCGCTCGCCATGCTTGGCAAGCTCATCCGCGTCGGCCGCACCGAGCGCAGGCTGACCGCGCAGGAACTGTCCGACCGCGCCGGCATCAGCCGCACGACCCTATCCAGTATCGAAAAAGGCGCACCGGGCCCCGAAATCGGCATCGTCTTCGAAGTCGCATCCATCGTGGGCGTGCGCCTCTTCGATTACGACGAGCGCACTCTCCAGATGCACAATAACCACCTTGACGAAAAACTGGCCCTGCTGCCCAAGAGCGTCCGTCAAAGCGTGAAGGAGGTCGATGATGATTTCTAAGACGGACGCTACGGAAGCTTTTGTCTGGATGTGGCTGCCCGGGGCCACTGAACCGGTAGTGGCTGGCCGTCTCGACCAGGATGGCGAGCGCCTGCTTTTCACCTACGGCGCCAGCTACCGCCGCCGTGAGAATTCCATTTCCATCTATGATCCGGAGCTGCCGCTCAAGGAAGGCGTCATCGCCCCCATCAACGGTCTGCCGATGGCAAGCTGCATTCGTGACGGTTCGCCCGACGCCTGGGGCCGCCGGGTCATCATCAACAGGCTGACGGGCAGGAAGCCCGACGCTGCCGGCGTACCCGAGATCAGCGAGCTTACCTTCCTGCTCCAATCGGGCTCCGACCGGATTGGCGCCCTCGATTTTCAGGCATCGGCAACGGAATATGTCCCCCGCCTTGCCGCACAGGCCTCTCTTGATGAACTCATGGAAGCTGCCGCCCTTATTGAGAAAGGTGTGCCGCTGACTCCGGCACTCGACCAGGCCCTCAATCACGGCACCTCCATCGGCGGCGCGCGCCCGAAAGCGCTCATCGAAGACGGCACCAGGAAATTCATCGCCAAATTCTCGGCGACCAACGACACCTACAGCGTCGTGAAGGCCGAGTTCGTCGCGATGAAGCTGGCAGGTGCTTGCGGACTGAATGCGGCCCCGGTGTCGATGACCCGTGCCGCACACAAGGATGTACTGCTGATCGAGCGCTTCGACCGCACCCGTACAGACAATGGCTGGACGCGGCAGGCGATGGTGTCGGCGTTGACCATGCTCGGGCTTGATGAGATGATGGCCCGCTACGCCTCCTACGAGGATCTGGCTGAGCTAATCCGCCACCGCTTCACTGACCCTAAGGACACGCTCAGAGAACTCTACGGACGGATCTGCTTCAACGTGCTGTGCGGCAACACCGACGACCATGCCCGCAATCATGCCGCTTTCTGGGATGGCAGGATGCTCACGCTGACGCCAGCCTACGACATCTGCCCACAGGGCCGTACCGGCAACGAAGCCACCCAGGCCATGCTCATCAAGGGCGAGGGGCGCGCCAGCACGCTCGCCACTCTGCTTGCCGCCGCCGCCGACTATCACCTGAAAGAGGCCGAAGCCGCCAAGCTGATAGAAGACCAGATCACGATCATCGCCGCACACTGGCAGGAGGTCTGCGACGAGGCAGAACTCAGCCCCGTAGACCGCAAGCTGTTCGCCGGACGCCAGTTCCTCAACAGCTACGCTCTTGAGGGGCTTGAAGGCCACAGGGCTCTGCAGGATGCATACGGCAGCACACGGGAGACGCTGATCGCAAGCGGAGATGCCTGACACGGGCACACAGAACCTTCACGATCGTGCATTCATAAGAAATGTACCCCGGAGCAGCCGGCCGCGCCTCACGTTGTCGTCTGCCCAGGGCCGGTCAGGTTTCGGCACTCATCAACGATCAGCCTCGTGCCCTCGATCGCTTCTCCCAGAAAGGCTGAAAGCTCCATCCGGATGTCCTTGAGTTGCAGAAACACGACGGGACATACGCCGCCGGACTCCAGGATCGTGCTATCCGCCTTCAACATCATCCACGGCGATCTCCCCCGTTTGGGGCCATGACCCGGCGCGAACGACATCAACGTTACGCCATCGTCACGTCGCGAAATATTCATGATCGTTTCGGGCATCGAAGCGACTTCCAGATGATCATGCTTTGTCTGATTGACCAGCGTCGCAAGATCCGGCAGCCAGGCGTTCCGGTCATCGGCGAACGGCTGAAACCCGCTAAAAACCTGGTACGCGTCGGAAGAGGCGGCCATAACGCCCGGCATCTGCCGGTTCATAAGCGCGGGAAAGTCGATCTCCTTGAAACCTTCCCGCGTGACAGGAAAGTAAACCTTTGCGTCGGCCGGCTGGCCGCTGAAACGCTGCCAGACCTGCTGTGCGCAGTAATCGAGAGCGGCCCTGAGATGGTCGAGAAGCTCCTTGACCACGATCTGCATTTCGTCCGGGATGACGCCGCTCTGCATGGCCGTCTCATAGCGATCGCCATGATCATCGCCGATCCATTCCTTGTGAGCTCTGGCCCTCGCGACCAGCGCGGACGCCATTGGAAGTCGATTCCCCGGTCGTCTGCGCTGCCGCTGGCGGCTGATCATCTGTTCGCGGCCACAGAATGACACGCCAACTGATCTCCGGCAGGGGGGCATCACCCGCGGCGTTTTCAAATTCCTTCAGCGCCGCATGAACGGGATAATTTTCGACGGCAAGCGCCAGCAGCGCTCGAGCGTTGACCTCATCCCCGGCCTGGCGGAACTGCTCAGCGCACCAAAGGCTCAGAGCAGCTTCATAGAACCGTCCCGCCTGAAGGCCGGCTCTGGCGTGTTTCTTTCGGAAATAGTCTTCGAGCAGAGATTCTGACTGCTCCAGGCTCCACGATGGCGCGCGGCTCCGCTTCCGGTTAGCGATCAGATACTATCGAGAAACGATCAGGCATCGGCGGACCGGATCATTTTCGGCGTAATACCGAACCTTTTTCGAAAAGAATCGGAAAAATGCGAAGGCGTTTTGAAGCCACATTCCAGTGCGATCTGCGAAATGGGCACATCTGTCGTCTGCAAAAGGGTAAGGCCTTTTTCAAGACGGGTGTTTAGCAAGATTTGCGCGAAACCGGGCCCTGATTTTGCAAGCCATCTGCGAAAGCTTGCCTCGCTCATGGCAAAATGCCCGGCAACCTCGGTCACCCGCCACGGATGGCTGAGGTCGGGTTCAATCAGACGCCTCACCTTTCCCCATGGCTGCTCCTCACCCCGCTTTGGAAGTTGCACCGGACTTGTCGCAAACAGACTGACCACGCTCGTCTGACCGCTCTTGCACTCGCGGCACCGGGGCGCGACCTCGACGATGCCGAGGAGTTGCTTATCGAACTTGAGCGTGCTGATGTCGTAGAGGATGACCAGTTCCCCGCAGACGCAGTGGCGGTCGGCTCGACGGTATCCTACCTGACGGAAGGCGGAGCCAGAAGGACGGTAACTCTTTGTTACCCCGGCCTCGCCGACATCGAACGCTCAATGGTCAGCGTGCTGACCCCGATTGGAGCTGCTCTACTTGGTCTTTCTCCCGGACAGCAGATCGAGTGGAACGGCCGTGACGGGCATTCACACAAGTTGACCGTCATTGAGGTGACGGTAGACCTACCGGTCAACGCCTCTTATGACACCCGTTCCAGATGACGGCAACCTGTTCACAAATCGACGGTGACATTCCGCATGCCTTCCCGGTTGAATGCAGAGTGAGAAAGATGACGACGTCAAGAGCCCGCGTAATGCAGGTGAGCCACGTTTTATGTCCGTTTCTGTCGGTTTCACTCAGAAATGAGCCGGTTACCGTGCAGCTTTCGGTGCTCGGTACAGAGACACACTCGACAAGAAACATCAGGGCGACAATCGAGATGGAATTCCTCATAGAAATGCTGCGCCAATCCGCACCCAGGAACTGGGTGAACCGCTCAATTTGCTATTCCTTGGCTCTACGCTCGCCCCTGAAATACACCTCAGACAGCCGAAAGTTCCCTTTGTGTCGCCTGCACTGAGCAACGATATCGATACTCGCCTTCAAAAAACCCACGATGTCGGTGCGGTCCAGGCCTGCGCCGCCCTCCGACTCCTTAACAAGCAGGACCAGCTGCTCAAAAGCCAATTCGGCCGAGTTCGCATGGACCGTGGTTATCGAGCCAGGATGGCCCGAATTCACGTTCCGGATATAATAAAAGGCCGTCCCATCGCGAAGCTCCTGAAGCAGAATCCTATCTGGCCGCATACGAAGACAGGATTCGAGAAGCTCTTTCGGTCCGGCGCGCGAGAGCCCCTGCCCTCCTTTCGAGTAGAACAAGCGCACGTGGTTCGCTTGTGAGATAACGAGCTCGGGAGTGTCCTCGATTGAAATGACCCTCTCGTTTTCGGGAATATGCTTGATCAATGCTTTGGAAAGTGTCGTTTTCGCCGAACCTGTGGCGCCAGAAATAATGATGTTTTTTCGAGCGATGACGGCCTGCCGCAGGAAATCCTTAAAACGGCCGGCACGATATGTTTCGCACAGCTCCTCATCCTGCGCGGAGGAGGAGGTACTGGTCGCTGCGCACGCTGTCTGGAAAAATCCCTTTTCCTCCAGATCATCAAGACTGAAGTCGACCGATGAAGGCTTGCGGATTGTCATGCTGACAGTGTCATTGATGGTCGCCGGGGGGATGACGATCTGGATTCGTTCGTTCCCGGGTAGCGTCGCCGACAATATTGGACGCGTCTCATCAATCGACTGATGGGAAAAACTTGCGACTGCCCGGGCAAGACGCATGAGCTTTTCGAAGGTCAGCTCCGGCATTTCGTAGGTCCGCCACCCACCAGGACCTTCCGTCAAGACCTGCCCGGGCCGATTGACGATCACCTCTAGGAGAGACTTGTCCTGAAGGAATGTCGAAAAAGGTTTCATCAGCTCGCTGACGACAGCCGAGTCCTGCCTCTCTGCCATTTAGCGCCCTATTTCGTGAGGAGCGTCGATCGTTGCGCGAAATCCCCCAGGACCGCACGATCGAAAACGCGGTTTCTGGGTTCGGTCACCCGAAGACCGTAGATGCCGGAAAAGTCGAGATCGCGAGCGACAAAGATCGAAACCGATTCACCTTGGTGCTTATTGAGTGTCGGCGGGATATTTATGGACTGCTCGACCGCGATGGCGGCCGCCTGTTGACTGGCACTCGTTGTTTTTTGCGCGTCGACATCGGTGTCCTGCAGCCGACTGCTTGCATAGTTCATCGCGTCCCCGACAATGGAAAGCAGAAGAGCGCTGCCGAACCGCTCCCACCAATGGGTGTCGACATGGCCGTCGACACCGGCACGACCAAGTGCGTCGGTTGCTGGTGATGCGAGAGTGACGATAACGCCCTTCGGCGTTTTCGCGCGATTCCAGAGAATGAACAGGCGCTTTTGCCCGCGTTGAAGCCCTCCACGATATTCGCCGACAACCTGCGTGCCCTTTTCCATCAAGACCACCCTGCCATTGTCAGAGAGAACATCGCGGTTGATCACACAAGTGGTAAATCCCGGCTGGTCGGACGCTAACGCGGTTTCAAGAACGCAGGGAATGGACGTTCCCATCGCGACGATGAAATTGCGGTTTCCGAGTGTACCGGCCCTTGAGCCTTCAAGCCGCGTTGGCCGCAGCAGGCCATCGAAACGCTGCTGCTCATTGTTTTGCTGGTTCTGAACAGTCATATTGTTGTCGAGCGGCACGAAATTGCTGTTGTCGGAAGGATAAGAGCTGTCGCTTTCCCTCAGCTCTTTCCGATTCCTCTGCCCTCCACTGAAGGCCATCACGGGCGCGCGGCGGGCGGAATCGAGCAGCTTATCCTGCTCTTCAATGACCGGTTCGACGACAGGCGTTGGCAATTTTACTTCAGGGAGCGCCTGGTCCGGTTCAACTTTCTCTTTTGCGGCCTCGAAGGGGGTCGTCTGACGAATAATGATCCGTTCGGGCTGAAGATTTTCATCCCTTCCCTTCTTTCCCGTCGTCGACCAAAGCGCGAAGCTGACAAACGCGATGATCGCAATGGCAACAGTGCCGCGTTTCAAGAGAGGGCTGTTGTCGATCTGACGACTGGTGACGGTTTCGGCACGCTCTCCGGGGATGCGATCCTCGTCTTCCTGAGCCATGACTGTTCCCTTCTCTATCGCCCGGTAACGTCGCGCTTCACGACGCGCTCCACCGAGGGAGACGTTGTGTTGGTGTCAGGATTGATACCGACGCGGTCGTAGGCTTCGTTGAAGACGCAAAGCACATCCTTGCCCCGACGCAAGATGAACTTGCGGCTGATCGCGTGCACCATCACCAGATCTCCATCGACCGACTTTGGAACAAGGCTTTCGGAGCCGTCGGAGTTCTCCATATAGATCGCGGGCATTTCCTGGTTACCCACAAAGGCGAACGTCGTAATCTTGCCGTTGTCGTAGACGCTTTGCGGCTCCAGTGCCTGCGATCCCTGAGAAGAATAGCGCCAGTTTCGAGGGCCATAGGCTTCGTGAAGCGCCAGCACATTGTCGGCGTCCTTCGCCTGGGCCGCGAGAGCCCTCGACGCTGCCTGCTGGCGGCGAAGCTCGGCGTCATCGCCTGGATACCTGTACTTCACGTAGAAGTAGGTGTTTTGACCAGCCTCCACGGAGCCATCGCGCGCCGTCAGTTCCATCTGGTAGCTGCGGGTCGAGCCATCCCTGCGCGTCGTAACCACGGAAATATTCGTCACCGGCTGGCTCTCGCGTGGCTTCAGGAACAGGATGTTGCCGGCCGGCGCAACTTCCCAGGCGACGCTATTGCCGAGCGCGACATGGGCGATTTCCTCGTCCGCCGCGAACTCGACCTGTACGGACGACCGCAGAGTGCCGACTACCCTCGTGATGTTGTAGGGTTGGTAGTTCACGAACCGGACACGACTGTCTTGCGAGGCACCTCGGGGTATCTCAAGCGCAAACGCTGGCGACATCGAAAGGGTCACGATGAGTGCAGGAATTCGAGGAATGCGCATCATCTCACCTCCTCCGGATCAGCGCGATACTCGCTGACGACAAAGCCGAGCGGGTTTACGAGCCGGTCCGTCGAGGACATCGGAGCGTTCGCGTAGGAATAGGTGATTGACGCAACCCAATGGGTCGTTCGTACTTCCTCGCCACGCGTGATGGTTCGCATGTAGCGTACGGAAACGACATTCTGATTGATGAGGGAGATTGAAGCGATATCGATCCTTGCTGTAGCCCCGCGACCATAAGTATTCTGGGGAGATTGCGGGTTGCTGCCACGGTAGAGGGCCGCGAAACGCGTTTGCTCCGCTTGCGTCGACAAGAGGGCGATGGTGCGGAAATTTTCCTGTGCTTCACTCCAGACGTAACCCTCGCGGGCCCGGACATATTTTGCAGCGAAATATTTCGTCACCGCCTCATCGTAGGTGCCAGCCGTCGATGTCAGCGCTGACACGACGTCGACAATGCCGGTCGAATTGTCGACGCGCACCACAAAGGGTTCAACCGTCTTGAGGGGTGTGAGACACGCGACCGCGAAGACGGCTACAGCGGCGACAATGCCTGAAACTATGGCGATCGACCAGGCAATCCTGTTCGATCGCTCGACCTGGATCATCCGGTCCTGGTCGAAACGACGTGCTTTGTCGAAGTAGCTCTTGAGATTATCTGTCGTCACCATGTTTCATCCCTCACAGCGGCGATAGGAACCGTCGATGTCCAGATGCGCAAAAGCGGAAGTCTCGCTGGCCTCTTTTACGAAAGGTGTGAGGGACGTGGACGAACTCGTGTTGGATTGCTGCTGTTTCAGCTTGCTGCCGCCCTCCCAGTCCCACATCGAGCGGTTCAATGGGCGGCGCGAATATCCGTCGCAGTTCGGCAATGGGTAGGTCATCGAAGCGCAGCCGACAAGCGTGGCTGAGAAGGCGAGTAACAGGGCAGGCTTAATCATTCAGCAGACCTTTACTTATTGTTCTGGACTGGGTGTCATACGCCGGCATTTCTTGATCCGAAGGCGCGGCGGGCAAACCGAGCACCGCGACCGATCATCCGGCCGGTGTGGGAGGCTGCTCGGGCCAGCATGCCTTCATGCGCATCGCGTGCGGTCGTGTAACCATAGACCAACGAGGCGCCGCCAGACGCCAGCGCCGATGCAATGCCGGGTAGCTGGTAGAATACGTACAGGGCAGCTATCCCGATGGCACAAAAAGCAATAGGGCGCATAAGGACGTCGCTGTAGCTGTCGATTGCGGTGAAGGTCGAGTCGAGGCAGGAGATCAAAAGCGAACCGACGGCAACGACAAGGACCTGTAGGATCACGAAGTTTGCGAGCTGCCCGATCCAGGACTCGGTAAAACGGCGCGTCGATTGAAACATGGCGAGCGCAATGAAAATCGGCCCGATCGCCAAGACGATCGCCAGCGCCAACCGTGCATAAAGGGAGACGACATAGCCGATCCCCGCCACAAGAAAGCTGACGCCGATCACCATCATGCCGCCCACGCCTGTGACGATGTCAACCGGCCAGGAAGCCCTCGACCAGATATCGGTCGCAGAGGCCTGGCCCTTGTCGAGCAGGCTGTCAAAGGTGCTGGCACTCGGCACCGTTCCCGAATTCAGCGCCTGAGCGATCTCGCGCGGCAAAACATCGAAAAAGATGTTTGTGATATAGGTCTGGTATCCGCCCGCTTTCTTCACCAACATCACAATGATCGCGAGCTTTATCGCGCGGAAGGCAAAGTCAAGGATGGGTTCCTGGACCGAGCCCCGAAGGATGAGATAGCCGTAGAGGACGACATAAAGTGTTACTGCCACCGTCAACGGACCGGTGACCCACTGGGCTATGTTCGACGTTCCATCCGAGACGAAGGTCTCCAACGGCCGCTTGAACTGGCCGTCGATAAACTCAAATACCTGATACATTTTGTCAGCCTCCCAGTGCCCTACGCATGTTCTGGAAACGGAGCTTACCGTCGGCCGCTTCCGCGTTCCGGCAATTGGGCGTCTGGCGCAATGCACCCGGGTTGTTGCGGCACTCGGTAATCGTACGGGACAGCAATTCGGTGTCGGCGACGAACTCGTCCACCGTATGAGTTCGCTCCGCCTCTTGCGAACAAGCCGACAAGAGCACCAGGGAAAGGACGATGAGGGTGCACTTCACTGCAGCGCCGCCTTCATATTGTCCATCCGTTGGCGCCAGTCCTCCGCCTTGCGCTGTTCGTCAACCTGGTTCTGCGCCTGCTGCACCATCCTCAGCCCCTCCATCCGCAGGACGTCGGTCTGAAGAAATGCCTGTTCGGCCTGCAGCCGAGCCTGCAGGTCGGCAATCTCTTTGGCGTCGCCAGCCGTGGAAATCTTTCCCCGCAGCTGATCAATCCCGTCGATGCGCTTGGTCGCGGCATCGTAGATTTGCTCACCGAGGCTCATTTGCCCGGCATTCTTGTTCTGAAGCCGGGACAATTCCTGAGCGTAGAAATCATCGGCGTCAGTGCGGTAGGTCGAGTTACCTTCCAGAAACCTTGAGGCGGAATCACCGAACACGCCGGTGCCGTTGCCTTTGAGCAGTCCCTCGATGGCAGCGAAGTCGGAGGGAAGCGCCTTGCGGATCGCCGGATCGTTGAGAACCTCGGCGACATCCGCCATATCGGTCAGCTTGTTGAGCGAGCCATAAAGCTGCCGAGCCTGGCCGATCTGCTCATTGAGCGCGTCGAGTTGCGACTTGAGCTGCGCGATGCTCTCGATCTGCTTGGCAATCGCAGCCTGATCGTTGACAGGTATCCCCTGCCCTGACGCGCCTTCAGCGGCAAGCATGAGCACCGCGCTGAGCAGTACGCCATGAAGTCGATAGGAAGTCATCAGCTAGCACTCCTTCGCTGTTGGAAAATGGGAAGCCAGTTCTCGACGTCGTCTCCAACCTCCGCGCGGATCGCGTCGAGAAGTTCGACATTGGCGGTCCGGCCGGAGAGGATGGCGAGCTCGTCATCGAAGCCGTTGAGATCGAGCTCGGCAACGACGCTGTTGTGTCCTTGCTTCAACACGAACCTCCGGCTTTCAACGGAAAGCTCGCGCGCTATCAATTCGTATTCGCGCTCGGTGAGCTTGAATCCATCGACATAGTCGGCATGGTTGCCGCGCGAGTTGGGCAGGAAGATCTGTGTCGGGCATTGCTCGATGATCGTGTGCGCGATTGGCGAGTTCAGCGCGTCGCGTGGGCTTTGCGTGGCAAACAGCATCAACCCATTTTGTTTGCGGATGGTCTTCAGCTTGTTTTGCGCAAGATCGCGGAACCCCTCGTCCTGTAGCGCCTTCCAGAATTCGTCGATGACGATGATGATCCGGCGGCCATCGATCACCTGCTCGACGCGATGGAAGAGATAGGCCATCAGCGGTGTGCGAATTTCCTCGTTGTCGAGGAAGTCGGTCATGTCGTAGCCGATGAACTTCCCTGATCCGCCGAAATCGCCAAATCCGATATCTTCGTTGACATTGTCGAAGACCCAGCCGAGCGGCCCTCCCTCCTCCCACCGGCGGAGCCTCGCCGCGATACCTTCCGGATCCGTATTGTTGAGGAAAGCCCGCAGCGCCCCTATTGTCCGTCGCTCAGCGGGCAGGTCGGCAAGGCCGTCGATCGCGCCGGAGATGTCGCGAAGTTCGGTGACAGTCAGTTCCCGCGCCCCTGAACCCACAAGCTTGCCGATCCAGCGCGCCAGGAACACCTTGTTCTCCGGCGTCAGGTTGAGGGCCTTCAGGGGAGCGCAGCCGGTGGGGACCCCGTTCTTCAGCGGCAGGTAGGTGCCTCCGGCGGCGCGAACATAAAGGTCCGCGCCGCGATCCTTGTCGAAGAACACCACGTGCGGGTCGTGTTTCTCGAGCTGTGACAGCATGAAATTGACAATCACGGTTTTGCCCGCTCCCGACGGACCGCACATGAAGGTGTTGCCCAGATCGCCATAATGGAGATTGAAGTAGTAGGGCGAGCCTGAAGCGGTCTTGAGCAGGGCGACGGCGGGTCCCCACTCATTGCCGTCCTTCTGTCCGATCGGATAGGAATGGAACGGTGACAATGCTGCGAAATTCTTCGAGCTGATCGCGCCCGAGCGCGCGCGGTAACGAAAATTGCCCGGAAGTTGCGCCCACCATGCCGCTTCGAGACCAAGATCCTCGCGCGCAACGACAGCCCCGCCATTGGTCAGGCTGGCGCGAACCTTTGCCAGATTGTCGGTTAATTCCTTTAACGTGGTCGCAAAGACGGAGAGTGTCAGGTGATGCTCGCCGATCACGAAGCGGTTGGACTCCAGGTCGTCCATCGCATCGTCAAGTTCATCGATTTGCGAAGCCGCCTTGTCGCCGCTGCTCACCAACTGGTTTTGCTTACGCCCCATGATGACGCGAGCGTCCGCCTTCGACACAAAGCAGAATGACTGTGAGAGAATGAGCTCAAACGGACTGTTTAGAACTCCGTCCAGCATGCCTGTCCTGGTGCGGGCTGGATATTCCTTGAAGCTCAGCATGCCGGCAAAGCGGCTTTCTGCCTCATGCCGGATCTCGATCGTTTCCCGACCTATGATTACGCGATCAGAGTAAATTGCCGAGGCGACGCGACCTTCGGTAAGCGGCACACGCTCGCGCCTCCCGCCGACGAGCTGGTGCAGCACCTCGCTCGGTTCAGAGAAGAGCATGCCTTCCTGTTCGTAAAGAGAAAGGACCCGTGGCTCAAAGCGCCTCAAGCCCGCCACTACGTTGACGACTTTGTCCTTAAGCTGTTTCAGAGCATCTTCATCCAGCTCCATATCGAGTCGTTTTGACCGTCGAAGGTACGACAGCAGCTTCCCCGCCTTGTCCGCAGGGCCACGCGCTGGCGACCAAAGAACGGTCAGATAGAGATCGTTGCGAAAAAGGTGTTCGCGCGCCATGCGTTCCCGGTATTTCTCGTTGAGCGAGGCGGAGAATGGCGTTGCGAACGATCCGCCCGGATAGTCGCCATCCCTGCGCCGAATGAGATGGGTCCAGATCGCGAGCCGCTCATCGGCTATATTTCGATAGAGCGTATTGAGGTCGCGATGGAGCGCGTTGATGTCGAGCAGATCAGCAGTTTCGAAAGATACGCCTGCGAGCGCGACCATGACCATGAGTGTCCGGGACTCGAGCGCGATTGTCGTCTCGTCGATGTGCCGCACGTAAGGGATAAAAGCCTCTGGCGTGAGTTCGCGTGATCTAAGGGTGGCGATGTCAGGCAATTCCAATATCCCTTTCGTCGAAGCGGCGTGTCAGTCTCAGAGGGGAAAGTGTTGCCCCGCCCCAATAGGCACCGTTGCGCGAGCGGCCGCGTGTCTCGACCCAGGCGAGCAGGATGCGGAACATGTTGTGATCGTGCTTGACGAGCGCTTTGAAGATGAGATGGAAAACGATGCCGATGAACGCGTAGGCGATAGATCCGGCGACGATGTAGAGGATCGTCGTGACCATGATGTTGAAGCCCATCGCCTCCATCGTGACACCGGCAATCATCGCGGGACGCGTACACGCGATGAAGAGTGTGTCTTCTTCGAGAACCGTTTGTCCGCCCACCATCCTCAGGCTCCGACGATGGTGTTGACGAGTTCGGTGGCGCCAAAGATGCCGCCAATTCCGATGATCCAGAAGCCCGCTCGCCTCAGGTCCATGTAACCAAACATCCAGGCGATGCAGATGACGATGACCGCAATCACGGCGAGAAGCTTGGCAATGTTTCCCGTCAACATGTCGACGATGTTCTGCAGGACGGTTTCGATGCCGGCGGCTTGCGCGAAGGCGGGCTCAACCATCGTCACTATAATGGCGACAGCCATGACGGACGAAGCGACGACGGGTCTGATCCGGGAACTGATTATCATTCACTCTGCTCCAATTCCAATTGATTGTCTTGAAACACCAGGACGGATGAACGGCTTCGGGTCTTGAAGACGTCCCACGCGGGCGCCGCCGAGATCGCGTGTGCTTCCCCCGGAGTATTTTCCGCCACCACTTCGGCAACGACATCTGCTTGGGAAGAATTCGCCGACACGTTTGTCTGCAACCCTTTTCCCGTGTCGCCGATTGTAAATCGAGCCACTGTCGGTCCGAGCCGTTCGATTTCGCGGCGAACCTGATCGCCATAGTTGACCACGCCCCCGACCGACGGATCGTCACGTCCATAGCAGGATTGCAGCACCTGCTCGGCCCCGGGACTGTCAGCACCCACCTTCACAGAGAGGCAGCAATAGCCATCGAATGGCGTCGCTGGAGCCTTCAGGTTAAGGCAGCGAGCGACAGCGGCTGGTATCGAGAGGTTCAATCTCCGCAGTTCTTCCGGCCCGACCCCGTCGGGACCAATGTGTATGTCATGGCATGTTGTCTCCGAGGATGCGGCGACTTCGATTGCATCGGCCTTGGTCGCAGGTTGCCGCCCGAGCGGTGCACGGCTGTTGATCCTGATTGTGAACGGAGCGAACCGGCTTTCCGGGCTGACCACACCCGCAAGAGCCTCCGATGCAACGAAGGGTGCGCAGGTCTGCGCAAGATCTGAGAAGACAACGGGCATGTCAGAACCACACCCTCTGCGTGCCGACGCCCTCAATCGTCACATCGACGTATCGAGGTTTCTCGCGGACCAGGGGTCGCGCCACGGTATTGGCCAGGCATTGGTATCGCCCGTCTACCCTTTGCCACCTCGGTGACGTGACAGAGCCTTTGTTCGGATCGCCACCGTCTCGATCTCGCCGGCAAAAGCTGTCGCTCACGGCTTGCAGTGACGTGGAAATGCACGTCGCGTCACGTCCCCTGGGACCGTAGCCAGCAGATAAGCGGTAGCCGGCGTTGCAGTAATATGGTTCGTAAAGAGGGCGAGAGGTCTGAAAACCCACGCCCGCGCAAGTTGGAAACGAACGCCCTTTTGCCAACCACCTCCAAAGCTTCTCGACGGGCGGCCTGCATTCGCCATACTGGGTCGGACCGCCGGGATTGGATAAGCACAGGATAACCTGGCACCCCCATTCGTCGGCACGAGCGCTTCGCTCCGAAATGGTATAGAGTGTAACGAACCCTGACGCTGCTATGATCATTCGAAAGAAAAGGCCCTTCATGCCCCCTACCCTCCGTCTTCCTAAATGTCCGCCTCAACTGAACGGCGACTCGTCTCAATTATTTGACTATGCAAATAATAGATAGTTAAAACGATGGCAAGCAATTTAAGTGAAAGATGGCAGAGTCAGGCCTTGTCCGTATTTGCGGTGCGTGAAATCCTGGAGAAGCCGATCGATGGTGAATCGGCGCAGTCGCGCATCAAGCAGATCGGCATGATGAATATTCTCTATCTGATGCACCAGGCGCATCAGAAATTAACACTCTCAAATGTAATTGATATTACCGGAATGACGCGTGGTGGGGTGATCGAAACCATTGAACTCTTGGTCCGACGGGGCATCCTTACGGAAACGCTGGGAAGAAACTCAATGGGACGAGGAACGGCTCGACAGTTTGAGTTTTCCCCGCAGGTTTTTGCCGCGCTTGGTGGTGCCGCGGCGACCGGAAATGCCTAATTTTACCAAGTATGTTTTATACAGTATTAATGTGGACGCCGTTTTAGATTAAAGGGACGGCATGTCCATGCCGTACCGCTCACCAGCATTGTCGCGGAAGATTTTCGCTGCCGATGCATACTGCCGAGTTCGTTCCAGGGGTCTGCACTTGGTACAGCAGCCTCGACTGACTCTCTGCCACAGCGATGGCGCGAGGCAGGCCATCAAGCATTTGGCTGGGATGACTGATCAAGGCGATACGCCAATGCTGGATTTTTGTCGGGCCGACTGCGGAACGGATGGTCTGTAGCGGGGTTATTTTCTGACAGAAACAAGCAGGGTCGGTCACCTGGGCTCGAGCTGCTCACCAAGGAGATCAACATGAACCTTCCGCAGAACACGGTCGTTGCCGTTGCCGATGGCGAAAAGCTTAGCCTTTTTCGGAACGACGGAGATGCGGCGACTGTCAATCTGACAGCGTTGCCAGATCCGGCGATCGACAGCTCGAAGATCTCTTCCGGCGCCCGACATTCCAGTAGCTCGGCTAATCCCGACGATAGTCAGCAAGACGAAGACGGGTTTGGTGCAGGTGTTACGGATATGCTGAACAAGCAGGTGCTTGAGGGCAAGATCAAAAGTCTGGTGATTATCGCGGCACCGCGCACACTGGGTGAGATGCGCAAGGGCTACCATAAGTCGTTGTCGGACGTTCTTATTGGAGAACTGGATAAAGATCTGACTGGCCATTCTGTGCAGGATATCGAGAAAGCACTCGCTGTCGCTTAAATCCTGCATCTAAACGGCGTGATCGGCCCCGCCATCCCCGGCGGGGTTTTTGCTTGGCGCTCGTTGGGAATGTAGAGAATCGGCAACAATGTAGTGTTGCCAAATTTTGCTAGATTGTTCCTGACAGGAACGACGCCACGACTTTTTGCTTACGTCTTATTTCAGGAGATGGCGGGACTGATCTGAATAGCCGGTACGAAGGCGCAAAGCTGAAGTCACGCCCGAGTTGGTCCAAAGAGGAAAAGAAAGTGGCATGTACTCCAACCGTGGGGGCGACGAGAGCACAATTGCGCCAACGCGTCTGAGCGAGGGAACAAACGGGTTGAACCGCCCCGGCTTTACCGGAGACCGTTTGGTTTAAGTTATGCGGCCATGGCTGGCGCGTCCAGCATGGCGTAA
>NZ_JBAKFW010000031.1:0-14581 GCF_036888815.1 Agrobacterium sp. CCNWLW155
CCCCGAAAGACCGGCGGACGCAGCACCTGGGGAAGATTCAAACGGCACTATTGGGGAGTATTGCTCCGGTACTGACACGTAGCTGACAGCGGGGCGCAAACCCTCCCACGGCGTCACGTCCTTCGGTGGCATGAAACGCTCTGCCTGCGCATAAGGCACGCCAGGTATGCTGAAGCCTGAAACACAGTGTCCGCGGCCGAAGCCCAACCCAGCCCGGTTATCTGCAACAGCATGGCTCCCGCAATGTTCAAGCCCCGCAACCTGCGCAGCGGAGCGCTGTCGACTGCTGAAATATTCAATTCTCTCCGTGATGACATCTGGTTCCTCCTCCAAGGACTTGACTAAACCCCGTCCAATCTACCAGGTGTGAGTAATTGCCTCCGGGGCTTAGCCCATCGCACTGGGCTCATGGCGAAATCTCCATGCACACGACGCCGGAACGCTGTGTCGGTTATCGAGTTGGGGCCCCCCACACCTGAGCGCAGTAAAATCAAACCAGTCTCGAGATCAAATTGGGCGGTTTTGCACGGCTAGACATTGCACCCTCCACTCAAGGTCCGCGTTGGTCGATCCAGTAGCCCTGGCGTATACAATCACCCATACATCGAATTCGGCAGGAACAGTGCGATCTGCGGGAACGCGATGATAAGCAGCAAGGCGACGATCATTGCGAGCAGGAATGGAAAGACGCCGCGGAAGATTGTGGCGAGTGGAACGTCCCCCGCCACACCTCTCACGACAAACACATTCATGCCTACAGGTGGCGTGATCATGCCCATTTCGATGACGATCACTACGACGACACCGAACCAAATTGGATCGAAGCCGAAGGCCATGATGATCGGATAGACAATCGGAACCGTGACCACGAGCATGGCGAGACCGTCCATGAACATCCCAAGCACGATATAGGCAAGGATGGTCACGAAGAGCGATCCATAGGCGCCAAGCCCCAGACCCTGCAGGCCTTCGCCGAGAAAAGCCGGGATGCGCGTGACAGCAAAGAATGGATTGAGGATATTGGCGCCGATGACGATCGTATAGAGCATGGCAGAGGTTTTTAGTGTGTCCTGGACCGCCGCCCAGAACGCGGTAAGCGTGATCGAGCGTGTGACGAAGGCGAGCAGGATGACTAGAGCTGCGCCGACACCGGATGCCTCGACCGGCGTAAAGATGCCGATATAGATACCGCCGATCGAAAGGATCATGACGCCGAGCAGCGGTGCCGATTTGCTCACTGTCTGGAGCTTTTCTGTGAAAGTCATACTTCTTCCGCGCGGGCCAGCGTCTGGACGAAGTGCGACGACCACCCAGACCACGGCCAAGAACAATGCAGTCAGCAAGAGGCCGGGAATAACGCCGGCCATGAACAGCCGACCGATCGATTGCTCGGTCAGGATGGCGTAGAGCACGAAACCGGTTGACGGCGGAATGAGAAAGCCGAGAGTGCCCCCTGCAGCAATCGCGCCGGTCGACAGCCCTGGTGCATAGCCGAGACGGCGCATTTCCGGGAGAGCCACTTTGCCAAGCGTGACGGCTGTCGCGACGGAGGAACCGCAAACAGCAGCAAAGGCGGCACAGGCAAGCACCGAGGCCGAAGCAAGGCCACCGCGGAACCGCCCGACCCAAGCATAGGCTGCGTCATAGAGACCAGCGCTGAACCCAGCAGCCGATGAGACATTGCCGAGCAGGACAAACATTGGGGCGACAATCAGCGAATACGACCCGACGGCCGAAAAGCTTTCCGTCACAGCCACACCGCTTGCGGAGCGAAGGCCCTCCAGCGACCACATGCCGAAGAATCCGACGACCATCATCGCGAAGGCGACCGGCATGCGCAGCAACATCAGGGCAAAAAGACAGGTGATGCCGACAAGGCCAATTGCAATAGGGGTCATTCTTCTGTCTTTCCTGAGATGATCAACGCGATTTCAGCGGAAAAAATGACCAGACAGAGCGCGACACCAGCGGCTAGAACGCCGTAGAAGGGCCATAGCGGCAGACTCAGCATATTGGTTGTATCCTGAAATTCATAAGCGTCGATCATCTTGCCCCAGGCGCGGTAGGCCAGCATGGCCAGCACGAAGCCCGACACCAAGCGCGATAGAACATCTCCGAAGCTGCGGCCAAGCTTCCCCAATGCGTGATCAAAAATATCGACCCGAACATGTGCACCTTGAAGTGTTGCACAAGGCAGTGCCAGCATGATCAGAACGACACCGGTCATCTGGACGATCTCGTCTGATCCGGTAAGCGGACTGTTAAACAAGTAGCGCGTGACGACACTGAGCGTGATGACCACAACCATGAAGAGAAGGCTGATGCCGGACATTGCCGCTAGCCCTCTTGCGGTGCGCTCAATCGACCGCGCCCAGTTCGGGTATGAATGTTCTGTCATGGCGGATCACTTAGCCTTCAGGGCGACGACGATCTTGGCGGCATCAGCGCCAGTTTCTGCAACAATCTTCTCTGCGACCTGATCGGCGATCGCATTGAAAGGGGCGGCTTCTTCAGGCGAAAGCCTGATGATCTCCTTGCCCGCTGTCGCACCGAAGGACTCGATGCCGGCTGAAGCGACGCGCAGCTGCATCGCCTGGCCATTCAAAGAAGCCTGCTTGCCGGCAGCCTCGACCACGCCCTTCTGCTCGTCGCTCAGGCTCTCCCAGGCATCGCGATTCATCACGATGAAAAAGGGTGAATTGGTCGTCTTCATGCCGACGGTAATATAGCTTGCTACCTCGCCGAGGCGAAAGGATTTTGTGGCGGTGCCATCAATCATGGCAGCATCAATCACGCCCGTCTGCAGGGCGTTGTAGACTTCACTCACAGGCATGGAGACCGCCGTGCCGCCCCACGCCTCGACCAAGGTGCCGGAATTGCGCGACGGCACGCGGATTTTCAGACCCTTCATGTCATCCACGCTGCGGATCGGCTTTTTGGCGCTGTAGATGATGTTTTCTGCGCTTGACCAGAGACCGACCAGCTTAACGCGCTTGTATTCCGGTTGAAACAGCTCGATGTTCTTCCAGATCACCTCAGTGCCGGATTTTTCCTCGATCACACCAGGAATCTCGGTGACAAGCGTCAGCGGGAAGGTCGAGGCAGTATAGCCTGGAAGGCTGGTGGAGAACTCGGCGACGCCATCGACGGCGCGCGAATACTGTTCGGCCGGCCCTGCCCCTAGTTCTCCGCCATTATAGAGCTGAATCTTGATCTCGCCCTTGGTCCCGTCTTCGACAGCTTTGGCAAAGGGCGCAAACGTGCTCTCGACATAAGGGTGGGTGGGTGCCATAAAATTGGCGAACTTCAACGTCTCGGCCCTTGTCGGCACTACGGCCAGGCTGAGCCCCATCAGAACTCCAGTGATACCGCATAGTGTAGTCATCTTGCGCATAGATTCCTCCCGAATAAGACAAGATTGGCAGAAGCAGTTCGAAGGTTTTGCTCCCTCGGGCCGTACATAGCCAATTCAAAGCCGGGATATCGGTATAACTATTCGCTATAGCTTGGGTTCGGATCAGTGGCCGCCGCAACAAGTTCCAGCATATGCTTTTGCGCAGATGTCGGGCGCCAGCTCTCGCGGTATGTTAGGCCGATCGGCCGCACGAGATGCTCTGTTTTGTAGTTGATCGCCACCAGCAGGCCGTGGTCACATTCCCGCTCCGACTGCAGCCGCGAGAGGCATCCAAGATGGAGGCTTTCGCTGAGCAGTTCGCGCATCAGTAGAAGGGAGCCGGTCTCGATGAGACGGTCCGGCGGTTTGCAACCGACTGACCTAAACAGCGAGTCAAATTGTGCGCGGGTGGGCGTGCCGATGCGCGGAACTACCCAAGGATAGGCGAGCAGTTCATCTATAGACACGCTGCCACGACCTGCAAGAGTATGATTGGGACCAGCCAAAAGGGCAAGGCGGTCATTGAACAGCTTTTCCTGAACGATATCACCGATCGGCGTGGGGTCGCGGAGCGCACCGATCAGAAAATCGATCGTGCCGCGACGAAGTCCGGCGAGCAATTCGTCGTAAGGGCCGTCATGGATCAGAACCGAAATACTCGGATGGCGCTGGCGAAAGCGAGCAAGCGCCCGCGGCAGTATGCTGGAACGCGCTAGTGGCATGGCGCCGATAACGATTGAACCGGCTTCATCACCGTTGAATTCGGCAAGCTCAGCATCGGCCTGGTCGAGTTCATATATTGCCAAGCGGGCCGCTTGCGCTAGCGACTGGCACAGTCGTGTCGGCAGGATGCCGAACGAGGTCCGCTCGAACAGGCTGCGGGCGGCTTCCTGTTCGATTTGCGTAACTGCACGATGTACGGTGGGCTGCGCCAGCCCCAACCTGCGTGCGGCGAGCGTAAAATTCTCGGCTTCGCTGACAGCTATCAAGGCCTGCAACTGCGCGTAGCTTAGTGAAAGCTTCAGCCTGGGCGAAATGTCATTCAACACCGGATCCAGCAAAAAAAATGCATTGTCGACCCGGTGCAGCAATACCTCGCCACGTTGATTGAGAAAAAAACCATGGCGATTACGCTCAAACAGACTACCACCGCTTGAACGCTCAAGCTTGTTGATCGCCTGCGTTACGGCCGGCTGAGAGATGTGGAACGTGTCCGAAGTTGCCGTCAAGGTCTTAAGCTTGGCAACTGCCGTAAACAGTCTGAGATGCCTCAGGTTTCGTGGGGTCATAATATGTTCAGAACCTTATCGGCCCGCGCCGTCAATCCGTCCGACATCGTCCCTAATGCGCCGTTTCCATCCGAATCCAGGCCAAGTGATCCCATACGTCTTTGCCACTCGACGGTGCCGCGGCTCATCCAGTCAGGCAGGCCGTAAGCGGCGAGTGTGGCGCAGACTTCTTCAGCCTCGGCAGCACGACGCAGCCCATGAACGAGCATGCGATCGAGATTGTAGGCGCCGCGGGCGCGCCAATCGATGCCCGGATCTGATGCCTGAAGGGATGCGATAACCGCGTCCGCGACACCCGCCCGACGGGCGGCCAGAAGACATTCGGTGGTCAGGGCCTCAAAGCCCTTGATCATCACGGAGCGCAGCATCTTGATGCTGGATGCGTCGCCTATGCGAGAGCCGGCAATCTTAGGGGCCATGCCAAGCCTGCGCAAGAACGCGTCTGCTTCTTGCGCATGCGGCCCGGACAGCAGCAGCGGCACTTGATGCCGCTTGGGATAAACCGGTGCCATGAGGGCGACATCGACATAATGACCGCCGGCGGCTTCGATCAGCTCGGCCGCAACTTGTTTCGTTTGCGGCGCGCAGGAATTCCCGTCGAGCCACAGGGCACCGGGATCAAGGTGCAGCGCTGAGGATCTTGCTGCCTCAAGGGCCATATCCGCCGTCACCAGGCAAAGAATCACGCTTGCGCCCTTCAAAGCTTGCGCAAGGTCATCAAAGGCTTCGACACCGGTCTCGCAACAGTGATGCTCGACGAGCCGGCTCATGCTATCACTAAAGCCCTCAGCATCCGTCTTTTGAGAGCATCCCGCGACTGAATTGACTGCAGGTTTTTCATTGCTTCTCCGCACCGCTAAGTTCAGCTTGAGGTCATAAGCCCGGGCCTTGCTATCATCGGGAAAAGTCCAGCTGGATGCGATTGCATGACTGGCCTCGCCGAAGCCGACGAAGGTCATCTGCGGAAATGCACCTGCAATTTCAGCCATCAGACTCACTTTCCCTTTATTGCCCTTGCATGTGACACTTGCAAATTCCGAAACGCAAATCCAGCGGCTATAGCCTTAGCTTATGAAACCCGGCGGGCTTTCGATTTGATTTCGCCGCGCCATGAGAGCATCCGTCGGACAGTAAACATAGGAGGTCAAGACCATGTCCAAGGAAGAACCGGCGGCAAAGACCGCACTGGTGATCAGCGCCCATGCGGCGGATTTTGTATGGCGCTGCGGTGGTGCGATCGCCCTTCATGCGGCCATGGGATACCAAGTGACAGTCGTCTGCCTGTCTTTTGGCGAGCGTGGGGAATCAGCAAAATTATGGAAACAGAAGGACATGACGCTGGAGAGGGTCAAGGCTGCTCGCCGGTCGGAGGCCGAAAAGGCCGCAGAGGGCTTGGGCGTACACAACCTGATCAGCTTCGATCTCGGTGATTATCCACTGCATCTGACACGCGATGACAAGGATCGCCTGGTCGGCGTTATTCGTGACGTGCAGCCGGCCTTCATGCTGAGCCATTCCCAATATGATCCCTATAACACCGATCACATGTATACGACGCAGGTGGTTCTCGAGACGCGTATGATTGCCCAGGCTTGGGGTCACAAGCCGGGAGACAAAGTCTTGGGGGCGCCCCAGCTTTATCTGTTCGAACCGCATCAGACCGAGCAGATGGGCTGGAAACCGGATGTCTTCCTCGACATCAGCGATGTCTGGGACAAGAAGCGCGCAGCGATTGAATGCATGGAAGGCCAGGAGCATCTCTGGGAATTCTATACAAGAGTGGCACAAAACCGTGCCAACCATTTCCAGCGCAATTCCGGTGGCCAGTCCGGTGGGCGCGCCTCGCGCTACGCGGAAGGCTTCCAGTCGGTCTTCCCCCGCACGGTCGATGAACTCTGAACATTGACACTTCGGCCGGCCATCCGTGACTGGCCGCTATTCTGGAGGCGGCTTCTGCTTGCTTCAAGCGCTACAATGGCATTCAGGAGGAGGTCCGCATGTCGAAAACTAATGATCCGTGCTTCGACATAGCGCATCTGGCGCATGTCGAAATGTTTACCGACAAGTTCGAGGAAAGCCTGGATTTCTTCACCCGAATCTATGGCCTTAAACTCTCCGGCCGCGACGAGCATTCGGCCTATCTGCGCGCATGGGACGATTATGAATATTGCTCCTTGAAGCTCACGCGCTCTGATCGAACCGGTGTGGGCCATATCGCCTACCGCGCCTCAAGCCCGCAGGCGCTCGAGGCGCGCGTGAAGGTGATCGAATCTTCGGGATACCAAGTGCATGGTTGGATCGAGGCCGATCAGAGCCATGGTCGGGCCTTTCGCTTCGAGGACCCGTTTGGCCACGTGTTCGAAGTCTATTGGGACACTGTTCGCTGCCAGCCGGTCGGAGAGGATGTTTCGGCGCTGAAAAACACTGCATCGGCTTTTACCGGCGCCGCGCCACGGCGGCTCGATCATCTCAATCTGCTGAGCAGTGACGTAACCGAGTTTCGCCGCTTTATGGAACTATGCCTTGGCGCCCGGGTCACCGAAATGATTCAGCTCGACAACGGACGTCTAGGTGGCTGCTGGTTCACCATCAATAACAAGACCTATGATCTCGCCTGTACCGAGGAACATGGCGGCGGCCAAGGCCGTCTGCATCATGTCACCTATGCCACGGACCAGCGCGAGGATATTTTGCGTGCAGCCGACATCTTCTTGCAGAACGGCGTGCATATCGAAACCGGCCCGCACAAACATGCCGTGCAGGGGACTTTTTTCCTCTACGTCTGGGAGCCTGCCGGCAATCGCGTCGAACTGGCCAATTCAGGCGCACGTCTCATCTTGGCCCCCGATTGGGAACCGGTCGTCTGGACAGAATCGGATCGCAAGAAAGGGCAGGCCTGGGGACTCAAGACCATCGAAACCTTCCATACGCATGGCACCCCGCCGATCAAATACGCGACAAAGGAGCATTGAAGATGGCTGTGGTAGTACAGAATATCACACGAGCCACTCAGGCGACCATTGAGGGGCTTGCCAGGGCCGGCGTCGCCACCGTGCATGAGGCGCAAGCCCGTCGCGGTATGCTGGCAAGTTATATGCGTCCGATTTATGCCGGCGCCCAGATCGCCGGCTCCGCCGTGACGATTTCGGCACCGCCCGGTGACAACTGGATGTTGCATGTCGCAATCGAACAGCTGTCCGACGGTGATATCCTCGTGCTTGCACCGACAAGTCCCAGCGACAACGGCTATTTTGGTGATCTGCTTGCCACATCGGCCAGCGCGCGCGGTTGCCGCGGCCTGATCATCGATGCCGGCGTGCGCGACGTGAAGGACCTGACCACAATGGGGTTCCCGGTTTGGTCCAAAGCCGTCTCAGCCCAGGGCACTGTGAAGGAGACATTGGGCTCCGTCAACGTGCCGGTCGTCTGTGCATCCGCACTCGTCGAGGCCGGCGACGTAATCGTCGCCGACGACGACGGTGTTTGTGTCGTCAAGCGCAGCGAGGCAGAAGCGGTCCTGGCTGCCGCCGAGAAGCGTCTGGCCGCAGAAGAGGCAAAACGCCAGCGTCTGGCCGCCGGAGAACTCGGCCTCGACATCTACGACATGCGCGGCACGCTTGCAAAAAAGGGGCTGAAATATGTCTGAGCCCGGAATTCGGTGCCTGTGGATGCGTGGCGGCACCTCAAAGGGCGCTTATTTCCTGAAACAGGATCTGCCGGTTGATCCTGGCGCACGCGACGATCTCCTTTTGCGCATCATGGGCTCTCCGGATCCGCGCCAGATCGACGGCATTGGCGGCGGCGACCCCCTGACCTCCAAAGTGGCGGTACTGTCTACTTCCAGCCGGAACGACGCTGATGTCGATTATCTGTTCCTGCAGGTTTTCGTCGATCAGGGCCTTGTTAGCGATGCGCAGGGCTGCGGCAATATACTGGCGGGCGTCGGACCAGCAGCAATCGAGCGAGGAATTGTTGCCCCCTGCCCTGACGAGACGCCGGTGCGCATCCATATGGTCAACACCGGAGAGGTAGCACTCGCCCGAGTCCAGACGCCGGACGGTGCTGTCTGCTATACGGGCTCGACCGAAATTGCCGGTGTTCCGGGCGCCCATGCAGCCGTGCCGCTGCTGTTCATGAACATTGCCGGCTCCATGTGCGGCAGCCTGTTGCCGAGCGGCCGGGAAGTCGACATGATAGACGGCGTGCAGGTCACGTTGATCGACAATGGCATGCCTTGCGTCATCATGCGCGCGGCAGACTTCGGACTTTCCGGCGATGAAAGTCGCGAAGCGATCGAAGCCAATACCGCCTTGAAGGCGCGGGTCGAGGCGATCCGATTGAAGGCAGGGTTGATGATGAACCTGGGTGATGTCAGCCGGGCTTCTGTTCCAAAGATGACGCTGGTCTCCGCACCTTCGAATGGAGGGGCGATTGCCACCCGCAGCTTCATTCCGCACCACGTGCATGCGTCGATCGGCGTCTTCGCCGCCATCACGGTTGCCACGGCGTCACGCTTGTCCACCGGGCCGGCCTCAGCCGTGGCCGTTCTCCCCTCCGATGGTCACTATCAGGTTGAACATCCGACCGGCGCGATGGACGTATTTCTCGATATTGCCGAAGATGGTCGCGTTCTCGGCGCCGGTTCGGTGCGCACCAGCCGAAAGCTGTTCGACGGATTGGTCTATCCGCGTTAGCACATGTTGGTTATTCGCATAAATCCATTTCTTGCGACGGTGGCGTCGCCTTAACCGATGGCGGACGTCGTGAGTGCTTGCCAGGCGCATTTCACAGGACAGTCGACAATGCGATTTGACGCCAAGTGGTGATGGCGGCGGCGCGGAGCTGGCGGTGGTCTGCGGCAGAGAGATGTTTGCGATGAAGCTGAAAGAGATTGGCGACCTGATCATGGACCGAGACGAAACGTTGACATTGTCGTGCCGACTTAAACCGCATCATTCGCCGTTCGCGTCGTCGGACGGAAAAATGTGAATTCTCAGCGCGGTTATTGAGGCCTTTATGCGAACGATGCTCTACGCCCGGCATCAATTCTGCCTTTGCCGCTGAATAGGACCGCAGCTTGTCGGTGACCATCACCCGCGGGATGGTGCCCTGGCCCTTGAGGTGCTTGCGCATAAGACGCAGGGCTGCTGCCTTGTTCCTTCGGCTTTGCAGCAGGGCATCGAGGACGTAACCGTTCGCATCGACGGCGCGCCACAGCCAGTACCTCTTTCCCTTGATCGTCACCACCATCTCATCGAGTTGCCACTTGTCGGCAAATCGGCCTCGTGCGCGGCGCCGGAGCTGGCAAGCGAATTTGAGACCGAACTTCGCTGCCCATTCCGACACAGTCTGGAACGAAACCTCAATACCGCGCTCGGCAAGCAGGTCTTCCACGTCTCTAAGGCTTAGCGGAAACCGATAATAGAGCCATACCGCATGGGCAATGATTTCAGCAGGAAACCGGTGGCCTCTGAAGTGGGTATGCGGGGCTTCGGTCATGGAACCCTGATATCAACTCAACTCCGACCACCCGGTTAAGGCGACGCCATCAGGCTTTGTCCTGCGGGCTCCACCGGCAACGAGAACGCCTCCACCAAGGATACAGCCAGCCGAGACCACGCACTCCAACGCGGCTTCGTGACGTCGTACGAGACGCAGAAGGTCGAGCCCTTTAGCGGTCGGGGACATGTCGATGTCTGTCACTAGTGAACCGATAGACCACGACGGTAAGGAGAGATCGCCTTTGGGAGTAGCACCAAACGGCCTATTACCCCTACAAATTTAGCTTGTTTCCTCTTGTTCCTGGTCATACTTTCGGACGAAGTTAAGCTCCAAGCGCTTGCCACTGGAAATCGAGACTGTCTTCGAGACGCTAAGAATGCAGGCCGAGTTCAGGGTCCCGCTTGACATTGCAAGTACGGCAAGAGCGTCACAATGGCGCGTGTGATGTTTTGGCACGCGGTAATTTGGCAC
The DNA here is from genome assembly GCF_036888815.1 of Agrobacterium sp. CCNWLW155. Lineage (NCBI taxonomy): Bacteria > Pseudomonadati > Pseudomonadota > Alphaproteobacteria > Hyphomicrobiales > Rhizobiaceae > Agrobacterium > Agrobacterium sp. CCNWLW155. The sequence goes on from NZ_JBAKFW010000031.1 coordinate 10,657, forward strand.
GCATCCCTTCGCGATGAACAGGCGTAGAATTGCAAGCAATCGAGTGCCTTGATGGAGGTCAAATTGTTTGATGGCTTCAGTGCGGAGCTTCTGGCGCGCATGCAGTTTGCGTTTACCGTATCCTTCCACTTTATCTTCCCCGCCTTCTCGGTCGGAACCGCCAGCTATCTCGCGGTGCTGAACGCACTTTGGTTATGGAAACGTGACCCGGTCTATCTGAAGCTTTTCGAATACTGGAAACCGATCTTTGCCATCACGTTCGGCATAGGGGTCGTGTCCGGTATCGTCATGAGCTATCAGTTCGGCACGAACTGGGCGGTCTTTTCTGACAAGGTCGGGCCGATAATTGGTCCGCTCATGGGCTACGAGGTTCTGACGGCATTTTTTCTCGAGGCCGGATTCTGGGCATCGCTTTGTTTGGACGCAAGCGGGTAGGCGATGGCCTGCATATGTTTGCCGTTACCATGGTGGGCTGTTGGCACACTCATTTCCGCCACCTGGATCTTGTCGGCCAACAGCTGGATGCAGACACCGCAGGGTTTTACCATCGGTGAAAACGGACAGTTCCTGCCCGCGGACTGGTGGAAGATCATCTTCAATCCATCCTTTCCCTATCGCCTCGTTCACACAGTGCTGGCAGCATTCCTGACCACGGCCTTCGGAGTTGGCGCTGTCGGCGCCTATCATCTGTTGCGAGACAAGAGCAATCGGCAGGCGCGGGTCATGTTTTCCATGGCGATGTGGATAGCGGCTCTCGTCACCCCAATCCAGATATTCGTTGGCGATCTGCACGGCATCAACACGCTGGAACACCAACCAGCGAAGATCGCAGCCATGGAGGGCCATTATGAAACACACCGTGGTGCGCCACTCATTCTCTTTGGAATTCCCGATGACGAAGCCGAAGTGACGAAATACGCAGTGGAGATACCAAGGCTCAGTTCATTGATCCTGACCCATTCTCTGGACGGCGAGATCAAGGGCCTGAAAGAATGGAATAAAAACAATCGCCCCAAAGCGCTCATCCCCTTCATCACCTTCCGAGTCATGGTGGGGCTCGGCGTGCTCATGCTGCTGGTTGGGCTGTGGTCGCTGTGGGCACGGTGGAGACATTGTCTTTACGATAGCCGCCTGCTTCACAGAGCCTCGATACTGATGGGACCATCGGGATTTGTGGCGGTGCTTGCGGGTTGGTACACGACCGAAGTGGGCCGCCAGCCCTATACGGTCTATGGCCTCTTGCGCACGTCCGATAGTCTCTCACCCGTCGCGGTGCCAGCCGTCGGCGCGTCGCTCGTCGCTTTTATCATCGTCTACTTCTTGGTGTTCGGGGCTGGCGTCTTTTATCTGCTGCGGCTGATGCGACGCACACCCGTCCTTGATGAGGATCATGAACTGGATCATGCCCCAACTCGCACGGCGGGGATAACGCCCCGTCCAACCCAGAACCTTTTAGGAACCCGTCATGATGTTTGATCTTGCGTTTATCTGGGCTGCCATCATCGCCTTCGCCGTGCTGGCCTATGTCATCCTCGATGGCTTCGATCTCGGCATCGGTATCCTGTTCCCATTCTTCCCAAAAAGACATGACCGGGACGTTATGACGAATTCCATCGCTCCGGTTTGGGATGGAAACGAAACGTGGCTGGTGCTCGGCGGCGGTGGGCTGATGGCCGTTTTCCCTGTCGCCTATGCCACTGTGCTGCCCGCGCCCTATATGCTGATCATCCTGATGCTGTTTGGGTTGATCTTCCGCGGTGTTGCATTCGAGTTTCGCTGGAGAACGACACGCGGCAGCATCTGGTGGGACTGGCGCTTTTGCATCGGCTCCACAATTGCAGCGATGATGCAGGGCATTGCACTTGGCGCATTGGTGCAGGGCATCAGGATTTCCAACCGCGCTTATGCTGGTGGATGGTGGGATTGGCTGACGCCGTTCAGCATCACAACGGGTCTCGCCGTCGTCGTGGGTTACGTGCTGCTGTGTGCGACATGGCTCAACCTGAAGACAACAGGTCCGTTGCAGGCACATGCACGAAAGATTGCCACGGTCCGCTGCGGCAACGCTGGCCCTTATCGGTGTTGTCAGCCTATGGACACCCTTTATCAACCGGGTTTATTTCGAGCGCTGGTTCGGCTGGCCAACAGCCTTTTTCTCTGCCTTTGTGCCGTTGCTGCTGGTTCTTTGCGCGGCAGCTCTTTGGCAGGGATTGACGCGAGACAAGCATCTTCAGCCATTTCTGGCGGCGCTTGGCATTTTCGTGATCTGCTTTGCTGGTCTCGGTGTCAGCTTCTATCCCTACATCGTGCCTGGAGCATTGACGATATGGGAGGCCGCTGCACCGGATAGTTCGCTGGCGTTTCTACTGATCGGTGCTAGCGTGCTGATCCCCATCATTCTTGCCTACACAGGCTACGCTTACTGGGTGTTTCGCGGCAAGATCGATCCCGAAGAGGGGTATCACTGATGGCAAGGAATCTACTCAGACGATTGTTGTGGTTCGGCGGCATATGGTGTGCCAGCGTGCTCGCTCTCTCTGTAGCCGCATACACAATCCGTCTGATGTTGGGATGAATGTAGGTACGCCTCGCCTTGATAGGAATCGAACCTCTGGCCCTCTCGTCCTGAGGGCATTCGCAATAAATTTCCCTTACTGGGTCAGAACAAGATTCGTGCGAAATCGTACGCCAAGCGAATTTGTCCATATTTTCAGCAGTTTGCCGTCTGTGCAAAATAGGAAGTTTTAGGGTGAAAAGCTATCTAGAACCCATTTTTAGAACGAAAATCGATCTCAACCATCACTTTCTCGGCTAAACGTACAATTTCGCACTAATCTTGTTCTGGCCCCGTCTTAAGAAACGATCACGGGCTTTGATCCGCCTGTGCGCGGTAGAAACAGGCCGTGCTAGGCTGGCCGACGGAGGGGAGTTGCCGACTGCATTCGGCGAGAAGGCCGCGTGCATGATTGATCATCAATGTGCGCTGAACGATCAGACGCTCTCAAATTGTATGCAGCGACTGAAGGTCTTGCTGTGCGTTCGACTTGACCAGTACGAACCGCATGGTGGGACGTGTCGCCGCTTCATAAATCGCAGCTGCGCCGAGCGTATCGTTCTTGGAGCCTCGGACAAAGGTCCTGACGAAGCGCGGATTGATCAGCAAAGCCTCTCGCCCATCGGCCTTGAATTGTCGCCCCCAATGGTGAGCGCTGGCACACGCTTCCATCGCAACCGTCTTTGGAGCGATCGCTTTTTACTGTTTCGACCAACTTTGCCCGGCTGACCTTGCTTCGACAACAACAAATACTCCATCGTGTCGACTGCGGCCGGCCGCCCTATTGAGGTTCATGCCTATGCCGAAAAGATCGTGATCCGACAGGATGGCGTGAACGTCGGTGAGCATCCTCCTTGCTTTGGCCGTGGCGAGAGGATCTACGATCCCTGACATTATGTCCCCCTTCTGTCTCGCAAACCCGGTGCTTTGCGCAACGGCGCGCCGTTCCGGGAATGGGTCTACCCGCAGCGACGGAGAAAGTGCGCCAGCGGCTGAAGAGCGTCCATCATGGCGTCTGCTCGGCCTCGGTGATCATCAATATTCTGGCCCGGAGCCGCGATCCGGCCCCGGTAATCACTCTTCAGACAGGGGTGACGGACCCCGGAGGCAAAGGCAACCTCTTCCTCAGAACTCCGTCCAGTCGTCGCCCTTCACGGCCAGCGCCGCATTGCCACGCGAGGCGGCAACCAGGCGGGCCCTTGAAGGCGCAGCGACGGGTGCGGCAGGCGCGCGGGCGGGGCTTGCGGCCCGCTGCATATGCCTTGCCGTCTCCCGCAATGCGGAGGTCTGCTGACCGAGCTGGAATTGCGCAAGCAGGGCGTGGAGGTTGGCGCATTCCTGCGCGAGACCCGCACCGGCCGCGTTCATTTC
>NZ_JBAKFW010000032.1:0-14438 GCF_036888815.1 Agrobacterium sp. CCNWLW155
CAGCCATTAAGGCCGTCAAATTTGTGATGTTAACGTATACAACAACACAAAAATCCAGATGTCAACGATTACATTTTAAATTTGTGTTTGGCAGGATGGTGAAACTCGAACACGCGCTTTTGCTATTTGGCTAACCAACTTCCCCGCACATGTGAATTGAGCTTTCTGCTGTTAGAAAGTGAAATTGTATTATCTGATGAGCCAAGATAAGACGACGACATGCTGCTTCAGCGGCCTAATTTCTGATTTTCCGCGCGTGGTGTGTTAGGCAACGTATCTACCGATTGCATCTGCCAATTAAGCTCTCTAGGTAGGTGTCCTGCCTAGAGAAGCGCTCATATGCGATGTTGATCGCGACGTTTCAAAACACGTGCAACATATACGCTCCGGAGGTAGGGGGGCACGTTTGGTCTTATGGCCTTTCAGACACACACCTTGTCCGCTATGCTGAGTTTCCGCGTCATCTCTTCGACATTCTAGGATTCGCACCCGAGTTTTTTCAAAATGAGCAAACCTCCGACAGTACATGATGTGGCCCGTCTCTCCGGCGTATCGACAGCGACCGTTTCCCGGTATTTCGGCGGCAAGGCTGACGCAATTGCCCCCAAGACGCTCGAACGAGTAAAAAAAGCGGCTGAAACACTTGGGTATACTCCCTCGGAAATCGGGCGTTCGCTTCGTTTGGCCCGTAGCAGCGTCGTAGTAATGATGGTTCCTGACGCGACCAATCATTTCACAGCAGACGTTGCCTCCTCCGTTGAGAACGCATTGAAGGATGTCGGCCTCTCGATGGTTTTGGCAAACTCGTCGGAAGACGCTGAACAACAAGACCGTCATCTCGTGGATGCGCAAGGTCTGCGCGCAAGAGCAATCGTATTGCAGGGTGCGATCGATACACCACGCCTTCGCGAAATTTGCGCCCGCCAGCAAAATGTAATTTTTGTCAATCGTCGTCCCGGAAGTGGTATAATCGCACCTTACGTAGGAGTAGACAATTACGCAGCAGGTTTTGCGGTAGGGAATTACTTCTCCGGTCGAGGATATGAGAATTGCGTTGCGATCCACGGGCCCAGAAGCTACTCCGGCAGCACCGAACGGCTTGAAGGCTTCATCGCCGGTTTGGATAAATCTTTACCTGTTGAGCTAATTGAAGCCAATTACACAATGGAATCGGGTTACGAGCTTGGGCGCGAACTTTTGACCTCTTCTAGCGTGAAGCGATCCATTTTTTGCGGAAACGACATGATCGCTTACGGTGTCCACCGCGCCGCTTTAGAGCTGAAGCTTGGAATACCAGACGATGTCATTTTGATGGGGTTTGATGACAACCGCCTTAATGAATGGCTGGCACCATGGTTGTCGACGGTATCGGTGCCAGCTGCTGACTTTGGGCCCGCTATCGCACGATTGATCGCCCATCCAAATCATTTGACGTCCTCAAATCACGACATACTGGTTCCGTTCAAGTTGAAAATCCGGGCCTCTGCTTAATTCTTCTCCTCGACCGTGCCTCTACGCCGGAGCCACGCATAAGAGCGGTCTGGACATTGAAGGGATTTTCACCCAATGTAATCGTTAACATTATCACTGGGGACTTTTCGGAGGAGCCATATGGAAGACCATCTGAAGCTTCGTGACGAAGCCTTCCTCGTTGCCACTACGGTGGCCCGCATACGCAGCTTCCTGATAAGCGGAGAACTCCGCGCCGGCGAAAAGCTATCAGAGCAAATCGTTGCGAATCAACTGTCTGTTTCCCGGAATACTTTGCGCGAAGCGTTTCGATTGTTGACCGCACAGGGACTACTCACTCACATTCCAAATCGCGGGGTATATGTCACTGCACCTGATGAAGCTGCGATCATTGATATATTTCGTATACGATTTGCGCTGCAAACGCGCGCGTTGCAACTCGCTTACAAAAATCATCCTGGCGTGCCGAAAATGCGAAGCGCTGCCGACGCGGGAGAGGACGCGGCCAGACGCTCTGATTGGAAAACCGCAGCAAAGCTCAATCTCGAATTTCATCGCGCAATGGTCACGATATGCGACAGTCCGCGCATTGACGCCGCCTTCGACCAAGTCGTGGTTGAATTGGGTATACTTCTTGGGAGACTGGGTGATAGCGGAAGTTTCCATGATCCTTTTTTGTCCCTCAACCGTGAAATTACCTCTTGTTTGGAGGTTGAGGATAATTTTGCGGCATTGGCCCTCCTCGAGACGTATTTGCTAAAGTCTGAACGAGCCCTTCTGGGAGCGATCCAGCGCGCGAAATTGACACGGACCAGCCTTGTATGATCCAGATCGATTAGAAATCGCTCGATGTGGCCCGCGTGCTAGCATCGGCGCGCGAGGTCCCATCATGGTCGTTTCGGGTTCGCTTGCTTGAGGGATCGACCGTGACCGCAGGACGATGACACCGAGGAAACAGGAAGCGTTCTCGAGTTCCATTTGCCGATCGCAGTTTCTTCAACGGAGACATCGTCATCGTAGGGCTTTTTGTCGGACGCTCTTCAATACTGGCGCCGTCAGCCGAATGAAAAAAACAAAGTGACGGCTCGAATGCACAACGTTGGTGACAGTAACACAGAAATCAGGAGCCACAGATGAGCCCAACAGATTTCACTACCCCGATAATTATTGCACGCGCGTTTGATCACACACAGGATGACACTCCTTGGGCGCGCAAGACGGCAGTCATCGCTATGGCGCTATCAGTCGCTCTTATCACATTCTACGGAATCCATAGCGTTTTCTATCAGAAACTGTGAGCGGAGTAGTGCGTAATGAGAATGGAACCGAGTATCTGCGTTATCGTTGCTGCAAAGGACGCAGCGTCGACAATCGCACGCGCAGTCAGGTCTGCATTAAATCAAAACGAGACGGCTGAGGTCATTGTTGTTGATGATGCATCAACAGATGACACCTTCAAAGTCGCCAAGATGTGCGATGATGGATCAGGCAGGCTTAGAGTCGTTCGGTTCGAGCTTAATCGTGGCCCGTCTGCAGCACGAAATTTCGCGATTTCCATCAGCACGTCTCCTATCATTAGCATTCTCGATGCCGACGACTTTTTCTTGCCAGGCCGCTTCAGCAATCTACTTCAGCATGCCGAATGGGACGTAATCGCAGATAACATTGCTTTTGTTAGCCACGTAAGGCTGCAAAATCGGCTTGCGGAATTGATACCAAAATTCCCGAATGAGCCTCGAACAATGGATCTCGTTAAGTTTGTTAAAGGAAACATATCGAGACGCGGAGCGAAACGGGCTGAAATTGGATTTCTTAAGCCATTAATTCGTAGGTCTCTTTTGGTCCAACACTCGCTTAGATACGATGAAACTCTTCGACTCGGGGAAGACTACGATCTATATACGAGATCGTTACTTCATGGCACTCTCTATAAGGTGACGCGAAGCTGCGGATATGTAGCGGTTCTGCGTACCGGTTCTCTCAGCGGACAGCACGGTACCTCGGATTTGGAAAACTACACCATGCGACGAAACAAATTGTCCAGAAATGCAATGTCCCCTCTAAAGAGACTTATGCGATTTTGAAGCAGCATTCAGAGCACATTCGTTTTCGATATGAGTTGAGACGTTTTCTAGATGTGAAAACCAGCGGTGGGCATAGAGGGCAATCTTCCATTTGACTAAGCATCCAAAAGCAGTGCCGACCGTGGTTTATGGCATCATAAGCGGCAAAATAGAAAAGCTGAGCGTAAAAAACTCGAACACCAGCGACAGCCGAAAATATCCGTTTCCTTATATAATTTCACTGAACAACAGTCCTCATTGGTACTGCGTTTCTGAATACGAGAGAAGATCGGCACTTGCAGGCATCGTCGCTTCACGAACGGGTCGGTGCGCTGACATGATCGGTGATGCTTTAAACATATGGTCGCGAATCACGGCCAATCGTCCGTGTCATGTCACCTCCGGCCGGTTTACCGGCCGAAGCCATCGGAATTCAAAAGCAAAAGCTTGCTAAGCCGACGCCAACTGAATGGACGTGCTCTAGGCGGCGTGATAATTCTTGAATTTCGCTCGCTCCAAAAAGGCAAGGGTTGTTTTCAAATCGGCAATTCCTGCTTGGCTGCCAAGCCCGGATGCGTTTAGTGCGGAAGAAGCCTGTCCCAAACGCGTTGCATCCTCAGCATTGAAGCCATTGATCAGGCCGGTGGCAAAGCCAGCGTTAAATGCATCGCCGCAACCACATGTACAGACAACGTCAATTTCGAAGGCGGGCATGTGGAATCGGGTACCGTCGACGTGGTGATAGTACGCCCCGTTTTCGCCCATCGTCATGACCGTGCACTGTACGCCGAGATCATTGAAATATCGGCCTATGTCTTCTTTTTTGCGCAGACCGGAAAGCGCCTGAGCTTCTTCGATCGAGGGAATAAAGTAGTCGGTGAAGGGTAGAAGGCCTGCAACATTCGCCATATCCTTTTTGTCGGCGGCGAAGACATCCAGTGTCGTGGTACGACCGCGACGCTTTGCTTCCTTCATCAGTTGGAAGCTGCGCTCGCCGTCCATGCGATCCATCAGTCCCGTGCCTCCCATATGGATGACTTTTGCATCGAGGACCTTGTCGTAGTCGGCTTCCGATATGATGAAGGCTCCAGTCGCGCCGCGCATGTGCAGCGCGGGGCGTTGTCCGTCCGGTCTGGTGGTGACGATTGACGATGAGGTACCTACGTCTTTGCAAAGCTGCATCATCGACGTATCGACCCCGAACTGACCGAGACGACGAATGACCCAGTCGCCCATCAAATCGTCACCGATTCCTCCAACGGCAAGAACATTCAGGCCATATTTCGCCGCAACAACCGCTGCGGCCCCGGCAGCTCCGGATACGGCCATCGTCAATTCTTCGATAAAATAGGTATTCCCGCCTGACGGAATCTCGGTGACCGGTCGCCCCAAGCAATCGAAAGTATAAAATCCGATCGAGGTGTAGTCATAGGTCATATTTTTCTCCTCCCGAAAGCCAGCCCGTGCGCTGCTTCCATTTCAGTTCTACGACAATAAAACATCCCTGCAGCGAACTACCCTGCCCGCCACATCAAAGACCTCTATGTTCGAATGCCTCCCTCCCGGCGTCAGTCGTCGAGCAGCCGCTCTCCAACCTGTTCGTCAGTTATAATAACCTGCGGTGAAAGCAACTTCATTGCAGCTTTGAATATACCGAGCTTGTGCCATCCGCCCGACGCGAGAACGATCTTTCGCGAAGCACGGATGGCTTGCGGGTCCACCGCCACAACCCTTCGGTTGACTTCGTGATCAACAATCTTTCCATCTGCATCGATGAATCGGCACAGAACGTCGCCTGTGGCGCCAGCGCGCTGCAACGACACAATTTCTTCCTTATCGAGCAAGCCGTAGCTGACGAAAGTGGAGGTCGGCGACAGATCTCCAACGCTGACAATCGCAACGTCTAGATTTTCCGAACGGCGGAATACCTCTCTGATACCAGGATGCGAGAGCAAGGCTTCACGAGTCCGCTCATCCGGAGCAAACACCGGCGCCGCGATCAGATAACTCTCTGCTGAAAGCCTGTCTCCAAGGCGCCAAGCAAACTCGGACGGATTAAATTTGCTGACCTTCGTCAACCCGCCAAGCAGCGACACCACGGAAAGGCCCGCATCCTGTTGTTGCGGGATCGAAGGAAGGCACGAACTCAGAGTCTTCCCCCACCCCAAACCGATCGTCATATTTTCGCTGAGCAGGTCAGTAAGATACTCACCTAGTACACTGCCAATGATTTCCGGCACCATTTCTGGCTTTTGCGGCATGGGTACGATGATCGCTCGCTCGAGCTTGAATTTCCGCTCGAGTTCGCGTTCCAGTGCTATGCAGTGGCTGTTTTTTGAGATCACCCGAATCTGGACTGTTCCGTCCAGCCGGGCCGCGGCCAACATCCGAAGTACACGCGTGCGCGCCAATCCCAGTTCCTGAGCAACCTGATCCTGGGTGAGCCCTTCCTTATAGTAGAGCCAGGCGGCCCTTGTCCGTAGATCATCGTTAAGATCAGACATCAATTTCCTACTCTCTAATCGAAATTGTTCCAGTCTGCCTATAAAGGACCGGGGAATTGATTGCCACAAGCCTGACAGATGCCGCACCGCGAGTTCAATCGCGGCGCCGGAAGAGATCGACCAGAACGGCGATGAGTACGACGCCGCCGACGATGACGCGTTGCCAGAAACCGGAGACATTAAGAAGGACCGTTCCATTCGCCAGAACTGTCAGCAGCATCGCGCCGAGCATGGTCCCGACAATTGAGCCCTGCCCGCCACGCAGACTGGTGCCTCCCAGGATCGCCGCAGTGATCGCACCCATTAGCCACCCTTCTCCGACCGACGGCTGGCCGGCATCCATGCGGCTTGCGAACAGGATTCCGGCAAGAGCGGCAAACATGCCCGCAAGCCCGAAAACCATGAACTCGATGAACTTCACTTTGATGCCGACCAACACGGCAGCGTCGCGATTTCCGCCCACGGCAAAAATGTTGCGACCAAACCTGGTCTGCGTGAGAAGCCAGATCAGGAGCAACCCGGATAAGAGGAACACAATGACCGGGACAGGGACGGAGAGGATCTCGCCTTTTCCGAAGAAACCAAACGTTTCCCCGAGCGGCCGGATAGGGTAGCCTTTGGTAATAACCATCGTAAGACCCGCGAAAATTTCCCACGTGGCAAGCGTTACGATGAACGGGTTGAGGCGCAAGCCAGCGACGAAAAAGCCGTTGATCAGTCCGAGACACAGGCCGAAGGCCATGGTCAGAGGAATAACGAAATATGGATGCACACCGAACATCGTCAGCAGCAGGGAGCCGACGATGGCGGACAGCCCGGCCGCCGCACCGACGGATAGATCAATACCTCCGACAAGCAGCACAAGTGTCTGTCCGAGCGCAACGAGGCCTACAAAGGCCGCCTGCCGAGCGACGACCGACATGTTGTAGGACGACATGAAATTGTCCGTCGCGAGGGAGAGCACCGCCATCAATACGATGAGGGCAACGAGTATGCCGCTGGCTTCCCATCGCCAGAACCTGGTCATCGGGCCCGCACTCTTTGCCTTGGCGGGAGAAGTTGTAACAGTGATGTCATTTGTCATTGGTTTGACCTTCCGGTGCCTAGCTCATGGCAAGCTGCAGGAGAGACTCCTGCGTCGCATTTGCCGCAGTAGGAATTCCCTTCACTTTTCCTTCATGCATGACGATGATGCGGTCGGACACGTCGATGACTTCTTCAAGCTCGGAGGAGATGAAGACAATCGAAAGCCCTTCCCTGTCGGTAAATCGTCGCAGCTCGCTTTGAATTTCGAATTTCGCCGCCACATCGATGCCTCGGGTCGGCTCATCCATGATCAGGACCCGTGCGTTGCGCATCAGCCACCGGCCAATGATCACCTTTTGCTGATTGCCGCCGCTGAGGCTCGTGATCCGGTCGCCCGGCGACGAGAGCTTGATCCGAAGCCTCTGGATAAAACCATCCACCTCACGTGCCAGGTCTGATGTCCGTAGATGTAGGACAGAGCCAAAGCGGTCGAGCGACGGCATGCTCATGTTTTCGGTAATGCTGAGGAGTGGAAAAATCCCCTCCTGCTTCCGTTCCTCGGGGAGGTACGCAAGACCTCTGGAGATGCAATCCAGGGGACTGCGCCGTTCGAGGTGATGGCCGAAAAGTTCGACCGTGCCGCTATCGGCCTGGGTGAGGCCAAAAATGCACTTGGCGACCTCGGTTCGTCCTGCGCCGATAAGGCCTGAAACGCCTAAGATTTCGCCTCGATGCAAATCGAAACTGACGTCCTCGAATTCGCCATGGCGGGTTAAGCCTCTGACTTTCAATACAATATCGCGATCTTCTATATTCTTGTGTGGCGCTGGGTTCCCGCGGCCGACGACGCGGCCCGCCATTGCACGTACCATCTCATCCTTGCTGGTGGTCTTGGGATCGAGTTCGCCTGCATACGCCCCGTCCCGTAACACGCTGATCCGGTCCGAGAGTTCGAGAATCTCGTCGAGCCGATGGGAGATATAGAATACCGCCCCGCCCTCAGCCCGAAAACGCCTGATGTAGTCAAACAGCTTGCCGGTTTCACGCGAAGTCAACGTGGCGGTCGGTTCATCGAGAATGAGTATGCGCGCGGATGTAGCCGCTGCCCGGGCAATCTGCACAAGCTGCTGTTGCGCCTTACTCAACTGGGACACCTTGCTGCCGGGATCGATCCCCTCGTCGATTTCGTGCAAGTGGCGAACGGCCGCTTGCCGCGTTTTCTTCCAGTTGATTGCTAGCCCGACAGTCTTATGGGCGCCAAGCATGATGTTTTCTGCCACGGATAGATCCGGAACGAGATTGATCTCCTGGGGCGCGATACTGATTCCAGCGGTCTGTGCATCCAGCGGCTTCCCAAAATCGATCTGTTTGCCATCGCAATGAAGGGTTCCCGCCGTTGGCCGCACCTTTCCGCAAAAAACACTCATCAAAGTGCTTTTTCCTGCACCGTTTTCGCCAATGATCGCATGAACCTCGCCTTTGCCGATCCCGAGCGATACGCCCTTCAGCGCATGGACAACGCCGTACGACTTGCGGATATCGCGAGCTTCAAAAATAAATTTCTTCATGAGCAACCTCCAAGGTGGCGCGCGCAGAGGCGCGCCACTTGATCCGGCATTTACTTGCAATCATCCTTTGTGATGAACCGGGAGCCGGTGTCGTGGAGCATAGGGACTGTATGGTTCTGGTTGGCCGCGACGAGATATTTCACCGTCCAGTAACCCATGTCCCACTGCCGCTGTGCTTTGAGCGCAGTGATCGTGCCGTCGCAAACGGCATCGACGGCTTCCGGCAGATCGTCCATCCCGACAATCGCTACCTTGCCAGCCAGACCCGCATTCTTGACAGCGCGGGCAGCGCCGATCGGGTTGGAAGCGTTCGAACCGAAGATGCCGGCGATGTCCGGATTTGCCTGAAGCGCGTTCTCGGTGAGTGTCACCGCGTCTTCAAGAATATCGTTGTCGGGCTGTTCGAATACGATTTTTACGTCGGGGTAGCTCTCAAGTGCCTTCTTGAAGCCCTGAATGCGTTCAACGTGGTCAGAGGCCGTCAGGCTGCCCGCGAGAATGCCGACCTTCCCTTTGCCTTTTAGATGCTTTGCAAGGAATTCGCCGAGATCGAAGCCGTCCTGGTAACTGCTTTTGGGGCCGACAAACGGAAATTTGTCGTCGCAAAACGAGTTGAACGTCGTGACGTGGATGCCCGCTGCCTTCGCCTCAGTAAGGAGTTGAACGTTGGTTGCCTGATCAAGACACGCAACGGCCAACCCGTCCGGCTTTCGCCCGATATTGGCCTCGATGCGCTGGTTCTGATCGGCGACATCAGCCTGCGGCGGCTGATCCCAGATGATGTTGATCTTGATGCCCGACTTTACGAACTCTTCTGCCGCGAACTTGCTACCATCCCCAACAACATCGTACCAAGGATGAATAACCTTCGGTATGAAAACGAATGTCAGTTCCTTATCTATCGGTTTGATGAGATCTTGCTGGCTCTGCGCATGAGCTCCGCTTGCGATCGCGACTGACAATGCCGCTGCACTCATCATAGTTTTGGACAATTTCATTTCCGACCTCCCATTTGAAACTCTCGTACTGCTGTATCACGTGCTGCCGTCCCAACCCGCCGCGCCTCTTTTCGCTAACTCTGGCGACCATGTGATCCTGATGGGTCGCTCCTCCTCGAGGCCCGCATCGACTAGTTTGCACTCGTACATTTATATAAACAATAATCTAAATGTTCATCATTGCGCCGTTTTGTCAACCGATGATTTGCGAGGCGACTTGGCGAATTTCAATTTCGCCTGGCCTAGACAAAGCTCAGACAGCGAGAAGATAAGCCGCAATTGGCATAAAACAGCCGCGCCCCATAATTTTTTGTCGCGCAAGTCATGAATAAATGTATTATCATAGCGATAATTGTTCAAACAGCGGAGAAATTTATGAAAGCCGGCTTGCTAAGAGCGCCCAATGAACTGTCGTTCGAAGATGTCCCCGATCCTGTACTCGCTGATGGCGACGTTTTGGTACGGGTCAAGGCGGCGACGGTCTGCGGGACTGACATCCGAATTTTCCGAGGAAAAAAGACCGCGGGCATTCGCTATCCCTCGATCCTTGGCCATGAATTTGCCGGAGAGGTTGTGGTCACTGGCGGTCACAGCGACTTCGCCTGCGGCGATGCGGTCGCGGTGTGTCCGGCAATCCCCTGCGGGAGCTGCGATTATTGCAAGCGTGGCTACGAGAACATCTGTCAGAACCTCACGGCTATTGGGTACGAGATCGACGGTGCGTTTGCCGAATATATTCGAATTCCGAAACAAGCGGTCGAAACCCAAAACATCTTCAAGATTCCCAAGGGAGTGAGTTGGGAGAAAGCTGCGCTCGTCGAGCCGCTTTCGTGCGTCTTGAATGGGCAGGAAAAAATCGGTATCGAGGTCGGTGATACTGTCGTGATCCTTGGCTCTGGCCCGATCGGATTGCTTCACGTCAAGCTCGCGCGTTTCTCCGGTGCCTTTAAAATTATCGTGAGCGAACCAAGCGCCTCACGGCGCGATGCGGCGATTGCCGCAGGGGCCGACATTGTCGTAGATTCGTCGAGTGAGGATCTGCGGGGGATAGTTCGCAAACACACCAAGGGATTAGGAGCTGACAAACTGATCGTGGCCATCGGTGTGACGAAACTTGCAAACGATGCCCTGTCTCTTGTCCGTCATCGCGGGAGGATCAGCTTGTTCGCGGGCTTCTCCTCCACCGAGACGGCAACGATGGACGTCAATCTCATTCATTACAATGAACTCGTCATAACCGGCTCCTTCGGCCTCAATCGTCTACAGTTCGAAAAGTCGCTCAATATGATAGCCGCCGGCCAAATCGAAGTGGATTCCATGCTCACCCACCGGTTCGACCTCAACGATATCGGTGCAGCACTCGAAACCGCGGAAAAGGGAAGCGCCGTCAAGGTCGCCGTCGTAAACGCATGATGATGGCTGCTACCCGTCTCGACTCACTAAAGAGCCATTACCCTGTCGTGATTATCGGTGGCGGCATTAACGGATGTGGGGTCTTCCGTGACCTGGCAGCCCAAGGGATCGACTGCCTGCTGGTCGAAAAAAATGACTTTTGCTCTGGTGCGAGTGCTGCCCCCTCACGCCTCATCCACGGCGGGATAAAATATCTGGAAACCGGCGAGTTTCGACTCGTGCGCCAGTCCGCGAGAGAGCGGAATCTTCTCCTGAAAAATGCGCCCCATTACGTTAAGCCCCTTGAGACGGTGCTGCCGGTTTATTCCTTGTTTGGCGGCATTCTGCCATCGGTGAAACGCTTCCTGCGGCTGAACGCCCCGTTGAATGACCGGGGCGCGATAATCACTGAAATTGGCCTGAGGCTCTATGACCTGTTTGGCCGACATTTCCAAACCATGCCCAACCACCGGATGCTTTCGAGGTTGGCGATCGGCGCGCTTATGCCCGAGCTGACAAGGCGGGTGGTGGCGGCGGGGATTTACTACGAGGCACGCATCACCCACGCAGAGCGCCTCGGCCTCGAGTTGCTGCTTGACGGTCAGGAAGACAATCCCGAAGCGCGGGCGCTGAACCACGTATCGCCCGCCGGAACGGCTGGCGGCGAGATCATATTGACGGACACGCTTAACGGGGCGACGGCGACCGTGACTGCGGATATCGTGGTCAACGCGGGAGGAGCCTGGATCGATGCCATCAACGATAAACTGGGCGTGGTCTCGAAACACATGGGTGGTAGTAAAGGTTCTCATTTGATTGTCCGCAATAAGCGGCTTTATGACGCGCTCGGCGGCCGGATGGTCTATTTTGGCTCCGCCGACGGACGCGTGAACCTGCTTTATCCCTTCATGGGAAACGTCCTTGTCGGCTCCACCGACATCCCGGTCAGCGACGCCGACGCAGTGTTTTGCGAAGAGGCGGAGAGGCAGTATCTTTCACACGTGACCCGGGAAGTCTTCCCCGATATTGAAATTCAGGACGACGAAATCGTCATGACCTATTGTGGTGTCCGCCCGCTCCCGCGAACCGAGGGCGTCGACCCGGGCGCTGTTACCCGAGATCATTCAATCGTCCGTGACCTCATGCCGGATGGACGCACTCCAATCTATTCTCTCATTGGCGGAAAATGGACAACCTATCGGGGCTTTTCCGAAGAAGTCACCGATCTCGTCCTTGACTTGCTTCGCCGTGAAAGGCTGCGGTCGACGCGCGATCTGCCGATCGGCGGCGGCCGGAGCTTCCCTACCAGTGCGGAAGCCATCCAACGCTTCAATGACGAGGTTTCGCAGATCACGGGTCCGTGCGACAGGGCGGCCGACCTTTTCGTGCGGTACGGAACACGGTCAAAATTAATTGCAGGCGAAGAGGGCGATGTGCCGCTGCAGTCGCTTCCTTCATACGGTCGCGCCGAGCTTTCTTGGATCTGCCGCAACGAAAGTGTCGGCACACTCACGGACCTTCTGTTTCGCCGGACCGACATCGCTCTTTCGGGGCGCCTTTCAGCCGGTGTAGTAGCAGAGGCGGCTGAAATTGCAGGCGATGCGCTTGGGTGGACGGTTGAACAACGGCAGAATGAAATCGACGCGACTTTGCAAGTATGTCATTCTCACGGCATAGCGATGTCGTAATATGGAAAGATAATCCGGGAGGACCGAATTCCATGCCTTTGTTTGTTGCGAGGGAGTTGAAAAAGAGTGTTGGTGACCAATTGCGCGGTGTGCGCCACCTCGTTCGACTACTGGGTTCGGACGTGCAAAGGCCCCATCTGGCTCCGCCCGTCCTCCCAAGCGCTTTGCCTGAGGTAGACCGCATTTTGGGAAAGACCTTTCGGGTTGTCGATAACGTCATGAGCGCCGTAGAAACGACAGTTCGTCCGCCCGCAACGTCCTTTCGTGGCTTCCTTCCGTTGGAAGATTACTCACTCCTGCCTCACCACGACGCGTTTCAAGAAGACATCTATCGCGGCCTGAAATCCACAGTCGCCGTTGCGCGGTCCAACGAGTTGATCTTGAAAAGCCGCCTCGCAGCTGTCGAGGCCGATGTAACTACCGTCATTAATTTGTCTCACCGTCGCGAGGAGCGTAGTGCCGTGTTCCTCCGCTCTCTTGTTCGCCGGGTCCCTTTGGTTGATGTTTGCGGCGATATGAACTCGCCACGGGTCCTGAAACAGTACATTGCCCTCTCCCTTCTCTTCGGGCTCGCCAACAAGGACCGTCTATCCGAGGCAGAGGCCTCGTCTCTGGTCGAGGACGCATTTTTGCTCGCCAACACACGGATCGAGATTATTGTTAAAAGTCTAATAGGGCAAAACGCGGATGGTCAGCTCGTCTCCACGCTTGGTATCCTGCTGGATCATCTTGCCTAGGGAGAACAATTGACCCCGACAGGCGATATTTGTACACTTACGTTCTGTGCGGTCGTCCCCTTAGGGGGAGGCCTCCTCGTTGCCGAGGCGCTGGAAAATCCCGCACATTTGAGGTGCCTAAATGGAAATTCTTTCACAAGACGAGATGAACGCGTTACCGGATCTTACTCACCGGCTGCGTCAGCTCCGGTGGTTTCGCCGTGCGTTCGGATCTTGTGTGGAGGCTCTCGATAAGCGTTATAGTCTTCAGACCAAAATTGATGATGAGGTGCTGGCGCAGATCTTCATCGACTGGGCAGAGACTATTGAACAGAAGAAGCGATTGGCTCTTGTGGATCGATCTGACTTCATCAAATTCTCCGGCGGAAAGATGCTGCAGGCCTTGATCAAGGCTAATCCCGCCTTGGTGCAACTCCATAATAGGGACAGTCTGCCCGAAACCGTTGCCTTCTGGCCAGAAGGATTCCTCTACACGAACTTCTGCATCAGCGCTGTCAACGTCGTCCATGTCCAGGAATTCGGCCGGTCGCTTGCCCTTGCGGACAGCGTGGACGATATACGGACGTGGTGGTCATTCCGCGAGAATACACAGGAGATGCCGGCCTACGCGATCGCGTTTCTTGACCGATTTTTCGGCGTAGAACCGAACTGGGCATTTCCGGACTTGCCAGAGGCGCGGGCAGCGATGATTGAAGCCGCTCCACACGGGAACTTGCTCTCGACTGATGAAAAACCGGCGTCATCCGATACTTGAGCAGGGCCGGCGGCGAGTCCGCTCATAGTCCCTGCCTAATGGTCTTGAGCCGGGCAAAGTCTTCTCCCGCATGGTGGGAGGAGCGGGTCAGCGGGCTGGAAGACACCATCAGGAAGCCCTTGGTGTAAGCCACCGTCTCATAGGACTTGAACTCTTCCGGCGTCACGAAGGCCTCGACCTTGTGGTGCTTGCGGGTCGGCTGCAGATACTGGCCGATGGTCAGGAAGTCCACATCGGC
>NZ_JBAKFW010000033.1:0-13268 GCF_036888815.1 Agrobacterium sp. CCNWLW155
TCCTCTTCCGCCCAAATCGCAACGGTTTTAATCCCAAGCTCATTCGCTGCCCGGAAAACGCGGATCGCAATTTCGGAACGGTTGGCACAAAGGATTTTTTTAATACGCAAAAGATCACCCATTTTTTGGACGTGTAGGATTGCTGACGGTTGTCGCCGGTCAGGACGCGAAAATTCACTCAATGCCGAAAACTCAGTGGCGAGGTGGCGAGGAGGAAACCCGTGTAGATGACAGCTTTCTTCCGCTTTTTATGGCCACATTATCCCTCGGCAACGGGTAAAAATCTCTCAGCCTCATGCCAGTTCGAACTGACGAATGTCGCACCTGCTTCCAAAAGCTTGTCCCTGTGGTCGGCGGTGGTGTGACTTCCGCCCGTAAAGCCAACGACGGTCATGCCGGCAGCAACCGCACCTTGAACACCGAAGGGCGAATCCTCGATCACGATGCAGTTCTCGGGAGCGATGCCCATTCTGTCTGCTGCGAAAAGGAAAAGATCGGGAGCAGGCTTTCCTTTGCTCACCATGGATGAACTGAAAATATAGGGATCAAAAAACTCCAAAAGACCTGTCGTATCGAGGCTGAAATAGATTCGCTCGATTGAGGAAGATGAAGCGACACAGCAGGAAGAAGTCAGGTTTCTCAGGAAGGCCCTGATGCCAGGAACTGGCTTGAGCCTTTCTTTGAACACCGCCATTGTCTGTGGCCAGATGTCAGCCTCACCTGCGAGCGGTAGGCTGTAGCCGGTCAGTTGCTCTACACGCAGTATGATATCTGCCTGCTTCATGCCCACACACTCCGCGATAATCTCGGGTGTGATCGGAAGCCCCTGTTTTGCGTAAACGCGAACGTAGGCCTCTGCTGCCAAGGGCTCACTGTCAACGAGCACGCCATCGCAATCAAAAATAATCAGTTTCTGGGTCAAAATTTCCTCCCTGCTGGTCCCTTGGCCTTCTCCTCCCGAGGGGCTAATGAAATATACATATTGACATTCATAAATACAAATGTTCATTTGAGGCATCCGAGATTTTTGTTCGGCTCTTGGGAGGGTGACGATGGCAATCTGGCAATGGGCCCTGCTCGGGCTGGGCGTTGTTTGGGCGGTCCAGGCGCTTGGCGTCTGGCGGCAAATGCAACATTACACGGACGTATTCAAAGGCATCACGCATCAGTTTAACGACGGTTTCGTCGGCGCTGGTCACGCACGCGGGCGCTTCCGAAAGGGTGCTATCGCGATGGTCGTGATCGGCCCAGACCTTGTGGTGAAAAGGTTGCTTACCATGACCGGCCGCTCGGTGTTCGCCAAATTCCAGCGCAATCAGCAATTCGAGGGCATGACCCTTGAGGCGCTGAAGAACGCACGGACCAAGAGCGATCAAAGCTGCGTTGATACTGCAATTGCTTTGGCAATTGCACAGGTGGAGGCGGTGAAAGAGCGGAACATCGCTCGCGAGACGCAGATCGCCTAAAGCAGTGGATTTTTGGGAGAACGCCGTATTGTAACGGCTATTGGGAGGAAAAAATGCTTGTATCTATGCTAGCTGACTACGGCAGCCAAATAAATCCTCATGACGTCGGATCAGTTCTGACCGACGCTGCCATTCATGGCAAGCTCGCTCTCAAAGGAGCAGGCGACAAACTTGTCATATTGGCCCAGGCAACGCCCGACATTTCCGTCGAGCAGTTCAAGCAGAAGCTTGATACGGTGACTCAGGAAGAGCAGCTTGGGTGGCTCGCGAATGTCGGAAAATACTTCATCGGTATCTTTCAAAAGGGCGGCGAGGTCTTCGCGGGTTTTGTGACCGGGATCATTCCCACCCTCGTCGTTCTCATGACCGCATTCTATGCGATCACCGAGCTAGTTGGAGAAGAGCGCGTGCACGGTGTTGCTCGAGGCGCGGGCCGTATCGCCCTGACACGCTATACTGTCCTCCCGCTCATCTCTGTCTTCTTTCTGACCAACCCGATGGCCTACACATTCGGCTCATTCCTCGAAGAGAAACATAAGCCAGCCTTTTACGACGCTGCCGTTTCCTATGTTCATCCGCCTCTTGGTCTCTTCCCGCACATCAATCCTGGCGAATATTTCGTCTGGGGCGGTGTTCTCGTGGCTTTACAGGAACTGGAAAAAAAAGGCGCAGTGGCGTCAGGATACCACATTCAGATGGCCATCTGGTACGCGATCGTGGGCCTCGTTGTTATCTTGCTCAAGGGAATTCTGACCGAACGCATCACCATGATCATGGCGCGTCGTCAGGGTGTTGAGCTCTAAGGCCAAAAGGGGAGGACGAATTATGGCTAAAGAATATAAGGCTGTAAAAATCACGCGCGGCAAATCAGGATGGGGCGGACCGCTGGTTGTGCAGCCGACGTCTCAGCGAAACAAAGTGGTTTCGGTAACCGGCGGCGGTATCCATCCGCTTGCCCAGCGCATCGCCGACATGACGGGTGCCGAGGCGGTTGACGGTTTCCGCTCGCCTCCGGTCGAAGGAGAAATGGCAATCGTGGTGGTTGATTGCGGCGGCACGGCCCGGTGCGGTGTTTATCCGCGCAAGCGCATCCCGACGGTCAACATCACGCCTGTCGGACAGGCTGGCCCGCTCGCTCAGTTTATCACAGAGGACATCTACGTCTCCGGCGTCCGCGAGCAGGATGTGGTGCTGGCTGACGGCTCGGAACCTGTCACCGGAACTGCTCGTAGCGCGCCGACAGCATCGGCGGCGCCGACTTCGGCTCCGATGGCGGCGGTCGCTCCAGTGGCGGATTCATCGAGCGGTGGTTTTATCAACCTTATCGCGGGAATCGGGCGCGTGATGGGCCGTGTTGTCGGCATCTTCTTTAATTCCGGGCGCCGCACGATCGATCAGGTTGTCCGTAACGTTTTGCCGTTTATGGCCTTCGTCACAATGTTGATCGGTCTTATTCTGTATACCGGTATCGGCGACGTACTGGCGCAGCCGATGGGCCCATTAGCAAACAACATTGTTGGCCTTCTCATTCTTTCGGCTATCTGTGGCCTTCCGTTTCTCTCGCCCATTCTTGGTCCAGGCGCTGTTATTGCGCAGGTGGTGGGTGTGGCCATCATCGGTCCGCAGATCGCAAACGGCACCATTGTTCCAGCCATGGCTCTTCCTGCGCTCTTTGCCTACAACACTCAGGTCGGCTGCGACTTCGTGCCGGTTGGACTGGCCCTTGGCGAGGCCAAGCCGAAGACAATCGAAATCGGGGTACCGGCCGTTCTAATCAGCCGCCAGATCATGGGCCCGGTTTCCGTTCTGCTCGCTTGGTTGGTAAGTCTGATAGTGTTCTGAGCAAAATCAGGCGGCCGTTGTTTTATCAGGCCGCCTGTCCCTGCAGGGCCTTTTGCAGGCTCGGCGATCGTGGCTAGATGGAGGAGATCATGGCCCATTTAAAGACTAACATCACTTTTATCGGGCCGGACGTGTCCGAGCTTGCCGATGGCGGCGTCCTGATATTGTTCGCCGATGGCGCGCCACCCGAACTCTCGGAGGTGTCGGTGCTTCACAAGCCGGATCTGGGGCCTGTAGCGGAAGCTCCAGCAGTCGGGACGACCATTGCCATCGGTGAACTTCAAACGCGGATCACGGCAGTTGGCGATCTGGCCTGGAAAAAAATCATCGACCTCGGTCACGTGGTCATCAATTTCAATGACGCTACGAGTGCGGAGCGGCCCGGTGAAATTTGCGCGGCCGCCGTCGATATTGATGAGTTAAAAACAGCATTGGCCATAGGCCAAACGATCACGATCGGCGCCTGACGCGATCGCGTACAAATTTGCGAGACAAATCCATGGAACGTTCCACGATCGTGCGCGTGCACGAGGGTCTGCACGCTCGTCCTGCGACCCGCTTCGTAAAGCTCGCCAAAAGCTTTGAAAGCGATGTCGAGATCTTAAAGAGCACAAAATCGGCAAGTGCAAAGAGCTCCGTCAAACTGATGCTTCTGGCGGTAAAGGAAAATGACACGGTTACGCTTCGGGCTGATGGCGCCGACGCGGAGGCTGCGCTGGACGCTCTGGTGGCGTTCCTGGCGGATCCTCACTCCGGTCTCGGCGAGGAAAGCGTTTCCTCCTCTCCGGCAACCGGGGAAGAGCCAAGCCAGCCTCAGATGGGTGTTGCGGTCGAACCGGGTGGCTTCCGCGGAATTGCCGCCAGCGAAGGGGTGGCATTGGCCTCTGCTTTCCATTACTTTCCCGAGGCATTCAGTCCTACGCATCGCCGCCTTCAGGACAGCGAAATCCCGCTCGAAATCGCAAGCTTCCGTCAGGCTGTAACGACAGTTCAGACGTCGATGGAAGGAGAGCTTGCCAGCAAGAATCTCTCCGAAACCGACCGTAGCATCATCACGGCCCTCTGCGAGATTGCCGGTGATCCCGCAATTAACGGGGAGATCGTTGAAGCCATCTCGCAAGGGTATAACGCCTTGGACGCGGTACTCAGCGTGACCGAAGCCACTGCTGCTGCCTTTGGGCGTGTGTCAGACGTCTATCTCAACGCCCGCGCCGACGATGTGAAGGCTATTGCCCGGCAGATTTGTCTCGCGCTCACAGGCAAGCGCGATATTGGGCTGCACGAGATTGATCGCCCGTCAATTGTTGTCGCAGATGATATCGGGGCCTGGGATTTGGCTCGTGCGCCATTGAAACTGGTCAGGGGTATCGTTTGTGCGCATGGCGGAGCGACATCGCACATCGCGATCATAGCACGGGCCCACGGCATTCCTGCGGTGTTGGGGCTTGGAAGCACAATCGAGAATTTGGCTAACGCGCGGGACATTGCGCTAGATGGTAGCACCGGGCAGATCATCGCCGATCCATCCGAGGCCATACGAACGGCTTTCGAAATCAGGATTGCCGAGTCGGCGGAAGAAGAGAAACGGCTTCGACTGTTTAAGGATGTTACTCCCAAGAGCGCCGATGGCAAATTGATCGAAGTGGCCGCGAATGTCGGCTCGCTTGAAGAGATTGAAACTGCCCGCGAGGCAGGGGCGATGGGGATCGGACTTTTCCGCACCGAACTGCTTTTCATGAAACATGGCGGTTTGCCTTCCGAGGATGCGCAATACGAAGTCTACGGTGAGGCGGCGAGAGCGTTTTCCCCTGACCCGGTCATTATCAGAACGCTTGACATCGGTGGCGATAAACCCGTTGCAGGCATTGCATTTCCTGTCGAACAAAATCCGTTTCTGGGTTGGCGTGGTGTGCGGATGTGCCTTGATCGCCCGGATATCTTCAAGCCGCAACTGAAGGCGTTGCTCCGCGCCGCCGTCCATGGCAACGTCAAGGTCATGCTGCCGATGGTGTCAACGCTTGATGAAGTCAGACGTACGCGTGTGCTTATAGACGAATGCGTGCAGGAACTCTCCGATGCGGGTGTCCCATTCGAGAAATTCGCTCTCGGTGTCATGATCGAAACTCCAGCCGCGGTGATGATCGCTCCGGCCTTGGCAAGGGAGGTGGATTTCTTCTCGATCGGCACGAATGATCTGACGCAGTATGTCATGGCAGCCGACCGGATGAATCCGCAGGTCGCCGAACTCAACGACGTCAATAATCCCGCGGTTCTTGCAGCCATCGAAATGACCGCAAGGGCGGGGATCGAAGCCGGAATCATGGTCGGCATGTGCGGCGAGGCGGCAGCGCGTCCAGATCTTATTCCGACATTTCTAAGAATGGGCCTTACCGAACTCAGCATGAGTGCAGCGTCGATCCCAAGAGCCAAGAAATGCATCATAGATGCATTGGGGATCAGCAAAACCTAGTCATTTTGTTCATTTCCATCTGCGCGTGGTATTGATAGACATAGCTACAGGTCAATTGTAGGGATTCTTCAGGAAGCGTGGCTCGAACCAAAAAAAATACATCTGCTTCGTCGATGACAGGCCAGGAAACTACGTCTGCGCTGACACAGGGTGGGCGAAACGACAGGATGCGTATTCGTGCGGCCTGGATGTATTTCGTGGAGCAAATGACCCAGAACGACATTGCCGACGTCCTTGGCGTCGGCCGTGTCACCGTCGTGCGAATGTTGGCGGAGGCGCGCATCCGCAACGAGGTAAAAATCGCCATCGAGGGCGAGCTTTCCGAAACTGTTGGGCTTGAGCGGCAGTTGGAAGAGATGTTCGGGATCGATGAAGCGATCGTCGCTCCGATCTCAGATCCCGCAGCCGACCCGATCCCTTCGATCAGTGCTGCGACGGGCGCGTTTCTGTCGGAGGCAATGAAACCGGGCATGACCGTCGGGGTCGGCTGGGGACGCACATTGTTCGCGTCCCTTGCTACGATCAACAGCCGCTCGCTGAGCGACTTCAACGTCATTTCCCTGCTGGGTGGGGTCAGCAGGGTCCGCCGCTTCAATCCCGCAGAGTTTGCCTGGCGCTTCGCGCAAACCTTTCAGGGGGAGGGTTACCTCATTCCCGCGCCTGCGGTGGTCGACAGCCGTGCGACGAGGGATGCTCTTATTACGCGCTGCGGTATTCAGGAAATCTTCGACATGGCTGATACGCTTGACGCCGTAGTCGTCAGCGTTGGCGGTATCGATTCTGCTACGACCTTTTATCGTGGCGGCTTTCTCACTGAGGAGCAGCGACAGGAATTGGCCGATCGTGGCGCTGTCGGGGATTTGCTTTTCCATTTCTACGACCGGTATGGCGAGCTCATCGAGCATGCCATCAATGATCGTGTCATGTCGGTGGATGTTGATCGTATCCGCCGCGCGCCTTTGCGCATAATGGCGTCCGGTGGCGCCGACAAGGCCGAGGCCATGCTGGGCGCAATGCGGCTTGTCCAGCCGACCGTCCTGATTACGGATGAACACAGCGCACGTAGCCTTCTCAGGAACGGTGCGGAACGGGCCGCTTTCGAGTAGCCGACGAAGATTATCTCACCTGCATCCTTCGTTGTGTCCTTCTGCGTCAGCAGGAGGGCGCTTCACTGCGCGTGGCGTCCGTTCACATTTCTCCCGCGAGTTGATCTGGCCCGAGCCCGCCCGCGTCCTCGATACCGAATATCGAAAGGGGCGGTCGGATGCTGGCGAAAGCGAAACCTCTCAACAAATATGAACAATCGTGTTGACAGAAAGACAAATGTACTGATACTCATAATCTCAGTCACCGATAATTTTGCCTTGGGAGGAAATTCAATGGCTATCAATGTCGCGCCAACTGGTTTGGCGTGTGACCTAGTCGCGCGCGCCGAGACCGGCCGTCCTATCCGCATTGGCCTCATCGGATCCGGTGAAATGGGAACGGATATCGTGACTCGCGTCGCGCATATGTCTGGCGTCGAGATTGGAGCGATTTGCGATCTCAATCTGCCGGCCGCCCAGAAGGCGGTGGACATCGCTTTCCAGGAGAATGGTCATCACAGGGAAGCCAGTTCGGTTGATGGTCTCAACGCTGCCATGGAAGCGGGCAAGGTTGCCGTCACGAACAGTGCAGACACGATCCTGAACAGTGGTCTCATCGACGTGGTCATCGATGCGACTGGTGTTCCGAGCGTCGGAGCGGAAATCGGCCTCGCCGCGATGGAGCACGGCAAGCATCTCGTGATGATGAATGTGGAGGCCGATGTTACCATTGGCGCCTATCTCAAGAGCGAGGCTGAGCGTCTCGGTGTCATCTACTCCTTGGGCGCGGGCGACGAGCCGTCTTCCTGTATGGAATTGATCGAGTTTGTTTCGGCCATGGGACATCCCATTGTCGCGGCTGGTAAAGGCAAGAACAATCCGCTTAATATTGATGCGATACCCGACGACTACGCTGAGGAAGCCGCACGCCGTCACATGAACGTCCGCATGCTTGTCGAGTTTGTCGACGGTTCAAAGACGATGGTCGAAATGGCAGCGATTTCCAACGCCACCGGTCTTGTTCCTGACAAGCCTGGCATGCACGGGCCCGCGGCGACGCTTGACCAACTGTCCTCGACGCTTGTGCCGGAAAAAGATGGCGGTGTCCTCTCGCGCGTTGGCGTCGTGGATTATTCCATCGGCAAGGGCGTAGCCCCCGGCGTCTTTGTCGTCGCTGATATGTCGCATCCGCGCGTCAGCGAGCGGATGGAAGATCTGAAGATGGGCAAGGGTCCCTACTTCACATTCCATCGTCCCTATCATTTGACGTCGCTGGAAGTGCCGCTGACATGCGCGCGCGCCGTTCTCTACGGCAAAGCGGACATGGTGCCGCTGTCGAAACCCGTCGCCGAGGTTTGCGCTGTTGCCAAGAAGGACCTCAATCCGGGCGACAGGCTCGATGCGATCGGTGAGTATACGTATCGTGCCTGGATCATGACGGCAGGGGAAGCAAGGACGAGCAAGGCCATCCCGTGCGGACTGTTGCAGCATGGCACCGTCACTGCCCCGATCAAGAAGGGTGAACTGATCACCTACGCCAACGCAGCTGTGGTGCCCGGTTCCAAAATTGCTGCCTTGCGCGCCCGTCAGGATGCACTCGTCTACGGCAAGGAGAGCTGACAATGGCCAAAACCACGGCAACACAGGTTGCACCCGTTTCGGACGGCGCTAACCTGCCATTCATTTATCGCCAGTACCCCCGCGAAAAGTTGCTTGATGCTGTCTACAAGATGCATCTCATCCGCAAGTTCGAGGAGGGCGCCGAAGAAAGCTACATGCGCGGTCTCATACATGGCACGATGCATCTGTCCATCGGCCAGGAGGCAAGCGCCATGGGCATCTGTATGCCGCTTGGCACAGACGACCAGATCACCTCAACACACCGTGGCCATGGACATTGCATTGCCAAGGGTGCCGATGTGAAGCGGATGTTCGCGGAGTTCTTCGGAAAGACCACCGGCTACTGCGCTGGCCGCGGCGGCTCCATGCATATTGCCGACGTGGCGACAGGCAACCTTGGCGCTAACGGCATCGTTGGCGGTGGCCTCCCTATCGCCGTCGGTGCGGCGCTGA
This sequence comes from Agrobacterium sp. CCNWLW155, assembly GCF_036888815.1. Taxonomy (NCBI): domain Bacteria; kingdom Pseudomonadati; phylum Pseudomonadota; class Alphaproteobacteria; order Hyphomicrobiales; family Rhizobiaceae; genus Agrobacterium; species Agrobacterium sp. CCNWLW155. The sequence goes on from NZ_JBAKFW010000033.1 coordinate 8,937, forward strand.
CGGCCAAACGGCTCAAGACCGGCAAGGTCGCCGTCTGCTTTTTTGGCGACGGCGCCAACAATGAGGGCGCGTTTCACGAAGCTCTTAACATGGCTGCGGTTTGGAAACTGCCCGTTGTGTTCGTCTGCGAAAATAACAAGTACGGCATGTCTACCTCCACAGAGCGCTCGACGGCGGTCGCCAATATCGCTGATCGCGCTGTCGCCTATTCCATGCCGGGGGTTATTGTCGACGGAAATATCCTTTCGGACGTTGCGGAAGCGTCTCACAACGCGGTTGAACGTGCCCGGCGCGGCGAGGGGCCGAGCCTCATCGAATGCAAGACCTATCGTTACCGCGGACATTCCAAGAGCGACCGAAATCGTTACCGCACGAAAGACGAGATCGATGACTGGATGACCAATCGTGACCCGATTGCACGGTATGAAGCGCAGCTTGTCGAATTCGGTATCGCGACCGCTGAAGAACTAAGCGCGATCCGGATCTCGGTCGAAGAGGAGATTGCCGCCGGCATTGAGTTCGCCAAGGCAAGTCCCGCCCCCGACGTCGCAGACCTCGCAGATTATGTTTACACGGAGCACGCGTGATGGACGCCGCAGTCAGAGAATTGAGTTACTCGCAGGCGATCCAGGAAGCCATGGCAATCGCCATGGAGGCCGATGAACGCGTTATCCTTATGGGCGAAGACATCGGTGTCTATGGCGGCGCTTTTCAAGTCACCGGCGATCTTATCGATCGTTTTGGACCTGATCGTGTCATGGACACTCCAATTTCGGAACTTGGTGGCGCGGGCGTCGCCGTCGGTGCGGCCGTCACCGGTCTGCGCCCGATCTTCGAATTTCAGTTTTCCGATTTCGCGGCGCTTGCCATGGAACAGATTGTCAATCAGGCCGCCAAAATGCGCTACATGCTCGGCGGCGCGGTGTCCGTTCCTGTCGTTATGCGCTTTCCAGCCGGGTCTGGTACTGGCGCGGCCGCCCAGCATAGCCAGAGCCTCGAGGCCTGGCTTGGGCATGTCCCGGGGCTGAAGGTGATCCAGCCGGCAACCCCTCATGACGTCAAGGGCATGCTGCTTGCTGCTGTTGCCGATCCAGATCCGGTCATGATTTTCGAGCACAAGCTGCTCTACAAGATGAAGGGGCCGGTGCCAGAGGGCCACTACACCGTTCCGATCGGCAAGGCTGATATCCGCCGTTCGGGCAAGGACCTGACGGTCGTCGCGACATCCATCATGGTGCACAAGTCGCTTGAGGCGGCGGAAGCACTCGCGGCTGAAGGCATCGATATCGAGGTTATCGATCTTCGAACCATCCGTCCGATCGACCGCGAGACGATTGTCGAAAGCGTCAAGAAGACATCGAGGCTTATGTGCGTCTACGAGGGCGTCAAAACGCTGGGTGTCGGCGCCGAACTCAGTGCCATGATCGCCGAGAGCGAAGCGTTTGATTACCTCGATGCCCCGATCGTACGGCTTGGCGGATCTGAAACACCGATCCCCTATAACCCTGAGCTTGAAAAAGCCGCAGTTCCGCAGGTGCCGGGCATCATTACTGCTGCTCGCGACCTGGTGAAGGGAGTACGCTGATCATGCCAGTCGAGGTCATACTTCCCAAGGTCGACATGGACATGGCGACCGGCCGAATCTCCAAGTGGTTTTTCGGCAATGACGCCTCGGTTAAGAAAGGCGATGTGCTTTTCGAGATCGAAACCGACAAGGCTGCGATGGAGATCGACGCTCCGGCAAGTGGCATCCTGCGCAATATTACCGGCCAGGAGGGTGTGGATATTCCCGTCGGCGCAGCTGTTGCCTGGATCTACGAGGAAGGTGAGGCAGACACGAGTGTTCCGGCATCGCAACCCGCCGACGTTCCTGTCGCGCCTTCCACGGCCGTTTCGGACAAGACCATGCCGTCACAGCCTCTTGCGCTTTCAGTGACAAAACCCGCGGGAGACAAAGTTCGGGCAACCCCCCTTGCCCGACGACTTGCAAGTGACACCGGGATCGATTTGTCGGTTGTTGAGGGTTCGGGCCCGCACGGGCGTATCACCCGCTCCGATATCTACAATCATCGAAGAAATGGAAAGAGCATTGAGCCGAGCGGAGAAGTGGATCCCCAAGGCGCGACATCGGTGACCAGCCCGCCGGTGGACGATCAGGTTCGCAAGCTCTTTCCCGAAGGAAGTTATGACGTACTTGCGCACACAAACATGCGCAGGACCATTGCTCGCCGGCTCGTCGAGGCAAAATCGACCGTGCCGCATTTTTACCTGACGCTCGATTGTAACATTGACGCGCTTCTGGGATTGCGTGCGGAGCTTAATTCAGCAGCACCGGTGGTGGACGGAAAGCCTGAATTCAAGCTGTCCGTCAACGATATGGTCATCAAGGCTTACGCGATGGCGCTGCGGAAGGTTCCGGACGCTAATGTATCCTGGACGGATGGAGGGCTGCTCAAACATCGCCATGCGGATATCGGTGTGGCCGTGTCCGTTCCTGGCGGTCTGATCACGCCGATCGTCCGTAGTGCCGAAATCAAGACGCTGTCGGCCATTTCGGCCGAAATGAAAGACCTTGGCGCACGCGCGAAGGCCGGAAAGCTGAAAGCTGAAGAATATCAGGGAGGCACCGGAGCTGTGTCGAACCTCGGTATGTTCGGAATCCGCGAATTTGCGGCTATCGTCAATCCGCCCCATGCCACAATCCTGGCGGTGGGTTCGGGCGAGCGACGTCCCGTCATGGTGGGTGATGAGGTAAAGGGCGCTACGATGATGACAGTCACCCTGTCGACTGACCATCGCGCGGTTGACGGCGCTCTTGGTGCGGATCTTCTCGGGACGTTCCGGAGCTATATCGAGCGTCCGGTGTTGATGCTGGCCTGATCTTTAACGACGCCAGCTTTGCTCCCGTCCTCTCCCAAGCGGCGGGAGCAACCCTTTCCTGTAAGCGGCGTTCCCAGGAGCGCCCGGCATCGCTTTCCTTGAGGGGATATTTCCAATGGCTCAATCATATGACGTCATCATCATCGGTTCGGGACCGGGCGGTTACATTGCCGCGATCCGCGCAGCCCAGCTCGGCATGAAGGTTGCCGTCGTGGAGCGCGAGCATCTGGCCGGCATCTGCTCCAACTGGGGCTGCATTCCCACCAAGGCGCTGTTGCGCACCGCCGATGTCATGCACACCGCCACCCATGCAAAGGATTACGGCCTGACGCTGGAAGGTTCGATCAAGCCTGACGTCAAGGCAATCGTGGCGCGCTCGCGCGGCATTGCTGCGCGCATGAACAATGGCGTCGGTTTCCTGTTCAAGAAGAACAAGGTCGATATCATTTGGGGTGAAGCCAAGATCACCAAGCCGGGCGAGATCGTGGTCGGCAAGTCCACCAAGCCGGTGGTTCAACCGCAGGGTCCCGTGCCGAAGAACACGCTGGGCGAGGGTACCTATACAGCCAAGCACATCATCGTCGCCACAGGCGCCCGCCCGCGCGCGCTGCCCGGTATCGAACCCGATGGCAAGCTGATCTGGACCTATTTCGAGGCGATGAAGCCGGAAGAAATGCCGAAGTCGCTGCTCGTCATGGGCTCCGGCGCGATTGGCATCGAATTCGCCAGCTTCTACCGCACCATGGGTGTGGATGTGACCGTTGTCGAAATCATGAGCCAGGTCATGCCGGTCGAGGATGCGGAAATTTCCACCTTCGCCAAGAAGCAGCTCGAAAAGCAGGGCATGAAAATCCATCTGGAAACCAAGGTTTCCAAGGTGGAGAAGGGCGCGAACTCCATCACCGCGACGCTTGAGAAGAAGGACGGTTCTTCCGAGAAGATCACCGCTGACCGCATGATTTCGGCCGTCGGCGTCGTCGCCAATATCGAAGGTATCGGCCTCGAGGCAGCCGGCGTGAAGACCGATCGCGGCTTCATCGTCATCGACGGTTACGGCAAGACCAACGTACCTGGTATCTATGCCATCGGCGATGTCGCCGGCCCGCCGCTGCTTGCCCATAAGGCAGAGCATGAGGCCGTCATCTGCGTCGAAAAGATCGCTGGTCTGCCGAATGTCCACCCGATGGACAAGCTCAAGATTCCCGGCTGCACCTATTGCAACCCGCAGGTCGCCTCGGTCGGTCTCACCGAAGCCAAGGCGAAGGAACAGGGCCGCGACATCCGCGTCGGCCGCTTTTCCTTTGCAGCAAACGGCAAGGCCGTGGCGCTCGGTGAAGATCAGGGCATGGTCAAGACCATCTTTGATAAAAAGACTGGTGAACTGCTCGGCGCGCATATGGTCGGTGCGGAAGTGACCGAGCTCATTCAGGGCTTCGTTGTCGCCATGAATCT
>NZ_JBAKFW010000034.1:0-10667 GCF_036888815.1 Agrobacterium sp. CCNWLW155
GGATGATATTCAAAAGTCCCATGTGGATCACTCCGTTGCCCCCGTCACTCAAAGCGATGGGGAAAGGTTCACATGGCTCAATTCTCAATGGAAATTATGCGCCTAACCGGCTCACTTCTGCGCGGAAATCAACACTATATCGTCATCGACAGGATCCTGGATGCGATCCGCAAGAGCGGTGCGGATGCGGTCCATCCGGGCTACGGCTTCCTGTCGGAAAACGCTGCATTTGCGCAAGCCCTGGAGAAGGAAGGCATTGCCTTCATCGGTCCGCCTGTTGGCGCCATCCAGGCGATGGGCGACAAGATTACATCGAAAAAGCTCGCGGCCGAGGCCGGCGTTTCCACGGTGCCCGGCCATATGGGCCTGATTGCCGATGCCGATGAAGCCGTGAAGATCTCCGCTTCGGTCGGTTATCCGGTGATGATCAAGGCGTCCGCCGGCGGCGGTGGCAAGGGCATGCGCATCGCCTGGAACGACGCGGAAGCCCGCGAAGGTTTCCAGGCCTCGAAAAACGAGGCGAAGAGTTCGTTCGGCGACGACCGTATCTTCATCGAGAAATTCGTCACCCAACCGCGCCATATCGAAATCCAGGTGCTCGGCGACAAACATGGCACGGTGGTTTATCTCGGCGAGCGCGAATGCTCGATCCAGCGGCGAAACCAGAAGGTCATCGAGGAAGCCCCCTCGCCGTTCCTGGATGCGGCGACCCGGCGCGCCATGGGCGAGCAGGCGGTGGCGCTATCGAAGGCGGTCGGCTATCACTCGGCTGGCACCGTCGAATTCATCGTCGATAGCGACCGCAATTTCTACTTTCTTGAGATGAACACCCGCCTGCAGGTCGAACATCCCGTCACCGAGCTGATCACCGGCATCGATCTGGTCGAGCAGATGATCCGCGTGGCGTCAGGCGAAAAGCTGTCCTTCGGGCAGGATGACGTAAAGCTGAATGGCTGGGCGATCGAAAGTCGGCTTTATGCCGAAGATCCCTATCGGAACTTCCTGCCCTCGATCGGTCGCCTGTCACGTTATCGGCCGCCGATCGAGGGCACGAAAGCCGATGGGACCGTCGTACGCAACGATACCGGCGTCTTCGAGGGCGGCGAGATATCGATGTACTACGACCCGATGATCGCAAAGCTCTGCACATGGGCGGAAGATCGCACGCAGGCGATCGACGCAATGGCTGCAGCACTTGACGATTTCGAGGTCGAAGGCTGCGGGAACAATCTTCCATTTCTGTCGGTAGTCATGAGACAGGAGCGGTTCAGATCCGGGCGACTGACCACCGCTTACATCGATGAGGAGTTCTCTGATGGGTTCGTCGGCGTGGAGCCGGAACCGGAAGAATACCTCCGGCTTGCTGCGGCGGCCGCGCTCGTCAATCAGACCATACAATCGCGCGCCACGGCGATTTCAGGCGCGATCGGAAACCACAAGCGCGCGCTCGGCAACGAGTGGGTCGTGTCCTTCCCTGCAAGCGAAGTGGCGCTTTCACTAGAGACGCTCGGGGATGGGATGTCGGTGGCCTTCGCGGACGGTTCTAGGATGTCGATTGCCGGAACGTGGCTTCCCGGACAAAGCCATGGGACTTTTCTGGTCGATACGACGTCAATGGGGGTCAAGGTCGATCTGATTGGCTCGTCGATCCGGCTTCGCTGGAAGGGCATCGACGTCCGCGTTCATGTCCGCTCCCTCCGGATCGCGGAGCTTGCCAGGCTGATGCCGAAAAAGCTGCCGCCCGATACATCGAAGCTTCTCCTCTGCCCCATGCCGGGAGTCATCACGTCGATGACGGTCGAAGTGGGGGATGAGGTCGAGGCGGGGCAAACGCTGGCAACGGTGGAGGCTATGAAAATGGAGAATGCGCTGAAGGCCGAGCGAAAGGGCGTCGTCAAGCGCATTCTGGCGAAGACGGGCCAAAGCCTTGCCGTCGATGAACTTATCATGGAATTCGTATGACGGAGGCGTTTATGTCAAAGGCAACGGACGAATGGCGCGCAGTGGCCGAGAAAGAACTCAAGGCCTCCCCCGATACGCTTCTATGGCGCACGCCCGAGGGCATTGATATCAAGCCGCTCTACACGGCTGACGATCTGGATGGCATTGATCACCTGAACACGATGCCAGGCATGAAGCCATTCGTGCGCGGACCGCGCGCAACAATGTATGCCGGCAGGCCCTGGACGATCCGTCAATATGCCGGGTTTTCAACCGCTGAAGCCTCGAATGCGTTCTACCGCAGGAATCTTGCGGCCGGCCAAAAAGGCCTGTCGGTTGCCTTCGATCTCGCCACCCACCGGGGTTATGACAGCGACCATCCACGCGTGGAAGGCGATGTCGGCAAGGCGGGCGTGGCGATCGATAGCGTCGAGGACATGAAGATCCTGTTCGACGGCATTCCGTTGAAGGACATGTCGGTATCGATGACGATGAATGGCGCGGTAATCCCGATCCTCGCCTCCTTCATCGTCGCCGGCGAGGAGCAGGGCTGTTCGCGGGCGGAGCTTTCCGGGACGATCCAGAACGACATCCTGAAGGAGTTCATGGTTCGCAACACCTATATCTATCCGCCCGAGCCCTCGATGCGGATTGTCGCCGACATCATCGAATATACGGCAAAGGAAATGCCGAAGTTCAATTCGATTTCGATATCCGGCTACCATATGCAGGAAGCGGGCGCGACGCTCGTCCAGGAGCTCGCTTTCACTCTGGCTGATGGACGCGAGTATGTCCGTGCTGCACTCGCCAAAGGCCTGAGTGTGGACGAGTTCGCTGGACGGCTGTCGTTCTTCTTTGCCATCGGCATGAACTTCTTCATGGAAGCCGCGAAACTGCGCGCCGCGCGCCTTCTCTGGACGCGGATCATGGAAGAATTCGAGCCGAAAAAGGCATCATCGTTTATGCTCCGGACGCACTGCCAGACATCGGGCGTGTCGCTGCAGGAACAGGACCCTTACAACAACGTCATCCGGACGGCTTATGAAGCTTTATCGGCAGCCCTTGGCGGCACCCAGTCGCTGCATACCAACGCGCTCGACGAGGCCATCGCTCTTCCGACGGAATTCTCGGCTCGCATTGCCCGCAACACCCAACTCATCCTGCAGCACGAGACCGGCGTGACCAGGGTTGTCGACCCGCTTGCCGGTTCCTACTACGTTGAGAGCCTCACCCATGAAATGGCGACAAAAGCCTGGGCATTGATCGAGGAGGTCGAGGCTCTCGGCGGCATGACCAAGGCAGTGGCCGACGGACTGCCGAAGCGACTTATCGAAGAAGCCGCGACCCGGCGCCAGGCAAGGGTCGATCGGGGAGACGAGGTGATCGTCGGGGTGAACAAGTACCGCCTGGAAAACGAGGATGAGTTGCAGATCCTCGCCATCGATAACACCCTGGTTCGCAAGGCTCAGGTCGACAGGCTGGAGCAGGTGAAGCGGGAACGGGATCCGGAGGCTGTGGTTCGCACGCTCGCCGCTCTTTCCAGGATCGCAGCAACAGGTACTGGCAATCTTCTTGAGGCTGCTGTCGACGCGGCCCGTGCTCGCGCCACGGTCGGGGAGATATCGGATGCAATGCGCACGGTGTTCGGCGACCACAAAGCCGTGCCCGAAGTGGTAAGCGATATTTACGGCCTGGCCTACGAAAACGATCCCGAGTACGAGACACTGGTAAACAGACTTGGAGATCTTGCCGCCTCAACGGGACTAAAGCCGAGTATCCTGATTGCGAAGCTTGGCCAGGACGGACATGACCGCGGCGCCAAAGTGATTGCGTCTGCTTTCGGAGATATCGGATTCGAGGTTATCGCGGGACCTTTGTTCCAGACGCCCGAAGAGGCGGCCGATCTTGCGATGCGCAAACGTGTCCACGTGGTCGGGATGTCTTCTCTTGCCGCTGGACACAGGACACTGGCTCCCCAGCTTGTCGAGGCCCTGCGAACGAGGAATGGCCATGAGGTCGTCGTCGTCGTCGGGGGTGTGATCCCAAGGCAGGACTACGACTTCCTCCTGGAGAACGGAGTGGCCGCCGTGTTCGGTCCCGGCACCAATGTGCTGGATGCTGCGAACAGAATACTCGACCTTCTCGAAGGTAAGCGTCGCAACAACTGAGGTTCGTTATGATCAGAAGAGTGAATCATATTGCAATCGCGGTCCCCGACCTTGAAGCAGCCAGCGCGACCTATCGACGGCTCGGCGTAACAGTTTCGGAATCGCAGGAGCTTCCGGAGCACGGGGTGCGAGTCAGCTTCCTGGAGTTCGACAACCTCAAGCTCGAGCTCGTGGAGGCGCTCGGTGATGCGTCCCCGATACAGCGGTTCATTGAGAAGAACCCGGCGGGCGGCATACACCATGTGTGCTTTGAGGTAGAGGGACTTGGACCTGTGACAACAGTGCTCCGCGAAAGCGGCATACGGGTCCTTGGTTCGGGGGAGCCAAAGATCGGAGCCCATGGGAATCCTGTGATATTCGCGCACCCTTCCGACCTGTTCGGAGTTCTCACCGAATTTGAGGAGGTACCTGCGACGAATTCATTTTGTTGAGCCTGCCAAGGATGTGTTCCAGAAAGATCAAGCGCTTCGTGACAGGCAGCAGGCCATTTCAGTACAGAACTATGAACGCCAAACGTCGCCGATTGTCCGCTAGGAGCGCCCATCAGCGTTCGTAACAGTTCCAACTTCGATCCAATTATGCGGACTTCTTTATCGGCAATCTCGAAACGCCGTGCGCAGAATCTCCGTGTGTCGTCGATCGTCGATGGACACGCTGTTTCTCGAACGCTTCCGACGCATTCTCTGTGAAATCGAAGCAGCGGAACCGGAGTTGTCGCAAATACAAGGCGCGCCGCGCGGCAAGCTGAGGGTGCTGATGATGCCGACGCTGACGGCCTTCATGTGCACCTGACCGTAGATCGAACTTGATCTCGACTTCACCAACCGGCTGGTCGATGTGATCGACGAAGGCTTTGACGCCGTGGTGCGAACCCGGGAGATGAGCGACTCACGACTGTTGATGCGGTCGCTGCGCGTAATATTGGCGTAATGAAACCCTTGCAAGACAGAGGACACCCACTCCACGGAAGCCTTCACGGCACGAGGTGGAGTTGAATCTCATCGTGTTAGCAGTACTCACGGTGCTCGCGTAACGTTCCCATACGGCACCGCCTGTTGGCCCCCTGGCAGGGTGATCGGTGTTTGTTGGCTACACTAGCAACTTGGGGAGGCTCCATGAACTTCGCATCCAATGAAGAATTGAAGGCCTGCCTTGGTAAATCAAGACCAGCCTTCATTAGAGCCTCCATTGCTCTTGTGAGCCTGTTCCTCCTTTCTGCTGTCGCGACTCTCGCGCAGATAGAGGCAGCGCCGACAGCAAAGGTCGAATTGGCCAGTGTCGACGTCACGACCGTCGCGCCGCGCCGCATTTCCAATGAGGTGCGGATTTCAGGGTCACTCACGCCGATCCGACGTTCGAGCCTTACGGCGCGCGTCTCCGGCACGATTGTGGAGCTGCCTGTACAAGTGGGCGACGTGGTGAAGAAGGGCGACCTGCTGGTGCGCCTCGACACGGAGGCCTTGAGATCTGCCTTGACGGCAAGACGCGCGGAGGTCGATGCGATCAACGCGCAGCTCGAATTGGCGGAGTCCATTCTGGCGCGCAACATCAGCCTTGGCGAGCGCGGCGTGACGTCGGAGGCCGCGCGGCTGGAAGCACAGTCACAAGTCCTCAACCTTCGTGCGCAGCTTCGTTCGAAGCAGGCGGAGGTTGCAGATGCGCAACGTTCGCTGGATGATGCCGAAGTCCATGCCGAATTCGACGGCGTCATCTCAGTTCGGCCTGCGGAGCAAGGCCAGACTGTTCCCGTCAACAGCGAACTCCTGACTGTCGTCGATCTGAGCCGGATGGAGGTGGACGCCGGCGTACCCACGAGCCGCATCCCCCGCGTTCAAGTGGGGCAACCGGTTGAGCTTTCCGTCGAGGGTTTCCCTGAACGCACCTTCCAAGGAGAAGTCACGCGTATCGCGCCGACTGCCGTGGCTAGCTCGCGGGCGGTGCGGGTGTTCCTCGCCATCCAGAACGGTGATGGCCTCCTCAAAGGCGGGATGTTCACGACAGGGATCCTGAAGGTCGACGACCAGGAGAACGTGATCGCCCTTCCCACTCCGGCCATTCGCCATGACGGGAGTGGCGCCTTCGTCCTGAAGATCGTCGACGGACATCTTAGACGGCAGGAAGTCAAGCTTGGAACAACATGGAGCGACCAAGACTTGGTCGGCGTGAAAGGACTGACGGAAGGCGACGTTGTAGTGACCGCTCTTCTTCCACAACTCGTGGCCGGCGCTCCGGTCGCGGTAGAAGGGCTCTGACACATGTTCCTGACGCGTATCAGCGTAGGCTATCCAGTCTTCGCCACGATGATGATGGTGACGGTCCTGGTAATCGGCCTCTTCTCTTACAGCCGCCTCGGCGTGGACCAGTTCCCCGAAACCAACCTGCCGATCGTGGTGGTGACCGCGTCCTACACAGGAGCATCCCCGGAAACCGTGGCGAGCGAGGTCTCCCGCCCGATCGAGTCTGCCCTCAACACGATCGCCGGCATTAACAACATTACTTCTGAATCCTACGAGGGCCGATCGGTTGTTGTGGTGCAGTTCGAGCTCGATATCGATTCACAGATTGCCGCACAGGAAGTGCGCGATCGCGTGGCCAGGCTCGAGGCGTCGTTCCCGGACGAGGTCGACACACCCCAGATAACCCGCTTCAACCCCGACGATCAGCCGATACTGTCGGTAGCGGCCTCCTCCTCCACGCGATCCTTATCCGACATCACGACCCTGGCAGATCGGGTGATCAAAAACCGTCTCAACGTCCTCTCGGGCGTCGGCCAGATCACGCTGGTGGGAGGAAGCGAACGGCAGATGCTGGTGGTGGTCGATCCAGACAGGCTCGAAGCCTATGGCGTTGGAGTCACCGCAGTCATCAACGCAATTCGACGGGAAAACCAGGACCGGGCGGCCGGCACTCTGATCTCCGGCATCAATCAGCGTATCGTCACAGTCGAGGGGAGGATCGACGACGTCGCCAGCTTCAACAGCATCATCGTTGCCCAGAGCGGCGGGTATCCCGTCTATCTTTCCGATGTCGCCACCGTTCTCGATACAGGCGCGGAAGTGACGAGCAGGGCTACTTTCCAGGGCATCTCGTCCCTTGGACTGGACGTGGTCAAGGTGCAGGGGGCCAACACGGTGTCGGTGGCGACGGACCTGCGCAAGGAGATCACCGCGCTCAACGAGGAACTGAAATGGGAGGGCGTCGAACTCGAGGTAACCCGGGACAACTCGCGGCCGATCGCGGCACAAGTTGCCGAAGTGCAGCGAACCTTGATCGAGGGTGGCGTTTTGACGGTTGCCATCGTCTTCCTCTTTCTCAACTCATGGCGATCCACAGTCATCACTGGCCTCACGCTGCCGATCTCCGTCGTCGGTACCTTCGCGGTGATCTACTTTCTGGGCTTCACGCTCAACACGATGACACTCATGGCCCTGTCACTGTCGATCGGCATCCTTATTGACGATGCCATCGTCGTCCGGGAAAACATTACGCGCCACCTGCATATGGGCAAGAGCCACGTTCGGGCCGCGCTTGATGGCACCAATGAGATCGGCTTAGCCGTTCTTGCAACCACCCTTTGCATAGTCGCAGTCTTTCTCCCAGTCGCCTTCATGGGAGGACTGATCGGTCGCTTCTTCCTGCAGTTCGGCGTCACGGTCGCCGTTGCGGTATTAATCTCTCTGTTTGTTTCGTTCACGCTGGACCCGATGCTCTCCAGCGTCTGGTACGACCCCCAATCGGAGAATGATGCCAAACGTGGTCTGGTTGGACGCGCCATCGCCCGCTTCGACCGGTGGTTTGAACGTCTTGCCGATAGGTATCGGTCCCTTATCCACTGGACCTTCGACCACCGCAAAACCACGATCGGAATCGTCGTGGCCATGTTCGTCGCCAGCCTGATGCTCGTTCCCAGAATCGGTGCTGAGTTCCTTCCGCCCGCGGACCAAGGTGAAGTCTCTGTTTCCCTCGAAGCGAACCAGGGCGCGTCGTTGGAATATATGGCCGCCAAAGTTAGCCAGGTGGAAAAGGCTCTGCACGAATTCGGCTATGTCGGATCGATCTACTCCACCATCAACGCCAGCGGCGCACGCGGCTTCAACGAAGCCAATGTCGCCGTCCAGCTCGTTCCGAGCGTCGAGCGCGATGTCACAACTGCGGAAAGCATCGAGCCATTCCGCCAGAGACTGTCGGCCATCGCCGGCCTGAAGGTTTCGATCGGACAATCTACCTCCATGGGCTCGGCTTCCAAGCCTTTGCAGCTGTCGATACTCGGAGACGGTGAAGATCAGCTCCGCCAGATCTCGGAGCAGATCACGACGGCCCTTGCTGCCATTTCCGGAGTGACGGAAATCGAGTCCTCCATCGAGAACACGAGACCGACACTGGCTGTGAAGATCCGGCGGGAAGCAGCCAGCGATCTCGACGTTTCGATTGCCTCCATCGGGGATACGCTACGGCCGCTTGTCGCGGGCGACGCGGTGTCCATCTGGAACGCACCGGACGGTGAATCCTACGACGTCATGGTCCGCTTGCCCGCCACGGGGCGACGCGATGCGGTCCAGTTGCGCAACCTCACCATTGCTACCAACCGCACGGATGACGACGGCAAGCCGATCACAGTGCTTCTCGACCAGGTGGCGAACATCGTTGAAAGTACAGCGCCTGATGCGATCACCCGCAAGGACCTGTCACGCGAGATCCGGGTCTCCAGCAACATCGAGGGCCGGACGCTGGGCGATGTGCGGACCGATCTGGATGCAGCTATCGCACAGATGAGGATTCCCGCTGGCTACAGGATATCGTTCGGCGGCGACGCTCAGAACCTGGACGAGAGCATGGGTTATGCGTTGCAGGCGCTCGCGCTGGCCGTGATCTTCATCTACATTATCCTCGCCTCGCAGTTCGGCTCCTTCATCCAGCCGATCGCCATCATGATGACCCTCCCCCTGTCCTTGATCGGCGTGCTTGTTGGCTTGTGGATTACGGGGTCCACTCTCAACATGTTCTCGATGATCGGCTTCATCATGCTCATGGGGCTCGTGACCAAGAACGCGATCCTCCTCGTCGATTACTCGAACCAGCGGAGGCGGGAGGGCCGTTCGCTTCCTGAAAGTCTTGCGGATGCCGGCGCCGTCCGACTACGCCCGATCGTGATGACCACCCTCGCCATGATCTTTGGCATGCTGCCGATGGCGCTGGGTCTTGGCGAAGGTGGTGAGCAGCGCGCACCCATGGCACATGCGGTGATAGGCGGGTTGATCTCGTCGACCTTGCTGACCTTGGTGTTCGTACCAGTTGTGCTGACATATCTGGACGCCATGGGTAGCCGCATCGCAAGACTTTTCCCGAAAGGCCCTGCGGATGAGCCGTCGCAAGCTAGTACAAACTAGACTGTTGTACGCTCTATCAGGGTGGAGAGAAAGGATACGACTTCACGTCTCAATGGTGGTGGCAATTGATGCTCAGTCAAATATAGTCAGCAGCACTCATACTTTGAGCGCGTCCCGCTATTGATGAATCGATTGTGACGTGACGCTTGGTTTTCACGATGATTCAACATCCGCCTTGAGGAACGGAGGTGGATGATGGCCAAGGCGCTGAGCAACGATCTACGGTTACGGATTCTGAAGGCTTCGGCGGCGGGGATGTCTGCACGGCAGGCAGCGGCTCGGTTTCGGGGTTGGGGTATCGAGTGCGATCCGGTGGATCGCGCGAGTGAGGCTCGGCGAATTGACCCGCGCCGTCAGGGCAGTCACCGGGCGTCCAGCCTCGATCCACATGAAGGCTTCATCGTCGGGCTTATCAACGAGCGCAAAGACATTACGCTGAACGAGATGGTCGAGCGCCTGAAAGGCGAGCGGTCGGTGCGGATCAGCCGCAGCGCCTTGAGCGCCTGCCTTGGCCGCCACGACATGGTGAAGGCCGCCGCGACAGTGAAGTCCGGCGGACTTTGTGGCACTGTGGACCTTACGAGACGCGCAAGAAGCGGTTTGCCTACGACTTTTTGGCCGATGACAACACCGATCTCGTGCCTTTCGGCGATAGGTTGGTGGCCCGTCTCATGCAAGCAGATTGCGGGGCTGAATCAGCAGCGATCGGTATAGCGACGGCCGCGACTATCCTGATAGACACATTTGCCGGGCTCTGTGGCTTTGCCTATAATCGCGCCGGAAGCACCGCCAACGGCTGCGCCAACGGCCGCACCTTCCCAGGAGCCGCTGGCTAATCCGCCTATGATAGCGCCAGACGCCGCTCCAATTCCAGCGCCGCGGCCGGCATGTTCAGAGCAACCCGTCAGAGCAAGTGCAACGAGAGCAATGGCAATCAATCTTTCCACAATGGTTTCCTCGTAGGATGTTTCGTTTGGAACCATGATGATCGAGGTCGATCCATCATTGGTTGACACCCTTGGTGCGGTGGTTCCATTACGGGGACCTTACGAAAATCGTGGTGACCATCGTCTCGTTAAGGCGACCGCCCTGCTTGGGGTCGGAACAAGAGCAGTCCGAAATCGTACGCTAAGGTCGAACGAAACCGGAACGATACCGTAGATCGGATGTG
>NZ_JBAKFW010000035.1:0-10088 GCF_036888815.1 Agrobacterium sp. CCNWLW155
CCCTGAGTTCTTTGAGCTTGGCAGCCAAAGACATGTTCGAATTACTCCCTTGAATCACTGAAGGCGCGTGCACTCGCATGCCGCGCCGTTCGGTTAATCTGTACAAAAATATAGCACAGAGCTTGACGATGGCAAGCGTTCGATTTATCTGTACAAAACTAGACGGGCGAATCTTACGATCAGATCCCTTTCGGGCGCAGGAGGAATGCATGTTTCACGATCATCGGCTTGTCATGCGGGATGGAATGCTCATCGGTGCTCTTGAGCGGATGTGCGCCACTCTCGAAATTGCGCCGAGCCAGGCGGACCTTGCGAAGGAGCGCTACGAAGGGGTCGGCGGATGGTTGGCTAATGCAGAGGACCCTTTGCTCAAGGCAATGGGAATTTTCCTCCAGGGATCGACCGCAATCGGAACGACCGTCAAGCCGATCGGCAGCAATGAACATGACGTCGATCTGGTAGCCCATGCGCCATATCTTGGGCATTGGGTCGAGCCTGCCGCATTGAAGAAGGCGATCGGTGATCGGTTGAAGGCCAACGGCCATTACAAACCGCTTCTAGTGGAGATGGCGCGCTGCTGGCAGCTTGTCTACGCCAACGAATTCCATATGGACATTACCCCGTCGATTCCAAACAGGAACTGCACCATGGGTGGCGAACTTGTGCCCGACCGTGCACTCAAGGTCTGGAAGCCGTCAAACCCGAAAGGCTACAAGGCATTGTTCCTTGAGCGTGTGAAATTGGTGCCGCGTTTCCGGGTGACGAAAAGCTTCCATACTCAGGATCGTGCCCGTGCCGACATCGAACCCTTTCCGGAGCAGGTTCATTTCAAGGGCCTGTTGCAGAGGGTCGTCCAGATCCTGAAGCGCCACAGGGATGTCTTCATCGCGGTCAACGAGATCGATATATCCCTGTCGCCGATTTCGGTTCTGGTGACGACCTTGGCGTCGCAGAGTTCCTCCGCCGTCATGGTGTCGACGACCCGGCCGTGCTCCATGACGTAGTGTCGGTCAGCTACGCTTTGGGCGAAGCGCAGGTTCTGCTCCACGAGCAGAACCGTGAAACCTCTCGCCTTTATCTCTCGGACGGTCCGCGCGATCTGCTGCACGATTACAGGCGCAAGGCCCTCCGTGGGTTCATCAAGCAGGAGGTATCTCGCCCCGGTTCGCAGGATGCGGGCGATCGCCAGCATCTGCTGCTCACCACCGGACAAACGTGTGCCCGGGCTCGTAGCTCTTTCCTTGAGATTCGGGAAAAGCTCGTGGATCTCATCAATTGACAATCCGCCCGGTCTGATCGCGGGCGGAAGAAGAAGGTTCTCCGATACGCTCAGGGTGGCGAATATCCCCCGTTCTTCGGGGCAGATCGCAATGCCGGCCTTGGCGACGTGGTCGCTTCTGGCGCCGATCAGCTCTCTCCCTGCTGGAGCGCGAGGCGGACGTTCTCAAGTGCGCTAAGGTGGGGAAACACAGCGGAGATCTGGAATGACCGGACCAGGCCCTGTCTCGCAACGTCGGCGGGCTTTGTCCCCGTGATATCGCGCCCTTCGTAGACGATCCTCCCTTTAGTCACCGACAGGAAGCGGGTAAGCAGGTTGAAGCATGTGGTCTTGCCTGCCCCATTGGGGCCGATCAAAGCGTGGATGCTGCCGGCGCGGACCTTCAGGTTCACGTCGCTCACCGCATTGAATCCGCCGAAGCTCTTCGACAAGCCATGGGTTTCTAGTATGTACTCCGTCATGGATCTCCTCCCAATTTTTGTTGGCAGCCGACATCCTCCGTACACACTGGGCATTCAGGATCGGGCTGCCGCTCGAGTGAGGAAGGCCGCCACGATTGGTCCAGTGTCTGGATGTTACGGAGGGCTAAGGCAGTCTGGCGTGCAGATGGCCTGGTGCAGGCATCGTCGCCGCCACGTGGTGAACCGTCGCCTGTGCGGCAGACGGCTTCTCCGCCGATTGTAGGGGCAGGACACTGGCGCAGCGAGCCGTAGATCCACAGTAGTCATTGTTGTCCTCCTCAGGATGACATTATTCGTTTGAAGCTGAGGGGGTTCCTATCGGTAAAAACCCGTATACTTATACGTATGGAATACGTAGCTGAAGATCGCCGGAGGAGGGTGAAGGGAATGAGCTCAGATGGAGTCGAGCTTTCTGGAGAAGCATTGGTGTCTCTCGGATTCATGGAAGCGCCGATCGGCCTGATGGTTCTTTCCGACAGAAGGATACTCAAAGTGAACTCATGCATTGAGCATCTGTTCGGCTGGTCAAAGTCCGATCTGGAGGGACAGTCCATCAGGGTACTGTATCCGTCGAACTTCGACTTCGAAAAGACCGGGGCTCGATGGCACCGCTGGTTGGAAAGCCAGCCGCGTTACGAGGACGAGCGCTTCATGAAAAGGCGGGACGGCCGGATCATCTGGATGCGGGCGAAGGGGCTGACATTGACGCCCGAGGATCCGTTCAAGTTGATCGTGTGGACGTTTGAGCCCATCGAGGATCGCCGATCGAGCGATGCCCTGCTGACATACAAGGAGCGCGAGGTGACCCATCGGATTGTAAATGGTTTGACGAGTAAGCAAATCGCTAACGAGTTGGGCATCTCTCATCGTACAGTCGAGGTTCACAGGGCTTCGATCATGCGCAAGCTTGGGGTTCAGAACGCGGCCGAACTTGTCGCCAAAATCATTGTCGAACGTTAAAACGGAAGTATCACCAAGTTCTCACACCCTCTGTGTTGGCACAAGGATATCCAGCGCCATTCGCACTGCGTAGAAGCATCTGCAACAGCATGTTCCGCGCGCCTTGGTTAATATGCATCAGACGCTTCCACGGGCCTTCGGTCAGGAAGCGCATGGAACGTCAGACGTCGCGCCAGCACCGCATTCCAGCGACAGAAGTTGCTACGACGCCGTGGCGTAAACACGGCAACGTAGGCGATATCATGCGTGCGAACGCGGGTTGCCATAAGCGACTGATGTGCGTCGCATGGTCTCGTGCATGCCAAAACCAGCGCGCATGGTCTTCCTTTGAGGCCGAGAGGGTAGCTCGATTTGGTGCTGATCTATAGATCCACGACGGCGACACCGCGCACCCTGTATGTTTTGGAAAGACCGTTTCTTGGGGGCGCCCCGAGTTAGAATGATCACCCAGTACCGGAGTGGTAAATTCACGGGTGAACGACACAACGTGAAGTTCTCCATGAGGGGCAGAGTCCCAATGGTCCGATGTTATTTTTTTGCATTAAATATCTGTAATATCTCATTTTATTCACCTAATAGTGTGTCCTGAGGAACCAGAGGCTGTCTCATCCTATTTTGAAAAACCTTTTCTACTTTACAAATAAAAATCATTGCGTAAAGTTTTGGTACTTGAAAACAATCGAGGTCAGTAAATTGCCCACTTCACGCTTCGCGACCCGTCTCAACTCCTTTGCTTCCAGACCACACGCGGAGTGGCCTGATCTGAAGGGCAAGCCATCGGTTCTCCAGATGGCTACGCGCGCTGCCAAGGTTGACGGACTGACGGACCTCGACCTCAACTACCCGGACCACGTGGGTCAGAAGCCAGCGGAGCTTGCTCAAATTCTCAGGGACCTGGGTCTAGCGATTAACGGTTTCGCCATGCGCTATTACACTAACCCGGCGTTCAAGATTGGCGCCTTCACCAATCCCGACGAGAAGGTACGCCGGGAAGCGATCGACCTGACGAAGGCCGGCATTGACGCGGCTCGCGAGGCCGGCACCAATCTGATGACCATCTGGCTTGGGCAGGACGGCTTCGACTACGCCTTCCAGGCAGATTACGATCGCATGTGGCAACACGAAATCGATGGCATCCGTGAAATCTGCGACCACGACCCCGACTGCCTCATCAGTATCGAGTACAAGCCGAATGAGCCACGTTCCTACAGCCTGATGCCCGATTGCGCGACGACGCTGCTGGCCATCAAGGAGGCTGGTTGCCCCAATCTCGGCGTAACGCTCGATTTCGCCCACGTTCTCTATGCCGACGAACAGCCTGCCTTTGCCGCCGCCATGATCGCGCGTCATAGCCGCGTCCTCGGTGTGCATCTGAACGATGGATATGCGAAGCGCGACGACGGCCTCATGGTTGGCGCGGTTCACTCTGTCCAGACGATCGAACTGCTCCGCCAGATTCGTCGCGATGGCTACGATGGCGCCATCTATTTCGATACTTTCCCTGACATGACCGGCCTTGATCCGGTCCGCGAATGCGAGGTCAATATTGCGACGGTGAAGCGGATGCTGAACGTCGTCGATCGCCTCGAGCAGGACAACCGCCTTGCAGGCGCGATTGACCGACAGGACGCCGTTTCCGCCCAAGCAATTCTTCAGGAAGTCATGCTTGGCGCTTCGGCGCAGTAACCCTGCCACCTAACCAACGACCCATTTCGGGAGGAACCGATGAACAAACTTTTGACGTTAGCTATCGCCGCTGGTCTTGCTGCGACCCTCTGGGCAAGTGCAAGCTTCGCCCAGGAACTTGCTCCGCTCAACTCCGATACCGAGAAGGATCGTGTGGACTGGTCGCAGCTCGAGTCCAAGTTCGGAGCTCTGCCAAAGCCCGCTGAAGGCACGAAGGTAGGCGGCGTTTCCAAGACGCTGACGAACGAATACTGGCGTTCGCTGGGCGAGGGTTACCAGAAGTTTGCTGATAAGGTCGGAGCGAAGGTCGCCTATCAGGCAGCGCAGAGCGAAGGTGACCAGCTTGGCCAGTTGACCATTGCCGAGGGCATGGTCACCCAAGGCTACAACGTTCTTCTCGTTTCCCCGCAGACAGACGCAAACCTGCAGCCCGTCATGGAGCAGGCGAAGGAAGCCAACATTCCGGTCGTCAACGTCAACGACGCTGTCATCCCTCAGGCTGAGCACTACGTTGGCAACGTCCAGCGCGACAACGGCGTCCGCGTCGCCAAGTGGTTCATCCAGAACCGTCCCGAAGGCGGCAAAGTTGCCGTCATCGAAGGCCAGGCTGGCGTCTACGCGGCCGTTCAACGCACAGATGGCTTCAAGTCGACGATCGGAAAGAACAGCAAGTTCCAAGTCGTTGCAAGCGTTCCCGGTAACTGGGACCGCCAGCAGTCTTACGACGCCGCAACGAACATCCTCCAACAGCACCCAGACCTCGTCGGCTTCTATTGCAACAATGACGGTATGGCCCTCGGTGTTGTCGAAGCCGTAAAATCTGCCAATCTGCTCGGCAAGGTCGCCGTCTTCGGCACCGACGGCATCTCCGACGCCTATAAGTCTATCCAGGCTGGCGAGCTGACGGGCACCGTTGACAGCTTCCCGGTTTTGACGGGTGAGGTCGCCATGGAAACCGCGCTTCGTCTGGTCGCAGGCCAGAAGTTGCCGCGTGTCGTCGCGACGCCACAGGCTCTGATCACGAAGGACAACTTCGCCAACTACCAGGGTGACGAAGCCAAGGTGCGTGAAGTCCTCCTGAAGGACGCGGCAAGCGCGCAGTAACCGAAACACGAGCCGGGCGATCACGTCCGGCTCGCTCTCATCGAGTGTACTGAGATGGCATCGACAGCAAGATTGAAATTCGAAGGCATCACGAAGGAGTTCACGAGCGTTAAGGCGCTCTCGAACGTTTCTTTCGACGTTATGCCGGGCGAAATACACGCATTGCTCGGCGAAAATGGCGCCGGTAAATCCACGCTATTGCGCATCCTGTCCGGTGTGTTTCGTCCGACGCAAGGCGAAGTCTACGTGGACGGGGCGGAAATCCAGTTCAAGAGGCCAGAAAACGCACGCGCTGCCGGGATCGCGATGATTCATCAGGAATTGCAGCAGGTGCCCAACCTTACGGTTGCCCAGAACATGTATCTTGGGCATCCAATCAAAATGGCGGGCGGCCTTCTGGTAGACAGGCGGGAACAGGAGCGGCGGGCCGCCGAGGCTCTTGCGATGATTGACCCCTCCATAAATCCGTCGCAGCCCATCAAGAGCCTGAAGGTCGCTCAGCGCCAGATCGTCGAAATTGCGCGCGCGCTGCTGGACAACGCCAAGATCATCGCGATGGACGAGCCTACATCCAGTCTAACGCCGTCCGAATTCGATAGCCTTGCGGTTGTCATCGAAAAGCTCGCGGCATCGGGTGTTGCGATTATCTACGTCTCGCACAAGATGGATGAGGTCTTCCGGATCTGCCATCGTGGCACTGTAATGCGGGATGGTGCCGTGGTGGGCGTTGTCGATCTCAAGACAATTCCCGAAAAGGAGGTCATCGCGATGATGGTCGGGCGCGAACTGATGCATGAGGAACACAATTCTCATGCCGCAAGCGATGTCCGCCTCGAAGTCCGAGACCTTTCTTCGGCGACCACACACGTCAAGAACATCTCATTTGATGTGCGCAGGGGCGAAGTCCTCGGCATCGCCGGCCTCGTCGGCTCCGGCCGTACGGAGTTGCTTCGACTGCTGGCGGGCGTCGACCCGATCGCGTCTGGCAGCGTAAAGTTCGACGGCAAGGTGTTGAAGCTCAGTACGCCGCGTTCGGCCATTCGAGCTGGGATCGGTCTGCTACCGGAAGAGCGCAAGCGCGAAGGGATCATTCCCATTCGCCCCGTTTCAACGAATATGGCATTGCCGTCGCTCGGCAAATTCTCCAGCGGCGGTCTTGTGAAGCAGGGTGAGGTCAACAAGACCGCGAACGACCTTTTGAAACGCGTCAATCTGCGTCCTTTCCAGATCGATCGCCCTATCAAACTTTTCTCGGGCGGTAACCAACAGAAGGCGATCATCGCCCGCTGGCTGGCCGCTGGTTCCGAACTCCTTCTGTTCGATGAGCCCACCCGGGGGATCGATGTTGGCGCGAAGTCCGAAATCTATCACCTGATTGAGCAACTCGCGTCCGAGGGACGGTCGATCATCGTCGTATCCTCGGAACTTCCAGAAGTGATGCGCCTATCCGACCGCGTTGTCGTGATGCGCAACGGAAAGATCGCGGCACAACTCGAGCGTGGCCAGCTCTCCGAGCAGAGCATCGTGGCGCATGCCGTCGGCGAAGCCAGCGCAAACACTCATTCCTCCGAGCAGGAGCATTCGCATGTCTGATATCACCACCGGCGCACTCGCGCGCTCATCGAAGCTTTTCTCGTCGTTTTCTGTGCGTGATGCGGGAACGCTGATCGGCCTTATTCTCATCATGGCGGTGTTTGCCATTCTGGTCCCCGGCTTCGTCTCGGAACGAAATCTGATCAACATCCTGCAGCAGTCGAGCATCAACGCCTGCCTGGCCTCGGGGATGACGCTGGTCATCATTTCCGGGGGTATCGATCTGTCGGTAGGCCCCACTGCCGCGATCGCAGCAGTCATCAGTGCATCGCTCATGGTGGCTGGCTTTCCGATCTCGCTCGCGATCGCCGCAGGTCTCGCAATCGGCGTCGTGTGCGGCCTGGTGAACGGTATTCTCGTTGCATATGTTGGCCTCCAGCCGTTCATCGTGACTCTTGGAACGCTTAGCACGTATCGCGCCATCGCACTCATCTATACGGGCGGCAACCCTGTACTCGGAATTCCGCAGGGTTTTCGCAGTATCTTCAATGGCACCCTTGCGGGTATTCCGAACTCAGTCGTCATTGTGACAGTTGTGGCCATCCTCGCCTGGGTTCTGCTGAAGAAAACACCGATCGGCGAATATCTTTTGGCCGTAGGTGGAAACGAAGAAGCCTCCTACGTGGCCGGCGTTCCGATCGCGCTGACCAAGGTCACTGCCTATGTCATCTCCGGCACGCTTGCTGCACTCGCCTCAATGATCCTGATCGGTCGCCTCGGTGCAGCCGAACCCATCCTTGGCAACCTCTGGGAGCTCGATGCGATTGCGGCAGCCGCGATCGGTGGTGCGTCGCTGATGGGCGGCAAGGGCAGCATCATCGGCACTATTCTCGGGGCGATCATTCTCGGCGCCATGCGTAACGGTTTGACGTTGATGAATGTTCAGGCTTTCTATCAATTGCTTGCGACTGGCCTTATTATTCTCGTCGCGATGATGATTGATCGCTTGACGAGGGGACGTGGATGAACCTGGAAACTGATCTGAAGGCCGTCGGGCCCCGGATACGCATGATGATGCCGCTTCTGACACCGTTGGAAGCGCGGGTCGTTGAGACCGTCTTTGCATTGCGGACCTTCGACGATGACACGTCGCTGAAGGAAATCGCGACGGAAGCTGGCGTGTCGGAAGCGATGGTCGTCAAGATCACCAAGAAGCTCGGATTTGCCGGATACCGTGAGTTTCGTAACGCGGTATCCCAATACAATCGACTGCCTACCGCCGAAATGCATCAGGAACTGTCGATTGAAGACACCTCGAAAGAGATCATCCAGAAGGTCTTCCGCACGTCGATCCATGCACTGGAAGAGACGCTCTCCATCATGAATGTGGAAGCGTTCGACCGTGCGGCGGATCTGATCCATGGCGCGCGCAACCGGGACTTCTACGGCGTAGGAGGATCCGCCCAGATCGCGCGGGACTCCGCGCACAAGTTTCTCAGAATCGGCGTGCGGTCGCAGGTTTTCGACGACTCCCACATGATGCTGATGTCGGCATCGCTATTAGGCGATGGCGACATTGCGATCGGCTTCTCTCATTCTGGTAACACGGTCGCGGTCATCGAGGCGATCCAGCTTGCGCGGAAAAACGGCGCGAGGACGATCGCGATCACCAATTACAATGCGTCGCCTTTGGCCCAGCATTCGGACGTTGTGCTCTGCTCGACTGCGCAGGGCTCTCCGTTGATGGGCGAAAACGCTGCGGCGCGCATTGCCCAGCTCAACATTCTGGACGCTGTGTTCGTCGCGGTCGCCCAGCGCGACTATCGCGCCGCTGAAAAGAACCTTTCGAAGACGATGGCTGCGGTCGCGTCCAAACGGAAAGACAAGTTTCTATGACATCGAATTCCCCATCCGTCATCGTATTCGGCAGCCTCCACTACGACATCATCGTGAAGGGTCCGCATCGACCGCGCAAAGGCGAGACCGTCGCGGGTTCGGCGTGGTACCCGAAATGCGGCGGAAAGGGCGGTAATCAAGCCGTGTCTGCCGCAAAGCATGGTGCTCCCACGGTGATGATCGGCGCCGTTGCGGACGACGAGTTCGGTCGGGGATTGGCCAACAACTTGGATGATCACAAGGTCGATCGCCGTTTCGTACGAACCATTGCCGGCGCAGCGTCTGGAATGAGCGTCGCCATTTTCGATTCGGAAGGCGACTACGGCGCAGTGTTCGTTTCCGGAACTAATCTTCAGTTAGGTGTCGAGGACGTCGAAGCTGCTTCGGAGGTGTTTAAGGCCGGGGCGGTGCTAGTGCTCCAAAACGAGGTTCCGGACGAAGCAAACGTAGCGGCGGCTGCCGCAATGAAGCGGGCTGGCGGTACGGTTGTGCTGAATGCAGCGCCCGCTCGGGCGCCATCCGACGAATTAACCGCTCTCGTGGACGTGGTGGTCGTAAACGCGGTAGAAGCGGAGGCCCTTGCGGCGGTCCCAAGTGTCGAATCCCTCGATACGGCTCTCGCCGCCGCTCGAATACTTTCCAAACAGTACCCCGTTGCGGTCGTGACGGCCGGAGGAGAGGGCGTTGCATTCGTCGCTCGCGGCGGCGACGAAGGAGTAATTCCAGCGATTAAGGTGGACGTTATCAGTACCCATGGAGCCGGCGATGAGTTCATAGGCGTACTCGCGGCACAAATCGCGGCCGGTTCAGCGATGCCGGTTGCCTTGGCTAAGGCGAACGAATCTGCCGCCATTCTCGTTAGCAAGCCCCAGTATTGATGGTCGTGACACGGGGTTGTCTGGCTTGGTGAGCCAGTCTCTTAAGCCTGACGCTTGTTGAAGGGAAGAATATTGCTGACTGGTGCATAACCACCTTCGACCTCGGAGGCTTCGATAAGCTCCCGAGGTCGACGCTCACGCGAAATGGAGCAGCAAATCCCTGCCATCGATCTGGTCGCCAGGGCGCACCAGAACTTCCGCGATCTTGCCGTCCCGTTCGGCGTGAAGCGCGGTTTCCATCTTCATGGCTTCGATGGAGAGCAGCACGTCACCGGCCTTGACCTCCTGACC
>NZ_JBAKFW010000036.1:0-6926 GCF_036888815.1 Agrobacterium sp. CCNWLW155
GTCGCCAAGTGGTATACGATGGGGCAGCCGATCGCGCTGCTGACGCCGGAGTTCACCTGGCTTGGCAAGAGCTTCCTGGTCCTCGGCTTTCCGGTTCCCTTGCCGGTCCTCATCTTTCTCGCAGTCGCCATCCTGTCCCATATCGCTCTCAGCTATACGCGCTATGGCAAATACACCTATGCAATCGGCTCGAACCCACAGGCCGCACGTGTCTCCGGCATCGACATCGGCTCTCACCTCATCAAGGTTTATGCGGTGGCGGGACTGCTCTCGGGTCTGGCCGGCGTGGTCACTGCGGCGCGGGCGGCTTCGGCACAGCCGACAATGGGCACCGCCTATGAGCTCGATGCAATCGCTGCCGCTGTCATCGGTGGTACGTCGCTCGCCGGCGGCGCAGGTCGCATCACAGGGACCTTGATCGGCACGATCATCCTCGGTGTGATCACCTCAGGCTTCACCTACCTGAAGATCGGCTCCTATTACCAGGAGATCATCAAAGGCGCCATCATCGTCTTCGCAGTCGTCATCGACCAGTACAGACGATCCAGGAAAATAAGAGCCTAGAGCGCGCCTGCTGGTGCGGTCGTTTGCCCGCAGCACAAACTTAAATCCGTGAGGAAATCATGTCTGGACTTCAACTACCGCACGACGAACTTGTTTCGGTTTACCGTACAATGCGCATGATCCGCCGCTTCGAGGAGCGCGTTATGGACGAGATGGCGACGGGTGATATTCCCGGCAACACGCATCTTTATGCCGGCCAGGAGGCCAGCGCGGTTGGCGTCTGTCTCCACCTGAACGAAGATGATTACATCTCGTCCACCCATCGCGGTCATGGCCATTCGATCGCCAAGGGTGTCGATATCGACAGTATGATGGCCGAACTTTTCGGCAAGGCCAGCGGGACCTGTGGTGGCAAGGGTGGATCCCAGCACATCGCGGATCTTCACAAGGGCATGCTGGGAGCGAATGGCATCGTTGCGGCGGGAGCGCCGATCACCTGTGGCGCGGCCTTGAGCGCGAAGCTGCAAGGTACGGGGCAGGTGGCGGTCGCCTTCGCAGGCGATGGTGCGATGAACGAGGGCGTAATGTCCGAAAGCTTCAACCTCGCCAAAATCTGGAACCTACCGATCATTTTCGCCATCGAAGATAATGGGTTCGGCGAGGCTACAGCGAACGAGCACGTCTCCGCCGGCAGCTTCACGCGTCGGGCCGAGAGCTATGACATTCCCGCGATCGAGGTTGATGGAACGGACGTGTTCGCCGTCCATACCGCCGCCGGCGAGGCTGTCACGCGCGCGCGCACCGGAGGCGGGCCGACGATGCTCCATATCCATGTACCTCGCTATTACGGTCACTACAGCGGCGATCCGGACAACTACCGGACGCCGGAAGAGAAGGCGGCGATGCGCCAGGATCGCGATTGCCTGGTCAAATTCCGCAAGCACGTCAAAGACGTGTCGCTGCTTGATACTGCTGAACTCGATGTCGTGGATCGGACAGTGGAAGACGAGATCGACCGTGCGGTCAGCGCTGCGCGCGCTGCACCGTTCCCTTCGCTTTCGGCTCTCACGACCGACGTCTACGTCAAGTATCTGTAAGGACTACGATCATGGCCAAAAAATCTTTTCGCCAAGCTCTGAACGATGCGCTCCACTCGGAGATGGCACGAGACCCCCGCGTGATCATGATGGGCGAGGACCTGACCGGCGGCGCCGGAGCAAACGGCGTGAAAGACGCCTGGGGCGGTCCGTTCGGGGTGACCAGGGGTCTGCTGGATGCCTTCGGCCCGGAGCGCATTCGTGACACGCCGATCAGCGAAGCGGCCTTTATCGGCGCTGCGGCGGGCGCGGCCCTGACGGGCCTTCGACCGATCGCGGAAATCATGTTCGTAGACTTTGCCGGTGTATGTCTCGACCAGATCATGAACCAGGCGGCGAAGTTCCGCTACATGTTCGGGGGCCGCGCCAAGACGCCTTTGGTCATTCGCGCCACCTATGGCGCGGGAAGCCGGTCCGGTTCACAGCATACACAGGCGCTTTATCCGATCTTCACCCATATTCCAGGTCTGAAGGTGGTCATCCCGTCCAATCCCTATGACGCCAAGGGCCTCCTTTTGCAGGCCATCCGTGATGACGACCCTGTGATCTTTCTGGAACACAAGATGCTCTATGACACGGTCGGGGAAGTTCCGGACGCATCCTATACGATCCCGTTCGGTGAGGCGCGCGTGGTTCGTGATGGCAAGGATGTTCTGATCGTGGCCATCGGCCGGATGGTTGGTGTGGCCGAAGAAGCGGCCCGTCAGCTTGCCGCAGAGGGCATTTCCGCTTGCGTTATCGATCCGCGCACGACGTCGCCGCTCGATGAGGACACGTTGCTTGAGGAGGCCGAACGTATCGGTCGCGTTGTCATCGTTGACGAAGCCAATCCACGCTGCTCGGTTGCCACCGATATCTCTGCGCTTTTCGCAGATAAGTGCTTCGATGCCCTGAAGGCGCCGATCAAGCTCGTCACGGCTCCCCATACTCCGGTGCCCTACGCGCCCAATCTTGAGGATGCCTATGTGCCGACACCCGACGCTGTGGCGAAGGCCGCTAAATCTATCGTGAAGAGGTAAATTCGATGTCGCTTATCGAAGCTGTCACCATTCCCAAATGGGGAATGACAATGACCGAGGGAACGATCACCCAATGGATGGCCGGGGAGGGAGATACCATCGTTCGAGGTCAGGAGATTCTTGAGATCGAAACGACGAAGGTCACCAATGTGGTCGAGTCTGCCGCCAGCGGTACGCTGCGGCGCATTGTACTGAAGGAAGGCACCACAGCTCCTGTCGGTGCGCTTGCCGGCGTCATCACTGACGACGCGGCAACGCAAGACGAGATCGAGGCGTTCATCGCGAGTTATGCAGACAGGATGGGGGTCGGCGAAGACGGTGACGCCGGTGTGGCTGCCCCACGTTCTGTGACTGTTGATGGCGGTACGGTAAATCTTCTCGAAGCCGGAGAACACAGTGAGGATGTGGTGCTCTTCCTGCATGGTTTCGGCGGCGACCTGACGACTTGGCTCTTCAACCAGCCCGAGATCGCTCAAACGATGCGTACGATCGCGGTCGATCTGCCAGGCCACGGCAATTCTACCCCGGTCACGGGCACTGATGTTCTTTCCAAAATCACATCGGCTGTACTGGCTTCAATCCAGGAGGCGGTTCCTGCCCGGCTTCACCTGGTCGCGCATTCGTTCGGCGGCGCAGTTGCAGCATCGATCGCAGCCAGAGAGCCGTCTCGCATTGCGTCGCTGACGTTGATCGCACCGATCGGACTGGGCAAGGAAATCAGCCGCGACTTCCTCGTCGACTTCATTGCAGCCGAGCGTCGCCGCCCATTGCAGGGGGTCTTGGAACGCCTGTTTGCCGACCCGTCGAAAATCACGAATGACATGGTCGAGGGTACACTGCGCTTCAAGCGACTCGAAGGCGTGCCCGAAGCACTTACAGAGATTGCAGGCGTGATTGCCGACGAGAACGGGCAGGTCCAGGCGATAAACCAAACGCTTTCTGAGCTCTCGTGTCCAGTTTTGCTTGTCTGGGGCCAGGATGACCAGATCGTGCCTTTGCCGCGGCGCGAGGGTCTACCCGCAAACGTCGAGTTGCGCGTCATTCCATCCATCGGACACATGCCGCAGATGGAAGCGTCATCCACGGTTAACGATGCAATCACGGAAAATATACGGCGCGGTTGAGCGACGCGCCGTTGCTACACGTATTTTGCCTAAACGAACTTAACTGGGAGATACCGAATGTCCGGAAGACTGTCAGGAAAACGCGTCCTTCTAACGGGAGGTGTCGCCAATATCGGCCTTGCTATTCTCGAGGCTTTTGTTGCCGAGGGTGCAACGGTGTCAGTGGTCGATATCGACTCGACACGCGGTGCGGACGTCGAGAAGCGATTTGGCGAACGTGTTCGCTTTATTAAAGCGGATCTTTCGAAGGAAGATGAGATCAAGGTTGCCATATCCCGTTCAGTAGACTGGATGGGCGGTTTGGATACGCTGTGCCTCAATGCGGGCATCCAATTGTCCGGAAAGCTCGAAGAGTTCACGACGAGTAATTGGGACAAGGTATTCGCGATCAATGTTCGTGCGAATTTCATTTTCGCAAGGGAGTCCGTGAAGCATCTAAGGGCAGCAAAGAAAGCCTCTATCGTAATGATGTCGTCTCTGGCCGGTAAGCGAGGTGCGCCGGGCCTTCTCAGCTATTCATCCTCCAAGGCCGCTGTTATCGGATTGACAACCACACTTGCGCTCGAACTTGCCCGCGATGGCATACGCGTAAACGCGGTTTGCCCAGGTTGGATCGACACGCCGTTTAATCAGCCAGCCATCGAGTATCTCGGGGGCAAGGACAAACAGGAATCGCTGGTCCCGATCTTGATTCCGCTGGGCCGTCAGGCCTCACCGGAGGAGGTGGCGCCACTTTTTGTTTATCTGGCGTCAGATGAAGCTTCCTACGTCACCGCACAGTCAATCAACGTCGATGGCGGCATCTACAACTAGGCCCTTGGTCGGCCCAATCAGAAGGAGAATGCGACAATGGCCTCCACGATTACCCATGAAGCTGCGATTAAGGCCATTATGGCCGGTGCTTCGAAGGCGCGAGAACTTGAAGAGCCGTCTTCGCTTGCGATTGTCGACGCTGGAGGCAATCTGCTGGCCTTTTTGCGGGTCGACGATGCGGCGCTTTCCACGGTTGAGATCGCACAAGGCAAGGCCTACACCGCACTCGCCTTGCGTTCACCTTCTGGTAACTGGCTAGATATCGTACAGCCAGGCCGTGAGCTTTATGGACTCGATTCTCTCGGCGGTCGGCGACCGTTCGTGGTTTTCGGCGGCGGCCTGC
The DNA here is from genome assembly GCF_036888815.1 of Agrobacterium sp. CCNWLW155. Classification (NCBI taxonomy): domain Bacteria; kingdom Pseudomonadati; phylum Pseudomonadota; class Alphaproteobacteria; order Hyphomicrobiales; family Rhizobiaceae; genus Agrobacterium; species Agrobacterium sp. CCNWLW155. The sequence continues at coordinate 4,901 of NZ_JBAKFW010000036.1, forward strand.
CGGTCCGCAACGGGAAGTCGGTCATTGGCGGAGTCGGCGCGTCCGGCGGACCGGTCGAAGCCGACCTTCAGATCGCGCAGGCTATGGTCGATGTGCTCGAACAGGCCTAAAGGTCTGCGTCGCAGCAAGCTCTGCTGACAATATTGAAGCAATTATAAAGGATACACGTTATGTCCGAGCACTCGGTTCGCCTCGAATGGAAGGCGAAGCCCCATATCGAAAACGAAGGAACCTATAGTCGTGACCATCGCGCGCTATACAGTTCAAGCGTGTCTGTTCCGGTCTCTGCGGCGACGGAATACATGGGTAATGGCGAATTGGCGGACCCGGAACAGCTTCTCGTCAATGCGCTGGCCAGCTGCCATATGCTCTACTTTCTCGCGATATGCGAGGGAAGTGGTTACAAGGTCGAGACCTATCAGGACAATGCTGTAGGTAAAGTCTCGAAAGGATCGGACGGAGCGTTCTGGGTTTCCGAAATCACTCTCCATCCCAAAGCCACTTTCAGTTCAGATAAACAGCCGGATCATAACGCACTTGAGCGCATGCATCACCGCGCGCACAAAGGCTGCTTTATTGCCAATTCGATCAAGACGCCGGTTTCAATTGAACTAAGCTGAAACGCGCGAACAGGAAACAACAACCACTTCGACGAAAGCGGATAGGTATTCCAAATGAAAGACAAGTTATTTGTTGTTGCAACGATCGTCGCCAAGAAAGAGTGGCGCTCGCAGCTTGGGGACGCACTGTTCACTCTCGTCCCTATTGCCAAGACGGAGCCTGGATTTGTGCAATACGATCTGCATGAATCGATCGAGAACCCCGGTACTTTCGTATTCTATGAAATTTGGGAGGACGAATCTTCCCTGGCAACTCACAATAACACGCCGTCTATGAAGGCGTTTGGTGAGAAAATTAGCGGGTGGGTCGACTCCGTAAAGCTTGAGAAATTTAAGCTGATCTCGTAGCCGCAAGATTAATCCAGCCCAAATCGCTACGCGTTTGGATGTTCCAGGATGAAAAAACCGCAAATGAACGTGATGGACCCTCAGAATATTCGTGCCGATATTCGCAACGGTTTTATTGTGGATCAAACCTCGGGGATGGCGCCGGGTTTTGCACAGGGCAATCTCGTCGTGCTTCCGAAGGTTTGGGCTACCGATTTTTTGCAGTTTTGCATGGCAAACCCAAAGCCGTGCCCTCTACTTGCTCTGGGCAATCCTGGAGATCCTTCACTCCCCGGGGCTGGGGCAGGCATCGACATTCGTACCGATCTTCCGCGTTATCGCATATTTAGGGATGGAGCGCTGGTTGATGAGCTGACTGACATCCGAGCTCTTTGGCAGGATGATTTCGTTACGTTTTTGATTGGTTGTTCCTTTTCCTTTGAAGGAGCGTTGATGGATGCCGGGATTGGTGTTCGGCATATTGAACTCGGCACGAATGTACCGATGTACAGAACAAACATTAAATGTCAGTCTGCCGGTCCGTTCAAAGGGCACTATGTCGTATCCATGCGACCATTTTCGCCGGCGAACGCTATCCGTGCAATCGAGATTACTGCCACGATGCCGCAGGTCCATGGTGCACCAGTACATTTTGGGGATCCGTCAGCTATCGGGATTTCCGACTTATCGTCTCCCGATTTCGGCGATAGTGTGCCGGTGCGCGATGGAGAGGTACCGGTATTCTGGGCATGTGGTGTAACACCGCAGGTGGCGCTGGAACAGGCGAGACCGCCAATCGCAATCACTCACAGTCCTGGATATATGTTGATTACCGATATCAGTGAACAGGATTTACGGAGCGGTCAGTTTAAGTTTCAAAAACCCCACTGGTGACATTTGGTCCACCCTGCCTCCCAAGGCATCCGGGCATTTAACCGAAGAAGATATCGTTCGGACCATAAGGACGGGTATATCGCAAGTTAAAGTAAGTCCCGGAATTACTTGAACCGCCCCGGCTTTACCGGAGACCGTTTGGTTTAAGTTATGCGGCCATGGCTGGCGCGTCCAGCATGGCGTAA
>NZ_JBAKFW010000037.1:0-6627 GCF_036888815.1 Agrobacterium sp. CCNWLW155
CCCTGGCGTCCACGTCGGCATAATTGGGGAATTTTACTTCGGCACTTCTGGGCAAAATTCACGCGGCATTGACACTAACTCCAGCAGGATATGCACCGTCAGCTTACATGTCGAATTATGCTGCGAATTTCAATCGAGTTGGTCTTACTGCAAGAATTTTTCTTTTGTCGAGATGCTATCTAAGGTTACCTTTGCCCGTGTGCATTCCGGTGGCTACGTATGCCAAACAGATGAGATCGCATACGCCACTGCGAAATCTTGGCACTGTCTGAACTGATCACGCTGCCTTCTCTTGGAAGAGAGATGACAGCCTGCATTCCATCCTTTGTTGTAGACAGTATTATGTCGCCACCGTGCTGGCGCGCAACTGCTCTGGCTATTGACAAGCCGAGTCCAATACCGCCAGTTTCCCGGTTTCGGGATGCTTCCATTCGAACGAATGGCTCAAAAGCACGTTCTACCATGTCCTCGGGAATACCGGGCCCTCGATCTTCAATCAGGATCTCTACTGTTGATGCTGTTTTGCGGATCGAGACCTTTGCCTCAGTGCCATAGCGCACGGCGTTTTCCACAAGGTTACGAACGGCGCGTCTGAGGCTGTCAGGTCGACATCTGTACGTAAGCTTCTCCCCGTCGATAAACCGAACAGGATGTCCCATGTCCGCATGATCGTCACAGATGCTCCCCACGAGCGCTTCCAACTCAATGTCACGCGTAGTCTCGGAAGCAGACTCACCGCGTGCAAATGATACTGCAGCTTCGGTCAGACTTTGCATTTCATCGATTGTCGAAATCATCTTTTCTTTGACACCGGTGTCATGGACGAATTCGGCGCGTAAACGAAGTGAAGTCAGCGGCGTACGTAAGTCGTGACCTATGGCGGCAAGCATCCGCGTTCTGTCTTCCACAAAACGGTGGAGCCTGCTTTGCATTCTGTTGAACGCCTCTGCCGTACGCCGAATCTCATCAGGCCCGCTCTCTGGCAATGCTGGAAGATTTTCCCCACGTCCGAGGGCTTCTGCTGATATCGCCAGATTCTTGAGCGGCTTAGCAAGCCGACTGGCGATCAGTGCTCCGATGGTGGACAGAATGAGCGCTGTCAGGCCCAAAGACGTTAAAGAAGTAGATGTCCACCAACTGTTTATTTGGGGTTTGTAGGTTGCAGCATTCAACCAGCGCCCGTCATTCAGTTGGACAGCCAATCCGTACCCTGTCCCACCTCCCAGGTAAATGAACTTAGCGTGCTGCGGAAGGGTCCAAAGAATTGGCCGTGGACGAGCCCACATATCGTCGGCGTGAGCTGGACCGATTGGTGTCAGATCCAGCTGAGTCGGTGTCGCGTTCCGCGATCCATATTTCTTTGCCAGATCCACAAAGTTATCCAAGGGACGCGACAACTCGGTGGATGCCCGGCGCCGCCATGTCATTTCCTGTCCAGGCTCTCCGTCGCTCAGCCAGAAACGTGAGTAACGTGTCTCGCTCGCCAGCAAGGCTTGTTCGCGCATGTTTGCCGGAATAGTCTCCATCAACTGTGTGATTGAAGAGGAGCGGCTAAAAAATTCGCTTTTCATCGCAGCGTTTAATGCTTTGGAACGCTCATCCCAAGATATTCCGAATGTTAGTGCCTGGGATATTATCAGCGCCAGTAGCGTGAGGCCAATAAACTGCGCGGCAATGCTACGAAACCAGCGACCTGTCATACCCTAGCAACCTCGACTGCGAGACTGTAGCCCCCCCCCCAATGGGTCTTAATGATTGTTGGATTTTTTGGGTCTTGCTCGATTTTCTTACGAAGACGGCTTACCTGGTTATCGATGCTTCTATCGAATATTTCGGCGGTCCTTCCAACCGTAAGATCCAGAAGCTGATCGCGTGTCATAATATGTCCTGGACGTTGGATGAAAACCTTAAGCAACCTGAATTCGGCCGTGCTCAGGGAAACGCCGACACCATCGTCGCCCGCAAGTTCCTGGCTTCCCATATTAACGCACCACTGGCCAATACGAATCTTTTTTGCGAAATCAGGCTGTTGGCAATGAGCCGCGCTCACCGCGCGGCGGAGCACTGCTCTAACGCGGGCAAGCAATTCTCGCGGGTTGAACGGTTTCACAAGATAGTCGTCGGCACCTAACTCCAAGCCGATAATACGGTCAGTATCGTCAGTCATCGCCGTCAAAAACAGGACCGGAACATTTGTTGAAACACGAAGCTGACGACAAATAGACAACCCGTCTTCACCCGGCATCATCACGTCAAGTACTATAAGCTCGGCGGGATCGGTTTCGATTATCTTGCGCAGCATCGAACCGCCGTCTGCAAGACTGACTCGGTAGCCATGCCTTTCCAGGTACTGTCCCACCAAATCTCGAATGTCACTGTGGTCGTCGACAACAACAATATGCGGTGCTGCTTGCATGTGATTTCCCTCTGCGCCGGAAGATTTTATCGGAACAATAACCAGACCGCACTAGGAAAAATGTAACAAATTGTCGCAAGATTATCGTCCGGTCCCGTTCGATCCGCTACCCGTTGGCCGTGGGAAAGCCTTTAAACAATTGCATCGAATGGGTGAAAGTCACGGCGTTTTGTGCCGTCACACGTCTCGTCACAGGATGTTTCAAGCCCTGTTTTTTAAACCGGGCTTATACATTAAAGGCCGGAACATCGTTATGATGTTCCGGCCTTGTTTGTCTTTAGGGTGATTGCAACACCTTCGAGACGATGGACGGAGCGGTTGGTCCATGCCGGGCCTGAACTTTCGTTCGTAAAAAAGCAGAACCCTCTGTCCATTTCGAGGCTTGGTCGAACCGTTGAGAGAGCTTCACGCTCGCGTATAAGGGAGACACAACCTCATGACCGATATTAGCCGTTTTGTCGGCATCGACATATCAAAATCATCGCTCGATATCTGCGTTCTTCCTGAAGCGCGATCGGCGAGCTTTGCCAATGACGGCGCAGGAATTGCGCAGTTCATGGCGTTCCTCGCCCAGTTTGATCGAATAGACCGCTTGGTTCTAGAGCCGACCGGCGGCTATGAGAGAGCTGTCGTGGATGTCCTTGTTGCGACCGCCCAGCCTGTCGCAAAGGTCAATGCCAAGCAGATCAGACAGTTCGCCCGGGCCTGCGGCACGCTGTCCAAAACCGACAAGATCGATGCTTTCGTCTTGGCCGATTATGCCAGGCGCATGGAAACCAAGCTCCTTGTAGCCACGTCTCCAGCCCAGACCGTGTTGGGTGAACTCGTGTCGCGTTACCGACAGCTGTCCTATATGATCGTCCAGGAGAGGAACCGGCGAGAGAAACTCGCCAGCAATCGGGATGAACGGCAAGCCCTCTGGATCGAGGAGACGCTGACCTTCCTGATGCGCCAGCGCCTCGCCGTCGTCAAAGCCATGGAAGCCTGCCTCAAGACGGACCATCGGCTTGCGGCCATGGCTGACGTGCTGATGTCGCTCAAGGGCATAGGCCTAAGAACAGCTTGCTTCCTGATCGCAGGGTTGCCAGAACTAGGATTGATGGACAAGGGACAGATCGCCAAGCTTGTCGGTGTGGCGCCGATCAACCGCGATAGCGGACAGATGCGCGGTAAAAGGATGATTGCAGGCGGGCGAAAGCAGGTGCGCGACGCCCTATACATCGCCGCCCTGCCCGCAATTCGCTTCGACCCGGTCATGAAGGAATTGTTTCAGCGTCTCAAAGCCAAGGGCAAGCCTGGAAAGGTCGCCCTCGTCGCCGTGATGAGAAAAATGATCGTCATCCTAAACGCAAGAATGAGAAATCATCGAGCAACGGTGCTTGACCTCTAACACCGTTGCTTTTTTTTAATGTCAGAGCTTAGAAGTCGCGCTGGAGACGAACGAAGCCTCGCACTTCTTCGTCTTGGCCATCCTCGTCATAGTAGTTGGCGGTGATAATTGTTGTGAGGCCCTCAACGACGCGGTAGTCGACAGTCAGGCCGGCTGTCCAAGCATCGTTGTCGGACCAGCCTGCATCAATGATATCGCCGTGGCCGTTTCTTGAGGAAACGCCGGCGAGGTACTGTGCCTCTGGGATGATTGTGAGCTTGTCCGTCGCCTTGTATGCGTATTCCGCGCCAACGGTCCACTCGCTCTCAGCCCAGTAGGAATTTACGCCAGACGCCCAGATACCAGACAGACCCAGGGTGCCAGGTCCGATGTCGGCAAACAGCATGCCACGCACAGCACCTGCTTCATAGTCTATATCATAGGAGCCGACGATGGAGTAGGTGAGGGAGCCAATCGTACCGCCAACAAAACCGCTGACGCCGATATTGTTGTCCTGCTCGTCGTTGCCTGCAAAGCCGAAACCTTCGAGTTCCTCAGCCGCGATATATGCTGTAAAATCTTCCGCCCCGTAGGTATAACGGACGGAGGTGAACACGGTATTGGTCGACAGGATATCGGTTTCGCCGGCCAAGTCGTTGTCCCATTCGCTGTAGATCTTACCGACAGTCAGGCCGCCAAGCGAGATGAAGGCCTGATCCACGTGGACGACACTGTCTTCACGGCTACCATTTGCGGCTTCACCGCGGAAACCGATGAAGCCACGCAGCGCACCGAGCTCGGTGTCGGTGCGTGTATCAACGTCGAACTGCGCGCGCGTATTGAAGTCCCAGTCTGAGGACCCGCGGCGGTCTTGACCGAAGCGGCCTTCGAAACGGATGTATCCGCCAAACTTGAGGCAGGTCTCGCGGCCTGGAATGTAGAAAAAACCAGTGCCGAATGCGTCGCAAACGCGCACATATTCGAGGGGCTCAGCTTCTGCGGAAACGATTGCGTCGGCAGCCTGTGCGCCAGAGACAGCAGCGAGAGCGGCTGCGGAGCCGATGAGGAGGCTCTTGATGTTCATAGTAATCTCCAGTTTTCAATTAAAAGTTGATTATCGCACATACAAAGAGGCTGTGCGATGCTATGTAGTTAGGCAGACTGAAAGCCGAGTCGCAAATTAAATCAGTGTTTACGGTATGTTGACGCATACTTCAAAAAAATCCGCGTGACATAAATACAACTGTAAATTGAAAATGATAATCTTCCCCGTTCGCACGATCGTGCGTTGCAAATGCCGGGTTCCGGAAAAGCCGCGCTCCCCGACCACAGGGAGGTCGAGGAGCGTTTGACTGGGGAACAACGCAGGAGTCCCACAACTCCCTTGGATCGCGCTTTTCCAAGGCTGTGATAGCAAACGGACGTCACACAGGTTTGCCCGTCATGGGCAAAACTGTATCAATTTGTAACTAGATGTAATCGCAACGGTGTAATCCACACGACCGTAAACTTCACAAGCAAATGCGGCCGTCGTCCTATTGGAGCCAACATCTCGCAACAGAAACACCCGGCTTTTTTGGCATTGACCTGACCTCGGGGGATTTCGCATGCTGCGCAAGGAAAGCGCGACTAATGAGCCTGCAGTGGTGACTATGATCTATTTGTGATTTCCCCTAGTCCGCGCAACTTGCGCATCACCCTGCTCAATTCGATATGCGACGTGCTATTCTTTCGGCAGGAAGACCAGCTCAGTCATGGGGAACTCTGACTGCTCAACTTGCGACTGAGGTGTAACCTGTTGATTTGAAATGAGAGTTTACCCGGGATTGGAGTGAATCCTTCCGGCTGGACCACGAGACGCGGAAAAACTGATACACTCTGGGGACCTCAATCGGAGAAGGCCGGTGAAGTCGCGAGGTCCATATCGACGGCATTCGACGCCGTTCAAGTTGCAGCTTTGTCAGGATGTCCGGAACGGCGTGATTGGGCGTCGCGATGCACAGCGAACTTACGGCGTTCGGTCAACCTGATCCAGTCGTGGTGGACGCAGCTCGATCACGGTGAACTGAACGATGAAGAGGTGGGGGCAAACGTCATCACAGAATATGAGGCGCAGATCGCGCCACTGGAACGCAAATGCGTCGGGTTCGCAGTCTATCTTCACCAGTCCGAACCAGCGCGACGGGAGCAGGGCGGCAAGCAGCCTGTTCCGGCCTGGAGGATATCGAAAGCAAATCTGCTTTGTACGGCGGTAGCACTCGAGCTGAACTGTGGGTGGCAAGATTTTCCGGATTTCGATGCCCAATAGCCCTGAGAAGGCGTTACGGAGCATTTTGGATGCGCTGTTTTGGTTCAGATAGTGCGCACAGTGGCCGGCTATGCCCTGACGGCGGTAATCAGGCCCGCAACGCCGACAAGTGTGATGGCTCTTTTGATGTTGTAGGCGAGCGCCGTCAGACTGAACTCCCCGCGAACGTTTTCCAGCCTACGCATCAGGAACGCGCCCTGATACATCCATTGCTTGATCGTGCCGAACGGATGCTCGACGCTTTCGCGCCGCCGGTCCTCGGTGTCCGAAAAACCGGCAGCAGGCCACGAGTACCTATTTTTGAAATGGTTGCGCCATCTGTTGGTCAGGCCAGTCGGTGGCAGGTCGAGAAATAGTATGAGCGGGACAAAATCAAATTGGCCACTTCTGGCGTTGACCGTTGGAGCGTTCGGGATCGGTGTCATGGAGTTTGCTCCGGTGGTATGCTGCCGGTTATTGAACCGCTCCGGGTTTGCCGGAGACCCCAACTCGTGAGAAGTAGGGTCTATGACAAGCAAAACGACGAACAAATTC
>NZ_JBAKFW010000038.1:2500-6366 GCF_036888815.1 Agrobacterium sp. CCNWLW155
TGAAGAGAAGATATGTCTGGAAGCGTCCAGGTGTTTTGAGCCCTTGTGGTTTGAAACGTCCGAGCCCAGTCCCAGAGAAACCGTGAGATGGCTTAGTCGGCCGGAATTGGTGGAGGGGTTGGAGGTAGGAAGGATCGCTTGTCCGAGGCATGTTTGTTGTTTGAAGGTTTAGGCCTTCATCTGATGGACATGCTGGATTGATGTTGCCTGACCGCGCATCACCGGATGATATCTCGAGAAGCTGGTCTTAATGATACGACCTCGAAGTGCACCGGCGTGCCTTCATATGAGGATTGTATCGAACACGTCGATGTCATCGTGACTTGATCTGGTTGTAAAAGGTAACCGGATCTGCCGGTCATTCCTTCGGAATGACGGCTTGATGATGAGCATAGACAATGAGAACGAAGAAGTGAATTAAGGGCATTTGGTGGATGCCTTGGCATGCACAGGCGAAGAAGGACGTGATACGCTGCGAAAAGCCGTGGGGAGCTGCGAATAAGCTTTGATCCATGGATCTCCGAATGGGGCAACCCACCTTAAATGCTTGGGAAATCTGTTTTGTTGGCTGGATGGTCTGTTTGGGTTTACCCATACAGGGCGCTAGCCCGTCGGTGCTTTTGCACCGCGCCGTCCGCAGGCCTTTGGCCGTGAGGACAGAACTGAACAGGTTTCCAAGCATTGTGATAAGGTATCTTACTTTCGAATACATAGGGGTAAGAAGCGAACGCAGGGAACTGAAACATCTAAGTACCTGCAGGAAAGGACATCAACCGAGACTCCGCAAGTAGTGGCGAGCGAACGCGGACCAGGCCAGTGGCAATGATGAATAAAGCGGAACGATTTGGAAAAGTCGGCCATAGAGGGTGATAGCCCCTTACGCGTAGAACAGTCATTGTCCTTGAGTAGGGCGGGACACGTGAAATCCTGTCTGAACATGGGGAGACCACTCTCCAAGCCTAAGTACTCGTGCATGACCGATAGCGAACAAGTACCGTGAGGGAAAGGTGAAAAGCACCCCGACGAGGGGAGTGAAATAGAACCTGAAACCGGATGCCTACAAACAGTCGGAGCCCGCAAGGGTGACGGCGTACCTTTTGTATAATGGGTCAACGACTTAGTGTAACTAGCAAGCTTAAGCCGGTAGGTGTAGGCGCAGCGAAAGCGAGTCTGAACAGGGCGATTGAGTTAGTTGCATTAGACCCGAAACCGAGTGATCTAGCCATGAGCAGGCTGAAGGTTGGGTAACACCAACTGGAGGGCCGAACCCGTATCTGTTGCAATAGATTGGGATGACTTGTGGCTAGGGGTGAAAGGCCAATCAAACTCGGAAATAGCTGGTTCTCCGCGAAATCTATTTAGGTAGAGCGTCGACCGAATACCCTCGGGGGTAGAGCACTGGATGGGCTATGGGGACTCACCGTCTTACTGATCCTAACCAAACTCCGAATACCGAGGAGTACTAGTCGGCAGACACACGGCGGGTGCTAACGTCCGTCGTGAAAAGGGCAACAACCCTGACCTCCAGCTAAGGTCCCCAAGTCATGGCTAAGTGGGAAAGGATGTGAGGATCCCAAAACACCCAGGATGTTGGCTTAGAAGCAGCCATCATTTAAAGAAAGCGTAACAGCTCACTGGTCTAAATAAGGGTCTTTGCGCCGAAAATGTAACGGGGCTAAAGCCATGCACCGAAGCTGAGGATTTGCAGTAATGCAAGTGGTAGCGGAGCGTTCCGTAAGTCTGTGAAGGCGGACCCGTGAGGGCTGCTGGAGATATCGGAAGTGCGAATGTTGACATGAGTAACGATAAAGGGAGTGAGAGACTCCCTCGCCGAAAGACCAAGGGTTCCTGCTTAAAGTTAATCTGAGCAGGGTTAGCCGGCCCCTAAGACGAGGCGGACACGCGTAGTCGATGGGAACCACGTTAATATTCGTGGGCCTGGTGGTAGTGACGGATCTCGTGTGTTGTACATTCTTATTGGATTGAATGTGCGGCGAAGAGGTTCCAGGAAATAGCTCCACCGTATAGACCGTACCCGAAACCGACACAGGTGGTCAGGTAGAGTATACCAAGGCGCTTGAGAGAACTATGTTGAAGGAACTCGGCAAATTGCACGCGTAACTTCGGAAGAAGCGTGACCCCATTTTAGGCAACTATGATGGGGTGGCACAGACCAGGGGGTAGCGACTGTTTATCAAAAACACAGGGCTCTGCGAAGTAGCAATACGACGTATAGGGTCTGACGCCTGCCCGGTGCTGGAAGGTTAAAGGGAGGGGTGCAAGCTCTGAACTGAAGCCCCAGTAAACGGCGGCCGTAACTATAACGGTCCTAAGGTAGCGAAATTCCTTGTCGGGTAAGTTCCGACCTGCACGAATGGCGTAACGACTTCCCCGCTGTCTCCAACATAGACTCAGTGAAATTGAATTCCCCGTGAAGATGCGGGGTTCCTGCGGTCAGACGGAAAGACCCCGTGCACCTTTACTATAGCTTTACACTGGCATTCGCCAAGGCATGTGTAGGATAGGTGGTAGGCTTTGAAGCAGGGACGCCAGTTCTTGTGGAGCCATCCTTGAAATACCACCCTTATCTTCGTGGATGTCTAACCGCGGTCCGTTATCCGGATCCGGGACAGTGTATGGTGGGTAGTTTGACTGGGGCGGTCGCCTCCGAAAGAGTAACGGAGGCGCGCGATGGTTAGCTCAGACCGGTCGGAAATCGGTCGTCGAGTGCAATGGCATAAGCTAGCCTGACTGCGAGACTGACAAGTCGAGCAGAGACGAAAGTCGGTCATAGTGATCCGGTGGTCCCGTGTGGAAGGGCCATCGCTCAACGGATAAAAGGTACGCCGGGGATAACAGGCTGATGACCCCCAAGAGTCCATATCGACGGGGTTGTTTGGCACCTCGATGTCGACTCATCGCATCCTGGGGCTGGAGCAGGTCCCAAGGGTATGGCTGTTCGCCATTTAAAGCGGTACGTGAGTTGGGTTCAGAACGTCGTGAGACAGTTCGGTCCCTATCTGCCGTGGGTGTAGGAATATTGACAGGATCTGTCCCTAGTACGAGAGGACCGGGATGGACGTATCTCTGGTGGATCTGTTGTCCTGCCAAGGGCATAGCAGAGTAGCTATATACGGAATGGATAACCGCTGAAGGCATCTAAGCGGGAAACCAACCTGAAAACGAGTGTTCCCTATCAGAGCCGTGGAAGACGACCACGTTGATAGGACGGGTGTGGAAGCACAGCAATGTGTGAAGCTTACCGTTACTAATAGCTCGATCGACTTCTTCGTTCCCATTGAATATGTTCATCAAGCCAAGCTTGATGACATCATCTTCTGTCTTCACGGGCCAAGGGCCCTGCAGACGGCGCGCGCCACAGGTATTTTGCTTGACAGCAAAAACCGGAAGGCGCGACGGACTAGCGTCCTGTATGGCTGCCTCGCTCAACCTCGAGCAAGGCAGGCAAACGGACCAGTCAAAGAAAGACGTGTTAAATTAAATAGAGCTTCGGCTCTCCAGCTTCTCGAAAACTGTTTCCATCTCAAAAATGGAAATCGTTGCGTTTTGCCGACCTGGTGGTTATCGCGGGGCGGCTGCACCCGTTCCCTTTCCGAACACGGCCGTGAAACGCCCCAGCGCCAATGGTACTTCGTCTCAAGACGCGGGAGAGTAGGTCGCTGCCAGGTCTGCAAAACGCAACACAAAATCTTCTCAATCACAAAAATGGGCAACAAGCCCAAATCAAAAGGCCGCCAACAGCGGCCTTTATGCTATAATAAATCATTCCGCGGGGTGGAGCAGCCCGGTAGCTCGTCAGGCTCATAACCTGAAGGCCGCAGGTTCAAATCCTGCCCCCGCAACCA
>NZ_JBAKFW010000039.1:0-6057 GCF_036888815.1 Agrobacterium sp. CCNWLW155
TACGCCATGCTGGACGCGCCAGCCATGGCCGCATAACTTAAACCAAACGGTCTCCGGTAAAGCCGGGGCGGTTCAGTAACGGCCTCACGTCACCGCTTACGGTCTAGTATAAGATAGCGCTCAATAAGTGAGCGCTTGAAGCGTCCCTGCCGGGACGTGAGCCGAGCCATTCCGTTGATGGGGTTGCATCGCCGTCTCAGCCGAATGCGTCGTCCACATTGAAGGCTCGTGCTCCGGAGCTCCATCATGCGGCGCCTGATTCGAGCGCGAAGACAACCATGCACCCGGAAGTGCGACGCTTCAAAAAAAATGCCTATTGACGCCCCGGCTGCGATTAGACAACCTCATCAGTTCAGACTGTTGAGGAGCTGTGCTCACTTCGAGAAGAAGAAATTCTTGGTCCGTTCATGAAAATCGGCGGCATACAAACGGAATGGTGCACCGAGAATCGGACTTCCATGGATGATGGAGAACCTCTCAATCATCGCGATGGATGATATCAGAAACAAACCGCTTAGACCCACCCATTGCCGGTACAAAGTGATCATTTTTACTTACGACTCTTAAATAGAGTTGCATGTATTGTGGTGCTGACCAGGAGCAACTGATGAAGTCGAGAGAGGCATCCGCATACACTAGACTGATTGTAAGGCTTGCTATCCCGGTAGCGGGTCTCATTGCGATGCTGCTTGCCCTGATCTTGGGGTGCCTCCTCTTTGTGGCATCGTCCCAAAGCAATGCAGCTTGGAATGAACAGATGAAGTTGGCCGAGGGTGCGATCGTCGTCAAAACGGAGCATGTGAAACGACGGGCGATGGACTACGGGGCTTGGGACGAGGCCGTCGAACGTCTCGTGACTCATCCAGATGCCGACTGGGCCGACCAAAATGTGGGAAAGACCGTATTTTTAAATCTCGATATGGAGATGACGGTGGTGGTCGCACCTGACGACTCGGTGACATACGCATCCATTAACGGAGTCCGAACGGCGACACGGCTGGATGACATATTGTCAGGAGGCATCCACGACCTTATCGCGAACCAGCGGAAAGGGCTTCGCAACGAGGCTGTCGGCGGGACGGTTTTCGCAAAAGGCGTTCCGGCGGTCGCCGCTGTCATGCCTATTCGGCCGCTGGAGCCAGATCCGCTGGCAAGAGAGCCACAGCACCTCATAATCCTGGTTGATATGGTGGACAGCGAAATGCTTGCCGAGTTCGCCAGAGTCTATCTCCTTCCTGATCTCCATCTCTTAAAAAGCGGAGAGCTGTCGGAAAGATCTGTGCCTCTGATCCTGAGCGACGGTCACAAAGCCGGTGAACTCGCCTGGACGGGTGCCGACCCCGGTTCAGACCTCCTTCGCTTTTCGGTTCCCGTCTGGATCAGCGTGGCGGTGGGGTTTGCGGGACTGACGGCAATTCTATTTGGAAAAGCGCTGAGTGCGGCGAGGAAATTTGATGACAGCGAACGCCGGGCAAAGCACGATGCACTGACCGGGTTGCCGAACCGCTTCTACCTGCTTCAGGCCATAGAAAGGTTCACCTCGAGTGCGGCAAACAGATGCTTTACCGTCGCATACATGGATTTGGACGGCTTTAAACCGGTCAATGATCAGTTTGGGCACGCCGTTGGTGACCGGGTCCTTCGCGTCGTGGCGGATCGCCTCAGGACTATCGCACCGTCAGGAGCATTCGTTGCTCGCATGGGTGGCGACGAGTTTGTTGGTATATTTCCCTACGTTGCTACGACTCATGAGGCTTCAGCTATTTGTCAGTCCATCATTTTTAGCGTGCAGGAACCTATTGTCATTGATGATCGATCACACTGTGTCGGGCTCACAATTGGTATAGCCATCAGTCCCGATGATGGGACCGACCCCTTAGTTCTGATGAGGAAGGCAGATCAAGCTCTTTACGCCGGTAAGCGTCTTGGAAAAGGCAGCGTGCGCTTCTACAACAATGATCAGACCCCATCGGCTTCCGGGTTGTGCGAGCTCGAGTCCCAAGCCGGGTCACTGTCTGTCTCGACCGACATGTCGTCGCGTGATGAAACGCCCACGTCACGACATTGTCGGCGGCGCAGTCGAGCCAGTGGAGATTTGCTAGATTGAATGAAGACTATTTCTCTGGGGCGCTCCCATTGCCTCACGGAACTCACGAAAGTCGCCGCCACGTTATCGAGTGGTATCGGCGCCGAGTTCTTCCTCAGGATCGCCATCGAACGATGCACATCACCATAACGCCACGGTCTGCAAGATTGCGGTTCTCATTTTCTTGGCCCCACCTGTTGTAACAGCCCATCACCTCTTATGGGTAGACCCAAAGTGACATTCCAATGTGACGCGACGCGAATGTCACAAATGGGTTGTTTTGAGCATTTTGTTACGATAGTGTGCTGAGAGCCACCTTAACGTGACAGAGTCGTGCATGACTCGCGTCGGATACGCTAGCGTCGGTACCAGTGATCAGGATCTTCAAATCCAGCTTGAACGGCTGAAGGCTTTCGGTTGTGAAATCATTCGATCGGAGACCGGTTCCGGCGGATCCCGGCACGGGAGGACAGAATTGGAAACCGTCCTGCAGTTCCTTAGTGCGGGAGACGAACTTGTCGTACTGCGCCTCGATCGGCTCGGTCGGTCAACCCGCGACGTTCTCAATCTTGTTCATGAACTGGATGGCAAGGGCGCGTCGTTGCGAGTTCTGGAGCCGGAAGTCTCCACGGCCGGGGATATTGGGCGGCTGGTTATCACGATCCTCGGCATGGTGGCCGACATGGAACTGCGGTTCATAAAGGATCGGCAGCGCGCTGGTATTGAGAGCGCCAAGGCGCAGGGCGTCTATAAAGGTCGAACGAAAAACATCGATAGCGACGAGATCCGCCGACAGATAGAAGGAGGAGCGACCAAGGCTGCTGTGGCGCGATCCATGAAGATTTCGAGAATGACGGTGTACCGGGCACTCGATGATTTTCCAGACAAGACAGCACTTCCTGACAAGCGACCAGCTGGCACGGTCAGTTTGCGCATTGCGCCGCCCGACCGGTCTGTGGCCGGCAGCCGCGCCTCCCAAACCCGCACGCATATCGAGGAACTACTGGAGCGGGATTATGCAATGAAGCGACTCGGCCCAGGTGAGTATCGCCTGAAGGTCGTCTACGATCACGAGCCGGACGGGATGTCGTTTAACGAGGAGATTGAGCATCTGAGAGCTGCAATTTCCGGCATTATGGAGGGACATCGGTGCCCCATGCGCATCGAAATCGTCAAGGGTCAACGCCCCCTTGGGACAATAAATAGCTGTGCGTGAAGGATGTAGGATGTAGGATGTAGGATGTCGCAAAAGACCGAGTTTTGCGGCGTTGCAAAAATCAGCCGCAAAATCCGACAAAACTCGGGCAGACCGTGTGGAAACTAACGTTTTCGATTTAAGATGAGCTGCTACGCCGGTTCCCGATGGCTTGCTCGATACCAGGGACGGCGTGGCTACCGAACCAAGTGATCATTTTGCGTATGTCATCTACTGCTGGAGCCTCGGGTTGGCGGGATCCAATTATTTCTGCTGCGGCGTGTGCCATGGCAGTAAGGATGCGGGAGGCCTCCGGCACATAGGCACGGTCGTCTCCCTTATCATGTCTTTCTCGGATGATCTCGTATCGAATGTTTTCCGGATAGGTCCATGCGCTTGTAAGAAAGTCGTGGATGCTAACATCTTGGCCGCGCACGCTAACAGCCGCGTCTCTATCGCTCTCATGGTATCCAGCAGCCTCCACGCGCTCACAAGCATCGATCGCTGCGGCCATCATGTCTCGGATCAGATCCCAGTCAGTCATTAATTCCCTCCAGTTTCGCTTATTCCCGCTGCCCGAAAGTCACCTGAGGATTCCCTTGCGGCGACTCTCGATCTACACTTTGCCATGGCACATCTTTCAGGAATAGACCGCTCGCAACTGCTGCTTCTGCCGGAGGCGGTCGACGATTACGTCGGGCCGGACAATCCGGTTCGGTTCATCGAAGCCTTCGTGGATCAACTGGACCTAACGACCGCCGGGTTCAACCGCGTACGGTCGAGTCGGCGGCTGGAGGCTGAGACCCACCGCAACATCGAAGTCATCTGGCTGCTGCGGCACCTAAAACCCGACTTCAAGACGATTGCCGATTTCCGCCGTGTGAACCGGTCTGCATTCCGACAGGTGTTTCGCGAGTTCGTCGTGCTGTGCCGACAACTCGACCTGTTCGGACGAGAGCTTCTGGCAGTCGATGGCACGCGCATAAAGGCGGTGAACAACAAGGACCGCAACTTCACGCGGGGAGCGTTGACGAAATTCATCAACGAAGCCGACGAGAAGCTAGCCGACTACATGAAGCGTCTCGATGAGGGCGATGCGGATGAGGATGAGGACAAAGCCAACGGCAATGACCGCGGTTCCGGCCGCGGCGATGGAAAGCTCGCGGAAAAGATCGCGGCGATCATAGGCAAGCGCGATCGCCACAAGGCGCTGCTGGATGAGTTGGACAAGACCGGCGAGGACCAGATCTCCCTGACCGATCCGGATGCCCGCGCCATGGCGCGCATGACCAAGGTCGGCGTCGGCTACAACATCCAGCTTGCCGTTGACGTGAAGCACAAGCTGATCGCCGAATAGGAGGTCTGCAACCAGGTGCTCGATATGGGGGCTTCTTACTCCGACGGTCGAGGCGGCGATGGACACGCTCGGCGTCAACAGGATCGAGGCGGTGGCAGACCGGGGCTACTACAAGATCGAGGATATTGAGGCTTGCGAGAAGGCCGGTATCACCGCCTATGTTCCAAAACCGATCCGCGGTCCGGCCGTTGCCCAGGGCTTCTTTTCCAAGGAGCAATTCCGCTACGATCCGGACAAGGACATTTACCTTTGCCCCGCAGACCAAGTGCTATCACCCCGTCACTTTGGCAAATCACGCGACAATGTGAAGATCGATTACGTCAATCGCGACGCCTGCAAGGCGTGCAGCCTGCGCTAACGCTGCACCAAAAGCTTCCGTCGTGTGTCCCGCCTGGAGAACGAGGCGGTGCTCGATCGCATGGCGGCGCGTCTTGTTGCCCGACCCGACATTCTGGACCGACGGCGCGAAAGCGTCGAACATCCGTTCGGCACGATCAAGCAGTGGATGTATCGGGGCGCGTTCCTGATGCGCACGCTGGAAAACGTCCGCGCCGAATTCAGCCTGACAGCGCTCGCCTACAACATCAAAAGAACCATCACCCTTGTCGGCGTTCCGGGTATGATTGCCGCCGTCAGGGCATGACAGGCCGCTCTACGCACTTTCTGAGCACAACAGGGGCGACTACGAGCCCAATCATGCCTTCTTGGGCTCTTGGGACATCAAAATCAGACAAATCTTCTCACCCGCAGTGTTCAGTGCTGACCATCATTCATCAGAGGAGTTTTCACACGCTCTGCAGGACTTTTGCGACCAATCGAAGCGAGCATTGTACGGTCCACTGCCCCCTCGGGCTGAAACTTTGGCGCAGGAATCCGGCGTAACGCTGTTGTTGTGGCGCAGGGCGATCAAACGATTGCAGCATATGGCGAAGCGAGCCGGCCTCTCAATGTGCGCTCTGTTCGGAAAAGCCTACTCAGCGCCCTCTACGTGAGCGTCCGGTGAGCTGTTTTTGCTGATCGGGCAAATCAGGCGATGTTCTGGCATTCGAACCAGCATTAATGCTGACATTAATACCAGAACAAAGAGGTTTCATGGCTCGCATGGAGATCATGTCCGGCACCGAACGCAGACGGCGTTGGTCGGACGAGGCGAAGCTGAGGATACTTGCGGAAGCTGATGAGCCCGGTGCTCGCATTGGCGATGTGGCGCGCCGGCACGACATTCATCCGGGGCAGATCCGCTTGTGGCGGCAATCATTCAGCTATCCCGACCAGCCGACGATGTTCCTCCCGGTGGAGATCACCCAGGAGGCTGGCGTAGGCCAGGCTTCTACCGCGGCAACTAGAGCAGATCCTGTTCAATCCGGGTCATAGCCTGCAGCCCGGAAGTAGTTTGCGCATTCTGCGGATGTGAAGCGG
>NZ_JBAKFW010000040.1:0-6027 GCF_036888815.1 Agrobacterium sp. CCNWLW155
TTGGAAGAGACCTTGCGCGGTTGCAAGTTTCGTCTATTGCTCGACTAGCCATTTTGTTTGGAGCATCCTTGATTCAGGCTGTCGCTGGCGCCACGAATGAGAACGAACATCTTCAGGGTGCCGCGGAATATCCTTCGCAAGGGTAATTTGCGGATTGATTCTCGAAACCGCGGGGTCACTAGGGTGTTTTCGTGCTGCGTGCGCGTCTACGCTCGCGTCAGCACCACAGATCAGGACCTCGATATTTAGAACGAGCGCCTGGAGGCCGCTGGTTGAGAATTCATTCGGTCAGGGACAGGATCAGGAGCGTCCCGGAAGGGCGAGCTTTGATGATCTCGTGGCGGGAACCCAGTTCCTCACAGGCCGCTTTCCCGATATCACCTTCGGCGCCAACGACAATAATTCTCATGACGCGTCCTCCGTCAACTCGTTGTACCGTTTGAGCTTGTAGGCGAGGAGTTCGGCACAGCGGTCCAAGGGAACTCGCCGCTTTTCCAGATGCGCGGCGTGGTCAAGCAGAACCGCCTTCCGTTCGGATAACGTTTCGTCGCCCCGCTGATAGAACCGCGCAAAGTACCGCATCCGCTCCATGGGCATGCCTGTCTCTCGTAGCGAGGCCAGGAGAATGAGCCACTCGACATTCTCCGCCGAGAAGCTCCGCCTTCCGTCACCTCCTCGCCTGATCGTTGGAAGCAACCCCAGTTTTTCATAATAGCGAATGGTGTCGATGCTCAGTCCGCTGGTTGACGCCGCCTCCGAGATACGCATATCCTGCCTATAGCCTGTCGATTCCGTTTTTTACGCTACCGAGTTGGAGTAGCTCTAGGTGAAGCGAGAATTTACCTCTTGGTCCCGATTAACGCTCGCTTTGCGGCAAGAGGGTTGAAGTGTCTCGCGGCGGCTCTGTCATGGACTGCGGCTTGCTGAAAGCTGCGATGGCCGAGCAAACACCGGCAAACTGCAATGTCGCTCCGATCGCCTCGGCAGGATGCGGCAACCGGCCCTCAAACATGAAGCCATAGGATAGGCCGAACACCGTTTCGGCAACGATGAGCTGGGCCGAGAGAGCCAGCGGGAGGCGACGGGAAGCGACCACCCAACACCAGGTCGCAAACCAGGAGCCAGCCAACCCCGTCACCAGCGCCCATCCGACAAAGCTGAAGGTGTGGGAAGCGGATGCCGTATCCGTGAGATCGAAAGAGGCCAGCGGCAACAAGAGGAAGCTTCCGATCGCCGCGCCAATGCCTTGCAGCCCTGTCCATTGCAAATCATCCGGCGCATCGGCCGACCGCATCACAGCCGCATTTGCCAGCCCGTAGACGATCCAGATTGCCAGTGCCGCCGCGCTGGCGAGAGTGCCGAGCATGATCGACGCTGTATCGGAAACGTCTGCCGCCCTGATCGTCGCAACATTGACGATCGCCACGCCGATCCCGATCAACGCCAAGGGCAAGGCGAGAGCCCGCCACGGCGCGGAACGGTCCCGAACATTGGCGATGATCGCCAGGAACACCGGCATTGTGCCGATGATAACCGGCGGGACCGCTGCGCCCGCGAGCTGAACGGCAAAGGCCGCGCTGACGAAATAGCCCACATATCCCGCACCGCCGAGAAGCAGGCCGATCAGGAGCCGTGAGGAAGCAATGCCGGCGGGCCGGAAGCGTCGATCGACCATCAGGAGCAGGCAGGTCAAGCCGAAGATGCCGTAGCGGGCAATGGTCAAATCCCATGCCGTGAATGGCGCGACGGCGCGGGGCGCAACGAAAGTCAGGCCCCATAAGGCGCAAGTGGTGAGGCCAGCGATGATCCCAAACAGCATGATTTTCTCCTGTTGGAGGCATCATGCAATGCGATCCGATCGATTTATATGGAATGGCAAGAGCCATTCGCGTAGTTTGCTTGCCATGTCGAAGGCAAAAGCATCACAGAACCTTCAAACTGGAAAATCGACGCTGGACGAGACGGACGCGCGCATTCTTGCTGCGCTCGATTCTGACGCACGACTGTCGATGAGCGAGCTTGCCCGCCTCGTCGGCATGTCCGCGCCGAGCATATCGGAGCGGGTTCGTAGGCTGGAGGCAGCCGGCGTCATCCAGGGTTTCACCGTCGATGTGGACACGCGCGCGATCGGCTATCAGATACGGGCGATGGTAAGGATCAGGCCGTTACCCGGCAAGCTGCATCTGGTCGAACGGCTCATTCAGGAGCGGGCGGAGTTTGTCGAATGCGACAAGATCACGGGCGACGATCCGTTTCTTGCTCGCCTGGTCGTCCATTCAATCGAGCAGATGGATGGTGTTCTTGAAGCTCTTTCCGAGCACGCCGTCACCAGTACCGCCGTCATCAAGGGAACGTCCGTTAAACGACGCCTGCCGCCCCTGTAGCGAATCAGGATTTTCCCGACAACAATGTGAAACGGGGCTTCACCCTGAGTGTTGGTTGGAAATGGGCTGGCTCGATCGCCAGCTTCTGGCTGCGTCGTGCGAGGAGAAAAGTCGTGACTGAGACGTTTGTTGTCTATGGAGCATCAGGCTCAGGATCTGTTCCGATCGAGGCAGCCCTTAGTCTTCTCAAGTTACCCTATCGCGTGGAGGAATGCGCTCCCTAGGAGGGTCAACAGGAAGCAAATAAACTCGTTAGCATCAATCGCATGCTACAGGTTCCGGCGTTGGCACTGCCTACGGGCGAGGTGATAACCGAAAGCGCTGCGATCCTCATCTGGTTGGCCGATGCCTATCCCGACGCACGACTTGCGCCGGCGTTGACTTAGTTAACGCGGCCAACGTTCCTGCGTTGGATGACCTTTGTATCCTCAGCCATCTACGCCCTCTATTCGATCTCCGACAACCCCTCTCGCATCATCGAACGCGCCGAGGACCACGCTACCGTCAAGGCTCGCTTATTCGACCGCATCGCTCGCTGCTGGGAATTGATTGGGGCACAATTGCGTCCGGGCAGCTACCTCCTCGGCGAGGACTTGTCAGTTCTCGACCTCTATGTGGCCACGGCGTCGCGGTGGTCGCCCGGGCGGCGGCGCTTTTATGAGGTTGCGCCCGGACTAGCGGAAACAGTACGTCGAGTGGACGCCGACCCTCGGCTGACGACTATCTGGGCGAAACGTTTCCCGTTTACGCAAGGCTGGGAGCGTTAAGTGCGAATTTCGGATTAATTGAACCTGTCAAAAGAGGAGCAAGATCGTTGGCTTCAACCGGGCCTGCCGCAAAACTCCCGGAAGCCGTCCGAAAACATCCGTCGCTTTCAGCCCATGCCCAACTCTGGAAGGTGGAATTCGATGATCGAGACGGAATCGAGCTAGAGGGGTATGACGACAATCAGCACGAATTCAAAGCAGTATTCGCCTCGGACGGCACGCTGCTGGAAATCAAGTTTCACTGACGAAAAAGTGAAATGAACGATCTAAGATCCTTGGCGAAAATCGGACTATGGTGAGCAAGTCAGCTGCGCACCATGCCACCCGAATTTGCCGTGAGTGCTGGCAGCACAGATCCGCGCAAAGGGGAGCGATATGACCAGATTGACCGCCAAGGATTTTCCACAAGAACTGCTGGAGCTTTACGATTATTACGCGCATGGAAAAATCACCAAGCGCGAGTTCCTTGATCGCGCTGCAAAGTTTGCTGTTGGCGGCGTTACCGCCGCCGCACTGGTGGCCACTCTCTTGCCCGACTATGCGCTGGCGCAGCAAGTGGAATTCACCGACCCAGACATTCTTCCCGAATACATTATGTACCCATCGCCCAAGGGACACGGCGAAGTACGCGGCTACCTGGTGAAGCCTGCCAAGATCGAAGGCAAGGTACCCGTCGTGGTGGTAGTCCATGAAAACCGGGGCCTCAACCCTTACATCGAAGATGTGGCGCGACGCGTCGCCAAGGCCGGTTTCATCGCCCTTGCGCCGGACGGACTCACATCCGTCGGAGGTTATCCCGGCAACGATGAGAAGGGGCGCGAACTGCAGGCCACGGTCGACCCGGAAAAGCTGATGAACGACTTTTTCGCGGCTATTGAATTCATGATGGCGCATGAGCAATCCACCGGCAAGGTCGGCATAACTGGCTTTTGTTACGGTGGTGGCGTATCCAACGCCGCTGCGGTCGCCTATCCGGAACTGGGCGCCGCCGTCCCCTTCTACGGCCGCCAACCGCGTGCCGAAGACGTATCCCGGATCAAAGCGCCTCTCCTTATCCACTATGGCGAGCTCGATACCCGGATAAACGAGGGCTGGCCTGCATATGAGCAAGCCTTGAAGGCCAACAACAAGACCTACGAAGGCTACGTATATCCGGGTGTTAACCACGGCTTCCACAATGACTCGACGCCACGATACGACGAGGCTGCGGCAAAGCTTGCCTGGGATCGCACAATCGAGTGGTTCAATCGTTATTTGGCGTGATGTGAATGCCGGAAGCGAGGCCCCACCCTTGCTTCCGGCTATCTACTTCAGTTACTGCTCGATACCAGTATCCGACGCGCGGTCGCTTAGGTCAAGATTTGGGCGGTTGATTGCACGCGGTGAATGCTGCCGGCGCAACGTGGTCAGGGATGCGCTGCTACCGGCAAAGATGATCAGAGCGCTCCTGCTGCCTCCAGGAGCTTGCGATCGGGATGGCTTGCGACGCGGCTCTGCGTATCGAATATCATCGTGCTGCCCTGCTCTTTCGTATAGGCTGGCCAATCGGGCAATCCGGCTGCGCCGGGTTTGTCGGTGCGGTCGAAATTGACCCAGGCTTCACTCATCTTGTCTCCGAGCGCCACCGCTTCCGACCCGCCTCCCGTCGCGGTGTTGACCACGGCGGCATTCGCAAAAAATATACGGAAGTTCAGCGCAATGGCATGCCATGGCGATGCCGTCGAGAACGGGTGATTCGAACGCAAACATGTAGCTGTAGACGGGCGCTCCTTGCTGCTTTGCCTTTAAGTCAAGATCGCGGATCGCGCCTGGCCCGAACCGGAGATCGACAAAATAGGCATCCGCAAGCTTCTTTTCGGGGTAGGCAACCTTGAACTCCGTAGCCACGGCATCAGGCTTGTCGGCGAAACGCTCCTTCAACTTGGCGAGGGCCTTCTCGTCAGACCACGTATTCTTGTTGTCGGCTACGAGATCGGCGACCTTCTTGCCCGACCTTCTTGCCAATGACGGTCTCGAATTCGTTCAGGACATTGCCAACCATCAGCGGAACGTCTTTCGCCAGCCCGGTCCAGCTTTCACCGACCGGGTTCTCGGGCATGTATTCGCCGTCAAGCACCGGCGCCCACCGGGCGTCCTTGGCACCTTGGGCCGTCGCTTCTTTCAGTGCTTTTTCCGCCGCAGCCAGCAGGGTATAATAGTCCATTCCGACAAGCTGATCGACCTGTTCTTCACCAAGCCCGAGATTGGCAAGGGTCAGTTCGGCGACCTTCCAGGATGAAGCCTGGTCTGTGACGGAATCGACGCGGGATCCGCTCTGCACGATCGCTTTGTGGAACAGTCCCGTTGCCGCCGGTGTTCCCATCAGGGCGCGGACCTTGTAGCCGCCACCCGACTGGCCGAAGATAGTGACGTTGTCAGGGTCACCACCGAAGGCTTCGGCGTTGGCGTTTACCTATTTCAGCGCCGCGACCAGATCTCCAAGGCTGGCATTACCGGAGTTCTTGTACTTGTCGCCGTAGGCGGAAAGATCGAGAAAGCCCAAAACGTTGAGACGATGATTGAGCGTCACGACGACAACGTCGCCCTTCTTGCACAGGTTCTGGCCGTCATAGGATGTCAGTTCTATGACGGCCACCGTGGATCCAGACCATGACCGGCCGTTTCCCGCCGTCGTTGACACCGGGGGTCCACACATTGGCAAACTGGCAATTCTCGCTCATCGGCATATAGCGGTGCGGGTTGAAAAGCTCGTCTCCCGCAACACCCTTCATCATCGGGATGAAGCAATTCTCACCGTAGTGTCAATGCCGCGTGAATTTTGCCCAGAAGTGCCGAAGTAAAATTCCCCAATTATGCCGACGTGGACGCCAGGGAGA
>NZ_JBAKFW010000041.1:0-6021 GCF_036888815.1 Agrobacterium sp. CCNWLW155
GCTAAGGAACGCCGCGTAAGTTCTCATTCCGTTCGTCCTTAGCGTACGATTTCGGACTGCTCTTGTTCTGACCCCAAGATTGCTGCCATAGCTTACCAGCAGCATCTCGTAGCCAATCAAATTCTTCATTGTAATGCAAGCGTCATGGAGATCGGCGCTCCGTAA
This sequence comes from Agrobacterium sp. CCNWLW155, assembly GCF_036888815.1. Lineage (NCBI taxonomy): Bacteria > Pseudomonadati > Pseudomonadota > Alphaproteobacteria > Hyphomicrobiales > Rhizobiaceae > Agrobacterium > Agrobacterium sp. CCNWLW155. Next base: position 166 of record NZ_JBAKFW010000041.1, read on the forward strand.
TGGGCCGAACGTAGACATTCTGAACTGCAAAGCTCTTGAGCGAAATCTAACTGCCGACCCATTTTTGTCGACCGTGAGCATATCACCGGTCATACCATTGTCTTCCCGCCGGGGCCCAACGAGGCACCACCCCACTGCCTCCAAAGAACTCACCGGGATCAGTTTAAACAATCAACCGCTGTCTTTTTCTTCTGCCGACCTGGCTATCAATCCTCGCGCATAGCCCTGTTGATCTGGTCGGCGAGCGGTTTGATGAGGTAGGACAAGGCGGTCCGTTCGCTCGTCTTGATGTACGCTTCGACCGGCATGCCTGCGAGCAGACTGAGGTTGCCAAGCTTTGACAGCTCCTCCGGCTCGATCTGGATACGGGCCGTATACCAGCTCTCACCCGTTTGTGGATTGTGAGCCAGGTCAGCGGCGACCGTTCTTACCTGACCAACAATTTCCGGAGTTGTGCGCTGGTTAAAAGCCGAAAAACGCAGGACTGCCTGCTGGCCAATATGCATCTGGTCGATGTCGGCGGGCTGTATACGCGCTTCAACGACAAGACGGTCATTGACCGGCACTATTTGCATGATAGTTTCACCTGCCCCGATAACGCCTCCAATGGTATGAACCGCCAGCTCATGAACTATGCCATCCTGCGGGGACCGGACGTCGATGCGTTTCAACTGGTCTTCGGCCGTGACCTTTTGTTCTGTGAGTTCGGCGAGTTTGTTATCGACGTCACGTAGTTCGGTAAGGACTTCGGCCAGGCGATCCTGATCAAGCTGAAGGATCTGGAGTTCCGTCTCTGTGACGCGCGTAGCCGCCCTTGCGATCTCGGCCATCAACTGTCCACGTTCGCCATCCAATTGAGCCCGCAGTCGCTCCAGTTCCGCAAGGCGGTTGAACTGGATCAGTTGCTGATCGGCAAGGTTTCTGACGCGGACGAGTTCCTGTCCAATCCACGACAACTCCTCTTCCTTGGCGTTCTTGCGAACAACGAGCCCTTCGTTTTCCTGATGTATCTGGTCGATACGCTGTCTGAGCTGAGCCTTCTGGCCATCAAGCGTCTGTTTTCGCGCGGCAAAAAGAGCGACTTCAGCTTTGATATATTCGACGCTATCTGCTTCGGCCTTTTGGCCGAGGGGTATCGTCGGAGCCGTGACTGCCGTCGCGCTCCCACGTTCAGCTGAAAGTCGCATTCGTCGGGCGCTCAACTGATCGATCTGTTTCCTAACCATGGCCAAACCGGCCCGCGTCACCGTATCGTCAAGCCGGACAAGCAAATCACCGGCCTTGACGACAGTCCCATTACGCACCTTGATATCGCCGACTATGCCGCCCTCTCGATGTTGGATACGTTTGACATTACCGTCGACGACAACGGTACCCGCACCTACTACGGCACCGGAAAGATTGGCTGTTGCAGCCCACCCGCCAATCCCTAAGACCATCAGGACAATGGCTCCAGCTCCTGTAAGTGTGTAGAGTCGGATAGAGGCGCTGGCCGCACTGGGGTTCGAGGCACCACGTTTCATGCTTTTTCCGATACAGCGCGCATAGTCGTTTTACGCAGCACCTCGTCACGTGGGCCGAAAGCGACCATCGCGCCTTGCGCAAGAACGAGAACATTGTCCACGGCAGAAAGCGCATTTGGCCGATGCGCGACAATTACCACGATGGCCCCTCGCTGACGGGCGACGACAATCGCGTTCGTCAGCGCCATTTCGCCTTCCGCATCAAGGCTGGCGTTCGGCTCGTCCAGAATGATCAGAAACGGCTCGCCAAACAACGCCCGTGCCAGACCTATTCTCTGGCGCTGTCCGGCAGAAAGAGACGCCCCACCGTTACCAATCCTGGTATCATATCCCTCCGGCATGGACAGAATGAGTTCATGCACATCCGCCTGTTTTGCCGCCTCTATAATTTCGGACGGGTTAGCCGTTGCGGAAAACCGACTGATGTTTTCCGCTATTGTTCCGTCAAATAATTCCACACCCTGTGGCAAGTAACCGATGGAAGGGCCGAGCGCTTCCGGATGCCATTGATCGATCTCCGCGCCGTCCAGCCTGACGGTTCCGCGTGCTGGAGGCCATATACCAACCAAAGCCCGTACAAGCGTGGATTTTCCGGAGCCACTAGGGCCAATAATGCCCAATCCCTGGCCCGCAGTTAGCGCGAAGGTGACATCGCGGACTGTGGGCGATTGATTGCCTGGAGCCACGACAGCAACACCAGACACAGCAAGTGTTTTCGATGGAGCCGGAAGAGCCATTCTGTCCTCACCCGGGCCGATCTTATCAAGAAGCTGGCCGAGACGGGCTTTGGCCTGCCGAAAGTTGACAAAGCCACGCCATTGACCGATGGCCTGCTCAATTGGCGCAAGCGCTCTTGATGTCAGGATGGAGGACGCAATCATCGCTCCCGGCGAAGCAAGCTGCTTAATGGCAAGCCAGGCTCCCAGCGCGAGAACGGCGGACTGCAATGCCAGGCGAAAAATCTTTGAGAATGTCGAGAACCCGCTCGTTGCGTCACTTGCCCGCCGCTGCTCCTCGACATAGGCCGCGTTTGTCTCGTGCCATTTGCGTGCGTAGGCACCTTTCATGCCCATCGCATACAACGCTTCTGCGTTCCTTCGTCCCGCTTCCAGGTAATCGGCACGCGTCGATGAAAGTGCAGCTACTCGCCGCGTCGGATCACGCAAAACAGCGTCGCTGAACAGAGTGAGCACGATCAGCAGGGTAGCTCCCGCAATCGCCAGCCAACCGAGATAGGAGTGAAAAAGAAACAATATGCCGATGTACAGAGGTAGCCATGGCATATCGCAAATCGCCACAGGACCTGGCCCGCTCATGAATTGGCGCAGATGCTCAAGATCGCGAACAGGCTGGGCCGCTACTTCCTTTTTTGACATTCTGAGTGGAAGCAGCATGACCGCATCGAAAGTCGGACCACCGAGTTGTTCTTCGATCCTTTCGCCGATGCGCGAGAGAATTCTGGATCTTATGAGTTCGAGAAGCCCCAAAAAAAGATAAAGAACGACAGCCAGGATAGACAAGGCCACGAGTGTCGGAACACTGCGGCTTGAGAGAACACGATCATAGACCTGCATCATAAACAGCGGGCCTGTCAGCATCAGAATATTAGTGAAAGCGCTAAGAATAGCTACCGACCCAAATGCGGCCCGTGTTGCTCGCAAGGCAGCGGCGACCAGAGGTCGCCGCACTTCAGTATTCAGATTTTTGGACAAGAATCATAATCCTATGCAACGAACCGCACGTCGTCCCGATGCAGGTCTGCAAGGTTGACGTTTGCAAGCGTAATACCATTCGTGCCGTCGATATTGATTATGGTATCGTTACCAACCTGTGACGCAGCCGCCAGAACTGCCTCAAAGTCCGTCAGGACACCTCCACGGAACTCCAGGACATCGCCAGTTCCAGCGCCGGCCACGAAATCACCGACGGTATCCCAGCCAAAGTCTGGCTTGAACACAAAGACATCGTTACCAGCACCTCCTTCCAGATAATCCCCGGTGTTGCCAAAACCTTCTATGATGTCATCGCCAGATGTGGTCAGCTGCGACAAAAGAACAGAGCGTATGTCCGTCTTGCTATAAGTCCAATCAGTAAAGACGAAAGATTCAATTCCTGCGTCATCATCGAAGAGTGTATTTTTGACGAGGATAGAGCCACCATCGCCCAAACCTGGGGACGATTCCGGTACTGTGATGAGCAAGTCTTCTCCCTGCCTCGTGAAACCGACATCCGAAAATGCAAGACCGGTCATTGTCAGACTATCGGACGCTCCTTCCGCCAACCCCTCTACCACTACGTCGTTACCACCTCCCCGGTTGTAAACATACGTGTCGTTACCCTTGCCTCCCGACAGCTCGTCGTCTCCGCCGCCTCCATCAAGACGGTCATTACCGGTGCCTGCAACAAATTCCTCGTCGCCGGCTCCACCTCTCAGGTCATCATCACCGGATCCCGTTACGATCTTTTCGATTGAGGTTATGGTCTCGATTCCTTCCGGGTTATCTCGCGTATGAGCCTTACCCGCGGAGAGATCGACGAACCAGTCGGCAGAGGAGTAACTGAAATCAACGGTGTCGAAGCCATTGCCGCCATCGTAATGATCAAGGCCAAGCCCGCCTTCAAGAGTGTCGTTGCCGTCACCGCCGATGAGGGTGTCGTTACCCGCGTCACCGAATATGAAGTCATCACCTCCGGCTCCGTTCAACTGATCGTCTCCCGCGCCACCACGGATGAGCTCCGATGCCGCCCCACCGTTAATGGTCTCGTTCGATGCATCGCCGACAATTGTCTCGCTATTCCCTGACGCAAGGCTGCTGTAATAGGTCTGCTTGAAGGCTGCTTGCGACCAGATCACGTCGTCGGCAAACCTGAACTCTTCAATGCCACCAAACTCGCCTACCAGCGTAATGGACCAGGCGTTGTTATGGTCTTCGATCCTGTAAAGTCCGCTCGCTTCACGCAAGATGCGAACCGACGTCGAGAAAATCCCTGGGCCGAATACCAGAACGTCGTTAGCGGCATTCTGACCGCTGTCCTGGATGACATCGTGTCCATCGTTTACTCCAAAATGATAGATGTCGGCGCCTTCCTTACCGTCTGCGACATCGTCGCCGGCCCCGCCGCTTATCACATCGCTTCCCTGCGTGCCGACAATCACGTCGTCGCCGCTGGTCATGGAAGATGCGAGGACGAGCGTCTCGATATCGCTGCGGCTTAGATGTTCTCCGGAGGAGAATGTCACCAGATCGATACCATGACCGGAGCCATCCAACTGGTTTTCGATAACGATCGACGAACCGCCGACCGTGATCAACAGAGAAGACCCGTCGCTGGCACGCCTGAATGCGATACCCGAACCCGAATAATTGAATTCGAAAATGAGTTCGTCGATTTCATCCACTGGCGAAAAGTCGGTAATCCTGTCGTTTCCATCGCCAAGCGAATACAGGTAGCGGTCTGCCCCCTGTCCGCCATTTAGAATATCATTTCCCATTCCGCCGCGAAGGACGTCGGCTCGATAGGTTCCCGTAAGAATATCATCGCCATTTGAAGATTGATTACCACCAGCGGTCGCTGTGATATTCGCCCTCGTCCACACTGTGCCGTTTGCAAACAGAAGGCGTTCAATTCCGGCACCATTTGTCGCCAACTGATTTTTCAGAAGGATCGCTTCTTCGCGCGACTTGATACGCATCACGAGATCGTCAGCGTTCTGCGCTGATATTTCAAAGAAAACGTCACTGGCCGTTATTCCGCTGCCCAGTTCAAGCGTATCGGTTGATGTTGTGTCAGCACCCTCTTCGATCGTATCGTGCCCATCTCCGAGTCCGAACACGTAAGTGTCTGCACCTAGGCCCCCTGCTAAACGATCATCGCCTCCGAGCCCCCGCAGCTTATCGTTTCCTTCCGTCCCGACGAGGATATCGCTTGCCGAGGTTCCTAGAACTGTTCCGACACTGTTTGAGGATTGTTGCTCGATTTTTGCCAAGTTCGACAGGGAGACACGCGTCCCGTCGGCAAACTCGACAAATTCAACAGATGAAATCTCAACACTATCGCCCGTGTCGGGCAGGATTATTGTTGTCCAGCCGGACGGATCGCTGAATACACGCAGATCACCCACCGCGATTGTTGCGCCGAAGCGCAGAGTGTCGGTTCCGTAGTTGCCGTAGAACACGTCATGACCGTCACCGCGATTGAAGATATAGACGTCGTTACCATAACCTGCATCGGCGTAGTCGTCGCCAGCACCGCCCGAGATCGTGTCGTCACCTTCGTCAGCATAGATACGATCGTCACCGGCACCCGAATTGATCACATCATTGCTGTCATA
>NZ_JBAKFW010000042.1:0-4396 GCF_036888815.1 Agrobacterium sp. CCNWLW155
GGTGTGATCACCTCAGGCTTCACCTACCTGAAGATCGGCTCCTATTACCAGGAGATCATCAAAGGCGCCATCATCGTTTTCGCCGTCGTCATCGACCAGTACAGACGATCCAGGAAAATAAGAGCCTAGAGTGCGCTGCTCAATCGAGATTTGGTGCAAAGCGCAGCAGCTGGCGGACGCCGCTCATGAAGTCGGCTTCTGACGAAGAACGCAAATGCAATGGATAGCGAAAGTGACAAGTATCGATTTAAACAGCGACCTTGGTGAAAGCTTTGGTCCTTGGCCGATGGGCGATGACGCGTCGATGTTGTCGCTCGTCACCAGCGCGAACGTCGCCTGCGGTTTTCATGCCGGCGATCCGGCAGGCATCCTCGTTGTGCTAAAGGAGGCGGCAAAGCGCGGCGTTTCCATTGGAGCACATGTTGGTTATCGCGATCTGGTAGGCTTCGGTCGTCGCGACATGAACCCTTCCAGCGCCGAACTCTTCGGAGATACTGTCTATCAGATCGGCGCGCTGATGGGACTTGCCAAGGCCGCCGGAACTGAGGTGCGCTACGTCAAGCCTCACGGTGCGCTCTATAACACGATCGCCCATGACGCCCGTCAGGCCGCCGACGTGATCGATGCCGTCAAGGCGGTCGATCCATCACTTATGCTCATGGTTCTTGCCGGCGCGCCGATCGTGGAGCAGGCTCGTGCAGCTGGCCTCACGGTTGTCTGCGAGGCTTTCGCCGATCGTGCCTACAATGCCGACGGCAGTCTCGTCACTCGACGCCTTCCGGGCTCCGTCATTCATGATCCGGCGGCTGTCGCGGCCCGTATTTTCCGCCTCGTGACGGAGGGCCGTATTACCGCCATAGATGGTTCTGATGTTCCGCTCGAAACTCAATCGATCTGCATCCACGGGGATACGCCGGCGGCCGTAGGGATCGCGCGCAACCTGCGTGAGACGCTCGTCACCCGCGGTGTCGGCCTGAAGCCCTTTGCCGAAGGGATTATTGTCCATGCATGATCATCTTCGCTTTCTTCCAGCAGGCGGCAACGCTATCCTCGTCGAGCTTGAAAATCTCGAAGCAACGTTGACATTACTCGACGGTCTCCTCGCCGCTCGGCCGGAAGGTGTGACGGAACTGGTTCCGGCGGCACGCACGGTAATGGTTCACTTCGACCCATTATTCACCGATCGTGCTCGCCTTGCGGCGGCTATCTCTGGAATCGATCTTTCCGTTCGAAGCGTCCGGCGGGGTAAAGTCTTCGAAATCCCCGTCACCTATGACGGCGAGGATCTCGAGGACGTGGCGGAAATCCTTGGTTGGACGGTGGAGGAGCTCATTCGTCGCCACACCCAAGCGACCTTTACCGTTGCCTTCACCGGCTTCGCGCCGGGTTTTGCCTACATGACGTGCGACGATCCCGGTTTCGACGTGCCGCGGCGGAAAAGCCCGCGCGTGCGCATTCCCGCTGGCTCCGTCGCCATCGCGGGCACGTTCGGAGGCATCTATCCGTCCGACAGCCCCGGCGGCTGGCAGCTTCTCGGCAGAACTCCGCTCGCGATGTGGGACACCAATCGCCCGCGAGCCGCTCTTCTCGCGCCTGGCGACCGTGTACGCTTCCACGACATGGCGAAGGGCGCGACCCTGCCGGTATCCACTGCTTCGGCTCGGCCGGAGCAAGATGCGCGCCCTTCCGAAGGTCTCAAGATCACCCGCGCCGATCGCCCGGCGCTCTATCAAGATTTCGGCCGCCCTGGTCGGGCCGATCAGGGCGTTTCGGAGGCCGGCGCGCTCGACCGTGCAAGTCTCGCCGAAGCCAATCTCTGCGTGGGTAATGACCGCGGCGCGGCGGCTATTGAGATCGCCTTTGGCGGCTTCGCTCTCAAGGCGGACCGGCCGGTGACGCTCGCCGTGACCGGCGCTCCCAGCCCGCTTAGCATCCGCACGGCGGCCGGGCGCGAAATATCGGCTCCATTCGCTCGCCCTTTCTCGCTTGATGCGGGGGACGAGTTGACACTCGGTTTTCCGCCTGAAGGTACGCGTAGTTATCTGGCATTGCGGGGTGGCTTTGCCGTAGAGTCCATTCTTGGTTCGGCCTCCACCGACACGTTGGCGAAAGTCGGTCCCTCGCCCGTCATCGCAGGAGACATACTCGGTGTAACGAATGCTTACGCTGCAGTCGTCGATGCCGACCGGCCGCAGCCCCCACGCTTGCCGCGTGCGGGCGAGACGGTAACGCTTGACGTCGTTCTCGGACCTCGCACCGACTGGTTCACGGACAAGGGCGTGAAAACACTGCTCTCACAGAAATGGCAGGTGACGGCGGAATCGAGCCGCATTGGTGTACGGCTTTCCGGCACTGATCCGCTGGAGAGGCGCGATGCGGCCGAGCTTCCCTCGGAAGCCACAGCGCTCGGTGCGATCCAGGTGCCACATAGCGGCCAGCCTGTACTTTTCCTCGCCGACCATCCGTTGACCGGAGGTTATCCGGTGATCGGCGTCGTCGCGCGCCATCATCTCGATCTCGCCGGCCAGATTCCCATCGGCGCGAACATCCGCTTCAATTCTATTGCCGACTTCGATCCTCTTATCCGGGAAACCGACCGATGAAAAAGCTGCTCATCGCCAATCGCGGCGAAATCGCCATTCGCATCGCCCGCGCCGCCCGCGACTACGGTGTCGCCTCAGTCGCTATCTACTCGGATGCCGACGCCGCCTCGCTTTATGTTGAGCTTGCCGACGAGGCCTATGGCCTCGGTCCCGGCCGACCGGCGGACACCTATCTGGACATCGGGAAGATCGTGGAGATCGCGCGGCGTGCGGGCGCGGACGCTGTTCATCCGGGCTATGGCTTCCTGTCGGAACGGGCGGAATTCGCTCAGGCCGTGATCGACGCAGGCCTCATTTGGGTCGGCCCGAGACCCGCGGTCATCACGGCGCTCGGCGATAAGGTGGAGGCCCGTCGCATTGCCGAAAAGGTCGGCGCACCGCTCGTCAAGGGGTCGCCCGGCCCGCTGGCATCGGCGGCGGAGGCTGTCGCGTTCGCCAGGGAAGCCGGCTTGCCGCTTGCCATCAAAGCCGCGTTCGGTGGCGGTGGACGTGGTATGAAGGTGGCGCGCAAACTGGAGGAAGTCGGCGAACTCTTCGAGTCCGCCGTGCGCGAGGCCAAGGAAGCCTTCGGCCGGGGTGAATGTTACGCCGAGCAGTTCCTCGACAAGCCACGCCATATCGAGGCGCAAATCGTTGCCGATAGCCACGGCAATACCGTCGTTCTCGGCACCCGCGATTGCTCGCTGCAGCGTCGCAACCAAAAGCTGGTGGAGGAAGCTCCCGCGCCTTTCATCACCGAGGAACAGCGTTCCCGTATTCACGACGCTGCACGCGCCATATGTGCGGCGGCCGGTTATACCGGTGCGGGCACGGTGGAATTCCTGCTGTCGCAGGATGGCGTGATCTCGTTCCTCGAGGTTAACACACGCCTTCAGGTCGAGCATCCGGTGACGGAGGAAACGACCGGTATCGATATCGTCATCGAGCAGTTGCGCATCGCTGACGGCTTGCCGCTTTCAGTGACGGAGACGCCGCCGCCGCGCGGTCACGCATTTGAGTTCCGTATCAATGCCGAAGATCCCGGTCGTGGCTTCCTGCCGACGCCGGGCCTGATCACTCTCTTTCGCGCCCCCTCCGGGCCGGGAATCCGGCTCGATGCGGGGGTGGAAACGGGCTCGGAAATCCCCGGCCTCTACGATTCCATGATGGCTAAACTCATCGTCACCGGTACGACACGCAAGGAGGCGCTGATACGCGCCCGCCGGGCGCTCGCCGAGTTCAGGATTGAAGGTGTTGCTTCGGTGCTGCACTTCCACCGCGCCGTGCTTGATGAGCCTGCATTCACCGGCGAGGATGGCTTTGGGGTCTTCACCAACTGGATCGAGACGGAGTTCCGCGGCATCGAGCCCGCCGCTCGTGTGGATGCGGTCGAACGCGGTATTCTGCGCAGCTTTATTGAGATTGACGGAAAACGCCACACGCTCGGCCTGCCAACGGCACTCTTCTCCGGCCTTGCCGCGGGGCCTCAAGGTTCGCAAGCTGCGTCGGGAGTTTCCGTGGCCGAGGGAGCGGTGACAGCTCCCATTCACGGCACGCTCCAGCAATGGCTGGTTGAGGACGGGGCGGAAGTCGCCCAAGGCGAGGCCGTCGCGCTTGTCGAGGCAATGAAGATGGAAACCCGTGTTCTAGCCCCGAAGTCTGGCCGTATTCGAATTCTGGTCTCGGCGGAGCTTGGGAAAACAGTAGGCCTCGGCGCTCACCTTGCAACAATCGAGTAGTGGGGCGGTCTAATGGTTACAATTATCGACCGCACCAATCTCACCTCCGTAGGCCAGCGTATCCGCCACCCGGAA
>NZ_JBAKFW010000043.1:0-3347 GCF_036888815.1 Agrobacterium sp. CCNWLW155
CGTTCGGCGTGAAGCGCGGTTTCCATCTTCATGGCTTCGATGGAGAGCAGCACGTCACCGGCCTTGACCTCCTGACCCTGATTGACGAAGACGCGGCTGATAACGCCGGGCATCGGTGCACCAATATGGACAGCATTGCCCGGTTCGGCCTTGCGGCGCACGGCGGAGCCGGAAGCACCATGGGCACGATCCGGCACCTTGATGCGGCGCGGCTGGCCGTTGATCTCGAAGAACACCGTCACCATGCCCTTGTCATCAATGCCGGACGAGGCCTGATTGACGATGACAAGCGTCTTGCCGCGCTCGATATCGGCAAACAGCTCCTCGCCATCCTCCATGCCGTAGAAATAGGCATGGGTGGGCAGCACGGAAACGGGGCCGTATGTCTCGGCGGTGAGCGCGAAATCGGTGAACACCTTCGGATACATGAGATAGGACGCGAACTCGAAGTCGTCGACCTTGCGCTCCAGCTTGGTCTCGATCACCTTCCGCTCCGCGTCGAGATCGGCATCTGCCAAAAGCGAACCCGGACGAACGGTATAGGGCGCTTCGCCCTTCAGCGCCTTTTTCTGCAGGGCTGCCGGCCAGCCGCCTGGCGACTGTCCGAGATCGCCTTTCAGCATCGAAACCACCGATTCCGGGAAAGACACTTCACGATCGGGGTTTTCGACATCGGCGACCGTCAGATCCTGGCTGACCATCATCAGCGCCATGTCACCGACGACCTTGGAGGACGGGGTTACCTTGACGATATCGCCGAACATGCGGTTGGCATCGGCATAGGCCTGCGCCACCTCGTGCCAGCGGCTCTCCAGACCCAGCGACCGCGCCTGTTCCTTGAGGTTGGTGAACTGGCCGCCCGGCATTTCGTGCAGATAGACTTCCGAAGCCGGTCCCTTGAGATCGCTTTCGAAAGCCGCATACTGGTTACGAACAGCTTCCCAGTAGAAGGAAATGCGGCGGATCCATTCCGTATCAAGACCCGTATCGCGTTCCGACCCTGCCAGCGCCTCAACGATCGAACCAAGGCATGGCTGCGAGGTGTTGCCAGAGAAGGCATCCATCGCAGCATCCACGGCGTCGACGCCGGCATCCACAGCGGCCAGAACGGTGGCGGCGGAAATGCCCGAGGTATCATGGGTGTGGAAATGGATCGGCAGACCGGTCGCCTCGCGCAACGCCTTGAACAGAACCTTGGCGGCAGCCGGTTTCAACAGACCCGCCATGTCCTTGACGGCGATGATATGAGCGCCGGCTTTTTCAAGCTCGGCGGCAAGGCCGGTATAATATTTGAGATCATATTTCGGACGCGCCGAATTCAACAGGTCGCCGGTGTAGCAGATGGTCGCTTCGCAGAGCTTGTTCTCCTCGGCAATCGCATCCATCGAAACGCGCATATTCTCCACCCAGTTCAGGCAGTCGAAGACGCGGAAAAGATCAACTCCGCCCTTTGAGGCCTGGCGGACGAAATATTTCACGACATTATCAGGATAATTCTTGTATCCGACGCCGTTTGCGCCGCGCAGCAGCATCTGCAGCAGCAGGTTCGGCGCGCCTTCGCGGATAAGCGCCAGGCGCTCCCACGGATCTTCGGTGAGGAAGCGCATGGAAACGTCGAATGTCGCACCACCCCAGCATTCCAGCGACAGAAGTTGCGGCAGCGCCTTGGCGTAAACACTCGCGACATGGGCGATGTCATGGGTGCGAACACGGGTAGCCAGAAGCGACTGGTGTCCATCGCGCATGGTCGTATCGGTGACCAGCACGCGCTTTTCATTACGCATCCAGTCCGCAAAGCCCTTCGGGCCAAGCTTGTCCAGCAGCTGCTTTGTGCCGTCAGGTGTCGGCGCATCGATATAAGGCACGATGGGCTTCGCCGCCTTTTCGGACGGCCTGGCGCGACCCTTGGTTTCCGGGTGGCCGTTGACGGTCACGTCGGCGAGATAGGTCAGAAGCTTGGTGGCGCGGTCCTGACGCTTGACCTGTGCGAAGAGCTCCGGCGTCGAATCGATGAACCGGGTCGTATAGGTGTTGTTACGGAAGCTGTCGTGACCGATGATGGCTTCGAGGAAGGTGAGGTTGGTCGCCACGCCGCGAATACGGAATTCGCGCAGCGCGCGGTCCATGCGGTTGATCGCCTCATCCGGTCGCGGCGCCCAGGCCGTCACCTTCACAAGCAGCGGATCGTAATAGCGGGTGATGACAGCGCCGGTATAGGAGGTGCCGCCGTCCAGACGAATGCCGAAGCCTGACGCGGAACGGTAGGCGGTGATACGGCCATAGTCCGGAATGAAATTATGCTCCGGGTCTTCGGTCGTGATGCGGCACTGCAGCGCATGGCCATTGAGACGGATGTCCTCCTGGCGCGGAACGCCGGATTCCGCCGTGCCGATGGCGGCACCTTCGAGAATATGAATCTGCGCCTTGACGATATCGATACCAGTCACGACTTCGGTGACGGTATGCTCCACCTGAATACGCGGATTGACCTCGATGAAGTAAAATTTGCCGGTATCGGCATCCATCAGATATTCGACCGTGCCGGCGCCGATATAATTGGTCGCGGCGGCGATCCTCAGGGAGTAGGCGGCCAGTTCCTGGCGCTGCGCTTCGGACAGATAGGGTGCAGGCGCACGCTCGACGACTTTTTGATTGCGCCGCTGGATCGAACAATCACGCTCGAACAGATGCACGACATTGCCATGCGTATCGCCGAGAATCTGGCTTTCGACGTGACGCGCACGCTCGACCAGCTTTTCGAGATAAACTTCATCCTTGCCGAAGGCGGCTTTCGCCTCGCGCTTGGCCTCCGTCACCTCGCGGGCGAGGTCCTCCTTTTTGCGGATGGCGCGCATGCCGCGACCGCCGCCGCCCCAGGAGGCCTTGAGCATCACGGGATAGCCGATTTCTTCGGCCATGCGTTCCACTTCCGCTATATCGTCAGGCAGCGGATTGGTGGCGGGAACAACGGGGACATCAACCGAGATCGCCAGATTGCGGGCGGCGACCTTGTTGCCGAGCTGGCGCATCGTATCCGCCGTCGGCCCGATGAAGGTGATGCCGGCCTTGTTGCAGGCCTCCACGAATTCGGGGCTTTCAGACAGGAGACCGTAACCGGGATGGATCGCGTCTGCTCCGGAGAGCTTGGCCACGCGGATAACCTCCTCGATCGAAAGATAGCTCTCGATCGGCCCCATATCCTTGGCGAGATGCGGCCCTCGGCCAACCTGATAGGATTCGTCCGCCTTGAAGCGGTGCAAAGACAGCTTGTCCTCTTCCGCCCAAATCGCAACGGTTTTAATCCCAAGCTCATTCGCTGCCCGGAAAACGCGGATCGCAATTTCGGA
>NZ_JBAKFW010000044.1:0-2988 GCF_036888815.1 Agrobacterium sp. CCNWLW155
AAAGACGGCGTGCAGATCGAGCGCATCGCAGAGGCCATTCTCGTCTCCGGTCAGACCGGAGCATGGGAAAATATCGAGCAATCTGGAGCAGGCCCACGCGAAAAGGCAGCGTAAGGCTCTCCTTGGTTGTTTATCTGGTGAAGTTTCATAGAGACGTGGTTCAGATCAATGGCAAAGCCTCCAACCATCCGAGACGTTGCTCGTCTGTCAGGTGTCTCGACTGCGACGGTATCGAGGTATTTTTCCGGGAAGGCCGATGCTGTATCACCTCGCAAGATCGAGAGCGTGCAGCGAGCGGCAAAGGCGCTTGGCTATACCCCGTCTGAGATTGGGAGGTCTCTGCGCCTGTCCCAGAGTCGTGTCGTTATGATGCTGGTTCCTGACGCGACGAACCATTTTACAGCAGATGTGGCGGTGTCCGTGGAAAGCGCCCTTAAAGAGATCGGTCTTTCCATGGTCCTCGCCAATACGGGTGAAAAAGCCGCTCAGCAAGATCGATTGTTGTCCGACGCCCAGGGGCTGCGCGCCCGGGCGATAATCCTGCAGGGTGCGATTGACACGCCGCGGCTGCGCGAATTCGTAGCACAGCATCGTAACCTTATTTTCGTTAATCGCATGCCTGCCTCGGGTATGGCTGCACCCTATGTCGGCATCGATAATTTTCAGGCTGGATTTTCCGTGGGAAAGTACTTTGTCGAGCGAGGTTACATCAATCCGGTCGCGATCCATGGGCCACGGCACTATTCGGGTAGCACTGCCCGACTCGATGGCTTTCTTGCGGGTCTCGGAGAGGGGGCCAGAGTGCGTCAATTCGAATGCGCCTACACGATGCAGGCCGGATATGATTGTGCGCAGTCCCTCCTGGAAAACGAGCCGGCGAAATATTCGATTTTTTGTGCAAACGACATGATCGCCTACGGGGTGCATCGCGCAGCAGTCGAGAAGGGCCTCAATATACCGGAAGACCTCGTAATTTTTGGCTTCGATGACAATCGCCTCAACGAATGGCTTGCGCCCTGGCTTTCGACCGTAAGGGTGCCGGCTTTGGATTTTGGTCCGGCTATAGCCGAACTGATCTCGTCACATGACGCTGACAACACGCAGCAGGCAAAAGACGTAATCCTGCCATTCTCTCTGCAATTACGACAGTCGGCCTAGATTTGGGATCGACATATAGTGTCTGGCGGAAGGATAGCCGCTGGCGGACAAAAAGGGGAATACCAGATGAATTGCAAAACTGTTGAAACAGGCTCCTCGGCCCAACCGGCACCTGGGATACTGATCAGATTTTCGAGTCTCTTCAGCGTCAAAGCGTTTGATATGCGGCGCCCCTCCTGTTGCCAGGTTTGAGGAGAACGAAATGGAAAAGGTATCCCCGTCGACAATCAAGGCCGTGCGCGCAAGTGGCGCGGTCCCCACGGCCGAGTACTTGTTGGAGGTTCGAGACGTCCGAAAGGAGTTTTCTGGGAACGTTGCCCTGGATAACGTGTCTTTCCGCCTGAAGAGAGGCACTGTCCACGCGCTAATGGGTGAGAATGGCGCTGGTAAATCGACTCTAATGAAGATCATCGCCGGAATTTATACGCCGGACGCCGGGGAGTTCTTTTTGAACGCGCTCCCCATTCGGCTTCGCAGCCCGCTCGACGCGTTGGATAATGGTATCGCCATGATCCACCAGGAACTTAACCTCATGAATCACATGACGGTTGCGGAGAACATCTGGATCAGACGGGAGCCGAAAAACCGCTTTGGATTGGTCGATCACAGCGAACTGGCCAAAAGGACTGAAAAGCTTTTCGTGGAACTCGGTATCGATCTGGATCCTGAAGAACGTGTGGGTGATTTGTCTGTAGCAAGCCGACAGATGGTCGAGATCGCAAAGGCGGTTTCCTATGAATCGGACGTGCTCATCATGGACGAGCCAACCTCTGCACTGACGGAGCGAGAGGTCGAACACCTTTTCCGTATCATTCGAACCCTCAGGGAACGCGGGAAGGGCATCATCTACATTACCCACAAGATGAACGAATTGTTTGAGATCGCCGACGAGGTCTCGATATTCCGCGATGGAAAACATATCACGACCAAAGCGGCCAACGAAATCACCCGTGACGAGGTTATACGAATGATGGTTGGCCGCGAGATTTCGCAAATGTTTCCGAAGATACCGGCGAAAATCGGAGACGTTGTGCTCAGCGTTAAAAACCTGTGTCTCGCCGGAGTGTTTGAAGATGTGTCGTTCGACTTGAGAGAAGGGGAGATTTTAGGAATTGCGGGCCTCGTCGGCGCCGGACGCTCTAATATCGCCGAGACGATCTTTGGTGTTACCCCCGCAACATCGGGTACGATCGAAATTAAGGGGAAACGTGTTGACGTGCGGTCGCCCAGCATTGCGATGGAGCACGGTATAGCATTTCTGACGGAAGACCGAAAGGAATCAGGCTGTTTTCTGCTTCTCGACATTCAGTCGAATATGCAAATGGCAGCGCTTCGTAGCGGATATGTCCGCCATGGATTTGTAGAGCAGGCCCGCCTCTCGAATGAATGCGAGACAATGAGAGAGGCGCTCCGCGTTAAAACCTCGAGCATGGACGAGCGTATCATCAATCTGTCGGGCGGCAATCAGCAAAAGGTTCTGATCGGGCGCTGGCTACTGACGAAGCCACGTATTCTCATTCTGGACGAACCAACGCGGGGGATCGATGTCGGCGCCAAGGCGGAAATTCACCGTATGATCTCCACACTTGCAGGCGAAGGCGTCGCCGTCATCATGATTTCCTCGGAACTGCCGGAGGTTCTGGGCATGAGCGATCGCGTCGTAACGGTGCGTCAGGGACGGGTCGCCGGCATTCTTGATCGCGCCGAGGCTGATCAGGTCAAGATCATGGAGCTTGCGGCTCAATGACGACTTCATCGGAAGCCACGGCTGTGGCGGAAAAGCGTGCACCGAAAAGGAAGTTCCAGAGCGAGATGTCGATGCTGGTTGTG
>NZ_JBAKFW010000045.1:0-2736 GCF_036888815.1 Agrobacterium sp. CCNWLW155
TAGGTTCAGGACTTCGGTAACGGGCCCGTTCCAGTCAAGCAAAAAGTGACGACCGCAGCAGCGCAGTCATGCTGCCAATGCGGCAAGTAATTCCTATAGAGTCCCTATCGCTGATACCTAGCTCGCTTCGCCCTTCGTTTGAGGTCGCCCCGGGTTCATGCTTCGGTCCGTGGTCAGCGCGATGGCTGCCAACATGATGCTGGTTCAGTGCGGCAATTCCGATGTGCCCATCTCATTGGCGTGCTCGACCCGAGGCCGGCGACAGTCCTGACCACGGCATCATCGGAACCGCGTCCCGGTTGGGACCTCGAAGGTCTGCGCTCAGGCAGACGTCAACGATATGGTTCTGATGTAACGCTCAGGCCGACTTGGCGATCAACGGGACTGTGGAGAATTCAGTACCATCCTTCCACATCCGGTGAAGGATCGTGCCGATGCGCCTTGCCAAAGCCACCATCGCACGCTTCGCACCTCGGCGTTTTGCAACTTGCGCAGCCCAGCTTCTCAGCCATGTCGAGCGCCCCCGATGTATCATGACGATAGCCGCTTGACACAAGGCTCTTCGTAGATTGGCGTCCCCAGCTCGCGTAATGCCGCCGATCACGTCGCGCTCCCCGGACTGGTTGCGCGACGGTGTAAGGCCAACCCATGGACCAACTTTCTTGGACGATGAGAACCGCTCAGGATCATCGACAGCGGATCGGAAAGTTAAGGCGACGACCGCCCCGATGCCTGGCATCGTCATCAACAGCCGGCACACCGCATCGTCCTTTGCAAGCAGACGGACCTGACGTTCGAGCCCGGCTAGTTCATGGCGCAGGCTGGTGCGCGCACGTAACATTGGCCCGGCCGCTGCTTGCAGCATGGAATTGCCTTCCACCAACTCCCTGATCCGGGCGTCGAACTGGCCGCGTGAGATGGCGCCAACCTTCAGGCCAAAGTTTCTCAGCAGTCCGCGCAGCGATAGCTCCAGCGCGATCATGCCCCGCTGAATCGCCTTGCGGGCGGCCAAAAGCGCGCGAACCTCTTGTGCCGACACGGATTTGCAATGTACGGGCCTGAACCAGCCCAGATGAAGCAGTCGGGCAATCCCTTCAGCGTCGCGCCGATCCGTTTTGATCGGCATTGCCTTCAGTGCGCCCTTCACTTGTCGGGTTTCCATCAGAACGACGTCCAGTCGGGCATCGGCCAGACCGCGATGCAGCCACTGGGACAGCGGTCCGGCTTCCAGCCCTATGATGGCAACCGCTTCGGTAACGGGCCCGTTCCAGTCAAGCAAAAAGTGACGACCGCAGCAGCGCAGTCATGCTGCCAATGCGGCAAGTAATTCCTATAGAGTCCCTATCGCTGATACCTAGCTCGCTTCGCCCTTCGTTTGAGGTCGCCCCGGGTTCATGCTTCGGTCCGTGGTCAGCGCGATGGCTGCCAACATGATGCTGGTTCAGTGCGGCAATTCCGATGTGCCCATCTCATTGGCGTGCTCGACCCGAGGCCGGCGACAGTCCTGACCACGGCATCATCGGAACCGCGTCCCGGTTGGGACCTCGAAGGTCTGCGCTCAGGCAGACGTCAACGATATGGTTCTGATGTAACGCTCAGGCCGACTTGGCGATCAACGGGACTGTGGAGAATTCAGTACCATCCTTCCACATCCGGTGAAGGATCGTGCCGATGCGCCTTGCCAAAGCCACCATCGCACGCTTCGCACCTCGGCGTTTTGCAACTTGCGCAGCCCAGCTTCTCAGCCATGTCGAGCGCCCCCGATGTATCATGACGATAGCCGCTTGACACAAGGCTCTTCGTAGATTGGCGTCCCCAGCTCGCGTAATGCCGCCGATCACGTCGCGCTCCCCGGACTGGTTGCGCGACGGTGTAAGGCCAACCCATGGACCAACTTTCTTGGACGATGAGAACCGCTCAGGATCATCGACAGCGGATCGGAAAGTTAAGGCGACGACCGCCCCGATGCCTGGCATCGTCATCAACAGCCGGCACACCGCATCGTCCTTTGCAAGCAGACGGACCTGACGTTCGAGCCCGGCTAGTTCATGGCGCAGGCTGGTGCGCGCACGTAACATTGGCCCGGCCGCTGCTTGCAGCATGGAATTGCCTTCCACCAACTCCCTGATCCGGGCGTCGAACTGGCCGCGTGAGATGGCGCCAACCTTCAGGCCAAAGTTTCTCAGCAGTCCGCGCAGCGATAGCTCCAGCGCGATCATGCCCCGCTGAATCGCCTTGCGGGCGGCCAAAAGCGCGCGAACCTCTTGTGCCGACACGGATTTGCAATGTACGGGCCTGAACCAGCCCAGATGAAGCAGTCGGGCAATCCCTTCAGCGTCGCGCCGATCCGTTTTGATCGGCATTGCCTTCAGTGCGCCCTTCACTTGTCGGGTTTCCATCAGAACGACGTCCAGTCGGGCATCGGCCAGACCGCGATGCAGCCACTGGGACAGCGGTCCGGCTTCCAGCCCTATGATGGCAACCGCTCCCTCCAGGGTGTTTGCAAAGTCCACGATCGCCTGTGGATCACTGGGAACCTGCGCTTCCTTTGCGATCTTGCCATGCTCATTGATTACACAGACGGCGGTCTTCGCCAGTGATACATCCAGTCCGATAAACAGCTTCATCCCGTATTCCTCCGATTGAGACTGATACGGGAACAGCGACAGCTTGCCGTGAGCAATTGCAAGATGCTTGAGTCGGTGGTGCGCGGCGCGGGCCCCGTTACAGCATCTC
>NZ_JBAKFW010000046.1:0-2553 GCF_036888815.1 Agrobacterium sp. CCNWLW155
ACCGTGACCTTGCCCTGCCACAGCCCGGTTTCTTTCGACAGCGTCAGGTGCTCGGGCCGCACGCCGGCGGTGGTCGCACCCTTTTGCCGGGCGTAGTCGCCGGTCACCAGGTTCATGCGCGGCGAGCCGATGAAGCCGGCGACGAAGAGGTTGGCGGGCGAGCGGTAAAGCTCCATCGGCGAACCGACCTGCTCGATATTGCCGCGGTTGAGGACAACGATCTTGTCGGCCATGGTCATGGCTTCCACCTGGTCGTGGGTGACGTAGATCATCGTCGTCTTCAACGTGTTGTGCAGCTCGGAGATTTCCAGCCGCATGGTGCCACGCAGCGCCGCATCGAGGTTGGAAAGCGGTTCGTCGAACAGAAACGCTTTCGGTTCGCGCACGATGGCGCGGCCGATGGCCACGCGCTGGCGCTGGCCGCCGGACAGTTGCGAGGGCCGGCGTTCGAGATAATCGGTGAGGTTAAGGATGCGGGCGGCATCGTCGACCTTCTTGTCGATGACGGCCTTGTCGAGCTTGGCCATCTTCAGCGGGAAGGCGATGTTGTTGCGCACGCTCATATGCGGATAGAGCGCATAGGACTGGAACACCATGGCAAGGCCGCGCTCGGCCGGGGCCTTTTCGGTGGCGTCGTTGCCGTCGATGACTATTCTGCCGCCGGAGACGTCTTCCAGCCCGGCGATCAGGCGCAGCAGCGTTGACTTGCCGCAGCCGGACGGGCCGACGAAGACGACGAACTCGCCGTCATGGATATCGAGATCGATCGACGGGATGACTTTTGCCTCGCCGAAGAGCTTGGACACGTTCTGAAGGGAAATGCTGCCCATTATTGTCGTTCCTTATTTCACGGCGCCAAAGGTGAGGCCACGCACGAGTTGTTTCTGCGAGAACCAGCCGATGACGAGAATGGGGGCGATCGCCATCATCGAGGCGGCCGAAAGTTTTGCCCAGAACAACCCCTGCGGTGAGGAGAAGGAGGCGATGAAGGCCGTCAGCGGTGCCGCATTGGTGGTCGTCAGCCGGATGGTCCAGAAGGATTCGTTCCAGGCGAGGATGACGTTCAGGAGCAGCGTCGAGGCGATGCCCGGAACCGCCATTGGTGTGAGCACATGCACGATCTCGTTCCACAGCGATGCGCCATCCATGCGGGCTGCTTCAAGGATCTCGCCGGGGATTTCGCGGAAGTAGGTGTAAAGCATCCACACCACGATCGGCAGGTTGATGAAGGTGAGCATGACGGTCAGCCCAATGCGGGTATCGAGCAGGCCGGCATTGCGGAAGATCAGGTAGATCGGCACCAGCACGGCCACCGCCGGCATCATCTTGGTGGAGAGCATCCACATCAGAATGTCTTTGGTGCGCTTGGTCGGCGAGAACGCCATGGCCCAGGCGGCGGGAATGGCGATGATCAGCGCGATGATCGTCGAGCCGAGCGACAGCACCACCGAGTTCATGAACGGCTTGAAGTAATCGCGCTGGGTCTGCACGGTGATGTAGTTTTCCAGCGTGCCCGAGGGAATGAGGCTGAAGCCTGCGATCGCCTCCGGCTCGGTCTTGATCGAGGTGAGGAAGGCATAGAGGATCGGGAAGAACAGCAAAAGCGCCACGGCCCATGCCGCGATGGAAAAGCCGATCTTCGCACGTGTGGTTGTCTTGCGGGCCATGATCGGTTCTCCTTAACGGTCGAGGTTCTTGCCGACGGCGCGCATCAGGAAGATGGCGACGATATTGGCGAGCACGACGGCGATGATGCCACCGGCCGATGCGCCGCCGACGTCGTAACCCAGAAGCGCCGTGCGATAGATGAGGAAGGCAAGGTTGGTCGAGGCATAACCGGGGCCGCCATTGGTGGTGACGAGGATTTCCGCGTAGACGCCGAGCAGGAAGATCGTCTGGATGAGGATGACGACGGTAATGGCGCGCGACAGATGCGGCAGCGTCAGATAGACGAAACGGTTGATGAAGTTGGCGCCATCCATCTCGGCCGCTTCCTTCTGTTCGCCATCGAGCGACTGCAGGGCGGTGAGCAGGATCAGCGTTGCAAAGGGCAGCCATTGCCAGGCGACGATGATGATGATGGAGAGCAGCGGAAACTGCGCGAACCAGTCGACCGGCTGCAGGCCGAAGAAGCGGGACAGATCGGCGAGCACGCCGTAACCGGGATGCATGATCATGTTCTTCCACACCAGTGCGGCCACCGGCGGCATGACGAAGAACGGCGAGATGATCATGATGCGCACGATACCCTGACCGAAGATGTCATTGTCGAGCAGGAGCGCAATGGCGATGCCGCCGATGACGGTGATCAGAAGTACGCCGCCGACGATCAGCAGCGTGTTCCAGATCGACTGGAAGAAGGCCGGGTCGGTGTAGAAATACTGGTAATTGAACAGGCCCGCAAAGCTGACATTGGCAGGGTTGAGCAGATTGTAGTTCTGGAACGAAAACCACAGCGTCATCGCCAGGGGCACGATCATCCACACCAGCAAAAGCAGCACCGAAGGCGCAAGCATAACCCGCGCCAGACCGCTCGTGTTCCGTGTTGCCATT
>NZ_JBAKFW010000047.1:0-2497 GCF_036888815.1 Agrobacterium sp. CCNWLW155
ATTACGCCATGCTGGACGCGCCAGCCATGGCCGCATAACTTAAACCAAACGGTCTCCGGTAAAGCCGGGGCGGTTCACTATCGTGGATTTTGTTTACCCTGAGAGCGGAACCTACAGTTTTAAGTTTCAATCTCCTTCTGGCAGCAACGCCCCGCCCCTTAAAACTCGGGAGGTTTTAACTGGCAGTGCTGAGGTAGCCGATCCGGAAACCAAAAAGCAGGTGAGTTGGCCCTCGATGAGCGTCATTTATGTTGGAGGTGCCACCTATGATGAGGGATGGGCGCGGATATTCGCTTCCACTTTCGATCTGGCTTTCAATAGCGAGGATAAAGCTGCCGGTCCTATCGAGCGTTTCTCTGCGGGCCGTGTTTTATCGTTGTCCCGGAGCGCGATTGAAACCTTTGTGAGGGATTCCAAATGAGCCAGTTACTTGTAGTGGTGAGGTCATTTCGTCTCAATAAAATATTGGTCCGGGTGGTATTGTCTTCCACGGCGATTGGAGAGGATTATCGTAATTTTAGACTTCATTGGAAAAGATTGCGCGCTGGATCATCAGGCCATCCGAAACAGGAATTTCGCGGCGAGGATTTATCCCGAATTTCCAAGCGGGGAGGAAATCGCTCTTGTCGCCGCGCGTATCGGTAGTGACGAGATTGATTTCGCTGCTTACGAGTTCGGTCAGCCTCCGCGCCAATTTTCACCGCAACCGGTAGGGTTGGTGCTTGACGCACTGTTTGAAAATTCGCCTTATGGCCTTCTGACCCATTTTTCAGGTCATGATCTCTGGATCTGGGCGCCGGAGGATCACGAATACCTCGTTGTCTTTGGTGATACCAATCTGGTCCAGGCGATAGAACGAAGTGACATATTCTCATACAGCTTTGCTGAATATCTGGGCAGTGGTGTTTTGTCGCAAGCGACAGTCACGCATCTTCGCTGCGTAGCATCGAGCTATACGATCGGGTAATAGCGGGCGAGCCCACTGAGGGCGGATCATGGATGTGCTGGAAGAGGCCGGGAATGTGTTCGCTGGCCGGCTCAAGGGTAACCTAAGCACAACATTTTCACGACGACACCTAACTATACAGCATATTAGGAGATGTTCGACGAGCGTGATCTGTTATGCATGAAGCAACGCCTCCGGAGAAGAAAACTTTTTCGCCATTCTGCTGACATAGAAGTCCGGTGTTTTAGTTAAAGCAGAGAGACTATCATCATCGCCCAAAAAAAGACGAGCATGGCGATACAGGCCGGACGGAAGAGATAAAATCGCTGCCAGTTCGTGAGGCGGAGGTCGTTGTAGTGCATTGATCTGTCAAGTCTGACGTGATCCATGTCGCTGTCGACAGAAAAATCGCCACCGTTCTTCTTGTAGAATCGATACTCCCGAACCTGCGTAACAATCTGTTGTACAGCCAGAAGGCTAACCGCGATCAGGGCCGCTGAAAAAATAACGATCTCAAGTATCAGCAAAGTGTTTCTCCTGTGCTATCGGTTGAAACGGCGACGTATCCGGGTTTGAATCAAATCGTGGGAGACGAAGTGCCAAATGGATGTAATTGTCG
This sequence comes from Agrobacterium sp. CCNWLW155, assembly GCF_036888815.1. Classification (NCBI taxonomy): domain Bacteria; kingdom Pseudomonadati; phylum Pseudomonadota; class Alphaproteobacteria; order Hyphomicrobiales; family Rhizobiaceae; genus Agrobacterium; species Agrobacterium sp. CCNWLW155. The sequence continues at coordinate 1,566 of NZ_JBAKFW010000047.1, forward strand.
TTCAAAACTACGCAATGTCGATTTTTTCGTCCAGTATCTGACTAGGGTCAGGACCCATTGATTTGATGCGTCGGATGTGGTTCAGGCCCCGCAAGGAGACTGATCATGAGCGACCTTTATTGGCTGACAGATGAGCAAATGGCGCGGCTTGCGCCGTATTTTCCCAAGAGCCACGGCAAGCCTCGGGTTGATGACCGCCGTGTTCTGAGCGGGATCATTTTTGTCAATCGCAATGGCTTGCGGTGGCGGGATGCACCCCGGGAGTACGGGCCGCACAAGACGCTCTGTAACCGTTGGAAGCGTTGGGGTGTTATGGGCGTGTTTGGCCGGGTGATGGAAGGTCTTGCCGTCGAGAGCGCAGATCCGAAGACCGTCATGATTGACGCAACCTATTTGAAGGCGCATCGCACGGCCTCAAGCCTGCGATTAGAAAAGGGGGGCTTGGGCGGTTAATCGGGCGCACCAAGGGCGGCATGAACACGAAGTTGCATGCTCTCGCCGATGCGAATGGTCGACCGCTCAGCTTCTTCATAACCGCCGGTCAGATAAGCGATTATACCGGCGCAGCTGCCCTGCTCGATGATCTGCCCAAGGCGCAGTGGATGCTGGCCGACCGTGGATATGACGCCGACTGGTTCAGGGATGCCCTGCAGCAGAAGGGTATTAAACCCTGCATTCCCGGTCCCTGCCGGTCAAATACGACAAGCGTCGATACACGCGCCGCAACCGCATCGAGATCATGTTCGGTCGCCTCAAGGATTGGCGCAGCGTCGCCACCCGGTACGACCGATGTCCGACTGTCTTCTTCTCCGCCCTCGCTCTGGCCGCAACCGTCATCTTCTGGCTGTGATCAACGAGATGCTGTAACGGGGCCCGCGCCGCGCACCACCGACTCAAGCATCTTGCAATTGCTCACGGCAAGCTGTCGCTGT
>NZ_JBAKFW010000048.1:0-2333 GCF_036888815.1 Agrobacterium sp. CCNWLW155
TGTCAATGCCGCGTGAATTTTGCCCAGAAGTGCCGAAGTAAAATTCCCCAATTATGCCGACGTGGACGCCAGGGAGATTTGGGGATTTTTTGGTGGACGTCCGCGTGGCTTTTGAGGTGGCGCAAAAGCCGGGGGTGCGATCAGGGCTTTGGATCGGACATGCTCCGGCATCAGCTCGGCATGCTGGCGCAACCGATAGCTTGATCCCTCGATCTGGACGACGACGGCATGATGAAGCAATCTGTCGAGCAGCGCCGTTGCGACGACGGGATCTCCGAAGACGTCGCCCCATTCTGCGAAGCCGCGGTTTGAGGTCAGGATCATCGCACCGCGTTCATATCGGGCGTTGACGAGCTGAAAGAAGAGATTGCCGCCGCCTTGGATGACCGGCAGGTAGCCGATCTCGTCGACAATCAGCAAGCTTGGCCTGCAGAAGAAGCGAATGCGCTCCTGAAGCCTGCCTTCTCGTTCGGAACGGGCAAGCGAACCAATGAGGTCAGCGAGCGTCGTAAAATACACACTCTTTCCGGCCTTCACAGCTTCGACGCCGAGAGCTGTGGCGAGATGGCTTTTTCCTGTTCCCGGCGGACCAAGGAAATGAACGGCCTCGTGACGATCGACGAAGCCGAGCTGCGCCAGGGTGAGGATGCGATCGCGATCGAGTGAAGGCTGGAAGGTGAAGTCGAAGCCGGCGAGCGTCTTGATCGTCGCAAGCCTGCCCATTCGCAGTGCGGTCTTGATCCGGCTGTTCTCGCGCAGGGTCAATTCTTCTGACAGGAGGATATCAATTGCTTCCAGCGCGGAAAGCTCACCGTGCTCGAGGCGTCGAACGACATGGTCGAGAGATTCGAGTGCACGTGGCATCTTCAGGCCGACGAGATCATGACGGATACGATCGATCATGGACGGAATGGCATCGAGGGCCGCGCTCATGGGCGGTTCTCCTGTGCCAGAACTTTGCCGACGGCATCGTAGAAGGCGAGAGATCGCTGAAGCACGGTGTCGCCGGCGGGCTTGACGACAATGGCGTCGTCGCGCGCCCTGGACCGATGTTGCGGCACGAGTGCTCGTCGATGGTCAGGATGAACCCGGCGCTGTTTGCGGCCCTCCAGGACGGGATGGGCTGCGATCAACATGCCGTTCTCGAAGATGCGGACCTCGTCAGCGAGAGAATGGACTTCCACCATTCGGCTTCGCGTAGCGTCCGGAACGCTGTAGGTGTTGCCGCCGACGCTGACCATGCCTTCCCGTGACACCCGGCGCTCTAGCTTCAAGACGGATTTGAACGGAGCCAGCGGTAATGGTCGCAGGTACGGCCGCTCCTCGGCGAAGGCTTCATTGACGACACGCAGGGTCGTGGCGTGCTTCCGTGGATTGGCGACGGTATCCAGCCAGTGCCGGAGCTGGGCGTTCAAGTCATCAAGGTTGCGGAACGAGCGGGCCAGGAAGAAGTCTTCGCGGATATAACGAAACGGCCGCTCGACCTTGCCCTTCGTTTTGGCACGATAAGGTTTGCATGCCTTGGGATGGAAGCCGTAGTGACGAGCCAGGTCTATGAGGGCACGGTTATAGACGATGCCTTCTGTCTGCCCTTCGCCGATGACGGCAGTCTTCATCCGGTCGTAAAGCACTTCCCTCGGCGCGCCGCCGAGAGCCTCGAAGGCCGCTATGTGGCAACGCAGGACGGTCGGCAGGTTCTGATGCATGACGAAGCGTGCCCAGATGAGACGGCTGTGACCCAGCACCATCGAGAACAGCCAGACGATCCTCGGCGTCATCGGTTCGTCGGTGAAGACGACATGAAACTGGGCGAAATCCACCTGAGCCTGCTCACCGGGCGGCGTCTCGAAACGAACTTCAAAGCCCTGACTTGCAACGGGGCGAACATCACGGAGAAAATCCGTCACAGCCGTATAGCCCCCGGTATAGCCTCGCTCACGCAGTTCTCGAAATAATCGACTGCCGGTCAGGCCGGGGTAGCATCTGACCCGCTCCCGCAGGTATGAAGCGAACGGGTCGATGACCGTCGCCCGAGGCTTTCTTGGACCATAGGCTGGAGCCTCGAGGCCTCGCTCAATGTATTTGCGCACCGTCTTGCGATCGATGCCAGTTTCTCTGGAAATAGCCGACACCGTCAGCCCCTGCTGATGCAGATCCAGGATCATGATCGTCTCCCTCAGCTTGATCACCAACATCCCCCTTCCGACCATCGGAAGGAGTATCGGCGATGATGCGCCGCCGGTCTTCCGGGGCGCGCCCCGAAAGACCGGCGGACGCAGCACCTGGGGAAGATTCAAACGGCACTATTGGGGAGTATTGCTCCGGTACTGACA
>NZ_JBAKFW010000049.1:0-2166 GCF_036888815.1 Agrobacterium sp. CCNWLW155
AAAGACGGCGTGCAGATCGAGCGCATCGCAGAGGCCATTCTCGTCTCCGGTCAGACCGGAGCATGGGAAAATATCGAACAATCTGCCGTCTAAGGAGCGCTCCATGACCATTAAACTTGCAATGCATACATGGCCTTATGCCAGCAATCCGACATGGCTGCCGGCCTACACGCTCGAAGAAACTATTCGGCGTGTAAAAAAGATCGGCTATGACGCAATCGAAATCGGTTTGGCCAGCCCGCACGTCTTTCCCCAGACTTTGAGCGCTCAGCGCAGGAAGGATTTGGGTCAAATGTTGAAAGACTATCAGCTGGAACTGGCGGCAACCCTGCCGGCTCATGGCGGTGGACCTGGCAATAACGTCGCTTCGCCCATTCCTGAAGAACGCCGTTGGGCCATCGACAATTACAAGGACACGGTGCGGCTGACGTCCGATTGGGGCGGCAATCGCGTGATCTGCCTGCCTGGCTGGTACATCTTTGGCACCACCTACCGGCAGGCGTGGGATTGGGCGAGGGATGCGATCAGCGAGATCGCTCGATTTGCACAGGACTTCGGCGTCGAGATCGTCATTGAGCCCACACCGGAAGACAGCAACATCGTGAATACTTGCGACAATACCATCGACATGATGAAGGACGTTGGCGAAGCAAATGTAAAGCTGATGTTCGATGCGCACCACGTTCTGGCTGAGAAGGAAGTGATGAGCGACTACGCCTATACCATGGGCAAGGACCTCGTCCACATTCACGCATCGGACAATGACCGACTTCCACCAGGTATGGGGCGAGGTGATTGGCCGGCCCTGATCGATGCTCTCTGGGAAACAGGGTTTGACGGTTATCTGTCGATGGAATGCGGTTTCCACAAGCGGGGTATCGAGCCTGATTGGGTTGCTCGAGTCTCACTGGAGTATCTCAAGCCGCTCGTTGACGCTGCAAATGCTCGCAACTCGAAGTGAGTAAGTAAACGACGGCATTTTTTGGCCGCCCCTGGGAGTGGGCGGTCCGGCTAATCTGGGTGCCGCCGGACACCGGACAAAAAAAAGGGGAATTGATATGAAACAATGGATTCTTGGTGCAACATTGGCGACTCTCGCCGCGTCGGTTGCTCATGCAGGTGACATCGGGGTCACGATTTCTCACAGTGACTCCAACCTTGCTGTTCTGGTTCAGGGTATCAAGGATGAAGCCGCGAAAGTAAAACAGCCGCTTCAGGTCGAATTTGCCGAAGGCGACGTGAACAAGCAACTGTCGCAGGTTCAAAACTTCATCGCAGCGGGTGTGGACGCTATCATCGTCAATACTGTCGAGACGTCAGCTACACCGGCAATGACGAAGATGGCTGCTGATGCCGGCATCCCGCTGGTCTATGTGAACAATACGCCGAGCGACGTAAAGACCCTCGGCCCCAAAGCCGCATTTGTCGGATCCGATGAATATGTTGCGGGAACCCTCCAGGCAAAGGAAGTCTGCCGCGTCCTTAAAGAAACGGGTAAAGCGAAGGATGCAGGTATCCTGATCATCCAGGGCATCCTGGCGAACGAGACAGCCGTATTGCGAAGCAAGGCCGTTCACGATGTAGCCGCTACGCCAGATTGTAATTTCATGAAGATCATCGATGAACAATCGGCGAACTGGGACCCTGTCAAGGCGCAGGATCTGATGACCAACTGGATCACCGCTGGTTACAAACCGGCTGCCGTTCTCGCCAATAATGACGAAATGGCGATTGGCGCCGTTAATTCGCTGAAGGCGGCTGGCTGGGACATGAAAGATGTCGTCATCGCCGGTGTCGATGCGACACAGGAAGCGATGCATTACATGCAAAATGGCGACCTGACCGTAACCGTCTTCCAGGACGCACTTGGACAGGGTGCGGGATCGGTTGACGCGGCTATCAAGCTTGCGAAGGGCGAGAAGGTTCAATCACCATTATGGATTCCCTACGAGTTGGTCAATCCGGCGAACGTTGAACAGTACCTGAAAAAGAACTGATCACGGTCAACCGGACCGATGTATCCAGCGCGGATGCATCGGTCCCTGTTGAGATTACGCCAGAACAGAGAGAGTACATACGATGACGACTCCATCGGAAGCCACGGCTGTGGCGGAAAAGCGTGCACCGAAAAGGAAGTTCCAGAGCGAGATGTCGATGCTGGTTGTG
>NZ_JBAKFW010000050.1:0-2066 GCF_036888815.1 Agrobacterium sp. CCNWLW155
TTCGGCATTGGCATCCAGAACATCCATGGCGGCGGACGCGATTTTCGCAATCGTGCCGAGATTTTCGGTGACGGTGGCGCGCCAGCTGTCCATGGTGAAGGTGGGCGCGCGGCCATTGTTCAGATCGTCGATGAGTTTGGCGCGCTGGGAACTGAAATCGCCGTTGAAGTAGCTCTTGTCGGCCGTAGCATAAATGTCCTTGAGCAATTGCGGCGTCGATTCATGCGCGACCAGATCGCCGGTCGCCTTCCACGCGAAAGCCGCACCGGCATCCGCCGCGACGAGCTGCTGCATTTCCTGCGCGGTGAGCGGCCGGTTCTGGGCGACGGCGCCGTTGAGAATGACAGTAGCGCTGCCACCAAGTGCGCGGGCGGACCAGCCGTAGGAGCGCAGCTGGATCAAACCGGTCTGGCCCTGATCGAGGGAGCGGACAGTGCCTTCCAGCGCCGTTGAACCGGCTTCGAGAGAAGCGAGAAAGTCGCCGCCGAGCGTCATGACCGTCTTGTCGAGCCCGCTTTCGCGCCGATCAAGCGGCTGCGAAACACTGGCATCAATCTTCTTTCGGAGCTCGACGAACTGCGCGTAAACATCTGTCACGTGCTTGAGCGGCCCTTGCAGCCTGGCATCATCAATCGACGACGATTGCGTGAGGAATGCCGTGATGGCGGCATCCACCTTCTGGCGCGCCGCCTGCACACTGGCGATGCTGCCCACCGATTTCGAAGGATCGAGCGTGAGCGCCGTGGTGCTGTCCCCGCGCTCACTGCGGAAATTCAGGAGTGCGTTGAAAAGAAGCTTGTCGAGCGAAACGAGTTGCGCGACCTCTGAAAATGTGCCGGCGCGATTGACGGACCGCCAAGCTTCGTTGCCGACCAAACCGGCAAGTGCAAGGCTGATGGTGAGAAAAAATCCAACAAGTACATTACGAATGCTGAAAGACATCTGGCGGCCCTCTTTAGCCGGAAGTGGAGATGCCGCAAACTACAGTTCATTTGTCTAAAATTGGATTAAATTCCCCCCGTCTTTTTGGGGAAAATATTGCACCGCAGAAAATCAAGAGGCCATGGCAAGCCGAACGCCTGCAATAGCCCCTGGACGAAATGCTTGTCGGCTTTGCGCACGAGACGCGTCCGCGATCGGAGCCGCGCTGTTGCCGCTAGGGTCAGGACCCATTGATTTGAAGTGAGGGATATGATTCAGGCGGGCTTGAAGGAGCCTGACTGATGAGTAATCTGTTTTGGCTGACGGACGAGCAAATGGCGCGTCTTCGGCCCTATTTTCCCAAGAGCCATGGACGTCAGCGCGTTGATGATCGACGCGTTCTGAGCGGCATCATCTTCGTCAACCGCAACGGGCTCAGGTGGTGCGATGCGCCGAAGGAATACGGCCCCTCCAAGACGCTTTATAACCGGTGGAAACGCTGGGGTGACAAGGGCATCTTTATCCAGATGATGGAAGGCCTGGCTGTCCCTGAGGCTTCAGAGTTGAAGACGATCATGATCGACGCGACCTATCTCAAGGCGCACCGCACGGCTTCCAGCCTACGGGTAAAAAAGGGGGTGCGGGCCGCCTGATTGGACGCACAAAAGGCGGCGTGAACACCAAGCTCCATGCCGTAACCGATGCGAATGGTCGCCCGATCAGCTTCTTCATAACGGCAGGTCAGGTCAGCGATTACACCGGCGCAGCCGCCTTGCTTGATGAATTCCCCAAGGCCAAATGGCTGCTGGCCGATCGTGGCTACGATGCCGACTGGTTTCGTGACGCTTTACAGGCGAAAGGGATCACTCCCTGCATCCCCGGTCGGAAATCCCGGAACAAGGCCGTCAAATACGACAAACGCCGCTACAAACGGCGCAACCGGATCGAGATCATGTTCGGTCGTCTCAAGGACTGGAGGCGTGTCGCGACACGCTATGACAGGTGCCCAATGGCCTTCTTCTCCGCCATCGCTCTCGCCGCAACCGTCATCTTCTGGCTATGAACAATGAGATGCTGTAACGGGGCCCGCGCCGCGCACCACCGACTCAAGCATCTTGCAATTGCTCACGGCAAGCTGTCGCTGT
>NZ_JBAKFW010000051.1:0-1954 GCF_036888815.1 Agrobacterium sp. CCNWLW155
CTGAATCAAGGATGCTCCAAACAAAATGGCTAGTCGAGCAATAGACGAAACTTGCAACCGCGCAAGGTCTCTTCCAACCCTGCCCACGGGCTTTGAGTGCACCGCTCTCGAAACTTCGCGACATGCTACACTTTAGGTTAGCAATTCGGCCTTCGGTGCCTCAACGCGGAGACTACGACTTACTCCCGCGTGCATCGCGTCATCGAACCTCGTGCACGCCTCTCCGTTGGACTATAGTCTGGTTCAAAATCCGCCGGTTGATCTTTTGCTTCCAAGACAGCTGCGCTGCTGAGAGCTTCCTTTTGAGTTTCGTCTGCTTCAGGAAGCGGTATTCCTTCTCATCGAACAGATATCCCATTCGGTAGGCGTGCTCGATGAGATCATCATTGGCGTTGGCGGAGAGATCTGCCTGAATGCGCTTCAGGCCTTCAAAGAGGTTTCCCGTATCAATTCCGACGAAGCGGTTGATGCAGACATTCCCGACATAGGTCGTCGCGCCATTGAGCCGGTTGCGAATGTGGCAATGTTCAAGAATATCCTGGCCGCAGGGACATTCGTCAAACTCTTCGCTGATCTCAACACCGACCAGGTCCCATTCAAGCCGAGCTGTCTCGAACGATTTTGAGTTCGATAAGGGAACGATGTGTTATTTGAGACGCTCAAAGTTACGGCCTTCCATCAAAATTAATCCCTGCGATATCGTTCCTGTTGGGCACGCCAGCGGTCTCGCGTGGTCATGTCTTCGTTTTCTTCATCCTCCTCCTCCGCGCTTTCATGCCAGAGCATGATCAAGGCAAAGCCGTTCTTCTGCAGGCAAACCTGTTCGCTGAGGGTTGGAGCGCGCGGCCCTCGCGGTACGTCGATCCACAGATCGGGAAGCCGGCTTTCGATTTCGCTTGGAACCCCGACCTGGAGATTTCGTCGGTAAAACGTTGAGCCTTGAGGGACCGACTTGTTGCGTGTTGCGACTACGAAAGGAAAGCGCTTTCGATTCTGATAAACCCGCCCAACCTTCTCATCCTTGACTACAACGAAGGCCAATGCTTCCGGGTGATACTCGGCATAGGCTCGCGCCATGGCTTCTTTACTGACATCAAACTGGTCAGCCAACTCGAAGACATGTTCAAGGCTCGGCGTGGGGTTCTTCTTGAAAGCGTCGCGCAGTTTCGGTGGCGGCATCAGGATAAGGGATGAGAAGCGGTTCGCTTCAACTTCCATCTTCGCCCGCCGGTTGCCTTCCCTTGCGGAAAGTGTCCGGAGGTCTTCCCTCGAGCAGAGGAACTGACCGTCTTTATCTGGGATGTGATTGGCAATCAGGAAATGACCAAGCTCGTGGCCAATGGTGAAACGGCGACGCGGCCGGTTCATTCCCTTTCTCACGAGTATAATTCCGCGGCTTCGTACCGTGTCGGTAATCAAGCCGCCTTCAAAACCTTCCGTTTGCAGCTCGGCGATTTCTTCGATCTCGAGCTGGAGCGCCAACTCCTCAATCGGCACAGGAAGCGGAAGATTGGGTTCATGCTTCAGGATCAGGCTGACCAACCCTTCAGGCGACCCCGTGTCGGCTAGATCCATCCGCAAGATGTCCATCTACTTTCCCTTTGGTTTCAGCCTGTCCATCAGCATCTGGATTGTTTCACGGTCTTGCGGAGCGAGTGATTTAAGATCCCTATACATCGCGACTAGACCGGGCTCTTCGTCTTTCCCCTCTGGATTCTCGCCAACCAAGTCGGCAATGGCAACGCGAAAATGTGTGGCGAGCTTGGTCAGAAGTTCAATTGAAGGGTTGGTACTACGACCGGTCTCCAGATCATAGATATGTGTCTTGGACGCTCCAATGGCATCAGCGACTTCCTGCAAGGATTGACGGTTCTTGCCCCTGAGTTCTTTGAGCTTGGCAGCCAAAGACATGTTCGAATTACTCCCTTGAATCACTGAAGGCGCGTGCACTCGC
>NZ_JBAKFW010000052.1:0-1889 GCF_036888815.1 Agrobacterium sp. CCNWLW155
ATTGTGCGCTCCATCCATGAACTCACATCGATGCAATTGCCGCACTGTCGCTTCGTTGATCTCGCTGGCGGCGAAGTCAAAGCCGGAAAGATCCTTGTAAGCCGGGAAGCGAGCCGCCTTCATATGATAGGCGATGGAGCGAACCTCGCGCTCGGCCATTTCGGCTTTCAGCAACTGCGACAGAATGGGCACCGCCGCATCGAAAGCCGGGGCCCCTTGTTCGATCAGGTCTGTGACGGCCTGGGCCATACCGTACATCTTCAGGCTTCGCAGCATGATGACAACGGCGGCACTTGCAGGATCATGACGCATGGCGACCTCCTGCGATCCGGACGCGCAGGCCATCATAGCGTTCAACATTTGCCTCAGGTTCACGCCGTAAGGTCAGCGCCGGCGGCGTATCGATACCGGGACCGTCGGTCGTCTTGCCGTCGATCAGCATGTGCAGCAGATTCAGCACATGCGTTTTGGTCGCCACGCCCGCCTCCAGGGCGAGTTCCACGGCTTGCAGGACGGCCTCTTCGTCGTGATGAAGGACAAGGGCGAGGATATCGGCCATCTCACGATCACCGCCGGGACGGCGAAGCATCTGGTCCTGTAGTTGCCGAAAGGCCGAAGGCAATTCCAGGAAGGGCGCACCATTACGCAACGCACCGGGTTTGCGCTGGATGACGGCAAGGTAATGCCGCCAGTCGTAAATCGTTCGCGGCGGCTTGTCGTGACTGCGTTCAATGATCCGCGTATGTTCGCAGAGGATATTGCCCTCGGCTGCAACGACCAGTCGCTCGGGATAAATCCGCAGGCTGACGGGCCGGTTCGCAAAAGACGCAGGCACGCTGTAGCGGTTCCGTTCGAAGGTGATCAGGCATGTCGGTGAGACGCGCTTGCTTTGCTCGACGAAGCCGTCAAAGGCGGCAGGCAACGTCATTAATGCCGCCTTCTCTTCGGCCCAAACGTCGGCGATCGTACCGGGCAAAGTGCCGTGCGGTGTCTCACGCCATAGATCCTGGCAGTGCTGTTCCAGCCAGACGTTCAGTGCCGCCAGATCTGCGAAGGCGGGCATCTGTTGCCACAACCGCGGACGGGCATCCTGGACGTTCTTCTCGACCTGTCCCTTCTCCCAGCCTGCCGATGGATTGCAGAACTCAGGCGCAAAGACGTAATGGTTCGTCATCGCGAGGAAACGGATGTTGACCTGCCGCTCTTTGCCGCGACCGACACGATCGACCGCCGTCTTCATGTTATCGTAGATGCCGCGACCAGGCACGCCGCCGAACACACGGAAGCCGTGCCAGTGGGCGTCGAAGAGCATCTTGTGTGTCTGCAAAAGATAGGCACGCAAGAGGAACGCCCGGCTGTGCGCCAGCTTGATGTGTGCGACCTGAAGCTTCGTACGCTCACCGGCTATGACAGCGTAGTCCTCACTCCAATCGAATTGGAATGCTTCGCCAGGACGGAAAGACAGCGGAACGAATATGCCACGCCCCGTCGTTTGCTGCTCACGTTGCCGATCAAGTCGCCATTCACGGGCAAAGGCAGCCACCCGGCCATAGGAGCCGGTAAAACCAAGGGCAACCAGATCAGCATGAATCTGCTTCAACGTACGCCGCTGCTTGCGCGACTTTCTAGCCTCGCTCTTCAGCCAACCCGCCAGTTTGTCGGCAAATGGATCGAGCTTGCTCGGTCGTTCGGGGACCGTGAATGTCGGCTCGATCGTGCCGGCATTCAAATATTTGGAGATGGTGTTGCGTGACAATCCGGTTCGTCGGCTGATCTCGCGCACCGACAACTTCTCGCGCAGTGCCATCCGACGGATGATATTCAAAAGTCCCATGTGGATCACTCCGTTGCCCCCGTCACTCAAAGCGATGGGGAAAGGTTCACATGGC
>NZ_JBAKFW010000053.1:0-1739 GCF_036888815.1 Agrobacterium sp. CCNWLW155
CTCCCTGGCGTCCACGTCGGCATAATTGGGGAATTTTACTTCGGCACTTCTGGGCAAAATTCACGCGGCATTGACACCCGTGGAATTGAACAGTGATACCTTCGACAGATCGATATCGGTGGTTTTCACCGAGACGCTGCCGCTGCTGGATCGGACGAATGAGGTGGTCAGTCGCTCCTTCGCTTCGGCATCATCGTATATGTTCGTGAAAGACGTATTCAGCCAATTTACGCCGTTGAAGCTCGCCGACTTTGCGATACTGACGGTTTGATCTTTTAACGCTTCAAGCTCGGTTTGAATTTTTGCTCGATCAACACCCTGTTCTTTTGCTGCGACGAGTTTCGCCTGAAACTCGGTTAAGACATTGATCGTGGAATCCATAGCGGCATAGGCGGTGTCAACTTTTGCTGACCCGAGTCCGATGGCGTCTTGAACAGCATAAATTGCCGACTGGTCGGAACGCATTGTCGTGGCGATGGACCAATATGCTGCGTTATCGGAGGGCGAAACAACCCGAAGTCCAGAGGAAGCCTGGTTCTGTGTCTTCGCGAGATTGCTGGAAACGGCTCGTAAAATTTGGAGAGCGCCTATTGCGCTTGTGTTCGTTAAAATGCTCGTCATGAAGATCGCCGGTAGTCAGGTTGCGCGGCATCTTCATGAGCCTAAATCCAGCGTTGTGCTGCCTTCCGACATTGCATCGGTAAGGGTTAATCAACAGCCGAAAATCGCAGGGGGAAACTACCCTATGCTGCGCGACGGAGTAGCGCCAACTCCGGACATTGACAATGTACGACCTACACAGTGATCTGTTACCCGATTGGCTGAATCGTAAGGATTGATCATGGTTTCTGTAAATTTCCGGCAGGCCTTTGCAACTGACCATGCTTCCATTACCGACCTCCACGTTCGTGTGAGTAGTGAGGCCTATGCTGGCATGCTCCCCCAGGACTATCTGGCGAACATGATGCCTGGAGAGAAGGCCAAGCTCTGGCAAAGACGCCTTGCTCCTTCTGTCGATCCCGAGAAGCTGGTGATCACTTTAGCCGAGGTACACTCTGGTCTGGCGGGTTTTGCATGTTTCGTCCTTGATGAGGAGACGGATTTTGGCACCTACCTGCACAACCTTTATGTAGATCGGTCTTTTCAGGGAAAAAGGCTCGGCCCGAGGCTCCTCATCGAAAGTATCAGTCGTTTTTCAGAAGAACGCTGGGAAGAGCCAGTTCACCTCCTGACGATACGCGAGAACTACCCAGCGCGCGGATTTTATGATCGCCTTAATGGTCATGTAGTCGAACAGAAGCAGAATGTCATGGGTCGCTATCCGGACGTCACTTTCGTCCGCTATCAGTGGCCGTCTGCGCGAGCGATGGCTGCAAACGCTTCAAACCTTGGCGTCCCTCTAAGGGAAGAAGACGGTCGTTGAATGTCGCTCTTTCCTCACGGCTAAGAACCCTAATGACTAGCACCGGGCCCTTACGTCTGCCTTCCTTCGGTTCCATGCAATGACGAATGCCGAGATGGGAGAGGCCTGCATCGATTATAGCACGTTGTGTACGGACCATATCTTTCTGGTAAATCACGCCATGGGGCACCTGATCGTAGAACCCAGAGATGCGGTTGAGCAGCCGTCGGTCATCGACGCGAGGCACGCCTCGCGGCTTGCTAGAGCAGATCCTGTGATCGATGAATCGATTGTGAAGTGACGGGGCGAGCGGAAGCTGATTCAACATCCACAGCGA
>NZ_JBAKFW010000054.1:0-1607 GCF_036888815.1 Agrobacterium sp. CCNWLW155
GGGGATGCGGATAAAAACTTGGACTGATTCAGATGTTATGGCCGAGACTTCTGCGATACTCGATCGGGCTGAGCGATCCCAATGATAATTTGATGCGCTTCTCATTGTACCATCGGATGTAGCTATCCACCTCGCGGACAAACTGCTCGATTGTGATGGTTTTCCAGTCTCGTGGATAGAAGAGTTCCGTTTTCAACCGTCCAAAGAAGCCTTCGCACGCAGCGTTGTCTTGGGAACAGCCCTTGCGGGACATCGAGCGAACCAATTTCGCATCGTTAATCCGAGTGAGCCAGCCGGGCCAACGATAATGCGCTCCGCGATCGGAATGGACAATTGTCCCACCTTCGCCGTCGGTGACAGTTTCAATGGCGGCGTCCAGCATTGTGTTGACCAGGCCCGCATCAGGTTGCGTTCCAATCGACCAGCTGATCACCATCCCGTCGAAGCAATCTATGATGGGCGAGAGATACACTTTGCCGGCTGGGATCTGGAATTCGGTAATGTCCGTGAGCCATTTCTCGTTCGGTGTTTTGGCATGGAAGTCGCGGTTGATCAGGTTCTCAGGCGCAGGACTGATTTCTCCCAAGTAAGAGCCAAAACGCCGTCGCCGTGGTCTGGCGGCGATCAGACGCTCCTGTTTCATCAATCGCTGCACAACCTTTTCCGAGATTGTCACACTCTGCCTGGCCAGAGACGCCTGCAGTCTGCGATAGCCGTAGCAGCGATGGTTGCTTTCGAAGATTTCCGTCAGGTCGCGACGGATGGCGACATACTTGTCTTCCAGGTTTGCTCGGGCGCGGTGGTAGAAGTACGAACTACGCGCAATCCCCAACTGCACAAGCAGTTCCGGCAATCGATAGGTATCTTTGAGGGCGTCAACCAGCTGTGTCTTCTCCCGATTACTGAGGAGTTGCAGATCGACGCCCAGACCTTTTTTTAGCAGTTCATTGGCCTTCTTCAGCAGATCATGCTCGAGTTGCAATTGTCGGACATCGCGCTGGAGGGCCTCAAGCTGTCGCTCGAGTTCCTCGCGCTCAGGTGCCGGCGCTGAGGTTTTGCGGCGTTTCATCGATGAGGCAGCCTCATGACCGAGTAACTCATTCCTCCAAGCGTACAACGTCGGCCGGCATACGCCTATCCGGTCGGCTACCTGCTGGGCACTTTCCTCTCCACTGCAAAGATCGAGGACAGCGACCTGCTTCAACGCTTCAGGATAAGCCGGACGCCAGGATCTTCCTGCCATCGAAGTTCTCGTCTGCGGAAACGCCTCTCGAACCCATGCTGTCAAAGTCCCGCGACCTGGATAACCCAGCGCCCTCATCGTCACAGAGATACAGCGATCGTGAGTACGGTAATGCTCAAGCGCTGTCTGCTTCTGGGCCTCAGAAAACTTCGGTGCGCGAGCCGCACTACGGACGCGCAGGTCTTGATGCTGCTGGTACTCTCGATACCAGTTCCTCAGCGCATTCTTCGTGGGATAACCCAATTGGCGGATCGTCGCCTTAACCCGCTTGCCGAGCTTAATATACAGCTCGACCGCGCGAATTCGGTCGGCATGGGAATACATGAACTACCTCCTGGTGGTCCAAGTTTTAGTCCGCATCCCC
>NZ_JBAKFW010000055.1:0-1604 GCF_036888815.1 Agrobacterium sp. CCNWLW155
AGCAAGGTTACGAATGTCGGCCAGACGTCGCTGGAAAGCGTCGGAAAGTTCAAGAAGATTGCAGTCGGTGAAGAGTTCGTCATCGAATGCGGCGATTCCAAATTCATCATGAAGGCGAATGGCGAGGTCATCATTCTTGGCAAGACCTTCAACTTCGTGGCGACGGATCATTTTCAGCTTCGCGGCAAGCCGATCGATCTGAACTGACGGAGGCCGGGTCTTGGAACTTCAGAACCGCCTGCCGTTTCCCGCCATGGCTTTCCGTCAGTTCGATGCCGAAGGAGGGCTCGATTGTATCGTCTCCGTGCGTGCAACATTCATGCATGCCCAGGGCGGTTCTCTGGATATCGCAGCCGAGCAGGAAAGTTTTCAATGGGAGGACGCCTATGAGGGCGATCCGCACCAGACCGTCCTCCTGCGCCAAAGCGATCTTACCCCGGACAAGCCCGGGACGGATATAACCTTTCTCGGGAATGCGTGGTCTGCGAGCGGCGAGCCGGAGAAATCCTGGCGTGCCTCCATCCGCGTTGGCGGAATTTTCAAGCAAATCGAGGTTTTCGGCAGACGCTTCTGGCAGCCTGTCGTTAAGGAGAAATGGGCAGGTTTTTCCGCCAGGGAAGCCAAACGTGTCATAGCGGATTGGAAACTGAGCGATCCTGAACCGGCTAGAAGCGTGGCCATATGCTGGCGCAACGCTTATGGCGGCGCGATCCCTGGCACAGGTGACGCGGGGACGGAAACACCGATTGACGTGGAGCGCCGAAACCCGCTTGGGTGCGGCATCGTCAATCTTGAGATGCCTGCCGACGCCGGGCCTGTTCCAGCTCCGCAGATCGCTGCCGTCGGTGAGCATTCCGATTGGCGGAGCACGCCGGAACCGCAGGGATTTGGGCTCGTTTCGCCTTGGTGGCAGTTCCGTCAGCAATATTCCGGAACCTATGATGATGGTTGGCGGGAGGAGAGGCACCCCCTCTTGCCGCGTGATTTTGATCCACGCTTCTGGCAGGCGGCCCATCCTGATCTCATCGCGACGCCTCACCTCAAGGGTGACGAGAACTACGAGCTGGTTAACCTGAGTTCTGAGCATCCGGTCGCGAAAGGCTCGTTGCCTGGCCTTACCCTCGGTGTCCATTGCTCTCGCGAAGATCGCGATGAATGGCGTGTGCTGAAGCTTGATGGTGTGCAATTCGACTGGCGCAATGACGGACGGGTGCTTCTGACCTGGCGCATCAGGTTTCCTCTTCCCGATGCCGGTGAAACAAAACTTACCCTGACGCGCGTTCGTCTGAAGTCGCCCGAAACCGAAGCGGCTTTAACCGAGAGGGAGACAGCATGAGCGTCCCCCGCGACAATTATATCGGAGAGCCCCAATATCCCGGCACATGGACGACGGGGACACCGCGTGAGGGACTGCGTGACATCGATGAGGCGCGTATCGTCTCTTTGGCACCTGATGTATGCCTGACACCGGTTGGCTCGTCGGTGGTGCCTATTCCCTATCCGGTCGTGGATTTTTGCGGCCATGATAAAAACTATACGCCGTCTGTTCGGTTCACCGGCAAAAAGGCAATGGTGATGCGTTCGTGTACGACACATGTGCACGG
>NZ_JBAKFW010000056.1:0-1310 GCF_036888815.1 Agrobacterium sp. CCNWLW155
CGGTCTTTGAGATTGCGCAGTCGCGGTGAGAACCGCTTTCCGATCAAGGCGAAGAGCCCGAAGATATGATCACTCGCGCCGCCCGTGTCGGTAAAGTGTTCCTGAATGTCGAGCACCGTGTCCTGGTCGAAGAGCCCATCGAGCACATAGGCCGCCTCGCTCTCGGTGGGACTGATGGGCAAAATGCTGAAGTAGCCGTATTGATCTGACAGATGGCTATAGAATTTCGATCCGGGCTCGCTACCGTAATGCAAATTGATGTCGCCGCGCTTTGCAGCCCGGTCGCTCGTACGGAAGAATTGGCCATCGGACGACGACGCTGTGCCATTGCCCCAAAGGCGCGAATGCGGATGCTGGGTGTGGGCATCGGTGATGCACGCTTGCGCCGCGCGGTAGGTCTCCGATCGGGCATGGAATGTGCGCATCCACCCAATCTGGTGAGCGCTGATCCCCTTGGATGCGCCCGCCATTCGCTTTGGGCCGAGGTTCGTCGCATCGGCCAGTACACCAGCGAGCATGGCAGAGACATTTTTCGGGATGTCGCCGGTGCGAACATGCGTGAAGTGATCCGCAAAGGCGGTCCATTCATGCACTTCCCTTAACAAGTCGGGAACCTCGACCAACGGATACATATCGCTGATCTCGGCATTCAGTTCCTCTGCTGCCACGGGGACTTCGCTGGCAGTTGGTGTGACGATCAACGTTCCGGCCTCAAGACGAACTCCTTCGAGCTTTCCGGATCGTGCTCTGTGCGCAAGACGCTGCAGGTTGAACTCGAGCATCTGGCACGCTTCAGCAAGCCACTGCGCGCCGTCGCCTTGGACCCCCAAACCGAGACGATCTTCTTCCTTCATCGTGATGAATGTCGACCGCGGCATCAGATGCTCGTCAATCGGCCGGAAAGATCGGCTGCCGTCGACCCAAATGTCCGCAGATCTAAGCCGGTCTCGCAAAGCCGCTAGCGTGGCGATCTCGTAGAGACGGCGATCAGGTTTCCCTTGTTCGAAGATAAGCCGTCGATCAGTTTGGCTGAGATGGGTGAGCGGCACGCGATCAGGGAGTGTCCGCCGCTTCTCGGCATAAAGCCGTTTCAGCAGCGCAATTGCCGCCAGAAGCGGGTCGTGGCGATGCGCCGAGCGAAACGTGAAGGCCTGAAGAAATGCACCATTGTATTTGTGGACGGTCGCGTATTGTTCGGCTGCCACGGTCAACGGCGGTGCCTCGTTGTCGTCGACCATCGACTCGAGTTCTGGCTTCATTCTCAGCAGCCGGTGCCATCCGACTTTCTGGTCGAGAACATCCAATGCGTT
>NZ_JBAKFW010000057.1:0-1297 GCF_036888815.1 Agrobacterium sp. CCNWLW155
ACCATCGACTCGAGTTCTGGCTTCATTCTCAGCAGCCGGTGCCATCCGACTTTCTGGTCGAGAACATCCAATGCGTTTCGACCATAGTCGTTGGCGGACTGCAGTGCGGTGATCGTATCTAGAAACATGCGCAGCGCTTTGGCGGTATTCGCTCTGCAGTCCATCTGTCGCTGCTTCTTTCGATTGTTGGCTTGCGAGAACAATTTACCCATCAGCTTGATGAACATCGTCACCGCATCGTCCGTGAGCTTCTGGCAAAGCTTGATGACTTGGGCCACGATCAGAGCGTGGCGACGGCTGGCGTTGAAGTCGTTGGCAAGCCAGGCCGGCGTTGCGTTGCCCTCCCGGATCATCTGGTCCCACCGTCCGGATGACACGCGCGCCTGCAGTTCCGGATCGATCTCCAGCCGCCGCAGAAAGGCTATCCGCTCGGTCAGCCCGACGAGGTTCGACGCGGCCGGCGCTTCTGGTGCCGAACGCAGCCAATGAAAGCGGGTCTGGCCGATCGACGGGTCAACCTCTAACAGCTTATCCAGTGATTGAAGCCTATCGAGTGGGATGTCTTCAATCAGGGTTCTTTCTGCTCGCCGCCGGGCTATGGCACGGCCGGCAAGGCCGATGCGTTCGATCGTGTCGATCGCCGGCAGAAGAGCGCCGCGTTCGCGAAACGCGGCGACAGTCGAACTGGCTATCGCAGCACCGTCGTCGGACATGGTCGCCGCTTGAATTGCCGCCAATAGCGCGGCGCGGCGATCTTGCAGCGTCGCGCTTCTCGTATCCAGATACACCATTAGCCGCGCCATATGATCCCGACGGGTTTCTTCGCGGCGTGCATAGAGGGCAAATTCGTCTGGAGCGGCGCCGATCTGATCAGCAACATACTTCAGCATGGCGCGAGGCGGAGTTTCTTCTGCTCCAAGCACTCGACCCGGGTATCGCATTAGACATAGCTGGATGGCAAAGCCGAGCCGATTGTGATTACGTCTCCGCAGTTCAATCTCCAGGCGATCCGCCAATGACAACGAATAGTGTCGGATTAGGTTATCCTCGTCGACTGGTATGTCGACAAGCTTCCGGCGATCTTGATCTTTAAGAAGCTTGCGCTTTGCCATCGCCCGACTCCATTGATGAGCAATCTGCTCGAAGCGTTGTCGAGTCGGGCCGGACAGAGAAATCAAAATTGGCGCATGTCGATGGCAATCCACAGAGATCGGATGTTGCACATCCGATCTACGGTATCGTTCCGGTTTCGTTCGACCTTAGCGTACGATTTCGGACTGCTCTTGTTCCGACCCCA
>NZ_JBAKFW010000058.1:0-1277 GCF_036888815.1 Agrobacterium sp. CCNWLW155
TCGATATTTTCCCATGCTCCGGTCTGACCGGAGACGAGAATGGCCTCTGCGATGCGCTCGATCTGCACGCCGTCTTTGAAGTCCGGCGAAGCCGACGTCTTGTCAGCGATGGCCTTCAGGAAGTTGTACCATTCGATCGATTTGATATCGATGTAGCCCTGCCCCATGCCGGCGACGGGCCACAGCTTGTCGCCGAACGGCTGGTTCGGACCAGAGTAAATTGTGCGGAAGCCGAAGGCGTCGGCCGGATCATCGGCAAAGGCGACGCGCAGCTCATTGAGGCGCTGATAATCGAAGGCGATCGAGCCCTTCGAGCCGTGGATCTCGAAGCCGAGCTGGTTATGATGACCCCAGGAGTTACGCGTCACTTCAATGGTGCCATGCGCGCCGTTCGAGAACTTGATCATCGTCAGCGCCGTATCATCGACATCGACCTTGCCCTTCTCCGTCGATGCAGCCCCGCTCGGACCAAAGAAGCGGCCCGCCGGTAGCGGACGCTCCGGGATGAAGGTCTTGACGATTGCGTTGACCGAAGCAAACTCGCCGACCAGAAGGCGTGCGGCATCGATCACATGCGTCCCGATATCGCCGAGCGTACCAGAACCCGCCAGAGCCTTGTTGAAGCGCCAGGAGAGTGGCTTTTCCGGGTCCGCGCCCCAGTCCTGCAGGTAATAACCGCGGAAGGTCAGGATGTCGCCAATGCGTCCCTCCTCGATCAACTTCCTGGCCATCTGCAGGGCCGGCGTATGGCGGTAGTTATAAGATACCATTGTCACAACGCCGGTCTCTTCCGCTGCCGCGAGCATGGCTTCCGCCTCGGCGACCGTCATCGACATCGGCTTCTCGCACATGATGTGCTTGCCGGCCTTTGCAGCCGCGATCGCGATCTCTGCATGAGTGCTGTTGGGCGTGCAGATATCAACGATGTCGATGTCAGGCCGCGAAACGACCTCGCGCCAGTCGGTTGCATATTCCGCAAAACCATATTGTTTGGCGGCATTCTGCGCCAACTCCTCG
Source organism: Agrobacterium sp. CCNWLW155 (assembly GCF_036888815.1). Taxonomy (NCBI): domain Bacteria; kingdom Pseudomonadati; phylum Pseudomonadota; class Alphaproteobacteria; order Hyphomicrobiales; family Rhizobiaceae; genus Agrobacterium; species Agrobacterium sp. CCNWLW155. The sequence goes on from NZ_JBAKFW010000058.1 coordinate 1,018, forward strand.
TCGATATCGACGACCACCTTGCGCTCAATCTCGATCGGAGAACCGAACAGGATCGGCACAACCGCCGTTGCTATCGAATGGGCCTTGCCCATGAACCCCGTGCCGATAAGCGCAACATTCAACTTCTTCACTTGTAGGTCTCCATTGGGCAGCACACATCGTGCCCTTGATCGTAAGTTCCCGCAGCCATTAAGGCCGTCAAATTTGTGATGTTAACGTATACAACAACACAAAAATCCAGATGTCAACGATTACATTTT
>NZ_JBAKFW010000059.1:0-1048 GCF_036888815.1 Agrobacterium sp. CCNWLW155
TGGCTCGGTTTGTCTGAACAGTTTCGGGCGTTTTGTTAAGTGGATTTCCGCCTCGATTATGCTGCCACCATCATTGGTGCCAGCGCGTTGAAGTAGGCCTGATCCGGCGTCTGCCGGTCAAGGGATGAATGTGGGCGTCGGCTATTGTAAAAAGTCAGATATCGGCCAATGCCGATGCGGGCCTCCGACACGGTCTTGTAGGCGTGGAGGTAGACCTCCTCATATTTGATCGACCGCCAGAGGCGTTCAACGAAGACATTGTCCCGCCAAGCGCCCTTGCCATCCATCGAGATGGCGATTTCCGCCTTCTTCAGCAGCGCCGTGAAGTCCATCGAGGTGAACTGCGAGCCCTGATCCGTGTTGAAGATGTCGGGCTTGCCATAGCGGGCGAGCGCTTCCTCGACCGCTTCGATGCAGAAGGCCGCTTCCATCGTGATCGACAGCCGCCATGACAGGACCTTCCGGCTGAACCAGTCGACGACGGCACAGAGATAGACGAAGCCCCGCGCCATGGGAATGTAGGTCAGATCCATCGCCCAGACCTGGTTGGGTCGGGTGACCGCCAGCTTTCGCAGGAGGTAGGGATAGATTTTGTGCCCGGGTGCCGGTTTCGATGTGTTCGGGCGACGATAGATCGCCTCGATGCCCATCTTCTTCATCAGCGTGGCGACGTGCAGCCGCCCAGCCTCCAGCCCTTCTCCTCTCAAGAGCCCTTGCAACATCCGACTTCCCGCGAACGGGTAGTCGAGGTGCAGTTCGTCGATCCGCCGCATCAAGGCCAGATCGCCGTCGGACACTGGACGAGGCAGATGATAGACGCTTCCACGGCTGAAGCCGAGAAGCTTCGCCTAGCGTGCGACCGACAGTTTGTGTGCGCGGTCGATCATTTCTTTCCGCCCAGCAATCCCGCCTTGCCGAGCGCACCGGATAAAAAATCGTTCTCCAGTGTCAGCTCGCCGATCTTGGCATGCAGCGTTTTGACATCGACGGTTGGACCCGCCGGCTCCGTCTTGGTTTCATCGCCGAAAACGCCTGTCGCCCCCTCAAG
>NZ_JBAKFW010000060.1:0-916 GCF_036888815.1 Agrobacterium sp. CCNWLW155
TCACGGCCATCACCGCGGTTAAAGACGTAGGTGTCATGGCCATAACCCGCATCGACGTAGTCGTCGCCAGCACCGCCAGAGATCGTGTCGTCACCTTCGTCAGCATAGATACGATCGTCACCGGCACCCGAATTGATCACATCATTGCTGTCATAAGTATGGATATAGTCATCACCGGAAGTCGAGTTCTGGTCAGCGTAGACCTTATAGAGCTGCGTCTCCGTCCAAACCGTGCCATCGGCGAACTCGATCTTTTCAACGTCCCTGATGCTGACCTCGTCAGTCGTTCCCGCTATCTTCAGCGTCAGGAAGGAGTGATCAGCCTCCATCAGCTGCACAACGATATCGGCCGGAGAGACGTTGGCGCCAAAGCGCAAAGCGTCGGAACCGATGTCGCCGTAGAACACATCGTGCCCATCACCACGATTGAAGACATAGATGTCGTCGCCCCATCCGCCATCGGCATAGTCGTCGCCCGCGCCACCAGAAATCGTGTCGGCGCCATCCAGACCCTTCAAGCTGTCGTTTCCGGATGTTCCGAGGAGTGTATTCGCGCCGCCGTCACCGCTAATGGCATTCAACAAGGCCTGTGTTCTTCCCACCACCGCAGCAAGTTGATCACGATTCCAGATCGTGCCGTCTGCAAACTCGACACGGTCTATTCCAGCCCCGCCTGATCCGAAAGCATCTTTGATGGTGATCGTTGAGCCGTCTGGCAAATGTATGATCAGCGTGTCTATGTCGTAGGCGTGAAAACTAAAACTTAGTTGCTCAGCAAGAATACCCGGTCCAAAAACAAGCCTGTCGTTACTCCCCTCATAGCTGGCTTCTACGATGACATCGTTGCCGTCGCCGAGATCGTAGAAATAGGTGTCGTCGTGCCAGCCGCCGATCAGAACATCGTCGCCGGCGCCAC
>NZ_JBAKFW010000061.1:0-854 GCF_036888815.1 Agrobacterium sp. CCNWLW155
TCCGGCGACATGGTCTGCGAGATCGCCACGCCGTTCGCTCCGCAATTCGAGGCGCTGCGCCACGATTTCAACAGCTCCGTGCATCAGCTGCGCGAAGCGCTCACAAGCGTCGGCCAGTCCGTACAGACAGTGAACGGCGGCGCGCATGAGGTGTCATCGGCATCCGACGATCTTTCCCGCCGCACCGAGCAGCAGGCCGCTTCTCTGGAAGAGACCGCCGCCGCGCTGGAAGAGATCACCGCCAATGTTTCCGCCACCTCCAAGCGAGCAGGCGAGGCGCGCGACACGGTGCGTGAAGCACGGTCAAAGGCCGATCTTTCCGGCAAGGTGGTGCGCGATGCCGTTTCCGCCATGGAACGCATCGAACATTCCTCGCGCCAGATCGGCCAGATCATCGGCGTCATCGACGAAATCGCCTTCCAGACCAACCTTCTGGCGCTGAATGCGGGCGTCGAGGCGGCGCGGGCGGGCGATGCGGGCAAGGGTTTTGCCGTCGTCGCACAGGAAGTGCGCGAACTGGCGCAGCGCTCCGCCAATGCCGCCAAGGAAATCAAGCAGCTCATCAACACATCTGCCGTTGCGGTGGGTGAGGGCGTGAAGCTGGTCGCCGACACCGGCGTCGGGCTTTCCGAAATCGAGCAGCTGGTGCTTTCCGTCAACACCCATATGGATGCCATCGCCACTGCGGCGCAGGAACAGTCGGCTGGCCTTTCCGAGGTCAACACCGCCGTCAACCACATGGATCAGGCCACGCAGCAGAACGCCGCCATGGTCGAGGAAATGAACGCGGCCGGTGCGGGTCTCGCGCAGGAATGCGCCAACCTCCACGCCCTGCTTGCGCAATTCCAGCTCGG
>NZ_JBAKFW010000062.1:0-836 GCF_036888815.1 Agrobacterium sp. CCNWLW155
CTGGCGCGCAGACATGCCCGCCGCAGACGCTTTTAACACGCGTAGTCGAAGATCATCGCTCAGTGCTCGTCCCATCATCCACCTCTTTCGCAGTGGATGTTGAATCAGCTCCCGCTCGCCCCGTCACTTCACAATCGATTCATCGATCACAGGATCTGCTCTAGCATGCATGACTGCAAGGGCATGCGGCGCAACATAAATGAAGGATAGCCCGGTGGAAATCTTAAAGGTCTTTTTTGGGCAGAGAGACGACAAAGTTTGGCAAATCCAAAGTTTAAAACCGGTTTCCATTAAACCGGTGCCCGGCGCTGAACCCGACTTTTATGCAATCGAGAACAATATTTTTGTCGGTGATATGCCCTTTATCGGTACGATCCATTCCATTCTTGGCCAAAGTATTGTGCCAATTGTAGCGCATATTCCAGGCGAGACGGTCTTGCGGTGCTTGGGTACAGGCTTCTTTATTAGTTGCAGCGGTCTCCTTATAACGGCGGCGCACGTTATTTCAGATCCGATTGAGAGAGCCTATAACGGCGTAACTGAAATCGCGGAGGGGAACTGGCATCTGGGCGGGGTCAAACTTGGTGTGATGCTGCCGACGAACCCGCTCAGTGGAATGCAAGGTTTCATTTTTCGCGATATCTTATGGGGTAGTTTTCTTGGGCAGAAGGCCATTTCTCCTATTCCTATCAATGGCTTGGACTTAAAGCTCACCTCCGACTGCTCTGATCCCCAAAAACTGGACCGTTTATAAAGAGCTGGCTCGGTTTGTCTGAACAGTTTCGGGCGTTTTGTTAAGTGGATTTCCGCCTCGATTATGCTGCCACCATCATTGG
>NZ_JBAKFW010000063.1:0-807 GCF_036888815.1 Agrobacterium sp. CCNWLW155
TGATGGGACGAGCACTGAGCGATGATCTTCGACTACGCGTGTTAAAAGCGTCTGCGGCGGGCATGTCTGCGCGCCAGTCGGCGGCGCGGTTCGGGGTTGGGATTTCGACGGCGATCCGGTGGATCGCACGAGCGAGTGACGGTGAACCTACGTCCCGGCCGCAAGGCTGGCGACGGCCATCGGTCCTTGATGCACATGAGACGTTTGTCGTGGCCATGATCGACGACCGGAAGGACGTGACGCTCGATGAAATGGTCGAGCGTCTGTCTGTTGAGCGGCAAGTAGGTATCAGCCGAAGCGCGCTCGGCGCCTGGCTGCGGGGCCGCGGCTGGACGTTTAAAAAAAGTCCGCACATGCATTGGAGCAAGACCGGCCGGACGTCCTGAAACGCCGGCGAGCCTGGTTTGAAGGGCAACTCGACCTCGATCCGGAGAAGCTGATCTTTATAGACGAAACCGGTCTCTCGACGAAGATGGCGCGTCTGCGAGGGCGTGCCATTCGAGGTGAGCGTTGCCGAGCTGGCGTGCCGCATGGCCACTGGAAAACAACGACATTCACCGGCGCGCTCCGCCTCACAGGCATGACCGCACCCTTCGTTTATGATGGAGCGATGAACGGCAATGTCTTCCTGGCCTATGTCGAGCAAGTGCTCTCGCCGACCCTTCAGACCGGCGACGTCGTCGTTATGGATAACCTGCCGGCCCACAAGGCAGCCGGGGTGCGCGACGCCATCGAGCGCGCCGGCGCCAAACTCATGTTCCTGCCACCCTATAGTCCCGACTTTAATCCCATCGAAAACGCATTCTC
>NZ_JBAKFW010000064.1:0-765 GCF_036888815.1 Agrobacterium sp. CCNWLW155
GAATTTGTTCGTCGTTTTGCTTGTCATAGACCCTACTTCTCACGAGTTGGGGTCTCCGGCAAACCCGGAGCGGTTCACATGCTGGACCACCCGTTCTGACGGACGGCTGTTTATCATGATGATCGCGTATGGGTGGAGGCGGAACTCAAGGACGTCGGTGATCAAGCTCTGATGCGCGGGTTGGCTACCGCATTCCCGATTGTGCGTCCGGGACTGTTCCTATCTTACTGCGGGCGTCGGTCATTTACCGGCCACAAAGGGGCGGGAACAAGAGGAGTGCAAAATCGTACGCTAAGGGCGAACGGATTGAGAACTTATGCGACCCGACGTAGCCCGACTGGCAGACGGAGCGGTCGAAATCCGTTGGACATCTGATGTTCGGCATCCCAGGTGTAGATGCCGGTAAGGTTGATATGCTCCCAACTTAACGGCGAGATGTGCTTCAACAGAGTATCAGGAATATTTCGACCCTCTCGCTTCAGCTGTGTGATTGCGCGGTCGAGATAGACTGTATTCCAGTGGACGATCGCACTGACGACGAGGTTGAGACCAGAGGCGCGGAATGCCTGGCTCTCGAACGACCGGTCGCGGATTTCGCCCCGCTCGTGGAAGAACACAGCGCGTTTCAGCTTATGGGCGGCCTCGCCCTTGTTGAGACCGGCTTGGCATCTCCGCCGTAGTGCCGGATTTGAGTACCATTCGATCATGAAGAGCGACCTTTCGATACGGCCGAGTTCGCGGAGCGCCCTCGCGAGATGGCTTTGC
>NZ_JBAKFW010000065.1:0-732 GCF_036888815.1 Agrobacterium sp. CCNWLW155
TCTAGTGGACATGGAGCGGACTTGTCCGACACGGTGGTTTTGATCGGCTTGCCGCGAATGACGCCTTGAATCCCCATTGTTCTCATAAGCCGCGCGACGGTGCAGCGGGCGATGTCGTAACCTTCTCGCTGCAATTGCCGCCAGACCTTGCGCACGCCATAGACCTGGAAGTTCTCGTTGAACACCCGGCGTATCTCGACTTTCATGGCAATATCATTGCGTTCGCGGGCCGACAGGCGGTCCACGTCTGTGCGCTTGGCGATGACCTCATAATAGGTGGACGGGGCAATCGGCAGCAGTCTGCAGATCGGCTCGACCCCGAGCACCGAGCGGTGTTCGTCGATGAAGGAGATCATCGCTTCAGTGGGCGGTCGAGCTCCGCCTGGGCAAAATACGCCGAGGCCTTGCGTAAAATCTCATTCGCCTGACGAAGCTCGCGGTTCTCCCGCTCCAGAGCCTTCATCTTCTCCGCCACGTCACTCGGCAAACCCGCACGCTTGCCGCTGTCGACCTCCGCCTTCTTCACCCATTCATGAAGGGTATGCGCCGAGCAGCCGATCTTGGCCGCTATCGATGATACCGCCGCCCAGCGCGATGAGTGTTCGGCTTCATGTTCCGTCACCATCCGAACGGCACGGGCGCGGACTTCAGGAGAGAATTTGTTCGTCGTTTTGCTTGTCATAGACCCTACTTCTCACGAGTTGGGGTCTCCGGCAAACCCGGAGCGGTTCA
>NZ_JBAKFW010000066.1:0-668 GCF_036888815.1 Agrobacterium sp. CCNWLW155
GATGCGACGAACCTCGGCCCGAAGCGAATGGCGGGCGCATCCAAGGGGATCAGCGCTCACCAGATTGGGTGGATGCGCACATTCCATGCTCGATCTGAGACTTACCGCGCAGCGCAAGCGTGTATCACCGATGCGCGCACCCGGCATCCGCATTCCCGCCTTTGGGGAGATGGCACGACCTCGTCGTCGGATGGCCAATTCTTCCGTGCGAGCGATCGAGCTGCAAAGCGCGGCGACATCAACTTGCATTACGGCAGCGAGCCCGGATCGAAGTTTTATAGCCATCTGTCAGATCAGGACACGGTCCTCGACATCCAGGAGCACTTTACCGACACGGGCGGTGCCAGTGATCATATCTTCGGGCTGTTCGCCTTGATCGGAAAGCGGTTCTCACCACGACTGCGTAATCTCAAAGACCGGAAGTTCCACACGTTCGACAAGTGCGATGCATATCCGGCGCTGTCGAACCACATCGGGGCGCCGATCAATGCCAATCTGATCCTCGACCATTGGGACGACCTGCTCCATCTTGCGGCGTCGATCACGACTCGGTCCGTGGTGCCGTCTACGATCCTTAAGAAGCTGTCCGCGTCTCCGAAGCAAAGCCATCTCGCGAGGGCGCTCCGCGAACTCGGCCGTATCGAAAGGTCGCTCTTCATGATCGAATG
>NZ_JBAKFW010000067.1:0-594 GCF_036888815.1 Agrobacterium sp. CCNWLW155
CTAGACCGGGTGAACCGACAGTTCTTCGCTCCAGCGCCGAACATGCTGTGGTTATCCGATTTCACCTATGTCGCGACCTGGCAGGGCTTCGTTTACGTGGCCTTCGTCATTGATGCCTTCGCACGCCGTATCGTCGGTTGGCGGGCGAGCCGGACTGCCCATGCGGGCTTTGTGCTCGATGCCCTCGACCAAGCACTTCATGAGCGGCGACCCGTCAAACGGGGCGGGCTGGTTCATCATTCCGACCGCGGCTCGCAATACGTGTCAATTCGCTATTCCGAACGGCTGGCGGAGGCGGGCATCGAGCCGTCCGTCGGGAGTGTCGGCGACAGTTACGACAACGCTCTCGCCGAAACGATCAACGGCCTTTACAAGGCCGAGGTCATCCATCGACGAGGACCGTGGCGAAACTTCGAAGCCGTGGAGTTCGCCACTTTGGAATGGGTCGATTGGTTCAACCACCGACGCCTTCTGGAGCCCATCGGCAACATACCGCCAGCCGAGGCCGAAGAACGATATTACGCCATGCTGGACGCGCCAGCCATGGCCGCATAACTTAAACCAAACGGTCTCCGGTAAAGCCGGGGCGGTTCA
>NZ_JBAKFW010000068.1:0-550 GCF_036888815.1 Agrobacterium sp. CCNWLW155
CATCGGAAGCCACGGCTGTGGCGGAAAAGCGTGCACCGAAAAGGAAGTTCCAGAGCGAGATGTCGATGCTGGTTGTGCTGGTTGGCATTGCCCTGACATTCGAGGTTCTCGGCTGGATCTTTGTCGGCAATTCGTTCCTTGCCAATCAACAGCGGCTGTCGATCATCATCCTCCAGGTTTCGGTGATCGGAATTCTGGCGGTGGGTGTGACGCACGTCATCATTACCGGCGGCATCGATCTGGCGTCCGGCTCGGTGGTCGGCCTTACCGCCATGGTCGCCGCGTCCCTGGCCCAGAGTTCCACCGATCTGCGCGCGCTTTATCCCGCTCTGACCGACCTGTCGCCCATATGGCCGATCCTCGCCGGTCTGACTGTCGGGCTTTTGGCCGGCTGGATCAGTGGCATGCTGATCGCCAAGACCGCCATTCCTCCCTTCATCGCCACGCTCGGGATGATGGTCTGCGCCAGAGGCGTCGCCAAGTGGTATACGATGGGGCAGCCGATCGCGCTGCTGACGCCGGAGTTCACCTGGCTTGGCAAGAGCTTCCT
>NZ_JBAKFW010000069.1:0-509 GCF_036888815.1 Agrobacterium sp. CCNWLW155
TTGGGGTCAGAACAAGAGCAGTCCGAAATCGTACGCTAAGGACGAACGGAATGAGAACTTACGCGGCGTTCCTTAGCCTAGCCGGAAGGCGGAGCGATCGAAATCCGTTCGGCATCTGATGTTCGGCATCCCATGTGTAGATGCCGGTAAGGTTGATATGTTCCCAACTGAGCGGCGAGATGTGTTTCAATAGAGTATCAGGAATGTCTCGCCCCGCTCGTTTCAGCTGTGTGACCGCGCGATCAAGATAAACCGTATTCCAGTGCACGATCGCACTGACGACGAGATTGAGCCCCGAGGCGCGGAACGCCTGGCTTTCGAACGACCGGTCACGGATCTCGCCTCGCTCGTGGAAGAACACAACGCGTTTCAGCTTATGGGCGGCCTCTCCCTTGTTCAGACCGGCTTGGCATCTCCGCCGCAATGCCGGGCTTGAGTACCATTCGATCATGAAGAGCGACCTTTCGATACGGCCGAGTTCGCGGAGCGCCCTCGCGAGATGGCTTTGC